>NZ_JAPWGM010000001.1 GCF_027213715.1 Pedobacter punctiformis
TTCTGTATTCTGGTGTTCGATAATCAGGTTGATGAAATTACCATTGTTCCCATCGATATTGGTTGGCCCTGAAGCCATAGCCGGATAAAAAGGGTTAGTGCCCGGGTTGTAGATAATAATCTTGCCCGTACCGCTGAAAGTAGCCCCCGGGGCAATCCAGACATTTTTACTGTAAATCTCCAGCGTACCGTTGATCTCCCAGTTCGCTTTCGGGCCAAAGTAAGTGCCCTCGCTAAAGCGCTGCTCGGTCGTACCCGCTGAAACCACAACCACCGACTCATCAACCGTCATACTCCCAGCGCCACTTTGAGCGTAAAGACCAAAAGAAATTAAACTCAGGCAGCACAATAAATTAATTATTCTTTTCATTTTTTCTCTAATTGGACTTCGTTTTTAATTACTACAATTAATTTGGAGGTACTCAATTAATTTTATTGAATTGGAATAGCATAAAAATAACGCTCATAATTTCCGCTACCGAAGAGGTTAACCCAATAACCTGGATTTGTACCTAGAGTCGTTCCTCCATTAATATATATTTGTGCTGGTCCACCTGTGTATGTTTCCAGTTCCTGATTTGCCCATAAATAATATGTTTTGTTTGCACCGCTGGTATTGTTTATAGCAATGGCACCAGTTACCATAGTTCTGTTCATTCCTCTACCAATTGATCCACCAGAACCTCTCTGACCTGTATAGGCTGTGATGTAATCAGTAGTTGCCACATTTGAACTCGTAGAATTAGATAAAAATGCCGTGCACCATAATTGTGCATCTGAGGTATTCATTCTGTCATTTTGCCCCATAGAAGCTAATGAACCAAAAGAAACCATCCATTTTCCTGGAGGCAGGGTTATAGAACCTCCAGTATATAACGAGATATTTGGAGGATTACCTGCACCGTAACTTGTAAAGCTAACCACTGATGCACCTGAGGGCAAAGTACCTGTTATTGCTTGTAAAGCTGAATATGTCCAGGAAGTATTTCCATTCGCATCAGAAGTAAGCACCTTACCAGTAGCTTGCGATCCATCAACAATCTGCAATGCAGATACTGGTGTGGATAATGTACCTGCAGTATTGGTAATTTTAACCATAGATGCAGCTGTACCTGTATAACTGAGTGTATTTGCTCCTTGTGTAACAATTCTATTTGATGCAAGTGTTCCATCATTAGTATAGATATTGTTAACAGCATCCTGCATCCTTACCCATTTACTACTTATTGTACTCCAATAGTAGTAACCTGGCGTTACATTATTTGGAGCAGTTCCAGCAGTAGCTGTATTAAAAACTGTAAGCCCGTTTACAGGTGTAGAAACTGGTGCTGCTACTGTAATGCTGGTTAAAGCAATACGAGGCAACAAAGCGCCCTTATCTGTGGCAACCATGTCGATTACAGATGACGAGGCTGGACTATTTGTACCAAAACCTTGCTGAGCTTTAGTTATTGTTACTGTGCACAACAACAATAGTGTTGATATATATAAATTTTTCATCTTTTAACAATAATTGAATTTTCTTATTAAATACGGCTAACGATAAACCAATTCACACCATCACATTGGAAAACCCACCCTTGCCATGACAGTGTTCCTGTAATACCTGTAGCAGCCGCATTCCCATCAATGGTACCGCCTGAGGAAATTACATTAACTCCATTTCCAGTGGTATCTATTTTCTTAACTGTATATTTTTTACCTTTTATTGATGCACTTGCGGCAGGCAAGGTTACTTTTACAGCAGCACTTGTTGCATCTATTAGAATCGTTTCATCTGTTACCACAGCTGAGTAATTTGCAGTTTCCGTGCGGATAGCACTAGCTGGTAAAGCGGAAATTGTTTTCAATACGCCACTTGCATCAGCTACTACTATTCTCTCGCTGCCTACTCCTGTATATGCGACTGTATTGATATCACGGATTCTAACACCTTTCGAACCAATATCCAAACGCTCAGTTGGCGCAATAGCTAAATCAGTACCAATACTTCCGTTTTTAAGTACAGTTATGGCATTACTTCTAGTTGTAGATGTACCATTACCAATCTGGAATGCAGCATCAGTCCCGGTAGGTACACTTGTATTTCCGGTAGTGATGGCATTGTACAGACCCGTTACGACTTCTCCAATTGAAGAAGCAATTGTATTTTGACCAGTAGCAAAACTATGCTGTCCACTTGCTCTATTGCCCTGTCCTGACACAAACGTATTTATCGCAGAAGCTGTATTGTTAATACCGCCGGCAATGAATGCATTAGCTTGTGAAGCAGTTGAAGTTGCTCCAAAGTTTTTTGAATTGTAACCAGATGCGATTGTTCCGTTCGTTCCTATAGCAATAGAGTGATCTCCTGAGGCTATTGAATTAAAACCACCAGCAATAGAATTCTCTCCAGAAGCTACATTATTGTTACCGCCAATGATAAAAGAGTTTAGACCTACTGAGCCTACATGACCAGTTCCTGTAACTACAGCACCCTTAACATCTAAAGAGCTACCAGCTAAAGCTGTGTTTTTAGCAATCGCAACCGTACCCATTTGGTAAACATTATCTGTATTAGCAATCGCTTTATCGGTTGTTCCCTGTATCTGCAAAGGCTCAGGACTATTAACCAAATCATTAATATCTTTCCAAACCAATTGTGCATTTAAACCTCCCGGAGTAGTTAGCACCTGATTGGTCGCACCGTTAATTCTTGGAAAAGTATAACTGCCTTCAACTGTTCCATCTGTTTTATTAAAGTCAAAGCTTACCCCTTTCAGTTTTTCAAGTTTAATATTCGTTGCTTCTGCTGATGTTCTTGCATGAGAGAGCGTAACATTGCTTAGTGAACCATCATTATAACCCCAAACAGAAGAAGTAATGTTTCCAGCTGGATTATTAGCGACCATACTAACATTACCGCCACTTGCATTTGAAAAAGCAGCCACACTACCAGTGCCACCACTTGCATCAGTAGTTTGAAAATTAACAATCCCTGGTCGTAAAATACTGATAGAAGTTGCTGTAGCAGCAGTAATATCTACGTTGTTGCTCACATACATCATACTGGTCGGTATACCCAAGCCTGCATCGCCCGTTTCGACACCATAATAGTTTCCACCATTTAAGTATTTTGCTTTTAAATCACCTACTACTTCTAATTGTTTAGTTGTAGCTGGTGTAGCACTTGTAGAACCAATAGAAACTTTTCCTTGCTGATAAATATTATCCGTATTTAATATCGCCTTATTAGCAGTACCCTGAATTTGCCAAGGTTCTAAATTGGTTATCGATGCCTGGGTAAGCAAAGCACCACCATCAGTACCTACTGTTAAAAGCTGCCCTGCATTTGTACTGCGAACCACAGCTGTTGAAGTAACAGGAGTAGTAGCATCATTAATATGCGTAATTACTCCGGTTGATATATCCTGACTAAATGCAGATGCTTTAGTATTAATCTGATAAGGTGTTGCAGTTGTTCCATTTCCGGTAACTATAGTATTAAGACCATTAGTAATTAAACCTATACCACCCTGAGTACCTGTATCACCTTTTGGACCCTGAGGACCCATTGCCCCCGGCGCTCCCGTTAAACCAATAGGACCTTGTGCACCTGTTGTTCCTGTATCTCCTTTTGGACCCTGAGCACCAGTAGCTCCCGGTGCTCCCGTTAAACCAATAGGGCCTTGTGCACCAGTATCACCTTTATCTCCCTGAGGGCCCTGAGCTCCAGGCGCTCCGGTTGGACCAATAGGACCCTGAGCACCATCAACTCCATTTGCTCCAGGTATACCCTGAGCACCTGCTGGCCCTGCTGCACCAGTTAAGCCAATTGGGCCTTGTGCTCCAGTATCCCCCTTGTCTCCTTTTGGACCATTGATATTCGTCCAGGTATTGGTTGTTGGGTTATAAACCCAGGTACCACTGTCATTCGTTACAATCGTAACTCCTGTGCCAGGTGCACCAGGCGTACCTGATCCCGGAGTACCAGGTGCTCCGCTTGTGCCAGGCATTCCCTGAACACCAACTACGCCTGCATCTCCTTTATCTCCTTTTGGACCATTGATATTCGTCCAGGTATTGGTTGTTGGGTTATACACCCAGGTGCCACTGTCATTCGTTACAATCGTAACCCCTGTGCCAGGTGCACCAGGCGTACCTGATCCCGGAGTACCAGGTGCTCCGCTTGTGCCAGGCATGCCCTGAACTCCAACTACGCCTGCATCGCCTTTATCTCCCTTGTCTCCTTTTGGACCATTGATGTTGGTCCAGGTATTGGTCGTTGGGTTATACACCCAGGTACCACTGTCATTCGTTACAATCGTAACCCCTGTGCCAGGTGCTCCAGGCGTACCTGATCCCGGAGTACCAGGTGTGCCGCTTGTGCCAGGCATTCCCTGAACACCAACTACGCCTGCATCACCTTTATCTCCCTTGTCTCCTTTTGGACCATTGATATTCGTCCAGGTATTTGTGGTTGGATTATACACCCAGGTACCACTGTCATTCGTCACAATCGTAACTCCTGTGCCTGGTGCACCAGGCGTACCTGATCCCGGAGTACCAGGTGCTCCACTTGTGCCAGGCATGCCCTGAACACCAACCACTCCTGCATCTCCTTTATCTCCTTTTGGACCGTTTATGTTTGTCCAGGTATTGGTCGTTGGATTATACACCCAGGTACCACTGTCATTCGTCACAATCGTAACCCCTGTCCCAGGTGCTCCAGGCGTACCTGACCCCGGTGTACCAGGTGTGCCACTCGTGCCAGGCATGCCCTGAACACCAACTACGCCTGCATCTCCTTTATCTCCTTTTGGACCATTGATATTCGTCCAGCTATTGGTTGTTGGGTTATAAACCCAGGTACCACTGTCATTCGTTACAATCGTAACCCCTGTCCCAGGGGCTCCAGCTGTGCCGGAACCCGGAGTACCAGGTGTGCCACTCGTGCCAGGCATGCCCTGAACACCAACTACTCCTGCATCGCCCTTATCTCCTTTTGGACCGTTGATATTCGTCCAGGTATTGGTCGTTGGGTTATAAACCCAGGTACCACTGTCATTCGTTACAATCGTAACCCCTGTGCCAGGTGCACCAGGCGTACCTGATCCCGGAGTACCAGGTGTGCCGCTTGTGCCAGGCATACCCTGAACACCAACTATTCCTGCATCACCTTTATCTCCCTTGTCTCCTTTTGGACCATTGATATTCGTCCAGGTATTTGTGGTTGGGTTATACACCCAGGTACCACTGTCATTCGTCACAATCGTAACTCCTGTGCCAGGTGCACCAGGCGTACCGGAACCCGGAATACCAGGTGCTCCACTTGTGCCAGGCATTCCCTGAACACCAACTACGCCTGCATCTCCTTTATCTCCTTTTGGACCGTTTATGTTTGTCCAGGTATTGGTTGTTGGGTTATAAACCCAGGTACCACTGTCATTCGTCACAATCGTAACCCCTGTGCCAGGTGCTCCAGCAGTGCCGGAACCCGGAGTACCAGGTGCTCCACTTGTGCCAGGCATTCCCTGAACTCCAACTACGCCTGCATCACCTTTATCTCCCTTATCTCCTTTTGGACCATTGATATTCGTCCAGGTATTGGTTGTTGGGTTATACACCCAGGTACCACTGTCATTCGTTACAATCGTAACCCCTGTCCCAGGTGCACCAGGCGTACCGGAACCCGGAATACCAGGTGCTCCGCTTGTGCCAGGCATTCCCTGAACACCAACTACGCCTGCATCTCCTTTATCTCCTTTTGGACCGTTTATGTTTGTCCAGGTATTGGTTGTTGGGTTATAAACCCAGGTACCACTGTCATTCGTCACAATCGTAACCCCTGTGCCAGGTGCTCCAGGCGTACCTGATCCCGGAGTACCAGGTGCTCCACTTGTGCCAGGCATTCCCTGAACACCAACTACACCTGCATCTCCCTTATCTCCTTTGTCTCCCTTCGGACCATTGATATTTGTCCAGGTATTCGTCGTTGGGTTATACACCCAGGTACCACTGTCATTCGTTACAATCGTAACCCCTGTTCCAGGCGCACCAGCAGTGCCGGAACCCGGAGTACCAGGCGCTCCGCTTGCGCCAGGCATTCCCTGAACACCAACTACACCTGCATCTCCTTTCAGGCCTTTAATATTTCCTGTTACTACCCAGGTATTTCCTTGTTTGGTATAAACATCTCCGTTTGTTGTATTAACATAACTATCACCATTTGCACCTGTATTTAATCCTGGTGCACCTGATCCTCCGGTAATAGATTTACCATCAATCCCATCTTTTCCATTATCGCCTTTCGGGCCTTTGATATTCCCACTTAATACCCAAACATTTCCTTCTTTTGTATAAACATCTCCAGTACTGGTATTAATATAAGTATCCCCATTTGAACCCGCTCCGTTTACAGGCGTATTTGGACCTGCTGTTACAGAAGTACCATTCTTTCCATCGGCTCCCTTTCCTCCACTAATATTTGTCCAGGTATTGGTCGTTGGGTTATAAACCCAGGTACCACTGTCATTGGTCACAATTGTAACGCCAGATCCTGGACCACCCGGTTGACCGGGGATACCAGGTGTACCTGTTTTACCAGGTTGACTTTCAACCAATATCGAACTGCTGCTTCTTACAAAAACCCATTTAGTACCATCATTGTAATAAATACCCGGTACAACATCGTTTTCGGTGGCTGTATTGTAAACCATCATCCCCGCAACATGTGCACTTAATGGAAAAGCATTCGTAGAGGCCTTTAAGGCAACACGGGTATGTAAAAAACCTTTGTTAGAACTCTCCAGCTCTAAAATTGCATCCTTATTCGGTAAATTACCTCCTGCAACTGTTCCATCTTTTACTTTTTGTTGTGCAGAAACACCAAAAGCGCTTAACAAAATTGCTAAGCTAAAGATAAAGCGTCTATTCATAATAGTTAAGTTATTTTTGTTTGGTATGATTTAGTGTTAATTCTCTAAATGCATCTGCATCCCTAAAGACAAAAACCTATCCAATGTAACTTATGCCACTACATATAGCGGAATGTCCCAATCACACAAAACAACAAGAGGAAATATGAGGAATAAAGTCTCAACAAGTAAAACAGCAACATGGAAATAGGGGAATTTTTTACCCAATTAAACCACAATACTTGCTTTACAGAGACCTGCTTTTACCATACTTAATCATAAGTAAGAAATTGAGGAATATAAATTGAGGAAAAGTGGGGAGATATAGCCAAAATACTCCACAGAGCAGGGCATTTTTTTTTATAAATCAAGGAATTAAATAAAACTGAAATCTACATTTTTGGGGAAATGTTAGGATTGATGCTTTATCTTACAGTAATCCATATAAGCCATTTGCGTAAGCGCGTATTGATGCTGAAACGCTTCTCATTTTATCGGGTGATGGCCCTTTTACCCTATAAGCTTCAGGATGTAATTCTAATGGCTGGTTACTAACTTCTTCTGATGTACTTTTATTGCTTAATGAAGCATTTTGTTCTGCATTTATTTCTAATGGTGTCATGTTATATTTTTATATCTACAACAGCTATTAACTAATTAAGTTTGCTGAAAAATCATTTCATAACATGAATTTTGATCTAAATATAAGTAAACAAAAAAGCCACTTTACAATTGCAAAGTGGCTTTGATTCATGATCAGTTTATTTATTTTATAGATACCGGAACAGAAATCATGTCCCAGTCTAAAGAAAAACCACTATTCGTAATTTTATAAACCAAACGTTCTTGTGTTGCTTTTAATGCTTTTGTTTTAACATTAACTCTTAACTGGTCTTTTGCTTCTTCATATTTATAAGCACCCCACTGTTTTGGTTCTTTGTTAAAAATAGCTACCCACGGGCCGCTTTCTTTAGGAATTAAAAAGAAGCTGTATTTTCCGGCAGGTAAAACTTTACCTTCTACCTTAATATCTTTATCGGTTTCGAAAGTTGTTGCTTCGTTTGCTCCGGCGCGCCATACTTTATCGTAAGCTTCTAATCCACCCCAAATTTTACGTCCTTTAACTGCGGGACTGCTATAATTAATGGTAATGTTTGCACCTTTTACCTTCCCTGTTGCTGTTGCTGCCGGACTTGGTTTTGGTTGAGCATCCTGAGCCATGGCCGTTACGGAAACGGTAATTGCCGTAAAGATCATAGCAATAGATTTGATCATCGTTTTCATAGTATTATTTTATTTGTTTTTGTTGTATTTTGATTTTACGAATTTAGGGCTTTAGGATGATAAAACAATAAACCGGCAATACAAAAAAAGACAACACCAAAAGCCCCGATAATATTGAGCCAGAGAAAAGAAACTATATCAAATTTATAAACGGCTATTACGCTTACCTCCGCTAATATTGCAGCAAAAAATACCAAAGAGCCATTGATTTTTTTGAAATAAAAGGCAACCAGAAAAATACCCAATATAGGTCCGTAAAAAAGTGACCCCAGTACGTTTACGGCCTCTATTAAGGAACCCATTTGAGTTGCAAACATGGCCACAGCTATCGAAAATAATCCCCAGGCCAGGGTATGCAATCTGCTGTAAGCCAACTCCTCTTCATCATTGGGCTTCTTTTTACTAAAAATTAAATGTACATCTTTTAATGAGGAGGAAGCCAGAGAGTTTAGCGCAGCAGAAATAGAACCCCAAGAAGCCAAAAATATTACAGCAAATAATAAACCGATCATACCAACCGGCAAAGTGCTTTTTACAAAATATAGAAAAATGTAATTGGTATCTGTCCGTTCAGCATTATAATTGGTTTTATTAATGGCCTCCTCAACTCTGCTGTGTAAGTCTTTAATTTGCTTTTGGGTTGTTTTAAATTCGGCTATTGAAGTATTTAAATGTGCCGACGCCGTTTTACGTTCGGCTAATATTTGTTTCGATTGCAGTCCGAATTTCTGTTGCAAAAAATTATGTTCTTTTTCAAGACTGGTTGCGAGCTCAGGATTACTCGTTTTTAAATATTGATAAGAGTGTTCGTTAAAATAAATTGGTGCTGGTTTTAATGCAAAGAACGCAAAAAGTAAAGCGCCGATTAAAAGTATTGCAAACTGCATCGGGATTTTAACCAATCCGTTCAGCAATAAACCCATCCTGCCAGTGCTGGTATCTTTTGCACTGATGTAGCGCCCTACCTGACTTTGATCGGTTCCAAAGTAAGAAAGCGCAAGAAAAAAACCTCCAAAAATGCCACTCCAGATGTTGTATTTGTCTTTCCAGTCAAACTCTGTGGTAATGACATTTAATTTGTCCGATTTTCCGGCCAGGTAAAGTGCATCACTAAAACTTGCCCCATTTGGCATATTTTGCACCAATAAATAAGCTGCAAAAGCCATAGTTCCTAAAATAATCAGAAACTGCAGTTTTTGGGTATGTGCAACAGCCTTTGCTCCTCCAATATAGGTATAGATCAATAAAATTCCACCTGTTAAAATATTGGTTAAATAAATGTTCCAGTTTAAAACACTGGATAAAATAATACTGGGTGCATAGATGCTGATTCCGGTTGATAGACCTCTTGAAAGCAGAAACAACAGAGAAGTAAGCACACGGGTTTTGCGGTCAAAACGTTGTTCCAGATATTCATATGCAGTATAAACATTCAACCGTTGAAAGATGGGGATGAACGTAATTGAAATGACAATCATCGCCAGTGGCAGGCCAAAATAGTATTGTACAAAGCGCATTCCATCGGTGTAAGCCTGCCCCGGTGCTGAAAGGAAGGTAATGGCACTGGCCTGTGTGGCCATAATCCCAAGCAATACAATATACCAGGGCATTTTATTATCTGCCTTAAGGTAAGATTCATTGCTTTTCTGACCACGGCCAATAAAGATGCCATAAACCACCACAGCAAACAAAGTAAAAACAAGAACAATCCAGTCTATATTGCTCATGCCCAATATTTAGTAAAAAGGTAATAGAATATAATCTGTGCAATTAATGCCAAAGCAAGTAAAATATACCAGGTGTTCCAATTTCTCAGTATATTTTTCATCTTATTTGCCTGCTGATAAAAAGTTAAAAAATAAACGGGCAGCACCTACATTTCCGGCGGGCAGCTGTCTGAAAAATGCAAGCGGAGTATAAATAAAGTTACCCTTTCCATATTTTGCATATAGCGTAGATCCCTGCAAAGGTTCCTCTCCAGTATCGTGCATTTCAAATAAAACTTCGTACTGTTTATCCCAACGATCAGGAAAATAAGCTCCACGCTCCTGTACCCAGTTCTTAAAATCCGCTTCTGTAATTTTATTCGGGTAATTTAACAAACGATGCCCGGGATTTAAGAACTTAACCTCCGCATTTTCTTCGGTTACTCTTTTATTACTTAAGGAGAACGGATATACCCCAAAATCTTCAGTAGCCATATCCTGCTGGGTATTGTATTGCATCACCAGCGTACCTCCGTTTTTAACATAGTTTTTTAATTGAGGCAGCCAGCTTACGATTTGCTTTTCGGCATTAATAACCCTTACACCAGTTACAATGGCATCATATGAAGCTAATTTCGTGGCATCAAAAATATCTGCAGCTTTCAGCACGTCAACCTGCAAACCCGATTGCCTTAAAAAAGTTGGAATAAAATCACCTGCTCCTTCAATATATCCAATTTTTTTGGCAGTAACCTGAATATCACCTTTCAGAACCAATGTGCTTGCTGGTGTAAAATATTGCAGCGATGGCAGGTGTGGGTATTGAATAAGCTGTTGGTTTTTTTCGAACACGGTATTACCTGAGGTATAACTGGCTTCAAGTTTAAACTGGTTGGTATTTAACTTATTCAGATCAGCTTTTTTAAGCGTAAAACTTAAGGTTTGATCTTTTCCGTTTAAAGTAATGCCTGAAAGCGTAGTCAACACCTGATTGCCTGATTTTAGAACCACCTTGCCATCTTTAAATTCGCGGTTGGTGTTGATCTTAAAATTCAGATCGAGAACTAAATCATTGTCAACTTTCACCAGATAAACCGACTGGTTAAATTTTAACTCCAAAGCCGGAACAATGCGCAAAGGCTCTACAACATCACCCTTAACCGGATCTAATTTTTTATAAGATAAAGGGAGTTGAACTTTAAACCGCTCTGCCCCTATCTTTAAAGTCAACCATACATTTAAAGGTGATTCTGTTTCGGGCAAACCGATTAAAGTGTCGTTGGTAACACTAAAAGTTGCAGCATTTTTTGCAGGTTTTGCCAGCCAGTAAGGCTCTGTTAAAGCCGCATCAACAGGAATTTGAATTTTGTGATTTAATGTAATCAAAGAATCGTTAGATAAAACTCTGTTTAATTTTTCATTATCCTTTAACCAGCCAATTTCTTCAATTGATACGGGCGTTTTTGATCTGGCGATCAGGTTAAGTCTAAAGTTATACTGATCTCCGGCTACAGCGGTTGGTGTATTAGTCACTACCTCACCCATAAATCCGGTACAATGTAAAATCAACTGATCCAGTGCCTGCAATTTATCTGTGAGTAAGTATTTATCTTTAATAATGCTGATTTTTTTACGCAGTGCAATTAAATCCGTAAGAATTAAATCCGGGTCTTTAAAATTAAATTTTTCAATAATCCGGCTAATTGCATCATCTATTTCTTTATAACCTGCAGTAGTAAAAGTTTTATTTAATCCGTCAAACATGGTTGATTTAGCCTGATCTCCGGCTACGGGCGTAAAATATTCTGTGCGTATGCCCGCAACAGACTGTGTACCAGCACCCTGACTTTTATGAAGGCTTCTGCTGATTCCGGCAAGTTCACCATAGCCCATTCCAAGTTGTGGATCATATTGGCCTGCGGTAATTTTAAGCTGATTTTCTGATGTAGTATTTACACTCCCAAATCTAAAAGTATTCCACAACAAGCGCTTAGGTTGCCAAACACTTACATATTTTAACTGATTAGGGAATTGCTTCGGATCGGCAGCTGCCGCAAAAGCTTTCTCTGCAACAACAGCCGAAGCTGCATGCTGCCCATGACCTGCAGCCGCAGTTGGCGGAAAGCGGCAGATAATTACATCAGGTCTGAATTTACGGATTACCCAAACCACATCTGCTGTCAAACTATCGACATCCCATTGTTTAAATGTATCGTCTGTATTTTTAGAAAAACCAAAATCTATCGCCCGGGTAAAAAACTGCTGAGCGCCATCTAATTTCCTCGCCTCTAAAAGTTCGTGTGTTCTGATTAAACCCAATGCAGCTCCTTGCTCTGTACCTAAAAGGTTTTGTCCCCCATCGCCTCTGGTTAGAGATAAATAAGCAGTTTCTACATTTTGTTCGTTAACTAACCATGACAATAAACCAGTGTTTTCATCATCAGGGTGTGCCGCCAGATACAACACTTTGGGTAAGTGTTTCAGTGTTTTAAGTTCTCTGTAAATATCTGATGATTTTGCCGGACGAACTTGTTGCGCCTGGCAAAATACCACATTCAAAAGCAAAAATGCTATTGCAATCAGGTTTCTAAACATAAAATTTGTTTTGTGCACTCAAATATGCTCAATTTGCTTCTATTCTGTGTCTTTCGAAACGAAAAAAGTACAAATTCTGTCTGGCAAGATAATCTTATCTATCTGCTCGCCGCAGAGGCCTTTTTCTTTTGGCAACAAAAGAAACAAAATTGTTGGCTGAATTTTTTTGTATTAAGGTTATTGCTAAGGCCTAGCTTTTTACATCCCCCAAATTTATTGGGCCGATTAGAAGTTGAACGAAGAAGCAGTACTTTGGCCTTATTGAGTGCAGATACAAGGTGCAGAATAATATATTTTGTTAAATTGCTTATCGGCTTTCGCCGAACAATCTTTAATTCCATGATGTACTGAGCGATTTAGTCTCCGGCATGGCAGGATTTTGATGGATCGCACATTAGAATTCTTGCAGGATTTTTCATATTACAAAAAACCAAGGAAATATGCAGCGGGCGCAGGAATTGTGAGCAGGTCTAAGCCTCATATTACCGCCATTAGAATTCTGATGTTGCTATTCAAGAAAGCATGCAAGCCTTGACTTTTGGGTACCTTTTTGTTAAGAAAAAGGTACGAAGCCTGTCTGGCAAAGACAATTCTACTTATCCGATGGTTATAGGGCTTCTTGCTATAGCAACAAAGAAACACTGCTTCGGCTCCACAAACTAGTTATGCAACATACCAAAGAAGCAGATCAAAATCATTTATTTTATTCTTAATATTGCCTCATAAATAAAACCTATGAACGGAATTGTGCTCATCATTGATGATGAAAAGAAGATTTGCAGTTTACTTTCCAGAATTATTGAACTTGAAGGTTTTAAAACTTTACAAGCCAGTACTGGCAAAGAGGGTATCAGGATTCTCAAAAATAACGACATTAGTATTGTAATCAGCGATGTAAAATTGCCTGATGTTAACGGAGTGGCTTTGGTAAAGGATATTAAAGCCTTAAAACCTTATGTAGAAATTATTAATTTAACCGCTTATGGAACCATAGCTGATGGTGTATTGGCCATTAAAAACGGAGCCTTCGATTATCTTGTAAAAGGCGATGATAATGATAAAATTATTCCGTTGCTATACAAAGCTATGGATAAATCTAATCTGCAGCGCCGTGTAGCCGATCTTGAAAATAAAATTATAAGGAAACACAATTTTAACACCATTATAGGTCAGTCTAAGGCTTTAAAAGAAGCAATAGAATTAGCCAAAAAAGTAAGTCAAACCGATACTACTGTTTTATTATTAGGCGAAACAGGAACAGGAAAGGAAGTTTTTGCACAATCTATTCACTATGAAAGTCCACGGGCACTTAATCCTTTTATAGCCTTAAACTGTAGCGGTTTTAGTCCTGATTTACTGGAAAGTGAATTATTTGGCTATAAAGCAGGTGCCTTTACTGGTGCCAATAAGGATAAAAAAGGATTACTGGAAGAAGCCAACGGCGGTACGTTATTTCTTGATGAAATTGGAGAAATGAATCTCGATTTACAGGCCAAACTATTAAGGGTTTTAGAAAATCAAAGTTTTATTAAAATTGGAGATACACACACCCAACAGGTAAATGTCCGCATTTTAGCGGCTACAAATAAAGATTTAAAAGCAGATGCTAATTCAGGCAAATTCCGTTCTGATTTATATTACAGACTCTCTGTTTTTAGCATCCTATTGCCATCACTAAATGAGCGAAAAGGAGATATTCCGGCAATCGCTAAATATTATTTAAAGGAATTTTCGGACAAGGTTAATAAAATGGAGCCTAAAATGGATGATAAAATCCTTGCCTTGCTAAGTAATCACAATTGGAAGGGTAACATTCGCGAATTAAAAAACGTAATCGAGCGTTTAGTAATTTTATCTGATGGTGATGTTTTAAATACTTCTGCCCTGCCTCCGGAGTTTTTTGAGTTTGCTCCATTGGAGAACAACTACGATTTACAGCAAATCGAAAAACAACACATCCAAAAAGTACTTGTTCATACCAAAGGTAATAAAACGGAAGCTTCACGATTGCTCGGCATTGGCCTAACAACCCTTTATCGTAAAATTGAGGAGTATCAGATCCGGGAACTGTAAAAATCAATTTTAAATGGTTATTCAGGGAATTATCCTTATCATCTGAAAAAACCTTAATAAACCAAAATACCTGCTTTATTCCACCCCTGCAAGGGCGAAAAAGCATTCTCTTTTAAAAACCCGTTGGAATTAATACTCCTTTCCGTTATGATAAAAACCCTTCCAAAATGGAAGGGTTTTTTTATGCTTATTTTTTTTCGGTTCAACCAAAAACAAATCAAAACATTAAAAACCAATCACTTATCAAAAAACCCATCGTATTGGTACAACAGTTGGCAACTGGCTCATAAATATCATTAAGATTATGACAATTATTTCATCTCTAACCCTGCTTGCCCTATGCTGGGCAGCTTACAAAACAATCGACTGGTTCGAAAAAATCTAAAATTATGGCCGCACTATTTATGATCGCAATCGCCGTATTTATCTACATGATTTACGTGCTGATTAAACCCGAAAAATTTTAAAAACAATTGTCCTGCAAAGCAAATTGAAGCCTATCCTTCAATAAACCAAAAGACAAGTACTTAGTAAAAACATTAAAAATGAACACTGAATTAATTGGCATTATTGCCACGTTCCTGCTTACGCTACTTATTGCCATCCCGCTCGGTAAGTATCTGGCTAAAGTATTTGCCGGAGAAAAAGTATGGACAGATTTCCTGAAACCGCTTGAACGCGGAATATTTAAGCTGTCAGGTATTAATATTAAAGAACAAATGGACTGGAAGCAACAATTAAAAGCCCTGTTAACCATCAATATACTGTGGTTATTTTATGGCTTTTTCGTATTGATCTTTCAGGATAAGCTTCCGTTCAATCCTGATGCTAACCCCGGTATGAGCCCTGATTTGGCTTTTAATACCATTATCAGCTTTGTCGCCAATTGTAATCTTCAGCATTACTCAGGCGAAAGCGGCGTAAGTTATTTAACACAGCAATTTGTGCTGATGTTTCTTCAATTTGTAAGTGCCGCAACCGGTATTGCCGCAGCTGTAGTTTTGTTTAAAGCTTTCAGAGACAAAACGGCTACACAACTGGGTAATTTCTGGGAATACTTCGTAAAATCGATCACCCGCTTATTGCTGCCGCTATCTGTGGTGGTGGCCTTAATTTTAACTTTTAATGGTACACCTGCAAGTTATGAAGGCAAAGACCAGTTTATTTCGATGCAGGGTGATACCGTACATGTTTCGCGTGGACCCGCAGCGCAAATGATTGCCATAAAACATCTGGGCACGAATGGAGGTGGGTACTTTGGGGCAAACTCCTCACATCCATTCGAAAACCCAAGCTACCTAACCAATATGGTTGAAATGATGGCTCAAACCATCATTCCACTGGCTATGGTTATTGCTTTTGGCTATTTTATACGCAGAAAAAAATTAGCCTGGATGATCTTTGGCGTAATGACAATTGGAATGTTTATGCTGATGATTCCAACATTAAGTTCAGAACTGGACGGAAACTCTGCATTGGCCAAAATGGGTATTTCACAAACTACCGGAGCAATGGAAGGGAAAGAAATGCGCATCGGCCCGGCTGCTACCGCATACTGGAGCACTTTAACTACGGTAATTTCTACCGGTTCGGTTAATGGAATGCATGATAGTACCATGCCGCTAACCGGATTATGGCAATTATTGTCCATGATGATTAATGCTTTTTACGGTGGTTGTGGCGTTGGTTTATTAAATTATTTTATTTACCTGATTATTGCCGTATTTATTTCAGGGTTGATGGTAGGTCGTACGCCAGAGTTTTTGGGGCATAAAGTAGAAGCCCGCGAAATTAAAATCGCCGCTATTATTACTTTATTGAGCCCATTTTTAATCCTGGCCGGAACTGCTGTTGCAAGTTATATTTTCACCAATCACGGTGATGCAGCCTGGGCAGTACAACCTAAAAACTGGTTAAATAATCCCAATTTTCATGGTTTTTCCGAAATGCTTTATGAAATGACTTCCTCAAATGCCAATAACGGTTCTGGTTTTGAAGGTTTGGGTGATAATAACATCTTCTGGAATCTATCTACAGGGATTGTAATTTTCTTAGGCCGTTTCTTACCAATTATTGGCCCGGTTGCTATTGCTGGTTTATTGGCTAAAAAGAAATTCATACCAGAATCAGCCGGCACGTTAAAAACTGATACCCTAACTTTTAGCTTAATGACATTTGCCGTGATCATTGTGTTAAATGCGCTTTCATATTTCCCTGCTTTGGCCTTAGGCCCATTGGCAGAATATTTTACGATGCTTAAATAGATTAATAAAATGAAACCCAATAATAAATTGTTCGAACCTGCTTTAGTGCAAACCGCATTAAAACAATCTTTTATCAAGCTTGATCCCCGCATGATGGTTCGCAACCCGGTGATGTTTACCGTAGAGATCGGAACGCTCGTAATGGCGTATGTTACCGTGTATTCTTTCAGCCATAGCGGACAGGGTTCGCCATTATATAATTTCTTTATCTTTTTAATTTTATTGCTGACCGTTTTGTTTGCCAATTTTGCCGAGGCCATTGCCGAAGCCAGAGGTAAAGCCCAGGCCGATAGCTTGCGCAAAACGAGAGAAGAAACGCCTGCTAAAGTCTTATCAGATAGCGGAATTATTGAAATCCGTTCTTCCAATCAGCTGAAAAAAGGAGATATTTTTGTTTGCGAAGCAGGTGATATCATTCCCACTGACGGTGAAATTATTGAAGGAATTGCCACGATTGATGAGTCGGCCATTACCGGAGAGTCTGCTCCGGTTATTCGTGAATCCGGCGGGGATAAATCGTCTGTAACAGGCGGTACAAAAGTGCTCTCTGACGAAATTAAAGTTCAGGTAAGTACTGCGCCCGGCGAAAGTTTTCTGGATAAAATGATTGCTTTGGTAGAAGGTGCATCTCGTCAGAAAACCCCAAATGAAATTGCATTAACCATTCTCCTGGCCAGTTTTACCCTTGTATTTATCATTGTTTGTGTAACCTTAAAACCTTTTGCCGATTACGCCAACACACCAATTACCATTGCAGCCTTAATTTCATTGTTTGTTTGTTTAATTCCAACCACAATCGGTGGTTTGCTATCCGCAATTGGCATTGCAGGAATGGACAGAGCATTAAGGGCAAATGTGATTACCAAATCAGGAAAAGCAGTTGAAACAGCTGGCGATATAGACGTATTGCTTTTGGATAAAACCGGAACCATCACTATTGGAAACCGTAAAGCCACCAACTTCTATCCTACCGAAGGTATACCTGCAGATGCTTTTACTGGTGCATGTGTATTGAGTTCACTGGCAGATGAAACTCCTGAGGGGAAGTCAATTATTGAACTGGCCGCAGAACAGGGATTTAAAAATTTTCATACCCCGGTTGATTCTACATTCATCAAATTTACAGCAGAAACCCGTTCGAGCGGATTGGATACTAAAGATGGCAGACGCATTAGAAAAGGTGCCTTTGATTCAATCCGAAACATGGTTGAAAAGGCCGGAAATATCTTTCCATCAGATATTGAAACACATGTAAAAACTATTGCAACTAATGGCGGAACACCTTTGGTGGTTGCTGAAAATGAAAAAGCTTTAGGCGTAATTGAGTTACAGGACATTATTAAACCCGGCATTAGCGAACGTTTTGAACGCCTGCGCAAAATGGGGGTTAAAACGGTAATGGTAACCGGAGATAATCCTTTAACAGCCAAATACATTGCAGAAAAAGCAGGGGTTGATGATTTTATCGCAGAGGCAAAGCCGGAAGATAAAATGAATTACATTAAAGATGAGCAGGCTTTGGGCAAGCTGGTTGCTATGATGGGCGATGGTACAAACGATGCCCCTGCATTAGCACAGGCTGATGTAGGTGTAGCGATGAATAGTGGTACTCAGGCTGCAAAAGAAGCCGGGAACATGGTGGACCTAGATAATGACCCAACCAAATTAATTGAGATTGTGGAAATTGGCAAACAATTATTAATTACCCGTGGTACCTTAACCACTTTCTCTATTGCAAACGATGTGGCAAAGTATTTCGCCATTGTTCCGGCCTTATTTATTGCTTCAATTCCGGCATTAAAAAGTTTAAATATTATGGATTTAAATTCTCCGGAAAGTGCAATTATGTCGGCTGTAATTTTTAACGCCATTATCATCCCGATTTTAATTCCACTGGCTTTAAAAGGCGTGGCTTATAAACCAATTGGCGCAACAGCTTTGCTTCGCAGAAATTTATTTATTTATGGAATTGGCGGTGTAGTAGCGCCATTTATCGGAATTAAATTAATTGATTTATTAATCAGCTTATTTATATAAAAAAAACCTGTCATTCTGAACACAGTGAAGAATCTCCAGGCAATTAGCACTTATCAAAACAACAATGCACCTATGCCAGAGATCCTCAACAAGCTCAGTATAACAAAAAATTAGAAACATCATGAAAAAGTATATCATACAATCTATACGCTTAACCTTAGTTTTAATCGTGTTGCTGTGCATCATCTACCCCATCAGCATTGCACTTGCGGGTAAACTTTCAAAAGGGAATGGTGGTGGAGAAAAAATAACCAAAAACGGTAAAACTGTCGGTTATGCTTTACTTGGTCAATCCTTTAATAAACCTGAATATTTTTGGGGCAGACCATCTGTTGTGTCCTATAATGCTGCAGGTTCTGCGGGTTCAAATAAAGGCCCTTCAAACCCGGACTACCTGAAAGAAGTTTCTTCAAGAATTGATACCCTTTTGAAATACAATCCGGGTTTAAAAAAATCAGAAATTCCAGCCGATATGGTTACCGCCTCCGGAAGTGGTTTAGATCCCAACATTTCCGAACAAGGTGCAGCCATTCAAATAGCAAGAGTTGCCAAAGCCCGTAAACTTGATGAGAAAAAAGTAAAAGAATTAGTGGCCATCAATACGTTAAAACCATTAATGGGTTTATTCGGGCCATCCTCTGTAAATGTTTTAAAACTGAACCTGGCTTTAGATAATTTATAATTCAACAAACCGTCATTGCGAGGAACGAAGCAATCTTAACATTACAACCCCAAAAGCTTATAAGCCGGGTAATCATAAACTTAGGATCTTAAAAGGAGTTCGCTTCCTCATTCCGCTTCACAATGATGTTGAGTAAACATTAAATCAAAAAATAAAATGAAAAAATTAATCATCCTTATCTCTATTATAACAATATCGTTAAATGCTTTTTCCCAGGAGCAGTCTAAAGTGAAATTTTCAGGTTATCTGGAAACTTATTACCTCTATGACTTTAATAAACCCAACGATCATAACCGTCCAGGATTTGTATATTCTCATAACCGTACTAACGAAGTAAATTTAAATCTGGGTTTTATTAAGGCTGCTTATGATAATGGCTCTGTCCGGGCCAACTTTGCGGTAATGGCGGGCACTTACACTAATGCAAATCTGGCTGCTGAACCCGGTGTACTAAAAAACGTGTTTGAGGCAAACGCTGGACTCAGATTATCCAAAACAGAAAATCTTTGGATTGATGCCGGTATATTTTCATCACATATTGGCTTTGAAAGTGCTGTGGCTAAAGACTGTTGGGTACTAACCAGAAATATATCATCAGAGAATACACCCTATTACGAATCTGGAGCCAAAATGACTTACATTACTAAAAATGGAAAATTAACTGCGACCCTACTCTACCTAAATGGATGGCAACGGATTACCCGCCAGAACGGCAATAATAAACCCGCAGGAGGTGTACAGCTTACCTGGAAACCAACTGATAAAATTACAGTGAATTATAGCAATTATCTAGGCGCTGAGGGCGCCGATTCAGTCCGGATAAATCGTTTCTACCATAATGTTTACGGCATTTTTCAGGTAACGGATAAATTCGGTTTAACCCTGGGCTTTGATTATGGCATACAACAAAAGCTGAAAGGAAATTCTGCTAAAAATGAAGTCCTCTCCCCTGTTGCTATTGCTCAATATAAATTTACAGACAAATGGGCTGTTGCAAGTCGGTTTGAATATTACGATGATAAAAATGGTATCCTGATTTCAACCGGAACTCCAAACGGGTTTAAAACCAAAGGTTATTCTCTAAATGTAGATTATTCGCCAATTGTAAATGCAGTAGTGCGTTTAGAAGGTAAAATTTATGACAGTAAAGATAAAATTTTTAGCCGTGGAGGAAACCCGGTAAATGCTAATACAGCCTTAACAGCAAGTATTGCAGTAGCATTTTAATGTTTTTTGCTACAGACACACGGAAATCACTTAATTTTCTCCGTGTGTCTGTAGCTAAATAAAAAATCAATGTCAGAAAAAGAAGATTCGGTACGCAAGTTCCTGGACCTGGTTAAAAAATCCAGACGGGGAAAACTCAAAATCTATATTGGGATGAGTGCAGGTGTGGGAAAAACTTATCGTATGCTGCAAGAATCTCACGCCTTGCTTCGTAATGGTGTTGATGTTTGCATTGGCTACATAGAAACACATAACCGTGCAGAAACACAAGCATTGGTTAGTGGTTTGCCCATTATTGCCCGGAAAAATATTTTCTACCGTGGCAAAGAGATTGAGGAAATGGATTTACAGGGCATCCTTAACCGTCATCCGGAAATTGTAATTGTGGATGAGTTGGCGCACACCAATGCTGAAGGCAGCAAGAATACCAAACGCTGGCAGGATGTATTTGACTTACTCGAGGCCGGAATTAGTGTAATATCCGCTGTGAATATTCAGCATTTGGAAAGTATAAATGAAGATATTGTTCACATTACCGGGATTGAAGTTACGGAAAGAATTCCCGATAAAATTCTGGAAATAGCCGATGAAATTGTAAATATAGATTTAACTGCAGATGAACTGGTTACCCGTTTAAAAGAAGGCAAGATATACGATCAAACTAAAATAAAAAGCGCATTAGGAAATTTCTTTCAGTCCGATAAAATTTTGCAGCTCCGGGAGCTCGCCCTTAAAGAAGTGGTTCATCAGGTTGAGCGTAAAATCCAGAAAGAGATTCCTAAATCTGTAAAATTAAGAGCTGAACGATTTTTAGCCTGTATTTCTTCCAATGCTGAAACAGCCGGTGTAGTAATCCGGAAAACAGCAAGGCTTGCCTCCTATTACCATTCGCCATGGATCGTTTTGTATGTGCAGAGTGATGAGGAAAGTTTCGACAGAATTAAGCTGGATAAACAACGACATTTGATCAATCATTTTAAACTGGCAACGGAATTGGGCGCCGAAGTAATCAAAATTAAAAGTAATCAAATCACCCAAACCATCATTAATATGGCAACAGAAAAAGAAATCACAACCATTTGTATCGGGAAGCCACATTTAAATATTTTTCAGGTTATGATGCGAACGGCAATTTTTAATCAACTCTTGCGTAATTTAGCACGCAAAGAAATTGATTTGGTTATTCTTTCATAATGCTGAGTTTATTTCAGCATCTAAGTAGAAAGAAAGACCCTGAAATAAATTCAGGGTAACGTTATTATTAAAATAAATTCTCATGAAAATCAAAACCAAACTCCGCATTGGATTCGGCTTTCTCTTTATAATCGTACTCTCCTTTGGATTAATTGCCTTATTCTATCTAAATAAGTTATCCGATAAGTCGAAAGTAATTTTAGCAGACAATTACGAATCACTTAATTATGTATCTGCTATGCGAAACATACTGGATAAAAACCCTGGTGTTTTAAATCAGCAAAATACGCAGATATTTGAAGACAATCTTAAAAAAGAACTTGATAATTTAACAGAACCGGGAGAAAAAGCAGCTGCAGAAAAATTAAATGTTGCTTACAATCAATACAAAAAATCTCCATCCGATCATGTTAAAGAAAACATAATTAAAGATATCCGGTCTGCGCTCCATTCCATTGATCAGGTAAATATGAAAGCCATTTATCACAAAAACCAACTGGCAAATAAAACCGCATCGAGTGCAAATTTTTACATCATCCTTGCAGCAACCATAAGTTTTATAATCCTGTTTACTTTTATCATTAATTTCCCCGGTTTTGTGGCCAATCCTTTGGCAGAGTTTAGTTCTGCCATCCGCCAAATCAGTCGTAAAAATTATAAACAACGACTTCATTTCGATAATAAAGACGAGTTTACCGAACTGGCCAATGCTTTTAATGGCATGGTTGTAAAATTAAATGAATGGGAAAACAGTAATTTATCAAAGATTAAATCTGAAAAATCAAGGATTGAGGCCATCATTGCTCAAATGCAGGATGCTATTATTGGATTAAATGAAAAGGGTGAGATTCTGTTTTTAAATCATTTGGCCGCTAAACTGATGAACCTGGACGAAGAGCAAGTTATTGGTCAGAATGCAGACGAGCTCATGAAAAAAAATGAGTTGTTAAAAAGAATTATTAAGCCCGAAACAGACGATAAAACGCTTAAAATTTATGCAGATGAAAGAGAATCTTATTTTGTTTTGGAAAGCCGCGAAATCAGGATTCCCAATTATGATGATGGAGAAGAAAAAACGTTAATCGAAACCGAAAAATCAGCTGGCAACGTTTATATTCTCAAAAATATTACGCAATTTAAAGAACTGGATGAAGCCAAAACAAATTTTATCGCTACAGTTTCACATGAGCTAAAAACGCCTTTATCCTCAATAAAAATGAGTTTGAAACTGCTTAAAGATGATCGCGTAGGTACGATGAATGAGGAACAAACTGAATTGGTTGAAAACATTAAGGAAGATAGCGACAGGCTTTTAAAAATTACCAGCGAACTTTTAGATCTTTCTCAGGTAGAAACCGGAAATTTAAAATTAACTTTTGCCGTTACAAAACCTGAAGAAATCGTTCAATATGCCATTGATGCGGTTAAATTTCAGGCAGAACAAAAATCTATTCAACTTGAAATAAATTGCAGTACTAACCTGCCAAAAGTAAATGCTGATATCCAAAAAACGGCCTGGGTAATGGTCAACTTTTTATCAAATGCCTTGCGCTACAGTGCCGAAAAATCTAAAGTAATGATTGATGTGTTGCAGAAGGATAAATTTATTGAATTTTCTGTTCAGGATTTTGGAAAAGGCATTGATGAAAAATACCAAAAGCGCCTCTTCGACCGATATTTTCAAGTTCCAACCGATGGACAAAACAAATCAGGTTCTGGTTTGGGTTTAGCCATTTCAAAAGATTTTATTGAAGCAGAACAAGGCAAAATATGGGTAGAAAGTGCCATTGGAGAAGGTAGCAAATTTTGTTTTACTTTACCGGTTGTAGAATAAACTCAAATAATACACCGTTTATTATTGCCTGTTATTTTCAATCAGAACACGATATTGAATACCATGAGGACTATTGGCTTTAATTTTTGATTCGATTGTTTGGCCCAGAAAATCCCATTCTTCCTGGTTAAATTTTGAATTCGAATTTGGATTTAGTTTAATATCCAGGGTACGTACATACCCTTCCTTTGGATGTGGAGAAGCAACAATTCCTTTTTCCACTTTTACAGCTTTTAGCCTATCTCCTAATTCGTACCTGCAAAAATTACAAATATCTTCCGTTGTAATCAACCTTCCACCCCTGCTTACCAAAGCAAAACGATAGGCATCCAGCTGTTCGCCCGACTGTAGTTTTTCTCTGCCACCAACGGTATCCAATAGTAAAAAGATAGATCCTGAAATCAAATCTACATTGCTTTGCAAAGCCATTGAAGTATTTGCCCTAATGTTATTGGCCAGTTCGCACTGCGTTACCCAATATTCTACATTTAGTTCGTCTCTTACATCGTATGGTTCTGCAATAAGATACGTCGGTACTTCTTTAACATCTGTACCAAATTTGGAGGTTTTACTATCTAAAAGTCTAAGCTGCTTAGATAGTTCGCCTAAAATGGTTACTATAAAATCCTGATTAAATGAAGAAAAAGCAGCGACTTCATCTCTCGTTAACTCAATTAAGTACTTAACCATTTCCAAGGCATTCCGCTTATCGAAACGTTCTGCACCGCCATACCTTATGGAGTAATATCCTTGCCCTAAACCTCCTGCCCTTTGAAAAGGAATATCATTAAAAACCCTGTCATTCGAATCCACAACCTGGCTAACGGCCATGAAATGCTGGTATAAATCTGTTCTTAAAGGTAAAATTCCATTTAAAGATGAGAAGTTATAATTGTTTGTTTTTATCGTCCGGTTGATCACCGGAAAGGCATTCATGGCCACAAACATATTTTCTAAAATATCATAAGTATAATTGGCAGAAAATTGCAAACGGACCCAAACTACCTTTTTTGGAGCTATAGCTTTTAAAGCATCTAAGCCATAAGATTCTATTAACTCGGCAGGAAAGTCTGAGGTAGTGACCTCAGGATGATTTTCAATTTCACATGGTCCAAAAGTGACAAACTTATGCTGATACTGTATTTTTACATCCCTGATTACCTGATGCATTAAATCGTAATCACGAAATATCATTTGCTCTTTACTTAATTCAACCGGCGAAGGATACTCAAGGCCTGCATTAAATGTTACCGTTTTACCATTAACTTCGGGTTTACAAAGTGGCAATAACTGATAAACCCATGATTGGGTTTGATAAGCCGGAAAATCAAAATATAAACCCAATCCTTCCAAACTGCGAACATTATTGCCCAGCTCTATCCCAATGTAGGCACTCCCCCACTCTAAAGGACTTGTTGTACGTAATAATGGTGACTTTGAATTATTTTGATCCAAACCAAAAAACTGACGGCCACCAGCCAGATAACTTACCCTGCCATTCACCAGATTTACATAATCAACAGGTGTAAACTGAACGTTTACAAAGTTATTGGCAATTCCTCCGTTAACTTCAGGTATACGTTTAGGGGTATAAAAATGGGTTTGAGGATGTAAAAGTAAAGGTTCATCAACTGGTATAGCCGTCATTACCGCATGTGCAGCCTTAGGCATACTAAGCAAATCAGGCGTTAACAACCGGGCTATTTTATCCAGCAATCTTCCTTCAACATTTTGTGTTTCATTTCCACTTCTGTGTATTTCAACAGCAAATGCTTCTATTAAAAGCCGTACAAAAGGATCTAATGCCATGGCGTTTTTTACACCCCACAAATTAACCGCATTATTGATCATTCGCGTTTTGATGCCCTCTTTTGTAAATTGATTAATTGCTGAAGTATTTCTATTCATTGCGCTTGTAAAATCTAGTTGTACTATTTGGTTAACCCACTGACATTGGGCTCAAAAACAATTCTGTTTTAAAACTAAATGCTTCTTTAGTTTCTGTTAAATCGGCTTTGATAAGAATGGTCACTTTTTTTCTTACCTCTGTAAATTTCTTCATTGGCCATTCTTTCTCCACCATTTCGGTAAATATTTGGGCCGTCGGGTTTTCTATCCTTTGTTCATATTGCTGAATTGAGTTAATTACATGAAGCCGAAACTGCTCTTCCCACTCTGCCGTTGTAATGTTATTTTCAAACTCAACCTCCCATATCTTATTTCCATAATCAAAATCGTATCTGTTTTCTCCAAATCTTGTTGTAATTAACAACTGAATATGCTGTGCAATACTTTCACCCAAACCACACATTTGTAAATCCCTTCCTTCAAGAAGTTCGCCTAAATAAATTGGAAATTTAAAATACATATGCCTTAATTATCAGTTTTATTAATCATTTCCTCAATAGACTCTTTTAAAATTTCATCTTTATACAAATAAAAATCAGGCATTTTATCCTTTGGAATTTTAAGAAGGTAGGAACTCTGCATAGAACGTTTTATTTCAAAATCAGGATTTAAATCTGTTAATTGTTTATAGGTTAACTGTAGCTTTTTGGCAATAATGGCTAAAGAATATCCGGTAGAAACCGAGCAGGTAAGGTAACTGGCGGATGAAGATTCTTTTGTTTTTAAAGGCGCTTTTTTTTCCGCAATCCAGTTATCCGGCAACCTGTTATTGATGATATAAGAGACACTAATAAATTTTTTAACATGATCTCTGGTTTCCTTCGGAAGGCGGTTTTCTATTTTCCAGAAAGACCGGGAATCATTTTGAGCCATTGCTCTTTTTACCCTGCCTGGCCCGCAATTGTAAGCGGCGACCACTAATAACCAATCGCCAAAATCCTGATGCAACTCCTTTAACAATTTACAGGCAGCATAAGTACTTTTATAAAAATCAGTTCTTTCATCGATTTTATCTTTGTTTTGCAAACCAAAAGCAGTTGCCTCCGTTTGCATAAACTGCCAGGGCCCTACCGCTCCCGCCTTTGAGATACTCTTGTTTTCTAATTCTGATTCTATTACCGCCAGCGCCCCCAGCTCTTTTGGAATACCGTGGGTGGCTAAGGCATGTGAGAAGAAATTTAATAAAGCATTATTCTTCTTTTTTAGCTGTGCATATCTTTTTTCGTAGCGATTAATATAGTTTTCAATATAAATTTTATTGGCTTGGCTGATTTCCTGAGGATAGTTTAGTCCATAGGCTGAAACAAAGGTGGTATCGGCAATACCAGGCTTTCTAACTTGCTGAGCACACATGCTGCTCCATGAAAATACCATCAGCAAACCCATTGTATATAATTTAATATTTACATTTAAAAGAAACATCCCACCTGGCGTTAACTATCTATTACAAAGAAATATTATGGCAATTTTTCAGCAGGTAACCAATAATAAGCCATTCCATTATTGTAAAATCTATACTTATTGTTGCTCATATTTTCCTGCAACCATTGCGCTTTCGTTTTACAATCACTTATAAACTTTAAAATATCAGTCATGTTCATTTTTTTCTCTTTCTTAACCATTCTTAGTGTTTTACTATCCCAGAATGGGTTGACCGATTTATTTCCGGTTAAACATTCTAAAACATCTGACAAACTCATCTCTGATAAATCACCATTTTCCAATTTTATCTTTTTCCTTGCTAAATAACCCGACACTACTTTTTTAAGGTGTGAATAAATTTCGCTCCGGTATGCAAAATTATGGTCCCCGTTACCCGCCAGCATTAATAAATTTTCAGTAACCTGTTCATACTCCTGCTCTGAAACCAGTAAGCCGAGTCTGATATTATTTACAGAATCAGGGAGGGCTTTATAATAAAGCCACGCAGGAATATAAAATGGCTGATTTACATTGGTAAACGTTTTTAGAAAAGGCGGTGGTAAATTTTGATTCCGGTAGCTTGAATAATAATTTTGAAAAGGCGGTTCTATTCCAGTATTCAAAATGCCAATCGTGTTGAAGAAACGATCGAGTGATGATTCAATTTTTGTGTTGTCCAATGCAATTTTATCCATTAAACCAATAAGGCTTTGTTCTAAAATAGAAGCTTGCATAATTTCTCCACGTTCCGGAAAAACAACATAGCCCTGGGTCATTGCCTTTTCGGGATAATCTAAATAATATACTCCTGAATCACTTTTAGCTAATGTAAAAGCCGATTCTTTAAGCATATCCCGGATATCCACCATTTTTTCCTTTTTCAGCAAGGTGATGTTAGCTGCAGATTTTAAAACCAAATCTTTTGCTTGTAACACAAAATCATTATAAGATGGATTTGATAAACTTTGAGTTTGAAAAATCAGCATCCTCGCTCCTACATAACTCAGGCGATTTATCACGTCATTCCAGCCTACAGCACCCGGGCTAAAATCATTTCCGGCACCACCGATAAGTATGATCATATTGCTCTCATTTTTGTTTTTTTCTAAAAGTGCGGAGGCTCTTTTTAAACCGGAAAACACAGATTGTGTAATGTTTTCGTCGTTACATTGACCGATTCGTTCTTGTTGTACTCTTAAAAACTGAGCAATGCTTTTATAATCATCTGTTAAAGGCAGTTCTGTATTTTCATAACAACTTCCGCCTAAATCATCTTTATAAACCACCGCACCATATTTAAAAGAATTGTATCTGTTTGCGGTATCCCTGTACATCTGCAAGTTTTGCATAATGGTAGAAACGTAAGGCATATATTTCCCATTCTCCAAACCTCCATCTACGACAAAAATCAGGTTAATGTTTTTCTGATCTTTAATAATTTGCTTGTAACGGGTATAATTAATGGTGCGCCCTGCAATATTCATCACCTCATTTTTACTTTTATCCAATACACTTGCAAAGATTCCTGTCTTAATTAAACTAGCTGTTGTATCATTTGCAGCAGATATAATTTTTTGTACAGGATAAATAGTTTCGAGCCGGTTTTTTACATTTTTTTCTGCCGATTTTGAATAAAAAGGTGCCACATAGACAGAGTCTGATCTACCTGCATCCAGTTGATTCCAATAAAAATCTGCAGGATTATTACCCGGTTCCAAACCTAATCTGGTGCCCCAAAACTGAACTACATCTTTTGAAATCCAACCTACTATAACCTGTTTAACATCATCAGGTGTAACTTGCGTTGATTTTCCAATTAAATACTGTTTCCCGTCATCGGATTGTTTAAAAATATAAAATAGATTTTCGGTGGCACATTTCTTTTTAAGCGTGTCATTTAACAATGGTCCGCCAAAAAGCATTAAAGAATCTTTACTTAAATATTTTTTAAAATTGGTAAATATCGATTCATCCTTATAACAGGTAACAGTTTTTACAAAAAATTTAGAATTGTTTTCTTTTATCGCCGTTCTCCACAATAACAATTTGCTTTTATGTACCCAGCCTAAATATTCAGCAGACTTTCGATCAATTGTACCACTTTTAGGATTATTTAAAAGTGAAGGGTTATATTTAATCAGCTCCAAGTAATCATCTTTTTTATTAATTACGTAGCAAGCTTCTAACAAACCCAGTTTTTTTAATTGCATATCGCTACCCGGAGATTTGTAGGTGGTGTTGTTACTTCGATCAGAAAAAACATACCAGCGTTCGTTTTCTGTAAAATAACCTTCATCCAGTTCTATATCAACATCATTAATGCGGTAACTTTGCGTTTGAGGGCTTAATTTTATCCTGGTTTTATGTTTAAATATGCCTAATCCGAATTGAGCACTGGCTAAAAACGGGATTAAAAAAAAGAGGACAAATAGTAAAAAACACCTATTCCAGTTGTTATTTCTACTTACTTGCCTATGTATTCTAAAAATATTCATATTAACTTTTTAAGTTCAGCAGGCTATTTACTCTGCTTTACTTCTATCATTTTTATACAATTCTGCTCCTCATTCGGACTCAGTTTTACGGCTTGAATGGTTAATTTTGACTCAAATTGTAAGCCTAAACAATAGCTGTTAAAATCATTAACTTTTTGTCCGTTTATTTTTACTACAGCTTTTTCATTACCACATAAATATTTCTTGATCAGATAATAATAATGTTCGTTAAACTTTTCTCCGTTAGCAATCTTTTGTAAATGTGCTTTAAAATCCAGTCCATACTTTGCGTAAACATCTTCAACATTCACCAAACTGTCTTCCGCAAGCTTGAAAGAAGGAAGAATATTTATTTTATGACGAATCGGATATTCACTGTTATCGGTATAAAGCAGAACCGTATAAGTACCAGGTTCTTTATAGAAATATTGCACAAATTTTTCCTTAGAATCGATAAAATTACTTTCACCAAACTTCCATCTATATTGAGTTGCCCCCTTACCAATTGCTCTGAATGTTAGGTTTTCAAATTGCATCCCTACTTTTGGCGCCTCAATCATTGCAATAGAATCTGTTAAAGGCACAATAAGAGCTGTATCTTTTACTGTTACGTAAAATGTATCCAGGTATTTGGCATTAATTTTTAACTGAACCATATAATTGCCGGCTTTGATAAAACGATGTTTACCGGCTTTTGAAAACGAGATATTTCCATCTCCAAAATTCCACATCCATTCCTTTGCAAAGCCTGATGAATCTTTGTAAACAATTGAATCTTTTGTGGATAGCAAACGAGGCGAAACCCCCGCATTTATATCATTAGAAGAGGGCAGAAATAATTTAGCACCGAAAATAATCAGCCCTAACAAGACGCCAATTAGTAAGGTAAGGAGAATAACTTTTAAGGTGTTTTTATTTTTAAACCCTTTTTTTTCTTCTCCATCCCACTGGTTATCTACAATATTATCCATTAGCTTCTAATTCTGTTGGTTCATTCATCTTTACTCAAGTTTAATTTTCTAATGTTTGGCTATGGTTATTATTTCAATAAGTATACTTTTTGAAATTTTAATAAAAGCCCATTAGTTTTGCTGTATTCCCTGTTCTATTGCCTTGAGTTGATTTAATCGTGTTTCTTTATCCTTGTACCCAATTTGACATTGATCGAGTTGAGATTGAAAGAGTTTAATATTTTCCATCTTTTTCTTCATAATCAGCATATCTTCAAAGTGCATTTTTTCAAATAATGCCATTTGTTTAAAACCTACAAACCTGGGATCACGGTTGGATAGATTTTCGTAATAACTATTCAGTGTATTGATTTGATTTTTTATATCAATCTCAAGTACCAAATTAGTGGGTACGTTTTGAAGGCCTTCAATTTTAACCAATACAGAATCGTACAAAGGCACCGCTTCTTTTTGTTTGTCTAAAAAGAACTGCTCCTGATTAATAAAGGATACATCAGCATAACTGGCAGTTGAGAATGGATTGGGACTCTTTCTAAAAATAAGCCCGACCAAAATTCCTGTAATAACCACAAACATGATGATCAGGTAAATAAAATAATGTCTTTTCTCGGTTTGATTAAGTTTTATTTCTTCTTCCATGTTTAACTAGTTAAATGAACGTCTTGTTTTTCCTGATATATCTGAACTTATTTTTCTATTCTTTTGAATACAATCGTTCAAGTCCTTTTTCATTAATTCTTCTCTTGCCGCAATCCTGACTACAGAATCTTTTAACAATAAAAGTTTATTCAAATTTTTAGTTAACCGGGCGTAAATTGTAAAATTGGCTGTACTGTCATTTCCAATCTTTTTCACTATAGATTCCTTATTATCTGAGATGTACTTGGCAAGAAATAATGTGTTATCCACCCGGGTTCTATCCAAATAAGTCATTTGCAGATATAAAGAGTCTATTTTTTCATTTAAGGTAATTTGTTTATTCACAATATTTTTATAGGCCGTAATTCTATTGTTAAAAGCCGCCCTTTGTTGTTGGGCAGCCCAAAAAAACAGGTAAACAGAGGCAATTGAAAAGAAAACTAAAACACCAAACAGCAACCAGAAATGGGTTGATTTTTTATAAATTTCTTGTATGTTCTTTGCTTTCATTATTTATTTATCGTGGTAAAATTTCTGATTATGTTCAACTTACTCGAATCTAAATCCGGACTAATTCTGAGTGGGTCTATTTCTTCCAGATACCTTATTCTTCGTCTTCTGGTTTTCACTAAATGCTTTCTCTTCACATTTTTTGGCTTGCCCAATTCATCGTATTGGTTTAAATATGGAGCGTCTAAAGTCCACTGCCATTTAAAGTTATAAGCCAGTAACCTTTTATTCCTTAATTGGCTCAAATAAGCTGCAGATGTATCTTTTTGTTTAAATTGTGGCCTTACATTACTAACAAAATAGAGTATATCGTAAGGTTTTTGCTTTCCCTTCAACACCTTAATCACCCTTGCGCCAACTAAATAAAATACAGGCTTGTTGGATTTGTTTAATACACTATCCATTTTAAGGGGTATGCAGGTTACTACAACATCACTGGCCTCATAGATCTCATTAATATTTAACACAGGCAGACTTTTCTTTTTACCAAAAAAAACATTAGTACTGTTTTGAAGGGTGTCAAACAAGTCAATTTTATTTTTTTTTATTGTATCCTGCTCATGGTTACCACAAGAGGTAAGCAATAAAATATTCAAAAATATAATGGTGTATGATAAAAAAATCTTAGCCTTTTTTACGTTAAGATTTCGTTCTATATTATTCGCCCGTACAATCAAATTATGCATTCTTATCTCCGCTGAATTCGTACAAATAAATTAACCGATGGGAGATTTTGGCTCCAATCGGTTAGTTTAAATGCTATTATCCCTGTGCATATTCGGTGTTCCACTCAGCCGATTCATCATCGCCTTTATGTCCATCTAATTTAATTACAAAGCTTTTTGCAGGAAAATAAGGTGTAATGTGCAGATCAAGCCAAATTCTGTCTTTTTGAATTGGGTCCTGTTCGAAACGAACAATTTTAAATTTCTCAATAAGTCCGCCATCAGGTCCTTTGATGCTATCAAGATAACGAACAATCTGACCTCTTAAATCAGCTTCGGTTTTAGAAGTCCAGTTTTCAAATACACGACGGTTTAAGAAATCGAATAATACTTTAGTGATGTAATCGAATACACGAACAACAGAATAAGTTTGCAACCCGATGTTATCACCGTTAAATAAGGTTTTAGCAGAAAAAGCCATAACTTTTCCATACTCATTTACCATTGGTACCAAACCAATTTTTTCTAAATGCGATATTTCAGATTTTTTAAGATCGAAACGAACTGCATCTATTTCATTAATACCACCATGTTTTTTACCGGCAGTTACCTGACTCATTAAAGTCGTATACATTTTACCGGCCAGTGATGCAGATCCCGGAACCATAATATCTTCTGCTTCATCCACCTCGTCCGCTTTTCCTCTTCCAATCAGGTAGTTACAGGTCATGATGGTATTACTTCTAAAGGGCTCACCACCAGTTAAATTAGCCGAATTAAACATTTCAACTACATCATCCGGCTTATCCAAATTGGCAAAATCGGTAACCAGCATAGCTTTATTTTCGTAAGCTATTTTAGACCATTTTTCAACTACTTTATTAGAACCTAAATAACCAGGAACAACCAATAAAGAATAGTTTTCACGAAGATCAAGTCTATCGAAATTTTGTTTTAATGTTGAAGACACATAATCAATAAACAAGGGATTGTCTAAATCTCTAAGCTGATCTTCATTCGCATTTAAAATCGTTACATTATTTACCTTGTCAACTTCGGTATTTTTATAAAATTGAGATACAGTTCGGTAAGAAGTTTCCAATTCACGTGTTGCGGAAAGTGTATTTTTAAGATTTTTCTTTAGTTCTTTACCGGCCAAATCAGCATTTTGCTTACAGGTATCGGCCATTTCAGAAACTGTTTTATTATTTTCCAGCAACTCAACCCACATATTTATAGTTTTATGCAGGTCTTCTCTTTCTTTTTTCTTGTCGCTATCTGTTAAAAATATTTGCTTTCTGGCTTTTCTATCCGGATTTAGGTTTGCAATTCCATCAATGGTGCCTTCTAAGAAGCTAAATCCACCTGCTTTTGCTAATTTTAATAGTGGTTCTGCAAGTTTTTCTGCATGACCGTTAGCCTGGCTAGCAGCAGAAACTTTTTGTGATTGTGCCATATTTTGTTTTTTAGAGTTAATTTAAATTGGAGGTTGATTACTTATTATTTTCAAGTTCTTGTGCCAGCTGTTTTAAAGCTTCAATTACCGCACCTTTTGTTTCTTCGTTTTCCAACATCGATTTAAGCACCTTATTTACTTTCAGCTGCTTGTTAATCTTGTTATACTGTTGTTCTTTTAAACTTTGGTTTCTCAGGTAGCTACTTTGACGGGTAATGTTAATTGGAGAAAAATCTCCTAAATTCTGAAAAGAAACATTTTCTTTACTGGTTGCTCCATCAAGAGATTCCATTTCAACTTCAACAGAAGGGTTAAAGTGTCGGAAAACATCTTCAATTGTTTTCAATCCAGAAATTGCTTCCGGCTGAATTGGATCTTCTGCTGTTAGTTTTGAAACTAAGAGTGTTTTGTTGTGCTGAATTTGCTGAATAGCTTCATTGGCATCTACGGTTACCTCGTTGCCGCCAATTCCATAACTGTAATTTGACATAGTATTTGATTTTAAATTTATTTCTGGATTAGAAAATTTGTTAACTGATTTATTGGTTATATCTGGTTCATTTACCTTATTTACAAAAGGTAAAAGCTGTTTAATTCTATTTTTTATCCTTTTAAAAAAATCCATTAATTCATGGTTCCTAAATGTATTATCCGTTTTATGTGTTAACTATTTAAAGGAGATTCCCTTTTTTATCTCTTCAGTTATTACCTTTTAAATAATCTCCCATTTAATGTTGCCTTCTTCATCCACACCCAATACAATCTGGCTGTTTTTTGAGATCTTCTCTCCTACTATCATTTTGGAAATGGGTCTGCGGATCTCTTTGCGAATTACCCCGCTAATTTGCCGGGCTCCATATTTTGAATTAAAGCCGTTAAGTGCCAAAACATGTTTGGCCTCATCTGTAATGGTTAAGGTGATGTTTAATTTGGCCAGTGCATCATACAAGGTTCGCATTTGAATATCGAATATCTGAACAGCCATTTCCTCTGTAATCGGACTAAAAGGGACAATTTCAGTTAACCTGGCCAGAAACTCCGGCCGGAAATAATTTGTGACCAAATCCAGCAATACATTAGGTTTAGGAAGCTCACCTTCAGCAAATTTTTCAGCAATAAATTCACTGCCAATATTTGAAGTAAACAGAATTAAAGCGTTGCTAAAATCGCCTTCTTTGCCCAATTTATCGTGGATGTGTCCTTCATCCATAATTTGAAGAAAAATATCGAATACGGATTGATGCGCTTTCTCTATTTCATCAAACAATACCACAGAATATGGTTGCTGATGAATTTTATTGACCAGCATTCCGCCTTCTTCATAACCGACATAACCGGGAGGCGCTCCGTAAAAAAGTGCTGCAGAATGTTCTTCTTTAAACTCCGACATATCGAAGCGAATCATCGCCTTCTCATCGTTAAATAGAAGCTCGGCAATAGATTTAGCGAGTTCCGTTTTTCCGGTTCCTGTTGGGCCCAACAAAAAGAATGATCCAATAGGCTGCCCAACTTTATTGATCCCACTTCTGCTTTCAATAATGGCTTCAGAAATAACTTTTAAAGCATACTCCTGTCCTACCATTCTTCGTTTAAGATAGGATTCCATATTCAGTAACTTTTCCTTTTCCTGACTTTGAATTTTACCTATTGGAATTCCGGTTTTTGCTGCAACAATAGCTGAAATCTCTGTTTTCCCGATTGTCTCCCGTTTAACCAAGGCCAATTCTGCAAATGCAACAAGCGTTTTGCGAAGATGTGCTGCCAATTCATCAGGATCAGCAATCTGATCGGCCTCAACTTCATTATTTAATTGTCCAAACAGAATCGGACTTAATTGATTAGGCAACTGACTATTAAACCACTTTAAAGCAGAAATTTTATCCTCCTCCGCAAGTTGATCATTCGCGATTATGCTTTCTAACTCATTATTTAATTTTTCTATATCCTTTGCAGATGCTTCATTCATCATCCGCACAGCAGCCATCGTCCTATCCAGTAAATCAAGTGCCGCATCTGGCAATCGTTTATCTTTGATGTATCTCTTTGCGAGCCTTACACATTCGGCTGATACCTGATTATCAATTTTTAATTGGTGGTGTTCTTCATACCTCGGGGCCAGTAAATCGAGCATTTTTATCGCCGTTTGGATATTAGGCTCATTTACCTTCAATAATTCAAATCGGCGGTTAAAGGCTTGCTCCGGCTCTATAATTTTTCTATACTCTTCAAGGGTTGTAGCACCGATTACCGTAATCTCTCCTCTGGCCAATTCTGGTTTAAGTAAATTACCGGCACCTGAACCAACAGAACCTTTTTCATCCAGAAAAATGTGCATTTCATCAATAAATAAAATCGCTTTATGGTATTGTTTTAAAGCTGAAATTATTTTCTTCAAACGGTCTTCTATCTCTCCTTTATAGCTTGCCCCTGCCATTAAAGCACCAAAATCAAGTTCAAGCAGTAAAGCCTCCTGCAAATGTTTAGGTACTTCTTTATTAATAATGGCTTGTGCAAAACCATCAACCAAAGCAGTTTTACCTACGCCCGGTTCTCCCGCAATAATAACATTAGGTTTATTCCTGCGCCCCAGTATTTCAATCATCTGTCTGGTTTCACTTTCTCTTCCTACAATTGGATCAAGTCTGTTTTCACGGGCTAATGCAGTTTTATCAATGCAGTATTTTCTAAGTATATCGCTATGACCAGAATGACTAACATTTTCTTCGGTTATTCCTGGTTGGTTTTGAGCATTTAAAGAAGATAGCAGATCACTTTCAGGCTCATATAATTCGTATAGTTCCTTTTCTCTTAAAGGAAACGACTTTAACTGTCCTGTAGTAAATCCAATATTCGGTTTTACTAATGCAGCCAATACACACGTAGTATTAATTTCATTTAATCCTAGCTTTAATCTTATATCATCAGCAATTTCCATTACATCAGAAATTGCATCTTCAGGACCTATATCATCAGGCAATGCGCTTACTTTAGGGCAATCATCAATCCGGACCTCAGCCCAATCAATCATATAGTGTATGTCTTTACCTAATAATTCTAAAAAATCTGTTAGTCCTGATTCCCTATGAAGCAACGCCCTTAATAAATGAGCAGAGCCATACTCGCTATTGTAGTTTTCTTTGGCGAAACCTTTAGCTATCTCTAAACAAGAGAGCAGCGTTTCATTGAATTGGAGCGTTGAGTTAAATATTGTATCCTTCATTTAATTTTTGAGTATAAAATCTCATAAAATAGCCTTTAAAGACCAATAAAACAAGATTATTACAAAAACAGCATACACACAAATCTCCTTAAAAAAGCAGAGATTTCTTAATTTGTGTATGATTAACACAATGGGAATAAATATTCAATAGGGATAATTAAACATGTTTGTTTAACTACTGGTATTAAAAAACAGGATGAAAAAATTTAAGAGAGGATTTAAAAAATTATCTTCAAATCCTTAAATCAGATCCGAAGCATAGGCTAAAACTATAAATTAATTTTTGAAAAACTATATTTTTTTTTGAAAAAAAATTACAACATGTAAAATACTTTGTATAATTACAGGTAATTATTTTTAAATTAGTTATTGTAATTATTCTAATACTTAATGAATATAATAGATAAAATTGAAACAGATGTTAAAGCGGAGGTACTAGCCGTATCTTTATTAACTGAAACAACTGATTTTAGTAAAATTATTTTTAAACGTTTAGGACTTGACGCAAGAGGACATACAAAGGATATCAGTAAAGTTTACAATGCCCAGGGCTTATTTGACTTAAATGAACATACTGTAATTGAAACCCACCGGCAAAGCATTTACGAAGCCATGCCCGAACATATATTTCATCCAAGTACTTTAGGTGGTTTTGATAAAACTGAAGAAGATATTATTATTGAAATACGTCATCAAAGAAAAAGAGAAGAAGAGGCCAGAAAATTTTTCCAACCATTTGAACAAGAAGCTTCTTATGTAGAGATGCAAGCTCTTTTGATTGAATTAATGTTTGACAAAAAGGAGAACTATGATAATTTATTACATCTATTCCAGCAAGGCTGGCCAATTTTAAAAAAATTATCAAAATCAACTTCTTTATCTTACATATACATACTATCTATACTACATAAAGTTAGAGGAGATAAAGACTGGACCGAAAAAGCGTTATCTTTTATCCTTGGATATACCGTTAAGATATTTACTGTTATCGAATTAAAGAAAATCGGCCTGCAAAAAGAATCTTTTGAGATTGGAGCATGCCGTTTAGGAATAGAATCAAATCTTTCTGGTTTCCAATATGATGGAATTTCTGACTGGAACATACAAATTGGCCCGATACCTGAAAAATCTGCAGCTTCTGTTTTACCTGGCTCAGACTTTATAGATTTAGTAAATATATTATCCGAACAATTCATCCCTGCAAACATCTTCACACAAATTAAAATCGTAACCGAGAAAGGTTCAGACTCCATCCTGTCTGCATCAAATTCAGAAAGTTGCATTTTAGATTATACTTTTTATTTATAGCAGCGCTCGAGTCATGATTATTAAAACTATTTTTCTACAGTACTTACTCCTCCCTTTAATTGCAATTATACTTGCATCGTGTTTAGTTTTTGTTAAAAAGAAGAATGAATTGGTGAATAACACCCAGCTTATTGTTTTTATTTTAGTGAGTTCACTTATTCTCTGTATCCCCGGTTTTTTAGGTGTTACCGGAAACCGGTTTGTACCTGTATATTATTTAATATCACAATGCCTGTACTTCATTGCAGGTATTGGTTTTGTAAAGTGGTACCCCCTATTCTTTTATGATCAGGTAAAGAAATATAAAGCGTTATTTCAAATTTTAGTTATGGTGGTAAGTATGTTGCTTGGAGCCTATTTATTTGCCATGCTTTTTAATTTATTCAGCGAAATCGGCAATGGCTATATGGCCGCTACCAGCATGCTTACCTTTTGTATTCCTTTGTTATTTTACTGGGCCTACATTGCTTTTATCGATATTCCGTACGAAATATATGACGTATGGACTTACCCTATGGGCAGTGGGGAAATCAGCTTTGAAGGGTTGGATTTCAATAAATTAATGGTTATTGAATTGGAATTTAGTCGCGAATTAAATGATAAAGACCGATCGAGGGTGAAAGCAAAAGCACCTGCTGAAATTCCATTTGGCGATTGGTTTAAAAAATTTATTGAAGATTATAATGTAAAATTCCCGAATGAAAATATTGAATATATCAATGAAGATAATGAGCCTTACAGCTGGATCTTTTATTATAAAAAATCTTTTTTTCACCGTAGAAGGTTAATGGATCCCAAACTAAACATCCTGCAAAATAACATCAAAGAACAAGTAACCATTATCACTAAAAGGGTTATAGAAAATAGCGCAGAAAATTTATAAACATTCTCAAAATCTAAATATGATTATACCTCAAAAATATCTTGCAGTAAACTGGGCAGACGGCATGAAGGTTAATAAATCTCATTTTATTAACAATGAAAATTATTACACAGATACCATAAGAGATATGGCTTCTGTACAATTGAATAATTACAATTATGGGTTGCTACCATCTTTAGAAGGCGGAGAGGCTGCTTTAAGTAAGTTTACAGTTAGCAAAACAACAACAAATCAGGTACAAATTCACATTTCACGCTTACAAGCGGTTACCCCGGGCGGTGTCCGGATTTCTATTTTAAATGATCTGACAAGTGTACATTCTTTATCAGATTTTTCTAACGTTAAAACCGATTTATTAGATGGAACAAAAGAAGAATTTTATGTTCTTATAACCGTTAACCCTTTTGAGCAAATCCCCTTTGGAAGCCCTGATCCTGAAGAAGTTCCAATCCGGCAACCTCAAACTCAGCCTAAATATGAAATCCAGCTGGTTAATGCTAAAAATGTTAATGTAGATCAGCTTGGTGGATATATTTTAGTGATCGGCCGGATAATAAAACAAGGGGAAAGCTATTTAAAAGATGAAGATTTTATTGCACCTTGTACAACCATCAATAGCGATGCAAAATTGATTAGTCAATACATTTCGGTTGGCAGATGTTTCAATGAATTGCAAAATATGTCGCTGCAAATTATCCAAAAAATACTTTTTAAAAATCAACAATCAAAAGTTGCTCAAAATGTAAAGTTGATGTGTGAAACGGTATTGAATTTTTGCAATCAGAACTATTTCTACTTTAGAAATATTGGCACTCAGCAAGCTCCCATATTTTTAGTTAATGCAATTTCTATTTTTTCCAATTACCTGTATACGGCGATTAATATTTTACCGGAAAATGAAAAAGAGGAATTGTTAAATTATTTCTTCGAATGGAGTGATGTAACGCCCATCAATTTTCAAAATAGCCTGGCAGGAATCATTGAAATCAACTACAATCATTACAAAACAGGCAGCTACCTGCACGAAATACAAATTATGCTGAATAACGTTGTTTTAATTTGGCAGAAATTAAATATGCTTGAGTTTATCGGCCAGCATAAGGAAAATATAGTGGTAAAACAGGAAGTACTTACCCATGTTGTTAAAGAGAAAAAGGGTTGGAGTATTTTAGATTAATTAGAAATACTTTTGCAAAGCAACTTTTAATTTTTACATTAAGAGTTGCTTAACCTATTAAAATATGTATAATAAAGTTGTAGTTATTAACACCTTTGAACCCGGAGATTTTCAGATTGATCACTTTGCTAAAGCTTATGATAATGGAGTAGCTGAAAGTGGCAATTTGAGTGAATTATTTTTCACTGGCAACATGCTTTTTTCTGCCACCCCTTTCCCTGAAAAATACACATTTGAAACCCTCGAAACAGATTTAAAACAGCTGGTTATTGCTATAAAAAATGCCAGTACAATTATATTTTTCACCAATTACAAACCGGACAGAACAAATCACCAGCTTAAAAACTTAATATCGAGACTGTTTCATATTACACAGGGCAGTATAAACAGAGAAATTTGGGGAGACTTTAATTCCTTTCATAAACAACAGGTCCGGATTATAACCTATATGGATGACTTGAAAACTTCTATAGAATATAAGGCAGCCCGTGATCCTCAGAAATTTCCCATACAAAAAGTTCCATTTAGATTTTTTGGCTTTGGGCGGATAAGAGCCATCCACATCAGATGTATCCTTGAAAAAGGCTTTAGCAAAACCACTTTAAAAGAAATGGCCTTACTCCATGAGTTTGGGCGACAGGATGCCGGTTTAGTTCCTAATAAACCCTCATCGGAAAAAATGAAGTTAATGTTTGATGTAAAGGAATCCAGGGATGAGGAAACTGGTAATGTAACAATTAGGAAGAGACGTATACGTATCAAATAATAAATTAAATATTACATAAATACACATACAAAAATTGTAGGTGTATTTTTAATAAAAAAGTGTAATAAATATTTGGATTAGTCAAAGACTTTGATTATCATTGATCTAATTATTTAATTAATTCATTTAATTCTTTCAAATTATGGCAACAAATGCCGGAAAATTAGCAAGACTTACCATCGACGGTAAGGAGTACAATGTATTTGAAGCTAACTTCGAATCCATTAAACCTGTAGACCAATGGAACAGGGTAACCGCATTCGCAACTAAAGCTGATGCGAGATTTGTCATCGAAGGCAAAGACGACACCACTTCAATCTTCGAGAAATTTGCAAACAGCCGTAAACGTTTTGATGCAAAGTTGACTTTGTACAGTACGCACGGTGAAGGTAAACTGGTAGAAACATCTTATAAGGATTGTTCTATTACTTATTACTCTTCTGTTTATAACTCGGCTAACGAAGTACCTTACAAACTGGTTATCGTTTTATCTCCGAAGTCTACAGTAGAAGGCAATGCTGAACTTACTTTTGATCAGAACACCTAGTCGTTCTGCTTTTATTTAAGTAAAGCAACCAAAAAGGGCAGCGCATCCCGCGAGCCCTAAAAGCTAGAGGGTAGCTGCCCTTTTCACATCCCATTTTTGCCGGTTACCTTTCCCTATGCCGGAACATGACATCCTATTTATCATTTTGTTTTTAACCTGGTTATCTGATTAGAACTGTGCTGACTTTTCCTGCGCTGCTTTTCCTCAGTAAACCTGTAAACTGTTATTCATGGCATCCGGCAATTCGGCTCTTAAGGCAATAAAAGATTTAATACAACCTCAGCGTATGGGCTGTGAGGTATATATTGACAATAAAAAAATATCTCCTGTACTTAAACTCAATATAAAACAATACATCGGTAGGCATAATGAACTTATCATGCACTTCAAACATGAAGTAATCCAGGAAGTTGGATTATTTGTTATTGAAGATGCACAAACCTTGCTTGGCAGGCTTACAGAAGTCTCGATTTTCAATATCAGTGATCCCCATGAAAATCCTTTTCAAAATAAATTTATCATTACAGAAGTAAAACTGGTTAATGATGGGCTTGCTGAAGGGATTCTGGAGTTAAAAGGCCTTTCGCCAACCATTTTACTTGATGGCGCCAAACATTTTGAAAGTTTTGCTACGCAAAACCTCGCAACGATTGTAAACACTTTGTGTAAACCGATGGAAAGTATGCGTACCTACCCGATTAATACCTTAAAAGTAAATCCTGTTCTGGAATATACTTCAAGATATAACGAAACAGCATGGAATTACTTGAAAAGATTAGCCGATGCAACCGGAAACTGGATTTACTGCAATGGCACGGGTTTGGTATTCGGTGCAGCTAAAAATGAGGCTCCGATACCGTTGATTTACGGAAGTGATTGTACAAAAGTCAGCATGTCTTTATTGACTGTTCCGGTACAGTCTGCCCTGTTTGATTATGAGGCGGGGAGTAATCTAACCATGAATCAAAATACAAAAGATTACAATGGAAACATTGGTTCTACCGCTCAGGATGCTTACAAAAGATCAGCCAGATTGTACAGCGATCAAAGTGTGGTACCTATGCAAACCTTTCAGGCCAATCAGGAATTACTTGCTGAAAAAGGAAAAGCTATTGCAGCTTCAAAAGTAGCCAGTTCTTATGTGATGGAAGCTGAGACCAATAATTTCAGACTGGGTATCGGTACACTAGTCGATTTTGAGTTTAAACGCCAGGGCGAAGGTTCGGTACACCCTCAAATGCGGATTGTATATTCAGAACATGAACTGTTAATTAGCGGAATGTACAGCAATCATTTTAAAGCTGTTCCATCCGGTGCAGAAACGCCTCCAGAGTTTGATTTCGAGCAGCCTTCGACCTTTCCAATGCTTGCCAAGGTAGTTTCCAATGCAGACCCGCTAAGCCAGGGACGGGTTCAGGTTGAATTTATTGGCTGGGTACATGACCAAAAATTCCGCTATGAAAAACAAATTACCGATTGGATCAGGGTATTAAGTCCCGATGCGGGTAGCAGTAATCTGGTTGGGCAAAACCGTGGTTTTGTATTTATTCCAGAGGAAGGTGACCAGGTGATGGTTGATTTTGAAAATGGCAACCCCGACCGGCCTTTTGTTTCTGGCTCAGCTTTTCATGGACAAATTGCGGCTGGTGGTGGCACCAATAATCACCTTAAAACGATTATTACACGTAGTGGAGCCAAAATACAATTTGATGATGACAATAATAAAGGCAGTATTTACATAGAAGATCCGAGCGGGAACACTTACTTAATGGATGGAAATGGGAATATCAATGTAAACGCGCCGAAGAATATGACTTTTACAGCAGGGGAAAACATCAGTATTACAGCAGGACAAAACATCCAAAGTAAAGCAGGAAATAACATTACAAATGAAGCCGAAAAAGGTAATATCCACAATTCTGCAAATATTGAAATTAAAAATAACGCAGGAAGTACAATAAGTAGTACCTCTAATAATAATATCGTAGATGCGAAAAATGAAGTTCAGATTACTGGTAGTAGTAAAACTATTATAAAAGGAGGACTTACGGAAGTGAATGGCTCAATCAATAAACTAAAACTACCTTAATATGTCTAAAATAGTAGCTTTACAAACGGATCCTACTGCTGATGGAAGTGTGGTTGTAGTTCCTTCAACTCAGGTAACTTTGAACGGGTTGCCTATTGCTACACAAGGAAGTAATTTAATTTACAAAGGTAGCCCCACCGATCAGCCATTAGAATTTGTATCAGGAATTTTAATAAATAATAAACCATTGACTTTTGTAGGTGCAAAAACTTCTGCTGGATCAACTATTTTGACAGCTAACCAAACAACCGCTACAATAGAGGCGGCGGATGGAGCTGGAGAAGGAACTGAAGAAGAGCCTAAGGAAGTATCAAAAAGAGTAGAGCTAAGAAGTAAGTATCCGATGCTACAAGTATATGAGCTCGCAAAAGAAAGTGCGAAAAGTACTTTTTACCTCTTGATTTCTTCATTCTTCCACGGAGAGATTCCAATGATAGCTTACGGAAATCTTTATGATGCGCTTATGGATGATAAAGACGCTATGATGCCACCTATTAAAGTATTGAGTAGTGGACTTTCAGGTGGAGACAGAGCTAAATATATCAAAGAAAAAAAATGGATAGAAGTACGTGAAGATACTGTTTTAAAAGCTGTTGAAGGTAAAAAAAATGAAAAACAAGAGGCTAGAGCTGAACTTTTAAAATCACTTTTAGAAGAGTATGGGCATTTTTTAGATGATGTTCTCAGAAATAAGTTTTCAACAGTTGGAAAAGATACTCAAAGAGATGAAGGTGCTGTGTTTTCATATTATTATACCAATTATAAGATAAAAGATAAAAAAATTGATTTTGCTGTTGCTGTTGTAGATGGTGCTGAAAAAAAGCTTGTTATAGATTTACGAGACATACAACAGGATCTGGCAGAAACTATCCAGAGAGCAGACAAAGATTTTCAAGACGAATTTGGAGAGTTCTTTAAGGCGGGAAAAGGTGATATGAAGATGAAGCATTGCGGGCATTTCGATTTTGAAGCCAACATGTTTGAAAAAACGGGAATGGATAAATATTGGCTTAATTGGATGTACCTCGGAAATTATATGCGGGATATGAGCCAGATGATTGTTCCCACAGTTACCGATTTCTCAGATGAAGAAGACGCCAAACTGGATGCTATGGATAAGAGGATAAGGGATGAATCTTATAGTTGGGCAGATGCTATAAAACCAACTCGTAAAACATGGACAAAGATTATCGAAGTATTGGCAGCAAGCCATACGATGACAGAGATCAGAGGAGATCAGGCAGAAGGATTGCCTGACAAAGCAAAAAAACTTTTTGAAGCCAAAGATCAAACAGCAAGTAAAGGTAACCCAATAGTCGATTTTGCCAAAGATAAAGCAGTTGATATTGGAATGAAGGCTTTCCAGCTCTCTTTAGATTACGTAAGTTTTATTAAGCATTTTGAAGGTTTCAATCAAGAAGAGCTGGGAGTGTACAGACCAGAAGAACATATTGACAATCCTATTTATGCCGTTACTCTTGATGATCTTAACAATGAGGGATTTTATTGCCCTCCGGATGACATAAACTCGGAAGAGGTGAAAAAAGATCCGAGGATAGATGAAGGCTTAGGAATGAGCAAGCACATTCATTTTACAGAAAATCATGTAAAAATTCAAAATGCAAAAGGATTTGGCACAAAGTATGAAGGAGGGAAACTTCCCACTGCTACCGAATGTATGAAACAAAGATTCATATCTGGAGTTAATAAATACAAAAATGCATCAAATCCTCACGCTCAAGGGATGGGAATTCGGGATATTGGTGCTGGGTTGCACATTCTCGAAGATTATTTTGCCCATACCAATTTTTGTGAAATTTTGTTGATAAAACATGGGATTTCGGTGCATCCATGGGTAGATTTCTCATCTCCAGAATTATCAAGTCATAAAGGTGTTGGTAGGTTTAAACTTGATTCTAAAAAATATAAAGGCGCTACCAAAGAAGAAAGAAAAGAACCACAAAAACTCGATCCGAGCATTAATAATAGTTATTGGGATATTGTTGAATTATATAATGACCTGAAAGAAAAAGGCAATATTACATTATTGCCTTCTTTTTGGGTAGATGGTTTTTACTTTACCTATCAGCCAAAAGGCGGAAATAAAAAATTGTATCTTGTTTCGCATTCACGTGTTCCAAATGTAAATCAAGTAGGTGATCCTTTATCTTTGAACTGTTCAGAAGAAAGAAAAAAATTTGTTTATTCTTGTACAGGGTTGAGCATTTCTGAGATAGACCAGTATTCTTTTCTTACTAACAATGAAGTTCCCTATGTTGCCAATATCCCTGTAGTATCTGGTTATTTTTCCGGGGAAGATACGGCGCATTCTTTAATAGATGCTGCAGAAGGTTTGTTTAAACAGACCGAGATCAACCTCAAGACCATTGCAATGTACGAGGATGCCAAATACAGCAAAATGCTAAAACTGGTAGATATGCTCGCTTTTTATGTGCTTTCCGACCTTATGCTTACGCAGAAAGAAAAAGAAAAAAATGCAAAAGATACGGGGCTTGACTACTCAAAAATACTGGAAGGATACACTACATTTATAGAAGTACGAGGTATTGTGGTGGGTGTTATAGAAAGAGCAAAAGGTGGCGGAGGCTGGTTGCTTACAGCGGTGGTTTGGCTCATAGAAAGTATGGTAAATGCACTCTATGCAGCTATTATGAATCTAGTAAAATCGGTGGTAATCAGTATGCTGGAAGTGGTTAATAACATTATCCTTTATAAACAAAACCTACAGATAGGAAGAAACGTAGGTATAGACCCAAGCCACACCCAGCTGGCAAAAGACGAGTTTGAACACCCGCTGCACACTTTAGCATCTGATCTTGCCTGCGAAGCAGTTTTTGGAGTGGGGAGAATTATTAGAGATTTAGTTATAGATAAAGGTAAGCCAGTAAAAATAACAGGAATGGATTTATATAATGAAGCAATAAAATATATGCAGCATCCGGCATACTGCGATTGGGCAGATGCAATCGCTGTAAAATGGATACAGGAAAACCCAAACAAGATAGAAGAGCGGCACGCAAAAGATGCCGCATTCCACATTGCTACCGAAACGGGAAAATGGATCAAGCGTACAGTAGAGGAAATGGAAGCTGAGCTACGTAAATCAATCAATATAATAACTGAGTGGATAAAAGACCTTAGGGAAAAATTCGAAGAACTGAAAGAGCTTATTGCAAAATTTCTGAATGAAGTGGAACGTTACTTCCAGATGACCAAAAGAGAGCTAAAAAAAGCGATCGATGAAATAGGAGAAGAGATCGACAAAAAGATGAGGCAGTACCGGAAAGGGCTGAAAGAGCTGCAGGAGGAGGGAGAAAAATGGATGAAAAAGGTTTGGGAAAATGGGTTAGGCGCAATTACACCAGAAGAGCGTATAGAGTTCAATATATGGGCAAAAAGAGTGGAACTGAAAACACAGGAAATTCTTGCAGAGATGAGGAACGAACACTCATCTCTGGAGCAAGGCGATGTGGGAAATATAGAACAAGAGGTTCTTGCCTATCACCATTCCGTAATACAGTCTAAAAAAGAATACCTGAATGATGAAACCGATTTTGCAGGAAAGCTGTACCAATATTGTTTTTATGATACCAAAGATGAACAATATAAAAAATTTGGCATCCTGATGGATAATTATTATAAGGTTTTGGAAGTCGAAACCAATACAGAAAGAATATATTTGGCAAAAAGTGCCAAAGATCATCTGGCAAGAGCCAACGATTCTTCAAGATATTCACTGTTGTTTGAAGATAATGATACAGGCTTATCTATGGATAATAGTCTGTACAAAAAACCTAAAAAGAAAGGATGGTTCGGTTAAAAATCATAAAAAAATATATGAAATATTTAAAATTATTATTGCTCTTATTAATGGCAGTCTCCTGCAACGGACAAGAAAAAAAGGAAAACCTTAAAAATGAATCAAAATCCCACGATCCAGCTGCACAGTTATATGCTAAGCAGAAAGACCGTTTTGAAATTAAAGGATATAAGTTATATTTTAATGATCAATTATTGAAATCAGATACTGTAAAAAGTGTTTTTAAAATTTTAGGACAGCCTAAATATCCTGATGAAATCTATTACACTGATAAACCTTTGAGTTTAATGCTTAGATATGTTGTTAAAAAAGATAAGGATGGTCATCGATTATTTATCAATAAAAAAGATAATAAAGTTTATAGTTTAACTGAATTATCAAATATGGATGAATATAATAATTATGGTAATGACATTTATATGTATGATAAACAAGGAGACACATTAAAAATTATAAGAAAATACAGGATTCATTTTCAAAAATACACTCCAAGATCTATAGCAGATGCACAAGATTCTATGCTAATACAAATCCCACCTGTAGAAAGTTCTGTGAAAGTAAACGGTTTTCTTATCGATAAAAACACGACAATTGAGGAACTGAAGCAAAAGCTAAAACCAACCATAAAAAATGCAGATTTTTTCGTATTAAGAGGCAACACCGTTTCCACGTGGTATTACGGGACAGAAAACGATGAGACTTTAGATAAATTCGATCCAAGAATCAATACAAAATTCAACAGTTATATCCGCATAGATTATGTTTACATTGATGATAAACTGAATGCCATAGATTACTATTATGATATTTTGGAGTAACATTTATGAAATATTTAAAATTATTATTGCTCTTATTAATGGCAGTCTCATGTAGTGGGCAGAAAAAAAATTCGGCGGTTCTTGTTTACCAATATCTATTAAAATGCTGACAGACTCTTCAAAAGAGGTATAAGGAGTTTAAAAATTTGATGAGGGGCATTATTAATAAAGGGGAAAAACCTCAAAAAAGTACAAATACAAATGGAAGAATACTACCAGCATTTAAAAAAATTACAGCAAATTATTCAGGAAAAAATAGATTCAAAATTAGAATATGCAGAAGATAAGCTGAATTTTAATATTGCCGCTAACAATTTTACTGCTGAGATAAACAAACTGTTAAATGAAGTGGCAGATCAAAGTAATATTATAGAACAATCTGTTAATATTGAGGGACAACTTAGTGCCTATTATCGCCAAAATATAAAAAAACAACGTTTCGAAATGGATAACAAAAGTCCTTTCGATGATAACAAAAAGATACAGCTATGCAGGCCTACCTTAAACAGCAGCACCACTTTGAGTTTAAAAACTATAAAATATACTACAGCGGGCAATTGGTTAAAAACAGGCTCCATTAAAAATATTTACAAAATATTTGGAAAGCCTCAATATCAGGAACCTGATTTTGTATATACTGATAAGCCTTTGAGTTTAAATGTTCGCTTAATAGCAAAAATAAAGAAAGAAAAGCACTTTTTTTATATGACGGAAAGAGTATCCATTTTCTGATAGTAAAGGATTAATAAAAGAAAACTGGTCTTTATATAAAAAAGGTGGTAAGGATATATACCTAAGGGAAAAAGATGGGGTACCGAAAGCAATTGTAGACACTTTCGCATTCAAATGGCTCAGCAGGAAAAAACCGCAATTTACGGCGAGGCCGATTCGCTTGACAAAAAATTAATGTCTATACCACCTCTAAACGGTTATGTACTCATTAATGGTGTTTTGGTAAACAAAAACATGGGCATGCAGGAATTAAGAAACAGGCTTGCCAAAATAAAAAATGCAGAGGTATTTTTGATGATGAATGAACCTATAATTATTTTCGAACCGGAAAAAGGACATTCTTTTACTGAATACGATCCCAAAATAGACCCAACAGACGACTACATTAAATTAAGTTTTGGCTGTAAAAGAAATAAAACTTCGAAAGAGGTAATAGGCATTTACTATATAGATTATTTCTATTCAATTAAACAATAATACCATGGCCAAAAAAGTAGTGTTGCGCAATCCATTTATGAACCAACTTTAAAAAATAATTTTTTAACACTATGTTGTTTGCAAATAACCACCTACCATGCACAGCCAGCTCATACCAGCCAATTAAAGATACAAATGTACAAGGGGGGTACTGCCATGCAGGCTTACGTTAAACAACAGCATTGTTTTGAGTTTAAAAATTATAAAATGTATTACAATGGGTTTGTTAAAGCAAATTCCATAAAGAAAAACCAAGAGCTCTTATTGATTATAAAATAATTTTAAATAGAACCAAAGGACTCCAACCATTTCCACTTATTGTAACAAACAAAACCTTAAACTATATAAGGTTTCATTTCTTCATCAATATCCTTACGCAGATCCATAAGTTTAATAGCATAACGATGCATCGCAACTTCTTTTTCTGTTTTGGGCTTAAATGCCGGGATTGATTTGGGTTGTCCGTCATCATCCACAGCTACAAAAACAATAATACAGTGGGTGTTTTTAACAAAATCTGTTTGCCCAACAGGTTTCGAAAAGGCATCAACTGCAATATGCATGCTGGTTTTGCCCGTATAAATAATACGGGCCTCCATTTTAACCAGATGACCAATATGAACGGGATGAAAAAAGCGAATGCCCCCAACATATACGGTAACGCAGTAAGACTGACTCCATTGTAATGCACAGGCAAATGCAGCCTGATCAATCCACTTCATCATCATTCCCCCATGCACTTTGCCACCATAATTAACATCTGATGGCTCGCTTAGAAACTGAAGTTCGATATGATTTTTAATTCTGGACATCGTTCTATTTATTTAGCCATTACACTGATCGCATATCCCCCACCCGGTGCACAATATTGAGTTAATTTAGTTTTATTGGTTACCTCCATTTTGCGAATGGTATAAGCTTTAGGATTCGTTTCGTAATTGGCATCTTTAGCATCTGCATAAATAGTGGCAATATATTTTTTACCCGGATCTAAAAAGCTGAAATCAATTTTCGAAGTGCGGGCAACTTCATCATTAGTACGACCAATAAACCAATTGTCTTTTCCTTTTGCTTTACGGGCATAAGTAATGTAATCACCTGGCTCTGCCTCCAAAACTTTGGTATCATCCCAATCAACGGCAACATCTTTAATAAACTGGAAGGCATCCATATATTTATTATACGTTTCAGGTAAATCTGCCGCCATTTGCAAAGGACTGTACATGGTTACGTATAAAGCCAGCTGACGTGCGAGTGTACTGTGTACAAAAGAGTTATTTTCTGGGTTATAAGCACTGATTTTTGTTTCGAAAATACCCGGTGTATAGTCCATTGGGCCACCAATTAAACGGGTAAATGGTAAAATGGTTGTATGATCGGCATTGTTACCACCAAAAGCCTCATATTCCGTCCCTCTGGCAGATTCATTTCCAATTAAATTAGGATAGGTACGTGCCAAACCAGTTGGTCTTACGGCTTCATGTGCGTTAACCATAATTTTATAATCTGCAGCTTTAGTAATGGCATACAGATAGTGATTAACCAGCCATTGCCCATAATGATGTTCACCACGGGGAATCATGTTTCCTACATAACCACTTTTAACGGCATCATAACCATTAGCTTTCATAAATTTATAACCCGTATCAATATGTCTTTCGTAATTACGAACTGAAGAAGAAGTTTCATGGTGCATAATCATTTTTATGCCTTTACTCGCAGCATAACGGTGAAGTTCCTGAACATCAAAATCTGGATATGGCGTTACAAAATCAAATACATAGTCTTTTGTTTTACCAAACCAGTCTTCCCAGCCTTCATTCCAGCCTTCTACTAAAACTGCATCCAGGCCATTTTTAGCTGCAAAGTCTATATATTCTTTAACGTGTGCTGTATTTGCAGCATGTTTACCATTAGGTTTAGTTTTAGAATAATCAGTTATGCCCAATTGTACACTTGTTAAATCATTATATGCCCAGGTACTTTTTCCGGTAATCATTTCCCACCAAACGCCAACATATTTTATAGGTTTAATCCATGATACGTCCTTGTATTTTGTTGGTTCGTTAAGGTTATAAGTTAGTTTTGAAGTTAAAATATCGCCTGCTTTATCACTCACAATAATAGTTCTCCACGGAGATTGACAGGGTGCCTGCATATAACCTTTATCACCAACCGCATCCGGGGTTAACCACGATTCGAGCACCATATTTTTATCATCAAGATTTAACGACATGGTCGAATAATTGATTAAAGCCGCCTCATGGATATTAATATACAAGCCATCTTTACTCTTCATCATCAAAGGTGTTTGCAAACCAGTAGGTGAAAACGTGGTTTGCGACGCATTTGGCGTAACGGCATCTTTCATTTTAGCATGCACTTCAGATAAATTTGAAGTAACCGTACTATATTCCTGCGTGTCATAATCACCAGGCAACCAAAAAGCTTTATGATCGCCTGCTAAAGCAAACTGAGTTTTTTCTTCTTTAATTACAAAGTAATCGAGATTTTTCTGTTCAGGGAATTCGTATCTGAAACCCAAACCATCATTAAATAAACGTAAACGAATAATAATGTAACGTTTGGTTTCTGCCTGAGTTAACGTTACAGCAAGCTCATTATAATGATTTACAATTTCCTTTACCTCACCCCAAACTGGTTTCCAGGTTTCGTTAAAAGTACTGGCTTTAGTATCTGTTATAGTAAAACCTGCTAATAACGACGTTGAGTTTTTAAGTTCAAGTCCTAGTTTACTCGTTTTAATTACATCTTTACCTTTATATTTTAAATTATAAACCGGAATTCCGCCAGCTTCCAATGAAAATTTGGTAATTAGATTTCCATCCGGAGATTTTAATTCCTGTGCCAATAGGCCTGTCGCTAAAAAGCACAGACAGGCAACAGCCAAAAATTTTGAGACCTGAAGGGAGATGTAATTTGTGTTTAGGTATTTATTCACTTTATTAAGATTTATTTATAGTTCATTTTAAATTCAGCAATACTTTTTTCGGTTTTAATCTAAAAGCAAGGTGTCATCATCGTCGGTTAAGCTCAGTTGAATGCTGTCACTTCCAGCAATACCTTCTATAGATCCACGAATGTGTGTAGCATTTAACAACACCTTTTCCAATTGTTTTTCGCGGGCTTTCCATAAGCGTTCCATAGCATCACGTTCACGCTGGATGGATAATTTCATACTCATAAAACCTTCACGAATGGCTTTCCATTGTTCTGAAAATTCAATACCTGTTAGATAATCGTATAACATATGCATTTTCTCCCCTCGATTTTCCTGCGATTTTACCGCACCTGCCAATCTTAAAATCCCTTCACGCAATACATAAGCCACTGCATTGACTTCTTCGAAAGAACAAATCCATACGCCATCTCTCTGTCCGAAACAATCCATTCCTTTTGGGTAACACTGACTTACAATTACGGCAACATCAATACCCATACTTCGCATGTCTTTCTTCAGCTTTTCAATCCAATCGCCTCCAAAATCTTTAGTTCGTTTGCTTTCATAGATAATTTTACCACACTCTTGTCCAAACTGGTTGCGTACCACCTGTACACAGTCTGCCCCACGAACACCTTTACCCACCTCTTCTATTAAATCAAAAGGATAATTACTCCGCAGCAATTCTTCCAGAATTAATTCCTGCACCTCACCCTGCAATTGCATACTCCCCTGCTCTGCCCTACGCTTCATTTCTTCTGCCAGCTTTTTCTGGTCATCAAGCTGCTTTTCCAATTCCTTTAAACGAAGCTGATGTTCAGTATCTTTAATGCTATTTTTCTCTGCTTCCTGCTTACGGATTTGTTCAACCAATTCATTGCGTTGTTCCTGCATTTTACGTTGAAAAGCCAGTTCCATTTCTTCTTCTTTAACTTTTAAGCTTTCTTCTCTGCGTAAAAATTCAATTTCCTTTTCATGGGCCAGTTTTAACTTTTCAGCATTATCTTTAGCATTCCCCTCCAGCATTTGCAATTTGGTTTCAAAGTCTGCAGCAATGGTTTTTCGTAAATTTTCTTCGAGGTTATCTTTTAATTTCGTTTTTTCTTCTGCCAGTTTCAGTTCAAAAGATTTTAACTGCTGCTGTTTTTCAGCATCAAGAGTGGCCAGTTTACGCTGAAATTCTTCATCCTTTTGCTTTGTGAAGATGACCATTTTCTCTCTCAGCTCTTTCTTATAATCTTCGGCCATTGCTTCTTCCATAGGAAAAACATGGGCACAGTTAGGACATTTTATTTCAGTTGGCATGTATAATAATTTTTAGCTCAGCGATTGCAGGGCTATACAAAGATATTAAAGCTTTTTAATTGATGAGCATTACCGAGTTAAGAAGTCATTTCTTACACAGATTAGACTTATTTTTCACCCCTTAAAGCCAATTTTCACGTGGCTGCCATCACAATAAGGTTTATTATTTGAAGCCCCGCAACGACAAAAAGCTGTTACTTTATTTTTATGTGTTTTATTTCCATCCGAATCCTTAACCACCAGATTCCCATAAACCATTAAAGGCCCGTTTGGCAGGGTTTCTACTATATTTTCTGTTGTGGTTTCTACCGGTTTCTGTTCTTCATCATTGTAGTAAAAACTCAAGGCACCGGACGGACATTTTTTAACATGCTCCACAATTTTTTCAGTTATGGCATTTTCCGGTTTAATCCATGGACGTACTTTAGGATTAAAAACCTCAGGCAAACCCGTATTATTATTCCAGCACAAAGTACTGTGAATGCAAATCGTTGGTTTCCAAACAATGGTTACTTCACCATTTGTATATTTCTTGGTTATATCTTTCATAAAACTTTAGATTTGATCAGACTACCAAAACTTAATATTTTACTTACCGGACACTTTGCAGCTATATCCTCTAAACGTTGTTTCTGATCCTCAGTCAAGCCTCCAATACAAACAATCTCTTCAACAAATACATTTTCTCCATTTTCGATTTCAGCAGTCACCGTTACATCTATTTTTTCTACCGGCCACTGTTTTCTGTCTGCATACATCCTTAAAGTAATCGCTACACAAGAGGCTAATGAGGCCATTAACAAGCCCTTTGGGGCAAATCCTTTGTGTGTACCGCCTAATTCTAAAGGCTCGTCTACCATAACTTCATGAGATCCGTTTGTAACCGAGCATGCGTAGTGCTCTTTATGTATTGTTGCTTTAACCATTTATTCCATTTTGTTAGTTTTTAAATTTAAGCATATCTATTCTTTATTACGAATTGAAACATTTTAAATAACACAGAGTGAATTAATAAAAACTTTATGATCAGCCATTTGTTCATTTAGAAAAACCTGCTATGAAATACGGAAAAATGTTGACTAAACATCTGATTAAAAGATCGGATAATAATGTTCAAATCGCAATGGCTTTAGTTGCCGGATTGGCTGCCGGTGCAATAATTAGTGTTTTATTTGCCCCGGATAGCGGTACCGGAACACGTGAAAAAATTGCGGATAAGGCTAAAGGTCTGAAGTATAATTTTCAAGACCGGTACGAGGCGCTAAGGAAAAAAGTTTTTGGCACAGCTGCTGTTGAAGAAGATATCGTGGAACATGAAGTGCCTCATTTTAAACATACCAGAGCACCTAAACGTAAGTCAGATGTTGAAGAAATTTTGGAAAATGCACATCAAAACGGGCAAGTGCAAGAAGGACAGGGATAGATAAGCAATTTTAATTCCTGATGCAAGTGCATTGATGAAATGGGAATTGGTTTTAAAGGAATGGGTAGGTTTGATTGCAGATCATTTTAGGAGTTAAACCCTGTAAATAAAAAAAGGATTCTGAGTTCAGAATCCTTTTTTATTTTTATGATTAATATTTATCCTTCAATTGCTTTCCAAAGCATATCTTTTAATTCCAGTAAATTTTTCTCTGCCACAGATGAAATAAATATAGAAGGTACATTTGGCAGGTCTTTTTTCATTTCCTCTGTTAATTCTTCATCGAGCATATCCGATTTTGTGATGGCTAAAACATGTGGTTTCTGCATTAACTCCGGATTATAAGATTCAAGTTCTCTTTTTAAAATTTCATATTCTTCTTTTATGCTTCTGCTGGTATCAGCCGGAACCATAAAAAGCAAAACGGAATTGCGCTCAATGTGACGCAAGAAACGATAACCTAAGCCTTTTCCTTTCGATGCACCTTCGATAATCCCCGGAATATCGGCCATTACAAAAGACTTGTTATTACGGTAACTCACAATGCCCAGATTCGGAACAATTGTAGTAAAAGGATAATCTGCAATTTCAGGTTTAGCAGCAGAAACAACGGAAAGCAATGTCGATTTTCCGGCATTCGGAAACCCAACCAAACCTACATCAGCTAAAACTTTTAACTCTAAAATATTCCAGACTTCCTTACCTGATTCTCCTGGCTGTGCAAATCTTGGTGTTTGTAAGGTTGAGGTTTTAAAATGTGCATTACCCAAACCTCCGCGACCACCGGCTGTTAAAATTTGAGTTTCGCCATCCTTAGTAATTTCAAAAAGAACTTCTCCGGTTTCTGCATCTTTAGCAATGGTTCCCAGCGGAACTTCAAGAATCTCATCTTTACCCTGACGGCCAAATTTATGAGAACTTCCACCTGCCAAACCATCCTCAGCAATAATATGTTTACGATATTTTAAGTGTAATAATGTCCAGATGTTACTGTTTCCTTTAACAATAATGTGGCCACCACGTCCGCCGTCTCCACCATCAGGTCCACCCATTGATGTTAAAATATCGCGATGCAGGTGCGCAGAACCTGCCCCGCCCTTACCTGAACGGCAACAAATTTTTACATAATCCACGAAATTCGAACCCTGAGACATATTATTTCCTTTTTAAATAAAAATGGCGGAAAAAAATAAAATCCTTTCCGCCATTCACAAAAAACTTATTACTTAGTATTGATCAATAACAGCGCAAAGATCATTAAATACTGTTTCTATTTCACCGATTCCGTTTACTTTATTCAACTTTCCCTGTGCCTCATAATAAGGCAATACATGGATTGTTTTATCGAAGTACTCCGAAATGCGTTTCTTCAATTTTTCAGCGTCATCATCTGGTCTGCCACTAATTTTATGACGTTCCGCAATGCGTTTTGTTAATTCATCCTGGTTAACGTCTAAAGCAATAACACCGGCAATTTTGCTTCCTTTACGTTCCAAAAACAGGTCTAATTCTTCTGCCTGAGGAACGGTACGAGGAAAACCATCAAAAACAAAGCCTTTAGCTTCAGGATTTTTATCTACTTCCTCTTCCAGCATTGCAATGGTAATTGCATCCGGAACCAACTCTCCATCAGCAAGTAACTGACTCACTTTTTGTCCTAATTCGGTTTGATTCTTAACGTGTCCTCTAAAAAGATCGCCTGTTGAAACATGTACCAACTGATATTTTGAGATCAGCTTTTCTGATTGGGTGCCTTTACCCGCCCCCGGAGGGCCAAAGAGAACTAAATTAAGCATTAACGTGGTTTAGGTTATCTTTAAAATTAAAAAAGCCTTGTTGCCTAGGCGCAACAAGGCTTCATCCAAATTGTGCACTTGTAGGGATTCGAACCCCAAACCTTCTCATCCGTAGTGAGATGCTCTATCCAATTGAGCTACAAATGCATTTCCGTTCGTTAACGGATTGCAAAAGTAAGATTTGATATTTAAATACGCAATTTTATTTTAAAAAAAATCTTCCTAAAAACACTTATTCAAACTCTAAAACGCATTACAGTTACAAATACAACTGATCATCAGCCATTTAGTTGTGGTTAGTAAATTTGAAACTGTTTAATTTTTTTATTAAATCAATCCGCTGAAAGGAGTACTCTCTGTAAACCATCCTTGTTGGTATCTCAATTCACCTGTGATGAAAGATTAAAGTCCTTCAAAATAATCATTTTTAATTAGGGTACACCAAAAATGGGGTACACCAAAGTGCGGATAAAAGTATTCTATCGTGTATCAAACCGGGAAATTCTTTGATCTAACTTTGATCTATTAAATAACACATTAATTAAATTATTATGCGAGTTCTATTAGTGGAAAACGATAAAATGATTATCAAAATAATTGCCAATTGTTTATTATCCAGAGATTGTGCGGTTGTTTCCATCCAAAACGGATACGACGCTTTAAAAGTAGCTAGTGAGGAACATTTTGATGCCATCATATCTAATGTTTTTTTAACTCAGTTAAGTGGATTAGAATTTATAGGTAAACTTAGCACAAGCAATAGTTTACGTCCGCCAGTTTATGTGATTTCTAAAACACCTAACGAAGATCTTGAATTTGAGGCCTATCAATTGGGTGCAATAGACTTTATTACAATTCCTTTTGACCCGGTTTTATTAATTGAAAAAATGATAAGCGATCAAGAAAACCGGTTACAAAAAAATGCACCGCACATAAATCAAAAATGAATTTTATCCAGGTCATAAAAGGTGAAGTAATGAATATAATAACAAGCGAAAGATTTGAAGAATTAATGATTATTGTAATAATTATTCTGCTGATAGCCATTTTAATCGTATCAATATTATATCTCCTAAAAATTTCATCAATAATTGATGAAGGTAAAAAAAATGACATCTACGAAGGGATCGTTGATGCTTATTTGAACGATATCGAAACGTGCACCATTAAAATAGAACAAGTTGCAATAAATTTTATAGAGAGCCCCCATTTCCGGGATCCATTATTTAGAGAATTGATGACAAAAGAGCTTATAAACACACATCATTACTTAACAGGGCTCATAAAAAACAGACTTCAAACATTTTATTTTTCTTCAGGATTAGTTAACGATTCTTATCTGAAATTAAAATCTAACGATTGGCATTTACAATGTAAGGGCATCAATGAATTTTCTGAAATGGATGCAATTTCCTACTATGATGATATTTTATCTCTTCGTTTTAACAAGAATAGTCAAGTTAGGTTACAAGCAGTTCTTTCATTAATAAAACTGAAGGGAAAAAATGCTTACAAAGACGTTAGTAATTTTGATTATAACGTAAATAGATGGGCAATAGCCAATGTAATTGAATTAATCAAAGATTTACCTGATAACCAGATATTCGATTACAATCTTATGTTAAATAGTAATAATGATGCTGTAAAAATAATTGGCATAAGCTTAATTGAGCATTTTAAACTTAAAACTTATGAAGATGAATTAAACACTCTAAAATCTGACTCTGTTTCTTCAACCATGTTAAAGTTGCAGTATTGACATTTTAAATGTAGCAAAATGGAAAATTTTATTTCACAACTTAGTTTAATCATCATAAGCTTAGCAATTATCATCTTGGTTTTTAAGTTGCTATTGGCATTAATTTCCATTTCAGAAATCAATAAAAATTTAAAATCTAATACTCTGGTAAACTATGATATTCTCTTATCATCCTCTTTAGCACCTCAAATCTCTTTATTGATACCCATTTCAAATGATTCGGCAAGCTTAATAGAAGACATTAATACCTTTTTATGTTTAAATTATTCTAAATATGAAGTTATTTTAATTACAGATGATGGCGCAATACTCAAAAAATTGGTATCTGCCTTCTTTTTAGATCTAAGTAGCAATATTTCAACACAAAGTATTAAAACAGCTAAAATTAAGAATATTTATAAGTCAAAATTACTATCCCTTTCTAAGTTAATAGTGATTGACAAAAAAAGCAATGGCAAATTTGATGCTTTAAATGCAGGTTTGAATATTTGCAAAGGTGATTATATTATTTCCACAAATCTTAATTCCCTGCTCGTTTATGATTCGTTACTTAAGCTTTCAAAACCAATAATGGACGAAATTGATTATAAAGTAATTGCAGTTAGCGGATCAAAAAGAGTATTAAATGGAAACCAAATTAAAAGAGGGCTTATTAAAAAAATAGACCTTTCTAATTCTTTGCTCTCAAACATACAGATGCTTAATTCTTTAAAAGAACTTCTTTTAAGAAAAATGGCCTGGTCAAAGTTAACTTCATTTCTTCCTCTTCAACATAGCATTAATTTAATCAGCAAAGCCGATGCAATGCTTGTTGGCGGATATAGTAAAGTTATTTTGGGAGAAGACTTAGACTTGATTTTTAAAATACAAAGGCAATTAAAAATAAACGGTCAAAAACCAAAGGTATTGGCTATCCCGGATGCAATCTGCTGGTTTCGGGCTTCTGAAAATCTACATAAACTTATCAAACAAAAAAGCAAGCTAGCTAATACAAGTATTAACGGCTTCTTTAAGTATATTAAAATGTTTGTTCAACAAAATTATAACATCATCCCTATTTTAAGTACTTTCTTTTGGTTTTTGTTAGATTATTCCTATCTCTGGATAGGAATATCAACCATTGTTGCTTCTGTTTATTTATTATGCACAGGATTAATTTATTCTAAAGTTTTAGTTTTTTTACTAATGATTGCTTATATTTCTTCCATATTTTTCACTCTTTTAGCTATTTTAATTGAAACAAAATTTAATGTTTATTTAAATAAAAATCAAACTAAAAAGTTGCTTCAGGCAATACTAATAGAACCTATATACCTTAAACCTATTATTTTATATACTCAGCTAAGCGCTATTTTTAAAAAGAAAGCTTCCTAATTTATTAAACATAATATCGAGTTAAGGGGCTGCGATATTTACATTCACAGTTAATACAGTTAAATGTATAAATTAGTTAAAATGTCAAAAATTAACATCAAGTACAAACTATTTAAACTGGTTAATAATGGCATTTTACATACAAAAAGCAGAGATGAAAGGAATAAACTTCAGGTTTTCAACATCATTGTTTTTCAAATTGCTGCCTTTAATATTATAATATCTTTTGCCTATTGCTCGTTTGGCTATTACTGGCAGGCCTTTCTAACCATTGCATACATGACGTATTTGTTTGCAAGTATTGCACTTATTAGAATGGGGTATATTACCTTTGCTAAGGTATTGGGTACGCAACTTACTTTCTTATTTCTATTTTGTTCAAGCGTTATATATGATTATCAACCTAATTTAAATCATTTTTATTTTATCGTAATTATTGCCGCTACCTTTATTTTTACTCGTAAAGAAATGTACTATTTGTATTTTTTTACGATCGAAGCCATCACATTATTTTTACTGCAGTCAATAAAATCAAAATACCTTCCTCAATTAAATTATCAACAGGATAATTTACTGAATTACAATATCATTTTATTAGTGGGTTTGATTGCTTATAGCATTGCCTTGATTTTACTCTTTATCCTCATTAATCGCGTACAAGAAAATAAGTTAATAAAGCTTCGTTATAAGCTCAAAAAGAATCAACGGCACCTTATTACCCAAAATAAAGACTTACAGGATTTCGGTTTAGCAACTACTCACGCATTAAAAACACCTTTATTTATCATCAATAGTTTTTTAAATAAGATCAAAAAAAACTTAATTGAACAGCTAAATTTAGATTTAAATCTACAGTACATTGGCCTTGTTAAAGAAAGCATTTTGCTAACCGAGCAATATGCAGAAGATTTAAATGCATTTCACACCATAACTAATTTAAAAAACCAGAAGATGCGGTTTGATCTTCATGAACAAATTGCTGACCTTACTAAAATATATAGCGTTCAATACGAGAACTCACTCATAATCAACAATGTGAGTCATATTTCAATTTTTTGCAATTCAAAATTATTTGAAATCGTTATACAGAATCTGGTCGAAAACGCAATAAAATATAATGATTCTATCACACCAAGAATTACCATTTACTCTGAAATTACGGATAGAAATATTTGCATATATTTTGAAGATAATGGAATTGGCATCAGCCATATTTACAGCGAAAAAATCTTCAACCCTTTTACTCGGATAAATCAAAAATCTACTATTTCTGGAAGTGGCTTAGGCTTATATGGCGCTAAAATGGCTGCCAAAAAATTAAAAGCTAATTTATTATTAGATAGAAGCGATTCTTCGGGTTCAGTATTTAAACTGGAAATGGGCTTATGAGAAAAACAATCACTCATTTCAAATTTACTATTTTAATCAAACTAGTAAGATTTATATACACCGGTATTCAAAATATTAATGAGGAAGATGTTAACGATAAAATTAAAATCTTTAATGTTTTAAATCTAATTTCAATCATCAGTCTGACCATCATCATTGCTTTATTTTACCTCACTAATTTATTTAATAATGCGATCTTCTCCTGTTTACCTATTCTACCTTTATTACTGCTTTATTTCTTTAGTTATAAAAAAAAGTATGTTTTAGCTAAATTTTCCTGCTTTCAACTGTATAACTGTTACATAGCAGGCTCTTTTTTACATTTTTCACAATCTGTATTATGCTATTATCATATGCCAATAATTATTGCTGCCACTTTAATTTTCCATTATAAAGAGTGGAAATATTTAGTATTAGTGATACTAACTTCCTTCACCTTATTATTTATAGAAACTACACCCTTTTTTGACCCTCAAGCAAACGATTCTGGTTTTCAGACATCAGAAAATATGACCAGTTATTTATTAGTGGTATTAGTATTTTACATTTTAACACTGGTTTATTTCTACATGAGTTATACAAAATTGAAATCTGACAGATTAATCCTGATTAGCGATAGATTACTAAAATCAAAAATTGAGTTAGGAAAACAAAGCGAAGATTTAATTGAGTTTAGTAAAGCCTCAAATCATTTTATTAAATCTCCTGTGTATATTTCAAATTTCTTTGCTGAAAAAATAGAAAAGGGCATTATCGAAAATAAAAAATATGCCGAATTAGAACAATACTTTGATTTGATACAAAGCAGTATTGATAATGAAGAGATTTTCATCAACAATATGTTCGATTACAATGAGATCATTACAATTACACCTAAAAAAGAAAAGGTAGACCTATACGCATTATTACTACAATCGATTTCTGAATATAAAAAAGATAAGAAAAATATCGAGTTCGATGTAGCGCCCTTTAATGCTAAAATTAAACTGGATAAATACTTGTTAAAAAAAGCATTCTTTGTCTTGTTTGAAAACGCGATTAACTACAATTTGAATAAAAAACCGTATTTATACATTTACAGTGAGCACAATAATGATGATGATATTCTCCTAAATTTTAAAGATAACGGCATAGGAATTGATGATAGTTTTAAAGATAAAATTTTTGAACCGTTTTTGCGGATAAATGACCTTTCAAATGTTAATGGTGTCGGCCTTGGGCTTACTAAAGTAAAAAAAATAGCCGAAATTTTAAATGGAAATGTTACGTTAAAGAATAGTTCGAAAAATGGAAGCACTTTTCAACTGCTGTTAAAGAACAACTAATAAGTCATCCCAGCTTTTTTTTAGTTCTAAACATACAAAAATGAGTATAAAAATAGCTTTTATCGAAGATAATCAAGTATTTTATCATGCAATTAAAATTCTAATACTTGAAAATGAACAGTTTGATTTAGTAGGGATGTTCTCAAATGCAGAGTCATTTTTAAAGGATTTTGAATTTATTAAACCCGAAATAGTTTTAATGGATATAGATCTACCGGGAATGTCTGGCATTGAAGCAATTGCATCTGTTAAAGCCAATTATCCCGATACTAAAATTATTGTCTTAACCGTACATGATGGTGAAGAAAATATAATTAATTCTCTAAAAGCCGGCGCAGATGGATACTTGTTAAAAAAGAGTTCATTAGAGAATTTATCAGAAAGTATAAATGTAATTTTAAATGGCGGGGCGCCAATAACACCCGCCATAGCCCACAAAATTGTACTTCATTTTCAAAAAGAACAAAGTCATGCGGGTGACATGAATAACCTAACGAGTAGAGAAAAAGAAGTTTTATCGTATATTTCTGAAGGTTTACTTAATAAAGAAATTGCAGAAAAAATGTTCATATCTATAGATGCAATTAAAAAGCATGCACAAAGTATCTACGCTAAAATTCAGGTTAGAAACAGAGCTGAAGCCATGAAAAAATACTTAAATAATTTAGGCTAAAAGCTACTTCTGTTTCCAATCTGAAGTTTATATTCTATTTTTTTACAACTTCATTAATCACCTTAAAATCAGGAAGGTCAAGTGCATTCTCCAAAACCTCAGCGTAAGTAATTATACCCTCTTCATCAATAACAAAAGCGGCTCTTTTAGAAACACCTTTCAATCCGTAAACAAATTCGTCATAATATGCACCAAAAGCTTTGGATACTTCTTTATTAAAGTCAGACAATAAAGGAAACTGATAATTTTGAACTTCTTTAAATTTAGCCAAAGCAAAAGGTGAATCTACTGAAATACCGATTACCTGAGCATTTATACCTTCGTAATAGCTAAAATTATCTCTCATAGTACAAAGTTGTTCGGTACAGGTACCGGTAAAAGCCATTGGAAAAAAGTGAATAATTACTTTTCTGCCTTTAAATGCGGCTAAAGAAACTTCTGTTAATTCGGAACTGTAAAGTTTAAAATCAGGCGCTTGATCGCCAACTTGTAATGCCATATTGGTTAATTATTGTAATTATATAAATTGATTAATTGTTCTTTATTGTGATCACTCAATTGTTTTGGCTTCAGGGTTCGGGCCATTAACTCCCCGCTTTCTTCATCTGCTCGTCCACAATTCTAAGCCCTTCTTCAAAACTATGCGGATTATATCCTAAATCTTTTATCGTTTTATCCAAAATAAAACCCGTTTTCACAGGTCTTTTTGCGCTTTGATTTAAACTTTCAGAGCTTATTTCGCTGATAATCGATTTATCGAGCGACCAATAATCGGCAACTTTTCGCACTAAACCTGCAATACTCATGTAATCTTTCCCTGAAACGTTGTAAATCCCTCTGGCATCTTTTTCTACAGCCAATAAACAAGCTTCGGCTAAATCCTCAGCAAGTGTTGGCATTCTCCATTGATCATTTACCACATTAATAGGAGAAGCTTTTTCCAGTGCTCCTTTTGCCCAAAGTACAATATTACTTCTGCTCATGTCACTCGTTATACCATAAACCAATATTGTTCTTAAAGCTGTCCATTTTGCCTTAGAATTTTTTAATAAATCTTCTGCCAAAACTTTTGATTCGCCATAATAACTTAAAGGATTCACAGCATCTTCTTCTGTGTACGGCCCATTGGCACCATCGAAAACAAAATCGGTACTTAAATGAACCAACTGAATGTCATGTGCTTCGCAAAGCGAAACCAAATTTTGAACTGCACCAACATTGAGTTGGTGGCAAAGTTCTTTATTGGCTTCACACACATCTACATTAGTCATAGCAGCAGTATGTATTATTGCATCGGGTTTGTATTTTTCAACAACCTCTTTTACCTGTTTGTAATTTAGAATATCTAACTCGGCATATTCATAACCTTCGTTTACAGGATACCGGTTAACGCCTTTTGATGTGGCAATAAGTTTTACCCGGCCCTCACTTAAAATTTTCTCCGTTAATTTCTGTCCCAAAAGGCCATTACTACCGGTTACTAAAACTGTTTTCATACCTACCTTAAAAAATGTTCAATTATGGTTCAAATGTAGTAAAATGCATTTTTCAAAACACTAAAAAACCCAAACCTTAATTAAAAGACTTGGGTTTAATTTAGAGTAAATAATCTCTTTTTTAATTTAGAGGCAATAATTGATAGATACTTTTATCACCCTTTAACATTTCTTTTGACGCATCTTCGTAACGCTTATCTCCACCTGGATCACCACCCCAGGCCTTTCTTCCGGCATTAAAATCTGCATAATAATCTTCCCAATTTTTAAAATCTTTTTTAGCAAGCGGCAAAATTTCAGTTATAATTTTTTCAGCCTCTTCTTTTGTCAGGTAACCAGCGGCATAACCCATACAAGCGTTATTAACCAATCGGGCATAATCCCACGCTCTGTGGGTATTTTTTTCCACATTTCCGGATTTTAATTCTCCTAAAGTTTTGATCAAACCTTCCTTATCATTAATACCCCACATACTTTTCAATGTACTTTTAATTGCAGGAGCGTCACTTCCAGGTTTAAAAGGAAACTCCAATAACTCCTTATAAGATGCTACTATTTCTTCCTTTTCGCTGCTTGTAATCATTCCATTAACAGCACTTTGACCGCCATAACCTTCAATAAAATAAACTCCACCCAGCATAAAGCTGCTTAGTTTATCATCCTTAAGTTGATCAGATTCGGCCTTAGCGCCTTGTTCAGATTTAGTTTCACCTGCAGGTTTATCGCCACCGCAAGATGTAAAAGAAACACATAAAGCAATAGCTAAACTGTGTAAAAGCGTTTTTTTCATAATTTTAATTATTAGTTTACAGTTGATTATCTAATAAATGTGGACAATTATTAAGCCAAAATCCTAAGGCAAATTAAAACGTTAATACCTGTGTTTAACCTTAAAACAGATGGCTTTACCGGTCTAAAATTTTGCCTCAAAAAAACTGTTAAAAAATTTTATATAATATATTTAAAATTCGTTAAGAAAAGTTTAACTTTGCCAACCGAATTGGAGCCCTTACAAACAGCTTTAATTCATTGACTGTAATAATTTTACTCACAACAGATATGCCTAACTTAGGAAAAATAGCACAAATTATCGGCCCAGTGGTTGACGTTAGCTTTGCTAATGATGCCCATCTACCTAAAATTTTTGATGCATTAGAAATCAAAAAAGAAAACGGACAAAAAATTGTTTTAGAGGTTCAGCAGCACTTAGGTGAAGACCGTGTACGTGCTATTGCAATGGACTCTACTGATGGTTTAGTTCGTGGAATGGAAGTAGTTGACACTGGTTCAGCGATTAAAATGCCAATTGGCGATCAGATAAAAGGTCGTTTATTTAACGTAGTTGGAGAAGCTATTGATGGTATCAATACTTTAGATAACAGCAACGGTAATCCTATCCACGCTACCCCTCCTAAGTTCGAAGATTTATCAACAGAAACTGAAGTACTTTTCACAGGTATTAAAGTAATCGATTTATTAGAGCCTTATGCAAAAGGTGGTAAAATTGGATTATTTGGTGGTGCTGGTGTAGGTAAAACAGTATTAATCATGGAGTTGGTAAACAACATCGCTAAAGCTTACGCTGGTTTATCAGTATTTGCGGGTGTTGGTGAGCGTACTCGTGAGGGTAATGATTTACTTCGTGAGTTTATCGAATCAGGTGTAATCAACTATGGTGATGAGTTTTTACACTCAATGGAAAAAGGCGGATGGGATTTGAAAGCTGTTGATACTGAAAAATTAAAAGATAGTAAAGCAACACTGGTATTCGGTCAAATGAACGAGCCTCCTGGTGCACGTGCACGTGTGGCATTATCAGGTTTAACTGTTGCTGAATATTTCCGCGATGGTGATGGCGAAGGCGCTGGAAAAGATATCCTTTTCTTCGTGGATAACATCTTCCGTTTTACTCAGGCAGGTTCTGAGGTATCGGCATTATTAGGCCGTATGCCTTCGGCAGTAGGTTACCAACCAACACTGGCTACTGAGATGGGTTTAATGCAAGAGCGTATTACTTCAACAAAACGTGGTTCAATTACTTCAGTACAGGCCGTTTACGTTCCTGCGGATGATTTAACTGACCCGGCTCCGGCAACAACTTTTGCCCACTTAGATGCAACAACTGTATTATCACGTAAAATCTCTGAGCTTGGTATCTATCCTGCGGTGGATCCATTAGATTCTACATCACGTATTTTGTCACCAGCAGTATTAGGTGATGAGCATTACAACACTGCTCAACGTGTTAAGGAAATTTTACAACGTTATAAAGAATTACAAGATATCATCGCGATCTTAGGTATGGATGAATTATCTGAAGAAGATAAATTAACTGTACACAGAGCACGCCGTGTTCAACGTTTCTTATCTCAGCCTTTCCACGTAGCCGAGCAATTTACAGGCTTAAAAGGGGTGTTGGTTGACATTAAAGATACCATCAAAGCATTTAACATGATTATGGACGGTGAAGTTGATGAGTATCCTGAAGCTGCATTTAACTTGGTTGGTAGCATCGAAGATGCCATCGAAAAAGGTAAAAAATTATTAGCAGAAGCGAATAACTAGTATCAGGATACTGATACTCAATTTATAAAAGATGAATTTAGAAATATTAACTCCGGATAAAAAAGTTTACGAAGGTGAAGTAACAGCAGTTACTGTTCCGGGTACTTTGGGTTCTTTTCAAATTTTGAAAGACCATGCGCCTATCATCTCAACTTTAGAAGATGGAGAAGTTATTATCAAAGGCAATAAAACCGACGAAGAACGCTTTTTTATTAAAGGCGGCGTTGTAGAAGTCATCCACAATAAAATTGTGGTATTGGCAGAAGGTATTGCTTAAATACAATCAACTTATTTTGGAAAGCCTCCCGATGTAAATCAGGAGGCTTTTTTATTTCCTCCTACTTAATAAAATTGCACAGAGCAGAGATAAATTCTTTGTTTTTTTCATAATAAAGCATGTGCGATCCATCGATTTCAATAACTTTAATATCCGGAAATTTATAGTTTTTATAATAATCAGGGCCAATGGCGTAATCATGCTTACCTGAAATAATTAAAGCCGGTACTTTTATCTCAGCAGTAATTGGTGCATAATTTTTATAATACTCCGGGTATTTTTTTGTTTTTGTACTGTCTATTAAAGGTATAAAAACTTCCATACCATAATCAGAAGTTCGTTTGTAAGAAGATTCTATACTATCCATTTTAATGATCGTATTCACATCATCTGCAATTAATTTATAGCCAAGCTTTACCGCACTCAACTTTTTTCTTACATCCGTTACTTGCTGAATGAGTAAATTCAATTTATCCTCTTTAATTATAGTGTCCTTTTTTAAAAGATGGTACCCATACTGAATTTGTTCCTGCAAGGTTTTTGGTCCTATAAAATAAGCCGTTGAATTTGCTAAGATTAAACCTGATAAATGCTCAGGGTATTGGTATGCATAATTTACAGCTAATACACCGCCAAACGAATGGCTGAGTACATACACTTTATTCAGGCCGAGCTTAATTCTAAGTTCTTCAATATCTTTAATTACCCTGTCCAGGCTGTAATCTTTTGCATTTTGCGAATGCCCTGAACCTCTTTGATCTACATAAACCATGGTAAAACATTTTTCAAGATCTGAACCACCCATTTTTTCGAAAGAAAGGTAATCCTGCCCCGGTCCGCCATGAATATAAATGCAAACCGGACCATTACCCGCCACTTTTACGGCTAATTTTATGCCATCAGAAGTTAAAAACGTTTGCGCTCCTCTTTTAATGTTTTTTGAAGAATCAGCTGGAGAACAACAATTAAACAAGGTAGTTGCAACTATTAATAGAACGTGAATCTTTTTCATAATTTAATATTAATTGTTAATTCCGGTTAGTATTATGCGATCAATAAATAAAATTAAGCAACTCAAACGTTATATTTATCGTATATCAGCAATAAACAGATTGATACAATATGGTTTCAGGCAAAAGGCTATTCTTTCTATTATTGCTTATACTCTCTTTTACCGGAATACGGGCTGCTTGCTTTATTGAATATGAATCTTTAGCGGATTACCTGAATGCACATCTGCAAGGAAAGCATGATGGAATGGATGGTCATTGGCTAAAAGTGGACAGACAGAAAAACAATAGGATATGGGGCAATGCCAACAAAATAAATATTGAAAAAACAGATGGTTTTAAGGAATATGGCAGCATTTCGCAGCGATCTGATTTTTATAAATGGTTTCAACAGCAAACCGATTCAGCAGGTTTTGAAACCAGATGGGGATTTGCAGCAGCCTTAACCACAAAAAAGCTAGAGAATTTGCTAACCAATGCTGCACAAATTACCGGAAGCTCAAACGCAGAGATACAATCTTTTGTTTATGATGGAAACCGGATTATTTTTGATGATATATGGATTGACCTTAAATTACTTTACGAACAAAAAAAACCGTTAACCGGAAAAAATGCCGAAATCTGGGATGGAAATCTATTGTTAAAAGAACAAAACCTGATAGAGCCTTATTATCAAAAACTTAGCGCCTCCTCTTTGGCTAAATTGGAAAAACTTTTAAGAAAGGAAAATTTCTTTTCCAGACTTTTACCGGGATACGAATTTGAAGGCACCTTAATCAGCATCCCAGACCGGTGGTTTTACGGCATGAAAATGATGGGTTACAAAAAGCCCGATTTTAAGGCATTATTATCTAAACATTAACCTAAAAAATTAGCCGTATTCCGGGTTTAAAAATCCATTTTTTACTTAAATAAATCCATTTTACGCCGAAAATAAGATAATTTATAATGCAAGCATAATATTTATACCGTATACCGATTTGATATTTGGTATACAACGGTCGGCATTAAATCACCATCACAGCTTAAATTCAAAATATTTACACTGTTTTAATTAAGAAAACAGAATTATATTCTTATTTCATTTTTTTTTAATTTCCCTTGCTTATTTATAGACCAAAAACTAAATTGGTTTTATAAACAAATGAATAAAGCAATGACCATTCAAAGCAACATAAATTCAATAAATTCTACTGCAAATGCAGTTAGAAATATTGTGTTGTTGCCTGTCATTCTAGTTAACCTCTTACTCCTAAATATTTTATTGGGTAAAAAGCAGGCGCAGTTTAAATAATTTTTAAAATTAAAATATAAGCGAGCGCCTCCCACAAAGAGGCGCTTTTTTTAAACAACAAAACACGTGTATAATGAAATATTATAATTCTAACACGATCATTTACCTTGACGGGCGGTTTGAAAAAGCTGTTGATAGTAGCACTGATCTTTACGGCCAGTCGTTACACTATGGTTATGCCGCTTTTGAAGGAATAAGAGCCTACAAAACACACAATGGCAACCGTATATTTAAAGCTGCAGCTCACTTTGATCGCCTTGAACGTTCATGCCAGCTGGCCAATATTCCATTTCCCTGGGATAAAAACGAATTGATTGCAGCAACCTATAAACTATTGCAATTAAACAAGTTGAAAGATGCTTATATCCGTCCATTGGTTTTTTGCCACCCAAACATGAAGTTGAATGTGCCAAGTGGTGTTTCGATTTTAATTTGCGCCTGGGAATGGGATGCTTATTCGGGAAATAAATTATTAAACTTAACCGTTTCTGATTATCAAAGACCAAACCCAAAATCGACTCCAATGGAAGCGAAATTGAGCGGAAACTACGTAAACTCGATCTTAGCGACTACTGCAGCCAACATAAAAGGTTATGACGAGGCTTTACTTTTGGATATGAATGGATTTGTTGCTGAGGCATCAGGTGCAAACATCTTCATCGAAAAAAACAACAAATTGTATACGCCATCCTTAGGAAATATTCTACCAGGAATTACCCGGGCAACTGTTAAAGAACTTTGTGCGGTACTGGATATAGAGTGCGTTGAAAAACAACTTACCGTAGAAGATCTAAAATCCGCTGATAGTGCTTTCTTATGTGGAACAGCAACCGAAATTGCAGGTATTGCATCAATTGACGATACAGTTTATCGTCCACTTTGGCGCGAATCTTTAGGCTATACCATTCAGCGTGCGTACAAGAACCTTGTTTTAGAAAAGGTTAACTATGAAGTGATTATATAATATTTTATTTTTTTCAAATAGTTCTTTGATTTTTTCAATAAGTTAGTATGTTTGTGATTCACAGTCAAAGACATGAATTTTAATACAAACATTATTAGCAACCTGATTATTGTCATTTCTAGAAATAGAGGTGGAAATCGTTGCGTATAATAGAAAAATATACAATATCGAAACCGCCTCCGAAACGAGGCGGTTTTTTTTTGCCCCAAAAACGAACAAAACACAACCAGAACATTACATATTAAACAATGAGCGAATTAAACAAGTACAGTAAAACATTTACACAAGACCCAACACAACCTGCGGCACAAGCTATGCTTTACGGAATCGGATTAACCGATGCCGATATGCAAAAAGCACAGGTTGGTATTGCAAGCATGGGTTACGATGGTAACACCTGCAACATGCACTTAAATGACCTTGCAAAAGATGTCAAAAAAGGGGTTTGGGCAAATGATTTAGTGGGTTTGATTTTTAATACCATTGGTGTGAGTGATGGAATGAGTAACGGCACAGATGGCATGCGCTACTCTTTGGTAAGCCGTGATGTTATTGCAGACAGTATTGAAACCATTTGTGGTGGACAATATTACGATGGTGTAATTGCCATTCCGGGTTGCGATAAAAACATGCCTGGAGCCATTATGGCGATGGCCCGTTTAGATCGTCCTTCCATTATGGTTTACGGAGGTACAATTGCACCGGGCCATTACAAAGGAGAAGAATTAAACATTGTTTCAGCATTTGAGGCTTTAGGTCAAAAAATTTGCGGAAATCTTTCTGATGAAGATTATACAGGCATCATCAAACATACTTGCCCGGGCGCAGGCGCTTGCGGTGGTATGTACACAGCGAATACAATGGCATCGGCAATCGAAGCTTTAGGTATGAGCTTACCTTATTCTTCTTCTAATCCTGCAATAAGTGAAGAAAAGAAAAAAGAATGTCTTAATGCAGGAAAATACATCAAAATATTATTAGAAAAAGACATCAAGCCATCTGATATTATGACGAGAAAAGCATTTGAAAATGCCATTCGTTCTATTATCATTTTAGGTGGAAGTACAAATGCAGTATTGCATTTTATAGCAATGGGTAAAGCAATTGGCGTCGAAATTACGCAAGATGATTTCCAGCGGATGAGTGACGAAACCCCGGTTTTAGCCGATTTTAAACCAAGCGGAAAATATTTGATGCAGGATTTACACCAATATGGAGGCATTCCGGCAGTGTTAAAATATTTGCTAAATGAAGGTTTATTACATGGCGACTGCTTAACCGTAACGGGTAAAACTTTAGCAGAGAACCTGGCTGACGTTAAATCAGTTATGGATTATAACCAGAAAATTATCCAAAAATTAAGTGAGCCTATTAAAGCTACAGGTCACTTACAAATTCTTTATGGAAATCTGGCAGAAAAAGGTTCTGTTGCTAAAATCAGTGGTAAAGAAGGAGAAAAATTTGAAGGTCCGGCACGTGTATTTGATGGTGAGCACGACTTAATTGCAGGAATATCAAACGGCCGTGTAAAACCAGGTGATGTAATTGTAATTAAAAACGAAGGCCCTAAAGGTGCTCCAGGTATGCCTGAAATGTTAAAACCAACTTCGGCTATTATTGGTGCAGGATTAGGTAAATCAGTTGCGCTGATTACAGATGGTCGCTTTTCCGGTGGTACACATGGTTTTGTGGTGGGCCATATTACACCTGAGTCATATGATGGTGGTTTAATTGGACTGGTACAGGATGATGATCCGATTTTGATTGATGCGGTAAATAACATTATAAGCTTACAAGTTAGCGAAGAAGTGATTGCTGAACGCAGAAATAACTGGAAGCAACCTGCTTTAAAAGTCACTAAAGGAGTTTTATACAAATATGCAAAAACCGTTTCAGATGCAGCAAGCGGTTGTGTTACAGACGAATAGAATATTAAAGCCATCCCGACGATAAATTAACATTTAAATGAATGCGATATGCAAATTATTAAAAGCATTGAGAGTAGAATTTATATAATAAGGGGTGAAAGAGTAATGTTGGATTTCGATCTGGCAAGTTTATACGAAGTTGAAACCAAGGTATTAAATCAGGCAGTAAAACGAAATATAAAGCGTTTTCCAGATGATTTTATGTTCCGGCTTTCTCCGAATGAGTGGCACAGTATGCGGTCACAAATTGTGACCGCATATGAAGAAACGTTAAACCCATCATCTCAAATTGTGATGATAAACCAGAATAAAAGAAATACGATTATAACGCCATTTGCTTTTACCGAACAAGGCGTAGCTATGCTAAGTGGTGTTTTGAAGAGTGATAAGGCGATTAATATGAACATCGCCATTATGAGGGTTTTTGTTGATGTTCGGAAAATTTTGTTGAAGCAAAGCAATGTTAACGAACAACTAACAGAAATTAAAGAACGGATTGGTGAACATGATGTTCAGCTAAATGAGCTTTATGATGCAATGGAAAATTTAATAGACGAGAAAATTGCTCAATTAAAGTGGAAAGACAGAGAGAAAATTGGGTTTAAAATTAAAGAATAATAGAACCAGCAAAAACATAATTATGGAAACTGCACAAGATATTACAATCGAAAATAAAGAGGTTAAGGCAGAAACCTCAAAAAAATTATTCAAGGGATCCGGTTCTCAGGTTTTATTGAATGGATTAATTGAGGAAGGCGTAACCACAATTTTTGGTTATCCGGGTGGTGCAATCATGCCAATTTATGATGCCCTTTACGATTATGCCGATAAATTACAACACATTTTGGTTCGCCATGAGCAAGGTGGTATTCATGCTGCTCAGGGTTTTGCAAGAGCAAGTGGCGAAGTAGGCGTTGTCTTCGCAACGAGCGGACCCGGTGCCACCAATCTGGTTACCGGTTTGGCTGATGCACAAATTGACAGTACACCACTGGTTTGTATCACCGGACAAGTTTTTGCTCATTTATTGGGTACAGATGCTTTTCAGGAAACAGATGTGATTAACATTACCACACCTGTTACCAAATGGAACTATCAGGTTACTGATGCAAAAGAAATTCCGGAGGTTTTGGCTAAGGCTTTTTACATTGCAAAAAGTGGAAGACCAGGCCCGGTTTTAATCGATATTACTAAAAATGCACAATTACAAATTGAGGAATTTCCTGAATATGTAAAATGTAATCACATCCGCAGCTACCGTCCGAAACCAAAGGTAAGAGTAGAATTTATTGAGCAGGCCGCCGCATTAATTAATACTGCAAAAAAACCATTCATATTATTCGGACAAGGCGTTGTTTTAGGCAAAGCCGAAGAGGAATTTAAAGCCTTTATCAACAAAAGTGGTATTCCAGCTGCCTGGACAATTATGGGCGAGGGCGCCATTCCAACTTCTCACCCTCTGAATGTTGGTATGTTGGGTATGCATGGAAACTATGGCCCAAATGTTTTAACAAATGAAGCAGATGTAATTATCGCCATCGGAATGCGTTTCGATGACCGCGTAACCGGTCGCTTGGATAAATATGCTAAACAGGCTAAGATTGTTCACTTAGATATTGATCCTGCTGAAATTGATAAAAATGTTAAGGCAGATGTTGGTGTTTGGGGGGATTGTAAAGAAACCCTTCCCCTATTGACCAATTTGGTTAATGAAAATAAACACGAAGATTGGTTGGCAAAGTTCAGAGACTATAACCAGCAGGAAATAGATCAGGTAATTACGCCTGAACTTTACCCGGAAGGTGATGAAATGACAATGGGCGAAGTATTGCGCAACATCAATGAAATTTGTGGTGGCAACGCCGTGATTGTAACCGATGTTGGTCAGCATCAAATGGTTGCCTGTCGTTATGCTAAATTTAACAATACCCGAAGCAACATTACTTCTGGCGGTTTAGGAACTATGGGTTTTGGTTTGCCGGCAGCAATAGGTGCCAAATACGGTGCTCCTGATAAAACTGTTATCGCCATTATTGGTGATGGTGGTTTCCAGATGACACCACAAGAGCTGGGTACCATTATGCAATTTGGTGCAGCAGTAAAAATTCTGATTTTAAATAACCGCTTCCTGGGCATGGTGCGCCAGTGGCAACAGCTATTCCACGAAAAACGTTATTCTTTCGTAAACATTACAAGTCCTGATTTTGTAGCACTTGCCAAATCTTACTACATTGATGGACAGATGGTTAATGAGCGTGCAAATTTAAGAGCTGCACTGGAAACCATGATTAACCACGAGGGTTCTTATTTATTAGAAGTTATGGTTGGAAGAGAAAACAACGTTTTCCCAATGGTACCACAAGGTTGCAGCGTTAGCGAAATCAGATTAAAATAATTGCGGGTTATAAAGAGAAAATAAAATGAGTACAATAGATCATTTACAAAACAAAAATGCCCCTCTAGTTGATGGCAAAGAAGAATATACCATAACGGTTTATGCAGAAAACCGCATTGGTTTATTAAACAGGATTGCGATTATATTTTCGAAAAGAAAAATCAACATTGAGAGTTTAAACACCTCTCCTTCTGAAATTGACAGGATCCATCGTTTCAATATCGTGATCCATGAAGGTTATGAAGTGGTGAGAAAATTAGCCCGTCAGATTGAAAAACAGATCGAGGTATTGAAAGTTTACTTCAACACTAATGACGAAATTATCTGGCAGGAACTGGCTCTTTATAAAGTTTCGACAGATGAAATAGCAGAGAAAGTAACGGTAGAAAGATTATTGAGACAGTATGGTGCAAGCGCCGTAGTGATTCGTAAAGATTATACTGTTTTTGCAGTAACCGGGCATAAAGAAGAAACCGATGCTTTGATAAAAGCTTTAGAACCTTATGAGCTGATTGAGTTTGTACGCAGTGCAAGAGTTGCCATTATTAAAGACAGCGCTGGTTTCCACGAAAAACTGAAAGAATTTGAAGCTTTTGAACCTGGTGAAGAACTCATAGAAAACGAGTTTTTAGAAAAAGGCGAGAAAATATTTACCATGTAGTTGAGCAGTAATAATAAAAGCTGAAAGCAAGACCTGTAAAAATATGAAATGCAATAAAGCAATACCGGTTTTAAGAATATTCGATTACAATAAAGCAATTGAGTTTTATGTAAACTGGTTGGGTTTTAAAATAGACTGGGAGCATCATTTTGAAGAAAATACCCCGGTTTATATGCAGGTTTCTTTTGCAGGGATAGAATTACATTTAAGTGAGCACCACGGTGATGGAACACCGGGAACACATTTGTATGTTGACTGTACTGGTTTAAAAGCATTTCATAAATCGATTACTGACAAAAAGTATAAATACAACCGACCGGGTTTAGAAAAAACATTTTACGGAACCTGGTGTGTTACTGTTAATGATCCTTTTAACAATAAAATATCATTTAATGAGGAGTTAAGCAAAGCCGAAAAATCAGAATTGCAAGACTAAAATTACAAGAAGAAATATAATGAATCAGGTATTTGAATTTATAATAAACTCGCGAAAGGCATTTATTCAATTGGTAGATAGTTTAACCATCGAACAATTAAATAAAATTCCGGATGGCTACAACAATAACATCATTTGGAATTTTGGGCACATCGTGGTAAGTACGCAAACCCTTTGCTACGTGAGGACCGGAATACTACAGGATGCAGGCTTAGTGAAGTTTAACGAGTACTACAAAAAAGATACCCGGCCAACTTACACCGTTTCTAAAGAAGAAGTGGACGAACTAAAGGCGATTGCATTAGAAAGCATCAACAAAATAAAAGAAGATTATGCAAATGGTGTATTTCCTGATATAACCCCATTCGCAACCTCAACTTATGGTACACAATTGAATAGTGTAGAGGAAATCCTCATTACTACTATTGGTCATGATAACCTGCATTATGGCTATGCATGGGCACTGAAGAAAGTGATTTAAAAAAACGAATACCGTAATTAAAAAATATAAACCGATAATAAATAGAAATTAACCGATAAAACGATGTCAAATTATTTTAACACACTACCGCTTAGAGAAAAATTAAACCAGCTTGGTGTTTGCGATTTCATGGACAGTTCTGAATTTTTAGATGGCGTTAACGCACTAAAAGGCAAAAAACTTGTCGTTGTAGGTTGTGGTGCACAAGGCCTGAATCAAGGTTTGAACTTAAGAGATAGTGGTTTAGATGTAAGCTATACCTTACGTAAGGAAGCTATTGAAGGTAAAAGAGATTCATGGAAAAATGCAACTGAAAACAATTTTACAGTTGGCACTTATGAAGAACTTATCCCAAATGCGGATGTAGTAATTAACCTTACACCGGATAAGCAACATACTGCGGTTGTGAATGCAATTATGCCTTTGATGAAAGAAGGTGCTACTTTATTGTATTCGCATGGCTTTAACATTGTGGAAGAAGGTATGCAAATCCGTAAAGACTTAACCGTAATTATGGTTGCTCCAAAATGCCCGGGCAGTGAAGTTAGAGCAGAATATGTGAGAGGCTTCGGTGTACCAACTTTAATTGCTGTTCACCCTGAAAATGACCCTCAGGGCAAAGGTTTAGCACAGGCTAAAGCTTACTGCGTTGGTACCGGTGGTCACAGAGCTGGTGTTTTAAAATCATCTTTTGTAGCTGAAGTAAAATCTGATTTGATGGGCGAGCAAACTATTCTTTGCGGATTGTTGCAAACGGGTTCTATCTTATCTTTCGATAAAATGGTTGAAAAAGGAATCGAGGCTGGTTATGCATCTAAATTGGTTCAATATGGTGTTGAAGTAATTACCGAAGCCCTAAAACAAGGTGGTATTACGGCAATGATGGATCGATTAAGTAATGTTGCAAAAATCAAAGCTTTTGAAATTTCTGAAGAATTGAAAGACATTATGCGTCCATTGTTCCAAAAACACCAGGATGATATTATGAGTGGTGAGTTTAGTAAAACCATGATGGAAGACTGGGCTAATGGTGATAAAAACCTGTTGGCATGGAGAGCTGAAACTGGCGAAACTGCTTTCGAAAAAACACCTGCGGGCGATGTTAAAATTGGCGAACAGGAATATTTTGACAATTATACTTTAATGGTTGCTTTTGTTAGAGCAGGTGTTGAACTTGCTTTCGAAACGATGGTTCAGGCAGGTATTAAACCAGAATCTGCTTACTACGAATCATTACACGAAACGCCACTTATTGCAAATACCATTGCCCGTAAAAAGTTATTCGAAATGAACCGCGTAATTTCTGATACCGCTGAATACGGTTGTTACCTGTTTGATCAGGCTTGTAAACCACTACTGGGCGATTTTATGAAAAAAGTAGATACCGATTTAGTAGGTAAAAACTTTAACGAAGGTAAAGATGGTGCCGTAGATAACAGAACTTTAATTGCGGTAAATGATGTAATCCGTAACCATGAAGTTGAAATTATCGGCGCAACATTGAGAAAAGCAATGACTGCAATGAAAGCGATTAAAACAGCATAAAAATAAAATGTCAATCCGGACTTATCAAAGAAATCTAGATAAGCCCGGATTGACTAACATTAAATAAAAACAAAATGTCGAAAACATTAGTAGAAAAAATTTGGGATGCACACGTTGTAAAAAGTGAAGAAGGATTTCCTGATATTTTATACATTGATACACACTTAATACACGAGGTAACTTCTCCACAGGCTTTTGATGGCTTGCGTAAAAGAGGATTACCTGTTTTTCGTCCAAAACAAACCGTTGCAACGGCTGATCATAATGTACCTACGTTAAACCAGCTGTTGCCGATTAAGGAAGAACTTTCCCGTTATCAGGTAGACATGCTCACAAAAAACTGTGCAGAATTCGGTATCGAATTATACGGCTTGGGTCATCCTTTCCAGGGAATTGTACACGTAATCGGTCCTGAGTTGGGCATTACCCTGCCAGGAAAAACAATGGTTTGCGGCGATAGTCACACCTCTACACATGGTGCTTTTGGAGCCATTGCTTTTGGTATTGGTACCTCGCAGGTTGAACAGGTTTTTGCAACACAGTGTTTGTTGCAACAGAAACCTAAAACCATGAAAATTGAAGTTAACGGACAATTAGGTAAAGGAGTTTCTGCAAAAGACATCATTTTATACATCATCTCTAAAATATCTGCTGCCGGTGGTACAGGTTATTTTATTGAATATGCAGGTTCGGCTATTGAGGCTTTAAGTATGGAAGCCCGTATGACCATTTGCAACATGAGTATAGAAATGGGTGCCAGAGGTGGATTAATTGCACCTGATCAGATTACATTCGATTATATCAAAGGCCGTGAGTTTGCCCCTGCAGATGCTGAATGGGATAAAGCTTTGGCTTACTGGAAAACTTTATATAGCGATGCCGATGCAAAATTTGATAGTGTTTTAACTTTCGATGCTGCAGACATTGCCCCAATGATTACCTACGGAACCAACCCAGGCATGGGCATGGGCATTCAGGAGCATATTCCTGCTACCAATGCACAACCTGAGAAAGAAAAACTCTCTTACCAAAAAGCTTTGGATTATATGGGTTTTGATGATGATACTTCATTAATCGGAAAACCTGTTGATTATGTTTTTATTGGCAGTTGTACCAATTCGCGTATTGAAGATTTACGTGAAGTAGCTGATTTTGTAAAAGATAAACGCAAAGCTGATCATGTTACGGTTTGGATTGTTCCAGGTTCGAAACAGGTAGAACAGCAGGCTAAAAATGAAGGTTTGGACAAAATTTTCGAAGCGGCAGGTTTCCAATTGCGTGAACCAGGTTGCAGTGCATGTTTAGGAATGAATGAAGATAAAATTCCGGCAGGTAAATATTGTGTTTCTACTTCCAACAGGAATTTTGAAGGCAGACAAGGGCAAAATGCACGCACCCTGCTGGCAAGCCCGTTAACCGCAGCAGCAGCAGCAGTTACCGGAAAAATTACGGATGTAAGGGAATTATTAGAAAAGGTTTAATCTATTGTCATGCTGACGAAGGAAGCATCTGCCTAACGTTTATAGATTCTTCGTTCCTCAAAATGACAATGATCGAAATTTAAAAATATGATTTTAGAAGTTGCCATATTAAATGTAAAAAGTGGATTGTCAGTTGATTTTGAGAAAGCTTTTAAAGAAGCTGAAAAAATTATCTGCTCCATGAGTGGTTACATTTCACATCAGCTTCAAAAATGTATCGAAACAGAGGATAAATATATTTTACTGGTTCGTTGGGAAACTTTAGAAGCCCATACAAAGGGTTTCAGAACATCACCAGAATATCAGGATTGGAAAAAATTACTTCATCATTTTTATGATCCTTTTCCAACCGTTGAACATTATATAGAAGTAGAATACTAAAAACAAAAAGTTATGCCAGAAATAGTTTGGGATGCAACATTATACGACAAACAACATCACTTCGTATCGGATTACGGAGCGGATGTATTGCAATGGCTGGCGCCAAAAGCAAATGAACATATTTTAGATGTAGGTTGCGGAACCGGTCAGCTGGCAGCGCAAATTGCTGCTTCCGGGGCCATTGTTTTAGGAACAGATGCATCTGCTGATATGATTGCTAATGCTAAGCTGGCCCATCCTGAACTAACTTTTGAAGTTGTTGATGGAACAAAACTCCATTACAGTGAAAACTTCGATGCTATTTTCAGTAATGCAACTTTCCACTGGATTGAAAATCAGCCGGCATTGGTTGAAGGTTTATTTAGAAGCTTAAAATCTGGCGGACGATTAGTTGCTGAATTTGGAGGCAAAGGAAACGTGAAAAGCATAACGAATGCCATTGCATCAGCTGCTCAGCAATTAGGGCTGGCCGATCAGGTGGTTAATGACTTTTGGTTTTTCCCCTCAATAAGTGCTTATACCACTTTATTAGAATCTAAAGGTTTTGAAGTGGAACAAGCCTGGTTATTTGACAGGCCAACCAAATTAATTGGCGAAGAAGGCATGTATGTTTGGATTAATCAATTTGCCCGGCACGCATTTAAAAATTTAGATGCAACACAGGCAGAATCCATTAAAAACCTAGCCGTAGAAATCCTGAAGCCTGATTATTTTATAAACGGCGAATGGGTAGCAGATTACAGAAGATTGAGAATAAAAGCCTGGAAAGCGAAAGCTTAAGGAAAAAAGAATAAAGCGAGATGAAAAAATTCACAAAATTGACATCGGCCATTGTGCCTTTAAATATAGAAAATATTGATACCGACCAGATTATACCTGCAAGGTTTTTAAAAGCAACCACCCGTGACGGTTTTGGCGAAAACCTGTTCCGCGATTGGCGTTACGAGAATAACAACCAACCTAAAGCTGATTTCGTTTTAAACAACCCAACCTACAGCGGCCAGATTCTGGTTGCAGGCAAAAACTTTGGCTGTGGCAGTAGTCGCGAGCATGCGGCTTGGGCCATTCAGGATGCCGGTTTTGATGCTGTAATCAGTAGTTTCTTTGCCGATATTTTTAAGGGAAATGCCTTGAATAATGGTTTATTGCCTATTCAGGTAAGTGAAGATTTCCTGGCTCAAATTTTTAGAGCAGTAGATCAGAATGCTGGATCGGCTTTGGAAGTTGATTTGGAAAACCAAACCGTAACCATTATCGAAACCGGAGCCAAAGAATCATTTGAGATTAATCCATATAAAAAATCATGCTTAATAAATGGTTACGATGACATCGATTTCATTTTAAACCAAAAACAATTAATAGAAGAATTTGAGCAAGCAAAATAATGTTTAAGCCATTTGTTCACATACAGAATCTAAACTTAAGTTATCGTCACAAAGCGGTGCTGAAGGATTTGTATTGGGAAATAAATGTTTGCGAAAACTGGGTTCTTTTTGGAGAAAGTGGTAGCGGAAAAACTTCTCTGGCAAAAGTAATTGCAGGATTAATCCCTGCACAAGGCCGCGTTGAAGTTGATTTCGACCCGATAAGCAAGTTGCCCGCGGAAGTTTTATTTGTAGAAAGCTGGTATCAGTTTAAAAATTTAGAAGGCGTTGCAAATTTTTATTATCAGCAACGTTATACCAGTCAACAGGCCAAAGAAACATTAACCGTTCATGCAGAACTGGTTGCTTATGGAAAAGAAAAAGGGCTTCATCTGGATCAGGTTGAACCTATTTTAGCAGCTTTAAACTTTTCTTCTTTTGCCAGTTCTCAATTAATTGAACTATCAAGCGGTGAGCACAAAAAATTACAGTTGGTTAAAGCTTTATGGTTAAAACCACAATTGTTAATTATCGATCAGCCCTATACCGGCCTTGATGTAGCTTCCCGTCAAAATTTGAATAGCTTGCTGGATGGAATTTCCTCACAGGGCGTTCAGTTAATTTTGATTTCCAATGATGCAGAATTGCCTTCGTCCATTCACAGTTTTGCAGAGATCAAAGATGGTCAGCTAATTACCTCTGCAAAAAGAGATTTAACATCAGTTTCTGTTGAAAAGCATAATAGAAAAATCCCTGATTTCCTAAAAGAATCACCTGTTTATTCATCAAATAACATTGTTAAAATGGTTGATGTAAACATCAGCTACGGAGAGAAGCAGGTTTTGAAAAATATAAACTGGGAGGTTAAAGCTGGCGAAAAATGGTTGTTACAGGGGCATAATGGTTCAGGAAAATCAACCTTGTTAAGCCTGGTTAATGGAGATCATCCGCAATCGTACGCCAATGAACTGTATTTATTTGGCAACAGACGCGGAAGCGGTGAAAGCATTTGGGACATTAAACAACATATTGGTTTAATCTCGCCAGAACTTCATTGGTATTTCGATGCAACTTCTACCGTTTGGCAAAGTATCGCTTCCGGATTTTACGATACAGTCGGCTTATTTCAACAACTCCCTTATTCAAAAAGTGCTCAGGTTGATGCACTTGTAGAATATTTCGGATTAACGGAAAGTAAAAATGAATTATTAAACAGCCTCCCGCTGGGCAAACAACGCCTGGTTTTACTGGCCAGAACAATTATTAAAAATCCGGAGCTTTTAATTCTGGATGAACCTTACCAGGGTTTGGATCAGCAACAAACACAACACTTTAACCAATTAGTTGATGAATTGTGCAGCAACGGGATGACTTTAATTTATGTTGGCCATTTTGAATCGCAGTTGCCAACCTGCATAGAAAAAAGAATATTATTAGAAAAAGGCGAGGTAAAAGTCGTCGAAAGTTTAAATACAAAAACTCGTCATTGCGAGGTACGAAGCAATCTTTTGCATCGTACTATCTAAATGAGATTGCTTCGTACCTCGCAATGACGGCAATATATAAATACAATGAAGAAGAACATTTTAGTAATACCTGGAGATGGTATCGGACCCGAGGTTACAACATGGGGAAAAGCAGCATTAGCGCAAATTGCTACTGCATTCGGTCACGAATTTACTTTTGATGAAGCACTGATGGGTCACGTAGCCATCGAAGCAACCGGAAATCCTCTTCCGGATGAAACTTTAGAAAAAGCAAGAAAAAGTGATGCCATCCTGTTTGGTGCTGTAGGACATGCCAAATATGACAATGACCCAAGTTTAAAAGTCAGACCGGAACAAGGTTTACTAAAAATCCGTAAAGAACTGGGTTTATTTGCCAATCTACGTCCGATATTACTATTTGATGAACTTCTCCAGGCATCAAGCATTAAACCGGAAATTTTAAGAGGAACAGATATTTTGTTTTTCCGCGAATTAACGGGCGATGTTTACTTTGGTGAAAAAACGCGTTCTGAAGACAGAAATACTGCTTCTGATTTAATGATTTACCATCGTTATGAAGTAGAACGTATTGCCCATAAAGCTTATCAGGCTGCACAACAACGTAATAAAAGGTTATGTTCTGTGGATAAAGCCAATGTTTTAGAAAGTTCCCGCTTATGGCGTGAAACGGTACAGGAAATTGCAAAACAATATCCTGATGTAGAAACCGAGCACATGTTTATTGATAACGCAGCGATGCAGTTAATTAAAAACCCGAAAAAATTTGATGTGGTTTTAACGGCAAATTTATTCGGAGATATTTTAACGGACGAAGCCTCTCAAATTGCAGGTTCAATGGGTATGCTGGCTTCAGCTTCTGTTGGCGAAAGCACAGGTTTCTTCGAGCCTATTCATGGTTCAGCACACGATATTGCTGGCAAAGACCTGGCAAATCCTCTGGCTTCTATCCTATCGGCCGCACTGATGCTCGAAATTGGTTTCGGATTAAAAGACGAAGCTAAATTATTGGTTGATACCATTGATCAGGTATTGAAAGAGGGCTTTAGAACACATGATATTGCTGATCAAACTACAAACCGATTTAAAGTTTTAGGCACAACTGAAATGGGCAAATTGGTTCTTAAATTCTTATCCCAAAAATTAATTACTACAACCCAACCATAATGATACACGACCCAAATAAAGTCTATATTTTCGACACCACCTTACGCGATGGAGAACAAGTTCCCGGCTGCCAGTTAGATACCAAGCAGAAGATTGAAATTGCGAAAGCACTTGAATTACTTGGCGTGGATGTAATTGAAGCAGGTTTCCCAATCTCAAGTCCCGGAGATTTTCAAAGTGTAGTAGAGTTATCAAAAGCAATTAAAAATCCAACCATTTGCGCGTTAACCCGTGCAATTAAAGGCGATATTGATGTAGCTGCAGAATCTTTAAAGTATGCCAAACATCCGCGTATCCATACCGGAATTGGCTCATCAGATATGCACATTAAATATAAATTTAACAGCACCAGAGAACAGATTTTGGAAAGAGCGGTTGAAGCCGTAAAATATGCCAAAAAATTTGTGGAAGATGTTGAATTTTATGCTGAAGATGCAGGAAGAGCAGATAATGAATTTTTGGCTCAAATGATTGAAGCCGTAATTGCTGCAGGTGCTACTGTAGTTAATATTCCCGATACAAATGGTTACTGTTTGCCCGATCAATATGGCTCTAAAATTCTTTATTTAAAAGAAAACGTTAAAAATATCGACCAGGCTATTATTTCAGTTCATTGCCATAATGATTTAGGATTAGCAACCGCGAATAGTATTGCAGGGGTAATAAATGGTGCCCGACAGATTGAATGTACCATTAACGGGATTGGTGAAAGAGCAGGGAATACGGCTTTGGAAGAAGTTTCGATGATTTTAAAAACCCACAGCTTAGGTTTACATACCGGCATCAACAGTAAGCATTTCACCGAACTAAGTGGAATGGTTAGCCGTATGATGCACATGCCTGTGCAACCGAATAAAGCAATTGTAGGTAAAAATGCTTTTGCGCACAGTTCTGGTATTCATCAGGATGGTTTTTTGAAACACCGCGAAAACTACGAAATTATTAATCCTGAAGATGTAGGTTTAAATAGCGCTGATATTATTTTAACTGCCAGAAGCGGTCGACATGCTTTGAAACACCATTTAGAGCGTTTGGATTATGATATTGATAAAATTAACATCGATGACGTTTACGAACGTTTCCTGGTTTTGGCGGATGAAAAGAAAGACATTACGGATGATGATTTACTTTATTTAATGAGCGATGGCGAAACGGAATCTTACAAAAACGGCTATAAATTAAACTTGCTTCAAGTGGTATGTGGCGACCAGGTTAAACCTGTAGCCAATATTAAATTGCAGTATGAAGGTGTAGTTAAAGAAGCAAAAGCCGAAGGTAATGGTCCTGTTGATGCGACTATAAATGCAATAGTTAGTATTATTGATAAAGATATTACCCTTAAAGAATTTACGATTCAGGCCATGCATGGTGGTAGCGATGATGTGAGTAAAGTGAATATGAAAGTTGATTATGAAGGCAAATCTTTCGTTGGTTTTGGTTTCAGTACTGACATTGTAAAAGCATCCGCCAATGCTTACTTAGATGCAATTAATAAATTTTTGTAGGAAGAAAGCTTAGAAGCTGAAAGACTAAAACTCTTAACTGTCTGCTATAAAAGGCTATCGTGCTGAATTTATTTCCGTATAGAGGGAACTGAGTGAAGATTTAATTTTGGAAAACAAATTTTGCTTCCTAAACCTGATAGCAGTGGAAATACTTTTTGTTTGCAGCACCACAGAACAAGCTGTCATGCCGAGGCACGAAGCATCTGCAAGCGATAAAACAGATGCTTCGTACCTCAGCATGACAGAAGTTAAAAAAGATTGCAACGAATAGCAGGACTGAAATAACCGAAAAGCACTGAAACTGCTTTTCAAAAAAACATAAGTGAAATCCAAGTATTAGAACTTGATGGTCACGACTTGATACTAAAAAAATGAATGATACAATAAAAAACACTTTCGATTTTGAAAATGCTTTTAAAACTTTAGAAGGTGTTGTAAAACGCACTCCTCTTGAATTTAATGCAGGCTTATCGTTAAAATACAATGCAAATATTTATCTTAAAAGAGAAGATTTGCAAATTGTACGTTCCTACAAATTGCGTGGTGCTTACAATAAAATAAGTGCCTTAAATGCCAATGCATTACAAAATGGTATTGTATGTGCAAGCGCCGGTAATCATGCCCAGGGTGTTGCTTATTCTTGCAAAAAATTAAACATTAAAGGCGTAATATTTATGCCCGAAATAACGCCCAGACAAAAGATTAAACAGGTAAATATGTTTGGCGGCGACAACATAGAAATTGTTTTGGTCGGCGATACATTTGATGATTGTTTAAAAGAAGCTTTAACTTATTGTGAGGAAAAATCATCCACGTTTATTCCTCCCTTTGATGATGACAAGGTAATTGAGGGACAAGCCACTGTTGCAATGGAGGTTTTTCAGGATTTACCTGATTTAGATGCCATAATTGTACCTGTTGGTGGTGGTGGTTTAGCTTCGGGAGTTAGTGCCTATTTGCAAACGGTAAAGCCATCGGTAAAAATTTTTGGTGTTGAACCCATGGGCGCTCCATCGCTTAGCGAAGCACTTAAAAATGGAGGGCCAATAACCGTTGAAAATATTGAACGTTTTGTAGATGGCGCAGCTGTAAAAAGAATGGGTTGGATAACTTACAAATATTGTAAGGAGCTTCTAAGTTCTACGTACTTAATTCCCGAAGGGCAAATTTGCACAACAATTTTAAAGCTTTATAATGAAGATGCCATTGTGGTAGAACCTGCAGGCGCATTATCTGTTGCTGCTTTGGAGCAATTGAAAGACCAAATTGCGGGTAAAACAGTAGTTTGTATCGTGAGCGGTGGCAATAACGACATAGAGCGTATGCAGGAGATTAAAGAGAAATCTTTACTTTTCGAAGGGCTTAAACATTATTTCATTGTTCGTTTTCCTCAAAGACCAGGTGCTTTAAAACTTTTTGTAAATGAAGTTTTAGGGCCCCATGATGACATTACCCGGTTTGAGTTTATTAAAAAAACAAACAAAGAAAACGGACCTGCACTGGTTGGAATCGAGCTGAGTGATAAAAATGACTACGCCAGTTTATTACAGCGTATGAAAGATTTTAAATTTGAAATTATAGAATTAAATCAGGACCAGACTTTATTTGAATACCTGGTTTAATTAACTGTCGCATTGAGGGTTTGTCGAAGAATAGCATTTCGATAAACTCAACATGACATATTTACCTTGTCGTCCTGAGGAACGAAGGATCCCTGAGTGAAAATACCTGACATCATCCATAAACAGATGCTTCGTACCTCAGCATGACAGAATAGAGTATATTTTCTTTAACCCTTCATTTGTCGTCCTGAGCCTGTCCTGTGGAAGGATAAAATATTCAATGCCTTAACCTATATTTGCATAATGAACTACAATAACCTTACGGACAAAGCCTTAATTACTGACAACGACATTTCATGGGAAGACTTGGGAGATGGAGTTAAACGCAAAATAATGGCTTATAATGAAAGTTTAATGCTGGTTAAAGTTCAGTTTGATAAAAATGCAGTTGGTGCTATCCATCAACATCCCCATTTACAAATGAGTTATGTTGCTGAAGGCAGTTTTGAAGTAAGTATGGCTGATGAAAAGAAAATTTTAAACCAGGGTGATGTATTCTTTGCTCAATCTAATGTTTTTCATGGCGTGGTTTGCCTTGAAGCAGGTTTGCTAATCGACATTTTCAATCCGCATCGTGAAGATTTCTTAAGTCCTAGTCAAAAGTAAATTTCACGTTCTTATAACCCAACCCTTCAATAATGGGTTTTAAAACATTGGTTGCATTGGTTTTTGTTTGCAATAAAATGCTCGACTTTTTCACTTCTGCCGTAACTTGTTTTTCTGCAGCTTTATAAGCATCATCAACCAATGCAGCCTCACGGAAAAAAGCCATCTTCGTATCATAAACCTTAGAGTTTTTATGATCGATTTTTACATAACAAATCTCGGGCTGTGGTAAATTTACTACAGCTGTATCTGCATCTATACCAATATCTTGTTTGGTAATTTTAGTTAAATCAATGCAACCCACCGCTTCTGCTTTTACCACTAATAAAATGCTGGCTTCGGGTAAAAAATCTGTTTTCTCTTTATGTTCTAAAACATCGCTAATCTGATACCTAACCAGCTCCAATTTGCCAATAGCTTCAATTTTTTCGACCAGAAGCTGATGTTTATTCTCTACAGAGGTATTGATACTGAACTTTTTAGAAATAAAAAAGTAAACGGCAGCTAAAAGGATTACCCAGGGCAAGAAGCGAAAAAATACTTTCATGATAAAGAAATAAACAAGGTTTCACTATTGTACAGAAATATTTACACAATTATTAATCCATAATTAATCTTTAAAACTTTTTTTGGCAGTTGTTTTGTAATACGAAAGTAATACACACAAAAAACACTAATCAACATGAAAAAATTAACCATTCTAATGCTTTGCATTGTCACGCTGGGCCTGGCATCTTGCAAAAAAGACACGATTATCAGAGAGCAAATCAATGCCAGAACGTATAATTTTACCATAAAGGCTTCAGACTGGAAGCGTAATGCCAATGGAAGTTATTCGTCTTCATGGTTAAATCAGAAATTTGATGCTATTACTTTAGATGATGAAGGTATCCTTGTTTACTTTCAGCACCCTGCAGATGCGAATGGGGATATTCAATTACCATATACCTATAATTACAATGCTTTTAGTTACGAAATCTTTAATGGGGGTATTACATTTGATGTGCAAAACACCACCAATCTATTGAATTCAGTACCACCTAACTATGATACACTGGTAAAAGTTGTGATTGTTCCTTCAGAGTACGCTCAGTAAAAAATATACTAAAATTCTAAAAAGCGACCAATGTTCAATTGAACGTGGTCGTTTTTTTTATGCGCTCCCCTGTTCAGTTGCAAAGCACGAACCAGCACTCCGTTTCTTTCCAATAACAACTCATCATAAAAACCTTTGTAGTAAACATCTTTTACTTCAAAACGCCTGCTGTCCCAATTGCTTTTCAATTCGGCCCATTCAGGATAAAAAACAACCATTTCCTTTTCTGTCTTCAAGCCGATTTTTTCTGCATCTGCTTTATTTAAAACAACAGCGTTTCCAAGGATTCTTGCAGTATAAATATGTTCAGGATGCTGATAGATTTCTGCTGGTTTTCCAGTTTGAAGCAATTTCCCATCTTTAATAATTAACAGCTGATCAGCCAAAAATAAGCCATCTGCAGGATCATGAGACACCAGAATAACAGTTACACCCGTTTCTGCAGCAACACGCTTTATATCGCCTCTTAATTGGTTTTTCAGTAAAGCATCAACCTGGCTAAAAGGCTCGTCTAAAAGCAGCACTTGCGTATCAGCCACCATTGCCTTTGCTATGGCCACCCTTTGCTGCTCACCACCGCTTAATTCGATAATCTTTTTATTTTGCAACTGCGAAATACGCAAATGCTCCATAATCTGATTGGTTTTTTCAGCTTTGGTTTTTAAATCGGTGTTGGATAATTGTGAAGCTATGTTATCGTAAACTTTAGCATAAATATTCAGGGAGAAATCCTGAGTCACCATTTTCATTTGTTTGTGCCCCGGAATCAGTTGTTCATCAGGACCTTTTACCTTTTCATTCTGAAAAAAGATTTCTCCATCATCAATTTTAAGCAAACCATAAATAGATTTTAGTAAGGTTGATTTCCCACTGCCACTTTCGCCGATTATGGCAACTACATCTCCTTTTTTGATTTCGAAACTAATATTTTTAATACCTCCGGCTTGTGTAGCCTGGTATTGTTTCGTTACATTTTTTACACTGATTATAGTATCACTCACGGCCTAAAGATAAGCAATTTTGAAAACAAAACACGTGTAAAATAAAATAAATTTGCACGTGCAATTATATATTTATATATTTATATATGAGTACTAAATTAACTTTAACAATAGATAAAACAGTTATAGAACGAGCTAAAGCTTATGCTGAAAAACAAGGCCGGAGTTTATCCGCTGTAGTAGAAAATTATTTAAAGGCTGTTACCCGAAAGGAAGAAACTATTAGTACAGATGATGAACTTTCGCCAATAGTAAAATCCCTGATGATAAATCGTCCCAAAATAGATTTACCTCAAGACTATGATTATAAAGAGGAGTTATCAAAAATAAGAGATGAAAAGTATAAAAAATACTGGGGTAATGAAGATAAATAATATTTTAATTGACTCTGATATTCTACTTGATTTTTTTCTGCAACGAGAACCTTTCTTTGATGATTCTATAAAAATTTTAAGCCTGTGTGAAAAGAGGAAAGCTAATGGTTTTGTAACAGGTTTAATCATATCAAACACTTATTATCTTTTAAAAAAGCATTTTCAACATAAAATGATTGTGGCTGACTTTAAAAAGTTATTGATTTTCTTAGACGTACTAACAACAGATAAAAAGACTGTTTTACAGGCAATCGATTCTGAATTTGTGGATTTTGAAGATGCTTTACAAAATTTTTCTGCAGAAAGTCAGGGCTTAATTGATAGCATAATTACACGGAACATTAAAGATTATAAAAAAAGTAATCTTAGCATTTTAACTCCGGAAATGTTTCTCAATACACTTTAAATAAAACATCCTGCTCCGATAACCGAAGCAGGATTGATTTTATTTGTGTGTTGTGTTTTAATTTAAGCCTAAAGTTATCCCGAATGACATGTTTTTTAAACCTGACTGTGCTGCTGTGTTAAACATATCGTTGAAATAGTATTTGGTAAATAAGCCTAAAGCTCCATAACCAAATCTTACTGTACCGCCGTACCGAACCGACTGGAAGTGATAATCATCATATGATTTTTCTTTACCACGTTCATCACTGATCTGTTTAATCTTCCCGTTTAACAAAAAACTAACTTCAGGGCCTAATACAAAGTAAAATCTTTTTCCTTTATCATTTTCTTTGGTGCGCAATTCAAAGTTTAAGGGAATATGTACATAACTGCTGGAGAAACGGTTTTTAGAAAAAATAACCGGTTCATCGATATAAGTTAAAGCTGGTTGGTTTTTCTGAATGGTAATGTTATCTCTTAATCGAATCAGTGTCCAGTCGAAACCACCAGCAACATAAACTTTAAAATTAGAATTGAAACGGTAGCCAAATTGTAACACATCAAAAGAGAACGTGCTGGTTTTTCCGCCTTTGTAATCCAAAAACTGATTGTTAGGAGAAAGATTGAAACTTCCGTTATCGATTAATCTTGAAAAACCAATATCAACCCTTGTAAAAGTAATACCACCAATAAAACGACCTTTTTTCACAGAATCTGCCGACTTGGTTTTGATAATAATTCCATGCCCCTCACTATAATCTGTTTTACTTTTTTTGGTACTGTCTTGTTGAGCAAAAGCACCCTGAGCCATAACACCGGCAAGCCCGCTTACCATTAGTGCTGTAAAAATTAGATGTTTCATTTTATGTTGTGTTTGTCTGTGTTAAATTAATCAGCTGTTTAAGCGCTTATTTATTGTCAGCTTTTTTGCGTTTTCCAAATTTAAAGGGGCCTATATTGATTGATGAAATAGAAGAATCATCATCATCAGTTCTAAACTGGATAAACTTGTCTTTCCTTTTATCCACCTTGTTTACCACCAGGTTCACCAAATCGCCTACGTTTCTAATGCCTTTACTTTGTTCGTTCTCATTAACAGGCTCATCAGGTAAAACTGCAGTACCCGTTGAGGCATTTAAAGTTTCATTTTTAGCTGCAACAGCTTCTTTAATTCTTTCTGTCAAATCCTCCTGTTTAGCTTTCGGAACCTCTGCACTGGCAATTAAGGTTTCTTCTTTTACTATTTCAGGTTTTACCGCTGGTTTTTGTTTTTCCTCTTTTTTAACCTCCATTTTTGCAAATGAAGTCGCTTTCTTAACTTCAGGTCTTAATTTTGGAAACACTTCTTCTTTAACTTCAACCGGCTCTTTAAGTTCGGGTTTAGCTACATTTTCGTTAGAAGGTTTATTTACTTCAGTTTTAGTAAAATTCTCCGGCTTTTCTAAAGTTGTATCCTGATTATTTCTAATCAAAATTCCAACCGTAGTGATAACCAAAACTGCAGCAGCAGCCAACCAATAAACCGGTAATTTCCGGGTTTTCTTTGGTTCAATTTTTTGTTCTATATCGCTCCACAAATTTCTCGAAGGCGTAACTTCTGCATCAGCAAAAGCATCCTTAAATAACTGATCAAAATCTTTATCCGGTGTAGGTTGCATAACCAAATCCCTCCATTTTTATAATTTCTTCTTTTAAAATTGTCCTCGCCCTTGATAATTGTGATTTACTTGCCCCTTCGGTTATTCCAAGTGTTTCTGCAATCTCTCTGTGCGAGTAACCTTCTATTGCATACATATTAAACACCATGCGGTAACCATCGGCCAGTTTCTGAATCACTTTCATCAAATCCTGCATGCCCAACTGACTAAAATCAAAACCAGTTGATGGCTGTTCATATGCTTCATCTATTTCAACTACATTTAAGCTGCGTAAATTTTTACGGTAACTTTCTATTGCAGTATTAACCATTACTCTTCTAATCCAGCCTTCAAATGAGCCATCTCCCCTATAATCTTTAATTTTCTGAAAAACTTTGATGTAGCCCAATTGCAATACATCTTCTGCTTCCATCCTGTCTTTTGCGTACCGTATGCAAACTGCCAGCATTTTGGAAGCAGTTTGCTTATAAAGTATCTCCTGCATCTTCCGGTCGCCGGCTTTACAGCCTTCCATCAAATCGTTTATAGTATAGGGTTGAGTCAACTTCATTGTGTGTTTGTATATAGAAGATGATGGTTTACAAACAATGGTTGCATGAACGTTAATAAAAAGGTTAAATATTTTAGAAATGACATAACTACCTACTGATTATCAGCAAGATAAAAATTTAAATAAATTTCAAGAAAGATATTGTTTTTGTTTTGGAAAGCAAAATCAGCTTTTTTGAAAGAACAGTATGACTATTCATTGCGTACCTCAGCACGACAATGATGCAAACAAAAAGCCATCCCTTTTATTGGTATGGCTCTTTATAAGGTTAATTATTCATCTAAATTTACTATTCGGCTTTTTTCTTCACTTTAAACAATTTAAAATCCTGTTTATAGGTTAAAAAGAAAGAATGATTAAACTGAAGTTGTTTATCGCTGTTATCCAAATCAATATGAGGCTCAAAACGAACATCGAGGTATAAATTAGGGATTAACTCCTTTTGATAGGCATAACGCAAAGAAACAATGTTTCTGGCACTTTGCTTTAAGCCGTTGCTGTATAAATTAGAAGAAACTGATTCATATAACGGCATCCCTTTAATTGAAATAAAGTTATTGCCTTTCCAATAAGATCCAACCAAACTTCCCCACCTGGTTTCTACACCCGCATTTAACCATAATCCAAAACCGCCCTGATAAGCTCTCCTTTTATCAGGAGAAAAATCTTTGTAAACGGCCACATAGTTATCGGTGTAAATCTGTTTAATATTAGTGTTAATAGCTTTATGCAATTTCAATCCGGCAGCGCCATTAAATAATGTACTGATTGGAATTTCTTTCAAAACATCTATTTGTCCGCCCTGATGGAATGCTAAAAATTGTACCGGCACACTAAATTTCCAGCCATTATTTTCGGCAAGTGTTGTTTCTGTAGATAAACCTCCTATGATTTCCTCTTTTACGGGATCACCTTTATAGATCATTTTTTGCCAGGCAATCCAGGCATCCAGGTTAAACTTCTTTCTTTCAACTAATAATTGTGTCCCATATTCAATTGGAGTAGTAATGGTTCTTTCAAAATCATAAAGCGGTTCTATGTATTTATGCTGAATACCGCCTTCCAAACTTCCAAAGATTAATGTCAGGTTTCTTTTGTGGTATTTAACACTAAATAAAGGTTTTGCATCATAAACTCCATTGTGTCCAAAGTCTTTACGAATAAAAGCGCCGGCTGTAATGGCTAAATTAGGGTGTGCGTAATATACAATTTGCGGCTGTAACTGCGTGCCATATAAGGTATAACCATCATGAAAATCGTTGGTATACTCATAATTACGAACGTAGTTAAAGTTGTAAAAATTGAAATGCACTTCGTTGGTTAAACTGCTATCCGGACGGATTCTGTTTTCTATAGCCGACTGATCAAACTGGGCCGAAGCAAAATAAGAACTGAATAGAAATGATATGAAGAGTAGGGTCCTTTTCAGACCCGTGGTTTTAAACATAAGTTATGATTTTATCGCCCAAATTTAGGATAGTTTTTGTAAAGCAGATGTAGTTCTGTTGCTAATATTTATTATTTTACTTTAAACAGATCACAAGAAAATATTCAATTTATCTGTCTTCAATTATTAAATTATATATATTTTTACTTATTATTGACATCAATTATATGACGAAAATACAATTTGTTGATTGCCACAGGCTGCCGGAGAGGTCCTTTTTTTACAAAGGGAAGCAGTTTCCTATGTGTGCCAGATGCACAGGTATCTACGTTGGTTATGCTATTTTTATACCGATAATATTCTTTTTTAAAATAAATATATTCATTGCATTATTAGCCATAATGCCTACTACAATAGATGGCATAACCCAGGCATATTGTAAGCGTGAAAGCAACAATATCCTGAGATTTATTACAGGCATACTGGCTGGTTTTGGATTGGCAGGAATCAGCGATTTTATTGCCTATTATATTGTTGTATCTTTTAAATTCTTATATCATTTAATCTAATAAATTCACTTTCAAAATTTACAATCATGTCAGAAAACGAACCGTTTAACCCACAACAAAATCAACCCTTTAATCAAGAAAACCAACCTTTTAATCAATTTAACAATCAGTCGAATGAGGATTTGAGTACTGGGCTAAAAATACTTTCCTTTTGTATTCCTTTGGCAGGTGCGATTATTTATTTTGTGAAAAAAGATGAACAACCAGTAGCTGCAAAATCAGCCTGTAATTTGGCTTTAATTGGTTTTGGAGTTGGGGTAGTATTAAATATTATCAGCTACATGATCAGAGGCTAATATTTAATCAAAATTGATTAACTAAACTTTCTTCGGGTGCAGATCGCGAAGAAAGTTTAATTTATTTTTTTAAGCGGTAGTTTTTATAGAGTTTAACAGCAATCATAATAACCATTGCAATCCCCATAATTCCTATCAGGCCATAAATCCAGTTTATTGCACTTTTTACAATAACAATAAACACAATGGAAATCATAAAAATGGTGGCTAGTTCTCTCCACAACCTTAATTGAAAACTTGTTAGTTTACATCGATCGTTTTTGAGCTGCTTTACTATGTTCTGGCAAATAAAATGATAAATAAGTAAGCCAATTACAAAGCCAAGCTTAACCAGCATCCAGTCGGTTTGTAAAAGCCCCGTATTTAGCGTTAACATGGTTACCCCGGCGAGTACAGAAATAATCATGGCCGGTGTGGCTATAATCTTCCATAAAGTAGCCTCCATTTTAACAAATTGATTCCGGAGGATACTTTTTTCAGGTTCAGGCTTATCATTAGCCTCAGTATGGTAAATAAAAAGACTTAAAATATAGAATAACCCAGCCATCCAGCTAATCACGAAAACCACGTGCACAGCAATAATATAGTGGTAATATTCCATTAAAGATTCCATCATTTAATTTTATTTAAAACATAGGTATCCAACCAGGTTGGTACCCTAAGAAATTCTAATTCTAAAATTCCTTTTTTTATACTTCCAACAAACTGATGTTTAATTCCGGAATTATCCCAAAGATACGTCTCATCAACTCTTTTTAGCATATCGATTAATAAATCCATTGTCAAAAAGTAACGTTTCTCAATCTTTGACGCTTCCACTAAATGTCCACCCTTTTCAACCCTATCTTTTACCCGTTCCAGATTCATAAAGGGTGTTTCTGTTCCTATAAAATACAAATATACCTTATAATTATTTTGATGAGCAAAATCAATAAGTTCTAATTTGGCAGGATGTGAAAACACGGTTTCAAATGAAAATGATTTTTCATTTTCTATAAGTTTATAACGAATAAAATCAGCAAGAATAGCAAAATGATAAGAATTATAATGAACTGATTCTGTTAGCCCCTTAACGATAACATTTTCCCTGACAATTAAATTCCAGCTTTGAATAGTGAAGTCTGCCTTTAAAAACAAGCCATTATTAAAACAGAATGATTCAAAATCTTCATTGGAGACTTCAATCTCAAAATCAGATAAGTTGAGAAAGGTTTTTTTCTTAAACTCTTCCTCCAATAAATCTGCATTCACAAAAATTCTTGTAGAAAAGTAACTCGACTTTATAGAATCAAATAAAGTAGTTTTACCGGAACCATTAGGCCCGGCAAAAATTCTCAATTTGGGCTGTTGAGGCATTAAAAAAGTTTAATTCTCTTTGCTGCAGCTCGTCTTCTTTTAAAAACACCTTCTGCCACTTTCACAGTATCCCCATTATTAAATATCCTATATACACCATCAGTCCTAACTTCAGTTCTTCCTAAATTTAGAGCATCAACTACTCTTAGAACATCATCCATACTCCTATTAACTGCTTTTATTAATTGCTTAATCGGCAGCTTATCCTCGTCTCGTAGTGATTTAACAGTCATAAATAATTAAACAAAATGCAGTTATATAAATCAAATATAAAGATTTGCAACTGCTATTCAAAGGTTCTTTCAGTGAGTTTATGGTTTATTAATACCTAAACTCCTTAATTACGTCAATTGCATATTTTACATTATCAAAAGGGATATCAGGCATAATACCATGTCCTAAGTTAAAGATAAATCCATTTGTACCACGCATACGCTCAAACAACTGGTGGATATGTTTTTTAATAACCGGTTGATCAGCATACAAAATATGAGGATCTAAATTTCCCTGAACGGCAATATTTGAAGGTAAGCTATTTTTAATGTTTAGTAAATCTGCGTTCCAGTCTACCGAAATTACATCAGGCTTAGCCTCTGCCATAATTGGTGCAAAAACCGAACTTCCTTTACAGAAAGAAATCACCGGAATATCTTTCCTGTTTAAGTTAGAAATAATTTCCTGAATATAACGGTGAGAAAATTCCTGATAATCATTCCATGATAATGCCTGTGCCCAGCTATCGAAAATTTGAATGGCATTTACACCAGCCGCAATTTGAAGGTTTAAATAATCAGCAGTTACCTTAGCAATTTTAGCCAGTAATTTATGCGCAAGTTCTGGTTGATTATGCAGCATCAATTTGGTTAACTTAAAATCTTTTGAAGATCCGCCTTCCACCAAATAACTCATTACGGTAAAAGGCGCACCAGCGAAACCGATTAAAGGAATATTTCCATTCAAGCGTTGTTGAATCACTTTAATAGCATCGGCAACATATTGTAATTCGTCCAAACAATCTACATTCAGATTTTCGATATCCTGCGCTGTGCGAACTGGATTTGCAAATTTAGGCCCTACTCCTTGCGTAAAGCTTAAATCTCCACCCATGGCTTCTCCTGTTACCAGGATATCACAGAATAAAATGGCTGCATCAATACCCAACAAATCAACAGGCAGCATGGTTACATCTGCGGCAATTTCGGGTGTTTTACACATCTCTAAAAAAGAGTATTTGTTTTTAATTTCCCAATATTGTGGCATAAAACGACCTGCCTGACGCATCATCCATACGGGTGGGCGTTCTGTTTGTTTTGAAAATGCGGCGTCTAAAAATAAATTATTCTTCATTGTTGGATTTTGGATCCGGTTCTGCTATTCATAATAAAAACGAAGCATCTTCCTTACGTGAAAGAGATCCTTCGTTTCTCAGGATAACACCCGAATGCTTTATATTTTACTTATTTCTTTTTCTATTTTAACAATTATATCCTGCGATCGCTGCGTAGTTGCCAGTTCTTTCGCAAGTGCTGTATAAGCCACAGCCCGCTCTTTATCTCTTTTACGTAAAGCCAAATTAGCCAGATGGATTAATACATAAGATTTCTCATTTTTTCCACCTACCGAAAAACGACTGGCGATTTGAAAATGGTACTCTGCCTTATCATAATCTTCATCTTTTAAAGCCAGGTTGCCTTGCATAAATTCATAGTAACCTCTTCTGCTTTTTGATAGCCTTTCAGGGTGACTTACCTCTGCAAGCATCTCTCTAGTTTTTGCAAACTCATTATTTTTAAAATGCTTTGAGGCCAAAAGCACTGAGCTATGTTTAAAATGGCTCCAAACAACAAAAGCGAATAAAAACCCTGAAACAGCCGCCAGCTGATATTGATTGTAATACACACAAACCAATGCAGCCAGTACAAAAACAGCCATTAAAGCATATCTGCCTTTGTTATTGTACATTAATGGCTATCTGTAAATTTATAACCTACCCCGCGAATAGAATGGAAATAAACAGGATTTTTCTGATCCGGTTCAAAATATTTGCGGAAAGTTAAAATAAAGTTGTCAATCGTTCTGGTTGATGGATAAACATCATAATTCCAAACAGTTTCTAAAATTTGCTCACGTGAAACCGCATCGTTCTTACGTTCGATTAACAGTTTCAATAACATCGTTTCTTTTTTCGTTAACGGGGTTATGGTGCCATCATCCTGTTTCAATTCAAATGAGTTAAAATAGATGGTTTTATCTCCGATTTTGTAAGAGTTTAACTCTTTTAAATCATCAGATTTTAAACTGCGTTTAACCAAAATCCCTACGCGAAGAATTAATTCTTCAAGGTTAAATGGCTTAACTAAATAATCATCAGCTCCTTTTTTCAACCCCATAACACGATCTTCGGATGTGTTTTTAGCCGTTAAAAATAAAATAGGAACTTCAGTATTTTCTAAACGTATCGTTTCACATACCTGGAAACCATCCATTTCTGGTAGCATTACATCTAAAATAATTAGATTAAAGCGTTCTTCTTTAAATATTTTAAGAGCGGTTTTGCCATCTTTAACGGCATGAACTTTATAACCTTCAAGTTCGAGATTTAATTTGATGGCATCTAACAAGTGATCCTCGTCTTCAACCAATAGAATTCTTTGTTTTTGTGACATAATTGAGATTAACTAAATGTTACTTCAAAAATACTTCCTTTAGGCAGATTGTCTTTTACTGTAATATCTGCATCATGGTATTGTAAAACCTCTTTCACAATAAACAAGCCTAAACCTGTTCCCTTCGCTTTTCTGACATTCTCATTACCAACGCGGTAAAACTTATCAAATATCAACATTTTTTCGGCATCTGAAATACCTGGTCCTGTATCGGCCACACTTAGCTTAAGATGTCCGTCCACTTGATCTAAAACCACATTTATCTCGTCGCAGGGGTCTGAATATTTAACGGCATTTTCAATTAAATTGGTCACTACAGATGAAAGTGCAAATTTGTCACCTACTATCTGCAAATTTGGCTGAATTTTAGCCACAATAAGCTGTTCGTAACCGCACGAGTGGACCTGTAACCGATCCGTAATTTTATAAACCAGTTCTGAAAAATTAAATTCTTCCTTTGGAAAACTATAAGAACGGTTTTCAATTTTCGTTGCAAGCAACATATTCTCTACCAAATCATCCAAACGCTCAATATCTTTTAAGGAGTTGTTAAGCAGCGACGTTTGTCTGGCTTTATCCAGATCTCTTTTAACAATGGTTTGAATAGAAAGTTTGATTGCCGCTAATGGCGATTTCAATTCGTGCGTAATTGACATTAGAAAATTCTGTTGCTGCTCTCTTAACTTGTCTTCGCGTTTTAAAGACTGGTGTAGAAAATAACCGCCGATGCAGAGTAAAAACAAAAACACAGAACCTTCGCCCATAATCATAGTCATACGACTGGGTTGCAAACGCACAACCAATGTGCCCCAGGAAATAAGCTGTATTAGTGCGTAAAGCAGTAATGCATAAAATATGATAATGGATTTCTTCATTCTATTTTTTGATTCTTAAATCAATATTTTGCTTTTGGTTTAACAACATCTGTCATGCTGAGGTACGAAGCATCTGTTCATTGCCTGGAGATGCTTCGTACCTCAGCATGACAGTATCTCAAGGTCGCATTAAACAAAAAATATTTACACTTTCTATCTTGCGGAGACTATTAACAAACTTATTTCTTAAACACTAAATCCAATGCTTCAAATATAGCACGTTTTGCTTTCTCCAGCTCAATTTTAGTATGTGCTGCAGAAACAAAACCAACTTCGTAACCCGATGGGCCTAAATAAATTCCACGGTTTAATAATTCGCGGTGCATAATTTTAAATTTCTCCATGCTGCCTGCATCAATATCATCTGCAGATTGGATTTTATCTTTATCTGTAAAGGCGAACCAAAAGATAGATCCAACGGTAAAAACTTTAAATCTATAATTTCTGGCTGTTGCAAAACGTTGAATACTGGCTACAAATTCCTGTGCTTTAGTATTTAAATCCTTATAAAAACTCGATTTGCTTAACTCCGTTAACGTTGCTATACCTGCGGCCATGGCTACAGGATTTCCAGATAATGTTCCGGCCTGATAAACACCACCATCAGGAGAAATATGTGCCATAATTTCAGCAGATGCACCATACATCCCTACAGGCAAACCACCACCAATGATTTTTCCATAGGTTACAATATCCGGTGTAATGCCATAATGTGCTGCTGCACCTTCAAAACCTACCCTGAAACCCGTAATTACCTCATCAAAAATCAGTAATGATCCGTTATCCGTACATATTTTACGCAAAAACTTAACGTATTCCTCATCCTGAATAATCAAACCGTTATTCGCCGGTATGCCTTCTATAATTACTGCGGCAACCTGATCTTTAAATTGTGCGAAAGCCTGTTCAATTGCAGCCGTATCGTTTAAAGGAATAACAATGGTTTCTTCTGCAAAAGATTTTGGTACCCCCGCTGATGAAGTTTCACCAAAAGTAACCAATCCCGAACCTGCTTTTACCAATAAAGAATCACTGTGACCGTGGTAACAACCTTCGAATTTGATAATTTTATCACGACCGGTAAAGCCCCTGGCCAAACGAATGGCAGACATTACAGCTTCGGTTCCTGAACTTGTGAAACGTATTTTTTCTACAAAACGATTATTTTTTATAATCAGCTCTGCCAATTCATTTTCTAATGCTGTTGGTGCACCAAAACTCATCCCGTTTTGCATCACCTCAGTTACCTTTTCCCTGATTTTAGGGTTGTTGTGACCTAAAATTAATGGTCCCCAGCTGCCGCAAAAATCAATAAACTGGTTGCCATCAGCATCCCAGATAAAACAGCCATCGCCTTTTTCGATAAAAAGTGGAGTGCCATAAACAGATTTAAAAGCTCTGACAGGCGAATTTACACCACCAGGAAAATAGGTTTTTGATTTTTCATACAACTCGGCAGATTTTACCCTTGAAATATCAGGTTTACTTCCTGTATTTACCGGAACATCGGCTTCATTGCCTGAAAACATCTTTTTTAATGAATCTAACATTTTATTTAGCTAAAAGCTGAAAGACTAAGCTGAAAGGCAATAACCAGCGCCATAATTAGCGCTTCGATCTTTCTGCTCTGAGCTTTCCGCTTAAATTATATCCAATCGTTATTTAAAATATCTTTAATGTGGTAAGTGGTAATTATATTGGCTCCGGCGCGGGCAAAAGCATGCATGGTTTCCATTACTATTTTTTGTTCGTCTATCCAGCCTCTTTCAGCAGCGGCTTTAACCATGGCATACTCACCAGAAACATTATATACCGCAATTGGCAAGTTTGTATCTTGTTTCAATTTGTGAATAATATCCAGATAAGCCAATCCCGGTTTTACCATTAAAACGTCAGCACCTTCCTGTTCGTCTAATAAAGCTTCGCGTAAAGCTTCGCCCGGGTTTCTGAAATCCATTTGGTAGGCCTTTCTATCACCTTTACTTGGCGCACAATCTGCCGCTTCTCTAAACGGTCCATAATACGCGGATGCAAATTTTGTAGCATGACTCATAATGGCTGCATTTACAAAACCATTTTCATCAAGCAAATTACGCATGGCTGCAATACGCCCATCCATCATATCCGATGGCGCAAACATATCAGCACCTGCCTGTGCATGTGTCAAGGCCATTTTGGCAATTACTTCTACCGTTTTATCATTTTGTACGTAATCATTTTCTAAAATACCACAGTGCCCATGCGTGGTGTAAGAACAAACACAAACATCTGTAATTACGTATAAATCATCACCAAACTGCTTTTTTAACTCGCGAACTGCGGTCGGAACTAAAGAATGATCATGATAAGCAGACTTCGCATCTGCAGATTTCTCATCGCCAACACCAAAAAGCATCACTTTGTTTAAGCCTTTTTTTAACCCGCCTTCTATATCTTTAACCAAAGTATCTATAGAAAAGTGGTTTACACCCGGCATTGAATCAATCGCATGCGTAACATTTGTGCCCGGCACCACAAAATAAGGGTATACAAACATATCTTTTGATAACCGGGTTTCGGCCATCATCTCTCTTACCAACGGGTTTTTCCTTAATCTACGCGGACGATGTAACATATTTTATTTTATTTAGTTTCGAGCGTTAACTCTAACCATTTTGTTTTGCTGTCGTAATGGCTCCGGGTAAAGAACCATTTTCTTATTTATCTGAAAAGCGGATTAACCTTTTAAATAACTCCTGTCATATTAGGTTTTAAGAATCTACTTAATGTCAATTCCAAAAACGGCTTCTGCCAACCCAATTTCATCCGGAGAGTAGGGCAAAGTATATTTCACACCCATTTCGTCAAACTTTTTACCGGTAGAATTGCCAATTGCAATCACCTGTTGCCCGGGTTCCAATAAATTATCAACAAAATAAGCATCTACATTTGATGGACTTGTGAAGATTAAAACATCGGCAAAACTCTGGTCTATATTTTCTTCTATCACCGTTTCGTAGATTGGCAAATCAATCACCTTTGTATCAGCAGGTAACGATTTTTGTATCGATTGTAAAGAATCCTGAGCTCTTGGGAACATAACAATTTTTCCTGCAACTAATTGTGCAAAATCTTCGGCAACTTCGGTAATATCTCCGCTTGTGCCCACAAAGCTGGCTGCATGCCCATACTTGCGCAAAGCATCTTCCGAGCCACGTCCAACTACGCCAAATTGTGTTTTCTTTGGCAATAAAGGTTTAAGGCTAAAAAAATACTCCACTCCATTTCGACTGCTAAAGAAAATCCAGTCGATGTTTTTTAAAATAAACTGATCTAAAACCGTAACAATTGGAAAAGTACGGATTAAAGAACGCCCTTCTATTTCTATATTATTGTTTTCCAGTGCTTTGCGGAAATAACTATGCTCACCAATTTCGCGGGAAATAAAAACCTTTGCAGGTTTCTTTCTTTCTGCATTAAATTTAGCCACTACTTTTTCGGCAAGGCCTTCTGTCGTTTCTGAGCGTAGAAATAAACGCTCCGGAAAATCTTCTGCTGTTTCAGCTTTTGCTGTCCAAACTTCAAATTGTCCGTTTTCCTTTTTACAGTAACAACCTAAAGGCATATGGCAGCCTCCTTCAAAAAGGTTTAAAACTTTACGTTCTACCCCTACTTCTTCGGCTGTATCCGGGTGATTTAATTTTTGAATAACCGCAAAAAGTTCAGGATCGTTATCTCTGATCTGAATACCCAAAGCACCCTGAGCAGGCGCCGGAATAAATTCAGTAGTATCAAGTTCTTCTACATGTAAATCACTTAAATCTAATCCTAAACGTTTTACGCCTGCTTTGGCAAGCATAATAGCGTCATAATCTTCGTCTCTAAGCTTCTGGATTCTGGTGGGTACGTTTCCGCGTAAATCTTCAACTTCTAAATCAGAACGTAAACCCAATAACTGTGCTTTACGGCGGTTGGATGAAGTACCAACCATAGCACCTTTTTTTAGAGAAAGTTTTTGAGAGAAATCAACACAATCTTTTAAAATTAAAAGGTACTCTGTAGCTTCTTCCCTGACCGGGATTGCCGCAATAGTTAAACCTGCGGGATGATTTGTAGGTAAATCTTTTAGTGAGTGTACCGCTAAATCAATGGTACCGATTAACAATTCTTCTTCAAGCTCTTTAGTAAAAAAGCCTTTTCCTTCCAGTTTATCCAACCGAAGGTTTAGAATTTTATCGCCCTGTGTTTTAATAATTTTTAGTTCAGCTTCGATTCCATTTGCCGCCAGTTCATCTTTAATGTGATTGGCTTGCCATAAGGCCAGGTCGCTACCGCGTGTTCCGATGATTAATTTCTTCACTATAACGTTTAAATGATTTGCAAATTTAAGGTAAATACCTCTTTATCTTATAAAATGTTTAAAAATGAGACAGTGAGGTTACAGAGTTAAATGATTTAATGGATTTCTATGACACTCATCGTTCTAAATTACTCTTTTTTTGTTTTGGATCAATAACCTTTATGGCATTCTGGATTACAAATTGTTGTAACGTTTCGGGCCTCAGCAAGAGAAGGAGTAAATAAACAGTGCAATATGAGCCTGCTTTCAGGATAAAAAATCTGAAAAGAAATAACTTTTTAAAGAGGAAAGAAAAGTTAAGATTGATTAACCAGAATTTCTTTAGCCATAATCATCGGAACACTGATGCATTTTTTCTCCATGTAGTTCATCACACGTTCTAAAACTTCACGGGAGGCATCATCCAGTTGATTAATTTCATCAGCAAATACACCATTCATAGCTGTATTTTTAATTTCCTTAATCTTTTTTGGCACTTCCTGCATTGCCAGCTCAATACGGCGTTGTTTTAATACATAGAAAAACTCTGCAATATTAGTGCTGATAATTTCTTCTGCATGAACCAGTTCTTTGTAACGTTCCTGAATATTTTTACGGGCAACTTCTTTTAAAGATTCTACCTCGATATAATGAATAGGATTATTATGAACAACGGTGGGATCAACATCATTAGGAATTGCTAAATCTACAATTACCTTTTTCGATTTGTCGCCATTAAGCAACTTACTATAAAGTTTTTCGGTAATAATAACTTCAGTTGAACCTGTACAGGTAATAATAACATCAAAACCTTCATTAAAATTTTCAAGCGCATTTAAATCAAAAGCTCTTCCGTTTAACTCTGCGGCTAAGGTTTTTGCTTTTGACAGCGTACGGTTAAAAATAGAGAAGTTGGAGTATTTGTGTTTATTAAGATATTTTGCAATATTTTGATTGGTTTCGCCGGCACCTATAATTAAAATGCGTGAATTTCCACACATATTTAATTCTTTAAGTTTACGGTAAGCTAATGAAACAACCGAAACCGGGTTTTTAGAAATATTGGTGTGGGTATAAACTTCTTTAGCCGTCTTAACTACACGATCCATAATCATTCTCATATAATCGCCTGTAAAACCTGCATCACGACAATTTTCGTAAGCTTTACGGATTTGTGCCAGAATTTCTTTTTCGCCAACAACCAAACTCTCTAAAGAGCACGATGTTCTTAAAAGGTGATTAAACGCTTCTTCGTTTTCGTAAACAGAAACATTATCAATAAAGCGTTCTAAAAATTCTTCAGGCAAACCCATGTCTAAAATCCTCAAAAATTTGGTTACAAATTCTTTATCGGTTTTCTCTTTGGTTAAAAAGATAAATTCTACACGGTTACAGGTACCAACGTAAAAAATTTCACTCACCGGAAGTTGTGTACGAATATTTTGCAGCCTGCTTTCCAGGCTCTGATCGCAAATTACTAACTTACCTAAAGATTGCAGGTCTAAATGGTGATGCGTAAAAGCTATTACTTTTAAATATTCCAATGGGTTTCCGTTATTAACTATTATCGGGATACAAAAGTAACAAGGTAGAGGCATGTCACTGTCATTAACCTGTAATTTACATCAATTTAGAACGGTTTTAAATAGATGCAAAATGCTGACAATCGTTCTTCTGCCTCTAAATAATCGTTTTAAATATGTGCCTGATTTTATATTACAGCAAGGTTAAATCATTTTATATCACTTAATGTATATTACGAAATTATTGAAGAATGGTTGCCGGTGCATCAATTTTAAATTGATTTGGTCAGCATAATTAAAATTAATTGGCCGAATGCTTCTTTATTTTTATCAACTAACTGGGATTTTATCGAAAGGATTTCAATAAAAAAGGCAGAAATCGTGTGATTTCTGCCTTCGTTTTTTTAACCGGGGAATAATTATGGATTATTTTTTTTCCACTCGTCAGTTTTAGCTTCTATTTTATCTCCAATTTCTTCAGCTTTATTTGCTGCATCAGATTTCAAAGCATCAACTTTAGCTTCAGCTTTCGCTACCTCCTCATCCTTTTCTGAAGTTAAATCATCCCATTTATCTTCAGCTTTATCTTTAAGTTCAGCAGCTTTCACTTTTGCATCATCCCAGGCATCTTCAGCCTTGTCTTTTGCAACATCCCAGGCATCCTCTGCTTTATCTTTTGCATCTTCCCAGGCATCTTCTGCTTTGTCTTTAAATTCGTTTAATTTTCCTTTAAGATTATCAAAAAATCCTTTTTCTGATTCTTGGTTTGGGTTTTGGTTCTCTGTCGACATTTCTTTAAATTTAAACGAAATATAACAAACTTTATACCAATAAAATTGGTTTACAATAAATGATTAAACAAAATAATTTTAGTCTTGCCGGTGCCAATGGCAAATTAATTACCGGCGACATTACCCAGGAAGATAATGGCTCTAAAAAACCTGTTATCATATTTATTCATGGTTTTAAAGGTTTTAAAGATTGGGGTGCCCATAACCTGGTTGCCCGTTATTTTGCAAATAATGGCTTTTGCTACATCAAGTTTAATTTATCGCATGGTGGTGTTCCGGCAGACAATCCAAAGGATGTTACCGACTTAAAAGCTTTCGCAGAAAACACCATTTCAAAAGAGTTATTTGATGTAAACGCTGTACTGGATTTTATTCAGAAAATTTACGGGGATCATACAGAAATTAATTTAATCGGACATAGTCGCGGTGGTGGACTGAGCATTATCGAAGCTGCTAATGATCTAAGGATCAACAAACTGATTACCTGGAGTTCTATCGCGGATTTTAGTAGTCTTTGGAAAAAGGAACAGGAAGCAGAATGGCTGGAAACAGGTCAAATTTATGTAACCAATGCCCGAACCAAAGAACAAATGCCGCTTAATAAAACATTACTGGAAGATTTTGATGCACATGCTGAAACAATGAACATCGTTAATGCAGCTAAAAGAATCAATATTCCGTGGTTAATTGTGCATGGCAGCGACGATATTAATGTTTCCTTTGAGGTTGCCCAAAGTTTGGCCAATGCCAACCCAAACAGCCGATTGGTTAAAATTGAAAATGCCAATCATGTTTATGGAGCCTCGCATCCTTATGAAAGCGGGGATTTGCCTCCACAATTATTTAAAGTTTGCGAGAAATGTTTGGTATTTTTAAGTGGAGGCAGGATATGAATTGATATTTAATTATCTAAATTTGGCCCATATCTTTAATTAAATGTTAATAGAAGAAATCACGTCTCTAAAGTATTTTAAAACTAATTTTCAAACATTTATTATCTGTCTTTCTTTAATAATCTGCCTTTTTATTGTTTCTGATGCATACTTAAGCCCATTAAAAATCAGAACAGAATTTATAATGGATTTAGAAAATTATAGTAGCTATTCCAAATTTGGGAAAAGCCAGGATAAAACTTTCGTTGTTAAAACGAAAGAGAAAAAATATGTTGTTCCGGGTAGCCTTTACAATGAAATAGAAGATAAAGACTCAATTGTTATCCATTCATCAGCCCTGACTGGCTCAATACAAAAACTCGATTTAAAAAGAAACAATAATTTGATTTCATATCAAGCTGGTTTTATTAGAAGCCAATGGGGACTATTTATGACATCTTTACTAATGATTGGACTTATATCATTTTATTTTTTTTCCAAAAATATTAAAGAGGAGTACACAAGAAGAAATCTATTAATATTTTTATGCCTTGCTCCCTACGCACTATTATTATTTCATTTTGATGTGAATTTTTATCTGAAATAAATCTTATTTACAATTAGCTTCTCTGAATTAACTGCCGCATATCGCTTCCGCTTGGGTTTTGGAAAATTTCCAGATCAAAGTATGGCACCGCAGCCAGCAAATGGTCAAATATATCGGCAGCAACTTCTTCAAATTTCTTAAGCCCTTTTTCTTTTGAAAATACATAAATCTCAACAGGCAAACCATTTTCTGTTGCCTGAAGCTGGCGAACCATAAAAGTTAAATTGGTATTAATGTAGGGATTGCTCTCGAGGTATTTTTCTGCATATACCCTGAAAGTACCAATATTAGTCATGTGCCGGCCATTAACCAAATTACCAGGGTTAACCGTATGCTCGGCGTTGTAACGTTCTATTTCCTGCTGGGTTTCTTTTAAATAATCTTTAAGAAAATCAATACTCTGTAATCGTTGAATAAGCTCATCATCACAAAATTTAATACTTGAAATTTTGATATTGATGTGTCTTTTTATTCTGCGTCCTTCACTCTCTTCCATTGCACGCCAGTTTTTAAACGATTCACTTACAATCGCATAACTCGGCACAATGGTTACTGTTTTATCCCAGTTACGAACTTTAATTGTGGTTAAATTAATCTCTGTAACCTCGCCATCAGCACCATACTTTTCTACAGTAATCCAGTCTCCTACCCTAACCAAATCAATTGCACTCATTTGTACCGAGGCCACAAAACCTAAAATGGGATCTCTGAAAACCAGAATAAAAACCGCTGTAACCGCACCAAAACCTCCAAAAATATACAGTGGAGATTCATTTAATATGATGGATAAAATCAGTACAAAACCAACAATATAGAAAACTATTTTTGCAACTTGCTTATAACTCCTAATGGGTTTATCGGCATATTTCCTGGTGCTTTCCATAATAGAAACCAATGCATTAAGAAATGCATTTACAGCAAACATGACCGCCAAAACCACATAAATTTTCGCAAAGATTAAAGCATAGAAATGTGCCTTTTTAAAATCAATGAAAAGATAAGGGATAACGCTGTATAAAATATAAGCAACAAAAATGAGCGCAAAAGCCCTAAAAACACGAAACTCCAGTAAGGCTGACTGCCATTGGGGTTTTCGTTTAATGATTATTTTATTAATGACACCAATAAATATTTGTCTGGTAATAAATAGCGTAACGAATAAAAACAGAACTAAGCAAAGAAGTCCGATGGATAAATAAGCATACTTTAACCCAGAGCCCGCAAAGCCATTTTCGGTAAGCAAAGTTCTGAGCTGTGTAAAAAGCGTTTGGAAATCTATGATCATCGTTAATTACCTGAAAAAATAATATAAGCAGAATTTAAGCCTTTTCTACCCAGTTGCCATCATCTTTAATAATATCAATCAATTCGTCCAGTGCATAAGCAGTGGTTACATTTTTCTTAACTACTTCTTTACCCCGGTAAAGGGTAATTTTATCAGGCCCGGTGCCTACATAACCATAATCAGCATCGGCCATTTCGCCCGGGCCATTTACAATACAACCCATAATACCGATTTTAATTCCTTTTAAGTGATCGGTTCTTGAACGGATTAACTGGGTAGTTTCCTGCAAATCAAAAAGGGTACGCCCGCAACTGGGGCAAGAAATATATTCAGTTTTGCTGATCCGCGTACGTGTTGCCTGTAAAATACCAAAACTGGTTGCATTAATTAAAGCCAGGTTCTGTCCGGCTGCATCAATCCAAATCCCATCTCCAAAACCATCGGTAAACAAAGCACCTAAATCCGTAGCGGCGTATAACATTAAATTGTCTGCATCCAGATGGGCATAGGTTCGTTTAATCATCACCGGAATTTGTATATTTTTTTCCTGCAACGATACGAAAAACGCCCTTTGCTGTGCCATGCCATGTACCGCAGCTGTTTTTAAAATTAGTACGGTATTGGAGTGAAATGCCGGAATATCGGCATATTGAAATGCATCTGCATCCACCTCAACGAAGTTTAGCAATTCATCTTTTATCTCAGCTTCACCAAACTCCTTTAATGAAAATAAAGGATGACAGTTGTTTTTATCTTTTAAACTTAACCAGGTATTGTAGTTATAAACTTGTTTCAGGTTTCCGGGAAAAGAGAATGAAGGTAAATGGTCTCCAAGATAAACTAAATCGCATGCCTGATCTGCAAGATTATATTTATCTAAACCTGCACTGTAATTATACCCAACAGTATTTAAAAAGAATGGATCTTTGAGGTTTTCATTTGAAACATCAACCATTACCACAGGATGATGATGCCCGCCAATGTGCTGAACCGGATCAGTAACCCTGCGATTATACTCGTAAGGATTATAAGTTTTAAATGGAACATCAGGCATGGAGATTTTGGTAGCCTCATGACCTCGCAAAGAGTAACGATCTGCTAATGCTTTAGCCACTGGCGCTTCAAATTCCGGATCTTCAGTTAAAGAAACCCTAATGGTATCGCCTAAACCATCCTCCAGCAAAGTTCCAATGCCAACTGCAGACTTTATGCGCCCGTCTTCTCCATCACCAGCCTCTGTAACACCCAGATGTAATGGATAGTTCATTCCTTCTTTCACCATAGTTTCAACCAAGAGGCGATAAGCCTGAACCATTACTTGTGTATTACTGGCTTTCATGGAGATCACCAGGTTATAATAATGCTGATCTTCGCACATACGGATAAACTCCATTGCCGATTCAACCATTCCACGGGGTGTATCTCCATAATGACTCATAATCCGATCAGAAAGTGAACCATGGTTAGTACCGATGCGCATAGCAGTACCGTATTCCTTACAAATTTTAACCAGCGGAATAAATTTTTTATTAATTCTTTCTAGTTCCGCATTGTAAGCATCTTGTGTGTATTCTAAATTTTCAAATTTCTTTTTATCAGCGTAATTACCCGGATTAACCCTTACTTTCTCTACAATCCTTGCCGCCATTTCAGCCGCATTTGGGGTAAAGTGTATATCAGCAATTAAAGGAACATTATATCCGCGAAGACGTAATTCTTTTTTGATATTGGCAAGATTTTCGGCTTCTTTAATGCTTGGTGCCGTAATCCGGACATATTCGCAACCCGATTCTACCATTCTAATGATTTGCTCTACCGTTGCCAAAGTGTTCATGGTATCAGTAGTGGTCATAGATTGGATACGAATTGGGTTATGGCCTCCAAGGGCAATATCTCCAATATTTACTTCGCGTGTTAAAAACCTGGAATACTGCGTTAAACTGTTGCAATATCCTCCACCTAACTCATGCTTTACTGATAAATTCTCCATGCGATGCAAAGATAAGGATTGTTAGAAAGTTTTAATGTTGGAATGTTGTAATTATATCAACCTGTCTTTTACAACTAAAGTATTTGCAGCAATATCATGCCAGCATTGATTTTTTTTGTTCAGGAAACTGTATAAATAACCAAAAAATACAGGAATTACAGACAGAATTTTAGAGAAATTCCTGACGAATGAAATACCAGTTGAAATACGGCTGCCTTCCATATTGGTTACCTTTATACTTAGCAGGCTTTTGCCTATGGTTGCCTGTTTCTTTGAAGCTTCGGCAAAACTTCCATAAATTAATTTGAATAAAAAAACAGCAGGAAGCGGTACAACAAAAGCCATAATGCGTTCGTCTTTACCTTCAATAAAAATGTAACTGGTTAAAATAATTAAGCTGTAAAGAATAAAAATCAGAAAATGATCGATTACAGAGGCCAGCAAGCGCTGATCAAAGGCGGCAAAATATTGAGGTGCAGTTTTTTGGTAAGAAAAACCTAAAAGCTCACGCAATTCTGGCATTGCGTGAGCTTCTTTATAGTCGTCCATTCCCGGCTTGCGTATAAAAGTGCCCGGCTTTATATCTAAGTCTTTTAACTCGTTTAAAGTATAAGGACCCTGAGGTTTGCCATTTACAACGATTATATATTCTTCCATTCAGGAACGGTTTTAAGGTTAAGGATTAGTAAGATCAAAATCTGAAATTAATCCGGGTTATCTTAATTCAATCCCTAACCTTTCAAATCTAGTATCTTTGAACTTCAAAATTACTTAATCCACCGTCTAAATTAATAAAGATTTTTTTGGTTGATGATTTATAGTTTGATGTTTCATACACACCATCGCTAATTTTATCAAAACCATCGAAATCTTTAGCAGATAAACCTGTTTTGGTTTTAATTCTGCAACCCGAATTGGTAGGTACCTTAATTTTAATGTCTGCAACACCCGATTTAACAATTACATCAGCAATTGGTAATAAATCGCCCATTTTTATATCAAGTGCAGCGGCACCACCTTCAAATCGAAAGGTCCGAACTTTATAAGGTGCAAAATCGAAATCTGCCTCACCCGCACCTAATTTCATAATAATATCCCAGTTTGGCGCTTTGTTCAATTTAAAATCAACATCATTGCCTCCGTCACCAAAATTCCATTTGTTCTTTTTATCCTGCATTTTGAAGGTTAAAAGCGTAGCGGTATCTGTAACTTGTTTAGTTAAAGAGAAATCGCCATGTTTTTTCTTTACGTCAGCATGGATCAGCTCAGAAGTTTCTCCGTCAAGGTTAAAAGAAATGCCACCGCCGGAAATATTCAAAACTGTTTTTTTAGCGGTATCTGCAGCCACAAGTGGTTCAGATAATTTAAGCTGATTAAAAGCAGTATCCCGGTCATCGTTATCATTGTCGTCATCATCATCGATTGTGATGTCAACATTGTCTTTCATTTTATTTCCCCACCACGAATTACGCTCAGGCGGCTGTTGTCCTTTATAAAAAAGGAATGATAAGGTTACCACAAGCACGGCAATGGATATAATGTGCCCCATTTGTGAATTATTACGGTTAAACAAAATGTTAACACCTGCAATAATTAAAAATACAGGCCAAAAATGCCAAACATTGCGCCAATAGAAATTGATTACGCCAAAGTTTTCCAGTAGAAGTACTCCGCCTATAAAAAGCAGTAAAATACCCCAAATTAATCTATCTAGTTTCATAACGTATATTATTGAGGGTTAGCGGATGATGAATTAGTTTCATCTTTAGGGGTTTCGGTTACAACTATAGCATCTTCAGCAACGGTTGTTGCTTTTGGTTCAGCTGCAGCCTGTTGGTTTTGCCAGTCTTTCCAGTCGTTTTTTCTTTTTGATTTAGCAATAATACTGATGCCCAGTGCAATAAAAATTAGTGGCCAAAGGTTTCTGAATCTAAAAAAATCAGGAATCAGGTCAAATTCACGCATTAAGAAAAAACTTCCGATCACCAATAGAAATAAACCGCCTATAGTGCGTCCGGTATCATTCGGTTTACTAAACTGATTGAAATTTGGTTGCGTTTCAAAAGGTGTTTTTTGTGCACCTTCATTAACCGGCTGATTCCAGTTAGTGTTTCCTGCATTATAAGGTGTCGCAAACGGATCTGCAGTTCCATAAGGCGGCGTATTCGGATTATTTTTATTGAAATAATCATTAAATTTTGAGAACCTGGCCGCCGGATCATTATTAACCGGTAAAATGATCCACATAATAATATAGGCCAATAAGCCACCGCCAGCCATAAATATAGCCGATAAAGCAAATAATAATCTAATTATGGTAACCTCTACCTGCATATAATCTGCAAGGCCCGAAGCTACACCGGCAATCATCTTATCGTGTTCGTTTCTAAAAAGCTTCTTTTCCATAATGCAATTCCTTTGTGTTTAAAAATCAAGCGGGGTAATCAGTACTTCATCAACGTTTACACCTTTACTTAATTTTAAAATGGTGAATAAAGTTTCTGCAATATCTTCCGGCTGTACAAATTTTTCATCGGGGATTGTTGTTCCTTCCCAGGATGACGTTTTAGTAGAGCCCGGTAAAAAGGCAGTCACTTTTACGTTGTATGGAGCTAATTCTTGCCGCAATACATGATTAAGACTAAGCATCGCTGCTTTTGTTACACTATAACTTCCTCCATTTTTTACTGGAGCACGACTGGCTACCGAGCAGATGTTAAAAATATGCCCCTGACGCTCAGAACGCATCAATTTTCCAAAATATTTACTGACATAGTACCCTGCATTTACATTAAGTTGCTGCTGTTTTTCAAAGGTTTCATCCTCTTCATCTAACATACTACCCGGTAAAAAAGCACCAACATTATTGACCAAAACTTCTGCAAAACCAAAATTTTGCGCAGCAGCATCCAAAAACTGATAAACCTGCTTTTTATCAGAACAGTCTACCACAAAAGTTAAAATAGTTTGTCCATAAGGAATTAGCTCATTTTTAAATTGCTCCAAATCTGTTAAACTTCTGGCCACTAACACTAAATCATACCCATTTTGAGCCAACTTAGTTGCAATTGCCCTGCCTATTCCTTTTGTTGCACCTGTTATTACCGCTTTCATATTTTTATGGTTTAATTTTTGTAAGCAAAAAACCATATTTATATTTAAAACCACGAATATTTTTACAATTAACAAAGGCCTACAAATTATTTATCGTTTCTTTGTAGGATTATAGATTTAACATTTAAATTAAGCAAAACTATACGGAATGAATTTCACCAATTTTGGCAGATACATCCTGCTACTCAAATCTGTATTCAGAAGGCCGGAGAAGCTAAAGATATATCTTAAGGAAATTGCCAAGCAAATGGATTATGTTGGTGTGGGCTCCTTAGGGCTTATTGCTATTATATCAACCTTTATTGGTGCGGTAATGACTTTGCAAATCGCTTTCCAGCTGGTGAGTGATTTTATTCCTAAAACCATTATCGGTTCTGTTAACCGGGATTCAAGTATACTGGAACTTAGTCCAACCATTAGCGCAATTGTGCTTGCCGGAAAAATCGGATCAGCCATTTCATCAGAAATTGGGTCTATGCGGGTAACCGAACAAATTGATGCCCTTGAAATTATGGGTATTAATGCACCGGGTTATTTAATTTTACCTAAAATCATCTCAGGTATTACAATGGTACCCATGCTGGTTATCATTTCTATGTTTTTAAGTATTACAGGTGGTTATATCGGTGGTTCAGTTTCCGGTGCCGTTACTCCTAATGAGTATTTACAAGGTATTACAACTGATTTTAACCCTTACACCATAGTTGTAGCGCTGGTTAAAGCTTTTGTATTTGGTTTTATTATTACCTCGGTACCTGCATACGAAGGTTTTTATGTTAAAGGTGGTGCCCTGGAAGTTTCGCAGGCCAGTACAAGAGCGGTTGTAATTAGCTGTATTTCTATTTTAGCTTGCGATTATATCGTAACCCAATTGTTATTGTAATGATAGAGATTAAAGATATTTATAAATCATTTTCCGGTAATGATGTATTAAAAGGCATTTCCGGTAAGTTTGAAGAAGGGGTTACCAATTTAATTATCGGTGGTTCGGGCTCAGGAAAAACAACCTTACTTAAATGTATGGTTGGTTTGCACCAGCCTGATTCGGGCTCTGTATTATATGATGGCCGTGATTTTACGCCAATGACTTATGAAGAACGTATCGAAGTTCGTAAGGAAATCGGCATGCTTTTTCAGGGATCGGCTTTATTTGACAGTATGACGGTCGAAGAAAACATTATGTTTCCTTTAAATATGTTTACCGATCAATCGAGAAAAGAAAAATTGGAAAGGGTAAATTTTTGTCTGGAAAGGGTAAACCTGGAAGGCAAGAATAAATTGTTTCCTGCAGAATTATCCGGAGGGATGAAAAAGCGTGTGGGTATTGCCCGTGCAATTGCCATGAATCCAAAATATTTGTTTTGTGATGAACCAAACTCCGGATTAGATCCAAAAACATCAATTGTAATTGATGAGTTGATTAAAGAAATTACCGAAGAATATAAAACAACAACCATTGTTGTAACCCATGATATGAACTCTGTTATGGGTATTGGTGATTATATTTTATTTTTGCATGAAGGAAAAAAATTCTGGGAAGGAAGCAATAAAGAAATTGCCCATACCGATATTCAGGAACTAAATGACTTTGTATTTGCCAGTCGTTTTATGAAGGCTGCAAAAGATAAGTTTTAGATAAATAATCGCTTTTTATAAATGATACAATTACTTGCCCCCACCCACTGGAAAGACTACGAACTGATTGATTGCGGGGATTTTGAAAAATTAGAACGTTTTGGAAACGTTATTTTAATCAGACCAGAGCCTCAGGCAGTCTGGAAAAAAACGTTATCAGAACAGGAATGGAAAAAAACTGCTAACATTACTTTTAGAGGCCGCTCTGCTACATCAGGTGAGTGGGTAAAGAAAAATCAGTCTATCCCAGACCGTTGGCATGTTGAATATAAAAACAACGAAGTTGCCATTAAACTTCGTCTGGGTTTAACTTCCTTTAAACATGTTGGCGTTTTTCCCGAGCAAGCAGTTAACTGGGATTTCATTTCCTCATCTATTAAAAAATTTAAAACACCACAACCAAAAGTATTAAACCTTTTCGCCTACACGGGTGCGGCGTCATTAATTGCTAATGCTGCCGGTGCAGAAACCACTCACGTTGATTCAATTAAACAGGTTGTAACCTGGGCCAATGAAAATCAGGAGCTTTCGGGATTGAAAAATACCCGCTGGATGGTTGAAGATGCCTTGAAGTTTGTTAAAAAGGAGCTTAAAAGAGGTAAAAAATACAACGGCATTATTTTAGATCCACCTGCTTACGGACATGGTCCGAATGGCGAGAAGTGGAAACTGGAAGATCATATTCAGGAAATGATGCAGGATGTGGTTCAGCTTCTGGATGAAAAAGAGCACTTTTTAATCCTGAACACCTATTCATTGGGATTTTCTTCTGTTATTGTAGAAAATCTGATCCGGACATCCTTCCCTCAGGTAAAAAATCTTGAAACCGGAGAATTGTACTTACAGGCAACCGCAGGCATAAAACTTCCTTTGGGCGTTTTCGGCAAATTCTGTAATGTGTAAATGTTAATTACTTTATTTTGAATTATCAGTTATCCCATCTACTTTCATCAATTGGGAAAACCATCTTAACGCTTAAAAAAACTATTATTAAATTTATGAAATTTCCACAATTAGCGGGCACACTAATACTTGGGTTTGCCGCCATCAGCTTATTCGCCAACTGTAATTCGGACGGAAAAAGCAGCGTCGGTAAAATATTTTCTTCTGATACGACTAAAAAGAAAACAGATTCAGCAGCTGTTGTAATGAAACCCGTTGATCCAAAACTTTATGATTCATTAAACCGTAAACTGGCAAATGGCGATACGACTGGAAAATGGCCGGTAAAAAAGCAACCTATTCCATTGGCGGGTGCAATTTTACCGTTTAAACGTATTGTTGTGTATTATGGCAATTTACATTCAAAAAAAATGGGTGCACTTGGAGAATATGCGCCAAAAGAAATGTGGCAGCGTTTAAATGCCGAAGTAAAACACTGGGAAAAAGCAGATCCTTCCACTCCGGTACAACCAGGCTTACATTATATTGCAGCAGTTGCAAGCGGTACGCCGGGTAAAGATGGTAAATACATCAACCGAATGGGTAATAAACAAATTGATTCTGTTTTATCTATCGCAAAAATGCAGCCTGGAACCATCGTATTTTTAGACTTGCAGGTTGCTTTGAGTAACATAAAAGCAGAATTGCCTCATATTGAAAAATACCTGCAATTGCCTTATGTACATTTAGGTATTGACCCTGAATTTTCTATGAAAGATGGAACTTTACCGGGTAAAAAAATCGGAACGTATGATGCAGCAGATATCAATTATGTATCTGGTTATTTAGCAGATATGGTAAAAAAATACAACCTGCCTCCAAAGGTTTTCACCGTACACCGCTTTACTAAAAAAATGGTTACCAATTATCAGAACATAAAATTAAGACCTGAAGTTCAAATTGTAATGCACATGGATGGATGGGGTGAGCCTGAATTGAAAAAAGGAACGTATCGTCACTTCATCTATTCTGAACCCGTACAATTCACAGGATTCAAGTTGTTTTATAAAAATGACTTGAAGAAAGAGCCAAAACGTTTATTAACGCCTGAAGAGTTATTAAAACTTACACCAAAACCGATATACATTCAATATCAATAAAGGCAGTCTTTTTTAGGAGCTTATAAAGCTTTTAGGAAAAAACACACATTAATTATCACGACCTCGTAAATATTATTTTTACGAGGTTTTTTTATATACGTTTGAAAAACATTATACCTTAATTTTATGTTAAATTAGACTATGCAAACAGCAACATTTGGTGGAGGATGCTTTTGGTGCACCGAAGCCGTATTTCAAACCTTAAATGGTGTAAATCAAGTAACATCAGGTTATATGGGAGGTGAGTTAAAGCACCCTACCTATATGGAAATTTGTAATGGCGATACCGGTCATGCGGAAGTTATTCAAATTCAATTTGATGAAACAATCATTAGCTTCCAGGAGCTTTTACTTATTTTTTTTAAAACCCATAATCCAACAACGTTAAACAAACAGGGCAATGATATCGGCACACAATATCGTTCGGTAATTTTCTACGATAATCCCGAGCAAAAAAAACAGGCAGAGGAAATGATTGACGAGCTTACCAGGCAGTTAGTTTTTGATCAGCCGATTATAACTGAAATTACACCGGTTTCTGAGTTTTACGAAGCTGAAGATTACCACCAAAACTACTTTAGCGAAAATCAAAGTAAGCCTTATTGCGCTTTTGTTATTCAACCGAAGTTAAACAAGTTTACTGCTGATTTTAAAGAAAAAATAAAGCCTGAATTTTTAGAATAATCATTACTCAAAAGTGAGTAATGCATGCTGGCTTGCGGTATGCAAATCCCTCCAAACCCGGTTAATTTCCGTTTCCTTTCTAGCCGCCTCCAATCCACAATAAATAAACAAAGTATCAGCAACTCTTCTGCCTGTATGTGCTAATTTCCGGCTTAAAGTGCTCACTTCATCCAGTTTATTAACATCAATTTTCCTGCTACGGATTAACTGAGACCACGATTCATCAAAAACGGAGTAAAATTCTTTTCTAACGGAAAGCAGCTCGGTTTTACAACGATTTAATTCTGATTTGAAATAGGTAATTTGTTTTTCATTATATCTTTTTAATCCAGACCTGGAATAAAAAGAATTTTCAACCAGGCTGATGAAATGCTTTGCCATACCCAGACTGTTTACAGCAAGTGTGGTTTCTGCAAGCTGCAAAAAAGGGTAATCAAAACCCTCATCAGCCACACTGATGTGTTCATTAATTTTAAAAGTACGGTTTTCAGGTACATTTAAATTCTGCACTTCAAAAGCATGACTTCCGGTTGCAATTAAACCGAAATAAGACCAACCGGGTAATATATTTACTTCTTCTTTTTTTAAAATGAAAGATTTTATTTCCGGCTCCCCATTTTCATCTAAAATATCTTCATCCTTTTCGTTTTTCAAAGCACAATTAGCCGTAAATATTGTAGCATGAAGTGCGCCACTTGCATATTTCCAATGGCCATTTACCAGATAACCCTGTGCTGTTTTAATTGCAGTACCACCAACAGCTCCGCTACCTGCAAAACAAACTTTCCGATCTGCAAAAACCTCTTTAGCCAAATCAGGATCAAGAAAACCTGCAAACCAGCCTGCTCCGCTGCAAAGTGTAATGGTCCAGCCCAAACTTCCATCAGCTTCAGCCAGAGATTCTTCCAACCTTAAAATTTCGGGTAATTTTTTTCCGGGCCCACCATACACTTCCGGAACAAACAACTTAAACCAATCTTCCTGATAAGCCAGTTCTAAAATTTCCGGATGTAATGCACCCATTTCTTCCGAATCAGCTGCATATTCCATTATCTTTTCCTGCCAGTTTGTGGTTAATATTTGTTCCATTATAATGCAGGGTCTAATTTTTTCTTGTTGTAAATCCTTTTCCAATCGATAAAACCAAAAATGGCTACAATAAACAGTATAGTTGTTAATACAGCAAACATGGCCAGTTTTTTATGGATAAATAATGGAATGGCTACAATATTTGAGATGTTAAGGAATATCCAATTCTCTATCTTTCGTTTAGCCAGCAACCACATTCCGGCCCAGGCTGTAGAAGAAACGAATGCATCCCAGATGGGTACGTCAGAATTTGTGAACCGTTTTAATACAACATAAAGAAATCCGAAGCCAGCAAAAGAAATCAGCAATGCGATGGTTATTTCTGCTGTAGATGACCACGAAACCTGCACGCCATTATCTTCTTTTCGCTTTTTCCATATGATCCATCCATAAACGCTCATTACCAGATAATAAATGTTAAGCAAAGTTTCGGCATAAAGGTTTACCTTAAATAATAGAAACATGGACAGGCAAATGGAAATTATACCTGTTGGATATAACCAGATGTTGTTGCGCTTTGCCAGTAACACCTCTGAAATCCCAAAACCCACTGCAAGCCATTCGATTATAGAGGTTTGCACAATTTGATTCAGAAACAGGTTGCCCCATTCTTGGAAATTTATCATTTACCGTTTGATTTGCTTTTACAGCTTATAAAAATTAGTAAAAACTGTTACAGGGGCGAACAGCATTGTAATTAACCTCTTCCCTACGCCGGCATTATCCGAATCAGGTGCATTTAAGGTTTAAGATAAAAGTTTGTGAATTACACATCCTTTTGCCTTTCTACTTAAAATGGGTATAATCTCAGCCAATGTGAGCAACAGAAATTGCGTCAGCATCAGCACCCCTATGAGCAGGACAAATATAATTTTTAAATTGAAGAATTAAGATTTAAAGAATAACAATATGTTTACTCTTAAAAACAAATGGTCCGTGAACACGAACCATTTGATAGATTTATGCTGTAAAAAGCAGATTAAAATAACCCCAGCTGCCCCTTATCATCAATTTCAATATCATTTGGATTGGTGATCTCGAAATCAATTTTCTTAATCGGTTTTTCTTCAACTTTAGGTGCTTCCTTTTTAACAGGTTCCGGTTTTGTTACTGGCGGTTCTGCTACAGGTTTTTCTGCTTCTTTTTTAACTGGTTCATCAATTTGAACAGCTGGCTCAGCAGGTCTTTCTATCACTGGCTCAGGTTGATTAACAACAGGTTTCTCAACTTCTTTTTTAGCTGGTTCATCAATTTTATCAACCCGATCAGTAGTTTTTTCTATCACTGGCTTAGGTTGTTTAGCAGCAGGCTTTTCTACTTCTTGTTCTGGTGTTTCTGCCCGAACCTCATCAATAATTTCCTCTTCGGCAGTTTCCGGCCCTTCATTATTTTCACTTTCATCCTCATCAGGTCCTTCAACTTCGGGTATTTCAGCGATTTCCTCTTCAGGTTCTTCTAAAACCACTTTTTGAACGTCGTGTGGAGATAAACGATTGCCATTTGCCTTTAGTCCTTTTACATCAATTAATTCAGCTAAAACCAAATCTAATGTTTCAGGAATTTGGGTTTTACCTTTTAATATATCAACGATGATTTTTGCTGTAGGGTTAGCGGTTAAAAATAACAGCCTTGATTTTGGCTCTTCACTAATAAAATATATCTTTTTACCAACAGATTGGGATTCGAAAGTAAAGCGTTTAACAAAATAATTTTGAGCTTTTCCATCGTAATGTACCGCAGCAAAAACCTTTTCAGGATCAAATTTTTGAATTAAAATCAGGCCGTCGTCAAAGTGATTACTTAGCTCAAAAGAACTTAGCTCATAATAACCGTCCTTATTAATCTGCAGTATTTTATCATCACCATCAAACTCGCCCAAATACTTACCGCGTCCATCCACATTTAAACGCTTTAATAAATCATCATACCAGATTTTTAATCCTGATAAGGTTGAAACACCTTTGCTCTTTAAAATGATTTTTTTAACCGGATATTTAGAAATAATATTGCCCTGCGAACCACGGCCTTTTATAGCCACTTCGGCAAAATCCTGGTCAAACTGCAACTTACGCAGTTTAGAATGTGGTTTTAAAGCGATATTGACAACTTCAGCCTCTCCGTTTGGATTGGCTGTAAAATATAAAACCTTTGAGCCTTTAGAACCTTTGGTTAAATCGTATTCTTTATCGCGGGTAACTCCAACAACAGCAAAACGTTTAATGTAAGCTGTACCGCTTGCACCATCTTTATAAATCATGTTGTAAATGGTACGCTCATCATTTTTCTTAAATACCTGTGCATGAATAATTCCTTTACCTACAAAGGTTTTATCTGCCACTTTGGTGATGATGCACTTACCATCTTCGCGGAACACGATAATTTCATCGATATCTGAACAATCTGCAACAAATTCGTCTTTACGTAAACCAGAACCAATAAAACCATCCTCCCGGTTCATGTATAACTTAATGTTGGCTAAAGCTACTTTTGCAGCTTCCACACGATCAAAAAGACGAATTTCGGTTTTACGTTCCCTTCCCTTGCCATATTTATCTTTCAGTTTCTGAAACCAGGCAATGGCATAATCGGTGAGATGTTTTAAATGATTTTTAACCACCTTAATTTCATCTTCCAGGTTTTTCATTTGCTCATCGGCCTTTTTCACATCAAAACGTGTGATGCTACTCATTGGCTTATCGATTAACTTTTTGAAATCTTCCGGTAAAATTTCACGGTAAAGTGAAGGCTTAAACGGATCAAATAAAATGTGTAAAACTTCAACTACTTTGTCAAAATCAGTTGAATTTTCATATTCAGGATTTTTATACATCCCCTCCTGAATAAATATTTTTAATAAAGAACTGAAGAAAATCTTTTCCTGCAACTCGTGCAGACGAATTTCCAATTCTTTTTTCAATAAGTTTTTAGTGTGTTTTGTATTTTCAATTAAGATATCGTTTACACTTAAAAAGTGTGGCTTATCTCCCTGAATAATACAGGTATTTGGCGAAATAGAAACCTCGCAGGCGGTAAAAGCATATAAAGCGTCAATCGTAACATCAGGCGAAATTCCTGGCGCCAGGTGCACTACAATTTCTACATTTGCGGCGGTATTATCTTCAATCTTCTTGATCTTGATTTTACCTTTATCATTGGCAGATAAAATACTATCAATTACAGAGCCTGTTGTGGTACTAAACGGAACTTCAGAAATCACTAAAGTCTTTTTATCTTTTTCGGTAATTTTTGCCCTGACCCGAATTTTGCCTCCACGTTGTCCTTCATTATAATTTGAAAAGTCGGCCATTCCGCCCGTAAAGAAATCAGGCAATATATCCGGACGCACGCCTTTTAAAGCTTCTATCGATGCATCGAGCAATTCGATAAAATTATGCGGCATCACCTTCGTCGCCAAACCTACAGCAATACCTTCGGCACCCTGCGCTAATAATAACGGGAATTTAACCGGTAGTGTAACCGGTTCATTGTTACGTCCATCATAACTTAACTGCCAAACGGTGGTATCTGCATTAAATACAACATCATTGGCAAATTTTGATAAACGGGCCTCAATGTAACGTGGAGCAGCAGCACTATCGCCAGTAACCGGATCGCCCCAGTTACCCTGACAATCGATTAGTAAATCTTTTTGTCCAATCTGCACCATCGCATCGCCAATAGATGCATCACCATGCGGGTGGTATTTCATGGTGTTGCCAATAACGTTGGCCGCCTTATTAAAACGTCCATCGTCCATTTCCTTAAGCGAGTGCATAATGCGCCGCTGAACAGGCTTTAATCCATCATGAATATGCGGTACAGCCCGATCAAGAATTACATAAGAAGCATAATCGAGGAACCAGTTTTCATATAAACCGTTAATTGGTGTTATGGTATGTTTATGATCCTGTCCATCCGGCAGGTTGGTGTCGTTTACGTTTTGGTCTAATTCTTCACTCATCTATTTACAAAAATTGGCAGCTGTAAATATAATAAAAATGATTGCACAGCGTGAATACAGATTATTCACATTGTGCCATAAATCCACAGTTTCAGCAGCTTTTAAAACATATTATTTACCGAATTTTGTAAAACCGTTTAAAATTACAGTCTTGGCATCACCAATCTGTCTTCAACAAAAACAAAAGGCAATAGGCTTTTTACACCATTAACTTTTAAAACTTCGCCATTAAGACAATAAAACAGCACTTGAATAGGTTTATTTTGCTTTTTCTCAAATTCGGACATAACCTGTAAACATGCTCCGCAAGAAGTTATGGGTTTTGTAATTTCGAAAGAATCTGTTTGTGCAGTAATGGCCATACTTTCTACCACAGCATCAGGGTGTGTAACGCCAATGGTAAAAAGGGCTACCCTTTCGGCACATAAGCCGGATGGATAGGCCACATTTTCCTGGTTACTGCCCAAAACAATTTCTCCGGATGCCAGCTTAATGGCTGTACCCACTCTAAATTTTGAATAAGGCGAATAGGAGCTGCTTAATGCCTGTTCTGACATTTCGCACAATGCTTTATCTTCTTCATTTAACTCCTCAATACCGGTATAATGCTCGTATGATATATTTAGATCTACTAATTTCATAATTAATAATTTTTCAACCCGCTCTGTTAAATTTTATAGCGGGCGAACAATTTAGGTTATTTTTTGTATTATTAAAACAAAACGTGCCATTTATTAATTTACATGGCATACTTTTAGCTTTTAGTAAAACCAAACACAATTAGTTTTGAATAAATACATACGTAAAAGTTTAAAAATTTTACTTTGGACAGTTGCAAGCATTATTATATTAGTGGTTGCCCTTGCATTATCATTAAATATCCCCGCGGTACAAAATTTTGTAAAGGGAAAAGCCATTAACTATTTAAAAGGCAAAACAAAAACTGAAGTGAGTTTGGAGAGCATAAAAATTGCTTTACCTAAAGATGTTGTACTGAATAAATTTTATATCGAAGACAGAAAAGGCGACACTTTGCTCTTTGCGGAAAAGCTAGCGGTTGACATTAGTTTATTTAAGCTTTTAAAAAACACCGTTGAGGTTAATAACATTGAGTTAAAAAACATACGTGCTAACGTAAGAAGAATTAAACCGGATACTACATTTAACTTTTCTTTTCTAGTTGACGCTTTTATGAGCGAACAAAAAAAACCTGAAGAAAAAGTAGATAAAGACACTACTTCTACCCTCAAATTTTCTATTGATAAAGTTTCGTTTGAAGATATTGGTATTACTTATCATGATGATGTTGCCGGAAATGATGTGAAATTACATTTAGGCGAATTTAAAACCCAAATTAAAAATTTTGATCTTGCTAACCAGCATTACATAATTAAACAGCTGAGTTTAAAAAATACAAGTCTTAATTACCTGCAACAAAAACCATTAACACAGTTGGTACAACACATTACCAACAGTGTGGATAGCAGCCAAAAAGAACAGGGCAAATTACCTTTAATAGAAATTCAGGATTTTGCTTTTAGCAATGTTAAGGTTAGTTACGACGATCAACTTTCTACTACTAAGGCCGTAGCTGATGTTAACGAACTTGGGCTGGTTAACTTAAAAGTAGATTTAACCAATAGCAAATATGAGGTTGATGATGCAAAACTAAACAAATCCAATATTCTTTTTGCCTTTAAACCTGCACCAAGTAATGATCTTAAAAAAGTTAAAGACACGGTTGTTGTAGAAAAATCGCCATTGGCATTGTTAATTAAAAACATTAGCCTGGCCGATAATAATATCCAGTATGATAACCTGGCGGCGAAACCAACCAAAGGCATGGATTTTAATCATTTAAAAATTAATGCTTTAAATTTAGGTGCAAGCGATATTAGTTACAGTGCCGCCGGAATTAAAGCCAATGTAAAAAGTGGTGCATTAAAAGAAAAGAGTGGTTTTGTTTTAAATGATTTAAAAGGACTTGCGGTTTATAACGACAAACAAATTAAACTGAGCAATTTTGTTTTAAAAACACCAAATACCACCATTGAGAACGCTACAGAACTTAATTTTACTTCAATGGATGATTTAACGAAACATCCTGAAAAAGTAAAACTGAGTCTGAATTTTAAAAACACAACCATTGGCTTAAAAGATGCAAGTTTCTTTAGTGATGCCATCCCGGCCAGTTATCGCAATGAAAAAATTAAGTTAAACGCTGATGTTTATGGTTATTTAAACAACCTGAACATTCCTAAATTACAAGTTACCGGCTTAAAAAACACTCAGATTGACATTAGTGGGAAAGCCAAAGGTTTGCCTGATATTAAAAAAACCTTTCTGGATTTAAACATTAAAAAACTTTACTTAACCAAGAGTGATATTTTAGTGGCAGTACCCAAAAAATCGCTACCCGCCAATTTAGATTTACCTAACGTAATTAATGCGAGGGGTAATTTTAAAGGTTCGATGACAGATTTCAATACCAATCTGAATATTCAGACTGATATGGGTAATGCAGTATTAGTAGCGGCAATGAACGGGCCCAAAGGTCAGGAAAAATATAAAGCCAATGTTGACCTGAACAATTTTAATGTCGGCAGGCTTTTAAAAATGCAGCCCAAACTGGGTAAAATTACAGTAAAAGCTGATGTTGTTGGAAGAGGTATTGACCCTAAAAAGATTGATGCTAAATTTAACGCAAAGGTTTTAAGTGCCTATTACAATAAATACACCTATCGTAATTTAAGCCTTGCCGGCGATTACCGCAACCAACAGGTTAACATTAAGAGTAACATGCCAGATAGCAATGCAAACTTTAATTTAGATGCAAAAGTTAATCTGGTGGGTAAATATCCTGCTGTTAAAGCCAACTTAAATTTAAAAGAGGTTAACCTTAAAGAATTAAATTTTACACCAGGCGTTTTAAGTGCCGCCGGCCTTGTTAAAGTTGATTTAAGTACAGCCGATGCAGATTACTTAAATGGAACAGTAGATATTACGGGTTTACAGATTGTTAAAGATCAGCAAAGGTTTAATGTAGATACCATTCTGGTTAAAGCCAAAACAACAGATACAGAAAGTCAGTTAAGCCTTAAATCTGAAATACTATCTGCTAGAGTGGATGGCAAATATCAGCTTACCAAGCTCGGCAGTGCTGTAATAAACCAAATTAATAAGTATTATACTTTTGGAGAAGTGACTAAAATCCCTGATCAGCGTTTTCGTTTTTTTGTACGCGTATATGATTCAAAACTGTTAAAAAGTTTTGTGCCTGAGCTTACCGTATTTAAACCTGCCCAGTTTTATGGTTTAATTGATACACAAAAAGATAGTTTACTGGTTCGCGGAAATTTCCCGGGGGTAGTTTACGGCGATTTTAAAGTTGACAGCACACGGCTAAACATCAATAACAACAATAATAAAATTGATTACGCTTTAACGGTTAAAAGCTTTCAAAGCCCTTCTATTCAATTGTACAATACGGAGATAAGCGGCGATGCGGCCAACAACAACCTGGGTGTAAACGTATTTCTTCGCGATAGCAAACTAAAAAACAAATATACCATTGGCGGTAATTTTCAATCCATTAACAAGGATTTTCGTTTTAGTTTAGATCCCCAAAAACTTTTGCTGGATTATCAGAAATGGGTGGTAGCGCCTGAAAATTATATTCAGTTCGGGCAATCGGGTATTTTGGTTAATCAATTCGAAATCAGTAATAGCGGGCAATCATTATCTGTTAACAGCAACCCTGTCCAAGCCAATGCGCCATTAAATGTTACGTATAAAGATTTCCAGCTGGAAACCTTAACTAAATTTGCCGAAACAGATACTACACTGGTTGGTGGCCGTTTAAATGGAACTGCAAATGTTAAAGATTTGGCGGGTACCCCAAAATTTGAGGCCAATTTAACAGTAGATCAGCTTCGTTATCAAAAAGATCAACTGGGTACTTTAAGAGTTGCAGTAAACAACAACACGGCAAATGCCTTTGAAGTTAATGTAGCTTTAAGCGGAGTGCACGAGTTAAGGGCCAATGGCTTTTATTACACGGCACCTGAGGGCACTTTAGATTTAACGGTTAATATTGATAAAGTTGAACTGAAAAATATTGAAAGTTTATCACAGGGGCAATTAAAAAATGGAACAGGAACAATTACTGGCCAGCTTGCTGTAAAAGGTACTTTAGCGGCGCCAAAAGTTTTAGGCGATTTAACTTTTAACAATGCCGGGGTAAACATCGCTTATGTTAATTCTTATTTCCGCATGCCAAATGAAAAGGTTTCTTTTACCAAGGAAGGAATCAGTTTTAATAATTTTACCCTGATCGATTCTTTAAATCAAAAGGCAACGGTTAATGGTAAGGTTTATACATCAGACTTCAGAAATTATCGTTTTGGTTTAGACATTAGAACCAACAATTTCAGGGCATTAAATTCAACATCGGCGGATAATGAAATGATTTACGGAACGGTTTACCTGACCAGTAACATTAAGATTCGTGGAGATTTAAATCAACCAAGTGTAAACATGAACATTAAGGTAGAAAAAGGAACTAAATTTTTCTTTGCCATGCCTGCCGATGATCCTGCAATTATAGATCAGGAAGGTATTGTTCAGTTTATTGATGCCGATGCTCCACCATTTAACGGACAAAAAGCATTAAAAGTTGACAGCATCAGCAAGTCGCCAATTAAAGGTTTAAACCTTGTTGCAGCCATTACCATTGATCCTGAAGCAGAGTTAAATGTGGTGGTTGACCCAACAAATGGCGATGCACTTAAAGTTAGAGGTGATGCCAATTTAAATGCGACCATGGATCCAAGTGGCAAAATTAGCATGACGGGGCGTTATGAAATTGTTGATGGTTCTTATAATTTGACGGTAGCAGTAGTAAAGAAAGAATTTAAGCTGGTTAAAGGCAGTACCATCATCTGGACCGGCGAACCTACCGCAGCTAATGTTAATTTAACGGCACTGTATGAAGTTAATGCTGCACCAATCGATTTGTTAAATGATCCGGCCAATGTGCAGGCCAAAACCAAACTTCCATTTCAGGTTTATTTAATGATGAAGGGTGAGTTATTAAAACCGATCATCTCATTTAAATTAGATTTACCTGAAAATGAAAGAGGTGCATTGGGTGGCGATGTTTATACCAAACTTTTGAATGTAAACCGGGATGAAAGCGAATTAAACAAACAGGTTTTTGCCCTGCTGGCCTTAAACAGATTTATCGCCAGTAACCCTTTCCAAAGTTTAGCCGGTGGCGGTAGTGTATCATCAATGGCCCGGTCAAGTGTAAGTAAGCTGCTTACCGAACAATTGAATAACCTGGCTTCTGATTTAATTCAGGGAGTGGATATCAATTTTGGAGTAAACTCTTCTGAAGATTATTCTACAGGTTCTATGCAGCAAAAAACTGATCTTGAGGTTGGTTTATCTAAAAAACTGCTGAATGATCGCCTGACGGTAACCGTAGGTAGTTCATTTGGTTTAGAAGGGCCACAGGCACCGGGGCAAAACGCAACCAACATTGCGGGTAACGTTAATGTAGAATATGCGCTTTCTGCTGATGGAAGATATCGTTTAAGGGCATACAGACGCAATCAAAACGAAGGAATTATAGAAGGCCAGATTATAGAAACTGGGTTGGGCTTTACTTTGGTTGTGGACTATAATAAATTCAGAGAAATTTTTCAAAAAAAGAGAGTAAGAAGAAACCGAAACATTGAACAGAAATCGCAAAATGAAAAAACTAACTAGACCTTCCCTTTTTATACTGGCCTGCTTAGTTTGGGCTGGCTGTAGTACAACAAAATCTTTAAAACCGGGGCAGTTTTTATATACAGGTGCAGAAATCAATATTAATCCTGATTCCTCAGCTAAAATTGACAATCAGAAACAAGTAAAAGAAGACCTGGAAAGTAAAACCAGACCTCGTCCTAATAAGTCATTTCTGGGAATTAAATATAAACTGGCCATTTACAATCTGGCAGGCGAACCCACAAAACCAAAAGGATTTAAAAACTGGTTAAGAAGAAAGGGCGAGCCACCCGTTTTAATGAGTGATGTTAAGTTAAAGTACAACAATGATGTTTTAAAAAGTTATTTAATTAGCGAAGGTTACTTGCAATCTGTTGTAACAGGTGATACCGTGATCAAAGGGAAGAAAGGTAAAGCCATTTACACTGCAAATACCGGGGCCCGCTATAAGATCAATAAAATTACTTTTCCGAAAGACACCGGAAACATGACGAGAATTATCAATGCCAACAAGGGGAAAACCTTATTGAAGGTTGGAGATTATTACGACCTGGATACCTATAAAAATGAACGCATTCGGATTGATAACGATTTAAAGGAAAACGGCTATTTCTATTTCAGCCCTGATTATTTAATTATGCAGGTAGATAGCACCATTGGCAAAGAGTTGGTTAATGTTACCGTTAAAGTTAAAGATATTGCTCCTGATGCAGGTTTAAAACCATATTCGATTAAGGAAATTAATATTTTTCCAAATTATTCGTTAAGAAGAGACAGTACATTGCGAAGAATGAAACCTTTGGAATATAACGATTTTAACATTTACGATGATAAAAAAACCTTTAAGCCCCGCTTATTTGATCGATTGGTTTTTTTCCAAAAAGGCGAATTATACAATAGGAAAGATCATAACCAATCGTTAAACCGAATGGTCAATATTGGTGCTTTTCAAGATGTTAGAGCAGAATTTTTACCATTGGATAGCTTTAAAAACAACGAACTGAATCTGAATATTTACTTAACCCCTTTAAAGAAAAATTCATTAACATTTTCGGTAACCGGAACCAGTAAATCAAATAATTTTGTAGGGTCGGAAGTTAAAATAACACAAACCACCAGAAACCTTTTCAGGGGTGCGGAGCAATTGGATGTAAGTTTAAGCGGGGGTTTTGAGAGTCAGATTAAAGGAACTTCACAGGGGAAAAACTCGTATTCTTTTACCGCCGAAGGAAAATTAACTTTCCCAAGATTTATTGTTCCCTTTTACAAACCGAACAGCACCAATGCCTTTATTCCTAAAACCATTGCCTCTCTTTCTTATCAGTTGTTAAGTCGTGGTTCGGAGTATAATTTAAGCGCCTTTAAAGCAGAATTTGGATACAACTTTAAGGAGAACCTGCACAAAGAGCATACTTTTAACCCAATTTCCATAAATTTTGTAAAACCTGGTTTTCCAAATGATTCTACGGAAAAAAGTCTTTATGCGGCCAACCCTCTTTTACGTACCACCCTTGAAAGACAGTTTATTATTGGTAGTAATTACAATTTCACTTATACCAACCAAATGGAAGACAATCGCCGCAACAATAGTTACTTTAATGGAAGCATTGAAACCGGCGGCAATGTTTGGGGTTTATTTGTACCAAAAGATGAGAAAGGCCAACGATCTATTTTTAATGTTCCATTAACTCAATTTGTAAGAGTAGAAGCCGATTTAAGAGACTATTATAAAATTACAAAGAACTTAATTTGGGCAAACCGTTTAAATCTGGGTTATGGTTACGGCTATGGGAATAGTTCTTCACTACCATTTGTCAGACAGTTTTTTGCCGGGGGAAGTAACGACATCAGAGCTTTTCCAGCCAGAACACTAGGCCCCGGAACGTATAAAGTTCCAACTACGGCAACTTTCGCAGATCAGGGAGGTGATATTAAAATGATGCTGAATACGGAGTTGAGGTTTAAACTGGTGAGTATATTATATGGTGCTTTATTTGCCGATGCAGGAAATATCTGGTTAAGAAAAGAGGATAAAGGCGACCCGGCAACGGGTAACCTTGGAAGACCTGGTTCGGGCTTTAAATTTAAAAATGCTTTAAATGAAATGGCGGTTGGTACAGGTGCAGGTCTTCGGGTTGATGCAACCATTTTTGTTATCCGTCTGGACGTGGCTTTCCCAATTAGAAAACCCTATTTACCTGAAGGACAGCGCTGGGTAATTGATCAGGTTTCTTTTGGAGATAAAGGATGGCGTAAAGACAATTTAATTTATAATATTGGGATTGGATACCCTTTTTAAAATATAGAATGAGATTAATACATAAGATAAAACATTTTTTTATAGCGCTCTATCATTTATTTGTTGCTGCGGGAAAGGGTTTTATAGAAGATCGTGTAACCAAACTAAGTGCAGCTTTGGCTTATTACACCATATTTTCGCTTACGCCTTTAATTATTATTGTACTATCTGCTGCAACCTTATTTTTTGGTGATAAGATGAAAACCAAAGACAGGTTTTTTGTTGAAGTGACAGAGATGGTTGGAAAAGATGCTGCTGCTCAAATACAGGGTTTTGTAGAACACGCCAATAAAACTGGTCAATCAACCGTTGGTTTAATTATTGGTATTGTAACCCTGGTAATTGGTGCTACGGCTATTTTTATTGAAATTCAGGATAGTATTAATCTAATTTGGAAAGTAAAAGCCGTTCCTAAAAAAGGTTGGCTAAAAATGCTTTCCAATAGGCTTTTATCGTTTTCACTTGTCGTATCCATGGGTTTCCTGCTTCTGGTATCCCTTGTGGTTAATAGTGTGGTTGTGGGTCTGGGGTCAAAACTGGCCTCATTACTTTCGGAAAGTAAAATAGATGACGTGATACCGGTGGCAAACGATACCATGGCCTTGCTTATTTATATTTTAAACAATGTAATTACCATTGCAGCCGTTACCGCTGTATTCGCCATTATTTTCAAGGTATTACCTGATGTAAACATTAAATGGAAATCGGCAATTATAGGCGCTTTATTTACGGCCCTGCTGTTTAGTTTGGGTAAATATGGCATAGGTATATACATTGAAAAAGGCAATCCAGGTTCTGCATTTGGGGCGGCAAGTTCTATTATTGTAATCCTGCTGTGGATTTACTACACTTCAATTATTTTGTACTTTGGGGCCGAGTTTACTCAAGCCTATGCAGAAAAGTATGATGGCGGGATTAGTCCAAGCAAATATGCGGTACATACGCAAATTACAATTATTGAGAAAAAAGTTGATGTTCTTCCTCCTCAACATCCGGAGGATACAAAAATAGATTAACCTGTTAATCGCAGCACAATAACAAAGGCCTGAGTGATCTCAGGCCTTTCTTTTTTGCTTATTTTAAAAACTGAATCATCTTGGCCAGCAGTTCCTGTTCTAAAAATGGTTTTAATACAAGATCATTCATTCCTGAAGCAATATATTTTTTACGGTCCTCCTGCATTACGTTAGCTGTAACCCCCAATATCGGGATGACTTCTTTAGCAGGGTCCCCGCAACTCCTTATTTTATTGGTGAGCTCAATACCACCCATTTCAGGCATCTGAATATCGGTTAAAATAATATCATAAATGTTTTCATTAAAGAGTTCCAACGCTTCTTTTCCATTATAAGCCGCATCAAAAACTACATGATACTTTTTAAGAATCGTACTGGCTAATAAAATATTCAACATGTTATCATCTGCCAGTAACACTCTTTTACCCGCTAAAAGCTCCACTTCCAAGCCCGTTTGAGTATCTGTAAGTTCCGGTTTTTCCGGTTTTTCAGTAATCTGGTAAGGCAGTTCAAAAGAAAATGTAGAACCTTTGCCCTCTTCACTGTTAACCTCAATGCTTCCACCTTGTAATTCTATTATCTTTTTACAAATGGCAAGCCCCAACCCTGTTCCCTGCTGTTTCTCTTTTGTTGAAGAATAATAAACCTGTGCAAATTCATCAAAAATAATCCGCTGATCCACAGGGTTTATACCCAAACCAGTATCCTCAATACTCACTTTTAATAAGGCAGAGTGATCACTATTTTTAATCAGGCTTGATGTTAATGTAACGCTTCCTTCGTTTGTAAATTTAATTCCATTACTTAAAAGGTTCATTACAACCTGCTTTAAGCGAAGTGGGTCACCTAATATGTATACATTTTCTTCAACAGGCATATTCATAACGAAACCTATCTTTTTCTTCGTTGCCTGAATCTTCATACTGTCAAAAACGTCCTGAATGGCAATTTTTGGAGAAAAAGGAACATTTTCTAAAGTCACTTTACCCGTTTCATATTTAGAAAAGTCCAAAATATCATTAACCACATCCAAAAGCATTACAGATGAGTTTCTAATCGCCCCAACCTGTTCTTTCTGTTGTGGTTCTAAGTTTACCTGACTAAGTTGCTCAGAAAAACCAACAATAGAGTTTAAAGGCGTTCGGATTTCATGGCTCATATTAGCCAGAAACCTGCTTTTAGATAAAGCATAAAGCGAAGCTTTGTTACTGTAATCGATCAGCGCTTTCTCGTTTCTGTAGAAATTGTAAATCATATAGAAAACAAACAGCAGTAAACCTATAGCAAAAGCCAATAAAATTGTGGTAAAATTATCCAGGTTTTCTACGGTATCAAATGCCGACGTATTGATAATTTGCTGTACAGAAGAATAATAATTTCTCTCCTTCAGTTTATATCTTTTAAGCCCGTCTACAATATTTGTAATCAATAAATGGTTCAGGTCTAAAAGGTCTCTTTCTTTATCCTTAAGTTTTTTATTGGTGCTGTAAAGTCGTAAATAATAGTCATTAATGGCTTTAAGCTGAAGATTATTATAAGCTACACTCACAGAAGAGGTATCATCTGACACAACCGTTTTAACAATAGTAGATTTACTACTATCGGTACCATTTGTTCCCTTATCGAAAATTGCAGCTTTAAGCCTGCCAAAAAACTTTTTCTTTGGCTTAGCAACCGTGCCAGGCTTAATGGTATCAATTTTAATAATGCTTTTAAACTGTCTGGCCGTAAAAAGTTTATTATTATTTGGTTTTAATTCATTTACCTGCTTTTCGGCACCTGCAGAGAAATTAATTAAACTATCAGATAGCCTTTTTAAATTGATAAACTGAGTAGTTCGTTCCCGTTTCTGCTTAATCAGGCTATCAAAAGATTCAGAAGACAATAAGCCTTCATTTTGATTGTCTTTTTCAATGGTATCCATCAAAGAAGAAACTTCTTTAATTTCACTGGTAAATAAATCATAATAGATTTTTTCACCATTAACCACATACATTCTAAAGCTATTTTCGGCGTTATAAAGCTTAAAAATACAGCTGTCCAGTTTTGTAAAATCCTTTTGAACCTGTACAATTTTATTAACAGACCGCAATAGCGGGATTTTAGAAAAATTTACAAAAAGCCCTATCGTAATTCCGAAAATTGCAAGGATCAGAACGACAAGTATCAGGTATTTTGCAGTAGAGCTTCTTCTGGGTTTCAATGCGTCAATTTTAAGAGTTAAACTATTTGGCGTAGTTAAGCTACATCCTCAATTATTTTAGGTTCTTCAGCAACTTCATCTTTTTCTATACGTAAGTTTCTAATAATGTGCTGCTGCCTGTCGGGCGTGTTTTTACCCATATAATATTCCAAAAGACTTTTAATTGTCTGATCTTTTAATATAACCGGGTCAAGTCTGATGTCTTTACCAATAAAGAGGCCAAACTCATCCGGAGAAATTTCTCCAAGTCCTTTAAATCTGGTGATTTCCGGTTTATTTCCCAATTTCTCAATAGCATTCTTTTTTTCTTCATCGCTGTAGCAATAGATGGTTTCTTTCTTATTGCGAACACGGAATAATGGGGTTTGTAAAATGTAAACATGCCCGGCTTTAACCAGGTCAGGGAAAAACTGAAGAAAGAATGTCATCATTAACAACCTAATGTGCATGCCATCCACATCAGCATCTGTTGCAATTACAATATTGTTATAATGTAACCCATCTAAACCATCTTCAATATTTAAAGCATGCTGAAGCAGGTTAAATTCTTCGTTTTCATAAACCACCTTTTTAGTCAGTTCATAACAGTTTAAAGGCTTACCCTTCAAACTAAATACCGCCTGGCAATCTACGTCACGGGATTTGGTTATCGATCCTGAAGCAGAATCACCCTCGGTAATAAACAAAGTCGTTTCGTATCTTTTTTCGTGTGTGCTGTTAAAGTGTACCTTACAATCACGCAGTTTTTTATTGTGTAAAGACGCCTTCTTCGCCCTGTCGTTGGCCAGTTTTTTAATGCCGGCAATGTCTTTTCTTTCTCTTTCTGACTGAATAATCCTTTTCAACAATGCATCGGCAACATCAGTATGTTTATGCAGGTAATCATCCAGTTCCTTTTTAACGAAATCGTTTATAAAAGTTGCAACCGACGGACCTTCGGGGCCCATATTTTGAGAACCCAATTTTGTTTTTGTTTGCGATTCGAATACAGGCTCCTGCACACGTACAGAAATGGCCGCAATAATTGAAGAGCGTACATCTGCCGCATCAAATTCCTTCTTAAAAAATTCGCGAACCGTTTTAACCACCGCAGCCCTGAAAGCAGCCTGGTGTGTTCCACCCTGGGTAGTATGTTGTCCGTTTACAAAAGAATGGTAATCTTCGCCGTATTGCTGACCATGTGTCATTGCAATTTCAATGTCGTTTCCAATCATGTGAATAATTGGGTAACGGATTTCTTCAGGCTTGTTAAACTTAGAAAGCAAATCGTAAAGACCTCTTTCTGAAAAATATTTTTGATTATTAAAATTTACGGTCAGTCCGGTATTTAAAAAAACATAGTTCCAAACCATGCTTTCCACAAAATCAGGAATATAATGGTAGTTTCTGAAAATACTTTCATCAGGATAAAAAGTAATAGCGGTACCATTACGCTGGGTTGTATCAATAACCGGTTGCTCACTCACTATCTCTCCTTTGGAAAACTCTACTTTTTTGGTTTTTCCATCGCGGTAAGACTGAACAACAAAGTTTGTTGAAAGTGCATTTACTGCTTTGGTACCTACCCCATTTAAACCTACAGATTTCTGAAAGGCATTACTGTCGTACTTACCACCAGTATTGATTTTACTTACACAATCAATCACTTTACCCAAAGGAATGCCCCGTCCGTAATCACGAATGTTTACTTTTTGTTCAGAAACGGTAATTTCAATGGTCTTACCCGTTCCCATTACAAACTCATCGATAGAGTTATCTACAATTTCTTTTAATAAAACATAAATACCGTCATCCTGCGCTGAACCATCACCAAGCTTACCAATATACATACCTGGTCTAAGTCTGATGTGTTCTTTCCAGTCCAGAGATCGGATACTGTCGTCATTATATATTACTTCTGCCATAAATATTTTTATTTACCGTCATATTAAACAAACTCGCACATTTATACAAAACATCAATCCCGGGGGACGCCGGATCGGATTGAACTTTAACATGACATGATTTAGGGATAATTTTCATTTCAGACTTGTAAGATTATGCTTCATTACATTTCCAATCAGCAAAAATTATTATACAAATTTAACTTAATCTGTGATGGTATCAACTATAAAATTTCAACAAATACACATTTAACGATATCCTGAGAAAATCAAGGCTTATTCTACCTAAATGTTACAAAAAATAACTTTAATTATTTAATATTTATGTTGTGCAAAAAACGGTATATCTTGATAAAAAAATAATCAATACCGGTTCATTATCCCTTATATTGCCTGTAATTTATTGGGTATACACATGTCGCTAATTGGGGTCTATTTTGCAACCCAATTGTTTAACAAAAAATTAAGGTAAATAATGGGCAAAACGCTCTCTATTAAACAAGAAATTGCTTACGCTGCCGGAATGATGGGCTGGAGCATCATGACGAACATTATTATCGTTATGCTACCCTATTTCTATCTGCCACCAAGCAATGCCGGATTGTCTCCACTGGTACCGCAGCTTGTTTTATTGGGGGCCTTTAATATCCTCTCTATCATTGCTGCTTCGGGAAGATTGGTTGATGCAATTTTTGATCCTTTTATTGCATCAAAGAGTGACGCAAGCACCAATAAAAAGGGCCGCAGAATGCCTTTTATGAAATGGGCGATTTTACCGGCCATGCTCTTTTGCAGTCTGGTTTTTTATCCGTTGCAAAAAACGGAGAGTTTACAAAATGCATGGTGGCTTACGTTTATGCTTTGTTTCTTTTTTATTTCAGTAACTACCTATATTATTCCTTACAATGCACTTTTAGCAGAGGTTACACATACGCCGCAACAAAAAGTGAAGCTATCCAGTTATCAGCAAATTGGTTTTGTTTTGGGTATTATTTTATCTGCCTGCACCAATAATTTTGCAGATTTAGTACAACAGCATTTCGATGTTGTAAACCGAAGCGAGGCCGTACAATTTGCCATCTGGGGTTTATGCATCTTTTCGGGAATGGTTATGATGATTCCGGTTATATTTATTAATGAAAAAGATTTTTCAACAGCAAAACCCACACATGTTCCGCTTTGGCCGGCCATCAAAAACACTTTTAGAAACAGCAATTTCAAGTACTATTTAATTTCTGATTTTGCTTTTTATATTGCGTTAAGTATTATTTCGAGTGGGTTATTATTTTTCAGCACGGTTTTATTGGATTTACCTGAATCGGACGGCGGAAAATTTATGGCTGCAATGGTGATAACTTCCCTGCTTTTTTATCCATTGGTTAATTTCGGATCGGCAAAAATTGGAAAAAAACCATTTGTATTGATTGCTTTCGGCGTACTCTGCCTGATTTTTGTAACCATATTTTTCCTGGGCAAATTACCTTTCGGTCCTTATACTCAAATTTATATCCTGGTTATTTCGGCCTCTTTCCCACTGGCAGCTTTAGGAATTTTACCCAATGCAATTCTGGCCGACATTGCTCAAAAGGATACGATAGAAAGTGGTGAAAATCATGAAGGGATGTTTTTTGCGGTAAAATATCTGTTTGTAAAGCTGGGGCAAACACTTGGGATTGCAGTTTTTGCTATGCTTACTATTTATGGAAAAGATCCCGGACATGATTTTGGTTTAAGGCTAAATGGAATCGTTGGCTTCGCACTTTGTTTAGTCGCCTTGCTATTTTTCAGTAGGTTTAAAGAAGAGAAATAATAAATTTAATGGCATAAAAAAACGCATGGACAGATAATACCTGTTCCATGCGCTTTTATTTTAAATCCGGATTAATATCCCGGACTCTGTTTTAAAGAACCTTTGCTTCTGTCAATCTGATCCTGAGGTAAAGGAAAATGATCATCCCTGGTTTCGATAGTGATGCCTTTTAAGTAGTCAAAATATCCGCCTTCAAAAGAGAAGTAACTTTCAAGGGTTTGTTTAACTATACCCCAACGCACCAAATCAAAGAAACGGTGTCCCTCCAGGGCCAATTCCAGCCTGCGTTCAAAACGCACCGCATTTCTGGCGTAGGTATCATTTGGAAACGCCAGGTAAGGACTAACTTTATATGCCGCAGCTGGTGTTCCGTTTATCGTTTGAGGTGTTATTTTGGCTGCACGTACCCTTACGGCATTCACCAATGCTAAAGCCCTTCCTAAATCTCCTTTTTCTACTGCACATTCAGCCGCCATCAGGTAAACATCACCTAAACGGATCAGGTTTACATTTAATCCGCTTACATTGGTTGTACCCGGGGCTGTTCCACTGGAAATCTGAGCAACATCAATGGTATTTTTAACGGCAATAAAAGGACCGCCATTACTAGAATCGCGAATCCAGGTATCACCGGCCATTAAACCCCAGTCGCGATATGGAACACCACGTCTTCCAATGGTTGATTCAATTCTTGGATCTAAAGGCAAAGTTTTATCCACCACATAATTATCTTTAGCCGTGCCGGTTAATCCAAGATCAGATTTATATGGGTTATTGCGATAACTTCCATCCAGTAAGGGTAAGCCTGCGGCATCTACCTTAAAGGAATTAGCCAAATCAATAGAAGGCTGAAAGAAACCGCAGCAGTTAATCGGCGCATTGCCATACGGAAAGTTAAGCATATCGCCTACATTCCCATTATCTCCACCAGTACCATCGGTTCCAACAGAGTGCTGTACGGCCATAATGGTTTCCGGCCCGTCTTCTTTGGTAATGTCAAAGTTATCCGAATAAGGCATTGTAGTCAGGTCTGGCTTTGCCAGGATTACCGCATTCAGCAAATCGTAAGCTTCAGTATATTTCTTTTGATACAACAATACTTTTCCAAGATAAGCTTGCGCAGCATATTTATCTACACGCCCTTTTTGATTTTTTGGTTTTGTAGTACTCAGGTTTGCCACCGCGAATTGAAGATCATCTACAATGTTTGGATAAATGTCCTTATCATTTGGAACAAATGTACCGCTGTTGGCTTCAGTTACATAAGGAACCGATTTAAATACACGAACCAAAAAGAAATAATAATGTCCACGCAACAACCTGGCTTCGCCCTGAATTTCCTTGGCACGGGCATCACTAAATTTAACAGCTCCTTTTCCGGCCTGAAGATCTGCCAAAACTCTCAGTGTACTGTTACAACGCTGAATTCCTTCAAAACATCTATCCCAAATATTGGATAAATTATCGTTTGTACTGGTTGGCGAATGTTGCTCAATGGCATTCATAGGCGGTTGATCTCCTGTGCTACTGCCTTTGTGGGCATTATCAGAAGCCACCTCACCAAATAACCACTGACTTGGTGCCGCTCCATAATTACCCCAGGTTCCATCTACATTACCGTTAAGTAAACCATAGGCACCTATTAAAAGTCCTTCAACCCCATCCTGGGTCATTAACTGCCCTTCAGTGAGTTCGCCTTGCGGCTGAAGGGTCAAAAAGTCCTTCTTGCATGAAAACGTAATGCAAATTAATAAGGAAAGAAGAATATATTTTATATGTTTCATCTTGATATCTTTTAATTAAAATCCAACATTAATACCGATTAAAAATTGACGGGGAGAAGGGTAAACACCCTGATCTACTCCCGGAGCCGAAAAAGTATCGACTACCTGACTTATCTCCGGATCCAAACCAGTGTATTTAGTGATGGTAAAGAGATTGGTTGCACTAACATATACCCTTAATTTACTGATGCCAGAATTTGGACCAAAAGCTTTAGCCGTTGGAATTGAGTAACCGATTTGTACATTTTTTAACCTTAAAAAACTTCCGTTTTGGATGTAATAACTCGAAGAAGCAAATTCCAGATCCGAGGCTCCGGCATAAGAAGAAGGAATCAAACTTGATGGATTGGCCGGACTCCAGGCATCAAGCAATCTAATGCTTTTTGCTCCGTCAAATGAAGGGAAATCCGTAAAGTAACGCGTCGCTTCAAAAATATCATTTCCCTGTACACCGTATAAGAAAGCTGAAATATCAAAATTTTTGTAAGAGGCATTTAAGTTTATACCATAGGTAAAATCAGGACTTGGGTTTCCAATAATGGTCCGGTCTTTCGGATCAATAATTCCGTCACCATTAATATCCTGGTAGCGCAATCCACCAACCCTTGCACCCGAATAAGAAGGATTATTTTGAATATCAGCAGTGCTTTGATAAATTCCTGCTGTTTTATACCCATAAAATGATCCAAGAGGCGATCCTTCCTGCAGCACACTGGTTTGTAAACTTCTGTAATTACCATAAATCTGGTTAAAAATATCAGGTGCTAACTTTACAATTTTATTGTTGTTTTTTGAAAAATTCAGGCCAACATCAAATTTAAAAGGGCTGTCTGCATTTCTTCCATAATGATAAGCAACATTAAATTCAATCCCTTTATTGCTCATATCGCCAATATTTACATAAGGCGAACTTCCCAACCCAACTATACTTGATGGTAAAGGCAGCGGATAAAGCATATCAGTTGTTTTTTTATTGTACCAATCAACTGATCCATCAACAGCTCCACTCAATAGGGTAAAATCAAGACCAATATTCAGGGAGCTTAACGATTCCCATTTGATGTCCGGGTTTTGATAAGCATTTTGTCGTACGCCGGTAGTAAGGCCATTTCCACCACCAACCGCGTAGGCAGAGTTAATAATAGAGCTTTGGTATCTGTTGAGATACTGGTAGCCCGGTATGCGCTGATTTCCGGTTTGCCCGTATCCTGCACGAAGTTTTAAGTCGCTTATCCATTTAACACTCTTCATAAACTCCTCTTCAGATAACCTCCATGCAGCACTAACTGCCGGGAAATTACCGTATTTATTGGCCGGGCCAAAGTTGGAAGAACCATCCCTGCGGATTGTAAAACTGGCCAGGTAGCGATCATTAAACGAGTAATCGAGCTTGGCAAACAGCGAGAATAACGATCCTATTCCTCCGGTACTGGAATTGCTGATATTTGAAGAACCTGTGGTTAAATAATAATAATCCGGATTACCTAAAAGGAAGAAATCATTCCGTCCTGCATTTAGTTGCCTGGATCTTGATCTGATCGCCTCTGTACCGATTAATGCATTTACCCGGTGTTTTTCATTAAATACTTTACTGTAGTTTAAGGTATTAGTCCAGGTCCATTCTGTATTATATCCCTGGTATTCACTTAAATTATTTGAGTTATTACCTTCGGAGAATTCAAGGTTTGGATAACGCATCGATAAACCATTAAAATTTTCGTAACGGATACCAAAATTAGTCTTCAATACTAAGCCCGGAATGATATCACCCTCGCCAAAAATATTACCAAAAAAGAAATTGCTTTTGTTAACATTATCTTTTGCCCTAAAAAGAAAGGCAAGTGGATTTTCTGCATTCCCCAACTGGCTACCACGACTGCCGGCAAAATTTCCGGCAATATCGTAAACCGGAATAATGGTTGGAATACGGTATGCCCAACCTAAGGCACTTCCCTGATCCTGATATCCACCCGGAGCATTCGGGTTCACACCAAATCCGTAACCTTCGGAGTAGCTATATTGTGCATTTTCTCCAAAACGTACCCGCTTGTTAAAAGCCGATACGCCCGTATTAGATCTAAAGCTATACCGCTTAAAACCAGTGTATTGTATCGTTCCTTTCTGATTCAAATATCCGGCAGTGATGGAATAAGTTGCATTTTCGCCACCGCCTGCAGCACTGATCTGATAATTTTGAACAGGTGCAGACTCCGTAATTTCATCAAACCAGTTGGTGCCTTCTTTATTGGCTTTTGTAATTTGATAAAACAGATTTGGATCACGGCTGTAATTATATTTGGCCGGGTCTGCATCTGCTGCGGTAACATCCTGACCAAGTTTTAAGCCAGCAACTAAATATTCTGGTAATACTGGCGTTGGACCAGATCCATAGTTTTTACCGGCAGCAATGGCTTTCCCCGCGTTGGTATACCCATCAAACACATACTGTGCATATTGCTGAGGGTTCATCATTTTCGGAAAACTACTTTTTCTTGGCGCCTGTGTGCCGTAATAAGAATCGAGTGTAATTTTTGGTGCGCCAGCTATGCCTTTTTTAGTGGTGATAATGACCACACCGTTATTTGCCCTCGATCCATAAATTGATGCTGATGAAGCATCCTTTAAAACCTGCAGACTTTCAATGTCATTTTGGTTTAGCCAGGATAATTTCCCTTCAAAAGGTACTCCATCAATAACATAAAGCGGGTCGTTATTATTAATGGTACTATATCCACGGATTCTGATTTGTGGGGTTGAGCCCGGAGCACCGTCATTTACAATCTGCACCCCCGTAGCTTTACCCTGTAACGCTTCTACAGCACTAGCTGCAGGCTGGGCTTTTAGCAGCTCCATATTAACAACAGCAACGGCGCCGGTTAAATCTTTTTTCCTTTGGGCAGAATAACCGGTTACCACAACTTCGGTTAAGTTGTTATTTTCTGTCTGCAAAATAACCGAAATGTTAGTTTGGGTGCCTACCGTTATTTCTTTACTCCCATATCCGATAAAGGAGATCACCAATACATCCGTGGGTTTTGCATTTAAAGAAAACAGACCATTGGCATCTGTAACAGCACCGCCAGTGCCATTTTTGATTTTGATTGTAGCACCAATTACAGGTAATTTGTCATCACTGGCAATGACTTTTCCCGTAATTTTTGACTGGGCCATTGTTTCAAGGACAAATAACATCCCCAAACACAAGAGAAGAAAACTCCTCCTGATACAAGATAGATTTTGTTTCATAGGTTTATAAATGGTTAGGTGAAAAATGCGTACTTAAATAGCTGATGTGCTTAAGTTGATAAATTTAATCGCATCAGTTTATCGCTGTCGTCAGTGTTGACGACACATTCAAATGGTTTTATTGACGAAATTGCACTTAAGAAAATAGAAAAGCCGAAGCATAAGAGAATGGGATTTCTCTTAATTAGGAGTAGATTTTTTTTCATAGGTTGAGATGAGTAGGTGGTTTGGTTAGATGTTTTTTGTAGTATTTATTACATAATAATATTTTAAAATTGAAATCAGTATAAGTGTATAATGTACACTTTAGTTAAAATAAATATACAGATAAAATATTTCCTTTGGCAGATCTTAGGTATCAATTCTGTTATACAATGATTACATTTCATAAATAACAGGTAAAACATAGCTCAGAACACATGTTTATCAACTTTGCTCTTTCCTCATACATTTTTTGTATCTTTGCAGCGAAGCAGGAATAAGGGCTTTGTTATGCTGAACGCAGTAAAGAATCTATATCAAATGAGATGCTTTAAGATTCAGCAAGACAATATTCTCTCCGCAAGTTAGTCCTTCAACAAATGATTGTTCTAGCTTCTTCGATAAATATTACACAGAAAAATACATGTTATTCAAAGAATTAAACCTCATTGAGCCAATTTTAAAGGCCCTTGAGTCCGAAGGTTATACACAACCTACACCTATACAGGAGCAATCCATCCCAACCATATTAAAAGGAAAAGATTTATTAGGCTGCGCACAAACCGGAACCGGAAAAACTGCTGCGTTTGCGATTCCTATGTTGCAGTTATTGCACGAAAAACACATCAATACCAAGGCATCAAAAAATATAAAGGCTTTGGTTTTAACCCCAACGCGTGAACTTGCTATTCAAATTGAAGAAAGTTTTAAAGCTTACGGCCGTCATTTAAATTTACGTCATCTGGTTATTTTTGGTGGTGTAAATCAGCATTCGCAGGTAGAAGCCTTAAGAAAAGGTGTTGATATTTTAGTTGCTACACCGGGCCGTTTATTAGATTTAATGAACCAGGGGTTTATCAGCTTAAGTACCATCGAACTTTTTGTTTTAGATGAGGCTGACAGAATGCTGGATATGGGCTTTATCCACGATGTAAAAAAAGTAGTAGCTAAACTTCCGGCAAAACGCCAAACCTTGTTCTTCTCGGCTACCATGCCTGATGAAATTCAAAAGTTAGCTAACACTATTTTATCAAGCCCAACAAAAGTTGAGGTTACTCCGGTATCATCAACTGCAGAAACCATTAACCAGTCGATCTATTTTGTAGATAAGCCCGATAAAAAGAAATTGCTGATCCACTTACTGGAAGATAAAACTATTGAAACAGCTTTGGTTTTTACCCGTACCAAACATGGGGCAGATCGAATTGCCAAAGATTTAGGTTTTGCAGGCATTAAAGCTGCAGCCATTCACGGCAATAAATCTCAAAATGCCAGACAACGGGCTTTAACTGAATTTAAAGAAAAGAAAATTCGTGTTTTAGTGGCTACAGATATTGCAGCCCGTGGTATTGATATCGATCAGTTGTCTCACGTTTTTAATTATGAATTGCCAAACATCCCTGAATCTTATGTACACAGAATTGGCCGTACCGGCCGTGCTGGTGCAAACGGAATTGCCATTTCATTTTGTGATGCGGAAGAAAACGAATATTTAATTGATATTCAGAAGCTGATTAAAATAACCTTACCGATTGTCGACGATCATCCTTATCCATTAAGCTGGCAAAGTATGATGGCAAAAAATCAGGTTAAACGCAAACCTCAAGCCCAATCTAAAGGTGGCGGTGGTGCTAAAAAAGGCGATGGCAATATGAGTGGTAAACCACGTAATGCCAGCAACAACAGAAGATTTGGTGGCAACAGAAGAAAAAGAGATTAAACTTTATTCGTTATTCTGAACTTGTTTCAGAATCTGAAAGCAGCCATAAAATAAAACCCCGGATTACATGGTAACCCGGGGTTTCTTTATAACAGAGCAATTACTCTCCGCTTTAACCTTTAAGCTCTATTTTTTACTTTCGGCTTAAACGACTACATTAATAATCTTTCCTTTAACAAAAATGATTTTCTTAGGCGATTTCCCGTCTAAAAACTTCTGGAATTGTTCATTTGCTAATAAAATGGCTTCAACTTCCGGCTGATCTAGGGTTAAACTCAGGTTGAGGTTCATTTTCATTTTACCATTAACGGATACCGGATAAGCAAACTCATCTTCAACCAGATATTCAGGGTTAAAGGTTGGAAATTTAGTATAAGATAAAGTTCCAGCTTCATTGCCTAGTAAAACCCAAAGTTCTTCGCAGATGTGTGGCGCATAAGGCGATAAAATAATTACCATATCTTCCAGAATCTGTCTGTTTTTGCATTTTAAATCGGTCAGTTCATTTACAGCAATCATAAAACTCGAAACTGAAGTATTGAAAGAGAAACGTTCAATATCATCCTGTACTTTTTTAATGATTTTATGCAATGATTTTAATTCTGCCTTTGTAGGAACTGAATCGTTTACATGGAAATGCCATTCTTCATTGTGGAATAAACGCCAGAATTTACGCAAAAATTTAAACACACCTTCAATGCCGTTGGTATTCCATGGTTTACTTTGCTCCAATGGGCCTAAAAACATTTCGTACATGCGCAGGGTATCGGCTCCATAACGTTCAATCAAATCATCGGGATTAACCACATTGAATTTTGATTTCGACATTTTTTCTACTTCAACACCGCAAATGTATTTTCCACCTTCAAGGATAAATTCTGCATTTGCATACTCCTCTCTCCAGTTCTTAAATTTGTTTAAATCTAAGGTATCATTCTCTACTATATTTACATCCACATGCAATGCCGATGTTTTATATTCTTTTCTTAAACCTGCAGAAACGTAAGTATTGGTTGGTTTTCCGTCTGCATCATTAATTCTGTAAACAAAATTACTTCTGCCTTGAATCATCCCCTGGTTAATCAGTTTTTTGAAAGGCTCTTCTTCTTTGGTATAACCTAAATCTTTTAAAAATTTATTCCAGAAACGGCTGTACAATAAGTGGCCTGTTGCATGTTCAGAACCACCGATATATAAATCTACCGCTTTCCAATATTCAATGGCTTCTTTTGATGCAAAATCACCATTGTTATTGGCATCCATATAACGATACCAATACCAGCTGCTTCCTGCCCAGCCCGGCATGGTACTTAACTCGTAAGTTCCGCCTGCTGCCGGAATCCAGTCTTCGGCCCTTGCTAAAGGCGGTTCTCCGGTTTCAGTTGGTAAATATTTATCAATTTCAGGCAATAGCAATGGCAATTCTTCCTCATTTAATAAATAAGGTAAATTGTTTTTAAAATAAACAGGAATCGGTTCGCCCCAGTATCTCTGGCGACCAAAAATCGCATCACGCTGGCGGAAATTAACCTTTGCTTTACCAACTTTTTGTTCTTCCAGCCAGTTATTTAAAAATGGAATTGCTTCTTTATAAGTCATTCCATTAATAAAACCAGAGTTAATGTATTTTCCTTCTTTGGTTGCATCTGCTTGCTGATCGATGTCTTTTTGTGCATCCAGTATTTGGATAATCGGCAAGTTAAAATGAGTTGCGAATAACCAGTCACGCTGATCACCACTCGGAACGCCCATTACTGCACCGGTTCCATAACCCGCTAAAACATAATCCGCAATCCACAGTTGTACACGCTCCCCACTTACCGGATTAACAACATAGGTTCCGGTAAAAGCACCAGAAACCGTTTTGGTATCCGCCATGCGGTCCAGTTCAGATTTCTTTTTTGTTTGAGCAATATAATTTTCAACAGCCTGTTTTTGTCCCGGCGTTGTTAATTCAGCAACCCATTCGTGTTCAGGCGCTAAAACCAGGTAAGAAACACCAAAAATGGTGTCAACACGGGTCGTAAAAACTTCAATTTGTTTATCATTTCCTTCAACCTGGAATTTTACCGATGCCCCAACACTTTTACCAATCCAGTTGCGCTGCATTTCTTTAATTGGTTCAGGCCAGTCGATGGTATCCAAACCCTGCAAAAGACGATCCGCATAAGCAGTAATTCTCATGCTCCACTGCATCATTTTCTTTTGCTCTACCGGATAACCGCCACGCTCAGAGAAACCATCTTTCACCTCGTCGTTTGCTAAAACAGTTCCCAAAGCCGGGCACCAGTTTACTGTACTTTCTCTAAGATAAGTTAAACGATATTTTAAAAGTTCTTCTTGTTTTTGTTCTTCCGTAAAGGTTGCCCAATCGCTGGGTAAAAATGATTTGGTATCCTCATCACAAACGGCTTTTACATCTGCAGAACCTGATGAGTTAAATTTTTCGATTAAGGTTGAAATGTCTTCCGCTTTATCATTTTCCAGATTATACCATGAATTAAACAGTTGCATAAAAATCCATTGTGTCCATTTATAATAAGATGGCTCACTAGTGCGAACTTCCCTGCTCCAGTCAAAAGAAAATCCAATCTGATCCAATTGGCGGCGATAAGTTGCAATGTTTGCTTCAGTTGTAATTGCCGGATGTTGTCCGGTTTGTATTGCATATTGCTCTGCAGGCAAGCCAAAAGAGTCGTATCCCATTGGATGCAAAACATTGAAACCTTTTAAGCGTTTGTATCTCGAAAAAATATCTGATGCAATGTAACCAAGCGGGTGACCAACGTGTAAACCTGCTCCTGATGGATAAGGGAACATATCCAATACATAATATTTTGGTTTGGTCGAATTGGTTTCTGCCTTAAACGTTTGTTTATCGGCCCAAAACTTTTGCCACTTTTGTTCTATTTCTTTGAATTGATAATCCATTGCAAATTTTTGATTTTAAAGTGGCGAAATTACACAAATTAAGGGGTTTTAGAAAACAGATTAATTTATAATTTTCAGGGCATGATGTACAGATTTACATAGCATTATGAACAAAAAAATGCGCCATTGATTTAAAACCAATGGCGCAAACAAATAATCGGGGATTAAGATCTTTTATCTTGTTAAATAGTATACTTTAACAACATTTGTTTTATCAAGTTTAGCCGTAAACTGGAGTTCCTTGTCCTTTAAAACATTTATGGTACAATAAGAAATACCTTCTTCAGGAAGATAAATATTAAAAGCATCCATTGTACCTGTGTAATCTCCAATAGTTTTAGTGCCTTTTAAGCTTAACTCCAGCACATCATCATTATTGGATTTAAAATCCATATAATCAGTTGATGCTCCGTAAGTAAAAGTTCCGTTTTTTATTATTGACTCTCCGGTGTAGCCAGATACTACAATTTTATTCACAGTCCATTTTCCCATAATCCGGGCTTTTACAGACTCAGTGTCCTTTTTACAAGAAAAAATAGTTGCCGTGACCAATAATAATAGCGTTACAATTGTAATTTGTCTTTTCATTTTGGATGTTTTTTAGTTTTAGGATGCATTAATAACGCCCTTTCACCAAATTTCGTACCGATTAATAAAAAATATATGATTTTTACCAAATTTTATTCTAAAACTAAATCTTAAATAGATTCGTTATTGTCATTTAACAACGCATTAAATTGGTGTTATAAGGTATAATTTATATTTTCGCAGAAACAAAATTTAAATACATGGAAGAATTTGAAGTAAGTGACGCATCTAAGAAAACCAAAACGGTATATATTTCTACTATTTTCAGTATTGCATTGGTTTTATTAATGTTGGGGTTGCTTGGCTTAGTACTTGTTCATGCCAAAAACTTATCTAACTATGTTAAAGAAAACATTGTTTTAAACATTATTGTAGATGAAGGTGCTAAAGAAGCTGATGTTTTAACCTTCCAAAAAGAATTAAATGCCAACCCTGCTGTAAAACAAACACAGTACGTAAACAAAGAGCTGGCAGCAAGAAATTTAACCCAGGATTTGGGCGAAGATTTTGTTAACTTTTTAGGATACAACCCTTTAACTTCTACTTTTGATGTGTATTTAAAGGCAGAATATGCAAATAATAAAAGTATAGATGCTTTAAAAGCAAGTATTTCTAAAAATCCGGTCGTTAAAGAAGTGGTTTACCAAAGTTCTTTAATTGATATGGTTAATAAAAATATTAACACTATCGGATTAATAATTTTGGCCTTTGCTGCTGTTCTTCTAGTAATTGCCATCGCCCTGATTAACAACACCATACGCTTAGCCATTTATTCTCAGCGCTTTTTAATTAAAAGTATGCAGTTGGTTGGTGCAACGAAAAATTTTATCAGACGTCCTTTCTTATTATACGCAGCATTACATGGATTAATTGCAGCTTTTATTGCAATCATTATTTTGCTGGGCACATTAATTTATGCTAGAAAAGAAGTTCCTGAAATTATAATTTTAAATAATTACAAAGAATTTGGAGTTGTATTTATTGGCTTATTGATTATAGGTATATTTATAACAGGCATTAGTACCTGGTTTGCGGTAAGCAGATATTTACGTTTAAAATCTTATCATTTATATAGATAATGGCAGAAAAAAAAACAAACCCTGTAAGCCAGGGTGTTAAAGACGAATTGGTTTTCGGTAAAAAGAATTATCAGTTATTATTAATCAGTATAGCGATTGTTGCTGTTGGTTTCATTTTAATGATGGGCACTACAGACATTTACGATATTAGAAAAACCTTAATTGCACCATTAGTGGTGGTATTTGGTTTCGCCTTTTGCATTTACGCTATACTTAAAAAATAATTTAACTATATCTTTTAAAAGTAAAACGCTTAACCATCCAGCGTTCTCTTTTTGCTACATTATTTATTCGCTATGAATTATTTCGAAGCTGTTATCCTTGCTATAATTGAAGGGTTAACAGAGTTTTTACCCGTATCAAGTACAGGGCATATGATTATTGCATCTTCATTTATGGGGATTGCAACAGAACCTTTTGTAAAGTTGTTTACCATTGCCATACAGCTTGGTGCCATCCTTTCGGTATTGGTGTTATATTTCAAACGCTTTTTTAAGTCTGTTAATTTTTATTTAAAACTTATCGTTGCTTTTATACCGGCGGCAGTTTTTGGTCTTTTATTAAGTAAAAAGATCGATGAACTTTTGGAAAGTCCGTTAGCCGTAGGAATTTCTCTTTTTGTTGGCGGTATAATTTTATTATTTGTTGATAAATGGTTTAACAAGCCAACCATTCACGAAGAAGAAAACGTAAGTTACTTAACCGCTTTAAAAATTGGTTTCTTTCAATGTATTGCCATGATTCCGGGTGTTTCCCGCTCCGGAGCTACAATTGTTGGCGGAATGAGTCAAAAATTAAGCAGAAAAGTGGCTGCAGAGTTCTCCTTTTTTCTTGCAGTACCTACTATGTTTGCAGCAACTGCAAAAAAATTATACGATTTTTATAAAGAAGGCCATACCATTACCTCCGAACAAACAAATTTATTGATTATTGGTAATGTAGTTGCTTTTATAGTGGCTTTGCTGGCTATAAAAAGCTTTATTGGTTATTTAAATAAAAATGGTTTCAGAATTTTCGGCTGGTATAGAATTATTGTTGGGTTAGCCATTATCATTCTGTTATTAACCGGACATAAATTGCAAATTATATAATCTGTATCTTTGCAGAAAAAAGATTTTGAGTACAGAAAATCCAAAGTTTAAAGATTTCGATTTTGCCGGGGGCGAACTTATATTAATCAACAAGCCTTACAAGTGGACCTCATTTGATGTGGTTGGCAAAATCCGTAATTCTTTAAAACCACAAAAACTTAAAGTTGGTCATGCGGGCACGTTAGATCCGCTTGCCACAGGTTTACTCATCATTTGCACCGGCAAACTGACCAAGCAAATTGATACTTTCCAGGCCGAAGAAAAGGAATATACCGGAACGATGATTTTGGGTGCTACTACCCCATCATTTGATATGGAAACTGAAGTAGATTCAACTTTCGACATTAGCCACATTACCGAAGAGCAAGTTTATGCAGCTACAGCACCTTTTATTGGTGATATAGAGCAATACCCACCAGCCCACTCTGCAGTGAAAATTAATGGTGAACGGTTATATGTTAAAGCCAGATTAGGTGAAGAAGTAGAACTCAGGAAGCGTTTTGTTAATGTGCCTGAATTTGAAATTACCAGAATTGAGTTACCTGAAATTGACTTCAGAATTGTCTGCAGCAAAGGCACGTACATCCGTTCGCTAATTTCTGACTTTGGAAAACAACTCAATAACGGCGCTTATTTATCAAAACTTACACGTACCCGCAGCGGAAACTTTTTGCTCTCTAATGCATTTGAGGTTTTAGAACTCGTTGATTATATTCGCAGTAAGAAAGAAGAAGCAAAAGCAGCAACGCAGGTATGAACCACGTTAAAAACAGAAACACCCGTTATATAAAAGATTTTTTTCTGATTACTGCCGGCATTACTTCTGCCTGTTTTGGTTTGAAAAGTTTTTTAATGCCCAATCATTTTATTGATGGCGGGGTTACCGGTATTTCTCTTTTAATCAGTACGTTAACAAAATTTGAGCTTTCTTACTTAATTATCATTATCAATGTTCCATTCGTAATTTTAGGCTATAAACAAATTGGTAAAGGTTTTGCCATTAAAACTGCTGTAGCAATAGTGGCCCTTTCCATCGCCCTCTTTACATTACCTTTTCAGCCCATTACGCATGATAAATTGTTAATCGCTTTTTTCGGTGGTTTCTTTTTAGGTGGTGGCATTGGCTTAGCCATGCGTGGTGGCTGTGTAATTGATGGTACCGAGGTTTTGGCGCTTTACATCAGCAGAAACAGCCCACTCACGGTTGGAAACATTATCCTGATTTTAAACATTATTATTTTTGGCTTTGCAGCCATCTTTTTAAACATTGAAACGGCCCTTTATGCAATTTTAACTTATTTATCGGCCTCTAATACCATCGATTTTATTGTAAACGGTTTAGAACAATATACTGGCGTGACTATTATTTCTGAAAAGAAAGATGAAATCCGTGAATTTATCATCCATGAAATGAGACGTGGTGTGACCATTTATAAAGGCGAAGGCGGTTACGGCGAAAAGAAAGATATAGACATTCTTTACACTGTTGTAACCAAACTGGAAATGAGCAAATTGCAAAGCATGATCAGGCAAATTGACAGCGATGCATTTGTAATTCAGCAGCAAATAGCAGATTTAAAGGGCGGCGTTGTAAAAAGACAAAGTACCCTGCATTAACTGCAACATGAACACAATAAAAATTTAACATTATTCCCTTGAAAATATATAATCATTTATCAGATTTCTCTAAGCTAAATAATGCTGTAGTGACCATTGGAACTTTTGATGGCGTGCATTACGGACATCAGAAAATTATAAGAAAACTGGTAGAAAAGGCTAAAAATAGCCATGGAGAAAGCGTAATTTTGACTTTTTTCCCTCATCCAAGAATGATTATTGATCCTGAAAATCAGGATTTAAAAATGATCAATACCATAAATGAAAAAGCAAAGATTTTAGAGGGCCTGGGCGTAGATCATTTAATTATTACTCCTTTTACAAGAGATTTCTCAAACCTGTCTCCGCAAGATTATATCAAAAACATTCTTGTGGACACTATTGGTACGAAACACATTATTATTGGTTATGATCATCGTTTTGGAAAAGACAGGTCTGGTAACCTCACGGACTTAAAAAGTGCCGGCCAGCATTACGGTTTTGATGTGGAAGAAATTGCTGAACAAGACATTCATGATGTTGCCGTAAGTTCTACCAAAATCCGTCATTCACTTTTAGAGGGCAATGTAAGTTTGGCAGCAGATTACCTTGGTTATGCTTTTTCAATATTTGGCCGGGTAATTAAAGGCGATAAAATCGGAAGAACAATTGGTTTTCCAACCGCTAATATTTTCGTGGAAGAAACTTACAAACTTATTCCTGGAGATGGTATTTATGCCGTAACCGTAGAAATGAGTCAGCTTGAAGATAAAGATAGTCTTCCGGAGTATAAAACGTACAAAGGCATGGCTTACATTGGTCAGCGTCCAACTATAAACGGTATGACCAGAAATATTGAAGTCAACATTTTTGATTTTAATCAGGAAATTTATGGGCAGGATATTAAGATGAATTTCTTAAAGTTCTTACGCCATGATGTAAAATTTACGGGCTTAGAGGCTTTGAAAATTCAATTGCAACAGGATAAAGAAGATACTTTAACTTATTTTAAATCATTGTCATAAAATAGACTTAATCCATTTTCCACTTCCAAAAAAGCCTTATTTTCGTTATATTTACGGCAATGAGGCTTTTTTACATTACACTTCTTTTTTTATTTTCAGTTACTTTTGCAAGCACCGCATCGCAGAAAATAGAAGTTAATACTCCAAATAAAAGCTTTAGGTCAAGCATTGTTTCTAATCATTTTCAGGTAAAATTTAAGACTAATATTTGGCAGGAGAACGAAACACTGCAAAAAGATTTCATTTCAAATAATACCTTAAAAACATTAAGCAGCTCTTTTGTTCTGCTGCTTTTCTTTTTTTTTATTTTATCAAGGAATGCCCGCTCCCATACTAAAACGATAATCAAAAGATTAAAATATAAGTATTGGTGTGTATTTAAAATGCTGTATCCGAAACATTTTTTCTGGTAAGTTGTAGATTGATTTAAAATTTCGTTTTGCTGATTTCAGCATTTTTTAAGTTCTGAATAAGCTTCGGAACAGTGTAAGCGACTCCTGATTATTTACTTTACCTTTTTATTTTTCATAAATGCATTTACCACCTTTAATTTCCGATTTAGGTTTAATTCTTGCCTCTGCCGGAATAACCACTCTTATATTTAAAAAAATTAAACAGCCACTGGTACTGGGTTACATCATTGCCGGTTTGTTAGTTGGCCCCTATTTAGATTTTTTACCAACCGTTACAGATAGAAAAAGTATTGATATATGGGGCGAAATTGGTGTAATCTTTCTTCTTTTTAGCTTAGGTCTTGAATTTAGTTTTAAAAAATTAGTCAAGGTTGGAGGTGCCGCTTCCATAACCGCCATTGTAAAAGTGCTTTTTGTTTTAGGAACAGGTTACCTGGTAGGAAAACTGATGGACTGGTCTGATATGAACAGTTTATTTCTGGGCGGTATATTATCCATTTCCTCTACAATGATTACCATTAAAGCATTTGAAGAACTTGGTATAAAGCATAAGAAATTTGCAGGTTTAGTTTTCGGGGTGCTTATTGTAGAAGATTTAGTAGCCATTTTACTACTCGTTTTGTTCTCTACAGTTGCCGTAAGCCAGCAATCAGCAGGCCCGGAGATGCTTCAATCCATTTTAAAATTAGGTTTTTTCTTAATTTTATGGTTTTTAGGTGGTATATTTTTAATCCCGTCGTTTCTTAAAGCCACAAAAAAACTGATGAATGATGAAACCATGCTCGTGGTATCATTAGCACTTTGTCTTATCATGGTAATCCTAGCCGATAAAGTCGGTTTTTCTGCTGCATTGGGTGCATTTATTATGGGTTCAATTTTAGCCGAAACTACCCAGGCGGAAAGAATTGAGCATTTAACAAAATCGGTAAAAGATTTATTCTCTGCTATTTTCTTTGTTTCGGTAGGTATGCTGATCGATCCATCCATGCTGGTTAAATATGCCGGTCCAATTATTATCGTTACACTGGTTATTATTGTAGGTAAAATACTCAGTACCATATTAGGTGCATTACTTTCAGGGCAGCCTTTAAAAACCTCCGTGCAGGCCGGTATGAGTTTGGCTCAGATTGGGGAGTTCTCTTTTATCATCGCTTCTTTAGGTTTATCTTTAAAAGTTACAAGCGATTTTTTATACCCTATTGCGGTGGCCGCAGCTGCAATTACGACTTTTACCACCCCCTACCTGATCAAACTTTCGGAACCGTTTTATAATCTTCTGATTAAAATTTTACCAAAAAAATGGCAGGATGGAATCGACAGGTACAGTTCAAGTACAGAAGGCATTACCAAACTAAGCGACTGGCGGATTTTACTAAAATCTTATGCATTTAATACCATCATCCACTCAGTAATTATCATTGCAGTTATCTTTTTAGCTTATCGCTTTATTCAGCCCTTTATGGCTAAACATGTCTCAAGCGAATTAAGCTCTACCCTTATAAGTGTCATTATCTCCTTCATTTTAATGGCGCCATTTTTATGGGCATTATCCATCAGAAGAATTCAAAAAACTGCGTATTCGCATCTTTGGCTTAATAAAAAATATACCCGTGGCCCTTTAATTGCCATTGAATTTTTCAGAATTGCACTAGGAGTATTTTTTGTAGGTTTTTTAATGTACAAGTTTTTTGACACCTGGATTGCAGCAGGAATTGCACTTGTTTTAATTGTGCTGGTGATGATTGTATTTTCCAGAAAACTTCAATCTTTTTATAATAAATTGGAAAAACGTTTCATTTTGAACTTAAATGCACGTGAAAACCAGAAACCTGATATTTTACCCTGGGATACCCACTTAACAGAAATAATGGTTTCGCCTGAATCTGAGGTTGTAGGCAAAACACTTTCAGAACTTATGATCAGGGAAAAGTTTGGGGTTAATATTGCCATGATAGAAAGGGGTAAAATAACGATCCCAACGCCCGGACGTGAAGAAAGATTGTATCCAAATGATAAATTATTATTAATTGGGGCAGATGATCAGCTTGCTGGGGTTAAAAACCTGCTGGAAGTAGACTTACCAGAGATTGAAGCTGAAAGCAATTTCCCGGATAAGGAAATGACCTTACAAAAAGTTGTAATCAATACCGAATCTCCTGTATATGGCTTAAGCATCAGAAATGCCGGAATCAGAGAGAAAGCACAAGCATTAGTTGTGGGTATTGAAAGAGGGACTGACCGCATCTTAAATCCTTCATCAGACTTTATTTTTGATAATGGCGATGTAATCTGGATTGTAGGAAACAGTAAAAAAATTAAAGAGGTTATTTAATTACCATCTGGCTACAATAAACCCGTCAAAATATACTGACCATCATTTCCGGTTTTATTTTTTCCTGAAAATTTATAGCTAAATTATAACACGTCAACTATTAACACATAAATAGTTGGCGTTTCTATGTCAGATCATTGATACTTTTGACTAAGAACTAAAAATCATATATTCGTATTCAACGCAAATAATGAAAGTAGACAGAGACAAAAGTGAATTTTTAGATGATGTTATTAATCAATGGCAACAGGAGGGCTTAATTAACGCAGAAACGGGTTCTAAGCTTAGAAAAAGTTATGAAGCTAAAAACTTCGATTGGTTAAGACTTGCTCAATATGCATTTTGGGTTGCTTTAGCCTGTGGTTTTATCGCTTTGGGCTCTTTATTGATTGATAATTCGATCCTTAATTATTTAAAAAGGGTTTATAATACGCCAAATATTGTAATTGCCATTGTATCTGCTGGCTTAGCGGCCTGGCTTTACATTTTAGGTTTCAGACGAAAGAAAAAACTGGCACATTTGAAATTCAGTAATGAGGCTATTGTTTTTTCTGCTATTTTACTAACGGCCAATGCCATTGCTTATTTTGGTAAAGCTGTTGATAACGGATCTGGCAATTTTTCTATCCTTATCCTGATTTCTGTTTTTATTTATGGGGCTTTGGGCTATATTTTCAATTCCAGACTGATTTGGATTTTCGCATTAATTTCTTTAGGTGCCTGGTTCGGTACAGAAACAGGTTATTTAAGCCGTTGGAATTATTATTTCCTCGGCATGAACTATCCTTTAAGGTTTGTCGTTTTTGGGGCGGTATTAACAGCTGCATCCTTTATTATGAAAGGTTTTACTAAAACACAGCATTTTTTCCAGGTTACTTATATAGCCGGGATGGTTTACCTGTTTGTTTCATTGTGGGCTCTTTCTGTATTTGGAAATTTTGCCAGCCTCGAGGAATGGTATGCGGTAAGGCAGTTGAGCTTATTTTACTGGGCTCTAATTTCTGCAACAGTTTGCGTAGCAAGTACTTTATTCGGGCTTAAATACCATGATGATATTGCCCGTGAGTTTGGCATTACTTTCCTGTTTATAAATCTGTATACCCGGTATTTCGAATATTTTTGGGATAGTTGGCATAAGGCTCTTTTCTTTGCCGTATTGGCTGCATCATTTTGGTTAATTGGTAGAAAGGCAGAAAAGATTTGGAATGTGGAATTTCTGAAATAAAGAAATCAGCCGGGATATTTTAGAAGAATTAAAAATACGGCTGAATAAATGCCAGCCGTATTGACAATTGAAACCTCTCCCACCACTACCAGATGTGCTCCTTATACACAACCCGCTATTCAGAATCTCCTCATGATATTGTAATCATTGATCAGATCATAAATGCATGACAATAAATCACAATATAGAGATAAAAAAATAAGTCTGAAAATATTTAATTACTTTCCATAAAAAAGTCCGGACTGTTTAAAACCGGACCTTTTATTTATGTTATTAATTGAGCTTTTCCGCCAGCATTTTCATTTCAATGTGAGGTGACCGGTTGTTGTATAAAACGTTATACACTGCTGTGCAAATCGGCATGTTTACCTCAAATATTTCATTTTTGATATGCATACACTTAGCCGCATAATAACCTTCTGCAATCATATTCATTTCCAGTTGTGCAGATTTTACGGTATAGCCCTTACCAACCATGTTTCCAAAGGTTCTGTTACGGCTAAATTGTGAGTAGGCTGTAACCAAAAGATCACCCAGATAAGCAGATTCTTTTATATCACGGTTAATGGGATGCACAGCATCAACAAAACGTTTAATTTCTCTGATGGCGTTACTAATCAGCACTGCCTGGAAATTATCTCCATAACCGATACCATGACAGATACCGCTCGCAACAGCATAAATATTCTTTAAAACCGCTGCATACTCTGTTCCAAAAATGTCGTCAGATACATTTGTTTTAATATAGCGGGTATTTAAAAAAGAGGCAAAAACACCTGCCTTTTCAACATCAGTACAGGCGATAGTTAAATAAGAAAGCTTTTCAAGCGCAACCTCTTCTGCATGGCAGGGCCCGCTCACTACCAAAATATCGTCATAAGGAATTGCATATTTTTCGTGCAAAAATTCACCCACAATCAGGTTATCTTCAGGTACAATTCCTTTAATGGCAGATATAATTTTCTTTCCTTTTAAATCGTCAGGACTAATACCCTCCAGGCTTGATTTTAAAAATGCAGCAGGAACGTTTAAAATAATATATTCAGCAGCTTTTATGATGCAGTTAATATCTGACGAAATATTTTCTCCGGCTAATTTAAGTTCCACCGAACTGATGTAATGTGGATTATGCTTAAATTTTTTAATGTGTTCTATGGCTTCAGCATTTCGCATCCACCAGTAAATTTCTTTTTCAGATAAATTATCTGATAACATTTTTACAATGGCAGTCGCCCAGCTTCCGCCCCCTATCATCGCTATTTTAGGTACCATGTTTATAAAATAAAAATCCCGGCTTAAAGTTTTAAACCGGGACAATTTAATTATTAAATATCGTTATCTGACCTTACTTTTTAGCGTCTTTGCTAAATAATTGGTCTTTAGAGGTTTTCTCTACAATCATTCCGTCTTTCAATTTATTTTGAATGGCCGAATATGGCCCGGTTACAATTTCCTGACCTGCTTTAATTCCTGATTTCACAATAATGAACTGATCATTCTGGATGCCGGTTGTAACTTCAACCTTTTTAACCTTTTTATCTGTATTGTAAACGTAAACGTATTGTTTAACTTTTTTATCAGTTAATTTAGATTTTTGTTTATCGCTATTTTCCTGATTGCCTTCGCCACCGCTGCTTGCGGCAGCTTTATTCTCAGTAAATACGGCCTGAATCGGAACGGCCAAACCGTTTAATGATTCACTTTCAATATCTACTGTTGCTGACATTCCGGGACGGAAGATGGATTGTTGTTTACCAGCTAGTTCTTCTGTGATTCTAATTTTTACAGAGAAGTTAGTTACCTGATCTACCGATGTAGAAGTTGTAGTACCAACAGCTGTTGATGAACTGGCAATTTCAGTAACTACACCTCTAAATTTACGGTCAGAAAACGCATCTACTTCTATATTCGATTTATCTCCAACTTTTACGCGGGTAATGTCATTTTCGTTTACATCAACATTAACTTCCATCGATGAAAGGTTTGAAATACGCATAATCTCTGTACCTGCCATTTGCGAAGTACCTAAAATACGATCGCCTAATTCGATAGATAATTTTGAAACCACCCCATCAACCGGAGCATAAATAGTTGTTTTAGCTAAGTTTGCACCTGCTTCTTTAACATTTGCACCCGTTTGTTCTAATGTAAACTTTGCACCGGTTACCCCTTCTTTAGCACTTGCTAAATTGGCTTTAGCGGTTAAGTATGTTGCTTTAGCTGCATCAAACTCAGAGGCAGATATTACTTTCTTACTAAACAATTCTACATTACGTTTATAAGTAGCTTCGGCATTTACAAAGTTGGCCTGGTTTTGTATTAATTGTTGTTGAGCTGAAGCAACACTTGCTTTTTGAGCATTATAGGTTGCAACAGTTCTTTCGTAACCTGATTGCAACACATCTGGTCTAACTTTACAAAGTAATTGTCCGGCTTTAACAACATCGCCTTCTTTCACTTTTAATTCAACCACCTCACCAGACACCTCGGAACTTAATTTCACTTCGGTTTCTGGTTGTATCTTACCACTTGCTGTTACCGTTTCTACAACAGTTTTATCAGATGCTTTTTCTGTTGTTACTTTCTCGGTTTTATCTCCGCCAATAACGCCAGCCATTCTTAATCCAACCAGAATAAGCAGAATAACAACTATGGTAATAATAATGTGCTTCAGTTTCATAATTTATTGTATTGTTTTTGATTTATTAAAATGTAATTGGCTTACCCAGGTAATAGTCAATTACTTTAGCCCTGAATAAAAGATCATATTTGGCCTGGATAAAATCTATTTCAGCCTTATTTCTATTGGTTTGTGATGTTGTATAATCCAATGAGTTTACTAAACCCACATTATATCTTTGTTCTACAACATAAAAAGCATCTTTTTGTGCATTAAAAGCATTTTGTGTTGAACTATATCTGCTTTGCGCAGCTTTTAAATCCGTTGTAGCCTGAAAGATAACTTTGTTCAAGTTGTTTTTTGCAAGCTGCTCTTGTGTTAAGGTATTTTGGTAAGTTATTTTTGCTCTGCGAACGTTTGAACGGGCAGTAAACCCATTAAAAATAGGAATTTGCAAACTCATACCAATACTTTGACCCAAACGCTGATTTATCTGATCTGCAAAAGAAGACTGAGGCGTTTGCCCATTATAATTAAACTGATAAGAGTAAGAGGTATTTATACCCGCACCTAAACTTAATGAAGGAGAATAACCACCTTTAGCTACCGCAATAGCTTGTTTAGCAGCCAGCGATCTTAAGCTTGCCAGTTTAACATCTGGAAAAATATTTAATGCACTGTTATAAATTTCTTCAGCGCTTGCAGTTGCCGGAACGGCTTTAACATTATCAATTAATGGTGCCTGAACAACAAATTTTTGATTGGGTTGCATTTCCATTAACTGCCCAAGGGTTAAATACGAAATAGAAAGTGCATTTTGAGCATTCGTTAAATTTAACTCTGCTGTTGCAACCTGCGATTTTGCCTGAGAAACATCTGCCAGTGTTTTGTTACCTGCATCAAGCAAAGCATTTTCTCTGGTTAAGGTTTTATTGGCAATATCCAATTGTTCTTTAGACGCTCTTTCCAAATCAGTGTTATACAATACCTGAAGATAAGCGGTAACCACATTTAAAATCAAATCGTTTTTTATCTTTTCTACATTACTTTTTTCGGCTTCCAGAAGGGTTTTGTTCTGTCTGATTTGATTAATTTTTGAAAAGCCCTGAAATAAATCCACATTAGTACTTAAATTACCACTGGTGTACAATGAGGTTTGATTGGTAACCTGGAAAGTAGTTTGATCCAAACCACGACCGAAAGTTAGATTTGGATTTATACTCGCATTTAAATTTGGATATAATGCAAATTTAGATTGGGTTAAGTTTTCTTCGCTTAATGCAGCACTAAATTGTGCCTGTTTAATTTGCAGGTTATTTTTCAGCGTATTATCTACAGCCTGCTGCAAACTTATAACTTCCTGGGCACTAACGCTCTGAGCAAAGCATAAGGCCGCCAATAATGCAGATCCGGTTAAAAATTTATTTTTGGTAAACATTTTCATAATTTGTTTCAAATCTATATAAACAACTTTAATAATTTCAATCTGTACAGGCAATTACTAACTTTGAGGTTAAAATGTACCTGATCAAATCACCGCTTCTGCTTAAATGGTATTATCCATCGTTAATATGGAATAAGTCCCGCTCTGAAAAAGTTATTTATTTAACCTTTGACGATGGACCTATACCCAATGTTACAGATTTTGTTTTAAAAACTTTAAAAGCTTTTAACGCAAAAGCAACTTTTTTTTGCATTGGCGATAATATTGTAAAACACCCTGAAGTTTTTGAACGTGTAAAAAACGACGGGCATGTTATCGGAAATCATACCTTTAACCACCTTAAAGGCTGGAAAACCGATGATGACACTTATATTAAGAATGCAATCCAGTGTCAGGAAATTACACAAACTCATTTATTCCGCCCACCTTATGGCAGAATTAAAAAAAGTCAGATCAAAAGTCTTCAATCCTTAGTTTTTAGTCTAAAGTCTGATTCCAAACTCAAGACTCAGGATTCAAGACTCAACATCGTTATGTGGGACGTTTTGAGTGGCGATTTCGATATCAATCTTGCGCCAGAAAAATGCTATCAAAACGTAATTAAAAATGTCAGGAATGGATCAATCATTGTTTTTCACGACAGTTTAAAGGCTTTTGACAGGCTGGAATATGCCTTACCAAAGGTGCTTGAATATTTTTCGGAAAAAGGTTTTCAGTTTTCATCACTGTAATTCAGCCATCGTTATGCCAAAAAACAAGTGTTGCTTTAATGATTTAAGCAACAAGCTTTTTATAAAAACTAAGGCCTGCTAACTGTTCAAAAATGAACACAGTTGTTCGTTACCGCACATTATCCTTGCTTTTGCCGGATGCATTTGGAATTGCAGTTTATTTAGAATTCTTCCAAATAATACAATGATGTAAGTATGACGGCTATAGGGATATTTTTTTTGTAAATTCGCAGCTAATAGAATAGAAGTATTACCTTTTAACCAATAAAATCGATGGCTTTTGATATAGACATGATTAAAAAGGTTTATGCAAACTTCGGCAGCCGCGTTGATGCAGCTCGTAAAGTAGTTGGCAGACCTTTAACACTATCTGAAAAAATATTATACGCACACCTTTGGGATGGCGATCCAAAAACAGCATTTACCCGTGGAACGGATTATGTAGATTTTGCTCCGGATCGTGTAGCTATGCAGGATGCTACGGCTCAAATGGCTCTTTTGCAATTTATGCAGGCTGGCCGCCCACAAGTTGCAGTTCCTTCAACAGTACACTGCGATCACTTAATTACAGCTAAAGAAGGTGCTGCGATAGATCTTCCTCATGCAAAAACAGAAAGTAAAGAAGTTTTTGATTTCTTATCATCTGTATCAAATAAATATGGTATTGGTTTCTGGAAACCAGGAGCAGGTATTATTCACCAGGTTGTTTTAGAAAATTATGCTTTCCCGGGTGGAATGATGATCGGTACCGACTCTCACACGGTAAACGCAGGTGGTTTGGGTATGGTTGCCATTGGTGTTGGGGGTGCTGATGCCTGTGATGTAATGGCCGGATTGCCATGGGAACTAAAATTCCCTAAATTAATCGGTGTTAAATTAACCGGTAAATTAAATGGCTGGACTGCTGCTAAAGATGTTATTCTTAAAGTTGCGGGTATTTTAACTGTAAAAGGTGGTACTGGTGCAATTGTAGAATATTTTGGTGATGGCGCTACTTCTATGAGCTGTACGGGTAAAGGCACCATTTGTAATATGGGTGCTGAAATTGGTGCAACAACATCTACATTTGGTTACGATGAAAGCATGGAGCGTTATTTACGCGCTACAGGCAGAAACGAAGTGGCTGATGAAGCAAACAAAATAAAAGAACATTTAACTGGCGATGACGCCGTTTATGCCGATCCTGAAAGTTACTTCGATCAGGTTATAGAAATTAATCTTGATGAATTAGAACCTTATTTAAACGGCCCTTTTACACCAGATTTGGCAACTCCTGTTTCTCAAATGAAAGTTGAAGCTGAGAAAAACGGGTGGCCTTTAAAAGTAGAATGGGGATTAATTGGTTCTTGTACCAACTCTTCTTATGAAGATTTATCAAGAGCAGCATCAATTGCTAACCAGGCCATTGCAAAAGGTTTGGTAACCAAAGCGGATTTTGGTATTAACCCAGGTTCTGAGCAAGTTCGTTATACAGCAAACCGTGATGGTTTCTTAAAAACTTTCGAAGATTTAAATGCAACCATCTTCACTAATGCCTGCGGACCATGTATTGGTATGTGGGATCGCGTTGGTGCAGAGAAAGCAGAAAAAAATACAATTGTACACTCGTTTAACAGAAACTTTGCTAAACGTGCCGATGGTAACCCGAATACTTTTGCTTTTGTAGCTTCGCCAGAAATGGTTGCTGCAATTGCTATTTCAGGTAACCTTGCTTTTAACCCTTTAACAGATACTTTAACAAATGATAAAGGTGAGCAGGTTAAATTAGATCCACCAACAGGCGATGAATTACCTACAAAAGGTTTCGCAGTTGAGGATGCTGGTTTCCAGGCGCCAGCCGCTGATGGTTCATCGGTTGAAGTTCTGGTATCTCCAACTTCGCACCGTTTACAATTATTAGATCCTTTTAAACCTTGGGAAGGTACTGACCTTAAAGACTTAAAACTATTAATTAAAGCTAAAGGTAAGTGTACAACAGATCACATCTCTATGGCCGGTCCATGGTTAAAATTCCGTGGTCACTTAGATAACATTTCCAATAACATGCTTATTGGTGCCGTTAACTACTTTAACGATAAAACAGATAACGTTAAAAATGAATTAACAGGCGAATATGGTCCTGTTCCGGCTACTCAGCGTGATTACAAAGCTGCAGGTATCGGTTCAATTGTAGTTGGAGATGAAAACTATGGTGAAGGTTCATCACGTGAGCATGCAGCAATGGAGCCCCGTCACTTAGGCGTTCGTGCGGTATTGGTAAAATCTTTTGCCCGTATTCACGAAACCAACCTTAAAAAGCAAGGTATGCTGGGCTTAACATTTGCGGATAAAGACGATTACGATAAAATCCTTGAGGATGATACAATCGATATTTTAGGCTTAACAACGTTTGCACCAGATAAACCATTAACGTTAGTATTACACCATGCTGATGGTACTCAGGAACAATTTAATGTAAACCACAGTTACAATGCTCAACAAATTGAGTGGTTTGTAGCAGGTGGCGCATTAAACATTATCAGAAGAGATGCTGCAGCTAAAGCAGCTCAGGCATAAATTCTGAAAATCAAAAGCCAAAGAAAATCCCGTTTTGAGTAAAATCAGAACGGGATTTTTTTATGCGGACAGGGGTAAAAAATATTAGTAAATTAATTTTGGTTTGCCATCAATACATTCAACACCTTTTGGCGGAAGAATTATCGCACAGGTTGAAACTACTTTATATTTTGCAATAAAAGCTTTTTGTTTATTGGTGTAAACTTCTACTTTTTGTAAAAATTGATCAGTATTTATTTTTACTGAATAAGGAATAAATCCTATAGTTCCACCACATGCCTGACTTCCAATTGGTACAAATTTCCATTCTGAAGAATTTGTACAAGTTTCTGCAGCAGACATTTTCTGAATTTCATCTAATAAGGTTTTTAATTCTTTTTCATCCGCATCCCTAGTGGAAGGAAGAAAGTTATTGTCTTTACAACCGGAAAAGGTAAACAAAGTAATTACGAATAAAATAAGTGCACTGCTTTTAATTGAATTTGTTTTCATTGGTTAGTCTTTAATTTAAACGTAAAACGAAACACAGCAGTAAAACGCTACAAATTACGGTTTCAAAAACTTTTGCCACCAATATCCAGAATCCTTTATCGTTCTGTGCTGGGTTTTAAAATCATTATAAATCAGCCCGAAACGTGCATTAAAACCCTCAGCCCATTCAAAATTATCCATTAAAGTCCAGGCCATATAGCCGGTTATATTTAATCCTTCTTTTTTAGCTTTAAGCAAAGCTTCCAGGTAAAGTTTAAAATAGGCTATCCTTTCTTCATCCTCTACCTTTCCATTTATTAATTTATCGTGATAAGCAGCCCCATTTTCAGTAATCATAATATTTTTGACACCCGGGTAGCTGGCAAATTGCTTTACAATATTATAAAAGCTATTGGCATTAATTTCCCAGCCCATTGCGGTATGTGGTTTCTTCCGGCTTTTGGCTTTTACTTCCCAGGCCTGGATAACCGGAATAAAAGCATTGTATTTTACGGTTAGGGGGAAATAATTTTGCAGACCTATAAAATCGAAGTCAAATTTTAAGCGTTCAGTTTGTCGCCAGGTACCGTATTCAATCTGAAATTTCTCCAGCACATCCCAGTCTGCTGTCGGAAAGCCCATTCCTAAGGCTGGTTCAATAAAAAGACGGTTAATTAAACAATCAATTCGTTTTGCGGCTAAAACATCCTGTTCACTTTGTGTATTCGGAATCACTTCTGAACAGGAATAAGTGGTTCCAATATTTGCTTTACTAATTTCAGCACGTAAAATTTTACCGCCTTCGGCCTGTGCAATCGCCGTATGCAAGGCAGCAGAAAAGAAATTGCTTAATCCCGTTTTTCCAGGCGCATGAATGCCTAGCATATAACCCAGTGAGGTAAATCCAAAAGGTTCGTTCAATACAATCCAGTTTTTAACTTTATCCCCATACTCCAATGCGCAAATGCTTACAAAGCCATTAAAAGCTGCGTTAATGCTAAAACTTGTCCACCCGCCTTCATCTTCTAAAGCCTGCGGCAAATCCCAGTGGTATAAAGTAATGTAAGGCACTATTCCCTGCTTTAAACACTCATCAATTACATGGTGATAGAAACGAATGCCTTCAGGGTTTATATCTCCCCTGCCAGTGGGTAAAATTCTGGACCATGCAATTGAAAATCTAAAAACTTTGAACCCTAAAAGCTTAACCAGTGCAATATCTTCCTTGTACCGGTGGTAAAAATCACAGGCTACATCAGGCTTGTGCCCTTTTTTGATTTTCCCGCTCCTTGCAGAAAAAGTATCCCAAATAGATGCCCCTTTTCCGTAAGTATTCGCTGCACCTTCTATTTGTGTTGCCGCGGCAGCCACTCCCCATAAAAAATCAGCTCCAAAATCAATCGATTTTACCATAATAGAAATTGCCCGGCTTAAGTTGCAACTTTAATATTAACTAACCATTAACAATTTAAGCAAAATGAGGTACTCAGATTTAATGGACTAATTTAAAGTTAGTCCTATTTCTTTTAACAGTATGGCTGCATTGAAAGTTTTACAAGGCCCTTGTTTCAGTTTATAATCAAATTTCATTTCGCCTTCCATAATTTGAATATCGAAGTGGAAATTTCTTAGCGTGTCCGGATGAGTTTCTTTTAAGTCGGCAAGTTGTAAATCATGGGTTGCAAAAAGTGCCGGAGTTTTTTCTGCAATTAATTTTTCTACAAAAACTTTAGATCCCAGGTATTTATCGCGACTGTTGGTCCCTCTCAACATTTCATCAATTAAAACAAAGGTGGTTTTATCCCGAACAATGTTGTCCAAAATCATCTTAAGCCGGTTTAATTCAGCCTTAAATGTAGAAGTACTTTCGTTTAACGAATCTATAATCCGCATATAAGTATTAATTACAAAAACAGATAAGGTCATTTCTTTTGCGCAAACGGGGGCTCCCGCATAGGCGAGAACCATATTAATACCCAAAGTGCGTAGAAAAGTACTTTTACCAGCCATATTAGAGCCCGTTACAATATCAACGGTAGGTTGTTCTTCTAAATTAAAATCGTTCGAAACCCTTAATTTATCAGCAATTAGTGGGTGACCAATTGCTTTGCCTTCCAGTTTAAACTTTTCACTCACTACCGGAAAAACCCAGTCTGGCTGATTATAAGTAAGCGTAGCAAAAGAAATCAACTCTTCAAAATCTCCTATCCGGTTAAGTGCCGCAATTACATCATAGGATGAGTTTTGATGCCATCGGTCCAGACTAATGCAACACCTTAAATCCCACATAAAAAGTGCATTTAAAATACCTCCTACTAAAATATTAAGCCGGGCATCAAAGTTCTTAATAATAACAGAAAGGTCTTTTATTCTTTTGCTGACCTGAATTTTTGAAGTAAACAAGTTTAATATATAAGCACTTTTCCAGTTTTGGTGTTCTGTCCAGCGGATTGCCGAAGCATAGTCGTTTAAAAGCGTAAATCCTCCACCAAAGCAATAAAACACTTTAGTAACCTTTGAGTTTATTAAAATGTTCCAGCCTGTATTGATGATAAAAAACGCGGTTAAAAATTTCCAGTATACATCACTTACCAATAAACCCAGCAGAATTAGCGAGATGGAAATAAAAGGAGCTAAAAGAACGTAAAACTTCAAAAATTTAGAGCGGGTAAAAAGTAATTGTTCTCCCAACTGACTTTTAAGCTGTTGTTTAATCTGCTCTATTTTTTCAATATCGTGTCCATGCAAATTGGCCCTGAATGCAAAGGTTTCCTCAATTTGCTCAACCAGTTCTTTCACGGCCTCTTGTCTTTGTGAAATAACCGCTACCGGATTAGCTGCTGCTAAATTTCGAGCCAGTAAGGCATTACCATTTTTACTATAACAACGGTTGACTTTTGCAAATAGCGATGAGCGTCCAAAAATATCGAGATCGGATGTATAAATGTGTTGCTCTGACCCGAAGTTACTTCCATGATCATAGCCATTTTCCAGACCATTCATCAGGTTACTTTCGTTTTGGTAAACCCACAAAAGCTGTTTCCGGTAATCAACCTCACGATCCAGTGCACTTTGCTTGCGCACAATAATTATAAAACCAACTACGGGTAACATTAAAGCAAAATAAATAACCGGCCGCCAAATGTCATCTGCTGAATTAAGCAGCAAAACAAAGAAAAGTATTTCTGCCAGGAACAAACCAATACGCATAAACGAAAGCTGGTCTATTCTTTTTTTAGTTTGACTGATTTGGCTGGTTAAATCATTAATTGTTTGGGTGTAACCTGATAATATTTCTTGTTGTGTTTTTAACATTATATTTGAAGTCTCAAAAACGATAAATATAGGTAAAATATTAAATGAAGATTACCCTGATTGCAATAGGTAAAACCGAAGACAAATATTTAATTGAAGGTATTGATAAATACATCAATCGGCTAAAACATTATATTAACTTTAATTTTTTGGCTATACCGGATGTAAAAAACGTTAAAAATTTATCAGAAGCTCAGCAAAAAGCTAAAGAAGCAGAGCTTTTGCACAAACAAATTAACAATGGCGATGTTGTAATTTTATTAGATGAAAAAGGCAAAAAATATACTTCTGTTGCATTTTCTGCATATTTAAATAAACAAATGGTGGGTAGTGTACAGCACCTTATATTTATCATCGGTGGCCCCTATGGTTTTGATGAAAGTATTTACAAAAGGGCCAATGGCTTAATTTCGCTTTCGGATATGACCTTTTCTCACCAGATGATTCGTTTATTTTTTGTAGAACAATTGTACAGAGGATTTAGTATATTGAAAGGTGAGCCCTATCACCACGCTTAGTGCAAAAGAAATGGAAATTTGCAGTTAAAAAATGTATTTGCAAATATGGAATTAACCGGATTAGATCATCATTAAAATAAAGGAAATTATGTTACTGGATAAATATAAACGGAATTATAGATTTAAAAGTAACCAACGGGGAAATGACAAATACCTTTGGATTAGCTTAATCGTATCAGCAATAATTGTGATCCTGATTTATTATTTCTCTTAATACACAGGAGTTTTCACAAAAAATTGACCATAAAAAAACACCGTACAAAAATTGCACGGTGTTTTTTGCTTTATAAAACAAAAGCTTAAACGCCTTTTTTACTGGTCATACTTGCTTTTTTAGCAGGTGCCGAAGTTTTTGTTGTTGCTTTAGCACTAGCCGCTTTTGAACCTGTATTTTTTTGCTTTTTATCTTCGGCAGCTTTCTCTTCTGATAGTTTAATCTCAGCAGCTGTTCCCGGAGTATCAGGAGTATCTTCTTTAAATAAAGGTAAATCTTTAATTAAGCTATACCAGGTAATAATTTTTTTCATGTCTGAAGCATAAACTTTTTCTTCATCATGTCCTGGCGCTACCTCATTAAAATAAGTACGCAAAGTAGCGGTATCAGCCTTTACATCAGGTGTAGTTCCTTTTGCTGATATTTTAGTAAAAATATCCACCAGTTTAATTTCTTCATCTTCGCCATACACGGTAATATCTTCTAATGAAGCTAATTTTGTGTTGGTGATGTTGGCTACAATCTTAACTTTTTGAGCATCTAAGCTCTCCAAAATATAGCCTACTTTATTTTGTCCTACCAGTTTAAATAAACCCGGTCTGCCAGATACGGCAACAATTCCTCTTAAATTCATATATAAATTTTTAAGCGTTTAGCAATTGGTTTGAAGCAAAAAGATTGCTAGCCAAAAGCCTGACGCATTTTTTAATCTTCTAATACTTCGATTGCTAAAATCTTATCGCCCTGACGAATATCGTCAACAACATCAACATTTTCAATCACTTTACCAAAGCAGGTATGGTTACGATCTAGGTGAGCCGTATTTGTTCTGCTGTGGCAGATAAAAAACTGTGAGCCACCGGTATTACGACCTGCATGAGCCATAGATAAAACGCCACGATCGTGATATTGATTTTCGCCATCTAATTCACAATCTATTTTATAACCCGGGCCACCTGTTCCTGCAAGGTGTGCTTTAGCCGGATCTTTTGAGTTAGGGCAACCACCCTGAACCATAAAGTTAGGAATTACACGGTGGAAAGCTATTCCATCATAAAAGCCTTCTTTAGCTAATTTTTTAAAGTTTGCAACTGCTTTTGGCGCATCATTTTCGTAGAATTCTACGGTCATATCGCCTTTTTCTGTTTTTATTATAGCTTTACTCATATCAATTTTTAAATATTAATTGTTTTCATGAAAACAATTGTTTTTACACATAAAAGGCAAAAATAACAAAATTGTATAACTTATAACATCATTAAATTTTTCTAAACAGTTTAAATGCGGTATTTTAGTGTTTTAAGTGAATAAGGTTTTGAGAAAAAAATATTATATCCTGCTGGCGCTTCTCCTGTGCAGCTTTTTGGTTAAAGCTTCTTCTCTGTTAATTTATATGGATGAAGATCAGAAGAATCATCTAAAAGCCTACGGCATAGCTTACTGGACTATTAGTAAGCAGGTGGAAGTAGATTGGCTTCTAAATTATCGTGGCGGAAGTTTTTTAATCAAATACAACAAAACTGTAGAGGATGAATGCAAAATAAGAGGCGTTTCTTACGAAGTTCTGGCAGATGGAAAAGTTGTAAACTTATTAAATGAAATCAGCGATCCTTCGGTTAACATGGAAATGGTTAAACTGGAAAAAACTCCAAAAATTGCCGTTTATTCTCCAAAAAGTAAATTACCCTGGGATGATGCTGTAACACTTGTACTTACCTATGCCGAAATTCCTTATGATGTGATTTACGATGATGATATTTTACAGGATAAACTAAACAAGTATGATTGGTTACACCTTCACCATGAAGATTTCACTGGTCAATATGGACGCTTCTGGTCAACTTTCAGGTATGCAAACTGGTACCAGGAAGATGTAAAAAACCAGGAGAGTATGGCCAAAAGACTAGGTTATAAAAAAGTTTCAGAAATGAAACTCGCTGTAGCCAAACACATTAAAGAATATTGTGCCGGAGGCGGATTTTTATTTGCTATGTGCTCCGGTACAGATAGTTTTGATATTGCCCTGGCTGCAGAAGGTGTAGATATTTGCGCTGCTATGTTTGATGGGGATGCTGCAGATCCGGATGCCCAATCCAAATTGGATTATAATAAGGCATTGGCTTTTCAGAACTTTAAGCTGGATAATAACCCGATGAATTATGAATTTTCGGATATTGACGTGACTCAAAACAGGCCCCTTAATGAAAGTAACGATTACTTCACGCTCTTTGATTTCTCCGCCAAATGGGATTTAGTACCAACCATGCTTACGCAAAACCATGATAAGGTTATTAAAGGTTTTATGGGCCAAACTACTGCCTTTAGAAAGAACCTGGTTAAAACCAGTGTCACTGTTTTAGGCGAAAACAAAGGTGCAGCAGAAGTGAGATACCTGCATGGAGAAATTGGAAAAGGACAATTTACTTTTTATGGCGGTCATGATCCTGAAGATTATCAACATGCCGTTGGCGATCCACCTACAGATTTAAATTTGCATCCAAATTCTCCGGGTTATCGTTTAATATTAAATAATGTGCTGTTCCCTGCGGCAAAAAAGAAACCTCAGAAAACATAAATCTGATTTAATTCCTGTTTTATAAATAAAATTATGCTTTGTTTTAAGTTCAATACGTGGTATTATTCCTTTTATGTATACAAAACAAAACACCATATGAATTTAGCATTTCACAAACCGAACAGCCTTAATCACCACCAAGAAACCGCTGTAAAACAACCTTTTACCACCTAAAATCGTAACACAAATAATACTTTGGCACAGCTTTTGGAACTGGGGCTTGTAATTAACAACCCGGATTATAAAAAACCGGGAATTTTAAACAAGAATATTATAAAAGAAAAATATTATGAAAAAGTTACTTATTGGTGCAAGTGTGTTACTATTATCAACGGGTGCATTTGCACAAACAAAAATGACTGGCGAAACGGCTAGATTTGGATTAAAAGCAGGTGTTAACCTTTCTAGATTCCATGCAAGCGGAGACGGTGCTACTGATTACAATAACAATGTTAAAGATAATGTTGGCTTTAACATTACGGGTTATGGTGATTTTGGTGTTGGAAATAACTTCTTTATTCAACCAGGAATCTCGTTACAAAACAAAGGTGCAAAGTTTGAACAAACAACTACAGTGGGTAATTTAACCACTACAAACGCTGTTAAAACAAATTTGATGGTAATTGAAGTGCCGATTAATGCAGTTTTCCGTATCCCTACTGGTGATGCAGGAGCCGTTCAAATTAGTGCAGGTCCTTACATTGGATTCAATATTTCTGGTAAAAACAAAATTGAATCAACAACTACCGGAACCAATGCAGCGGGTAATAGTTCATCTGAAAATGATTTAAAATTTGGTAGTTCAAGTGATAAAGATGCAAGCAGTACTGAATTTGGTGCAAACTTTGGTTTAGCTTATAGATTAAATTCAGGATTTACTGTAGGTGCTAACTATGGTTTAGGGCTTTCAAACTTGATTCCTAAAGATAGCAGAGTTGATGATAACAAATTAACTAACCGTGTATTAGGTTTCTCAGTTGGTTATTCATTCTAATTGTAGCCACATAAAAAAAGTCCCGATTTGCATCGGGACTTTTTTTGTGCCTTAAATTTTTATTAATCGTAGAAGTTCCAAGTTACTCCAAATTTCAATAATGCATCTTGCATTGGGTAACGTTTAACCGTATAATATCCAGGACTAAATAAGCCCTGATTTACGTAATCATACTTAACAAACAGGTTTGCCCGTTTTAAATTTGCCTTAATGTAAACATCTACTATTGGTGTAGATTTCATAATGGTATTGTCGCGAATGTAAAATTGAGCTGTTGCCGGCGAATATGAATAATTTGCATATTCAGTATTATATCTTACATCAAAACCAATATTGGCTTTTAACACCTTAAAAAAGGTTTGATCTAAGTAAAAACTGTTGCAGGTGTAAAAATCCGGTGTTCTTAATATGTCCTGTTTATCTGTTTTCTGATAAGCGAGATAATTTTCGACAACAAATTTACCGAACCTCCATTTTTTAGAAATATCTAAGCGGATTAAACTAATATCGCCACTTTCCTGGGTGGGTACAATGGTATTATTTCCACTCACTCCAAAATATAAATAATTAGTGGTTAAGAAATACTTTGCACCGGCATCAATTCCAAGCTTATCATTAATATAATTGAAAGATAAATTAGCAACCTTAGTGTTTTCGAAGTTATTATCCCATTTATAGTGGTTTCCATTGTAATGGTTAAAAAGTTCTGATGGCGATTGGTTTTGCAGATAAGCGCCCAAAACAATGCGGCCAATAGATTTACTCAACAAAACATTACTTTTTGCTTCATAAAGAAAATCTCCTGCATTTCTGCCTTGAAAAATCTGCTGTACATCTACATTAAGGTCAATATTGCCTGTAAACCTGTAGCCTAAGGAACCTAAAACTGTAATGTTCTGAAAAGAGAAATCAAGATCTTCATATAAAGTTCTGTTGCTCCTAAAGCCCAGGGCTTGATACTGATAATATTCGTGTCTGATTCCGGCATCTATTTTTAACTCATTTTTGATAACTGATGAATTTTTCGGTCGTAAAAAGAAACTATAAATAAATTCATTTTTAATCCGGCTAACATGCGTTGAATCATTTGTATAACTTGCTGCATCAGCAAGATTAGTATCGCGAATTAAAGCGGCAGGCAAAGCAACATGATTATCAGCCTCGTTTTTACTAAAGTCATATCCATTGCTGTTATACTCAACGGTATAAGTTATTTTATTGGTTGGTAAAACCGAGTTATTGGCCGTTAAAGAAGAATCAATACGACCAACGTAGTAAGTTTGCTTTAAAAACAAAGTATTTTTACGGTACAGGTTTCTGGCTGTTGTTAAATTTACCTGTTCTGCATCACGACTGATTTTCTGGTACCTGGGCGAAAAAATAGTGTCTTGCGCCACCGAACCATTTTCATAAGCCCGCATGGTGTTATATATAGCCGACGCCCATAAATTATACCGTTTATTTGGAGATTGATACCAGGTAAATATGGCTACATTTAAATTATCACCACGCTGTCTGGAATAAAACCCACGGGAATCTCCGCGGTTAAAATTTACCCCCGCATTCCAGTTTTTCTTTAGATTTTGACTATGCGTAGCTTTAAAAAGCTGCTCTTTTTGGCCGGCACTGATAAAATACAAACTGGTATAAGGTGCTCTTGCTTGGTAGTAAATAATATCTTCAGGCGTTAAAGCATAATAATCTAAAGAATGGTATCCCTCATCAAAACCGATTCTTTTACTGGGCTCGTACAATAAAGGTCTTGCCGCCAACCCCATATTACCATTATTTATAGTTGGGTGTTTTGGCTGCAATAACGGGCTATAATTTTGGATACCTACGGTTGATGTATCCAGCGGCAACAAAATAATGCTGTCTTTTGCAAGAGATAATTTAGTAAAACGGATAAATTTAGCTGTATAAACAACACTATCTTTATTACCATCCAGTTTTTTACGGATAGAATCAGCTTCTTTATTATTACCAATATCTGTTTTTAAATCCTGCGCATAAACACTATTCAGCCCGATGCACAGCAAAACAAAAAAACAGATTTTAAACAAGTGCCCCATGTTATAACTCAGAAATTAGCTGCGTTAAAATTTTAGTCATTTTAGGTTCTGCCTTTGCTGCAGCCTCCAAAATCTCATCCAGGTTAAAAGGTTTCAATTCTTCAGGGAAACCTTCATCCGTTAACACAGAAATTGCAAAAACAGGTAAACCTGCATGGTTTGCTACAATCACTTCAGGCACAGTACTCATGCCAACAGCATCGGCACCGATTAAGCGTAAATATTTATATTCTGCCTTTGTTTCTAAATTCGGGCCGGAAACCGCTACATATACCCCTTTGTGGCATTTTACATCAACAGTTTTGGCAATTTCGATGGCCTTTGAAATGATAGAACGTTTATAAGGCTCACTCATATCCGGAAAACGTGGTCCCAATTCGCTTTCTATTAAGCCTCTTAATGGGTTATCAGGCTGCAAGTTAATATGATCTTCGATAATCATTAAGTCGCCCTTTTTAAATTCAGGATTTAAAGAACCCGCAGCATTTGAAACAATTAAACTTTCAATGCCTAAACCTTTCATTACCCTTACCGGAAAGGTAATTTGTTGCATGCTATAACCTTCGTAATAATGCAAACGGCCCTGCATAGCAATTATTTTTTTCCCGTTTAAAGTTCCAAGAATCAGTTTACCGCTATGAAATTCGAGGGTTGAAATTGGAAAATTTGGGATATTAGAATACATCAGCTGATGTTCTACTTCTATTTCTTTAACCAGGCCACCTAAACCGGTGCCTAAAATAATGCCTATTTCTGGTTTAAAATTTTCAGTTTTACGTTTTATATATTCAACGGTTTCTTCTATTGCTCTTAACATAGTTTAAAATAAGTTCATCAAAGTTAATTTTATCCTTTTCAAATAAATCAACCTCAATGGGTAAATAATATGCCGGTAAATTTACCAGTAAATCTTCAAATCCGATAGCTTTTAAACGTTGACTATCCTTTTCTGTTGTGATGATGATTTTTTCTTTTCGCTTACCGGTTTCATAATCTGTTTTCAACTTTTTTATATCGTCCAAACTAAATGCATAATGGTCTGGATAACGATGGTGATGAATTGAATCTGTATATTTTTTTAATTCTTCAATTAATGGTTCGGGGTTTGCAATTCCGGTTAAAAGATAAATATCAGCATTTTTAACCGAATCCAGATTACGTTTTTCATTCTTATACAAACCTTTTAAATCACCGTATTTTAAGTAAGAATGCAATACAGGCTGATTGTTATTTGGCTGCAATTCATTTACAGATGCCTGCTGCGCCATGTGTGATAAAGGTATGGGAGATTTCGTCACCAATAATACATCTGCTCTTTTACGCGAAGAGAAAACATCTCTTAAATTTCCGGCCGGAAGCAAAAACTGAAATTTACCCAGTTTACTAAATTCGAACAGCAAAATATTAAAACCAGCTGTCACCTTTCTATGCTGAAAAGCATCATCTAAAATAATAACATCATGATGATCCTGTAATTGATTGATTCCGGCTACCCTGTCTTCACAAACGGCAACTGTAACTTGTTTAAATTTTTTATAATACTGCAATGGCTCATCGCCTATACTTTCAGCAGTTGCGTTTTCATCAGCAAGTATAAAACCGCTAGTTTTTCTTCCGTATCCGCGACTTAAAATGGCTACTTTATAATCAGTCAGCAAACGAACAAGATATTCGGTTGCAGGCGTTTTACCGGAGCCTCCAACAGCAAGATTACCGACACAAATCACCGGCAGATTAAATTTTGTTGAAGGAATAATTTTCCAGTCGTAAAGCTTCTTTCTAAGGATGACGGCCATACCGTAGAGGATAGAAAAAGGAAAAAGGAAAAGGCGTAAATATTTAATTAGCATACGGTGTTTCAAAAATACAGATTATTTAAAAAAGAAAGGCATGCGCTATCAATACCTTATAATTGAACCTTGAAACAATTAAAATAGTTTGCTTTCTGAAAAAACACATTTAATTTATTTTTATTATTATTGCTTTGTATAAACTAACAAACTCAATGTCACCGAATAAAAGATTAAAAGTTGGCCAGGGCCAAATCAGTGGATATTTATCAATTTTTTTAGGTGTTTTGGTATTACTGAGTGTTTTCTGCTTCAGGTATCCGGAACAATTAACTACCCCCGAATTCAGAGAGGTTTACACCAAATCTATTGCAGAAGCCTTAATGATTTTTGGCGTAATTGCTTCTTTCTTTTTTGCATTATTAAGTATAATACTCAGCAAAAAAATAAAACTTGCTTTTATTGGCTCAGCTATAACAGGAACAGCCATTATATTAGGGGCTTTAACCGTAAGAGGTACTGATGTGGCAAAAAGCAGCTGGCATTTTGGGCTGGACTGGATGATATTAGACTTGCTTTTAATGGTCGCTATTTTTGTGCCTTTAGAATTATTTTTTCCGAAGAACAAATCGCAAACCAAGTTTCATGAAGAATGGAGAACCGATTTAACTTACTTTGTAATCAGCCATTTGTTTATCCAATTTTTTGGTATCGTAACTCAAAAACCTGCAATTGTATTTTTTGGCTGGATGGGTTTAGAAAAGGTACATCTTTGGGTTCAAAGTCTGCCATTTGCAGTAGCATTGTTCCTTGCTTTTTTTAGTACAGATTTATTTCAATACTGGGCACACCGCTTTTTCCATACCCGTGTAGCTTTATGGCGTTTTCATTCTATCCACCACTCTACTCAAAACATGGATTGGCTTGCAGGCAGCAGAACACACTTTATAGATATTTTCTTTACCCGGGCCATGACTTTTATTCCTTTATATATTTTAGGTTTTTCGCCTACTGTATTTAATGTTTACATCATATTTATTGCCATTCATGCGGTACTGATCCATGCAAATACCCGGATTAATTTTGGTCCGTTAAAATACATTTTTACGACACCGCAATACCATCATTGGCATCATTGCGAAGATCCTAAATATTATGGGCACAACTTTGCCTCCATATTTCCTTTTATTGATATGATATTTGGAACCTACTATTTGCCGGGCAAAACATGGCCTGCCGGAACGGGTGTACATGAGGCCGCTTATCCAAAGGGTTTTATAAAACAATCTATTTATCCGTTTACAAAAAGTCCTTTTGATACCGATTTAAATATGGAAGAACGAAGCGATCGATAACTTATCTGATTTTGCTTAATTCTCTGTCATTTCGTTCAAAACCGGCCGGTTTTATCAATTCATCAAACGTTTGTCCTGATTAAGCCTTTATTTTCTGACAGTTTTATAGAATTGGCTATGTATAAAACCATTATCTTTGCGCAAATCATAATTAAAACATCATGCTTAAAGGATTTTTTAACGTACCAACACCGGTAAACGAACCTATTTTAAACTATGCTCCGGGTAGCAAAGAACGTGCACTTTTAAAAGAAGCACTTGCTGAAGCCCGTTCTCATCAGCAGGATATCCCGATGTATATCGGTGGTAAAGCGGTGCATACTTCAAAAAAAGGTAAAGTTGTTCCTCCACACGATCACCAGCATGTTTTAGCTCAATTTAGCATTGGCGATAAAACACACATTAACCAGGCTATTGATGCGGCATTAGCGGCAAAACAAGACTGGGAAAATTTAAACTGGGAACACAGAGCGGCCATCTTTTTAAAAGCGGCTGATTTAATTGCCGGCAAATACCGTTATAAATTAAATGCGGCAACTATGCTTGGCCAAAGCAAAAATGCTTATCAGGCAGAAATTGATGCAGCTTGCGAATTAATTGATTTCTTACGTTTTAACGTAAGTTACATGTCTGATATTTACAAACAACAACCTCCGGTATCACCAAGAGGAAGCTGGAACCGTGTAGAACAACGCCCCTTAGAAGGTTTTGTATTTGCGTTAACCCCTTTCAACTTTACAGCTATTGCAGCAAATTTACCTGCTTCGGCAGCAATGATGGGTAACGTGGTGGTTTGGAAACCTGCCGACACACAAGTTTATGCAGCAAACCTGTTAATGGAAATTTTCCGCGAAGCGGGTTTACCTGATGGCGTAGTTAATTTGGTTTATGCTGACGGACCGGAAACTGGTAATGTAATTTTTAACCATGCAGATTTTGCCGGTATTCACTTTACAGGCTCTACAAAAGTATTTCAGGAAATCTGGAAAACCATTGGTACTAACATTCATAAATATAAATCATATCCTCGCATTGTAGGCGAAACTGGTGGTAAAGATTTTATCCTCGTTCATCCTTCAGCACAGGTTGATATTGCAAGTACAGCAATCGTTCGTGGTGCCTTCGAATATCAGGGACAAAAATGTTCGGCGGCAAGTCGTGTTTACATTGCAAAAAGCTTATGGCCTGCCATTAAAGAATTAATGATTCGCGATTTAGCAACCTTTAAAATGGGTGGCACTGAAGATTTCAGCAACTTTATTAATGCGGTTATTGATGAGCGTTCATTTGATAAATTAGCTAAATATATCGATCAGGCTAAAAAAGATAAAGGTGTGGAGATTATTGCCGGCGGAAATTACGATAAGAGCAAAGGTTATTTTATTGAGCCGACTGTTTTAGTGGTTGACGATCCTAAGTACGCTACGATGTGTGAAGAATTGTTTGGCCCTGTTTTAACAGTTTACGTTTATGAAGACAAAGATTTTGATCAGATTTTAGAAGTAATTGATACCACATCGCCTTATGCTTTAACCGGTGCTTTAATTGCTCAGGATCGTTATGCGATTGACAAAGCTTCTCATGCTTTACGTAATGCAGCAGGTAATTTCTACATTAACGATAAATGTACAGGAGCTGTAGTTGGTCAGCAGCCATTTGGTGGTGCCAGAGGATCGGGCACTAACGATAAAGCCGGATCGATGATTAACTTGTTACGTTGGGTTTCTCCGCGTACCATTAAAGAGGTTTTCGAATCCCCAACAGATTATCGTTACCCGTTTTTAGCAGAAGATTAATTTTTATATACACATCCCACTGAATTTATTTCAGAACGACCACTTAAAACCTCTGATTGCTCAGGGGTTTTTTCTTTTTTACAAGAATCGCTTAAGGTTAAATTAATCTTTAGACCAGCTGTTTTGTCAATTTTTATTAATTTAGGCCACATCAATACTGAAATTAAATTACGCACTCAAAACAGATCTTAAAAATGACCGCCTGTGTAAACTGCAACCAATTATTATCAGAAAATTACTGTCCAAACTGCGGATATCCGGCAAAGCTTAAAAGAATTGACGGACATTATATAAAACACGAAATTGAGCATGTGCTGCATTTCGAAAAAGGAATTTTCTACACCATAAAGGAGTTATTAGTCAGACCCGGAAACAGTGTCAAAGAATTTATATCGGAAAACAGGAACAGACTTGTAAAACCCATTATTTTCATCATTGTATCCTCTTTAGTTTACTCCGTTATAAATCACTTCTTTCACCTGGAAGATGGCTATGTTAAGTTTGATGAAGCTAAAAGGACAGCAACGAGTGCAATTTTCGAATGGATACAAAATCATTATGGTTATGCAAACATTATGATGGGAACATTTATTGCTTTATGGCTAAAATTATTTTTCAGAAAATATAATTATAATTTTTTCGAAATATTAATCCTTTTATGCTTTGTAATGGGAATGGGCATGCTGTTTTTTTCAGTTTTTGCCATTGCAGAAGGTTTAAGCAAAATTCATCTGATGCAAATTGCAGGCATAGTTGGCTTTGCATATTGCACATGGGCAATCGGACAGTTTTTTGAGAGAAAAAAGACCACAAGCTATCTGAAAGCACTTGTAGCTTACGTATTAGGATATGCTAGCTTTTATTTATTGGCAATGCTTTTGGGCTTGCTCTTCGGTTTAATATCAAAACACTAATACGCCAAATTAAATTCACAAAATATATCAATAAAATAGATTTGAAAAGCAGTTGCAGCAGGTTTCTGTCAAGTTAGCCCACAACTAAATAAAAAAAGCCCCGGCATACACCGGGACTTCAGAACTAAAAAAAATACATCAATGGGATGGCATGGGTTAACTCACCTTAAAAGCAGGTGTAACATCCTCAAGACTTGAGCTCGTTACTTTTAAATCTTTTATTAAACCTGTTTTTAAGCTGTAAACCCATGCATGTACAGATAATTCCTGTCCGCTTGCCCATGCACTTTGTACAATAGAAGTGTTCATTATATTGGCAGCACCTTCAATAGCATTCAATTCCACTAAACGATCAAATTTTTGTTCAGGATCTTTCATGGTTTCCATTTCGCGGTCGTGCATGCGGTACACATCCCTGATATTTCTCAGCCAGTTATCAATTATACCCACTTGTTTATTGCCTAAAGCAGCTTTTACACCACCACAACCATAATGACCGCAAACAATTACATGTTTTACTTTTAAAACATTAACCGAATAATCTAAAACAGATAACATGTTCATGTCGGTATGAACCACAACATTTGCAATGTTCCGGTGTACAAATATATCGCCCGGCATTGTGTTGGTAATCTGGTTTGCAGGTACGCGGCTATCCGAACAACCTATCCATAAAACCGGTGGGTTTTGTCCTGCTGATAATTTATCGAAATAGCCTGGATTGATGTCGAGCATATCTTTAACCCAATCCTTATTTCCCTGTAATAAACTATCGTATGTTATATCTTTTGTTTCTATAGTTTTTGCGCACATAATTTCTTAGTTATTAATTTCTTCTACTATCTTATTTGTTAATTTAGGAACAGTATAATGTTTTTGTATGTTCTCCAGGGTTACAATAATTCCCTTTGTATAAGCATTGTGTTTGTAATTAAAAATGGTTTCTAAAACATCCGGATCAATATATCTGGAGTTTGAACCATCTATAATCACATTGGTTTCTTTAGGTATGTTTGTTAAAACAACTTGTATTGCTGCCTTATTTAAAAATGAAACTTCTTCTGCAAGTTTAATCCTGAGGTTCTTTTTATCGCCTTCATCCTGAATTTTATAAAAGAAAGGATTACGCATATTGGTACGAAGCAGGTAAAATATAGATACAGCCATACCTATCCCCACACCAATTAATAAATCGCTTAATAGTACCGCTACAATAGTCACCACAAATGGCACAAACTGATCCCAGCCTTTGTGATACATGTGTTTAAACAAGCTGATTCTGGTTAGTTTATAACCTGTAACTAAAAGTACAGCTGCTAAACACGAAAGCGGAATCATATTGATGATTTGCGGAATAAAAAGCAATGAAAGTAATAGCCAGCCACCATGAAAAATTGCAGACATTTTGGTTCTTCCACCTGCGTTTACATTGGCCGAACTTCTAACAATAACCGATGTCATAGGTATACCGCCCAGCATACCACTGGTTATATTTCCAATACCCTGTGCAACCAACTCTCTATTAGTTGGAGAAACCCGTTTAATAGGATCTATTTTATCAACCGCTTCAATGCTTAAAAGGGTTTCTAAACTGGCTACAGCTGCAATGGTTGCAGCAACAAGGTAAACTTTTGGATTCCCCAACGCAGAAAAATCCGGCATGGTAAATAAACCCAAAAATTCTCCAAAACCATTAACCACAGGAATGCTTACAATTTGATCAGTCCTTAACTGGTATTCTGTCCCGGCGAAAATCAAACTGCCTGCAACTCCCAGTATCACAACCAATAAAGGTGCGGGCACTATGCTCAGTTTTTTAAACCTTGGCCAAAAAATTAATACCGCAATTGATAATACGCTAATGACTATTGCAGCAAGACTTACATGATTTAATGCAGAGGTAATGGCCGAAAAGGTGTTTTCATTGTCTTTTTGAAAAAAACCTTCGTCTCCGGGAAAATCTGAATCGACACCAAGTGCATGGGGTAACTGTTTTAAAATCAGTGTCAGACCAATTGCGGCAAGCATGCCCTCGATAACACTGGAAGGAAAGTAATTACCAATAGTACCGGCCTTAATTAACCCCAAAACCATTTGAAAAATACCTGCCAGTACAACTGCAAGGAGAAAAATCTGGTAACTGCCCAATTGTGCTATTGCACCTAAAACAATAACCGTTAAACCCGCAGCCGGACCACTAACACTTAACTGCGATCCACTAATAGAGGCAACTACTGTACCCCCAACAATACCGGCAATTAATCCGGCAAATAGTGGTGCACCTGAAGCGAATGCAATACCTAAACATAGCGGTAAAGCCACCAGAAAAACCACAATACTTGAAGGTAAATCTTTCTTTAAATTCTTTTTAAGAAAATATTTTTTAACATCCGAACCTGAAAAAGTCGGCTTATTCTTTTGCATAATAATATAGATTATCTAATAAATTTTAACGAACAAATCGTGGAAATCCATTAAAAATCAACAGATAATTAGGTAAGTATCCTAAAAAATTAGTCACACTATACTATTATCACTTAAAAAATAAGCTGATTTTCTTTGGATTAATCCAAAAAACAATTAGACAAAATTTGGAGGAGGGGTTGGCACAGTGGCATGATATGGATCTACATATCTTTTTGAATGCTCAAAAAAGCTGTTGTTAAGTGAAAAGTGTCCTGAAGAAAATTCGTAAGATACCAATGGGTAGTTTACTTCGATAAGTTTAAAATCGGTAAATTTTGCTGTACCCTTGGCTGCATCTTTTCCGCCATCATGCTCTAATTCAATTTGCATAATTACGGCATTCATAATTTCCTTATCAACATTTGTAAAAAATACCGGCGCACCAGATATGCCCATCTTCGCCATGAAGATGCCCATAAAGGTTGCAACAATAAGGTATTTATACTTTCTTAAAAACATTGATAAACTTGTATTTCACTCGTATGCCTGCAAAAATAACACCATAATTGGTTTTTCAATGCATAAAGCTGTAAAAAAAATGTAATATAATACATCTCATAAATTGAATATAAAGATTTAATTTCGCAGGTATGAAGAGACTACTGCTGCTAGTTGTGTTGTGCTATCCTGTTTTATTGTATGCACAAAATAACAATTCCCCATCTACTTATGATCCACACGACATTGCCATTACAGGTTATTTGCAAACACAATTTCAAAAAGCACAATCGCCAGGGATTACTTCATTTTCAGGTGGAGATTTTTCTGCCAATTCCGACAGCAGATTTATTGTAAGACGTGGGCGTTTAAAAATAGACCGTGTGGACAAATACACCAGCATTGTTTTTCAACTTGATGCAACACAAAACGGAGTACAACTAATGGATGCCTTTATTCAGCTTCGTGAACCAAAATTTAAAGAGTTTAAATTAACAGCAGGTTTATTTAACCGCCCTTTCGGCTATTCTATTGTTTATTCTTCTGGTTACAGGGATTTTCCTGAAAGGCCAAGGGTGTTTCAAACTTTAATGCCCCGTGAGCGTGATCTTGGTGCTTTAATTGGCTATCAGCCGCAAAACAAATGGAAGTTTCTAAACCTTGAGTTTGCTGTTGTAAACGGAAGTGGCTTAACGGTCCGTGATTACGACTCTAAAAAGGATTTTATCGGAAACATTGCCTTTAAATTTGACAGTTTGGCCAATAAAAAACTAAACATAGGCTTTGGCGGCTCTGCATACAGGGGTTATGTTAGAAGCAACACCAAAACATATTACAGTGCAACAAATACTGGTTATACCGGCAATACAAATGATAATATTTTAGGTTCTTACCTGAATCGTAACTACTATGGTGCAAACCTTCAAATTCAGTACGACAACAGCTTCGGGAAAACCAGTTTTAAATCTGAATATGTTGCAGGGCAACAACCGGGTGTAGCCAGTTCTGCTGATTTAAAAGGCCCCTACGCAAGTCAGAGTTTTGCCACGCAGCCGGCTACAAATTTATATGAAAGACATTTTAACGGTTATTATTTTTGGTTAACGCAGGAGCTGTGGAAAACAAAGCTTACTGCACTTTTAGCTTATGACGTTTACGATCCGAATACTAATGTTAGCGGAACTGTAATTGGTCAGCCAAATAATTTTACAACCGCCGGCGATATAAAATATGCCACATTTGGCTACGGACTTACCTATCAGTTAAATGGAAGGTTAAAATTTACACTTTATAACGAGCATGTGGAGAATGAAAAAACAATTGTTGAAGGATTTGACCGTGACCTGAGAGATGATGTATTTACGGCACGCTTGCAATACCGCTGGTAATTTTTAATTTTAAAAAATGATATCATCTAACCATGGATAAGAAAATAGCTTTACTACAAGATAAAATACAACAGGCAAATCTTGGTGGCGGACAGGCCCGGATTGACAGTCAACATAAAAAAGGAAAATTAACCGCCAGAGAACGTATTCATTTTTTAATGGATGAGGGCAGTTTTGAAGAAATTGGAATGATGGTTACCCACCGCAGTACCGATTTTGGAATGGAGCGTGAAAAATATCTTGGAGATGGTGTAATTACCGGGTATGGAACCATTAACGGTCGTTTAACTTATGTATTTTCTCAGGATTTCACAATTTTTGGCGGTTCATTATCAGAAACCCATGCCGAAAAGATTTGCAAATTAATGGAAATGGCCATGAAAAATGGAGCTCCGTTAATTGGATTAAATGATAGTGGTGGTGCCCGTATTCAGGAAGGTGTAGTTTCTTTAGGTGGTTATGCTGATATTTTTTACCGCAATGTTCAGGCTTCCGGCGTTATCCCCCAGTTATCTGCAATTATGGGGCCCTGTGCTGGCGGAGCCGTATATTCTCCGGCAATTACCGACTTTATTTTAATGGTGGAGAACACCTCATATATGTTTGTAACAGGCCCGAATGTGGTTAAAACAGTTACGCATGAGGAAGTAACCTCTGAAGAATTAGGAGGTGCAAGCACACATGCTACAAAATCGGGTGTAACGCATTTTGCCTGTGCCAATGAAATTGAAGCCATTAACCATGTTAAAAAGTTATTGAGCTACATGCCTCAAAATTGTGAGGAAATGGCAGAAATACTTCCTTACGAAGACTCCGATGAAAGCAGACTGGGACTAAACACATTTATGCCTCAAAATGCGTCGCAGCCTTATGATATTCGTGAGGTAATTTCTGCCGTAGCAGATGCGGAAAGTTTTTTAGAGGTACACAAAGATTTCGCTGAAAACATTGTAGTGGGTTTTGCCCGTCTTGCCGGAAGAAGTATTGGTATTGTGGCAAATCAACCCGCTTATCTTGCTGGCGTTTTAGATAGCAACTCTTCTACCAAAGCCGCTCGTTTTGTTCGCTTTTGCGATTGTTTTAACATTCCCCTTCTGGTTTTCGAAGATGTTCCGGGCTTTTTACCGGGTACGGATCAGGAATGGAACGGAATTATAACCAATGGTGCCAAACTTTTATACGCCTTTAGCGAAGCTACAGTACCACGCATTACCGTAATTACCCGTAAAGCTTATGGCGGTGCCTATGATGTGATGAATAGTAAACACATCGGTGCGGATATGAATTATGCATGGCCAAGTGCTGAAATTGCCGTTATGGGCGCTAAAGGTGCTGCAGAAATTATCTTTAAAAGAGAGATTACCTCGGCAGAAGATCCACAGGAAAAATGGCTTGAAAAAGAAAAGTTATATTCTGATATTTTTGCTAATCCATACCGTGCTGCAGAGCGTGGTTTTGTGGATGAAGTAATAGAACCTTCGCAAACCCGCATAAAATTAATCCGTGCCTTTAAAATGCTTGAAAACAAAGTGGTTAATAATCCACGAAAAAAACACGGCAATATACCCTTGTAATTATGAAAGACGGGTGAAATTCTGAATTGAATAATAGTAATTGTACATTTTTACATTTCATCAATTTAGTTCTGGCATCCATTTTACATATTTACATCTTATATGCTAAAGCGTACAGATATATTGTTGATGGCCTTTTGCACGGGCCTTATCGTTGCAAACATTTATTATTGCCAGCCCCTGGTTATTTTAGTGGCTAAAGATTTTAACTTAACCGAAAGTTATGCAGGCCGTATCACCTATTTAACTCAAATTGGTTATGCCCTGGGTTTGTTTCTTTTAGTACCGCTGGGTGATATGTTTGAACGCAAAAAGCAAATCCTTTTAATTACAGCCCTTGCCATTTTCGCTTTATTAATTGCAGCCGTTTCCAAAACCTTTTTATTGCTTGAAATTGCCAGTATACTTATTGGAGCATGTTCAATAGTTCCGCAACTTATTTTGCCTTTAGCTGCAAATTTAAGTACCGATGAAAACCGGGGCGCTAATATTGGCATGATTATGAGTGGCTTGCTCGTTGGTATTCTCGCCTCAAGAGCCGTTAGCGGAAGCATTGGCTTTTGGCTGGGCTGGAGAGCAGTTTATTATATGGCCGCAGCAATTTGTTTACTTCTGATTGGCTTAATGGCTAAACGTTTCCCTCAAAGCTATCCCACATTTAAGGGGAATTATAAAGAATTAATGAGTTCGATGTTTAGCTACATTAAAACTCAACCGGTTTTACGCGAAACATCCATCATCAATTTTTTAGCATTTGCTATTATTAGTGCCTTTTGGACCACCATGGTTTTATTTTTGGCCAATCCCCCATTTAACTTTCAAACCCTGGAGATTGGTTTATTTGGCATTGCAGGTGCAGCCGGAGCTTTAGCCGCACCATTGGTTGGTAAACTGAGCGATGGAGGCAATCCGCGGAAGAATTTAATGACGGGTTTTATTTTACAGATTATAAGTATTGTTTTCTTCTATTTTACCGGAAACCATTTATATCTATTCATTATCGGGATTATATTGATTGATATCGCCCAACAAGCTATCCACGTAACCAATCAAACCCGTATCTACACTTTAATTCCTGAAGCGAGAAACCGCCTCAATACAATCTTTATGTCCGTAAGTTTTATTGGGGCAAGCTGTGGTTCGGCAATGGGTTTATGGTTGTGGGATCAGGGTGGCTGGATGCTTTTCTGTTATGGCATGACCGGGATTATAATCCTCAACATGTTAATTTACCTGTTTTATGGAAAGAAAAAATTTAACCCTTCGTAAACAAGTTTAGCCTAAAATATTATATCCATCAGACAGGTATTCCGGCATTTGTTTTTATTTTAGCCGTATTACGAAAGGCAATAAGCCTAAATACAGTTAATGGTTCAAGTAGAACAAATATTTCCATCGCTCACCTGGCGCATCAGACATGAAGTGATGTATCCTGATCGTCCTTTCGATTTTGTAAAACTGAAAGAAGATTTCGAAGGCATTCATTTTGGTTTATATGCGGATCATAAACTAACCGGCGTGGTTTCTCTTTTCCAGGAAGGAACTATTTACCAGTTCAGAAAATTAGCCGTTTTAACCGCTGCACAAAAAATGGGTTACGGTGCTCAATTGCTGCAATATGTAATCGATTTTTGCAAAATTCAAAAGGCAACAAAACTATGGTGTAATGCCCGGGTAAATGCAAAAGAATTTTATGTTAAATTTGGTTTTCAGGCAACAGATCGGATCTTTTCAAAAGATGGGCTTGATTTTGTAATTATGGAGTTAGCATTAAATAAAATTGAAGAAAAATAAATAGTTTGTAACCTTGTTGCAGTATAAACCTTAATAAATTCAAAAATAAAATCGCCTGATGGTGTAATTAATAATAATATGGCAAAGAAAAAAGACGAAGAAAACAAGAAAAAACATGTTCCGGTAGTGACTAAAAAATCATTACAGTTTTTTGAAGAATACATTAATAATCCTGCTCCAACTGGTTACGAATGGGAAGGGCAAAAACTTTGGCTAAACTATTTAAAACCATATATCGACGAACATTTTATTGATAATTATGGAACTGCCGTTGGTGTAATTAATCCAAAAGCTGAATATAAAGTTGTTATTGAAGCCCATGCAGATGAAATTTCGTGGTATGTAAATTACATTACTGCTGATGGTTTAATTTATGTAATCCGCAATGGCGGTTCTGATCATCAGATTGCTCCTTCTAAACGCGTAAATATCCACACTGAAAAAGGTATGGTAAAAGCTGTTTTTGGCTGGCCGGCCATCCACACCCGTCATGGCGAAAAAGAACAGGCGCCTGAGTTGAAAAACATTTTCCTTGACTGTGGTTGTACCACTAAAGAAGAAGTAGAAAAACTAGGTGTTCATGTTGGTTGTGTAATTACGTACGAGGATGAATTTATGGTTTTAAACGATCGTTATTATGTTGGCCGTGCTTTAGATAACCGTGCAGGTGGTTTTATGATCGCTGAAGTAGCGCGTTTATTAAAAGAGAACAAAAAGAAATTGCCTTTTGCCTTATATATTGTAAACTCGGTACAGGAAGAAATTGGTTTACGGGGTGCAGAAATGATTGCCCAGCGTATAAAACCCCATGTTGCTATTGTGACGGATGTTACACATGATACGACTACGCCAATGATCAATAAAAACATTCAGGGCGACTTATCAGCAGGCAAAGGTCCGGTTGTTTCATACGCACCTGCGGTACAAACCAACCTGAACAAATTGCTTATTAAAACCGCAGAGAAAAATAATATCTCTTTCCAGCGCCAGGCTTCATCACGGTCTACAGGTACAGATACAGATGCTTTTGCTTATTCTAATGGCGGGGTTCCTTCTGCATTAATTTCTTTGCCATTGCGTTACATGCACACCACGGTAGAAATGGTGCACAAAGAAGATGTAGATAATGTAATCAGCTTAATTTACGAAAGCTTATTAAATATTAAAGCCGGACAGGATTTTAGAGAATTTAAATAGAACTTAAACATAAAGGCGGCAATAAAATACCGCCTTTTGTTTTATAAATGGCTTAATTTCGATTAAACAATTATAAATCCAATCCTGCCTGTGTTATTTAAACCCGATAGAAGCGGCATCCCCATTTTTTATTGGGATATAGCGAAAAGCGGAAACCAATTTTCCAAAGAACCACAGATATTGCTTTACTAATCCTTAAAAAATTGAATTTCGCCAGTTAACAGAGTTCCATAACATTATTTCTGATCCTTTATTTTTGGAATATCTAATTCAAAAGGGATTTCCTGGTTAAATTGTCCTTCATTCTGTTTGAATCTAATAATCACTGTAGCAGGTTTTTTTACATACTTAGCTAATATACCTTCATTCTCAGGAGAATAATCGTCTATACGAAAGGTTGCCAGCGGATGCAGTTTATTGCCTTTTTCAAAAGCATAAAACTCGACCATATTTTCCAGTAAAGGTTCACCTCTTTTAATGTTTAGCGTTACCCCATCAGCAGCCATGCTTAAACCTTTTGGCAGTTGATTAATGTTAAACTCTTTATCGTAATAATTATTTACACTTAAATTAATTTTACCAATTACTTTTGTGGCAGACTGATTTTTCATCGGAAACTTTACCGCATTTAAATTATAGTTCCTGTTTGAATAACCTACATTAAAGTAATCTCTGGCATTATCTATTTGATCAATGTCTATTGTATCTTTTTTATCTCCAACAAGCTGAATATCATCAAAATCTATATTCATATTCCCATTGTTATAACCGTGTGGAACAGATGAATATAACATGACATAATCGGCTTCATTCTGTTTAACAGGTAGCGTTACGCAGTTAATTTTTAATAATTTAGCCACGTTTTCTTTGGTTATATTTACCAGAGGAAGAAACTCATGCTGAACTTCTTGCACCTGCGCTATTGCTTGTTGTGGTATTTTATTTCCCAGATCAATGGTTTCAACATGGCCTTTATTTGACCTTAAAAAGAAATCGACCTGACCAACCTTGCCGCTGGCTTTAAGATTTAAAATATGAATAGGATGAAATTTATGAAGCGAATCCTGATCCTCTTCTTTATACCTTAACCGGAGATCATTGTAATCAGAAGCCATTTCTGTATAAGGCATATCATGGTTTCTATACCATAAATAATGTCTGAAATCGTTGATTCGTCCATCACTTACAAGCGTTTTGCCCTTTTCATCAGCTAAACTGATGTTTAAACGTCCAAAATCCAGTTCCATTAAACTATCCTTTACAGTTGTTTGACTCGAGTTAGGTGTTTCAACACTCTCGCTTATAAACAAGTAATTATCATAGCCTGGCTGTTTATACTCTTCTACCCTTTTCTTTTCACTGAAATCTTTTCTGTCAAAACTATCATAAGTATAATCATAGCTTTGCCTCCTGCCTTTATTTTCAACCATTAAGGTAACCCCATCATTTGTCATATCAAGCAGGGTAATTTCTGCACTATCTTTCAGTATCGCTTTACCAATATCGTTTTTGTTGAGCGAAAATTTATAATAAGTATCCGGTACAAAAACAGAAAGGCTTACATGTATTGATCCGTCTTTTTGAGGCGTAAATATATATCGGTGTGGGTATTGAAGATCAGCTGTTCCAAGATCAGTCTGAATCTGATTTCCATTAAGAACCAGTTTAAAACTTTTTTGTAACTCAGCCTTAAATGAAGAAATATTAAAGGCACTATCTTTGTATATCGCTGGATCGGTATTTGCATCATACAAATCCAGGTTGCGGTAAAAACCTGTTGCATGATATTTATCTTCCAGTTTTGCATAGTCAAGAAATAACTTTTGCCTTTCATTTAAACCACTTTTGCAAGCACTTAAAAAAATCATTGCAAGAAACCCTGCGGCAATAAATGTTTTGAGAACGCTCATTTTTTTCATGGAGTATTTTGTTTTAACGGTTAGAAAAGTTTAAAGTAACAGCACAAAATTACAGCCAAAATTTCAGGGCATACGAAGATAGTTTCATACAGCTTGTACAGGAATAATTAACTACCCTTTTTGGCTTAATAAAGTGATATGTAAATTATAAATTCATACAAAGTGATAACACCGGGGAAAACACGCCCCAATAAATACCATAATATGATTATAATAAACTACTCTTAGTGTAAATAAGCAGTTACCCTGCTGCATGGCAACTTAAATTTTACAATATTTGAAAACCAAACATCAAATACACGGGATATGATTAAAAAACTACACCTCTATTTTTTAATAGCTGGCTCTTGCATTGCATTAAATTCTGCTGCGCAGGATGCTGTTAGCTATCAAACACCACCAAAAGAAATTGCTGATTTATTACTTGCAAAGCCAACACCAGGTGTTAGCATTGATGGTAAAGCAGAGTGGATATTATTTAGTGAACGCAATTCTTATCCCTCAGTTGAGGAATTGGCCATGCCTGAATACCGCATTGCCGGGTTAAGACTTAATCCAAATAATTATGCGCCTAGCAGACAGACTTATATTAATAATTTTAGTCTGAAGAATATTAAAACCAATCAAACATTCCCTGTAACCGGCTTACCAACACCATTGTATGCCGGAAACATAAACTGGAATCCTTCAGAAAACAAAGTAGCTTTTACCAATACAACGCCAAAAGGAGTTGATTTATACATTATTGATTTAGCAACGAAAAAAGCAACCAAGGTTAATAAAGCCTTTTTAAATGTTGTTTTAGGCAGCGGTGTTACCTGGTTAAACGATCAAACCGTAATTTACCGTACAGCTACAAAACCGGCAAGTGCGGCACCTGCAAAACCTTTAATGCCTAAAGGACCAACCATACAACAAAACTTAGGTAAAGCAGCTCCAAGCCCTACTTACCAGGATTTAATTAAATCGCCTTATGACGAACAATTATTTGAATTTTTCGCGACTTCGCAACTGGTAAAAAATACGGCTGGAGTAGAAACACCTATTGGCAAGCCAGCCATTTACGGTTCGGTAAATTTATCGCCTGATAAAACTTATATGATGATTGAAACCATCCGTAAACCATTTTCTTATCTGGTATCGGCCGGAGGTTTTCCATCAACGGTAACCATAACGGATTTAACCGGCAAAACGGTGAAAGTACTGGCAGAACTTCCTTCATCAGAAGGTACTCCATCCGGCTACGATAATACGCAAAATATCCCCCGTAGTTTTGACTGGCGTGATGATGAACCTGCCACAGTAATTTGGGCAAAACCTTTGGATAGTGGTTTAATTAAGAAAGATGTACCTTTCCATGATGCAGTTTATTCATTAAGTGCACCTTTTACCGGGCAGGAAAAGGAATTGTTCAAAACCCAAACCCGCTATCGTGGTGTACAATGGGGTGATGCTAACTTAGCCTTAATTTCTGAAGGTTTACGCAGCAAGCAAACCAATAAAGTTAGTCGCTACAACCCTGCAACCGGAGCGGTAGAAGAATTGTACAGCCGCAATCAAACAGATGCTTATGGCAATCCGGGATCTGCTGTAACTACTAAAAATAAATATGGCCGTCAGGTTATACACACGGTAGATAACGGCACGAAGTTGTTAATGAACAACCCGGTTGGATCATCGGAAAAAGGTGATTTACCTTTCTTAGCCAAATTTGATTTATCAACAAAGAAAAATGAAATCATCTGGCGCAGTGCCGAAGGTACTTATGAATATGTAAGTGATGTAATCGATCCTGACAAACTGGTATTGCTTACCCGTAAAGAAAGTCAGAAGTTGGTACCTAACTATTATATTAAAAATTTAATTTTAAGAGTAGCTGACCGCCCGATTACCGATTTCAAAAATCCATATCCATCTTTAGAAGGCATTACCAAAGAAAAAATTTCTTATAAACGTGCCGATGGAGTTGATTTAACAGGTGATTTATATTTGCCAAAAGGATATAACAAGGATAAAGATGGCCCGCTACCAACTATAATTTGGGCTTATCCGCGTGAGTTTAACTCGGCTGCTGATGCTGCACAAATTCGTGGATCAAAAGATAAATTTACAACCATAAGCTGGGCATCACCAATATTTTGGGTAACCCGTGGTTATGCTGTACTGGATAATGCAGAAATGCCAATTGTGGCTAAAGATGGTAAAAAACCTAACGATACTTTTGTTGATCAGTTACAATTAAACGCAGAAGCCGCCATTAATAAACTGGCCGATTTAGGTGTTGGAGATAAAAAACGTATGGCCGTAGGTGGTCATAGTTACGGTGCTTTTATGACGGCTAACCTTTTAGCACATACTAACCTTTTTGCAGCAGGTATAGCCAGAAGCGGTGCTTACAACAGAACCCTGACCCCTTTCGGGTTCCAAAATGAAGAACGTACTTATTGGCAGGTTCCTCAATTGTATTACGAAATGAGTCCGTTTAGTTATGCAGATAAAATTAAAACGCCACTTCTTTTAATCCATGGCGATAGTGATGATAATCCAGGTACATTCCCAATTAACAGCGAGCGCTTGTTTAATGCAATTAAAGGTGCAGGAGGAACAACCCGTTTCGTGTTTTTACCATACGAAGCACACAGTTACCGGGGCAAAGAAAATCTTTTACATATGCTTTGGGAACAAGATCAGTGGCTTGAAAAATATGTGAAAAATAAAAAATAATACACCCTTATTGCGATTTAAAATGCCCCGATATGGGGCATTTTTCATATCTGTTAAATTAAGTTAACAGCTATTCCGGTTTCTATTTTTTCCCTACATTTAGTCCGGCAAATTGAACATAAATCCAACTTATTTGTTAAGCTGTTATGGAGTACATAGACTATTATAAAATTCTTGATATCAATAAAAATGCTTCAGCTGATGACATAAAAAAGGCATACAGAAAGCAGGCCCGAAAAAACCACCCCGATCTAAATCCGGGAAATGAAGAAGCCAATAAAAAGTTTCAGCAAATTAATGAGGCCAATGAAGTATTAAGTGATCCCGAAAAGCGCAAGAAATATGATAAGTACGGCAAGGATTGGCAACATGCTGAGCAGTTTGAGGCACAACAACAGCAACAAAGGCAATATCAATCCCAGGGCAATAGTGGCAATGGCTACAGCAGTTATTCGGGCGGATTTGGTGGCGATGATTTCTCAGATTTCTTTTCTTCTATGTTTGGTGGTGGTGGCCGGAGCAGCAGACAATCTCCTTTTAAAGGACAGGATTACAATGCAGAATTACAGTTGAATCTTTTGGACGCCTATACCACCCATAAACAAACCTTAACCGTTAATGGAAAACAGGTCAGGATTACCATTCCGGCAGGTGTAGAAAATGGACAAAAAATAAAGCTTTCAGGTTATGGTGCTGCAGGTGCAAATGGCGGTCCTCCGGGAGACTTATACCTTACCTTTAAAATAAAAGATGATGCGAGGTATAAACGTAAAGGCAATGACATTTATGTACAGGAAGATGTTAATTTATATACGGCCTTGCTTGGAGGCGAAAAAATTGTTGAAACACCAACCGGAAAGGTTAAGCTAAAAATTGCACCCGAAACTCAGCCGGATACGACATTAAGGTTAAAGGGTAAGGGTTTCCCGGTTTATAAAAAAGAAAACCAATTTGGTGATCTGTATATAAAATGGCAGGTTAAATTGCCAACAAATCTTAACGCTGAACAAAAAGAATTATTCGAAAAACTTTCTAAACTGTAGGCTATGAAAAATAATCTAATATCGATAGAAGACATTTGTGTATTTCATAAAATAGAAATTGGATTTGTTCAGTCTTTAGAAGAATATGGCCTGATCCAGACAACCATTATTAAAAAAACAGTTTTCCTTGACTATGATGAACTAACAAAGCTGGAACACTATATTCGTTTACACCGTGAACTGGAAATTAACCTGGAAGGCTTGCATGCTATTGCTCATTTATTAAACCAGGTTCAAAATATGCAACAGGAAATAACGTTCCTTAAAAATGAAATTAATTACTACAAACATTTCAACTTGCATTAGTCAATCGTTTGTTCAAATTTTTACATTAAAAGTCAAAATAAAAACACACCCTTTTTAAAATTAGTTTCTTAAATTGGGCGATCTAAAATAAAAAACATGAGCGATTTATCCTCTAAATTCATTGAAAAAATAAAATTATCCTATGCCCCTACCGGCTCTTATATATATTTAGGGGCAGGTATGCTGGATGGACAGGTATACAGCGACGCTGAAGTAAACCTGTCATTAAAAATGATGAACAGGCATGGTCTGGTTGCCGGAGCAACTGGAACAGGTAAAACGCGTACTTTGCAATTGCTTAGCGAACAGTTATCTGATGCAGGCGTACCTGTTTTTATGCTGGATGTAAAAGGAGATTTATCAGGTTTAAATCAGCCCGGTTCGGCAAATCCTAAAATAGAAGAAAGAGCACAACAACTTAATAAAACCTTCACCCCTTCAGGCTTTCCGGTAGAAGTTTATTCATTATCGGGTAAACTGGGTGCACAGATGAGGGCAACGGTTCTTGAATTTGGACCAACGCTATTATCCAAAGTTTTAGATTTGAATGATACTCAGGCAGGCGTTATGGCGGTAATATTTAAATATGCCGATGATAACAAAATGCCGGTTATCGATTTAAATGATTTAAAAAAGCTAGTTTCTTATCTTTCAGAAGGAGCTGGTGCAGCAGAAATTAAAAGTAGCTATGGAAGCATTTCTACAGCTACATCAGGCACCATGCTTAGAAAAATTGTAGCCATAGAGCAGCAGGGTTTAGGCGGTATGTTTGGCGAAAAATCTTTTGATATTGAAGATCTTTTTGAACGTGTAGACGGAAAAGGCATCATTAGCTTATTAAATATTGCCGATGTACAAAATCAACCGGTTTTATACTCTACCTTTTTATTAAGTCTTTTAGCAGAACTATTTAATACTCTGCCAGAAGTTGGTGATTTAGATCAACCTAAATTGGTTTTCTTTTTTGATGAGGCACACTTATTGTTTAAGAATTCGTCAAAAGCATTTTTAGAACAAATTGAAACGATTATCAGGTTAATCCGTTCGAAAGGTGTTGGTGTATTTTTCTGTACGCAATCGCCTACAGATGTTCCTGAAAGTGTTTTGGCACAATTGGGAAATCGGGTTCAACATGCATTAAGGGCTTTTACTCCTAATGATGTAGATGCTTTAAAGAAAACGGTTAATACTTATCCAAAATCAGAGTTTTATGAAATTGATAAAGTGTTAACCTCTTTAGGAACAGGACAGGCTTTAGTAACGGTACTGAATGAAAAAGGTATTCCTACGGAAGTTTCGGCAACAATGCTTACACCGCCCAGAGCAATAATGGGTCCTTTAACGGCCGCTGATTTTGATAAACTGATAACAGGAAGTCCGATGTATACTAAATACAAAGACACTATTGATCCTGAAAGTGCATATGAAATTTTAACCAAACGTATAAATGATCAAACTGCGGCAGCAGAACAGGAAAAACAAGAAATTGAGGCTCAAAAACAAGCCGAAGCTGAAAGCAAACCAAAACCCGGAGAAAAAAGCCTTGTAGAGCAAGTGATGGGTGCAACAATTACCCGTCAGATAGGCAAAGAAATTGTTCGTGGTATATTTGGTATGCTTACAGGTAAAAAGACCAGAACTAAAAGTGGGGGTTGGTTTGGCTTTTAAACACAATTAATTTAATACCCATAAATTACTATTTTCATAATATGAAACCTACCTTATTAATACTGGCCGCTGGTATGGCCAGCCGTTACGGAAGCATGAAACAAATTGATGGTTTCGGCCCTAATGGCGAAACAATTATTGATTATTCTATCTACGATGCAATTAAAGCCGGATTTGGAAAAGTTGTATTCATTATCAAAGAGGAGTTTGTTGACAACTTTAAAGCCATTTTTGAGCCCAAATTAAAAGGAAGAATTGAAACAGATTACGTTTTTCAAAACTTCGATTTAAAGCAATTTGGTATCGAAGAAGAGATTTACAGAGAAAAACCATGGGGTACTGCTCATGCCATATTATCAGGCAGAAATGTAATTAAAGAGCCTTTTTGTGTGATTAATGCAGATGACTTTTACGGCTATGATTCTTATAAAAAAATGGTTGATTTCTTAACGAATGAAGCAACAGACAGTAATTATTCGATTATTGGCTACGAAATTGGAAAAACATTATCTGATTTCGGTGCGGTATCCCGCGGCGTTTGTAAAGTTGATGATGCTGGTAATTTAGAAGAAATTGTAGAACGCACTAAGATTTTCCAAAAAGATGGTACTATTGTTTATGAAGAAGATGATAAGCAATATCCATTAAGCTTTGATACCCCTGTATCGATGAATTTTTGGGGTTTTACACCAGCTGTTTTCAAAATTACTGAAGATTTATTCAGAACGTTTGCAATGGCAAATAAAGATAAACCTAAAGCAGAATTCTTCATTCCTTTAATCGGCGAAAATTTGGTTAAAACCAATACTGCAACTTTTAAGGTAGTTCCTACCTCAAATCAGTGGTTTGGAGTAACCTATAAAGAAGATAAGCCTTTTGTGCAAAATAGTATTGACGAATTGGTTAAAAACGGAACCTACCCGGAAAAACTATGGAGTTAAATTTAGATTCCGAAGTTTTAAAAGCCTACGGTTATACTAAAGAAAATGTAAATATTAAACAAATAGGTTCGGGCTTAATAAACCGGACTTATTTGCTTTCTCCCACATCAGGTGAGGAAAAATATATTTTACAGAATATTAATACCGACGTTTTCAAAAACCCAAATGCCATTGCCAACAACTTGAAAGCAATAGCAGATTATCTGGCTAATCATTATCCGGATTACATTTTTATTAAACCTGTTTCCACCGTCAACGGCGAAGAAATGGCACATGTACACCATGAATACTGGCGCATGCTTCCGTTTGTGGCCGATTCAGTTTCTTTGGATGTATTAACCGAGCCAAAACAAGCTTACGAGGCCGCCAAACAATTTGGTAAACTCAGCAGACTATTAAATAATTTTGATGCCAAAACGCTTGAGCCAACCATTCCGGGTTTTCACGATTTAGGTTTGCGTTATGAACAGTTTACTTTAGCCTTAAACCAAACCAGCAAACAGCTTAAAGGACTTGCTAAAACAGAAATTGATAGTGCCCTGGATCACAAATACATTCTGGATTATTATAATTCCTATACCCATAGAAATGATTTTCCAGACAGGGTAATGCACCATGATACAAAAATCAGCAACGTTTTACTAAAAGCGAAAACCTTTGAAGGCATTTGTGTAATAGATTTAGATACCATTATGCCAGGTAAGTTTATCTCTGACCTTGGTGATATGATGCGTACTTATCTTTGTGCTTTCTCTGAAAATGAACCCGATTTAGATAAAATAAAGATTCGTTTGCCTTATTTCGAGGCCATGGTTAAAGGTTACTTATCAGAAATGAAAAGTACGCTGACGGAAACGGAAAAAGAGCTTATTTTATTTTCAGGCCGCTATATTATTTATATGCAGGCTTTACGTTTCTTAACCGACTTTTTAAACGGAAACATTTATTACCCAATAAATTATCCTGAACAAAATTTGGATCGGGCAAAAAATCAGTTTAAATTGCTGAGTGAATTATCGGTAAACGAAAAAGAATTACAGGATATCATTGAAGAAAGCTTAATTTAAAATATAATGTCAGAACATAGCGATCTAAAAAAAGAATTTCAAATCGAAAGAATGATTCTTTTTACGGATGCTGTGTTCGCTATTGCCATTACCTTATTGGTTATTGAAATTAAGGCTCCTGAAATTCATGAAAACATGACTTTGTCAGAAATGGCCAAACAATTGCTGTCGTTAATGCCAAAGTTTATTGGTTTTATAATCAGTTTCTTCGTTATTGCTATTTATTGGCGTTCACATCATCGTTTGTTTTCTTTTATAAAAGATTATGATGATAAACTCATCTGGCTGAATTTCTTTTTCCTGTTCTCTATTATTTTAATGCCTTTCAGCTCGGCCTATTATAGTGATAATACCATGTTTAGCTTACCATTTTGGTTTTATTCAGCCAATATTACATTAACAGGCTTCTTTAATTATTTAATGCTGACTTACATTATCAGGCATAAAGGAAGAATTTCTGATGGTTTTGATGATTTAAAAGCCCGTCAGCTTGCCCGCTGGAGAACACTAATTGTTCCGTCTATTTTCCTCCTTGGAATCATTATCGATGCCTGTTTGCCTTCCAGGGGTCATATGAACATGTTAAGCAGATTTACACCGATGTTAATCTGGCCTGCCATTGCTCTTTTAAATCGTTTCTTTGGTAAAGTCCATGATTTAGAATACCATGCTAAGGTTAAGGCAAGATATAGGAAATAATTTCAGGCACTCTCAAGAAATTATAAAACCTACTAATAACTTTTATTTTGAAAAATTCAGAATAAAACACCATCATTAACAGAATATGAAAAAAGTTATAATTAAGTTTTGGTTAATTAATTTTCTGATAAGCATTGCATTATTCGTTATTTATAGAATTGTAATTGCAGAAAAAAATCAGACTGATGGAAGTTTGTTTGAAAAATTAACATTCATTTTAGATATAGTATTAAACTTAGCTTTTTCATTTATATACCTCATTGCAATGGTTTTTTGTTCGTTTGCACTTTTTCTAAATCTGATAGAAAAAATTAGAACTAATTTCTACTTATCACTTTTAACATTTTTAGGAATACCGTTGTTTTGTGTTATTTTTATAATTATTAACGTATTATTAATTGATACTAATTTATACAACGAAACTGTATTGACGAATCTTGTATTTTTTTCAATCATTTATCTATTCATTACAACGATTGAATTTTTATTATTCAGAAAAAAAATCAACAAACTACAGGTTAAATAAATAAAAACCACTGCAAACACGGGTTTTGCGTCAGGCGGGCTGATTACAAACTCAACAGTAGTTTTTTAATGAAATTTAGTGCTACTATTGCTGCTCCTGTGCATCGATTTTCCACCTGAACGCAAAAGCCAAAAAACGATAATAACAAAATCCTGAACTATTCTAAGAGTACAAAAAAAGCGTCCTGATTTTTACATCAGAACGCTATTTATATTTACCCAAGGCTTTTGACTCCGGGTTTTAAGACTCCAAATTATTTTTTATCGTCTTCTTTTACTTCTTCAAAATCAACATCAGTAACGTTATCGCCACCACCCTGAGGCTGACCATCAGCTTGTGGTTGTTCAGCACCCTGAGGTTGCTCACCAGCTTTGTACATTTCTTCTGATGCCACGTTCCATGCATTTTGCAATTCAGCTTGTGCTGCATCGATATCTGCAAAGTTACGTGAAGCATGAGCTGCTTTTAATTTCTCCAAACCAGCTTCGATTGGTGCTTTTTTATCAGCAGATAATTTATCACCAAACTCTTTTAATTGTTTCTCAGTTGAGAAAATTAAAGCATCAGCACCATTAATTTTATCCGCTTCTTCTTTTGCTTTTGCATCATCTGCAGCATTAGCTTCCGCTTCTTCTTTCATTTTCTTAATCTCTGCATCAGTTAAACCTGAAGATGCTTCAATACGGATTTTTTGCTCTTTACCAGTCGCTTTATCCTTAGCGCTTACGTGTAAAATACCGTTAGCATCAATATCAAAGGCAACTTCTACCTGAGGCACACCACGAGGTGCTGGTGGAATACCATCTAAGATAAAACGGCCAATTGTACGGTTCTGAGCTGCCATTGGACGCTCACCTTGTAAAATGTGAATCTCAACAGATGGCTGGTTATCAGCAGCGGTAGAGAATGTTTCAGATTTTTTAGTTGGGATAGTTGTGTTAGACTCGATTAATTTAGTCATTACACCACCCATAGTTTCGATACCTAATGATAAAGGTGTAACGTCTAATAACAATACATCTTTTACATCACCAGTTAAAACACCACCTTGAATAGCAGCACCAATAGCTACAACTTCATCAGGGTTTACACCTTTACTTGGCTCTTTACCGAAGAAAGCTTTAACTGCTTCCTGAATTGCAGGAATACGAGTTGAACCACCTACCAAGATAATTTCGTCGATATCGCTTGTGCTTAAACCCGCATTTTTCAAAGCTGATTTACAAGGATCGATAGTACGTTTAATTAAGCTATCTGCTAATTGCTCAAATTTAGCACGGGTTAAAGTACGTACCAAGTGTTTAGGGCCACTGGCATCAGCAGTAATATATGGTAAGTTAATCTCCGTAGAAGTTGTGCTTGATAACTCAATTTTAGCTTTCTCAGCCGCTTCTTTTAAACGTTGTAACGCCATTGGATCTTTAGCTAAATCCATGTTGTTTTCAGCTTTAAATTCTGAAGTTAACCAATCGATAATGATGTGGTCAAAGTCATCACCACCTAAGTGTGTATCACCATCAGTAGATTTTACTTCGAAAACGCCATCACCCAATTCTAAAACAGAAACGTCATGAGTACCACCACCGCAGTCAAACACAACAATTTTCATGTCTTTATGTGCTTTATCCAAACCATAAGCTAAAGCAGCTGCTGTAGGCTCGTTAATGATACGTTTTACAGTTAAACCTGCAATTTCACCGGCTTCTTTAGTTGCCTGACGTTGTGCATCGTTAAAATAAGCCGGTACAGTAATAACCGCTTCAGTAACCTCAGTACCTAAAAAGTCTTCAGCTGTTTTTTTCATTTTCTGCAAAATCATTGCAGAAATTTCTTGTGGAGTGTATTTTCTATCGTCGATTTCAACACGTGGAGTATTGTTATCGCCTTTAATCACTTTATAAGGTACACGACCAGCCTCTTTAGCACTTTCGTCGTAGCTGTTACCCATAAAGCGTTTAATTGAATAAATCGTTTTTGTTGGGTTAGTTATAGCCTGACGTTTAGCCGGCTCACCAACCTTACGCTCACCGTTTTCTGCAAAAGCAACAATAGACGGTGTAGTACGTTTACCCTCACTGTTCGCAATAACTACAGGCTCATTGCCCTCCATTACTGCTACGCAAGAGTTTGTTGTTCCTAAGTCTATTCCAATAATTTTTCCCATTGTATTTTGTATTTTCTTTCTTTTTAAAGTATTATAATTCTACTCCTGTTAAACAATGCTTGTGCCAATTGGTTTTTGGCAGTTAATTAACCTAAAAGACTGATAAAATGTAAAAAAAAGACCGTCTGCCTACTGACAGTGTGACAGAAAATATACAATACAGCGTTCAACAGAGATTAAAAACTATTTATTGAAAGGGCAAATGAGGGAAAAGCCACGCTAAACCAATAAAAAAAGATATATTTAAAATAAAAACAATATGCAATTAGCTGCTCAAATTGTAATTGGCCTGGTAGCCTTTATTCACCTATATATTCTTTGGTTAGAAATGTTTGCCTGGACAACCAGAGCACCTAAAGTATTCAGAAACTTCCCTAAAGAACTTTTCCTGCCAACCAAATCGCTGGCTGCAAATCAAGGGCTTTATAATGGATTTTTAGCTGCAGGCTTAATCTGGTCTTTATTTATTTGCGATCAAATCTGGCAAAGCAATGTGGCTATTTTCTTTTTGGGCTGCGTTTTCGTTGCCGGCCTTTATGGAGCTGCAACAGCGAGTAAAAAAATTCTGTTTGTACAATCCGTTCCAGCGGCAATAGGTTTAGCTTTAATTCTTTTGCAAAAATTATAGTCCATGCAAAAACTTTTGTTGCTTTTATTTATTCTTTGCTTTTCCCGTCCTCTTTCATCAAAAATTGATGCTGTAAAAATTAACGAAGCATTGGCTTTTTGCAAAAAGAATAACTTTGATACTTCCATGTGTATTATGGTCGATATGAGTATACATTCAGGCAAAAACAGGTTATTTGTTTATGATTTTAAAAACCAGAAAATTATTACAGAAGGCATTTGCGTTCACGGAAGTGGTGGTGGAAGCACTGCAAACAAACCTGTTTTCAGCAACAAAGAAGGTAGTTATTGCACTTCTTTAGGCAAATACAAAGTGAAAGGAAGAGCATACAGTAACTGGGGCATTAATATTCATTACAAAATGTATGGTTTGGAAAAAACAAACAGTAATGCGTTTAAGCGGATTGTTGTTTTACATTCCTACACACCTGTATCTGATCGGGAAGTTTATCCACAAACGGTATTTGGGGTAAGTGCAGGTTGTCCGGTTTTATCTGATGCAACCATGCGTAAAATAGATGCCTTATTAAAAACAAAAAAGAAACCAGTACTACTTTGGATTTATGTTTAAAGAGAAAATTAATCGAAAACATATTTTTCAAAACCACCGAAAAACACTTGCTCTATCCAGTTTTTAAAGTCAGCATTATTAATAATTTTATAAGTTACGCCATTGCTAATAATTTCAACACGTTTACTTAAATCGATTTCATCTTTCAAATTCTTTAATGCATTAATACACCATTGATATGGGCTTGCAGTATCGTACCAGTTGGAATTTAAAAACGATTGCTTTAACTCCTGATTAATATAAACATTGTGTTCTATTTCCATAATGATTAGAGATTCAATAGTTTCTCCAAGTGATGATGACCAATGCCAAAGTACGCTTTGCTATCTTTAATCTTTTCTAAAACTTCCGCTTGTCTTTCACTCTCCGCTTTAGTCTTTAAACTTTCTGCTTTCTTCACACCTACCACAAGCACATTCTTTGGCGTATGCGCATCAGAAATAAATTCAAAAACTTTGGTTTTATATCCGAAATATTCAAGAATCAAAGCCCTTATCCCATCAGTTACCATTTCTGCCTGACGCTCTAAAAAGATTCCGTATTTTGTTAAGAAAGAAACATCATTTGACACCTTATTTTTCTCGATTTCTCTTCTGATTTGCTTATGGCAGCAAGGTGCAACTACAATTAACTTTGCATCAGCCTTTATGCCTTTATAAATTGCGTCATCCGTTGCTGTATCGCAGGCATGTAAAGCAATTAGTAAATCTATATTGCCGGCATCATAATCCTGAATAGTACCCTGTACAAAATCTAATTCATCAAATTTAGATTTCGCCGCAATTTGATTACAAAGATCAACCATGTCCTGGCGATACTCCACGCCCGTAATCTTAGTATTTAGGTTCAATACCTGGTGCAAATAATCGTAAAGCGCAAAAGTTAAATAGCCTTTGCCCGATCCCATATCCACAACATGTTTTATTTCGCCATCCGGTACTTCTTTAATCAGTGGGCTTAAAATCTCAATATAATGATTAATCTGTTTGTACTTATCCTGCGCATTTTTAAAAACTGCACCTGCATCATCGGTAATTTTTAAATCAACCAAATATTGCTTTTCAGTTGTGCCGATCTGTCTTTGCTTTTGTTTATCGTGCGAAACAGATGGCTTCTCCTTTGTTACCGGAGCAGTTTCTCTGATTACAATGTGATTATCCTTTTTAATCTCGAAAATAAAATCGGCTTGAGTTGTAAATAAGGTTGCTACTTTAAATCCCTTTGTAAGGTATTCGCTCAATAGGTTAAGGCCTTCCTCAATTGCGAAATTTTTAACAATATCGCGGGTTTTATAGCGAAAAGTAAAAGCCAGCTTGGCTTCTCTTTTGATTTCAACACTACGAATCAAAATCTGTTTTAAGTCTGCTTCATCTCCCTGATAATTTCCCATAGAAATTTTCACGAACTGATGATTAGACAGACTATTTGAAATTTTTGATGTAAATTGATTTATATTTTCAGCTACCGGCATAATGCAAATTAAAGTTCAAAGATAAACAACTTTATTTTTAGCCCTCCTTTAATGTAAGGAATGTAACAATTGAGCGACTTTCTGATTTAATTTTCAACGCTAAATTATAGTCAACAAGCATTTAAATTAGAATGACAAGGTTTTATAGGTAATACGATTTAGTTAATACTTAAAAGCACAATATTTAGAATTATTATTAACAATTGAAACCCTTTTAATTTACATTTTTTAAGACTAGATTAGAGCATCATTTATTTCTAACCAACATATATGAGTGAATTTCAGATAAAAAAATCGCCTACTGTTTACGATGCGATTGTTGTAGGTTCCGGTGCTGGCGGCGGTATGGCCGCTTACGTTCTAGCCAATGCAGGACAAAAAGTTTTAATGCTTGAAGCTGGTCAGTATTTCGACCCCAGATTAGATGCACATCAGTTAAAATGGCCCTGGGAATCTCCACGCCGTGGTGCAGGAACAGTCAGACCCTTTGGAGATTTCGATGCTTCTTATGGTGGCTGGGAATTAGAAGGTGAACCCTATACCACAAAGGATAAAACAGAGTTTGAGTGGTTCAGATCCAGAATGCTTGGCGGCCGAACCAACCATTGGGGCAGAATTTCGCTTAGAATGGGACCGGATGATTTTAAACCTAAAGATGGTTTAACAGATGACTGGCCAATTACCTACGCTGATGTAAAACCTTTTTACGATAAGGTGGACAGGATGATTGGAATTTATGGAACGGTAGAAGGTATAGAAAGTGAGCCGGATGGAATTTTTATGAAACCACCAAAGCCACGTTTAAATGAATTATTTATCAAAAAAGGTGCTGAAAAAGCTGGGGTAAGGGTAATTACCGGCCGTGGTGCAGTTATGACTGAATCTATAAAAGGCAATAATGACCGGGCACCTTGTTTTTATTGTGGCCAGTGCGGAAGAAGCTGTAAGGTTTATGGCGATTTTTCTGCATCATCCTGCCTGGTTATTCCTGCGGTGAAAACAGGTAATTTAACTGTAATTACAGATGCAATGGTTCGCGAAGTAATTACCGATAAAGATGGTACAGCTAAAGGTGTTTCTTATGTAAACCGAAAAGATTTACAGGAATATCAGGTTAATGGTAAACTGGTTATTTTAGGTGCCAGCGCCTGCGAATCTGCAAGGATTCTTTTAAATTCAAAGTCCAGTCATCACCCTGGTGGTTTAGCCAATAGCAGTGGCGTAGTTGGCAAATATTTACACGATTCTACAGGAGCAAGTGTTTCAGGCTTCCTGCCTCAGTTAATGGACCGGAAACGCTATAATGAAGACGGTGTGGGCAGTGTACATATTTACTCACCATGGTGGCTTGATAATAAAAAACTAAACTTCCCTAGAGGTTATCATATTGAGTATGGCGGCGGCATGGGTATGCCTTCATATGGTTTTGGTGGCGGTGTACCAACAATGAATGGTTTGGTGCCCGACAGAAATGGCAAAATGAAAGATGCCGGAGGTTACGGTGCTTCGCTTAAAGACGATTATCGCCGCTTTTATGGTACAGGCGTTGGTATGGCCGGTCGTGGTACAGCCATTGCCAGAGCAGATAATTATTGTGAAATTGATCCTGATGTAGTTGATAAATATGGGATTCCGGTTTTAAGATTTCATTACAAGTGGGCACAGGAAGAAATTAACCAGGCAAAACATATGCAGGAAACTTTCCTTTCTATTATGAAAGAAATGGGTGCCGTAGTGACTTCGAAAATACAGGGAGCAGAAACCAATTATGGACTGGAAGCACCGGGTAAAATTATACATGAAGTTGGAACCATTCGCATGGGCGATGATCCTAAAAAATCGGCATTGAATAAATATTGTCAGGCACACGACTGCAAAAACTTATTTGTGGTAGATGCAGGTCCTTTTGTGCAACAAGGGGATAAAAATGCCACCTGGACAATTTTAGCCTTATCAATGAGAACAGCTGAATACATATTAGCTGAGAAGAAAAAACAAAACATTTAAAGAATTACCTTATGAACAGACGTGATTCCATAAAAGCATTAGGCCTTACCGCATTAAGTACAACCGTATTAATTGATGCCTGTAAACAACCTGAAACCAAAACTGCAGTCGAAACTCCGGAAGAAACTGCAAAAGAGGCAGGCAGAGAAGAATGGGAAATAGACCGGGATAAAAAATTAAAAGCCGAGACATTTTTCACCAAACATGAAATGGCAACCATAACCATTTTAGCTGATATTATTATTCCAAAAGATGATATTTCGGGTAGTGCATCAGACGCTAAAGTCCCTGATTTTATTGAGTTTATTGTAAAAGATATACCGGAACATCAGGTACCCATGCGTGGTGGCTTAAAATGGCTGGATGTTTATTGCATGAACAAATTTCAAAAACCATTTATAGAAACTTCTGAAAAAGAACAGATTTCTGTTATTGATGAAATTGCTTATCCTAAAAAAGCCAGACCTGAAATGCAGGCAGGTGTTACTTTCTTTAAGCGCATGAGAAGTCTTACAGCTTCGGGCTTTTATACTTCAGAAATTGGCGTTAAAGATATTGGTTATGCAGGTAATGCGCCCAACCAATGGACCGGCGTACCGGATGATGTGTTAAAACAATATGGCATGCAGAATGTTAAGATCTAACTAAAAAACATTAGTCTATAAACAAAAGCGTTGCACCTTACGATGGCAACGCTTTTGTTTTGTCAAACGGCTATTCTACTATTAAAATCAAACCTTTACCCTTATCAACAGAAATAGATTTACCATCAGGATAGTTTCCGGCAATCTGGAATTTATCAATAGCGGGTGCTGTAATTTTCACCTGTCCGGCATTTAATCCCAATTTTGCCCAGTCGATATTCAGGTCTACTTTCACATCAGTATCTGCCCAGCTTGCAAGGGCAATCATAACTTTGCCTTGTTTCTTATAAACAGTGGCCAGTACTTTAGGGTTATCGGTTTTAACCGGACAGTCATCACTCCAATAGCCAATCAATTCTGAACCCTTGATTCCAAAATTATCCCATGCCTTCCATAAAGGTTTTGGGTCACTTTTCTCTGACCAGCCCAAACGACTTGTCATACCATAAATCATTCCTCTCCATGGGTTACCATCATCCTGAAGCATCTCGCCCATTAAACCAAAAGGAATACCGCTTACTTCCGTTAAGAAGAAATCAGGGTTATTTTTGTTGTAGTCAAAATACTCCCCAAACCACAAGCGGTTTAAATAAGGGAAATGTTCAAGGTACAGGATTGCACTGTTGTTAAAACCATCGCTTTTATTGAATTGGTTAGCCGAATGCAGGTCAATAATACCCGGGTGATTATTCGCGGTTAATACACGTTTAATACGTTTCATGGTAATTCGGTCGAAAGCTACATCATCTAAATAAACACCGTCAATCCCTACATTGTTAACCAGCCAGTTCATGCCCTCCACGTAGTAGTTATGCCAGCGGTTCATTCCGCTGTTTATAATGGCAGCATCCTTAATTTCGGGTACAAACCAAGCTGCAATGTAATTAGAGTCTAAATGCTCCTGCAACCAGCTAAATCCACCACCTTTTCCCGGAGAATAAACTTCTGTACCCAGACTACGCAAAGCAGGTAGTTCGTAAGCATGATTGGAAAGCTCCCTCACGGTATTATAAATCTTTACTTTCAATCCTTTCTGATGGGCATCGTCAATATAAGATTTCATTTTTTTCCACTCAATAAACGGATAATTAATCCATGGATTAATTGGTGTAGCATGGTGAATGTTAACTACCGTTGCTCCGGTTGCTTTGATTGAATCCAAATCACCGTATTTATGATAAAAACGGTTGTCCCACTGAAATTCTGTATTAATTAAGTGAAACGGCGTAATTAATAAATTGAAGTTGTAATAAAGTACATCTCCTTTTTTCATACTTCTGCTTCCTGTAAAATTATCAGCAAGCATTGAACTGCCTTTTACATTAATCTGGATTCCACCTTTATCTCCGTTACCCCATGATTTTGGCAATAATAAAGGCTTCTGCAGGTAAAAGTTAGTATTTAGCGGGCGAACGTAGTTTTCATCTCTCAAGTTATAGTACAAACCTGCATTTACATTTCCAACCCAAACGGCGTCCTGGTTTTTATGTGCAACATCCCACTTCCATTTTACAGTATCCGGTCTAACACCACCTTTCTCTCCTAAACCCATCAAATATTTAGTAGAACCTTTTTCAAAAGGAATGTGAAAATCAACATTGCTAAATTCTACATCTTTCAGTGCCGTAACTTTAACAACATAATGTACGTATCCATCAAATTCCAAAGCACCCCCAACATCCATTTTTAAATTATCGGATGTATTGGTAGCGGTCCATTTTACTGTTCCCGCTTCTTTACTTGTAATTTGGAGATTGCTAGCCGTCAGTTTTTCTTGTGTTTTTGGGGTATTATAAAAATGAAAATGAATTGGTTCTGCTAAAATATTATTAGGTTTTTCGTTATATCCGGTCATCTCTGAATTAAAATAAGTTTGGATTTGTTTTGGGAATCCATCGTTATTCAATTCAAATTTTCTACCCAGTAAAGAAATTACATTTCCTTCAACGGTTAAAGGAGTAAAAGGTGCAACAACTGTATTTTGCTGCGCCATGGTAGAGTTTAGCCAGGTTAAACGGGTTTGTTTATTTGGCTGACCCACACCTGCATCTGCTAAAACTTCATTACTTACAGAAAGCTTAACATCAATTACTTTTGATTTTCCATTGGCCTTAACCGTAAATTTTCCGGCATAAATGCCCGGAGATGTCGATTTCGGAACATCAACCGTAATCCACATGGGTTGAATGTTGCCATTTTTAACATTTACAACCTCTGTCAAAGGCTTATTGTCGTAGCTCGTGCCTTTGTTATTTAAGCAATTAATATATTTGGCATCAATGCTTTTGCCTGAAGTACTTTTAAGACTTCCGAAAGAAACTTCAAGATTTTGCAAATCTTTTAAAGCAAAAACACCTAACTGAAAAGCATAATTTTCGCCTTTAGCTGCAGTACCAGAAAACGAATTTGAATTTCCTTTTTGTATCCAGCGATAAGGTAAATCACTTTGCATTTTAATTGGATACATTCTATCCTCAGGAAAAATGATAAATGATTCTGTTTTAGCTTTGGCTTTAACAGCGGCGGTTTCTTTTGCGGTTGCAATTACTTCCATAGGATAAAAAGAATTGAACGAATCAATAGATTGAATTTCAGAGGCTGAAGCATTAACGACCGTATTTTTAGCTTCATTTATCCAGCTTTGACCTGCCTTATTCTCTGGTTTTAAATAAACGCCTTTAGGGTAATTATCTCGTCCTTCGTTAACGGATGGTAAATAATACGCGTAATATTTACCCTTACCGCTTTTTGCATCAAAATAAAGATCAACACTTTCACGCGTTACATGATCGGCATAAGTATTTGGAATACTTTTACCGGACGCATCCTGTATAATGATTCTTTTATTTTCAGGATGAGTATCTCTGCGGCGCCAATCTATTTTTGCATGCGCTACGCTGCCTGTACCATTATACAAAATCACAACCCGGTGATTTCCCAGAGAATCAGCATTCCACTGATTATTCCCGTTGGTATATTTTATAGTTTGTGAGTGAGCTGATAATCCGCTTAAGATGGTTACGAATGCAATAAAAAGCTTAAATTTCATGATGAATTGATTTTAGGCTAATTTATACATACTCAAGGAAATATTAGTGTGTAATGAAAAAATGAGACAAACGTTTGAGTATATGCCTTTATTAATCATTTTTAATAATTAACAATGGAAGAGCAATTTGCCCTACCTGAAAACAGCTAATTTTAATTCAAAATTCTCATAAACAAAAAAAGTCCTGCTCTTTCGAACAGGACTTTTTTAATATTATAAAGGGAATTAAATTATTCGCCTTTTGGTTCTTCAGTAGCAGGAGCTTCTTCAGCAGGAGCAACTTCTTCCGTAGTTTCAGCTTTTGCTTTAGCAGCTTTTGGAGCAGCAGCAGCTTTGCTTTTACCACGACGGGTTGTTTTCTTCTCTTCTTTAACTTCTACACCTTTACCGTAAACTTCGTTGAAATCTACCAATTCAATTAAAGCCATTTCAGCGTTATCACCTAAACGGTTGTTTAATTTAATGATACGAGTATAACCACCTGGACGGTTAGCAACTTTTTCAGCTACTTCGCGGAACAATATTGTGATCACTTCTTTATCTTGTAAATAAGAGAATACTGTACGACGTGAGTGAGTTGTATCATTTTTAGATTTAGTAATGATTGGCTCAACATACATACGTAACGATTTAGCTTTCGCTAAAGTTGTAGTAATTCTTTTGTGCTTAATTAAAGATATAGCCATGTTTGCTAACATCGCTTTTCTGTGGCTGTCGGTTCTGCCTAAGTGATTTACTTTTTTACCGTGTCTCATTGTTTTTTAATTAAGTGTATACCGTCTCTTTGCGAGGGATTTATACACTGTGAAAAATTATTTTATACTAGTTAAGTCATTAGCAAGAAGATATTAACTTCCAACTAAGGGCTTATGACTAATCTTATTCTTCGTCTAATTTAAATTTAGACAGGTTCATACCAAATGATAAACCTTTTGATTTTACAAGTTCCTGAATCTCTGTTAAAGATTTTTTACCGAAGTTTCTGAATTTTAACATATCAGCAACATCATAAGAAACTAAATCAGCTAAAGTACGGATATCAGCAGCTTTTAAGCAGTTTAATGCTCTAACTGAAAGATCCATATCTACTAATTCAGTTTTAAGGATTTTACGCATGTGTAAAATTTCCTCGTCAACCTCTTTAGTTTCTTCTTTAGCCTGAGACTCTAATACTAAGTTCTCATCAGAGAATAACATAAAGTGTTGGATAAGGATCTTAGCCGCTTCTTTTAATGCTTCTTCCGGATGAATTGAACCATCAGTAGAAATATCTAAAACCAATTTCTCGTAATCTGTTTTTTGTTCTACACGGAAGTTTTCAATCGTGTATTTAACGTTTTTCATTGGAGTATAGATCGAGTCGATCGCAATAACACCAACTACAGCGTCAGCAACTTTATTTTCTTCAGCAGGTACATAACCACGTCCTTTATTGATGGTTAATTCCACTTCTAAAGTTACCGATTTGTCCATATTGCAAATTACATGCTCAGGGTTCAAAACAGTAAAGTTATTAGAAAACTTAGTGATATCACCAGCCTGAAACTGATCCTGGCCATTAACGATAATGAAAACTTTCTCAGAATCGCCAGAATCACCAGTTTTCTTAAAACGAACTTGTTTTAAGTTTAAAATGATATCAGTTAAATCTTCTACAACACCTTTAATAGTAGAAAACTCATGCGAAACGCCTGAAAAACGAATAGTAGTAATGGCATAACCTTCTAGTGAAGACAATAAGATTCTTCTTAAGGCATTACCAATTGTTACACCGAAACCGGGCTCTAAAGGACGAAATTCAAATGTGCCATCGAAATCTGTTGATTTCTGCATGATCACTTTATCTGGTTTCTGAAATGCTAAAATTGCCATTTATATTTTTTTAAATTCGTTATTGAATATATGGTAACATAAAAAAAGTTAATTGCCCTTTTGAGGCAATTAACAAGATTATGAATTACTTCGAGTATAACTCGACGATTAAGTTTTCCTTGATGTTTTCAGGAATCTCGTCGCGTTGTGGATAAGTTAAAAACTTGCCGCTTAATTCACTTGCGTTCCAATCTAACCAGGCAAACTTATTAATCGTTCTTCCAGCTACAGAGTTTGTGATTGATTCTAAAGATTTAGATTTTTCACGAACCGCAATTACATCACCAGCTTTTAACTGATATGAAGGGATATTTACAACTTCACCATTCACTGTTACGTGTTTATGGCTAACTAACTGACGTGCACCAGAACGGGTGGTTGCAATACCTAAACGGTATACAGTGTTATCTAAACGTGCTTCTAATAATTGTAATAAATTATCACCGGTAATACCAGCACGTGAAGACGCTTTTTTAAACAAGTTACTGAACTGCTTCTCTAACACACCATAAGTGTATTTTACTTTTTGTTTCTCCATTAACTGGATCGCATACTCAGATTGTTTTCCTCTTCTTTTTGATGAGCCATGTTGCCCAGGAGGATAATTTTTTCTTTCTAACGCCTTATCAGGACCGAAAATTGGTTCTCTGAATTTACGGGCGATTTTACTTTTGGGGCCTGTATATCTTGCCATTTTTTTTCTGTTTTAAAGTATCATTCAACCTGTAGCTGAAGATTCTTAGCTTTAAAATTAATTAAACTCTTCTCTTTTTAGGAGGACGACATCCGTTGTGAGGAAGTGGAGTAATATCTTTAATAGATGTTACTTCGATACCTGCTACCTGTAAAGTTCTGATTGCAGATTCACGACCTGAACCCGGACCTTTTACAAATACTTCAACTTTACGTAAACCTAAATCAAACGCAACTTTACCGCAATCTGAAGCTGCTTGACCAGCTGCATACGGAGTGTTCTTTTTAGAACCTTTAAAGCCCATTTTACCAGCAGACGACCATGAAATGGTTTGTCCGTTGTTGTTTGTTAAGGTAACGATAATGTTGTTGAAGGTAGCATTGATATGGGCCTGTCCAACAGGCTCAATTACAACGATACGTTTTTTTGTTACTTTTTTACTCTTAGCCATGTTTATTACGTTCTACTAATTATTATTTAGTAGCTTTTTTCTTGTTAGCAACTGTTTTTCTCTTACCCTTACGTGTACGTGAGTTGTTTTTAGTACGCTGACCACGAGAAGGTAAACCTTTTCTGTGACGTAAACCACGGTAACAACCAATATCCATTAAACGTTTAATGTTTAACTGAACTTCTGAGCGTAAAGCACCTTCTACTTTAATCTCATCGTTGATCATTGTACGGATAGCTGATAATTCATCATCAGACCAGTCTTGTACTTTTTTGCTAAAATCGATACCTGCCTGCGTTAATATACGCTGAGCAGTTGTTCTGCCTATTCCGTAGATATAGGTTAAACCGATCTCTCCTCTTTTGTTTCTTGGTAAATCAATACCTGAAATCCTTGCCATATTTATTTATGTTTTTGAGTAATTCCGAACGGCGGGCCACCGTTGTACGGTACATTACAATATTTTTAATTACCCTTGACGTTGTTTGTATTTAGGATTTTTCTTGTTAATTACGTAAAGTTTTCCTTTACGGCGAATAATCTTACAATCAGCGCTACGTTTTTTAATTGATGATCTAACTTTCATTTTATTTATATCTATAAGTGATGCGTCCTTTTGTTAAATCATAAGGCGACATCTCCAATTTCACTTTGTCTCCAGGAAGAATTTTGATGTAGTGCATCCGCATCTTGCCTGAAATGTGCGCAATAATCTCATGCCCGTTCTCAAGTTCTACCCGGAACATTGCATTGGATAATGCTTCCCTTATTACTCCGTCTTGTTCAATTGAGGCTTGTTTAGCCATATTTTATTGATTGTTACTTAATTAGCTGCTTCTAAACAGGGTTGCAAAATTAAATAAAAAATTTTAATTATTTATTTTTTTTGTTGTAAAACTTCTTCTATTATAGAAAAGGTTGATAAAACGTCTGCCTGACCCTTTTTAATCGCTACTGTGTGTTCAAAATGTGCTGATGGTTTATTGTCTTTACTGGTTACTGTCCATCCGTCATTGTGGAATTTAACGCCGGCAACGCCTGCATTAATCATTGGCTCAATTGCAATAACCATTCCTTCTTCAAGTTTTGGTCCTGCACCGCGTTTTCCATAATTCGGAACTTCTGGCTTCTCATGAAGTTTTACGCCAACACCATGTCCTACAAGTTCTCTTACTACACCAAATCCGTTGGCTTCAGCATGTTGTTGTACCGCAAAACCGATATCTCCAATACGCATTCCGGCAACAGCTTTCTCAACGCCTAATTCCAGGCAACGTTTAGTAACTTCAACTAATTTTTTCTTTTCTTCACTAACCTCTCCAATGGAAAAAGTATATGCCGAATCGCCAAAATAATCGTTTTTAATTACACCGCAGTCAACCGAAATTAAATCGCCTTCCTGTATAATGTACTCGCTTGGAAAACCATGAACAACCTGCTCATTAGGCGAGATACATAAAGAGTTTGGAAAGCCGTTATAATTTAAAAATGCCGGGATTGCTCCATGATCACTTATAAACTCATAAGCTAGCTTATCCAATTGTAAAGTTGTCATGCCTGCTTTAATTACTTTAGCCACTTCGGCTAAGGTTTTAGAAACAAGCAATGAACTTTCTCTTATTAACTCGATCTCTTCAAGAGATTTGTAATAAATTTTAGACATCCTCCGGAACTACAACGCTGCATTGCTGCTGGCTGCAGGAATACCTGTTCTGCCAGTAACCCTACCCGTTTTCATTAAACCATCATAGTGACGCATTAACAGATAACTTTCAATTTGTTGTAAAGTATCTAACACTACGCCTACTAAAATCAGTAATGATGTCCCGCCAAAGAAGTGTGCAAATTCTTGTTTAATTCCAAACTTAACTGCTATCGAAGGCAGAATAGCTATGATTGCTAAAAATACTGCACCTGGAAAAGTAATTTTAGAAATTACATCATCAATAAAAGTTGATGTTGCAAATCCTGGCTTAATGCCCGGAATAAAACCACCATTTTTCTTCATATCGTCACTCATTTGAGTTGGATTAACCGTGATGGCCGTATAGAAGAAAGTAAATGCAATAATTAAAAATGCGAATGTTAAGCTATAAGCCAATGAAGTTGTATTGCTGAACTGGATTAACCATGATCCTTGCAAAGAAGGAGCAAACGACATTAAAGCGCCAGGAATAAACATTAAAGCTTGTGCAAAAATAATTGGCATAACACCTGCAGCGTTTACTTTTAATGGAATGTACTGACGTACACCACCAAACTGACGGTTACCAACAATCTTTTTCGCATATTGTACAGGCACTTTACGTACACCCTGAACAATTAAAATAGTAAACATCACTACCGCAAACAAAGCTACAATCTCTAAAACCAATGCAACCGGGCCACCACCTTCACTTGAAGATCCAACACGAGCACTAAATTCCTGACTGATAGCCAATGGTAAGCGGGCAATAATACCAACCATAATAATTAGTGAAGTACCATTACCAATACCTTTATCTGTAATTTTTTCACCTAACCACATTACGAATAAAGTACCTGCAGTTAATACAGTTACTGATAAAGCGTAAAATAAGGTAATAGATGAAATCAAAACAGCTCCGGGATGTGGATCTATGATTTGGGTTTTCACATAACCAATGGATTGAACGACAGTAATCGCTACGGTTAAATAGCGGGTAATCTGGTTCATTTTCTTTCTACCACTTTCGCCTTCTTTCTGCATCTTTTGGAATGAAGGAACAGCAATACCTAACAACTGCACCACAATAGATGCAGAAATGTAAGGCATTACGCCCAATGCCAAAATGGACACACGAGAGAAAGATCCTCCGGCAAACATATCGAGTAAGCCTAAGATACCTGACTTTTCGTTTTCGCCAAGAGCAGTTGGATCAACACCTGGTAAAACCACGTGAGATACGAAACGGTATACCAAAAGAATTAAGAGCGTAAACAATATACGCTCTTTTAATTCCTGAATTTTCCAGATATTACTTAAAGTAGTAAATAGCTTCTTCATTTAATAATTACAATTTTACAATTGAACCACCTGCTGCTTCAATAGCTTTTTGTGCGGTTGCAGAAAACGCATGTGCTGTAACTTCTAATTTTGCTTTAACTTCACCACGACCTAATACTTTTACTAAGTCATTTTTTGAAGCTAAACCGTGCTCTTGCAAAGTAGCAAAATCAATTGTTTTTAAGCTGAATTTTTCAGCTAAGTTTTGCAAAACATCTAAGTTTACACCAACATACTCTGTACGGTTAATTGGTTTAAAACCAACTTTAGGTACACGACGTTGTAAAGGCATTTGACCACCTTCAAAACCAATTTTAGTTGAGTGACCAGAACGTGAACCAGCACCTTTGTGACCACGTGTTGAAGTACCACCACGGCCTGAACCAGTACCACGGCCAATTCTTTTACTGTTTTTTGTAGAACCTTTTGCAGGTTTTAAATTACTTAAATTCATTTTTTTGAATTTGTGTTGCCCTTCGCTTTCACTAAACAGGTACAACGATTAATAATGAAAAATTTGTATCCGTACTAATAACGGATACAAACTTAAAAAAAATTATATAGCTTCTACAGCTACCAAATGGTTTACTTTTCTAACCATTCCGATAATTTGCGGAGTAGCCTCTACCTCAACACTTTGGTTCATTTTAGATAAACCCAAAGCCTGAACGGTTCTTTTTTGGCGCTCGCTTCTGTCGATAACGCTTTTTATTTGTGTTATTTTGATCTTAGCCATTATATTATCCGTTAAATACTTTGTTTAAATCTACACCACGAGTTTGAGCTACTGTATAAGCATCACGCATTTTAGTTAATGCATCAACAGTTGCTTTTACCACGTTGTGTGGGTTAGATGATCCTTTAGATTTTGCAAGTACGTTATGAATACCAGCACTCTCTAAAACAGCACGCATTGCACCACCAGCAATTACTCCGGTACCTACTGCAGCTGGTTTGATTAAAACAAAACCACCTGAGAATTTACCGATTTGCTCGTGAGGAACAGTACCGTTTAAAACCGGAACTTTTACCAAGTTCTTTTTGGCATCATCCACACCTTTTGCAATGGCTTCAGTTACCTCTTTCGCTTTACCTAAACCGTAACCTACAACACCGTTTTCATCACCTACAACAACAATTGCTGAAAAGCTGAAAGTACGGCCACCTTTAGTTACTTTGGCAACACGTTGTATACTAACCAAACGATCCTTTAATTCGATATCGGTGGTTTTTACTCTTTTTATATTGATAGTTGACATCTTACTTTTTCTTCAGATTAAAATACTAAACCAGCTTCGCGGGCACCCTCTGCCAACGATTTGATACGACCATGGTATAAGTAGCCGTTTCTATCGAAAACAACTTCTTTTACACCAGCAGCGATTGCTTTTTCGGCAACTAATTTACCTACAGCCACTGATTGTTCGCTTTTATTTCCTGTGCCAGAAAAATCTTTAGATAAAGATGATGCTGATACTATTGTTGTACCGGTTACATCGTTAATTACCTGAGCATAAATACCTTTATTGCTTCTATATACAGATAACCTTGGACGTTCCTCAGAACCAGTAAGTCTTTTTCTGATCCCTTTTTTTATACGATCTCTTCTTGATAATTTTTTACCTGCCATGATTACTATTTTTTAGATGCTGATTTACCTGCTTTTCTTCTTAACACTTCACCTACAAACTTGATACCTTTACCTTTATATGGCTCTGGTGCACGTAACGAACGGATTTTCGCTGCTACCTGACCGATCAATTGCTTGTCAATACTTTCTAAAATGATTTTAGGAGTCTGACCTTTTTCTGATGTAGTTGTTACTTTAATCTCTTCTGGTAATTGGAATACATAGTGGTGAGAATAACCTAAAACTAAATCCAGTGTATTACCCTGGTTTGTAGCACGGTAACCAACACCTACTAATTCTTGTTGTAATTTATAACCTTCTGTTACACCAACAACCATGTTGTTAAGCAATGAACGGTATAAACCATGTAATGCTTTGTGTTTCTTTTGCTCTGAAGGACGGCTTACTGTTAAAATTCCGTCTTCCTGACTTACAGTGATATCTGAATCTACTGCTTGTGTTAATTCACCTTTAGGGCCTTTTACAGTTACTACATTATCTTTTGATACGGTAATTGTAACACCTGCAGGGATTGTAATTGGGGCTTTTCCTATTCTTGACATTGTGCTGTTCTCCTAATTATTAATAAACGTGACACAATACCTCACCACCAATGTTTAATTTGGCTGCTTCTTTATCAGTCATTACACCTTTAGAAGTAGATAAGATTGCGATACCTAAACCGTTTAATACTCTTGGCATATTTTCAACGCCTGCATAGTTTCTCAAACCTGGTTTACTTACTCGCACTAATGTACGAATAGCAGGAATTTTAGTTATTGGATTGTACTTCAAAGCAATTTTGATGGTGCCTTGAGCGGTAGTATCCTCAAATTTATAATTCGCGATGTAACCTTTATCAAAAAGTACTTTAGTAATTTCCTTTTTAAGGTTTGATGCAGGAATTTCTACAACTCTGTGGTTGGCCTTAATGGCATTCCTTACTCTTGTTAAATAATCTGCTATTGGATCTGTATTCATTTTTATTGTTTTTGATAGTGGTTTCCTTCCGTTACCCAACGGTGGGACCTGCTATCGGTTAAAATTCTGTTTTAAGCTGAAAGCCAAAAGACTAAAGCCCAAAGCGAATAAACGCTTTAGACTTTAAGCTTTGAGCTTTATACTATATTACCAAGATGCTTTTTTAACACCTGGTATTTTACCGTCTAATGCCATTTGGCGGAAAGTTACCCTTGAAATACCAAAGGTACGCATATATCCACGTGGACGGCCTGTTAATTTACAACGGTTGTGTAAACGTACCGGTGAAGAGTTTTTAGGTAATTTATCTAAACCTTCAAAATCTCCTGCTGCTTTTAAAGCTGCACGTTTTTCAGCGTATCTAGCTACCAATTTTTGGCGCTTAACTTCGCGTGCTTTTACACCTTCTTTTGCCATTATTCTGCTGTTTTTTGATTTTTAAATGGTAATCCGAATTGTTTCAATAACTCTAAAGCCTCAACATCAGAATTGGCCGAAGTTACGAAAGTTATATCCATACCTAAAATTTTATTGATTTTATCGATATTAATCTCAGGGAAGATGATTTGCTCAGTAACTCCTAAAGTATAGTTACCTTTTCCATCAAAGCCTTTATCATTAATACCTTTGAAATCACGAATACGTGGCAAAGCTACAGAGATCAAACGATCTAAGAACTCATACATATTGTTGTCACGTAAAGTAACGCGTACACCAACAGGCATACCTTTACGTAATTTAAAGTTAGAGATATCTTTTTTGGATTGAGCCTGAACTGCTTGCTGACCTGTAATAGTAGTCAATTCAACAATTGTGCTATCCACAACTTTTTTATCTGTAACAGAAAAACGACCAACTCCCTGATTAATACAGATCTTTTGTAATTTAGGAACCTGCATTACAGTTTTGTACTGGAATTTTTCTTTTAGTGCATTTACAACTTCTTCTTTGTATTTGCTTTTTAATCTAGGTGTAGCCATTATTTAATCTCCTCTCCTGAAATTTTAGCAACTCTAACTAATTTACCATCAGCATTTAGTTTACGACCAACGCGGGTAGCTTTACCAGATTTTGGATCAACCAACATCAAGTTAGAAATGTGAAGAGCAGCCTCTTTTTTAATAATACCACCGTTCGGATTTGCAGCATTTGGTTTAGTATGTTTAGATACTAAGTTAATGCCTTCTACAATGGCTCTGTTTTTATCTATTTGTACTGAAAGTACTTTTCCTTGTTGACCTTTTGAATCGCCAGCAATTACTTTAACTAAATCTCCTGTGCGGATTTTTAATTTTGATGGTGTATTTACTTTGTTTCCCATTTTATAATACCTCCGGTGCTAATGATACAATTTTCATGAATTGTTTTTCACGCAACTCTCTCGCAACCGGGCCAAAGATACGTGTACCACGTGGCTCATCCTGTGCGTTTAATAATACTGCTGCATTATCATCAAAACGAATATAAGAACCATCTTTACGACGGATTTCTTTTTTAGTTCTAACAACTACTGCTTTAGAAACCGTACCTTTTTTGATATTACCTGAAGGTAATGCGCTTTTTACGGTAACAACTACTTTATCTCCAATTGAAGCATAACGTTTACCTGTACCACCTAGTACACGAATAACTAATACTTCTTTTGCGCCGCTATTATCAGCAACGTTTAATCTTGATTCCTGTTGTACCATCTTATTTAGCCCTCTCTAAAATTTGTACTAATCTCCAGTTCTTATTTTTACTCAAAGGACGAGTTTCCATAATTAATACAGTATCACCGATACCACATTCGTTTTTCTCGTCGTGAGCCATAAATTTGGTAGTTTTCTTAACGAACTTACCATAAATCGGGTGCTTTACTTTACGCTCAACGCTCACTACAACAGATTTATCCATCTTGTTGCTCACCACCAACCCGGTTCTTGTTTTTCTTAATTGTCTTTCCATTTCGACTCTCAAATTATTTAGTTTCAGTAGCTGACTCAGCGTTTTTCACCTTAGTCAGTTCAGTATTTAAACGGGCTATATCTTTCCTTACTTTTGCAATACGTGAAGGATTTTCGATAGCTGAAATAGTGTGAGCGAACTTCAATTTTGATAAGTTCTCTTTTTCTTCCGTAATCTTAGCTACTAATTCTTCTTTTGAAAGCCCTGTGATTTCTGAATTTTTCATTTTTATTTTTCTTTTACGTTTAAGTGTAGCGGTTATAAAAAACAAGTATTTACAACATTCATCTTAAATCTTTACTATGCTTCTACGTAATCTCTACGTACTACAAATTTTGTTTGGATTGGTAATTTTTGTGCGGCTAAACGTAATGCTTCTTTAGCAACTTCTAAAGGCACACCTTCAGCTTCGAAAATTACACGTCCTGGTCTTACTACTGCAACCCAGTACTCAGGAGCACCTTTACCTTTACCCATACGTACTTCAGCAGGTTTTTTAGTTACCGGTTTATCCGGGAAAATCCTGATCCATACCTGGCCTTCACGTTTCATGAAACGAGTTACGGCAATACGGGCAGCCTCTATCTGGCGACTTGTGATCCAAGTGGCTTCTAAAGATTTGATACCAAAAGATCCGAATGCTAATTCAGCTCCACGTGAAGCTAAACCTTTCATTCTGCCTTTTTGCATCTTCCTGAACTTCGTTCTTTTTGGCTGTAACATTTTATTTTGTTCTAATCGTTAAACGATGTTGTTAATAAATCAATTATTTACGAGGACCTCTGTTAGCGCCTGCGCCACCACCTCTGTTTGCACCACCCTGGCCTGGACCACGACCGCCGCCTTGGTTTCCACCACGTCTGTCGTTACCACCGCCGCCACGGTTGTCTCTTCCACCACCTCTGTTATCTCTTCCACCGAATGCTGGTTTATCTGACTGGCCTTTTGGACCGTTGTTTGCTGCACCAATGTTTGGAGACAAATCACGTTTTCCATAAACCTCACCTTTACAGATCCATACTTTAACACCGATTTTACCATAAGTGGTTAAAGCTTCAGCTAAAGCATAGTCAATATCAGCACGGAATGTATGCAAAGGCACTCTTCCTTCTTTGTACTGCTCAGTACGTGCCATCTCAGCACCACCTAAACGACCAGAAGTCATGATTTTAATACCTTCAGCACCCATACGCATGGTTGATGCGATAGAAGATTTCATTGCTCTACGGAATGAGATCCTTGCTTCTAATTGTTTTGCAACACCTTCTGCAACTAATTGTGCATCAAGCTCAGGACGTTTAATTTCAAAGATGTTAATTTGAATTTCCTTTTTAGTCAATTTCTTTAACTCTTCTTTGATTTTATCAACCTCAGCACCTGCTTTACCAATTACAATACCCGGACGAGCTGTGTGGATAGTTACCGTGATGCGTTTTAACGTACGTTCGATAACTACTTTTGAAACGCCGCCTTTTGCAATACGGGCAGAAAGGTATTTTCTTATTTTCTCATCTTCAACTAATTTATCGGAGTAGTTGTTGCCACCGAACCAGTTAGAATCCCATCCTTTGATGATACCTAACCTGTTACCTATTGGATTTGCTTTTTGTCCCATTTCCTAAAATTAGTTTTGAGTTGTTTCTGTATTTTTACTATCTACAATCAGCGTTACGTGGTTAGAACGTTTACGAATTCTATATCCACGGCCTTGAGGTGCAGGACGTAAGCGTTTAAGCTGACGGCCTCCATCAACCATAATTGTTTTCACAAATAGTTGACTTTCTTCAGGACGGGCACCTTCATTTTTAGCTTCCCAGTTTTTAATTGCAGATAATAATAATTTTTGAACTCTTATTGCTGCTTCTTTGTTGGTAAACTTTAAAATGCTTAATGCTTTTTCTACACGTTCACCTCTGATAAGATCTACAACCAAACGCATCTTACGCGGTGAGGTTGGACAATTGTTTAATTTTGCTATTGCTTCCATTGTCTAATTATTTTTTCTTTTCAGCGTGTCCTCTGAATGTTCTGGTTGGAGCAAATTCTCCCAACTTGTGACCAACCATGTTTTCTGTTACGTACACAGGGATAAATTTATTTCCGTTGTGTACTGCAAATGTATGACCTACGAAATCCGGAGAAATCATTGATCTGCGAGACCAAGTTTTGATTACAGTTTTTTTACCTGCATCATTCATAGAGTTTACTTTTTTCTCTACATTATGGTCAATATAAGGTCCTTTTTTTATCGAACGAGCCATTATTTCTTCCTTCTCTCTATGATGTAACGATTAGAATATTTCTTAAGTTCTCTGGTTTTGTAGCCTTTAGCTAAAATACCATTTCTTGAACGAGGGTGACCACCTGATGATCTACCTTCACCACCACCCATTGGGTGATCTACTGGGTTCATCGCTACCGGTCTTGTTCTCGGACGACGGCCCAACCAACGTTTACGACCAGCTTTACCTAATACTTCGTTTGCGTGATCTGAGTTAGATACCGCACCGATTGTAGCTAAACAAGTGGTTAAAATTAAACGGGTTTCGCCTGAAGGCATTTTTAAAGTAGCGTATTTACCATCGCGGGCAGCTAATTGTGCATAAGCACCTGCACTACGAGCCAATTGTGCTCCTTTTCCAGGATGGATCTCAACATTATGAATGATGGAACCTAATGGAATGTTTGATAATTTTAAAGTGTTACCTACTTCTGGAGCTGCTGTATCGCCCGAAACTAATTTCGAACCTACCTGCAATCCTTCAGGAGCAATAATGTAACGCTTCTCGCCATCTGCATAAACTAATAATGCAATGCGGGCAGTACGGTTTGGATCGTATTCAACAGTAGCTACTGTTGCAGGAATATCAAACTTATCACGTTTGAAATCAATCAAACGGTAAGATTTTTTGTGACCACCACCCATGTAGCGCATAGTCATCTTTCCTGTATTGTTACGTCCACCAGACTTTTTTGATGATACAACCAATGATTTTTCGGGCTTGGTTGCTGTAATCTCCGTAAAGCTGGCACCTACTCTAAAGCGGGTTCCCGGAGTAACTGGTTTAAATTTTCTTAAGCCCATAGTTATAATTAATAATTAAATTAAAGATTTGCGTAATAATCTATTGTTTCTCCGTCTTTCAACGTTACGATTGCTTTTTTGTATTTAGGACTACGGCCTGATACAAAACCTGCTTTAGTGTAACGAGATTTAGCTTTACCATCAACAACCATTGTGTTAACTGCAACGATAGTTACACCGTACAATTTCTCAATAGCTGCTTTAATCTGGATTTTGTTAGCCTTATGGTTAACGCTAAATGTGAAACGGTTAGATTTCTCAGTTAAAGCTGAAGCTTTTTCGGTTAATATTGGTTTTTTTAAAATTTCCATATTACTTGGCAAACGCCTCCTCCAAAGTTTTAACAGAATCAGCAGTTAACACAAGTACGCCAGCGTTTAATACATCATAAGTATTTAAATCTGCTGCAGTAATTACTTTAGTTTTCTGAACGTTTCTGCTTGATAAATAGATATTATTATTTTGTGCAGGTAAAACCAACAAAGTTTTTTCGTTACCTACGTTTAACGCAGCGATTAAATTTGTAAAGTTTTTAGTTTTAATGGTATCGAAGTTAAAATCTTCTAAAATTACCACGTTGTTATCTTTTGCTTTATAAGCTAAAGCTGATTTACGTGCTAATGATTTTAATTTCTTATTTAATTTAAAACTGTAATCACGTGGCTGAGGACCGAAAACACGACCACCACCATTGAATAATGGAGATTTAATGCTACCGGCACGGGCACCACCTGTACCTTTTTGTTTGTATAGTTTACGGGTAGAACCAGCAATCTCATTACGTTGTTTAGATTTGTGAGTACCTTGACGTTGGTTAGCCAAATACTGTTTAACATCTAAATAAATCGCGTGGTCGTTAGGCTCGATACCAAATACCGATTCAGGAAGTTGCACCTTGGCACCTGTTTCTTTACCTGAAATGTTTAATACTTTAACTTCCATCTGATTACTTATCTAAGATTACGTAAGAACCTTTAGCTCCTGGAATGGAACCACTAACTACTAATAAGTTTTGCTCAGCATAAACTTTCAAAACTTGTAAGTTTTGAACTTTTACCCTGTCTCCACCTGTTCTTCCAGCCATGCGCATTCCTTTGAATACACGTGAAGGGAATGATGATGCTCCCAATGAACCTGGGGCACGTAAACGGTTGTGCTGACCGTGAGTCTGCATACCAACACCGGCAAATCCGTGGCGTTTTACAACACCTTGAAAACCTTTACCTTTTGAGGTACCTACAACATCAACAAAATCGCCTTCTACGAATGCATCAACAGTTACTACATCACCTAAATTAAGTTCAGTTGTAAATGAGTTGAATTCTACCAGCTTGCGTTTTGGAGTTGTGTTTGCTTTCGCGAAATGGCCTTTTAACGGTTGAGTTGTGTTTTTCTCTTTTTTCTCATCATATCCTAACTGAATAGATGAATACCCGTCTTTTTCTTCGGTCTTCACTTGTGTAACTACACAAGGCCCAGCCTCGATTACAGTACATGGAATATTACGTCCGTCTGCATCGAAGATACTGGTCATTCCTACTTTTTTTCCAATAATTCCTGACATTTTATCTTTTAATTTTAACACCCATCGAAGCAGTAGGGCTTCGTTCAAGGTGGTTGTGCATCCCCCGAAAGGGACGGCAAAGATAGACAAGAATTATTAATTTTCAAATAGTTAGCCAAATATTTTTTCAAATAAATTGCTGATAGATGGGTACTTAGCTTAAATGATGGAGTTAATGTGCCAAACCACCATTTAAACTGATGGTTATGATGGCTAATATAATCAAACCAATGACTACATATAGGTAATCACGTTCAATTAAAAAGCTGAATAATGCAAAAACAATACGGGCAATCGGCGTAAAGATCAGCATCAGTACACCAAATTGTACAATTGCATCACCATGAAATGTTAAAACGCCTTTAAAAATTGAAGCAATTGAAGCAAATTTTGAAAGCTCAGGTTTAAAAACTTTATAATCGGCAATTACACCATTATTGTGTACCAAATAAATGATGCCGCCAATCAGCACAATACTCATCGAAATAATTACGCCTGCACGCAAAAGTGTACCCAGAATAAGCTGAATATCTTTATCGTTTAAGTTATCTTTATTTACTGTACCCATTACATTGCTCCGCTTAAACCTTTATAAATCATTTGAATGGCCAGAAAAACAACAACCACTGCAAATACAACTTTCAGTTTATCTGTTTTAGTTTTAATTAATATTTTCGAACCAATGGTTGCACCAGTTAAAACGCCAATACAAACCGGCATGGCAATGCCCGGATCTATCTGGCCGCGGTGTAAATAAACAATTGCACTTGCCGCGGCAGTAACCCCCATCATAAAATTACTGGTGGTGGTTGATACCTTGAAAGGCAAACGCATAATGTTATCCATTGCAATTACTTTTAATGCACCACTGCCAATACCAAGCAAACCGGAGAGTGTACCCGCAAAAAGCATCATAAAAAAACCACCCGGAACATTTTTTACAGCATATGTATGTTCTTTTCCTTTATCCGGATAAGAACCATTCAGTTTAAAAAATTTTGCCCATTTATCGGTGTTATCCTGCGTGGTATGATCTACCTTTTTCTTCAGGGTCATAATTGCAGAGAAGATTAAGATACAGCCAAAAATAACTGCTATATAATCCGGATTTAAATAAACAGCCACAATAGCGCCACAAACAGCGCCAACCGTAGTTGCAATTTCCAGAAACATGCCTATCCTGATATTGGTTATCCCCTCTTTTACATAAGCAGCTGCTGAACCGGATGAAGTTGCAATAACCGAAACAATAGACGCACCAATGGCATAATGAATATCTACACCTAAAGCCAGCGTTAATAAAGGAATAATAATTACGCCTCCGCCAAGCCCTGTTAAAGAACCTAGTAAGCCAGCTAAAAAAGCACCAATTAAAACGATAAGGGTAAACAGCAATACCGACATGGCGGCAAATATAAGTGACTTGTTTTAGGGAAACGAAAGATTAATTGAATAAAATAAAGTCTATATGATATATGGATGAAATAAGACGATCTACATAAGTTTTCTGTCAGCTACCCTTATTTTCCCAACCTTCTGATCATTTCGGCACTTAAATCTCTTCCATCATTTAAACGATTGGCAAAAAATGATTTGGCGGCTTCAAAGTGTTCTTTGTAACCTTTTAAATCTCCATAACCAATTATAGAAGCCCATTCGTGTACCGCCGTATGAAACTCTAAATCATCTCCCCGGATTGATTTATCATACAAAGCCGTTTGAATAGACTCTTCTAACATGGCCTCATTTTTAAACAGATATTCGGCAATACCTAAACGCAGCTTGAAAGGTGGTGTTTGGCAAATTAAATTATCGTAAGGATTTACACCCATTTTATACCAGGCATAAACCATACTTAATAAACTCAGGTGCGAATTTGGTTTCTGCTTATGCGAAGCATCCGAAAGGCTAAACTCTTTCATAATTTTATCATCCAGCAGTAAAAGCTGGCGACTTTCGTGAAATACAAAATCACGTGCTGCATATATTTTTTCCCTGAATTCGGTTTCATTTTCACAAATCATCAGTTTATACAATTCAGATTCGGCCTGTGCATAATATTTAACCTGCTTTTGCGCATAAGGATTCAAAATAGCCAAACCTGCATAAATGTGAGATTTATAGCTAAAAATACGCAGCGTAGTTAAAATTTTAACGTTATCAATCCCTCCTGCGTAGGCTGGATTATCCCAGGGGAAAAAACCTGCATTTTTCCAGGCAGAACCCATACTTTCGAAACCCATGTGGGTAACAGCCTGGGTATCGGCAACAATTCTATCATGTTCTTTATAATCGTCCATTTCAATAATGTTCGATTTTAAAGACTGGTATATTTTTAGGGCTTTAGCATAAACTTCGTCAGTTGCACGGTGGCGAACCACAACAAGGGTTTGCCCTTCAGGACTAAAAGCCGGGCCATGCAAAGAATGACAGGTTACAATCTGCGTATCTTCTGGTAAATATTTTTCAAAAGCTGCAATTTCCGGATGTTTAACAGAAGTTTGTCCGGCTACAATTGCACCATATTTGGTAGAGGTAGCAAAAGTGGATACCACCTCATCAATTTTTTCGGCCTCTACGCAGTAAATGATAAAATCAGATTTCCTGGCCACCTCATGCCCATCAACCAATACCTCAATTCCTTTGGGCTCCAATTCATTTTTTAAATCAGCAAAACGTAATGGCATATCTGCTCCACAAACCTGATAACCTGCCTTAACAAACGATAAAGCATACAATTTGCCCATATCGCCTAACCCAATAATTCCTATTTGCATGAAACAAATGTAATCTATCGTAAATAAATTTATAATAAAACTTAGATAAAATTGTTATTTTAAACATCAGGTAGAAAAACTTTTAATAAATCTCTCCCAAATCATTAAAAATTAAATCGGGGAAAAGTTTATAAAAATGTAGTTTTACGATTTAACATCTATATTTAAACTATGCAAAAATTTAAACACTTCCTTTATTGTTTAGTGGCATTGCTTGTATTTAACACGGCATTTGCACAAGCCCAGCAGGATACAACTAAAAATGCAGATCCATCTTTAAACGGGCAGTACCAGTTCATGTTATCTAAATCTAAAAGCCTTTACGGCGCCAGATTAATCAACCCTTCAAGGCTATCTTCTCTTTGGAAAAGCGTGAGTGATACTTTAAGAAAAGAACGCAAACAATTACAGGAAGCCAGACAGGAAATTAAAAGTCAATCGGCAACTATATCGGGCTTAAAGGGCGAAGTTTCGGGTAAAGAAAGTTCATTGGCCGGTGCAACTGCTATGGTAAATGAGATTAAATTCTTAGGAATTTCTTTCACAAAAAGTACGTACAACATTATTGTATGGTCGGTTATTGCCATTTTGGCCATTGCATTATTTGTTGTAATTGCCCGTTCTACTAAAAATATATTAGAAGCCAAACACAGAACCCAGCTTTACGAAGAAATTAATACAGAGTATCAAAATTATAAAGTTAAGGCTAACGAGAAGGAACGTAAGCTTGCACGTGAGTTGCAGGACGAACGCAATAAATGGGACGAAGCTAAAGGGAGATAAATCTATCAAGAGTTTGTTTTCTCTTTTGGAAATAAAAGGTAAAAGCTTTTCGGTTACTAAAGCCCTGCTTTGCACTGTATCCCGATTGAAAAAATCGGGGATGCTGTTTCAATCAGGTTTATAAATAAAGTAAAAACCAAAATTTATACATAGCCGGTAATTTTAATATTGCTGGCTATGTTTCTGAAGGGAAAGAAATTCCTTTAATATTCCGGTATAAATCTACCGCATACAAATCCGTCATACCCGACACAAAATCCAGTACACTTTGTGTTCTCGAATAAATATCCGTTAAATCGGTGTGGTATTGTTTTGGAATAAGTTTAACCAACTTTTTATAGTAGTGTGTATTGTTATGAATCAGCGCCGGCACAAATTCTTCAAGTAAACCCGCCATAATTTTATAACCCGCAACTTCTTTCTGAATTACAGATGAGAAATTATAAATGCGCTCTACTGAAACCTTTTCAACCGCTTTCCAGGCAGATAAATACGGTTCAGGAATTAAATCGGTCAGGCTTTGGTTTAAGTCGCCCCTCAATAAACGCTCCTGTTCTCTGTAAAAAATCCCAGCACAGGTTACGGTTAAAGTATTAATGGCTTTAGCACGAAGCAAACCTATTTTGGCATCATCATCTTCATAATCATTTTTAAGCCTGTCTTCAATGGTTTTTGAGTTGGCAAAAGGCAGCAAATAGCCCTTAACTTCTTCGTAAGAGAGGATCTTTAAACGATGTGCATCTTCTAAATCAATAATGCTGTAACAAATATCATCGGCGGCTTCAACCAAATACACCAAAGGGTGACGTTTATAAATAAGATGCTCTCCCTCCTCCTTTTCGAGTTTAAGTTCAGTAGCAATTTTTTTAAAAGTTTCTTCTTCTGACTGGAAAAAGCCATACTTTTTACGATGTAAAATTCCTTTTTGCTTACCTGCAATAGATGCACATGGGTATTTGGCAATAGAGGCCAACGTAGAGTAAGTTAAGGCGTAAGCATCGTTCCCCTTTCCTTTTAACGGATGTGTTAAAATGCGGATGGCATTGGCATTACCTTCAAAATTAATCAAATCGTGCCACTGCGCTTCAGTCATTTCTTTTTGATAAACTTTTCCATCTCCATCGGTAAAATACCTTGAAATGGCAGCCTCTCCTGAATGTCCGAAAGCCGGATTACCCAAATCGTGCGCTAATGCTGCTGCCGCAACAATATTTCCAACTTCGTTAATTAACGGCACTTCTTTAATTAATTGCGGATTTTTATCTTCTAAAGTATTTAAGAAGATGTTGGCCATGGAACGGGCTACACTGGCAACTTCTAAACTATGTGTTAAACGGTTGTGCACAAATACGCTTCCGGGCAAAGGGAAAACCTGCGTTTTATTTTGCAAACGGCGAAAAGGCGAAGAAAATATTAAACGATCATAGTCCCGCTGAAAATCAGAACGGGCTTTGTCTGTGCTGGCTCCATACTGCTCTTGCCCATACCTTTTATTTGAAAGTAAATATTTCCACTCCATGTGCTCAATTAATTTGGGGCGAAGTTAAGGATTAAGCGGCTTTAATAAAATCGATTCTTTTTTAAAAAATGGCCCTACTGTTCTTCGTAATGGTAGGTTAAACCGCCATCAACAAAATAAGTTGATCCGGTTACATACCTGGCATCATCTGACGCCAGAAAAGCAACAACGGCTGCTACATCTTCAGGAGCGCCCAACTTTTTCATTGGTATATTTTTCAGCACATTATTTAATTGTTCCTTATTATCCATCAAAGATTTATTAATCGGTGTGGCTATCGCACCCGGTGCTACATTATTAATCCGAATGTTAAATGGTGCAAGTTCTGTTGCTAAATTTCGGGTTAACATTTTAAGTCCTCCTTTACTGGCACAATAAGCGGCAAAGTGCGGAAAAATAATTTCCTCATGTACAGAACTCATATTAACCACTGTACCCGGGGTTTTATGGTCCATACAATATTTAGCAAAAGCCTGAATTCCAAAAAACAGTCCTTTTAAATTTGTATCCATAACCAAATCGTACTCTTCTTCAGTCACTTCCCAAAAATTGTGATTCTTTTCCACTCCGGCATTATTTACTAAAATATCAAGCTTTCCGTAAACCTTAACCGCATCATTTACCAGGTTAATTACATTTTGTGTCAAACTAATATCGGCCACCAAAAATGTAGCCTTCCTGCCCATTTCATTAATCTGATTAATCAGTTTTTCTCCACGTTCATCCAGCGTCCTTCCGTTTAAAATAATATCTGCACCTTCACTGGCCATCCTTAATGCGCATGCAGCGCCAATACCCTGACTGCTACCGGTAACCAAAGCAACTTTATCTTTAAATCTTTCCATGTTATTTTATTTATCTCCTGTTTACAAAAGGGCAATTAAAGCGGTCCAGCCTGTTTGGTGACTGGCTCCAAGCCCTTTACCATTATCACCATTAAAATATTCGTAGTACAAAATGTAATCTTTAAAGTGCTCGTCGTGATTTAACTTAGGATAATCACCAAATACAGCACGCTCTCCTTTCTCATTTTTTAAGAACAATTTTTTTAACCGTTTGCCGAGCAAATCTGCAATTTCGGCCAGCGAAAAATATTCATTAGATCCTGTTGGATATTCTACTCTAAAATCGGCCGTATAATACTCATGAAAATGTTTTAGCGCATCGATCAGTAAATAATTAAGTGGCATCCAAATGGGCCCACGCCAGTTGCTGTTGCCACCAAACATGCCTGTATCGCTTTCTGCCGCAATGTACTTTACAGAATAATCACTACCATTTAACCAATAATTATAGGGTTGTGTTTCATAAACTTTAGAAACGGAACGAATGCCGAAATCAGAAAGAAATTCCGTCGTATCCAGCATTCTGCGCAACAGCATTTTCATCCGGTGGCCGCGTAAAAGTGAGAACAAATGTTTATCGTTTCCGCTTTTATCTTCCCAATGGCTCACCAACTGTACTAAATCTGGCCGTTGAAGCATAAAGGCTTCTAACCGGGTTCTGAGTTTAGGCAAGTCCTTCCAATCCTGATCACTAAAAACAATTACGGCAAACATTGGAATCAGTCCAACCAGGGTACGCAAACGCAAGCGGTCCCAGTTTCCATCAGGTTTACGCAGTAAGTCATAATAAAATCCATCATGATCATCCCACAAGCCAACATGATGGTCGCCCATATTGTCTATCGATCCGGCAATAAATAAAAAGTGCTCTGCAAATTTAATCGCCATGTCTTCATACAGCGGATTATTTAAAGCCAGCTCTATACTAATTTGAAGCATATTTAAAGCATACATCGCCATCCAGCTGGTGCCATCAGCCTGCTCTAAAAAGCCACCGCCGGGTACTGGTTCACTTCTGTTAAATACTCCAATATTATCAAGACCTAAAAAACCGCCTTCGAAAATATTATTGCCTTCGCTATCCTTCTGATTTACCCACCAGGTAAAATTGAGCAATAACCGTTGAAATACTTCTTCCAAAAACTTTAAATCGCCTGTGCCTTTTGCTTTCTTATCAATCAGATAAACTTTATAAGAGGCTAGCGCATGTACAGGCGGATTTGCATCTGTGAAATCCCATTCGTAGGCAGGCAATTGCCCGTTTGGGTGAATGTAATTATTACTGAGCAACAACTTTAGTTGCTGTTTGGCAAAATCAGGATCTATGGGTGCAAGTGCCATACAATGGAAAGCAAGGTCCCAGGCGGCAAACCAGGGATACTCCCATTTATCAGGCATCAGAATAATATCACCAGCCGTAAAATGGCTCCAGTGATAGTTTCTGCCGCAAGATCTTTGATCCGCAGGTTTTGGCAAACCAGCATCGCCTTTAAGCCAAACATTTACATCGTAATTGTAATATTGTTTATTCCACAATATCCCTGCCCAGGCTTGGCGTTGCAGCATTTTCTCTTCTTCTGTACTATTCTCAGCATGTTTATCTGCATAAAATTCGTCGGCTTCCTGTTTGCGGGTTTCAAAAATCTGATCAAAATCTGCAAAAGGTGTTTTTAGCTGATCACCGGTTAACCTTAACTTTATGCTGATGTTTTGCTTTGCAGGGATAATTCTTTTATAATGAATGGCGACTTTAGTCCCTGTTTTTGCAGGATTTACAGCACCTTTCTGACCGTTAATGAGGTAGCTGTGAATGCCATCCTTCACATAATCTGATACATTGGCAGACTGATATAAACGTTCGTTATTGCTTTCGTTATCTGTAAATAAAAATTCCGGTTTTCCATCTGCATAACAATATAATTTATCCTGATTTTCTGAGTGTAAAAGCAATTTATCCTGACCAATGCTGCTAATAGCCGGTTTAACTGCTGCACCATCCCAACTCCAGTTGTTCCGGTACCAAAGCTGAGGCAAAATATGAAGTTCAGCATCTTCATTACTGCGGTTAAAAATGTTATATTCAATCAACAAGTCATCTTCACTGTTTTTGGCATAATGAATAAAAACATCAAAATATTTGTCTTCATTAAATATTCCGGTATCCATTAGTTCATACTCTGCTTCCTGTCTGGAACGTTTGGCATTTTCTTCAACTAATTTCGCATAAGGAAATGCCGCCTGTGGATATTTGTACAACATTTGCATATATGTATGCATTGGCGTATTATCCAGGTAGTAATAAAGCTCTTTTACATCTTCGCCATGATTGCCTTCGCCATTATTTAAGCCAAAAAGACGCTCTTTTAAGATAGCATCCTTTCCATTCCACAGGGCTAAACCCAGGCATAACAGTTGCTGGTCATCACTAATGGCCCCCAACCCTTCTTCACCCCACCTAAAGGCTTTACTCCTCGCGGTATCGTGCGTAGTAAACGTCCATGCATCACCTCCAGGACTATAATCTTCCCTAACCGTTCCCCATTGCCGGTCTGTAACATACGGGCCCCATTTAAGCCATTTCTTTTGGTTGTTATATTGTTGATTAATGCGGTTCTGTTCGGCTTTGCTCATATAAAAATATTTAATCATGGCATGTTGTAAAACGACTAAAGCCATAGTAATGATACATGTACAACGTTAATGCTGAGTTAAATATCAAACATTAAAATGAATAAATTCTGAATATTAAGTCAGGAAAACAATAATAAATTTCAAACCTTTTAGTTTCAGAAACGTTTTGTAAACAACAGGTTAATTTAAGCGATGAAAACGAACATATACAACAAAACAGAACATATAGAAGGTTATGCAGGCGGTAATGATAAAAACGTTGAAAAAACTGATGTTCAAAAGGCTTACGAAAAAGGTAATGACAGTAATGAAGTAACCAGTTTTGGGAAGGATACTGTTGCTGTAAAGAATTTAAAAAAAAGGGATAATAAAAACACGGCCAGAGATGGCTTTGACAATACGGGAACACAGGGTGCAGATTCTTTAAGTGATGACGCCTACAACAGTCCTGATAAACATCCTGATATTGAAAGTGCGGCTAGTCATACCGGAAGTTCATCAAAAGACTTTAAAAAGCCTGTTCGTCCGTCTCAAAGGGATGAAGATGATGTGTTAAATACTGGAATCTAAAAAAATAAAATTATGAACTTATTAAAATATGCCTTACTTGGTGCAGCTGCTGTGTATGGCTATAAATATGCCATTAAAAAGAGACCTGAAGATGGCAAATCGCTGGTTGATGACATTAAAGAAAATCTTCCTTTAATTTTCGATCAGGCAAAAGCCTATGGAGAAAAGATAAAACACGATTATCAGCAAACCACGGGAATGTATTAAATAGTTATTGTGGTTTTAAAATTTGTCTCAGAATTGACATATATCAATTCATTTATTTCAAATTAATTGTATAATTAGGTTTAGTTTTTGAAATTTACGCTGTAATTAAGATTTGCGACACTCAAGTTAAACCCAATCATTGTAACTAAAACTTATTAAGGACCTTACCCGTTTCTTAATCAACTATTATCGTTGTTAAATCTTAAAATTAATTTTTCGTCTACCGGAAAAATTCACTTCCTGATATAAAGGAATTAACACATGTTGTAATTCCTTTATATTTTTTTACTTAAAGATCCTTTCCACGCACTCCCTTTTCTTTATTTTGATTACGGTTGCTTATATCTGTATCTTTTGTTAGATTGATATTATTCAGCTGTTCATTTACATCTATATTTTCTTCAGACTCAGAGTTTTCATCCGCTTTATCTTTTCTGGAAAATATCGGATTGCTTATAATATGACCATAGGTTACTTCTCCTTTGTCATATTTTATTTTTTTCTCCTGGCTAGGTGTCGATTTCAAATCTTTTCTTTTATAATCATTTTGCTCCATATCCATAAGATTTATAAATTGGCTGTTTAGCTTATAACATCAATTCATAAAAAAGGTTTATCAATCGTTTATTTAACCCTCAATTCAGGTATAAATTGACCAGTACAGTACATTAATAACGTATTTATACTTGCATTCTACGGGGCGGTGATGAGTTTAATTTAAGCTTATTTCACCCCCTGTTGCTGTGATACACTGCCATTTGGATTATCGGTATCTTTTTTACCAGATCCATTATCCTCCCGGTGTTTTGGTGGGTGTTCCATCCTGCTCTTTTCAAGGTCTGAGAAATCGCCATCTTTTTGATTTGCAACTTCGCCATGTGAAGAAGGCTTTTTTTCCTGTTCCTCTTTTGGGTCAGCAAAATCCTGTCCCTCAATTACGTCTTCTTTGATTCCTAAATTTTGCTTTTTCATACCAATACAATCGTTTAATACTCAACAGCAAAACCAGGGTTTTGTTTAATAAAGAAAATTAAAGGCATAAAAAAAGTCCCGGTTTGCAACGGGACTTTTCAGTTTTTTTAAAATCAATTAAACTTTAATTTCAACTTCAACACCGCTAGGTAATTCAAGTTTCATTAAAGCATCAACTGTTTTAGAGTTAGAGCTATAAATATCTAATAAGCGTTTGTAAGCGCATAATTGAAATTGCTCTCTGGCTTTTTTGTTTACGTGTGGAGAACGTAAAACAGTAAAGATTTTTTTCTCTGTAGGAAGTGGAATCGGACCACTTACAACTGCACCCGTAGGTTTAACAGTTTTTACGATTTTCTCAGCAGATTTATCTACTAAGTTGTAATCGTAAGATTTTAATTTAATTCTGATTCTTTGGCTCATTTTCTATTTTAATTATGGTCTCTGTTAGAGCTATTAATAACAAAGACCGGATTTATCTTTAAAAAGGTGGAGGGAAGGAAAGGTATAAGGCTTAGGGTTTGAAACCTTTGCCTTATATCTTTTTCCTTAAACCTTAATTAGTCTTCAGATTTTACTCTTCCTTTAGATTTAGCAATTACTTCATCTTGTACGTTTTTAGGCGCAGCTTCGTAATGGTCAAATTCCATTGTAGAAGTTGCACGTCCTGAAGTGATTGTACGTAACTGAGTTACATAACCAAACATTTCAGAAAGTGGCACAGTTGCTTTAATTACTTGTGATCCAGCACGAGTGTCCATACCTAATAACTGACCACGACGACGGTTCATATCACCGATAACATCACCCATGTTTTCTTCAGGGGTTAAGATTTCGATTTTCATGATTGGCTCCATCAAAGTAGGTTTACATTTAGGTAAAGCTTCACGATAAGCCATACGAGCAGCAAGCTCGAATGATAAAGCATCTGAATCGACCGCGTGGAATGAACCATCGATCAAACGTACTTTCATATCAGGAAGTGGATAACCTGCTAATACACCGTTAGCCATTGCTGCTGCAAATCCTTTTTCTACTGAAGGGATAAACTCACGTGGAATTGAACCACCCGTAATTTCGTTTACGAATTGTAAACCACCTTTTTCGAAATCTGCATCAATTGGTGAAATAATAACCTGGATATCCGCGAATTTACCACGACCACCTGATTGTTTTTTATAAGTTTCACGGTGTTGAGTTGTACCAAAAATTGCTTCTTTGTAAGCTACTTGTGGCGCACCTTGATTAACCTCTACTTTAAATTCGCGTTTTAAACGGTCAATTAAAATATCTAAGTGAAGCTCACCCATACCAGAGATTACAGTTTGGCCAGTTTCCTGATCTGTTTGAACTCTGAATGTTGGATCTTCCTCGGCTAATTTAGCTAAGCCCATACCTAATTTATCAACGTCAGCCTGCGTTTTAGGCTCAATAGCTAAACCGATAACCGGCTCAGGGAAATTCATTGACTCAAGGATGATTGGGTTTTTCTCATCACAAAGTGTATCACCTGTTTTGATATCTTTAAATCCTACAACCGCAGCAATATCACCAGCAGCCACATTAGGCACAGGGTTTTGCTTGTTAGCGTGCATTTGGAAGATACGTGAAATACGCTCTTTACTTTCTGAACGCGTATTATAAACGTAAGAACCAGCCTCTAAGTTACCTGAATAAACACGGATAAAACATAAACGGCCTACGAATGGATCAGTTGCAATTTTAAAAGCTAATGCAGCAAATGGCTCGTTAATGCTTGGTTTTAATAAAACTTCAGCACCAGTATCCGGGTTAGTACCTGTTACACCTTCTGAATCAAGAGGTGAAGGCAATAATTCCATCACGTAATCAAGCATAGTTTGTACACCTTTGTTTTTGAAAGATGAACCACAAACCATAGGAACAATTTTAGCATCTAATACTGCTGCACGTAAAGCATCTAAAACTTCACGCTCAGTAATGGTTTCAGGCGCTTCGAAGAATTTCTCCATCAAAGTTTCATCATACTCAGCAACAGATTCTAATAATTTCTCTCTCCACTCTGCAACCTCATCTAGCATATCTTCCGGGATAGGCACTTCAGTAAAGGTCATACCTTTATCATGCTCATTCCAAACGATACCACGGTTGTTAATTAAATCAACAACACCTTTAAATTGGTCTTCAGATCCGATAGGTAATTGCAAAGGAACTGCATTACTACCTAACATATCTTTAACTTGTTTAACAACTTTTAAGAAATCTGCACCTGAACGGTCCATTTTATTAACGAAGCCAATACGGGCAACGTTATAGTTGTTTGCTAAGCGCCAGTTGGTTTCTGATTGAGGCTCAACACCATCAACTGCAGAAAACAAGAACACTAAACCATCTAATACACGTAACGAACGGTTTACCTCTACGGTAAAATCCACGTGTCCTGGTGTATCGATAATGTTCATGTGGTAAGCCTGACCTCTGTATTTCCACTCAACAGTTGTTGCAGCAGAAGTGATCGTGATACCACGCTCTTGCTCTTGTGCCATCCAGTCCATTGTTGCAGCACCTTCGTGTACTTCACCAATTTTATGACTTACACCAGCATAATAAAGAATACGCTCAGTTGTTGTAGTTTTACCCGCATCAATGTGAGCCGCGATTCCAATATTTCTTGTAAATTTTAAATCTCTTGCCATTTTATGTTTTTGATTTTCTGACTTTAAATGATTACACCGATTATGTTAAAACAAATCGGTGTAATTTATCTAATCAGTATAATCTTCTAATTAAATCTGTGTAATCTTACTAATTTGTGAATACTAGAATCTGAAGTGAGAGAACGCTTTGTTAGCCTCAGCCATTTTGTGCGTATCTTCTTTCTTCTTAACAGCAGCACCTTCACCTTTAGCAGCAGCTACGATTTCTCCAGCTAATTTCTCTTTCATGGTTTTTTCGCCACGTTTACGAGCGTATAAAATTAACCATTTCATACCTAAAGCTGTTTTACGTTCTGGTCTAACCTCAGTTGGAACCTGGAAGTTAGCACCACCAACACGACGAGATTTAACCTCTACAGCTGGCATAATGTTAGTTAAAGCACGTTTGAATATCTCTAAACCGTTTTCACCAGCTTTTTTCTCAGCGATTTCAACAGCATCATAAAAAATAGAGTAAGCGATAGATTTTTTTCCATCGTACATCATATTGTTTACAAAACGAGTTACCTGAACATCATTAAATTTTGGATCAGGAAGAATAATTCTCTTTTTTGGTTTTGACTTTCTCATTTCTTATTTCCTCCCGATTATTTCTTTTTGCCTTTAGCAGGAGCTGCAGCAGCCTGACCTGGTTTAGGACGTTTAGTACCATATTTAGAACGACGTTGGTTACGACCAGCAACGCCAGATGTATCTAACGCACCACGGATGATGTGGTAACGTACACCTGGTAAATCTTTAACACGACCACCACGGATCAATACGATTGAGTGTTCCTGTAAGTTGTGACCTTCTCCAGGAATGTATGCATTCACCTCTTTACCGTTCGTTAAACGAACACGGGCTACTTTACGCATTGCTGAGTTTGGTTTTTTAGGGGTAGTGGTGTACACACGTGTACATACACCTCTTCGCTGTGGACAGCTGTCCAACGCTGGAGACTTACTCTTGAACTCCAGTGCTACTCTACCTTTTCTAACTAATTGTTGAATGGTTGGCATTGTGCTTTTTTATGTTTTTTATTAAAAAATTTACCGCTCCCCCGGCATCCTTACAGATAGCCTATAAAACGGACTGCAAAAGTAGAACAATTCTTTTTAAAAATCAAGGGGTTAGACAAAAAAGTTTTGAGGTAATGATTTTAGATTTAGAGTTGATGATTAAGGAGTTGCAAAACCGGATTTTATCTTTTTTAGCATAAAACAGCTTTCTTAATCAAAATATTTAGATTAGATTAACCAAATATCGAAACGCTGATGGCAAAATTTCCGTTTATCTCATTAAATCGATCCCTTGTTTTGTTAAGGATATCAACAGCCTTAATTTTTATTGCACATGCAGTAGTCAGGGTATATGGTGGTACCATACAAAGGTTTGGCGATTATTTAAACAATAAAGGATTTGTATTTGGGGTACCAATGGTTTGGGGGATAACGGCTTACGAGGTTATTGGAGGTTTATTATTGGCAGCAGGATATTTTTGCAAATGGTTATCGGCAGGCTTTATTTTAATGCTTGCAATTGGTATTGCGATTATTCATGCAGAAAATGGCTGGTTTGTAGGCGAACATGGTAGCGGAGGCTCCGAGTACAGTGCCATCTTAATAATTTGTTTAATCGTTATTGCTGCAGCAGATCAAAAGAAAAAACGGCAGGAAAATTAGCGCAGAAGATGCTTTACTTAATTACAATCCTTAAAAGAATCTTGAATCACCTTTAGCTTCGCTACAACTTTCTCTAGTTCCTTGGGTGCTTTTCCGTACTCAAAAGTAATTTTATATTGCTTCCCGTCGGCACTTACCGAAACCCATTCTGCCCCACCATCTGCACAATCAGGACAACCAATTACTTCTGGTAAATCTGAGAGCTTAGTGGCATTCAATTCACTTTTAATTGCATTTATTTCTTCTTCAGAAATTGTTTTGGTGCAAGTCTTTGTATCAGACTGCTGGCTATTCTTACTTTTTGAAAATGTAATTTTTAAATCACGGATTAAAAGATTACTGTTGCAATAACCTGCACACATACCAAAAGAAGTACCATAACCGATGCTATTCAAATTCTTTATCCTATCCTTCTTACAGGCCGATAAAAGAATAAAACATAAAAAGCCAATAACCAGTACACTTTTCTTCATTTTAACAGGTATAAGTTTAATAAAGATATTAATTTATTAATAGGTACAACAACTTAATAAATACAGGGCTAAAAAATGGCCACCTGTAAAAACAGGCAGCCATTATTGCTAAAATCAAAAAAATTGAATTTTTCTTAAAGTTTCACGTAAGCCTCAAAGTTAGCCAAACAAGGGTATGCGCTACCTTCCAGCAAGGTAATTTTCACATATCTGATCGGTGCTGCCGGAGAAACTGCAAATTTCTGCTCATTAGTTGTTGTCGGATTAAAGTTCCGGTCATCACCCAACTGTGTAAAAGTAGTCCCATCAGTACTACCAGAAATAGAGAATTTAGTAAAGCCTTGTTTAGCATCGGTGTGTGCATTTAAACCAACATAGCTAAGCAAGCTTGCTTTTTTCATATCTACAATAATCCAGTGCGGATAAGGATGAAGTACATCATAATCTGCCTGCCAGAAAGATGGAACAGTTTCTGCCGTAGGACTTTTTGCCGAAATTACATCAACAACATGAGCCGCCAAATTGGTTTCTTCACCCGGAAAATTAACTTCACTGGATGCAGTTGCTGTCCAGCCTGTTTTACCTAAAGCGACATCAGTAAGTGGTTTTCTTTCCTGTAAACCGGTAACCGTAAATTCAGACAAGAAAGTAACCGTTCCGGTTTGGGTTGCAGCTTTATCTAAAGCAGTCAATCTTATATATCGTACATTTCTGGCCGGCGATAAAGTAAATGATTGTTCAGTAAAAGTAGCCGGAACAAAAGTAAACTCTCCAAAACTTGTAAAGTTAGTGCCATCGTTACTTCCTTCTAATCTAAACTTTGTAAATCCTTTAGGATCGCCTTGTTTTGTAGTTAAACCTATTTTGGTAATCACGGTTTGACTTTTCATATCAATAAGCAACCAGTGTGGAAATGTTGCGGTTGCATTTGAGCTCCAGAAAGTATTGGTATAACCATCTAAAACGGCTGCAGCCAAATTGGTGCCCTCCTGGCTTGAAGCCGTAACAGTCCATCCTTTTCTATCCAATACAGTTTCTTCTAAATTAGAAGTAAGTTCTGCACTTTTTTCCTTTTTACAGGCACTGATCGTTATGCTCGCAAAAAGCAATAACATCATATATATCTTAATATTTTTCATTGCTTAAGAACTAAGGGTTTTGAGTAAGATTTTTATTGTTATCAATCTCGTATTGAGGTACATAGAAAATTACCCTTGCATCTGTAGGCAAAATGGTTTGAGTAATGTTCGTATTTGGCGTATTGTTTAGCGCATGTGTTCCAGGATAATTTCTGGTCATTGGTCTGTTATTTCTAAACAAATCATAAGCACGCTGACCTTCGAAAGCAAATTCAAGGCGGCGTTCTTCCAGTACTACATCCAGAGCCGTTTTTCCTGCAGTTGCAATCCCTGCAACGGTTAAACTTGGAATACCAGCACGTGTACGGATTATGTTAACATCATCTAAAGCCAGTTGTGTATTACCCAATTTAGCATTTGCCTCTGCTTTGTTAAGGTACATCTCTGCTAAACGTAAATAAACAGGCGAACTTAAATTGGCAATTCCTTCCTGTAAATTGTATTTAGTTACATAATACATCGGCACATTTGGAGAGATTTTAGTGTTTACCTGCAGTACTCCATTAATTTTATAGGGTGCAATAAAGCTATGTCTCAAATCTGCAGGGTTCTTATCCAATTCTGTAATATATTGTTGCGAGGCATAAATTTCACCATAACCTGTATTTCCTTGTGCGCCTGGTGTAGATAAAGCACCAGGTGTACCGCTATAATACATAGAGCCAATTGCCCCAAAATCCTGGTCTTCCGTTTTAGTATAACGAATTGCAAATATGGTTTCCGAGTTTGCTTCTGGTGTTTTAGTAAAATAACTCGAATAATCTGCTCCCTGAAGTAGCTTGTAGCGACCAGAGTTGATTACCATATCGGCATATTTGATGGCATTAACATTATCACCCATATTCAAATAAATTCTGGATAATAAAGCATAAGCCACTTCTTTTGAAGCAAAAATATCCGACTTGGCTACAGACATTAAATCTGCTGCTTTTAATAAATCAGAAATTGCCGCATCATAAACTTCTTTAACCGTGTTTCTGGCTGGGGAAACTGGATTATCACCCTCTTTTAAAATTGGCACTCCGGGATTTGCTCCATTACCCTGCGTGTAAGGTCTTCCAAAAACACGTACAAGGTTAAACTCCATCATTCCTTTCAGAAATAAATTCTCTCCTTTTAACTGTTTTAAATCTGCAGTTGCATTATCCGGAATTGCAGCAATAATTTTATTTGCGGCTACAATTACATAATAAGCTTGTTTCCAAAAGTTAGTACCGTGTGTACCCGTAGGAATGTGCGTATAACGATAGCATCGCGATAAATCATCAGAAGATGGCTGGCCCTGAGCGATATTATCCCCCTGATATTCGGTTAAGAAATGGGCGCTTCTAACATAAGTTGCATTTCTAAGTACAGCATAGGTGCCAATAGTGGCAGTTTCAATATCGCCAGGATTTGTTAAAGCAGACTCATCATCAATTGCAGTTGATGGTTTAACTTCTTTTTTACAAGCACTTATACTACAAATCAATGCCAGTGCTATTGTATATAATTTTATTTGAATCTTTTTCATTTTTTTCCTCTCCTATAAACCAATGTTTACACCAAACAATACTTTTTTACTAAGTGGATACCTGAAACTAGACACTCCTGAGCTCAAATCTACTTCAGGGTCTATGCCCGAAAACTTAGTTCCTGTCCAAAGGTTATCTCCACTTACGAAAACTCTGGCACTGCTAATTTTAATCTTGCTCAACCAGCTATTTGGAATTTGATACCCTAAAGTGATGTTACGTAAACGAATGTAACTTCCATCTTCAAGGTATCTGGTCGATTGCTGATTAGAATCGTGATTACCGCCCAATACAGGTTTTGGATGGGTAGCTACATCCCCGATTTTCTCCCATCTGTTCCACCCTGATTTTAACACCATGGCATTGTAACTTTCATACAAACCGTCATTGTCAAAATAAGCACGGCTGTTGTTGTACACTTCGTTTCCATAAACAAAGTTGAAAAATGCACTTAAAGAAATACCTTTATAAGAAAAAGTATTCGTAAAACCACCTGTAAATTTAGGTGAAGTTGATGTACCTGTATATTGACGTGAAGCTTGAGCGTAACTATTGGTTACTGCAATATGTTGTACGCCATCTGCATCGGTAATTACTTTTTCCCAAAGCGGGTCGCCATTGTTCGGGTCTACACCTGCCCAAATTGGCATTTTCCAATCAAAAATATCGCGACCAATAGCACTTGGCTGTGATCTGGTACCATCTATAGCATCTTTACCATTTGTTAAACTTATAATGGTATTTCTATTAAAAGCCATATTTAAGTTAGTTTCCCACTTAAATTCTCCTGTAAAGTTTTTAGTAGTCAGATTAAATTCTAATCCTCTGTTTTTTAAAGACCCAACATTATCGAAATAACCTTTATAACCCTCAGTAGAAGGAAGCGGCACAAAGAATAACAAGGCATTTGAACGCTTATCATATAAATCCACACTTAAATCTATACGATTCCAAAAACCAATATCTAAACCGATATTTGCAGTTTTCTGTTTTTCCCAGGTTAAATTAGGATTCCCTCTTTGAGACGGACTTGCTCCTGGAAGACCTCCGTAGCTGGAACCCGTATCAATAGAATACAAACCTAAAGATGGATAATCACCGATTTCAGCATTACCCGTTGTACCGTAACTTGCTCTTAGCTTTAAGAAACTGATCGGCTTAACACTTTTCAAAAACTGTTCATTGCTTAAAATCCATGAGGCCCCCATTTGATAAAAATCACCTCCACTTTTATTTATACCAAAGCGTGATGAATTTTCATGTACAAAAGAGGCAACTGCAAAATATTTACCTGCATAATTATAATCTACCTGGCTTAAATATTTACTAAAGTTATATTCATTTGTTCCGCCAGATGGATTGCCAATAATATCAGTAGCTGTTGACATAACCGGGCGACCAGCAGGTAAATTTTTACCATTTAAATTGGCTTCATCATAATACGATTTTTCCGCTTCACCTACTGCTAAAACAGTGAAGTGATGTTCGCCAAAGCTATTTTCGTATTTTAATCTGTTTGAGCTTAACAACCTGTTTTTATAAGTTGTAGAATTATATAAAGCACCGTTTGTTGCACCACCTTCTTTTGTTCTTTTATCGTAGTAGTCTACAGAAAAGGTATTGTAAAAAGTTGTTCTGTTATAACTTGAAAAGGTTAAGTTTTTAACAATGTTATAATCCAGATTTACATCTGCACTTAGATTCAGGCTTCTTGCATAAGAAAGATTATATTGTGTAGAGTGAATAAAGTTTTCTACATCACGACCTAACCAGGTTGGCATAATTCGTGGATCAACTGGTGTACCATCAGCATTATATGCGGGATCGAAAGGTAAATTTAAATATCCGTCACCCAATGTATTACTGTTCGCATAGTTATCTCTGGTAAAAACGCCGTTTAACAATAAGCTTAATTTAAGTTTTTTAGTTAGCTGACTGCTTAAATTAGCACGCAGATTATAGGCATTCTTATCATTGTTAATTACTGTACCCTGCTCTCTGTAGAAATTCCCCGCTACATAATACCTGGTTTTCTCAGTACCACCAGAAGCTGAAATAGTATAGTTTTGAGTCATACCATCACGTGTAGCCAAATCCCACCAATTGGTATCATTATTTAATACCGAAGGGCTAGGATTTGAAAACGTTTTTTGATAATCATACAACTGCTGGCTGTTCATTAATTTGAATTTCCCTGTAGAAGGTGAGTTAAAACCAACTACTGAATTGAATTCGATTTTTGATTCACCAGCTTTACCTGTTTTCGTGGTTACAATAATAACCCCACTACCCGCTCGAGAACCATATAATCCGGTTGCTGCAGCATCTTTTAAAATGGTTATGGTTTCTACGTCATTTGGGCTATAAGTTGCCCCTTCACTACCGTAAGCACCAAGAATATTTCCGTCTACAACCAAAAGTGGTGCAGTACCACCGTTTATACTGCTAATACCACGGATATTGATTTTTGGTGCTGCGGTTGGATCTCCCGAACCTGATGAAACCACTACGCCTGGTGCTTTACCCTGAATCATTGAAATTACATCGTTAGAAGCAACCCCTTTTAATTTCTCAGCTGAGATGACCGAAACTGAACTCGATAATTCGCCCTGCTTTTTGGAAGAATAACCCACCACTACAACATCAGACAAGGTGTTGTTTTCTTCTTCAAGCTTAATATTTAAAGTAGTTTGATTTTGAACGGGTACTTCTATTGTTTTATAACCAATAGACTTAATGACCAAAATACCGTCAGCAGGTACCGTAATTACGAAATTACCATTACCATCCGATGAGGTACCAATGGCTGGGTTTGATTTTAAAGATATTGACGCACCCGGAAGAGGACCCGATGCATCTGTAATTTTCCCTTTAACAGTAATATCGGCAAAATGATTAGCTGATACCGTTAGTGGTTGTTTTAAAACCGCCGGATTCGCGGTTATAATTGTTTTGGATAGAACTTCAATTGCAACTGCCTGGCTTTTACTGAGCCACAACAATACAATCCCGCCTAATAATAGTAAAGATTTAATCTTCATTTTCTTGTAATTTAGTTAGTTGTTGATGTGATCTGACTTTGTTGTTTGTAAATAATTTCACTTCATTTTTTTGGTTAGCTTTGGATGATTTTTAGTGTCTACAATTTGGTTAAAACCCATAATTCAAGCCCTTATCAAATATATTATTAGTCGTCAAGGTATTGTATTGATTGCTTAATAATTAATTTAACCGGAGCGCACTAACATTAAATTGAAACCTAATTTATGTGATTGAAAACATTAAAAACTAGCAAACTCTACGCAAACGTTTGATTATTTAAGGTATTAAGCAACGATCTTAAGCGTATTTGGAGTATTTTCTTAAAAAAGATCTTATTTTTTGATGGAAAGCAGATTTAAAAAGTATTTTTAAATAGAATTATATCGCCATTCCGCAGCGCAGCTACATTTAAGCACATTATATTTAGTAGTATTAAGAATACAAACTAAAAGTGAATCAATTTTCAACAAACGTTTGCGTTAAAATTACTAAAACAGCTTAACAGGTTAATTAAATAACTGAATTATAGATAAATACAATAATATAGATTTTATTTTTTGAAAAATTAGCGTGTATAAAGCCTATATGAATTTGTGGAGTATCTGTAGATTTTATTAGTTAAAATCAATAAATAACAGAACTTTAATTGTAAAAAGAAAAACCCCGGCATTTTGCCGGGGTTTTCTAACTCTTAGCCAATGTCTGCATATCGCAAAATCAGTACGTTAGCATAATTATTAACCTACTGGATATAAATGGGTGGATACACTATTTTTCAATTCTAATGCACTGCATTGTTATTGTCGTTTACAGGGCTACAATATCAAAGGATAAATAAAATACAAAAGCCAACTCAAAATTTTGAGTTGGCTTTTGTAAGTATTAATTATGGACTAGTATCCTTTTGCAGTCTGAGCACTTTTTAAATTTATATTACGGTCTAAAGCTACCTGAGGGTAAGGCATAAATAAAAATTTTGCTTGCCATAATCTACCCTGAACCGGATTATTGGTAATATCATTTATAGGTTTCATTACATTTTGTGCAATATTCCATCTTCTAATGTCAGAAAACCTTTGTCCTTCTCCAGCTAATTCAATACGTCTTTCGTTTTGAATGAGATCTCTTAATTTAACTTTATCATTATAAATAGATGGCGAAACTGCTGGCATTCCTGATCTATCTCTAATGTCGTTTAGTGCGGCAAATATCGTAGCATCCGGACCAGATATTTCGTTCTTAGCTTCTGCATAGGCTAATAGAATTTCAGCATATCTTATTATAGGGAAATCCTGAGCACCATCCCAATCATTTTCTGTATAAGCCGGATCTATTAACTTTTTGAAGTTATAACCAGTTGCACTGTTGTTGTTACCGCCCTTACCCCAGGCAAATTTATAATTTGGACTAAATCTATTCCAGGTTACACCCGGAAATAAGATACTTGCATACAATCGTGTATCTCTATTTTTAAATTCATTTAAATAACTTGAATTTGGCACTCCATTATTATAATTAGTTGCCCTGGTAGAAGCAGATGGGGCTGTAAAAGCATTTCCATTTCTATCCCAATAAGCGTTAACCAACTCTTGTGTAGGTGTTATTGAACTCCAACCACCTAAATCACTTGGTGGAAATAACGTTCTTAAACCATTTCCATATACGTAAGAAGAATTGGTTATATTTTGAGAAACCAATATATTCTCTTTACTGGTAATTTCATTTTCGGCCCAAAACTGTTGCTCGTAACTCGCTAAACCTTTATAAAATTTATCTTTATCCGCAGCATTTGCAAAAGTTACTAATGTGCTATAATCATCAATAGTATCATCAGGTGTTAAAGTGTTAACTCTAAATAATTGATAGCCCATGCCCATCACTTTTTGGGCACTTACAACTGCATCGTCCCATTTTCTATAATTAAGTTGAATGCGTGTTAATATAGCCCAAGCGGCACCAGAAGTTATCCTTCCTCCTGAATATCCTGTAGGCAGATCATTTACAACTGCCTTTATTTCTGAAATAGCAAAATTAATTACCTCTGCAGCAGATGTTGGAGCAACCGCAGTTTCGCCAGGTATATCGTAAGCTGTTGTAAAAAATGGTACGTCTCCAAAAGTCTTGGCCAACTCGTAATAAGTAAATGCTCTTAAAACTCTTACTTCAGCTATATATTTATTTTTTGAAGATGCACTGATTGTCGCTTTGTCAACATTTGCCAAAAAATAATTGTATCGGCGAATATAAGTATATCTGGAGCCATAACCCGCATCCAAAGTCGCATCAATATTACCCGCAGCAATAGCTGTTGATGGCCCTTCCCACGGATATTGTGCATACGCATTATCAGATGACGCGTCATCGTAGGCATAGCTATACATATTACTTAAATAACCATAACAACCATTTACAGCCAGCTTTACATCATTTTCCGATTTCCAAAAAGATTCGTTAGAAAGCTGGTATTGTGGAGTTAAATCTAAAGCTGATTTTTTACATCCGAAAAAAAGACAGGCTAAAGTTAATATAGATATATATAATAATTTTTTCATGATAATTTTATTTTATAGAGATAGGTTTAAACCAAATGAATAAGTTTTTAATTGAGGATACGACGATCTTGCAGATGGCGTTTCCGGATCAAAATCTTTTAGGCGTTTATCTCCACGAATAGTGAATGGATTGTTACTTGATGCATAAATCCTTAATGCTTTAAAACCAATCTTTTTTAACCAGGCATCCGGCAAATTATATCCCAATGTGATATTTTTTATCCTAAAATAATCTGCGTTGAATAGCCAAAAATCTGATAAAACTAAATTTTGTGTATTATTTGCAGAGGTTAACACCCTAGGATATACTGCATTTGGATCAGGATTAGCTGCAGTCCACCTGTTTAATACGTAAGATTTTGCACCAGCCGAGTTAAAAAATGCTTGTGATGCTTCTTGCTCTAAATAAACCTTTACATTATTAACACCTTGCCCTAAAACTGATATATCGAAATTCTTATAACTTGCAGAAAAATTCAATCCATAAATTAAATACGGCACATCATTTCCAACTATCTTGCGATCATCAGCATCAATTTTACCGTCTCCATTTTGATCTACATACTTAATATCTCCCGCTTTTGTTGCATTACTTTGAAAAGCATGACTAGCAACTTCTGCATTTGTACTAAAGAGACCATCAGATTGATACATATAAAATGCCCCTACTGAATTACCAACTTGATTTTGATAGTAACCAGTAACAGGAGTTGATTGAGCTCCACCTAAATCTTCAATGGTATTTTTCGTTTTACTTATATTACCACCAATTGAATATTTAAAGTCTCTAACACTACCACTGTAACCTAATGTTAATTCAACGCCTTTATTTCTTACTTTTCCTAAATTTACAGATGGATACTCGTTATTATTTAAGTCGCCCGGGTCATAAACCAGCCCCGCTTCAATTGGAACTCTTGGATCTTGCAATAAAATATCTTGTGTCAACCTATTAAAAACATCCAACTGAATATTTAATCCTTTAAATAGTGTTGCATCCAAACCGAAATTAGTTGTTGTTATTTTCTCCCAGGATAGTAATGGGTTGAATAACTGAGCCGGATACACACCGTCTTGTTGACTCTCATCTAAAATAACTGTTGATCCGGTTTTTAAGGCATCGTAAAAATCGTAATTTCCTACATTATTTACATTACCTGATTTACCCCATGATGCTCTAATTTTCAAATCATTAACCCAATTCACGTTTTTCATGAAATCTTCTTGAGAAATCCGCCATGCGCCAGATACGGCAGGGTAATTACCCCACCGGTGTCCTGGAGCAAATTGCGATGAGCCATCAAATCTTACACTTGCTTCCAACAAGTATTTATTGTCATATGCATAGTTTAATCTACCAAAACCCGATTCGAAAGCATTTTGACCGGTTCTGCCAGTAGTAGCTGTATTTAATGGATCAGTAGATCCGCCGTCAATATCATTTAAACTATTATTTACGAAATTTTTTCTAATAACATTTACAAATCGTGTTGTATAGTTCTCATAAGATGTACCTCCTAAAATTTTAAAATAATGTTTGTCAATATTTTTTTCATAGCTTACTAAACCTTGCGTTAATATTCTAGCATTAGTTTGCCATCTTTGAGTTAATTGATTGGTAGCAACCCCAGTTCCACTAATATTGGCACCAGTGTTAAAATTAACCAATGGGTCAATGGTATTTAGAAAATCGTTTGTAAAAATATTTACATAGTTATAAGAAACTAAACCAGTAATATCCAAACCTTTAATTGGCGAATAAGTTGCATTAACAGTGCCTAAGAAACGGTTTTGGGTATTTACGTTCCTTCCGCCTTCTTGCATTTTTCTTATTGTATTAATCGCACCTAAAGTTCCATCAACCCTGTTTCCGTTAATAGTACCCCAATTTCCATTCGATTGCTTATTAACCATTAAAGGAACCAGCCTATTCAAATCCAGAAAGCTTAATGGACCATTTGGATTATCTATATTATCTCTTGTAAAAGATAAATTGGTACCTACTTTAAACTTATCCGTTACTTTGGTATCAATATTAGATCTTAATGAAAACCTACCTAAGTCTTTACCTTTTTGCAAAGAGTTTTGTTTGAAATAGGTTCCGCCGATATAGTATTTAGTTGCGTCATTCCCACCAGAAACATTTAAGTTATGCTCCATCATAGGGGCAGTTTCTCTTAATGTTAATTTGTACCAATCGTTATCAGGAAAATGATCTGGATCACTATGATCTTGGATCTTCTGCATATCCGAAACAGAATATACAGCCGCTTGACCTGCATTTGCTGCTGCTTCATTTCTCAATGTAGCATAATCATAAGAACCGAGCCATTTAGGCAATACTGTTGGCGATTGAATACCATAATAACCGTTATAATTTATAGTAGCTTTGCCGTTATTGCCCTTTTTTGTGGTAACCAAAATAACACCATAACCCGCTCTTGCACCATATATCGCCGTTGCAGAAGCATCTTTAAGAATAGAAAGATTTTCAACATCATTTGGATTAATTCTTGCAAAATCAGCGGCACTTACGATAACACCATCTACAACATACAGGGCATCAGAGCCACCTAAATTCCCTCTACCGCGAATATTAATCGTTCCTAAATCGTTACCCACGTCTCCAGGGGTAGCTTTAATAGCCATTCCTGGCACAACGCCTTGTAAAGCTGTAGTTAATGAGCTTACTGGTCTACTAGTTAAAAGTTTTTTATCAACCGTATTTATGGCACTGGTTAAACTTGCTTTCTTTTGAGTTCCATAACCTACAACTACAACATCAGTAAGATTATTATCCTCCTCTTCCATTACTACATTTATAACCGTTTGCTTATTAACAGGTAATTCACGCATTTTATAACCGATTGATTTTATAACCAACACACCATCATCTGGCACGTTAATTACAAAATTTCCGGCACCATCAGTTGTTGTGCCTATGCCCGGGTTAGATTTTAAGTAAACTGAAGCTCCGGGTAAGGCCCCCGATTTATCCGTTACCTTTCCCTTAACCGTGATATCGCTTAAATTCTCCTCACTTAAAGAAAGCATAACCATGCCCGATGGTGTTGAACTATATTTAATTTCACCATTAAAAAGTTTGTTTAAAACCTCCCTTAAATCGGCGTTATTAACATTTAAATCAAGCCTTTTTTCTGTATTTAAATAGTTGGTACTATATACAAAATGATACTTGCTTTGTCTTTCAATCAGTTTTAAAACCTTGTCAATCCGTTCATTTTTAACGTTTAAGCTGATTTTTTCCTGAGAATGGAGTTTAGCAGTTACCTGCAAGGTGAGAAGTAAAACAAGTGTAAAGGTTAACTTCATATACAAAAGTAGTTTTAGTAGCCAGGCCTGATAAAGCCCTTTTTGGGGTAATAGTTTAATTGTCATATATTTGGTAATTGGTTACATAGCCAAGCATAGAAAGGCCAAGCCGTGCAAAGCAGCCATTTCTATAGTTAAAATCAATTTACAAGCCGGTTAGGTGTAGCAGCACCTACCGGTTCTTATTTTGATATTTCGATAATATTTTTCTTTATTTTATAATTAAAATAGTTTACGGTTTTCATTGCTTTTAAAACCTCAGTTACAGGTTCGTCTTTTAAGGTTGCAGTAAATTTATAATTCATTACCTCTTTATCTTTAAACACCAGTTCAACACCATATTCACGTTCCAGTTTTTGTTGCAATTCGGCAAATGACTCATTATTAATTTCAAAGCCATTGTTTATCCAAACGGTTTCTACTACTGCATTTTTACTGTTTAAAGATAAATTGCCCACAAATACTTCGTCTGGTTTTACAGAAGATTGATTTTGGTTAGTTTTTAAAAGTATATTGTCGAGAACGGTGATTTTTTCACTTGGTTTCAGTACAAATTTTTGGCTGTTCTGATTGTTAAAACTTGCTTCAATTTTACCACTGATCAGTGCTGCTTCGGTTTTACGCTCATTAGGATAGGCTTTAACATTAAAAACTGTTCCCAGCACTTTGATGTTCATTTTGCCTGTATGTACAATAAAAGGAACGGCTGCATTATGGGCAACCTCAAAATAAGCTTCGCCACTAAGGTCCAGTTCGCGGGTTTTAATGTTGAAACCCTTTCTTAAAGTGATCTTACTGTCAGCATTAAGCAATATGCTGGTTCCATCTTCCAGAACTACCTTTTTACGCTGAGCTCTTTCTGTTTTAAAAATACCGGCCGTTTGTGTGCCTGCAATCTCTTTCTGATTAAATATTTGAGTTTTACTCAGAAAGAAAATTGATCCGGCAAGTATAATAAGGGCTAAAAAAGCATATTTCAATACTTTTAGTCGCCCGCCTTTATCCACATACATTTCCGGAACATCCGCTACGGTAGATGCTCTTTTATAAAATTGTTGTTTGAAATTGGCCAGTTCTGCACTTACAGGTTTCTTATTCGCACTCAAAGTGGTTAGCATTTGCCTGGCAATATTGATTTCGGAGACTTTTTCTGGGTATTGTTTAATATAATTTTCCCAAAAAATAACATCCTCAGCTACCGTTCCATAAAAATAGTTTTGAAAGGTTTCATCTGCTAAAAAATCGACTGCGGTATATTGGCTGTGCTCCATTATTTACAACTTTGTACACAATAGTGCAGCATCTGTTATTTTTTCCTAAGAAAAACTTAATAATAATTTATCATTAAGTTTTTAATCAGTAGTTCATCTCCTTACGAAGGATCTTTAAAGCATCGTAAATGGTATTATAGGCGGTTTTTACGGTTAAAGATTTTAATTCAGCAATCTGAACATAATTTAAATTATCAAAGAATTTTAATTGGATAATCTCTGATTGCGCCGGAGTTAATTTTTCGAGGGCATTTTTTAAACGCATGCGCATGTCCTGCTCAGTTTGAACATGAACAATAAAATCTTCATAAGAAAGCTCTTTAATATCTATATCCTGACCATCAATTGCTTTGCGGCGAAGCTTATCGTGGTAATAATGCCGGATTACCTTTCGTTTAATGTAACTCAATAAGTAAGATTTTACATTTTCTACCGCTGGCAATCTCTCCTTTTTATCCCAGATTTCCATAAACATTTCGTTAACCAAATCTCTTGATAAATCAACATCAGCAGAATAGCGGATACCAAAATTAAGCAGGTGATCGAAAAGCAATTCATATACATCAAAAAGAGATTTCACATTTCCTGCTCTAATCTCTTCCCAATGTAATCCTAAATTTAATTTGCTTTCCATCTTTGATCTGTTTCTAACAGAGCATATCTTATAGAAGATATCTTCGGTTTAATAGATAGTGCCAAATTAGAAAAGAAAATGAATAAAACAGATACAGTAACTACAGTTTTGTTACAATTAAGCCTTTATTGAAAAAATATCAATAAAAACCCCCTTAAATTTAAAATTAAAAGGTTTTTATCTTCATAATAAAAGAATATAAATTAATTTATCAAATGCGTAATCTGATTTCCACTAGAAAGCAGAAAATTTCAGAAGCAATTGAATTAGTTTTAGGGCAAGTAGGCTGGCCAAGCTATCTGAATAATAAAATTTGAAGATTATTTATAAAAAGTGCTTAAAAACAGGTCTTCAACTTTTTTACGTGCCCAGGGCATTCTCCTTAAAAATTTTAAACTCGATTTTATACTTTGGTTGTTATTAAAGCAATCTATCCTGATTAAAGAGCCCAATTCTTCCCAACCGTAGTGCAATTGTAAATCGGTTACAATTTTTTCAAGTGTGACACCGTGTAACGGGTTATTTTTTTGTTCCTCTGCCATTGGGTAAAATTACCTATTTACAATCAATATAATCTATCTACTTACTGCTGTTGCATCAATTTCTATCAGCATACCATCCAGCGCTAATTTATGTACAGGAATTAGTGTATTAACCGGAAACATTAAATCTGGCCAAATCTTTTTTGATTCTTCAATTAGTACCTGATGTTTTTCATTGTCATAATTAACCACCAGCGTAGTTAGTTTAGCTACATCCTGTAAAGCCAGGCCTTTACTTTTAAGGGCAAGTTCTATATTATAAAAGGTAATTTGTACCTGAGTTCTGAAGTCCTTACTTAATATACCATCCGTTTTACTGCCCCCCTGCCCGGCCACATAAACCAGGGTACTGCCCGTTAAAATGGTTGCAACGTGTGAGTAGCCATGTTCACGCGGATCGTATATGCCTTCAGGATTGGTAATTTCAAAATTTGGATTCTTCATCTGGAATAATTTAATTAAATCCGAAAATAAAGCTTCCCAAGCATTACAACGTCGGCGCTTTGCCATAAAAAAAGTTCTGCACAACCAGGTTATGCAGAACTTTCCTTATTGACGGACTATTTTATTTTTCTTTATTGAACATATAATCCTGTCCACCCTGGCTTAGTTTAAATTCTCCCTTTGCAGGATCGAATTCAATATCTACGCCTTCTTCTTCGTTCGAAAACTTATGTCCGCTAATATAGCTCATAGTCAGTGATGGCTGACCAGCGATATTGACAATTAAACTACCATTTGCTTTAGTTATAGAAATTTTTACCGGAATTTTAGCGCCTGCGTAGTTTCCTAAATAAATATCCAGATTTGCCGGACTTGCCACTGGTTTAGCTGTACCATCTGCTACCCAGCTATTGTTGTCAGGGTTTGAGTCTGGTAAAACTTTATTAGGATCCAAAGTAACTTCTACCACTTCTTCTGTTGTTGGGTAACGAACAGTCCAGGTCGAATTTTTCATCCAAACATCAACCGGTATTTTCACGATGTCTGTTTTTCCGCTTTTCGTTTTAACCTGAAGAATAACCGGCATTGGCATTTTTTCAAGATTTAAAACTTTAATGTTGTAACTGCTTATGGCACCATCGGTTTTAACTGCTTTAACATCGGCAATAGCCTGATCCATTTTCCAATTGTTTATAAACCAGCTCCTCCAGAACCATGAAAGGTCTTCACCCGCTCCATTTTCCATAGAACGGAAAAAGTCTATTGGCGTAGGGTGCTTAAAAGCCCAGTTTTTTATGTATTGTTTAAAGGCATAATCAAAACGATCTTCTCCTAAAATCTGGTTTCTTAAAATGTCTAATCCCCAGCCCGGTTTAGAATATAAGTTTACACCAATGTTGGCTTCGGCCATACCATCCGGCATTTGCATAATGTTATCGTACTTTGCATTACCAATAACGGATTTACCAATTGCATTCATGTTTGCAACACGTTGTTTATACTCGCCGTTATTAAAGTTTTGTGATGAAATGCCATTAATAAAAGTATTAAAGCCTTCATCCATCCAGCCATATTTGCGTTCGTTAGATCCTACGATCATCGGGAACCAGGTATGACCAAATTCGTGATCGATAACGCCCCATGCAGAACCTTTTTTAGCTTTCCAGCCGCAAAAAACAATACCAGGATATTCCATACCACCAACAGAGGTGGCCACATTTACAGCCATTGGATATGGATATTCAAACCATTTGGTTGAATAATGCTCTATCGTTGATTTTACATATTCTACACCACGACCGTAAGCATCCATTCCATTACTTTCTACTGGATGTGCTGAAACGGCCAAAGCTTTTTTACCGCTTGGCAAATTAATACGTGCTGCATCTAAAACAAAAGCTTTTGATGATGCCCATGCTGCATCGCGTGCATTTAAGATTTTAAATTTCCAGGTTAATTTATCCTTAGCCGGACGGGATTTTGGATCTATAACTTCAGCTTCTGTACGGATATGCACTGTTGCATCGCTGTTTTTTGCTGCATTCCATCTTTGTAATTGCTCCGGAGTAAAAACTTCGGCAGGATTTAATAATTCTCCTGATCCCATAACAATATGCGTTGCAGGTGCAGTAATGGTAAAATTAATATCACCATATTCACAATAAAACTCGCCACCGCCCCAGTAAGGTAAAGTGTTCCAGCCTATTACATCATCATACACACAAAGGCGTGGAAACCATTGTGCTATTGCAAAAATCTCTCCGTTTTTTGTTGTTAAATGGCTCGTACGGTCTGATCCTTCCTTCGGAACGATATAAGAGTAGTCCATTTTAACCGTTACAACATCTCCGTTTGGTGCCAAAGGCTGATCTAAACGAATTTGCATTCTGGTATCTTCAACCAAAGAAGTAAATTTTACTGCTCCGGCTTTTTGCGATACACTAATGTTCTGGATTTTATAACCTCCATCAAATTTTTCACCTTGTGCACCATACCTGCTGCGTGCAGGGGTTATGGCAAAACCACGTGAGGTTTCTTTAAATGTATTTTGATCCAGTTGTAACCATAAGTAAGGTAATTTATCCGGACTGTTATTTTTATAAGTAATGGTAACTGTTCCGCTTACCATATTTTTAGTTTCGTCAAGGCTGGCGGTAATGTTATAATCTACCCTGTTTTGCCAGTATTTTGCGCCAGGCGCACCATTTGCTGAACGGAATTCGTTTCCGTTTGAAGTGTAAAATAATGGTCCGAAAGCATCTGCAGCATTATAATTGCTTACCGGAGTAGTGGGTTGCGTAGTTGCTTGTTGCGCAAATGTAGCTACGCCCATAAAAGCAAACATCAGCGAAAGTGAGGTTCGTTTGAGTAATTTTGAATTCATAATAAGGTTGTTATAGATTGTAAATATAAACAAATAAGGTTTTAGACGATGTTTATGGAAACAATGTTACGTTAAAGTATATTTACAGTGATCTTTATAATCTTAATTGGCCTTAAGTTTTGGCAAATCCTGTAGTTTTCTTTCTTCAGGAGTTAATTTTTGCCAGGCAACATAGGCTCTGGAGATGTAATAGGCATACCGATAAGGTCTTTCGGCTTTAACGGCTTCAACAGATGGACGATAGATCAGTATAAAATTTTTCAAATCCTGACCTTCCAGTTTAGTCATTTCTGAGACCGTCTTTTCATTAAAATTATCATCAATTTCTTCCAGATAACGTTCTCTTTCTTCTAAATCAGCTTCTTTTCGTTGTTGTCTTTTATATTTTCCATAACCCAGATTTAGGCCCAAACCACCAACCTTATCGGTCATTTTCTTTCTTTCAAGATTACCACCGGTGCTTAATAACGAATATTTTTCGGCCAAAGGATCTTTGATGTTAACGAGGCTTTTATTTAACCGCACGGCTTCAATGTTAACGTCGTTCAGTTTATTGCTTTTAACAGGCAGGTAAATAGTTCTGTTCAGCAGGTTTGTCAGGTATAAAGTATCTGTATGATAACCAACAAGAGAAAACTCTATAAGATCGCCAACATTTGCACTAATGGTATATTTACCTGCATTATTGGTGCTGGTCGATTTTTTATTTGTTAAGTTTTTTACCGTTACGCCAGGCAAAGAAAGTTTTTTATTCGAATAATCGAAAATAGTACCTGTAGTTACCGTTTGAGCAAAAACACCAAGGGGCAAAGCGAGGAAAAGAAAAAGGGTTAACCTATACATAATAATCAAAAGTAATTTTGTTTAACATCTAAAATTCGCTTTTAACAAACTTTAACATTAAACATATCGGCTACAGAAGTGTTTGTGTATAATTAACCTCATCAAAACTTATTAAAATTGCATGACCGTTTTTTTCTACAACAGGACGTTTAATGGCGCTGGTATTATTTATTAAATAGGCGATAGCTAAATCCTGATTATCAATTTTAGCCTGTTCTTCTTTTGTTAATTTTTTCCAGGTTAAACCTTTACGGTTCAATACCGTTTCCCATCCAAAAACAGCACACCAGGCATTAAGTTTATCTGCAGTAATTCCCTTTTTCTTAAAGTCGTGAAATTCAAATTCGATTTTATTTTCTTTTAACCAGTCTAAAGCTTTTTTTACTGTATTACAATTCGGAATTCCGTAAACGATCATATTAATTTATTGTTTTTTAAAAACCAAAACTACGAATAAACTAACTATTTATAAATTCATCACATTTTTTGATGCATCCATCACATTTTAATTTTTGGGTTGTGAAAGCTTTGTAGCATTGCATTGTCAAATAATTTGATATCACAATAAATTATCTGTATTAACTTAGCAACGATGAAAACAAAAAGCATTAACCAGTTAGAGTTTTGGATTTCGACCACACTTTACATACTCGCCTTAATCGGTATTTGTTCGCAAACAGCCTATGGATCCGGCGATTCGTATCATTTTACCGAAAACCACATCAACTATAGCGTACTGCAAAATTATTTCTTCCCCGAATTATTTAAAATCAGTATTCTTTACATCAGTTTTTTGCTTTTTAACTTTTGTTTTATGCCACAACTGGCCGCTAAAAACAACATCGCCTTAAATATAATACTAACGCTTTTGATTACATCTGTATCTGTAATTACCTGGATGGTTGCAAACACCTATTCGCAGGCCTACAGATTAATTCAATATGATAATTTAAGCGATGCCTATGAACGTTTTTTTGGGGAGGCATTTACGTATATATTCTTTCTCTATTTCCTGTTTAATGTTTATGCATACTTTAATGAAAAAGGACCGGAACTTTTAAATAAAATACGTTTTCTTAAAAATCAGCATGAAAACATTGTTCAGGAAATTTTTACCGCAACCCGGATATGGTTAATTTCTTTAATGGTTTTTGGTGCCGTTTTATCTATTACTTACGACTACGAAATCTTTATTTTCTGGCTTGTTGCCCCTCCTGCAAATATTATTCTGGGTTTTTATTCCATTTATTTTACCATACCAATGCTCAGAAAAAACTTTAAAGGTTTTGGACGGTATTTTTGGGGCAACGTTGGCTTGTCAACCATCATTGTGCTACTTCTTTTATTATTGCTTGCTGCGTTTATGCGGGGCGGAGACACGATTCCGGTAACATTAATTTTAACTGCGATAAGCTTAATCTGTATTACCACACCACTGGCATGGTACATTTACAAGCATAAATTTGAAAAGCTAACCGAGCTTCAAATGCTTAAAACCGAATTGGGTAAATCTGATGCAAATTTAAATTTCCTTAAATCACAGATTAACCCTCATTTCCTGTTCAATGCTTTAAACACCCTGTTTGGTACCGCTTTACAGGAAAATGCCGAAAGAACCGGAGAAGGCATTCAAAAGCTAGGTGATATGATGAGGTTTATGCTTCAGGAAAACATGCAGGATAAAATTGCCTTAACCCGCGAACTGGATTATTTAAACAATTATATCGATTTACAAAAACTGCGTACATCACGTTCAGCTGATATTAGAATTGATACCCAAATTGAAGAGCAATTGAACAACCTGCATATTACACCAATGCTGTTAATCCCTTTTGTAGAAAATGCTTTTAAACATGGAATTAGTCTTCAGCAGCCCTCATACATTAAAATTACCTTGCAAACCAAAGAAAGTACGCTTTACTTTGACATCAGCAACAGCATTTATATTAAGGCCGATAACGATCCTGAAAAGTTAAAAAGCGGTATTGGCTTAGAAAACGTAAAACAAAGACTTGCCTTGCTGTACATGGGGAAACATGAATTAATTATCCGTGAAACTGCCAAAGAATTTTTTGTTCACTTAACTTTACAGCTGGATTAATATAAATTACCTGTTTATTTAAATAATTAAATGATTGCCATAGCTGTAGATGATGAACCAATTGCGCTCGATATTATAAAATCGCATGCCTCAAAAGTGCCTTTTATTGAATTGAATGCTACTTTTAATGATGCCTTTGAAGCCATAAATTATCTACAGCAAAACAAAGTGGATTTAATTTTTCTGGACATCAAAATGCCTGATATTAGTGGTATAGACTTTTTAAAGAGTTTAAATAATCCGCCAATGGTTATTTTTACAACCGCATATACCGAACATGCCGTACAAAGTTTTGAGCTGGATGCTATTGATTATTTATTGAAACCTTTTGCACTTTCGCGTTTTTTAAAAGCCTGCAACAAGGCTCAGGAACTTTTTAACCTCCGCCATCAAAAACAGGAAATTAAACCGGAGCACATTTTTATAAAAGATGGCTACGAACAAATTAAGGTACAACTTGGAGAAATCCTGTTCATTGAGGCTTCAGGTAATTATACTCAGATACAACTTATTGATAAACTTTTAAGTTCCAGAATTACCATTAATGATTTGGCAGATTTATTACCGAAAGAGGATTTTATCCGCTGCCACAGGGCTTTTATCGTTTCCAGAAGTAAAATCAGCAAATTCGACAGGAGCCAAATCTGGGTTGGTGATAAAAATATTCCCATCGGTTCTACCTATACCAACGTTCTAAAAGCGCTTTCTTAAGTTTTATTTCTTTTATTCATTTTATTATTAATTGAATTTATATTAATTCTCCTACTATATTTACCAATTAATTAACTTTAGGTAAAGCTAAGCGTACCATTTACAGAATTAACATTTAAAAAATGTTTAAACTTTCTTTCAAACAGCAGGTTTTAACCGGCTTTACAGTATCCCTGATATTTGTATTTATTTCGGCTCTTAGTTCGTATTTAAGTATACACTCCTTAAAAAATAATTCTGAGTGGGTAGATCATTCCGAAGAAATTATTCATTTGGCACAAAGAGCTGAAATTGAATTACTTAATGCAGAAACGAGTTTGCGTGGTTTTCTCATCAGCAAACAGGAAAAGCACTACATTGCTTATACAAAAAGTATCAATCAGATTATTCCTTACATTTCTCAGCTCAAAAAACTAGCAGCAGATAACCCCGAGCAATTAAAAAAAATAGATAGTCTTGAGTCGCATGCCAACCTTAAGATTGATAATATGAAGCAAATTATGCTTCGTTTAAATGCTAAAAACCTGGATCAGGCTACACTGCTGAATTTTATAGATAAAGGCGAAGCACAAAAAATAGAGTTTTTAAAGATAAATGAGCATTTTATAAATAACGAGTTAACCCTTTTAAAAGCTCGTAAAATATCTACAAAAGACAACAGCAACCAAACCATCTTTATTGTACTGGTTAGTTCACTAATTATTTTTTGTTTGATTTTATTTTTATTGAGGTACATCCGGGTAACCTTTAACAGGCAAAAGGAAACGGAAGACGAAATTACCAAAACCAATAAGGAGCTGGCAGAAATTTCGCAGGAGAACGAGAACAATAACTGGCTTTTAAGTGGTGCAGCAGAGATTAATGAAGCCATGACCGGTCAGCAGGAACTGGAAGAGCTTTCTGAAAACATCATCTCTAAAATTAGCAACTATATTAATGCAACCATTGGCGCCATTTTTCTCGTTGATGAACGCAAGCAACAATTATACTTAGCGGGATCTTACGCTTATAAAAAAGGAAAGAAAGTTATTTATTTTGGTGAAGGTTTAGTTGGCCAGGTGGCAACAGAGCAAACAGCAAAGCTGATTACAGATATTCCGAAAGATTATATAAAAGTAAACTCGGGGCTTGGGGAAACTGCTCCAAACTACATTTTTTTAGTTCCGATTATTTATGAAGGTAAAACTATTGCCGTAGCCGAACTGGGTTTTATCAATCAACCAGAAGAGAAAAAGATTGATTTGATTAGCAACATGTCCAGAAACATTGGTATTGCAATAAACAGCGCTATTGCCCATGTACAATTAAGACAGCTTTACGAGCAAACGCAACAGCAAACTGAAGAATTGGCCAGCCAGCAGGAAGAATTGCGCACAACAAACGAAGAATTAGTACATAAAACCGAAGCACTGCAGGCCTCAGAAGAAGAGTTAAGGGTGCAACAGGAAGAATTGCAACAAGCCAATTCGGAACTGGAAGAAAAAGCGCAGCAACTTGAAGAACGTAATGCCTCTATCAATCAGGCAAAAGAGGCCATTAGTTTAAAGGCTGAAGAACTGGAAATGAGCAGCAAGTATAAGTCAGAGTTTTTGGCAAATATGAGTCATGAGTTGCGTACCCCATTAAACAGTATTTTAATTTTAGCAAGAATTTTAAAAGAAAACCGTCCTGAAAATTTAAATGAAGAGCAGGTTAAATATGCGGGTGTAATTCATAATGCAGGAAGCGATTTACTTAACCTGATTAATGACATTTTAGATTTATCAAAAATAGAGTCGGGCAATATCGATTTACTGATTGAAAACATCCATCCTAATGAATTAAAACAAAACCTGGATTCCCTTTTCGCTGAAATTGCCAATCAGAAACACATTAATTTCGAAGTAAAACTCAAAGATAATTTACCCGATATTTTTATTTCCGATCAGGGTAGATTAGAGCAGATCATAAAAAATCTTTTATCAAATGCCTTTAAATTTACACCTAAACAAGGAACAGTAACCGTAGAAATTGGTATTGGAGAGCAAACTCAGATTAAATCAAGAAGAGAATTAAAAGAAAGCACAGAAAAACCTATTTATTTTAGTGTTAAAGATACTGGCATTGGCATTGCAGCTGATAAATTGAATGTAATTTTTGAAGCCTTTCAACAGGAAGACGGTTCAACCAGCAGGAAATATGGAGGTACTGGCTTAGGTTTATCCATCAGTAAGGAACTTGCCAATATTTTAGGTGGTGAAATTCAGGTAGAAAGTCAAACTGAGATGGGCAGTACATTTACCCTTTTTCTGCCTCAAAACTTAAAACAAGTCGAAGAGCCGGAACATAAAATCATAGAAAAACCGATAATTCCGGCGCAGGAAGATCAAAAGATTTCCCTTGAATTTATTCCAACCAGACAGGAAAATGGCAAAACAAGGCTTTTAATTGTAGAAGATGATGAGGTTTTTGCCGATGTACTAAAAGATTACGCCATTGAAAAAGGTTTTTCTCCAATACTGGCTCATAGCGGTGATGAAGGTTTGGATATGGCCATAAAAGAACTACCAGATGCCATTGTTTTGGATGTTATGCTGCCGGTGATGGATGGCTGGACAATTCTAAAAAAATTAAAGTCTAATCCTGCAACTAAGCACATTCCTGTACACATGATGTCTGCAGGAAACGAAAAAGCAGCAAAGGCACAGCAGGAAGGTGCAATAGGTTTCTTAAAAAAACCAGTCGAAAAAGACAAATTGGATCAGGCTTTTGAACTTTTAAGTCACCATGAGTACACCTTCAACAATGTTTTAATTATTGAAGATCAAATTTTACAAAGCAATACTTTAACAGAGCAACTGATCCAAAAAGGCGCTAAAGTTTGTCAGGCTTATACCGGCAAAGAGGCTTTGGAAATATTAGAAGAACAGGTATTTGATTGTATTATTCTGGATTTAAAATTACCTGACATTTCGGGCTTTGATTTACTGGATCAGATAAAAGCTAAACCTGCATTAAAGCACATTCCTGTAATTATTAATACCGCCATGGAGCTCGATAAAGAAAAAATGGCCCACATTATGAAATATACAGAGGCTATGGTGCTTAAAACCAGCAAATCCAACGACAGGCTTTTAGATGAAGTAAGCTTGTTTATGAATAAGCTGCAAAATCAGTCGCCACAAACAACTCCGGGGGCTTATGGCAATACATCAGGCAATAAAAAACACGCTTCTACACTTGAAAAAGCACTTAAAAATAAAACCATCTTAATTACAGATGATGATATGCGCAACATCTTTGCTTTATCAAGTGCCTTACAGGTTTACGATATCAAAATTATTATTGCCAATAATGGCCGCGAAGCATTAAACCAGCTGAGCGAAAACCCGCAAACAGATTTGGTGTTGATGGATATTATGATGCCCGAAATGGATGGTTACGAAGCCATGCGACAAATCAGGCTGAATAAGGCAACCAATAAACTGCCAATTATTGCACTTACTGCTAAAGCAATGAAAAACGACCGGGAGAAATGTATTGAGGCTGGGGCCAATGATTACATTTCAAAACCTGTTGATGTTGACAAGTTACTATCTATGTTAAGAGTTTGGTTAAGTTAGGCATGAAAAATCCTTTACAACCTGCAATAGAAATTTCGACAGCCGAGTTACATACCTTAATCAATTTAATTAAGAATGTACACGGTTTCGACTTTGGAAATTATTCTGTTGCCTCTTTAAAAAGAAGAGTTAGCCGGATCATGAGTTTACAAAAGCTGAGTTTTTTTGAACTTTGTAACTTGCTGACAAACGACCATGCTTATTTTGAACATTTTTTAGAAGAGATTACAGTTAATGTGACCGAAATGTTTCGAGATCCTTTATTTTACAAATCGTTAAAAGATCAGGTTATTCCCTATTTAAGGTCGTATCCGCATATTAAAGTATGGAATGCAGGTTGTTCTACCGGAGAAGAACTATATTCTTTTGCCATATTATTTGCCGAGCAGGGTTTGTATGACCGTTGTTTTTTTTATGGAACCGATATAAATTCGGAGGTTTTAACCCATGCTAAAGAAGGCATTTATGATTTGCAAAAAATGAAGCTCTACTCAGAAAATTACAGGGCTATAGGAAACAACAACTCTCTTGCCACGTATTACACCGCTAAATACGATGCAGCATCTATAATTCGCTCATTAAAAAAAAATGTACTATTTTCCAGCCATAATCTGGTTTCCGATGGACCATTTAATGAATTTCAGATTGTATCTTGCCGTAACGTATTAATTTATTTTAACGTAGAACTTCAATATAAAGTCATTCAGTTATTTTATGACAGTCTTGCAAATTTTGGTTTTTTATGCCTAGGTGCTAAAGAAACCATCAGAAATGCAGAACTTGCACAAAAGTTTAAACTAATTGATAAGAAAAATAACATTTATCAAAAAATTGGTTAACCTCTTAACTAAAAAGTATGGATAAGCTTAATCTCCTGATTGTAGATGATAAGCAGGAAAATATTGTTGCGCTGGAAGCTTTGCTTCATCAGCACGACATTAACATTGTTACGACAACATCCCCTAACGAGGCTTTACGTATTTGTTGGGAAAAAGATATTGCCATTGCACTGGTAGATGTTCAAATGCCAGGAATGGATGGTTTTGAACTGGTGGAAATCCTAAAAAATAATCCAAGGACGCAGGAGATAATGGTTATTTTTGTAACGGCCATTTCTGTTGAAACCAAGTACGCCATTAAGGGTTTAAATGTAGGTGCGGTAGATTATCTTTATAAGCCCTTAGATCCTTATATCACTTCGGCTAAAGTAGACTCTTTTGTTCAACTGGTGCGTAACCAGCGGGAAATTAAAAGAAAAAACATTCAGTTAGAACATTTTCAGGATGAATTAATTAAAGCTAAAGAAGAAGCAGAGCAAGGTAAAAGAGCTAAAGAAAATTTTTTAGCCAATATGAGTCATGAAATCCGTACTCCGATTAACGGGATTATTGGTTTGGTTCATCTGCTGGAAAAAAGTCCGCTTAACGAATCGCAAAAAGAAATTATTGAGTTGTTAAGTGTATCATCTGACTCGTTATTGGGTGTAATTAATGATATTCTTGATATTTCAAAAATTGAAGCCGGAAAATTCCGCATTAATTTTGCGGAGACCGATATCCGCCAGCTGATACAACAAGCCATTAATCTTTTAAACATTCGGGCCAAGGAAAAACACATCGATCTTATTCTTGAAATCGACGAAAACCTGCCTTACATTATTATTGCCGACTCGCTGCGTTTAAACCAAATTTTAATGAACCTGCTAAGCAATGCCATTAAATTTACCAGCGAAGGCAGTGTTACCCTTAAAGTAGAAGTGGTAAACAAAAAAAGCAATAACGCTCAGATCAATTTTTCAATTACCGATACCGGAATTGGCATTTCTCAGGATAACCTGAGCAAAATTTTCGAATCTTTTGAGCAGGCTGAAGATCAAACCATTGCCAAATACGGCGGCACAGGACTTGGTTTATCAATTGTTAAAAAACTGGCTGAATTAAAAGGCGGACTCCTTAATGTAGTGAGTGAAGAAGGAAAAGGAAGTACCTTCAGCTTTACCCGCTGGTACGAGTTTGTTGAAGGCAAGAGCGTAGAAAAAGAAGTTGTTGAACCTGATTTCCTAACTTCTTTAAAAGGAATCAGAATCCTGGTAGCTGAAGACAATCCGATAAACAAATTTTTAATTGTAAAATTGCTGGATAGCTGGGATGCAGAAACCATGGTTGTAGAAAATGGCCAGGAAGCATTAGATATTTTAAAGGATAACGACTACGATATTATTTTAATGGATACCTATATGCCGGTAATGAACGGTTTAGAAGCCATAAAAAGAATTCGTTTAGGCCATATTCCCGGTAAAAATAAAATTCCGATTATTACTTTCTCTGCCGGTGTATTGGATAAAGATAAAGAAACAGCCATTAAAGCCGGAGCAAATGATGTGGTAGGCAAACCATTTAAGGTTAATGTACTGCATCAGAAAATTAAGCTTTACGCAAACAAAACAAAGCATTAAAACTTACAACATTTAAACATTCGGGGCTTTTAACATTCCCCGCTTAGCAGTATCTTTGCCACATGTCAACACAATTAAAAAATCTTTCAGACTTTTCTCATACAACAGTTCCAAATGGTGCAAACTATAAATTCGGAATCATTGTGGCCGAGTGGAATGCCAATATTACAGGCGCTTTATATAACGGAGCTTTAAAAACGCTTTTAGAGAATGGAGTAAAAGAAGAAAATATTATTTCTTTGCCGGTTCCGGGAAGCTTTGAATTAACCGGCGGAGCTGAGATTTTATTGAGCAAAAGAAGTGATTTAGACGGCGTAATTTGTTTAGGTTGTGTGATACAAGGCGATACGAAACATTTCGATTTTATTTGCGATGCCGTAGCACAAGGACTTACCAATGTGGGCATTAAATACAGTAAGCCAGTTATTTTTGGGGTTTTAACTACCAATAACTTAGAACAAGCTCAGGACAGAGCTGGTGGTAAACATGGCAATAAAGGCGATGAAGCCGCAATAACCGCAATAAAAATGGCTGATTTTTCAGCACAGATTTAACCTTGCGTTTTAATAAAGTATTTGTAACTTAGAAAATAAATTATAGTCTGATGAAAAAAGTAGCCATCTTGTTATTGGCAGTGTTTTGCACCATTACCATTTTAGAATCTTGTTCTTCTAAACTTTGCCCTGCTTATAGTTCTTACCCTGAAGGCAAACGCAGAAGAAATTAATCTTTTTCATCCGAAACTCATCTTATTCAATTAACAGAACTTATCACGTCTGTTAGTGTTTCAGTATAAAAATATTTGTAAAATTATGACCTGGGTTAACTTAACTTCTATGGAGCAGCTTGCTGAAATTAAAAATGCAAGTGGTTATAGCCTCATTTTTAAGCACAGTACACGTTGCTCAATTAGTTTAATGGCTAAAAAGAATTTTGAGATGGACTGGGAAGCAATTCCTGCAGACACGAAATTATATTTCCTTGATTTAATCAGCTATCGAGATATTTCAAATCAAATTGCCGAAACATTTCAGGTGGCCCATCAATCACCTCAAATTTTATTAATTAAAGATGGCGATTGCATTTTGGAAGCATCACACAGTGATATCTCCGCAGATGAAGTTGCTGAAGTTATTGCAGCAGCATAACGTATATAAACCTTAAAAGAAAAGGGCTTTGAAATATTCAAAGCCCTTTTCTTTTGCATTCAGCACTTAAAATTAAGCCTGATTTATTTTTAAAATTTTAGAAGTCCTGTTTCTCGTCTCTTTACAAAGCACTGCATTATCTGCTAAAGTTTGTCCGTAAGTCGGGATCATTTCTTTAATCTTTGCCTGCCATTCAGGCGTTTCCAAATCTTCTTTAAAACAACGGTTTAGCAAGTCGAGCATAATAGAAACGGCTGTTGAAGCACCCGGAGAGGCCCCTAATAAAGCAGCAATAGAACCATCAGCAGCACTAACTACTTCAGTTCCAAATTCTAAAATGCCACCTTCTTTCTCATCCTTTTTAATTACCTGCACACGCTGCCCTGCATTTTCCAACTCCCAATCTTTCAACTCGGCCTTTGGTAAATATTCTTTTAACGCTTCCAGTCTGTCTTCCGGTGATTGTCTAACCTGATCGATCAGATATTTTGTTAAATCCAGGTTATGCAAACCAGCCGAAATCATCGGACGGATATTATTAAATTTTATTGATTTTGGTAAATCAAGGAAAGAGCCGTTTTTAAGGAATTTGGTTGAAAAACCGGCATATGGTCCAAACAATAAAGCTTGCTTACCATTAATCATTCTTGTATCCAGGTGCGGAACTGACATTGGTGGAGCACCAACTGCGGCTTTACCATATACTTTAGCATGGTGTTGTGCAATAATTGCTTCATTGGTACATTTTAACCATTGCCCGCTTACCGGAAAACCGCCAAAGCCTTTTCCTTCAGGGATATCAGATTTTTCTAGTAGCGGCAATGAACCACCACCGGCACCAATAAATACAAATTTAGCTACACGCTTGCGTTTGTCTTTAGTTTCAAGATCTTTAACTTTAACAACCCAGTTATCCTCTTTATTTTTCTGTAAATCGCGAATTTCGTGATTGAAAAACAAAGTTACATTTTCCTGTTGTTTAAGATTATTAAACATATCACGGGTAAGGGAGCCAAAATTTACATCGGTACCCAAATCCATTTTTGTTGCTGCAATTTTCTCTCCTTTTTTGCGTCCATCCATAATTAATGGTGCCCATTGCTTTACCAGTTCGCTGTCATCCGTGTATTGCATATCGCTAAACAAATCACAGGTTTGCATGGCATCATAACGCTTTTTAAGATAATCGACATTCTTTTTTCCCCATACAAAACTCATATGCGGAATACTGCGAATAAAGTTTTCAGGATTAGAAATTAATCCTTTTTCAATCAGATATGACCAAAATTGCTTGGAAACCTCAAAGTTTTCAGCAATTTGAACTGCCTTTTTAATTTCAACAGAGCCATCCTTTTTCTCTGGTGTATAGTTTAATTCGCAAAAAGCAGAGTGCCCCGTCCCTGCATTATTCCATGCATCAGAGCTTTCAGCTGCAGCAATATCTAGTCTTTCGTAAATTTCAATGCTTAAATCTGGTTGTAACTCTTTTAGTAATACACCAAGGGTTGCACTCATGATGCCCGCCCCAATTAAAATTACATCTACGTCAGTTTTACCAACTGTCTTTTTCTTTTTTGTCATCTTATCTTAAAGGAGTTACAAATTTAGGAGGTTTTTAAACACAACACGAATTTTAAACCTTAAAAACTCAAAAAAATTGTTAAAAAATTAGAAATAGTTTACATTATTCTGCCCCCAAACAACAAAATTCAGACCAAAATGAAATTCTTTTAGCCCTCAATTCAAAAAAGGCACCAAAATAACATTAGAAAAACAAAATGTTCTTCTACAAAATAGAAGTTTAGCGAAATATTCAAATCCAAACCCCATCAATTAGCGCATTTAAGTTGCAATGCTACTTTATGCTTTAATCTTATTTCGGTGATAACTGATGCAAACCATAAAATCTGCCTGGTAAAGCCCGAAAAGTATCTGCAAGTAAATATTTCTCCTTAATTTCATTCGCAGCACTGAGATTTATATATTAGACGACCGGATAATTTGAAATCAGATATAAATTAACTTATGAAACAGCTCGTTTTACTCTCTTTAGTTCTTCTTTTGTGTGGTTGTTCTAAAACAAAAACAGATCAGGCTTTGCTCGAACTGGATAAAAAAGAACTGGCCGCCAGCATTAATTATGATAAAATTCTATTTTACAAATTTGCTAAAATTGCCATCAGGTCTTCTGCCGTTCAGGATACAACAATGCCCGAATACAGGAAATTTGTACATGAATCTTTAAACCTGCACCGCACTTTAAGCAATATAAAACCAAACAGTAAAGAAAGCATTTCAGTTGTAGATGCCTTATTGATTTACAATGATTACCGGAAAGTGAAAAATTTTGTAAAAAATACCGACGAAGATATTTTTCCCTTGTTGATTGAGGGCTTTAATGGAAACCGCGATAGTGTTAAAACTCAAAAATTACTGGCAGCAGGTGATAAATTGTATTATCAAAATGTAGAACATGCGATTTTAAGTATGGCTGTGCTGGCCACAAGAGATTTAGGTCGCGAATTTGCGCTTTACGAATGTTCCAAAACACAACCTGAACTATTAAAGGACAGCGAAGAAAAAACCCTTTTGGAATTTATCAGGGGCTTTTTGTTTTTCAGTCACAAACTTCTTTATCTGTCTGAAGATGGTTTATCCAGAAACATTACCTGGTTGGAGAAAAACAAAAACATACCCTTGCCCTATACCAGGGCATTATTTGGCTGGGGCAACTTAAATAACGAACAAACCAACGTTGGCTTTCATAGTATGAATGTATTGTTCAGAGGTTTCGACAGGCTAATGATGGAGAGAGAAATTGATGAAGAAAGAGCATTACAGGACTTTGAGCTTTTTTTAAAGGATACTGAAACATTAGGCTTACAAAATGAATTAATCTGGTGTGTTGAAAGTTATTTATACCTGAAAAGGGAAAAGCCAGAAAAGGCAACTGTAGCATTAAATAAATTAAGAAAGAGCCCTTTATTAAGTAATGATGAAAAAGAAGCCATTGATAAAACAATCGTTTATTTAAAAGACAGAGATTCTGACTCGAAACTTAAAGGGATTTACGATAAGTATTTCATAGGTAAAATTGCCACCAAATATATGTTTGCTAAACTGGCTCAGGTAGATTGGGAAAAGGTGATGAAACAGCAAAATGTACCTCATACCGCTGAACTTTTTGCAACGGTACGAAAAGTAAGAACACTTACCGATGCCGTTGATCAATACACCAATGAAAAAGCCATTGAAAAAGGGAAAACAACAATTAAAGAAACCGGAAGTAACTTGTTGGATAAAGCAAAGGGCATATTTAAATAGTAAAAATTAAAATTCATGATAAAATTAATCTCTCTTTTTGCACTACTATTGGTGTCAACGAGCTCGTTTTCGCAAGAAAAAACAATTTATTTTGACGCAGACTGGCAACCAACTACAAAAAATAAAATGGTTTATTTCAGACCTGTACCTAAAGCTGTAAATGGTAAATTTTTATTTAAAGACTATTACAAATCTGGCAAATTGCAATTTGAGGGTTTTTCGTTATCTAAAACGGAGGAAAAGTTTGAAGGCCTGGTAACGTATTATGGAGAAGATGGACAAAATCTGGGACAATCTAATTTCAAGAATGGTATTTTAAACGGTGATTTTACAATTTACTATCCTGATGGCAAATTGAAATCTAAGGGAACTTACCTTGGTGGAGAAGTAGAAAAGAGCTTGTCTTTTAATTACAGAGGTTTGGAGGATTGGAATGAAGAATACGATTTAGCGACAAAATACAATGGAGCGCAGAAAACTATTGAAATTATTTTTGATGGGAATATAAAAGGAATCAGAAAAGAAACTTTTTTTGAGGACAGGATGATTAGAAGTTATGATGAAACAGGCAAACTAATTGGAGAAGTAACACTGGATTATAACGATGAACCTGTTGCCGGAATTGTAGCTGACTATATTTTCTCGCCAATGAAAGTTGAAAAAATCCATACTTATAAAGATGGGAAAGAAGTGATAAAATAACATTGATTGTGTTAGGTTAATGTCTCATTCAGTCCAATCTGTTTAATTAAAAAACATTACAACTTCCAAACATTTCATTATTACAAGTTTTCAGCAGGATTGTTTAACTTTGCAGCATGATTGATTTACCGGTAGTACCTGCTGTTACAGAAGTTAAGCGCAAACCAGATTGGTTAAGAGTTAAATTGCCTGTTGGTAAGGAATACGCACAGGTGCGTAGCCTCGTTGATACGCATAAGCTGCACACCATTTGCGAGAGTGGCAATTGCCCTAATATGGGCGAGTGCTGGGGCGCCGGTACTGCAACCTTCATGATTTTAGGTAATATTTGTACCCGAAGCTGCTCTTTTTGCGCTGTTGCAACCGGAAGGCCTTTAGCCGTTGATGTTGATGAGCCAAACCGTGTTGCCAATTCGGTCAAATTAATGGGCGTTAAACATTGCGTAATTACGTCAGTAGATCGTGATGATTTAAAAGATGGCGGTTCCATTATCTGGGCCGAAACTTTACAAGCCATCCGCCGCGAAAGCCCAATTACAACCTTAGAAACTTTAATTCCCGACTTTAAAGGTCAGTGGGATAATTTATACCGTGTTTTAGAAGAAAGACCAGAAGTGGTTTCGCATAACATGGAAACGGTAAAACGCCTGACCAGACAAGTGCGCATCCAGGCTAAATATGATAGAAGCTTAGAAGCTTTAAAAAGAATATCAGAGTTTGGTTTACGTACCAAAACCGGAATTATGCTGGGTTTGGGAGAAACTCAAGAAGATATTTTTGAAGCCATGGATGATTTGGTGGCTAATGGTGTTCATATTTTAACCTTAGGTCAGTATTTACAACCAACCCGCAACCACCACCCTGTTGTAGACTGGATTCACCCGGATACTTTTGCGATGTATAAAGAGGTTGGTTTGGAAAAAGGTTTAAAATATGTAGAAAGCGGTCCGTTGGTTCGTTCTTCTTATCATGCTGAAAAACACCTGTTCCCAATTGAGGGAATTAAGTAAAAAACATTTCTTTGTAATTGTTGTTCAGTAGTGTATATTAGCTAACCGGTGAGCGCATTAAAAAAATCTACCCTAACTGAGCCTGAACTTATTTTAGCATTGCAGCAAAAAGATCCTGCAGTATTAAAGACGATATACAGCATGTATTCATCGGCGCTTTATGGTGTAATTTCACGTATTATAACCCACACCGAACTTGCAGAAGATGTTTTACAGGAGACCTTTGTGAAGATTTGGCAATCTGCTGCACATTACGATCAAACAAAAGGACGTTTATTTACGTGGATGATGAATATTGCCCGTAATCTCTCTATAGACAAGCTGCGTTCTAAAGACTTTAAGAATTCACTCAAAAACCAAGATATAGAAAATAACGTAAGTTTCGTTGATGAACAAAACAAGGTTACATTTAATCCGGATGTACTTGGGGTTAAGCAACTTGTAAGCAATCTTAAACCTGACTTACAAGCGGTTCTTGATTTAGTTTATTATAAGGGTTTTACACATGTAGAAGCCGCAGAAAAGTTAAATTTGCCTTTAGGAACGGTTAAAACCCGAATACGAATGGCCATTATAGAATTGAGAAGGAGTTTTAATTGAGCGTGGAAAATTTAAAAGCATATATCGAATCCGGAGTACTTGAACTGTACGTTTTAGGTGATTTATCACCTGAAGAAGCAGCTCAGGTTGAAGAAATGGCAGCGCTTCATCCTGAAGTAAGAACTGAACTTGCTTCTATTGAGGAAGCTATGGAGCAATATGCTATACAAAATGCTGTAGACCCATCTGCTAATGTAGAAACCAAACTACTTGATGTTTTAGGTTTAAATCCGGAAGAAGAAAAGATTAAAATTCCGGTTGCCGCAGAAGAACCTAAAATTATACAGCTTGATACCAATAACAGTAAAATAAAAACATTACGTTATGCACTAGTTGCTTGCGTAGCTTTGCTGGTTGTTAGTATAGCTGCACTATTTGTAACTTATAACAAACTTACTGCTGCACACAATGAAATTGTAAGTTTAAATATTGATAAACAAAAATTTGCTTCAAATGCCAGTAAAATGGAATTTGAAAATGCAGGTTTGGAGAATATGATTGCCATGCATGATAGCAAAGAATGGGCAACGATTAAATTACAGGGGGTAAAAACCAGTCCATCATCTAAAATGATGGTTTATTGGAATAAAGAAAATAAAAGCGTTTTAATAAATTATGCGGCAATGGATTTGCCTAAAACAGACGAGTCGCACGAATACCAGTTGTGGGCGCTTGTTAATGGCAAACCGGTTAGTTTGGGTGTGTTTGGAAGTGATGACAGGGCCAAAGAAGCTTTAGTTAAAATGCAAACCATTGAAGAAGCACAGGCATTTGCTGTTACTATTGAGCCGATGGGTGGCAGCATTAACCCCACAATGGAGAAAATGCTGGTTATGGGCGGTGTTTAACCGACAATAACCACATCCTATGAACCTGTTAAGGCCCTTATTTCCTTAGAAATCCTTTTCGCAAGCTGCGATGCGGTCACTACAATTCTTTTTTTAGCCAGGTCATCACCTGCCCTGCCATGAATGTAGCAAGCTAATATTGCAGCATCTTCTGAAGAATAACCCTGTGCGGCAAAAGAAGCTATTATCCCCGTCAAAATATCGCCCATTCCACCCTGTGCCATAGCGGCGTTTCCTGTTGGGTTAATAATTACTTTTCCACCTGGTGTGCAGATAAAAGTAAACTGATTTTTCAGCACAATAACTATTTTCAGTTCCCTGGCTTTATTTTTTGCCGTTTCTACCCTATCCCACCAGCTTTCGTGTTCTCCAAAAAGCCGGTCAAATTCTTTCATATGCGGGGTTAAAATTGAATTTACAGGTAGTTTATCCAATAAATCTTGTCGGTCTGATACTATATTCAAGGCATCAGCATCAATAACCAAGACCTTATTATTTGCAATATTATTTGCAATTAAAGATTCTAAAAGCCGTTCATTTTCTATTGAAACACCCAAACCCGGTCCTATTGCAATAGACTGATACTTAGCCGGATTTTCTATTCTGGTATACTCATCTCTCGGCAAAGCCATCACCTCTGGTAATACGGCATTCAAGGCCGTTAATCCGCTTTGAGGAATACAGGCTGTTGTTAAACCTGCACCTGCATATAAACAAGCCATTGAAGAAAGCAATGCCGCCCCCATAGTATTGGTGTTTCCTGCAATAATTAAAGCATGACCATAGGTTCCTTTGTGGCTAAAAATTTTTCTCGGTTTTAATCGCTCTGCAACATCCTGTTTTTCGATAAGGTAAAAGTCTGTGGTAGATTTTTGAATAAAATCTTCATCCAAGCCAATTTCAGCAACTTCAAAATGCGCTGTTGCTGCTACCGACTCCGGGAAAAAGAAATTAATTTTTGGCCTTTGGAAACAAATCGTTTTGTAAGCTTTAATACCGTTGTAAGGCGCTGGGATTTTACCTTCGGCAAAGAAACCTGTTGGCGCATCAACTGCATAAATCTTTTTATTTAATTGGTTAATTGAAGCTACCAATTCCAGGTAATCCCCTTTTAAAGGTTTATTTAATCCCGAACCTAAAATGGCATCAATTATTAAATCGGCATTTATGTTTTTAAATGCGGAAGGCTGATCTATTTTAATTTTTAAACAACGGGTTTCTTCAAGTCTTTGCAAATTAATCGTATAATCATCGCTTTTTTGAGCTGAAAAATTAACCAGGTATACTTTTAAATTTTTGTAGCCTGCCCCGAGTAATAAATAAGCAATCGCCAGGCCATCACCCCCATTATTTCCTTTCCCACATAAAACAGCTATATTTTTCCCGGCATCAGGCTCGTCTCTTATAAAATTTTTTACAAATGACTTAGCAGCCTGCTCCATTAAATCAACAGAAGCAATTGGTTTATTTGCGATGGTATATTCATCGGCTTTACGCATTTGAACGGATGTTAAAAGGGTTTGCATATAACTAAGATAATCTTTAATCCCTTAATAAAATACGCTTAAAGCGGATATTGTTTTAAGTATTGCCTAAAGATATATTTTAAGCAAAAAATACCATTTAAATATATTTAGCGTTTGTACATCAACAAATTAAAACTCTAATCTAAACAAGATGAATCAAAAACCATCGAATGCATTCATTGCAGCTGCGTGGATTGCATTATGTATCGGCATGATCGGCTTTATTATCGGTTTATGGCGATCAGACATGTTACTAAATGAAAAAGGATATTATTTTACCGTATTGATGTTTGGCCTTTTTGCCGTAGTATCTTTACAAAAAGCAGTTAGGGATAAACTTGAAAACATTCCCGTTACCGACATTTATTATGGATTAAGCTGGTTTTCGACCATTTTAACCATTGCATTATTGGTTATCGGACTTTGGAATGCAACACTTTTGCCCAGCGAAAAAGGTTTTTACGCCTTTGCATTTTTACTTTCTCTCTTTGGAGCCATATCCGTCCAAAAGAATACGAGGGACAGTCAGATCATTAGCAGGAATCAAAATCCAGATTAAATTTACCAGGCCGGTTGTTCAAGCAACCGGCTTTTTTTATTCATTTTATCCCGATTAAATTAGCAATTCCTTTGACAGACTCAGGATGACAAATCTATATCTGATCCCGCTTTATGCTTATGCGTTTAAAACCGAAACCTCCATGCTGGCTTCAAAACCTAGTAATGCTTTTTTAGTCTTAAAATGATATTCGGTAATGAGGTAAGCAAAATCATCCATTGCAGCAAAAAGTACTTTTAACTCTTCATCGAAATATAAAGTCCCGGCAAAATATTTAAAATTTACATTCAGGTATGCTGTACTACGTTCTTTTATTTCTGGTGTAATTAAAGATTCATAATCAGCAGATTCCAATAGTTCAGAAAGCTTTTCTTTAAATTTTACTTCTTCATTTTTCACAATAAGCATCTTTTGTCTTATGATTTCAAAAGGTGTCGTCGCATTCATAAAAGAAGTAGCATCCAATAAATCCTGATGTACTTTTTGTTGAATGTTAAAAGTCTCTGCAACACTGATATACTTCGAATAATATGCTTTAAATGTTTCGGTTTGCTGTTGTTCTGAGGCTTTGAATCTAAAATACTCAAAAATACGATGGTCAAAGTCCTTCAATTTCTTATCGTTACTTTCAACCTCCTTCTTTAACTGATCAATCAGTTTTTTACAATCGGCTACGGTATATTTCTGACCGTCATAATCAAAACTTTTTATTTTTATGGCTCCGGCATCAATTCGATCAATCGTGTCCAAGTCTGTAATTGCACTTCTGCTTTCAAAAATTAAAGCCAGATTTTCATCACTGAATAATTCTTCGGCGTTGATATTAAAAGGCTGAACAGGTTTTTCAAAAACATCATCCTCAAATTCGGTTATTGGATTTCTATAATCGAAATAAGCGTTAAAGACTTCAGGAAAAGAGTTAATAGCATTCTCTCTTACAAATTCTTCCTCAAATTGTTTAAAGCTGGTTATTGCAGGGCTTTTCTCATAATTTACCCGGCTAAAAATACCTTCGGTAATTTTTTTCAGCAGGTCTTCTTTATCATTTAATAAATCGATGGCAATTCCTTCCTGATGATTTTTTAAGGGAATGTTCAGCTTTTTTAAATGAGCGATCCGATCTTCAGTACCTGGATGCGATGCCCATTGATCTTTAAGCACCAACCTGGATTTATTAAATTTCTTATTGTAATCTTCCGAGATTTGAGGTAAGCCTCCATCAATAGATAAACGTTGCACCTTAGCCAAAAAGTTCATAATAAAATATTGTTGCGGGTAAATGTTATCCGTACGTTCATTAACCGATATTTTTTTGCTGTAGTAATTAAATACTGTATCTAAAGAATAATCAGCCAGTTGCAACCTCAGCAAAGAAGTAATCAATGGTTTAGAACCTGCAACATGTGCTGCAACCGTATCGGCATGAAATTCCATTTCTCTGGAAAGTGCCAAATGGCTTAAATTTACAATATCATAAACTTTAGTCAGCAAGTACTGTATTCCGGAGACTACTTTGCCTGCCAGCACCACAAAAATAGCGAAGTAAGAACTTAGACTGGCCAGTCTTGCTACCAGATTATTGTAACCCTCGTTATTATAAAGCATGTTATAAATAATCTGATTTACATTATAAACGTAACTCCCCACTTTCATACTCCTTTGCGAAAAATGGCCAAACTCATGAGCTAAAATGGCTCTTAACTCATCCGTGGAAATGGTATTCATTAAACCCAAACCAACCTGCAGATTTTTTTTAACCGGGAAAAACATACTCCAAAAGCTCGAATCGTAAAAAACAGATGCATTAACTTCTGACGAAACATAAACTTTCTTCGGAAAATGGGTACCTACTTCTTCTACAATCGAGTTAATCAGGTTAAACAACCGGGGCTGCTCCGCTTCGGTAATTTCTGTCAAATGGGAGCGATCTATTTTGTTACTGCTGAATATGAATTTCAGTAAAAAGAATACGATTAAAAACCCGAAAGAGCATAAACCTGCACAAAGCATGAATGTAATAAACATAGGCTTTGCAGCAACCAACATAATACCTGCGTAACAGCTTAAAATGGTTAATCCTATGGATAAAGCGATCAGAAATAAGTATGTAAATATAAATAGAGCAATGGCCCATACTGATTTGGTCGCCATTTTTTGAAACTGTTTTGAGGGTTTAAGAGCGTCTTCTGTCATTATAAATCTTTATTAAATACTGCAAGTTAATAAAATGATAATAACTGCAAAAGGTGATAAATTATAAAATATGTATTAATCTTTTCAGCTGATTTATATCTTTATCAATCGAATATTTACCGGATTATTTATGAGTGATAAAATTATTATTGGCGTTACCGATTGCAGCAAATATGAAATCTACAGCAATTGGGTATTATCTTACAACAATCGTGTTGAAGTGATTAAACTGGGCTATAAGCTTAACAATTTTGACGACATCAAGCATTGCCAGGGAATTGTTTTGACCGGAGGGGAAGATGTGCATCCGCGTTTTTATAATCATCCTGAATATTACCAGTATTGCTATGAGGATGATATTGACGAGCAGCGTGATGAGTTTGAGTTTAAAATTTTAGACTATACGGAAAAGCATCAAATTCCTTTATTGGGTATTTGCCGGGGTATGCAAGTTGGAAATGTATATTTTGGTGGCACATTAATTCCGGATATTGCCACCTGGGGTAAATTCGATCATGCTAAAATGCCGGATAAAAGCGACCGCTACCACGAAATTATTGTTAATTCGTCTTCCTGGTTAAACAGAATTGTAAATACAGATAAAGGAATGGTGAATAGTAACCACCACCAAAGTACAGACCGGACGGGTAAAAATTTAGTAGTAAGCGCCCTGTCTCCGGATGGAATTGCCGAGGCTATGGAAAGATTGCATCCTGAAGGAAAATCTTTTTTGTGTTTTGTACAATGGCATCCCGAAAGGTTAAAAGACCAGCAAAGCCCTTTCAGTAAAAACCTGCACGAAACTTTTATAAGTGCAATTATTCATTCCAAATAAATATATAATGATACCAATAGATGATATCAGAAAAAACTATAAGCGCTTTGATGATGAAACGATAAAAAAAATTGCCTTAAACCCTAAAGGAATTAGAAAAGATATAGCCGAAGTTTTAAATGAGGAAATCCGAAACCGCAAACTGGGTATAGGTTTAATAAAGTGGATAAACCTTGAAACAGACAGCTATGAAGGATCAGCAAGAGAAGAACTGCTATCTAAAATAAAACAATCAATCTGCACAAACTGCGATAACGGAACCAACTTAAATGGTTATCAGTTTACCACTATTTATTCTTTTGTAATAGGATCAACCCGGGATGTAAAAACAAAAATTATTTGCAGCAATTGTGCAGGCAAAATGCGCAGCAGGAGCATGTTTTTAACCTTTTTATGCGGATGGTGGTCTCCAGGAGGTATTTTTGCCACACCATTTTCTCTTATATTTGATGCATGGGCATCGCTTAGAACAAAGAAATACAGTAAAGAAATTTTAGATGCATTTATTGCCGAATATACAGGAACTCTGAGGGCTATCGAAGAAAGCAATCAGAAAATTGAGTTTATCATTAAAAAATTTAACGAGAGCAGCACCGATACAGAATCAGATGAATTATTCTCCTAAACTCAATTCTTTTTTAATAAATTGCGCCTTAATACTCATTTGGTTAATCCGTATTTAATTATTTAATGAAGAAATTATTTCTGTTGATTTCTTGCTGCATTTTATCAGCGAGTTCATTTTCACAATCTATAGTAAGCGAAACCGAAATTGGTGATGCCGAAGACATGATCTCACAAACGCCTATTGCCATTATACCTGAACCTGTTTCTTTGATGAAAAAAGCAGGAACTTTCACATTACCTCAAAATGTGGTTATCCTGGTACAAAAAAATGGTGAATTGAAGGAATCCATTGCTTACTTATCTGAAAGGATAACAAAAGCAACCGGCAAATCGGTAAGCACGCTAAGTGCCTCAACCCATCCAACAATTAAATTAATTTTAAATACACAGGAAGAGGCCCAACTGGGAGCAGAAGGCTATAAATTAAATGTTAATCCTACTCAAATTGTAATTACGGCAAATAAACCTGCTGGTATATTTTATGGGGTACAATCTTTAATTCAATTATTTCCTGCGGAGATAGAGAGTAAAGAACTGGTTAATAATGTAAAATGGAAAGCGCCTTGTGTAGACATTATAGATTACCCTAAATTGGTTTGGAGAGGTTTGATGTTTGATGTTGCCCGTCACTTTTTTACCAAACAGGAAGTTAAGCAGTTTATCGATAATATGGTTCGCTATAAATTTAACCTGCTCCATTTACACTTAACGGATGACGAAGGCTGGAGGATAGAAATAAAAGGCTTACCTAAACTAACAGAAGTTGGTGCCTGGAATGTTAAAAAAACCGGAACTTTTGGTGATTTTATCCCACCTACTGCTGATGAACCCCGCACCTACGGCGGATTTTATTCTCAGGAGGATATTAAAGAACTGGTACAGTATGCACAGGAACGTTTCGTAAATATTTTGCCCGAAATTGATGTTCCTGGTCATAGTTTAGCTGCTATTGCTGCCTATCCTGAATTATCATGCACACCGGAAGCCGTGAATTACAAAGTGCGCTCAGGAGAAAAAATTATGGACTGGAGTCGCGGTGCCCCACCAATTGCACTTGTAGACAATACACTTTGCCCTGCAAATGAAAAGGTTTATAGTTTTCTGGATACCGTAATTACGCAGGTGGCTAAACTTTTCCCTTTCGAATATATCCACATGGGTGGAGATGAAGCATCGCATAATTTCTGGGAGAAAAACGATCAGATTAAACAGTTAATGCAACGTGAAGGTTTAAAAACCATTCCTCAGGTACAAGCTTATTTCGAAAAGCGGGTAGAGCAGATTGTAATTTCAAAAGGCAAGAAATTTATGGGCTGGGATGAAATTTTAGAGGGTGGTGTATCTCCAACAGCAGCAGTAATGAGCTGGAGAGGAATGAAATATGGCGTACAGGCTGCTAATGAAAAACATCAGGTGGTAATGAGCCCTACAGAGTTTGCCTACCTTGATTATATGCAGGCCGATGTTATTACCGAACCTAAGGTTTATGCTTCACTTAGATTAAATAAGACTTATCAGTTTAATCCTGTTCCGGCAGGCGTTGATGCCAAATATGTTATGGGCGGGCAGGCCAATCTTTGGACAGAGCAGGTTTACAATATCCGCCAGGTAGAGTATATGGTTTGGCCACGTAGTTTTGCAATTGCTGAATCTGTTTGGAGCCCTATTGAAAAGAAAAACTGGACCAGCTTTGCTGAACGTACGGAATTGCAGTTTAAACGCTTAGATTTTTCTGAAACCAAATATTCCCCTGCTATTTACGATCCGGTTTTTAGTATAAAACGCTCACCAGACAGGCAATTAATGATTGAGTTAACCACAGAAATTGATGGTTTAGATATTTATTACAGTTTCGATAACTCGAGTCCTGACCGTTTTTATCCAAAATATACTGCAGCTTTGGTCCCGCCTAAGGATGCAAGTATGCTGCGTGTAATTACTTACCGCGGTAAACAGCCTGTAGGCAGGTTAATCAGTATGCCTATTGCTGAATTAAATAAAAGAGCAAAATAATACCAGCATTATATTTCAGTCTTTTGTAACAAAGGACTGAAATATTTTCTTCGTAAAGCCTTTTGAATTAGCACTTTCCTACGCATGTGAAATCAATGTTAGAAAATAATTTCACTATTTCATTTCCAATTTAAAGACAATCTCTATCTTAGTTAAATCAAAGTCATCCTTTTTTTAGTTTAATAATATAGAATCATCCTAATCATTCTATAATTTTATTTAATAATTAATAATAACCACTGTTAAAACAAAAAGATGAAAACAACTAAATTTTTAATGAGTATGGCCATCGCATCCAGTCTATTTTTTGTAGGCTGTGGACCAAAAGATGCTGATCTTCAAGCTGCCATTCAGGCTAAAGAGGCTGCAGGAGTTACTGTAGCAGTAGCAAAAGGAAATGTTACGTTAACTGGTGAAGTTGCAGACGAAACTGCTAAAGCAGAAGCAGAAAAGATTGCTAAAGCAGAAAAAGGTGCTAAATCTGTAGTGAACAGTTTAACGGTTAAACCTGTTGTTCCGGTTGTAATTGCCGAAGATACAACATTGATTAAAAATGTTGCAGATGCAGTTAAATCTTTCCCAACAGTAAAAGCAGACGTTAAAGATGGCGTAGTTACCTTAACTGGTCAGATTACAAAGGCTTCTTTAATTACTTTAATGCAACACGTTGCTGCATTAAAACCTAAAAAAATTGAAAATAAATTAACAGTAAAATAACGAAAAACATGTCATTACAAGAGAAATACGCAGGATTAACAAATGCTGCAACAGCAGCAGGGATTGCTGATTTGGCCGTACGTGAACAGGACGGTATTTTATATGTTGATGGTACTGCTCCGGATGGTGCTACAAAAGATCATCTTTGGGAAGTTTACAACCAAATCGATCCTAACTTTGCTACCGGTGATTTAGTTTTAAATGTAAACGTGGCAATTGATGCTGCCGTTACACATGCAAAAGTAATTACAGAGAGCAGCAATTTAAACATCAGAAAAGGCCCGGGTACAGATCAGCCAATTGTTGGTAAAGCTGCACATGGCGAAGTGATTACACTTGTAAACAGAAGCAATGACTTATGGTGGCTTGTGCGTACAAATGATGGAGAAGAAGGTTATTGCTATGCTAAATACTTAGAGCCTCAGGCATAATATTTTTGAAATATTTTAAAAGCCATGACGATAATTGTCATGGCTTTTTTTGTTGGATTAAATTGGATACATACAAGCTCTGGTTATTTAAACCCGATTGTACGAATGCCGGTTTTTTCTATCGGCAGCAGGGAAAGCGGGACTACAGAAACCGATGAGCACTAGTAGAATTGCTTTCCAAAAAGAAAGAGATCGTTTGAGGTACTACTCCGATAGATTAGAGCCTGTGGGTATCTCAAGATAATAGGCTCCAGACTAAGAATCATAAAAAAAGCCCTGCTAACGAATTAGCAGGGCTTTGTTATAGCTTAAGATTATTACTTAGCAGAAGCTGTACTTTTGATAATCTGTTTCAATTCAATATCAAAAACCAATGGGGTAAATGGATTAATCGGACCGCCACCGTTTTCGCCGTAAGCCAATTTTGATGGAAGGATAATTTTAACTTTCCCTCCTGCTCCAATTAACTGTACACCTTCAATAAATCCCTGAGGTAACTGACCTAAAGGCATTGCACGTGGTGCATATTGAGCACTTGGTGAATAAATACCGGCTTCTTTTGCTATTTTTTCATCTGAAGTATCAAAAACATTGATCTTTCCATTACCTTTTTTGTTGGTAAACTGACCAGTATAGTTAATTACAATGGTATCAGTTAAAGAAGCACGCTCTGCATTACCAGGTGCTCCAATCACATATTGTAAACCCGAAGCAGTCGTTTTAGTGGTCAGGCTATTTTCAGAGATGTATTTTTTAATTTTACCATCTTCTGCACCTTTATTTTTAGCAATTAAAACTTTGTATTCGGACTCAAAGAAATCTCTTTTCTTTTTTTCGAAAGCTGAATCTGCTTCGTTAGCTACTTTATGTAAAACTTTCTCAATTTTAACTGTAAAAGTTGAAAAATTATCTTTTGAACCAGTCGGTTTCGGTTGCCCCGAATATTTAGCCATCGAGTCGAGGTTAAGTTTAAATACAGCACTATCGCCTTCTCCTAATAATTTTAATGCAGCAACCATGTCGCCTTTAAACATTGGTTTTCCAATCGGAAAAAATGCCGGACGTTCGTTATCGTAAGTATTTACCAGGGTAGAATCGCCATTGGTTTTAGTTTCAATAGACTGTACAGCATTTAACTTTACATAATCACCTTCCTGGATCTTTGGTTTACCTTCACTCTTATAAATTTTGTAGGTCATATCACCTTCACCCTTTTTGAAGTTATTACAAGCAGCCAGGCCCAATGTTGCTGCAAATACAATTACAATTCCTTTTTTCATATATAGTTTATTTAATAGCAATGACAATGCCGCAAATATAGTTTATAATAATATGTATGTTATAAAATCAGTGTAAAATGTATTTTCGGCTTAATAAAAAAGTCCTGCTCAAATTAATGGGCAGGACTTTTAATCTTTGTTTAAGTATTTTATTTCTTAACAACAGGCGGAGCTACTGGCTGAGCAGGAGCAGTACCTTTTTTGATGTCTTTAATTTCGATTTCAAAAACAATCGGGCTGTAAGGCATAATACCAGCCTGCATTGCACCTTGTTCGCCATAACCTAAGTTAGAAGGAATAATTGCTGTGATTTTACCGCCTTTACCAATTAACTGAATTGCTTCTGTAAAACCTGGAATTGTACCTCCAACAGCCATTTTAGTAGGGCCATACGGTCTGCCAGCCTGGAATTTTCCTTCAGCTTTAGCAATTTTTTCATCGCTGGTATCAAATATAGTATAGGTACCTTTTTTATTTTTCTTGGTTAATTTACCAGTATAATTTACTTCAACTGTATCGCCAAGAGCAGCACGATCAGCACTTCCTGGTTTTTCAATAATGTATTGTAAACCCGAAGCTGCAGTTGTTGTTTTTAATTTATTATCGTCTACGTAGCTTTTAATTTTTCCTGCTTCAGCTTTTTTCTTAGCTTCCATTGTGGTTTTATAATCAGTCTGGAAAAACTCTGAAGCTCTTTTTCTGAATAAAGAATCTGCTTCGTTAGCATTCTTTTTAAATACTTTTTCAATTTTAACGGTAAAAGTGATGTATTTATCGTTTTTAAATTGTTCTGGTTTAGGCTGTTTGCTGTAAAAAGCCATCGTATCTAAATTCACCTTAAATGTAGCGCTATCGCCTTCACCAAAAAGGGTTAAAACATCATTCATATCACCAGCGTACATTTTCTTTTGAGCTGGAAATACTTGTGGCATTTCATTATCGTAGGTGCTGGCTAAAACAGAATCTTTATCATTTTTTTGAACGAAGTTCATTTTAACGATATCACCTTCTTTAATTTTCTCTTTACCGTCAGAATGATAAATCGTATACAATAAGCCTCCCGCACCTTTTTTCTCTTGGTTACAAGCAGCTAATCCTAGTGTTGCTGCTGCCAGAATAATAATTCCTCTTTTCATTTATTTAATTTAACTTTTAATGTTTTTTGGTTATTAATTTATTTTTTGTTTGAAATATTTACGCAATTAGCTGGCTTTTATATTCAACCAGTATAGATTTAAATTCATTAATTACTTCTCCTAAAGATTTTTCAGAAGCGCCTCCTGCTGCATTTCTGTGCCCGCCGCCATTAAAGTATTTCTTACAAATTTCATTTGCCGGGAAATCTCCTGTTGATCTTAAAGATAGTTTAACTTTATCAGTACGCTCAATAATTAATGCCGCCAAACGGATTCCGTTAATGGATAATGCATAATTTACAACGCCTTCAGTATCTCCTGTTGTGCTGTTGTATTTTGCCAGTTCTTCTTTAGTTACAGATATAATTGCGGTGTTGTATTCTCTCAACACTTCTAATTTATTGGATAAACAATAACCCAGAAAACGCAGTCTGTCCTCGCTTGCGTTATCGTAAACCAGTTGGTGTATTTTCCAGTGTTCGGCACCTAAATCAATCAGATTGGCGGCAATACGGTAAACATTAGAAGTAGCTAAAGGAAAACGGAACGAACCTGAATCGGTCATTATCCCGGTATAAAGACAGGTTGCAACATCTTTATTAATGCCTTTTTCATCTTCCAACTGATTAACAATAAAATCGTAAACCAGTTGTGCAGCGGCACAGGCATTTATATCCCAATGGCGGTAATCATCAAAATCTTCCGGTTCAAGATGGTGATCAATCATGATTTTTTTAGCGCCTGCGGCTCTAACCAACTCGCCTAATTCGTTGATACGACTTAAAGTGTTAAAATCTAAACAGAAAATTAAAGCTGCTCCGTCTACTAATTCGGCTGCCCTTTCCTGTTCTTCGGTATAAATAATAACGTCTCCGTTATTTGGCATCCAGTGCAAAAAATTAGGATAATCTGTAGGGGTAATTACTTTAACATGGTGCCCCTTTTGAATCAGATAGCCATATAAACCTAAAGATGAGCCCATCGCATCGCCATCAGGTTTATGATGTGTAGTAATCACAATTTTTTGTGGCGTAGCCAGTATTGATTTTAATTCGGGTAGTGTTAACATAATTTTTGCGTGGCAAAGCTAAGTAATTTTAACATTAATCGGATGATATTTAAAGCTTTCCTGTATAACGTAGTTTTGGCGCTAATCTGTTCAATTAAAATGAATCACAATTAAAAAAAAGCAGGTCATCCTATAATTAGAATGACCTGCTTTTAAATTTAGTTTTTTATTAGATTAAAACTTATAAGTTAATGTAGCCAGCACCTGACGGGGAGGAATAGGATTTACACTATAGTTTTCGTGAACGAAGTAGTTTAACTCATTGGTAATGTTAGACATTTTAGCCAATACAGATAACTTAGACCATGAATAACCTGCTGAAAAATCAAAAGTGGTAAATCCTTTCAAAGGAATTAACCGATTTACACCATTAGCTTCTTCAACTTTAGTCGGGTTCCATCCTCCATTACGGTCTCCTGTATAAAATGCAGATGCACCAAATTTTAAGCCTTTAAGTCCGCCATTTTGTAAAGTATAAAATAAGGTAGCGTTGGCTGTATTTTTAGTTGTGCCTACCAAACGAATGCCTGTTACTGCACCAGAGGTTTGACCTGTTTTTATGCCTTTATCATTAAAAAGATCTGTTATACCTAATGTTTCTGTATAGCGCATAAAGTTATAGCTATAACCTGCAATAAAGTTCAATCCTCTTACCAATGTGGCTGTTATATCTAACTCTACCCCGTCGCTTGATGTTTTTCCGGTAAATTCTTTAACATTTGTATCAGAATTGGTGCTTCCATCTGCTCTCAATAAAGCCATTTGAGCTATATTACTGTTATTGATTCTATATACAGTAACGTTCGCAGATAACTTACCATCAAAAAAATCGTTTTTAACCCCTGCTTCGTATTGATCTACAATAGAGGCTCCTAAAGCACTACCATAAATATCAACTCCTGAGTTAGAGATAAAATTATTAGCGTAACTTACGTAAAACGAAGTTGTTTTTAATGGTTGATAAATTAATCCAAATTTTGGAGAGTAAGCCTTATCTATCTTATCTGCAGTGGTACCTTTAGTATCAACTCCGTTTAATAAATTTGAAATATCTGTTGTTGGCGCTTTTTGGAAAGTCCATCTAATTCCAGCTAAAACTTTAAATTGGTTGGTAAGTTCAATTAAATCTTGCGCAAAACCGCCCATTCTGTAAACATTTGTGGTCGTTAATTGCGATACAGAAGTTGCGGGCATTATTCCTGATCCAAAATAAGTTTCGGGTTTAAATAAATTTACATCACCGTAGTTAAAGGCGGTTATTAAACTACCATTCGGATTTTTTCCATAATAAAACGTACTGCTTACCACATTTGATTGATCTGCATCAGCACCAACCAATAAGGTATGCTTTATATTCCAGGTTTTAAAAATACCATTTAAGTTAATCTGCTGATTATAAGTAAATTCGTTCGTTCTGCTTCGGGTTAAATTGCGTTGTGAAATTCCATCTGTATTTGCCTGAATACGTTCTGCACCAAAGTAATCTCTATTGTAAGATTGTAAGGATGCGATTACATTTAATTTCCAATCCTCATTAAAATTATGATTTAAATTTAGCTGGCCAGTTGCTGTATTTGTTTTATTATATGCCCAGGGTGCATTTACAAATTTTTCTCTACCGTAATCTACAATTTTGCTGCCTACAGATCCAACTCCGAAATCTGGCGTAAAATCACTTTTTAAGTAATCTGCCTGCACCAATAATTCTGTTTTTTTGCTTAATTTAAATAGCATAGATGGATTAACATAAATACGTTTAGAACTTACAAAATCCCTGAAGCTATTGGAATTTTCTGCTGTACCTATTATACGGAAAGCAGCTGTTTGGCTCATAGGTCCGTACCAGTCGAAACTTGGTTTATAATAATCATAGCTGCCGGCACGTAATGAAACCTCGCCACCATATTCAAATTTCGGTTTTTTGGTAACCATATTAACCACTGCACCGCCAGTAACACCACCGTACAATAATGCCGAACTGCCTTTTAAAACTTCTACCGATTCTAAAGTACTTGCTTCTGGAGAACCTCCAATAGTTGTTCTGACACCATTTTTAAAAATATTATTACTGCCCAGACTATATCCTCTGGAGTAAAAATTTTCGCCTACCGAACCTCTATTGGCTCCTAATGCAACACCATTAATGTTTTTCATTACATCACCCAAAGTATTCACTTGTTGATCTGCAATTACCTGACTTCCGATAATTTGTACTGACTGAGGTAAATCAATTGGTGCGATGGCTATCTTACCCAGGTTTACAGGTTTTTTATTTGGTGTTTTATAGCCATTAATGGCAACTTCATCTAATTGAGAGGCCGATTCGGCAACGGAAAAATCTGCATTTGCTGGCTTTCCCCCTGTGATGGAAACTTTTTTCTCCTGAATGGCTACACCAACAGCAGAAATTTTGATCACGTAATTACCATCGGCTAAATTTTTAAATGTATAGGTACCGTTTTCATCGGTTTCTACCGCTTTTCCTGTATTTTTTATACCTACACTGATATAAGGCGCTGGTTTTCCATCGCTTGTTCTTACTGTTCCGGAAATTATACCTGATTTAGTTTGCGCATTTGCATTGGCCGTAACCAATACGACGAAAAGGGCTAATAAACTTAAAAATGGAGTAAATATTTTCTTCATATCTTTATTTAGATTGATTTTAAATTGCGGCAAAGATAATAGAAGACTTTAAAAAACAACGATTTTATTTATAATTAATTTAAATAAGAATAACGATCGGATTATGAAGCTATAAGTCGCTGATTGATAAGATATATTTGAACTTATGTTTTAAGGAAAAATTTGTCTTTCGGTAATTAATTGTACTTTTGCAAAAAATTTGATATCAAACACAATGAGCACAAACAGAACATTTACCATGATTAAGCCTGATGCAGTAGCAAATGGCCATATTGGAGCAATTTTAAACGACATTACCAATGCAGGTTTCAAAATCATTGCATTAAAATATACCAAACTTACTGAAGAAACTGCCGGCCAGTTTTACGCAGTACACGCTGCACGTCCTTTTTACAAAGATTTAGTAAGCTTTATGTCTTCAGGACCTATCGTTGCCGCAATTTTAGAAAAAGACAACGCAATTGAAGATTTCAGAAAATTAATCGGTGCTACTAACCCTGCTGAAGCAGCTGAAGGTACTATCCGTCAGAAATATGCTAAATCTATTGATGCAAATGCAGTTCACGGTTCTGACTCTGATGAAAACGCAGAAATTGAAGGTAATTTCTTCTTCAAAGCTGACGAACGTTTCTAAATTTAGTTTAAAAACATTTTGCTTAAAACCCCGTATTCCGGGGTTTTATTGTTTTAAAAGAGTTTGTATCTTTCGCCCCAATTAAACGCCTGAGATTGCAGGTATACAGCAATATAAAAATATGAAAAAAGCTTTCTTAACTATATTAATTTCCGGTGCAGCAGTTGCATCTTTTGCACAAACAAAACAACCAGCGGGTAAAAAAACTGTTGTTAAAAAAACAGTTACCACAACTAAAACCACTACAGTAACGCCAATGAAATCTTCTTTGGATTCTGTAAGTTATGCTTTCGGTACCTCTATTGGTACAGGATTAAAAACGACAGGTTTAACAACTTTAAACTATGATGTATTGCTTAAAGGATTAAAAGATGCATTTACCGGTGGTAAAGTTTTATTAGATCAGCAACAAGCACAGCAAGCTATAAATGCAGCTTTAGCCAATGCCAACAAGGGTAAATTTGTGGGAAATATCACAGAGGGAAAAAATTTCCTGGAGCAAAATAAAAAACGTGCAGGTGTTCAAACAACCGCAAGTGGTTTACAATACGAAGTATTAACACAAGGTAACGGCATTAAACCTAAAGCAACAGATTCTGTTTTAGTGCATTATAAAGGAACCTTGTTAAGTGGAAAACAATTCGATAATTCTTATGACAGAGGCGAACCGATTACCTTTACTTTAAACCAGGTAATTAAAGGCTGGACCGAGGGTTTACAATTAATGTCTGCAGGTTCGAAATACAAATTATTTATTCCTTATAATCTGGCTTATGGCGAACATGGTTATGGCCAGGATATCCCACCGTACAGCACGTTAATTTTTGATGTTGAATTATTAAAAGTAAACGGCAAATAATATTTCCAAAAACTTTTCATATTAATGTTGTGTTAGCATAAATACAAAATTAATATGATATGAAAAGAGCATTTCCATTAGTACTTATTGCATTTTTATGCAGCACTTTAGGCAGTTGCCAACTGATAGAGGGAATATTTAAAGCGGGCGTTTGGTCAGGCGTTATTATAGTGGTGGTGGTACTGGCTTTAATAATCTGGATTTTGGCAAAAATATTTGGGGGTAGTAAAAGTTAAAGAACTTTCCTCCCAAAACATAAAGCGGTGTAAGGTTTTTAAATAAACCTTACACCCTAAAAAAATCTATAAAAAAACCATTTCGGTAATTACAATGCTGCCTGCATGATCATTCAGTTTCTGAATAATACCCTGCCGAACCATTAATAATTCATTTTTAATTACAGAAGATTCAATTCTGATAAAGAGTTTTTTATCGTGAATGTAAATTTGGGTGGTTCTGTTTGCAATGGCTGTACCCATAATTTCGGGCCAGATGGCCAAAATTGAAGTCTCATCAAATTTACGGCGTAAACGATACACATCAAGCATTTTGCCGATGGCATCTTTTAAGGTAACATCATTAGGTTTACGCATTTTTTATAATTCCATTTTCGACTTCAAACAAAGTTACATCAACTTCTATCTTTTTAAAAATTGATTTTACTCTTTCTATACCGGTATCTGTAATAAATATTTGTCCGAAATCATGGTGAGAAACCATTTGCATTAATTTCTGCACCCGGTTATCATCAAGTTTGTCAAAAATATCATCCAGCAAAAGCAAAGGCTTAAATCCTTTATTTTTAGCCAGATAAGCATACTGCGCTAATTTTAAAGCAATTAGAAAGGATTTTTGCTGTCCCTGAGATCCAAATTTCTTTAAAGGCATACCACTAATTACAAAAGCAAGTTCATCCTTATGAATTCCAGTGGTTGTACGCTCCAGTACCCGGTCTTTTTCAACTGATTTTTGCAGCAGTTGCTCAAAAGGGCTCTCGTTAAGTTGCGATTGATAATTAAGTTCTACGGTTTCTTTATTATCGGTAATGTAGGTATAATATTGATTAAACAGCGGAATAAAATCGTTCATAAATGCTTTACGCAAAACAAATATTTTATTTCCCGACCCCATCAGCTGTTCATCCAAAATTTCAAGTAATGCCGGATCATACCTTTTGGTTAAGGCAATTTGTTTGAGTAAGGCATTTCTATTTTGTAAAATACGATTGTAATTGATCAGCTGATCGAGGTAATGTGCATCTGTTTGCGAAATTACATTATCAATAAACCGCCTCCTTTCCTCACTCCCTTCCATAATCAGGTTTACATCATAAGGCGAAACCATCACCACGGGGAATAACCCTATATGATCAGCAAGTTTATCGTACTCCTTTTTATTTCGTTTAAACTGTTTTTTTTGATTGCGTTTTACACCACAGCTAATTTTTTCATTCTTTTCATTGCGGTCAAAATCGCCCTGAATCATAAAAAAATCCTCCTCAGTCTTTATCTGTTGCCCGTCAATCGGATTGAAATAGCTTTTACAAAGACACAAATAATGGATTGCATCAAGCATATTGGTTTTACCCGAGCCATTATTCCCTGTAAAAACGTTTACAGTTTCCGAAAAATGGAGATCTGCATCCGTATAGTTTTTGAAATTAAGAAGCGTAATATTTTTTAACCACATAAATATTCCGCAATTTACCGTTTTTTAGCCTCTAAATAATCAGACTAAGGTTAAATACTTAAAATAAGCTTGCAGGAGCAAAGAAAAATTGTAGTTTTATATCAAGATTTATAAATAGATGGTTGCTCAAAAATTACTGGAAGGAAATGTTTTATGGTCTTATGATCATGAATTGGACGTTAAAACCAGCTGGTTTAAAAAAATTGCCGGACTCTTCTCCTTTTTACCTCCGCTACATCACCACGAGGGTGATATTTTATTAACTGATCATAGCCTTTCCATTACCGGAGATGAAGATTTGATTCTACCTTTACGCGATATAGAAGAAGTTTTTATTGGATTTGATGAATTATTTCCAGCCTCTTCTGTTAAAAACTTTGGTGTATTCTGGCAACCCATCAGACTTAAAGCTTCGCCAGGCATGGCCGATGAATTAACCATTTATATGGTTATTAATTACAACGGTTTATTTACCGCCAATAAAGATTGGTTCAATACCTTAATCAGACTACTGCGTTAAAGATTTTACAATTCCGGTTTTTAAATTTACGATTGGCCATTATCAAGGGAATTAGCCTTGTACAAGAAATTAGCAGGCAATAATTCTGCTTTTTTAAAATATCCGAAACTTTTCGAACTTATTTTACGGATATCAGTGATTTTTAATTAAATACTTCAAAATAAAGGTTGATACTTTGACTGAAAAATGTATTTTTGCAATCTCAATTTTTTAAACAAACATGTCTACAACAGATAATCAGACAACTCAACCTATTAGAAAAGGTTCTTTTTTACAGGAAAACAATAAAAGCTTACTATTTATAGCAGGAGCTGTAGTTTTATTAATCGGTGTTTATTTTTGGTATCAAAATGTATACTTAAAAAACCGTGCTGAAGAAGCTGCAAGCAAAATGTTTAGAGCAGAACAGTATGTAGGTGTTGATTCTTTATCTGCCAAAGCTTTAAAAGGCGAAGGTGGTTATCCGGGATTAGAAAAAATTGCTGAAGAGTATGACAATACTAAATCGGCTAACCTTGCTAACTTATATTTAGGTGGTATTTACTTACGTAAAGGCGAATATAAACAAGCTATAGAATCTTTAAGCAAATATAGTGCTACTGGTAGTCCGGTTGCTGATCCATTAGCTTTAGGTTTATTAGGTGATGCTTACAGTGAGTTGAAAGACTACAAACAAGCGGTTACTTATTATAAAAAAGCTGCAGATAAAGCCAGTAAATTTACTTCTCCAATGTTTTTAAAGAAACTGGGTTTAGTTAACGAAAACTTAAAAGATTTTAAAGGTGCAGTTGATGCTTACACTAAAATCAAAACACAATATCCTGAAAGCCAGGAAGCGCAATTAGTTAATGCTTACATTGCAAGAGCACAACAACAAGTTAAATAAACATTAACTAATTTATAGAGAAAAGATCATCGGAAGATGGTCTTTTTTTGTTTAGGCAATTTTTTAAATCTTACGTAATTCTGTCATGCTGAGGTACGAAGCATCTGCAACAATAAAACAGATGCTTCGTACCTCAGCATGACAATAAAAGAATCCATATTATTTACTTGTTAAAAGCGGTCATGGTTTGAGCCGGCCCGATGGTTACATAACTTTTAATCAGGTCTACACTTTTATCAATCAGTGCCGGAAGCTCCAGTTGTTCATTTTTATCAAACAAACCCAATACAAAATCCACCTGACGGCCTTTAGGATAGTCGCTGCCAATACCAAAACGTAAGCGGGCATAGTTTTGCCCACCACACACCTCTTCAATGCTTTTAAGCCCATTATGCCCTGCACTGCTACCTTGCAGCTTCAAACGAAGTTTACCCAATGGCAAAGCCAGGTCATCAACCACAACCAATACATTTTCAGGCGCAATTTTCAATTCTTTCATCCAATAGTTAACGGCTTTACCACTCAAATTCATAAAAGTGGTTGGCTTTATCACATGCAGTTTTCTACCTTTAAAACTTACTTCAGCGTAGTAAGCCAACCGGATATTCTCAAAACTACCATCCAAATTTTTAACCAGTTCATCGGCAATATCAAAACCAATATTATGTCTGGTATGTGCGTAATCAGGTCCGATATTCCCTAAGCCAACTATAAGATATTTCATGCTGCAAATGTAAAAGCTTAAAACTTAAAGACCAAAAGCTAATTGAAAAAGCAATTGGGCTATTATTCAACAAAAAAGCGATAAAGAATTGCTTCTTTACCGCTTTTAATTTCAAATTAGTGAAATACTAATTATTTTTTACCTTTTGCAGCTTCAGTTTCTGCTTGTTTCAATGCTCTAGACATTGCAACAGATACGATTGTATCTTCAGGAGTGTTAGTAATTACGTATTTAGTACCTTTAAGGTCACGAACACGGAATAAACTACCTACTTCTAATTTTTCTAAACTTACTTCAACGTTTTGTGGCATGTCAGCTGGTAAAGCTTTAACACGTAGCTTACGTAATTTCTGGATTAATTTACCACCCATTTTAACACCTGGAGAAGTTCCTGTTAATTTTACAGGGATTTCCATTACGATTTCTTTGTCATCAAATAACTGAAGAAAATCGATGTGCATTAATACGTCTGTTAATGGGTGAAACTGAGTATCTTTAACGATAGCTTTAGTTTTAACACCATTTACATTAACCTCTACGAAGTTTACATCCGGGGTATAAATAACGTCTCTTAAATCTGCGATAACAACAGCTAAGTGTTGTTGCTCTTTTCCACCATACAATACCGCCGGAACTTTACCTTCGTAACGAAGTTCCTTGGCATCGCGTTTCCCTACGTTCTCTCTTGGAGAACCGCTAATTGCGATTGTTTTCATTTTTATATTTATTTATTATTATTTAACTGGCTAACTGTTTACACAATTAACCATTTATTTACACTTTAAAAAGATCACTGATTGATCCATGCTCATTTACATTGGCAATTGCTCTTGCAAATAAACTTGCTGTACTCAGCACTTTTATTTTCGGACTTTCCATTTTCAATGGAATGGTATCCGTTACAATTAATTCTGTCAAAACAGAATTTTCTACCGTTTCTATCGCTTTGCCTGATAAAACAGCATGTGTACAAACTGCTCTTACACTTGCAGCTCCATTTTCCATAATCAAAGCCGCAGCTTTTGATAAGGTTCCGGCAGTATCGCAAATATCGTCAATTAACACTACATCCTGTCCGGTTACATCACCAATAATCGACATTGATTCGATTTCGTTGGCACGTTTACGGCGTTTATCGCAAATAATAACTTCAGCATTAAAAAACTTAGCAAAGGTACGGGCCCTGTATGAACCACCCATATCAGGCGATGCAATTGTTAAGTTTGGCAAATTTAAGCTTTTGATATAAGGCACAAAAATAACCGATCCATCTAAGTGATCTACCGGAATATCAAAGAAACCCTGTATCTGCGCAGCATGCAAATCCATTGTCATAATGCGGTGTATACCAGCACTCTTTAATAAATTTGCAACCAATTTAGCACCTATCGCTACACGCGGTTTATCTTTTCTATCCTGACGGGCTAAACCATAATAAGGAACTACTGCTGTAATATAATGTGCTGAAGCTCTTTTAGCAGCATCAACCATTAAAAGCAATTCCATTAAATTATCGCTTGGCTGATAAGTCGACTGGATTAAAAAAACATCGCAGCCGCGTATCGATTCATCAAAAGAAGGTTGAAACTCCCCATCACTGAACTTGTGAATGGTTACATCACCCAGCGGCCTGCCATAACTCTCGGCAATTTTAAGTGATAATCCTCTTGAACCTGTTCCGGAAAATAGCTTTACCGGGTTAAACTGCAATGGCATGATCCGTGTGTAGTTTACGGTTTAAAAAAAATCGGATCATGTATTTTAAACTACACGATCCGATGTTAAATTGTTGTCCGACCTGGATTCGAACCAAGACAAACGGTACCAAAAACCGTTGTACTACCCTTATACTATCGGACAATCTCTTTATCGAGGATACTTCCCCGATTGGGAATGCAAATGTAGGAAGCTTATTTTAATTATGCAAGAGCGATTTTAAAATATTTTTAATTTCTTTCCTGCCGTTTCCTGTTGCGTTGCAAAGATAAAAAAATCATCATAAACCATGCAACATTTTATTTTTTTATACGACTTTTTAAGGCAGAGAACCATAAATCATTTAATATCAATAACTAAACTTTAACGGATGAACTACTCAAAAATTAACACCATTACGGGCTGGCTCTGCTTTTTAATTGCGGCGTTGACTTACATCTTAACTTTAGACCAATCGGTAAGCTTTTGGGACTGCGGAGAATTTATTGCTACAGCTTTTAGAATGGAGGTTGTTCACCAACCAGGTGCACCATTGGTTTCCATGATTCAACGTTTATTTTCTACTTTGGCCATGGGCGATACCACAAAAGTAGCCTACTTTATGAACATTGCTTCGGCGCTGGCCAGTGCGGCAACCATCTTGTTTCTATTCTGGTCTATCACAGCGCTGGCAAAGAAAACCGTTATTAAAGAGCATGAAGAAATAACCACATCTAAAACCATTAGTATTATTGGCGCAGGTTTAGTTGGTGCATTGGCTTATGCATTTTCGGATAGTTTCTGGTTTTCGGCTGTTGAGGCAGAAGTTTATGCCATGTCTTCTCTTTGTACAGCAATTGTAGTTTGGGGCATTTTAAAATGGGAATCACAGGCAAATGAAAAAGGATCTGACCGCTGGTTGCTTTTTGTAGCGTATATGATTGGCCTTTCCATAGGTGTACATTTACTTAACCTCCTTACCATTCCGGCTGTAATTTTTGTTTACTACTTCAAAAAAACACCTGCCCCAAATTGGAAAGGTGTTTTAAAGATATTTTTCATTTCTATACTCGCCCTGGCTTTTGTACAATTCGGAATTATCCAGTACATGGTTTCTTTTGCAGCGGGCTTTGACCTGTTTTTTGTAAATACACTGGGACTTGGTTTTGGCAGCGGAATTTTATTTTTTGCTTTATTGCTTATTGGCGGTTTGGTTTATGGAATACGATATTCTATTTTAAAGAATAAACGGGTTTTAAACCTGATGTTATTATTTACTGTATTATTAATTTTTGGATACAGCTCTTTCGCAGCCCTCATCATCCGGGCGCATGGAAAACCTAATTTAAACAATACTGATCCTGAAAATGCCTTTTCATTTTTGAGTTATGTTAACCGTGCCCAATATGGCGACAGGCCTTTACTTTATGGAGAAAATTACAACTCGGATAAAATAGATCTCAAAGAAACCGGAAAACTATATAGAAAAGGAGATAAAAAATATGAATCTGCCGGAACCAAATCTGATTATGTTTTTGATCAGAAAACGTTGCTTCCACGAATGTATAGTGACAAACCGGAGCACATTAATTTTTATAAAAGCTGGATGGGTTTTGATGACACCCATAAACCAGGTGTGATAGACAATATAAAATACATGTCTTCTTTCCAGGTTGGCCAAATGTACATGCGTTATTTTATGTGGAATTTTGTTGGCAGACAAGATAATCAGGATGGGCAGCACGGCGGAAATGGTGGTGCATGGTTAAGTGGAATAAAACCAATAGATGCAATCCGTTTGGGCGATCAGCAAAACCTCCCTCCTTCCATTGTAGATAATAAGGCTTACAACCGGTTTTTCTTTCTTCCTTTAATCATTGGTTTGATCGGTGCCATCTGGCATTTTAAACGAAACCAAAAAGATGCCGGCATTATTGGTTTACTGTTTGTATTTACAGGTGTAGCCATTGTAATTTATTTAAATTCGGTACCGGTTGAGCCCCGCGAACGGGATTACGCCTATGTGGGTTCGTTTTATGCTTTTGCCATTTGGATTGGGCTGGGTGTATTGGGACTTAAAGACTGGGTTTTCAAAAAATTTACACCAGCCAAAGCCGGGATTTTTGCTTCAGTTGTGGCATTGCTTGCGGCACCTATCATTATGGCAAGCCAGGGCTGGGATGACCACGACCGTTCTGATAGTCATTTGGCGAGAGATATTTCCATTAATTATTTAAAATCATGCGCACCCAATGCCATTCTTTTCACTTATGGTGATAATGATACCTTCCCAGTTTGGTATGCACAGGAGGTAGAAAAAGTTCGTCCCGATGTACGGATTGTAAACCTGAGCTTATTTACAGCCGACTGGTATATCGATGGAATGAAAAGGAAGCAAAACGAATCTGCACCTTTACCAATTTCCATGAAACCCGAACAGTATGTTTCCGGCACCCGGGATGTAATGTATTATCAGGACTATAAAATTGCCCAGCACATAGAGCTTAAGGAAATAATGGGGGTACTTTTATCTGATAACGACGAAGATAAAGTAACCTTAAGAGATGGCTCTAAAAGCAATGTTTTACCAACCAAAAATCTTAAAATTACCGTTAATGCAAAAGATGTTTTAGATACAGGCACCGTTCCGCTCGAAGAGGCTGGAAAAATAGCGGATAAAATGGAGTGGACTTATAATTCTGATTACCTGACTAAAGGTACTTTAGCGCTTTTTGATATTCTGGCGCACAACGATTGGAAAAGACCGATTTACTTTACCAATGCCATGCCGGATGAGCAATACGTTGGTTTAAAGAAATACCTGTATTCTGAAGGGTTAAATTTAAGATTACTGCCTTTAAAACCTGATACAAGTGAAGACCGGATTTACGATCAGGTGAATGTTAAACCGATGTACAACAATGTAATGAATGTTTACCAATGGGGAAATATTAAAAATGCCAACCATTTAGACAGGCAATCTGCTGATGATGTGAATATGTTTTCGAACATTTTTAACAGTTTATTAAACGGACTGATTACAGATGGTAAAATTGAAGAGAGTAAAAAGGTAATCGATCGTTATTATGCAGTTATTCCTTCTAAGTTTCACAGTATGCTTCAGGTACAGGGCACTTTTTACTTTACAGAAAACCTGTACAGACTAAATGAGGTACAGCGGGCTAATGCGATGATTAATAAAACTGCCGATTTTGTAGATAAGGAATTAGGGCACCTTGCCGATGTTTCTGTTAGTAAAAATCAACTGGATTCAGAACGGAAAGTTCAATTTTACATGGCTTATCTTGGCCAGATGGTTAAATTAACAGATACCTTTAAACAACAGGAACTCAGTCAGAAATTAGAAAAACAATATACAGCACTGCTCTCCCGCTTCTCGCCCTTTATAGGCGGATAAAATTAAATAACAGCATGAAACCCATAAGAAAGTTAAAAAGCTTCTTATGGGTTTTGTTATTAAAGTCCTTATGTAATTTAAGTAAACCAGCGTAATATCCTGTCTGTTTATCCTTCACGACGTTAAAAATTGTTAAAACAATCAAAGAATTTACTGATTTTATCGACTTTAATAGTTAATTTCGGCAGCATTTTTATGCCACAATAAATTTTAATTATCATTATCAAAAACCAATGAATTATTCAAAAGTTAATAATATAGTAGGCTGGATCTGCTTTTTAATTGCGACAATAACTTATGTTTTAACCTTAGAGCCGTCTGCCAGTTTCTGGGATTGCGGTGAGTTTATCGCATCAGCATTTAAAATGCAGGTTGTTCACCAACCGGGTGCTCCATTATTTTTAATGATCCAGCGATTCTTCTCTATTTTTGCTTTTGGCGATACAACCAAAATAGCTTACTGGATGAACATTGGTTCTGCCGTTTCCAGTGGTGCAACCATTTTGTTTTTATTCTGGACCATTACGGCGCTCGCTAAAAAAACCTTAATTAAAGCTGGCGATGAACTTACCACAAGTAAACTAATCAGCATTATGGGTGCAGGTGCAGTTGGTGCATTGGCTTATACTTTTTCAGATAGTTTTTGGTTCTCTGCTGTAGAATCTGAGGTTTATGCTCAATCATCTTTATTTACAGCCATCGTGTTCTGGGGCATCTTAAAATGGGAGGCACATGCTGATGAACCTAAAGGCGATCGCTGGTTATTATTTATTGCATACGTGATGGGCTTATCCATCGGCGTTCACTTATTAAACTTATTAACCATACCCGCTATGGCATTTGTTTATTATTTCAAAAGAACGGATAAAGCAACTACTTCAGGCATTTTTAAAACCCTTTTTGTTGGTATCCTTATACTGGCCGTTGTTCAATATGGCATTATCCAGTATTTAGTTTCATTTGGTGCCTATTTCGATCTTTTCTTTGTTAATACTTTAGGTTTAGGTTTTGGCACTGGTGTATTATTTTTTGCCGTTGTATTAATCGGTTTATTTGTTTGGGGCATTCGTTATTCTATTGCACACCAAAAGAAATTATTAAACCTGGGTTTAATCTCTACTGTTTTAATCATTTTCGGTTATGCTTCATTCGCCATGATTGTAATCAGGGCAAAAGCAGAACCAAACTTAAATAACAGTGCACCAAAAGATGCTTTTTCTTTCTTAAGCTATTTAAACCGGGAGCAATATGGCGACAGGCCATTGGGTTACGGACCAAACTATAATTCGGAAAGAACAGGTGTAACCGATGGCAAAACCATCTGGAGAAAAGGGGATAAAAAATACGAGGTTGCAGGAAAGAAAAGTGAATACGAATACAGCAACAACAGTTTATTGCCGCGTATGTACAGCGATGATCCAAGACATGCTGCTTTTTATAAAGAATGGATGCACCTTGATGACAGCAAAAAACCTAATGTAATTGATAATATTGGCTTTTTAACCAGCTATCAAATCGGCTATATGTACATGCGTTACTTTATGTGGAATTTTGCTGGCCGTCAGAACGACGAACAAGGACAAGGCAGCGGATTTGAAGGCGAGTGGTTAAGTGGTGTAAAAGCGATTGATGGCATACGTTTAGGCGATCAAAGTCATTTGCCACCATCAACTGTAGATAACAAGGCTTATAACCGCTTTTTCTTCCTGCCGTTAATTTTAGGTTTATTGGGTGCAATATGGCACTTTAAACGCAATCAAAAAGATGCAGGCGTTATTGCCTTATTATTCTTTTTCACCGGTATTGCAATTGTTTTATACCTGAATCAGAAACCGATGGAACCCCGTGAAAGGGATTATGCTTATGTAGGCTCATTTTATGCTTTTGCCATTTGGATTGGACTCGGCGTACTGGCGATAAAAGAATGGCTATTTAAAAAATTAACACCAACTAACGGAGCAATTGGCGCTACCGTAATTGGTTTACTGGCTGCACCAACTATTATGGCAGAGCAAGGCTGGGATGATCACGATCGCTCAACCAAATTGGTTGCCCATGATATCGCTTTGGATTACCTGCAATCTTGTGCCCCTAATGCCATTTTATTTACCTACGGTGATAACGATACTTACCCGCTTTGGTACATTCAGGAGGTTGAAAATGTTCGTCCTGATATTAGGATTGTTAACCTGAGTTTATTTGATACCGATTGGTACATCAATGGATTAAGACAAAAACAAAATGAATCGGCTCCACTGCCACTTACCATGAAGCCTGCACAGTATGTACAAGGCGAAAGGGATGTTATGCCGTTTGATGATTACAAAATTGCCGGCAGCGTTGAACTAAAGAATGTTGTTGATTTATTGTTATCTGATAATGCAGATGATAAGGTAGCCATGCAGGATGGTACAAAATCAAATTTCCTACCGACAAAAAATCTTAAAATCACGATAGATCCGCAGCAAATCATCAGCACCGGTACAGTTCCTGCAGCTGACGCCGGAAAAATTACACCGGAAATGAGCTGGACCTTTAATAAAGGTTATGTAACAAAAGGTACATTGGCCATGTTTGATATCCTGGCACATAACAACTGGAAAAGACCAATTTATTTTGCATCTACCGTACCATCAGAACAATATAATGGTTTAGATAAATATTTATACAGTGAAGGTTTAGCCTTGCGTTTATTGCCTTTAAAAGCAGATACAACTTCAAAAGAAGAAAGAGTAGAGTTATTAAATACCCCTGTTCTGTATAATAATGTGATGAATAAATTTAAATGGGGCAATATTAAAACGGCTTCTTATTTAGATCCTCAATCTTCTGACGATACTTTCATCTTCACCAATCTTTTTACCAGTTTAAGTAGTAGTCTGATTAAAGAAGGAAAAACTGCTGAAGCTAAAAAAGTGCTTGATAAATATTACGAAGTAATGCCTGAACGCTTTTTTGGAATCCGTACGGTAGTTGTTAAGTTCTACCTGGCTGAAAATCTTTATAAGCTTGGAGAAGTTGCAAAAGCCAATGATATTATGACAAAATCTGGCGAATACATCAATAAGGAATTGACCTATCTGGCCGATATTTCTCAATCAAAAGGGTCGCTTACGGGTGCTCAAAATGTACAAACAGGATTATATTACCTGGACAGAATGGTAAAAACAAGTAAAGCCGCCGGACAAATTAAAGTAACTGCGCAGCTGGAGAAAATATTTGCTGGTTTAGAAAGCCGGTTGTCGGTTTACTACCCGCAACAACCACAGGAATAAATTTATTTAAAATGAATTGAAAAAGCTTTGCATTAATTTGCAAAGCTTTTTTTATGGGTAATTTATTGATTGATATCCTTCGCATTTCAGGATAAAAAATATTAAAACAAAGAGCCTTACAAACAAAAAATCCTCCGGGTTTTAACCTGGAGGACTTAATATTTAAAGATTCTTTAGCTCAGAATCACAAATTTATATTTATTCGTTTACAACACCCATTGCACAAAACTTATCAATTCTTTGCTCAATTAGTTTATCTGTTTTTATTTTACCTAACGATTTCAAATCATTAATGATTTGTTCTTTTAAAATTTGGCCCATTAATTCAGGGTCCTGATGTGCCCCACCAAGTGGTTCTCTGATAATCCCATCAATTAACTTATTTCCAAACATATCTTCCGAAGTTAACTTTAAACACTCAGCAGCTTTCTCTTTAAAATCCCAGCTTCTCCATAAAATAGAAGAACAAGATTCAGGAGAAATTACCGAATACCAGGTATGCTCCAGCATGTATACTTTATCGCCGATACCAATACCCAAAGCACCACCAGAAGCACCTTCGCCAATAATAACACAGATAATTGGAACTTTTAACACAGACATTTCCAATAAATTTCTGGCGATTGCTTCTCCCTGTCCACGTTCTTCAGCTTCCAAGCCCGGATAAGCCCCCATTGTATCAATAAGAGATATCACTGGTTTATTAAATTTCTCTGCCAAACGCATTAAACGCAAAGCTTTACGGTAACCCTCGGGATTGGCCATACCGAAATTACGGTATTGACGCTCTTTGGTATTTTTACCTTTTTGGTGGCCAATAATCATAACCGTTTGGCCATTAATTGTAGCAAAACCACCTATAATTGCTTTATCATCATTAACGGTTCTGTCGCCGTGTAATTCGATAAAATCATCACAAATCATGTTGATGTAATCAAGGGTTTGTGGTCTGTCCGGGTGGCGGCTCATTTGAACCTTATTCCAACCCGTTAGGTTATGATATAGATTTTTAGTGGTTTCATCTAATTTACCATCAAGTTCCTCTAAAGTGGCAGACATATCTACCTTAGTTTTTTCGGCAACTTGCTTAACCTTTTCTATCTGCTGAACTAAATCGGCAATAGGTTTTTCAAAATCGAATGACGTTTTTATTTGCTGCATAATTGGGTTACAAAAATAAGTAATTATTTTTAGTTTGAGCCTACAGTTTTTTATTCAAATTTTTAGAAGTAGATAATGATCAACAGCCGGTTAAATTTTAATAATTAGAAAGCAATTACAGTAGTTTTTGGCCCGTTCCTGCCCCGCTATCCCTGCTGCCATGAAGAATGGCATTCGTTCTATCGGGTTTAAATTAGCCGGGTTTTGCACCTGGCCCCGGTTTGTACCACAAGCCTTTGTAATTTAGCCCTGATTGGAGCGGTATCTCCCGATTTTTCATCGGGAATTTAGCGGAAAGCAGGATTGGCTCAAAAAAATGCAAAAACCCTGTGCTTCAACATAAAACAGGTCTGACGATTTTGCCAGACCTATCATTTATCTTTTTAAAACTTTGCGGCTTCTCCAGCCTTAGGCAATGCTTTTTTAATAAATTCCTTAATGTGATTGTTAGCCGTTTTAAGATCTTCTTTTCTTAAATACATCATGTGTCCGCTTCTGTAACCTTCCCATTCTGTACGGTCTTTTAGCTTGCCGGCAGCATCTAACTGCCACATGCTGTATTTTGCATTAAAATAATCACAGGCACCATCATAATAGCCAGATTGCACCAATAAATGCAAATAAGGATTTTGAGCCATGGCTTGTCTTAAATTATCACCTGTTTTATCGCCGGTATTGTCCCATGGATAAACAGAACCGAACATATTGTATTTCAAATCTGTTTTATAGTTTAGCTCATTACGGATGTACATGTTAATTGCCGGCGTAAAAGAATGCAACCAGGAAGTTAACTCTGCATTATAATCCGGCCCGTTTCCGGCAGACATTCTATCTACACCTTTATACCTCGAATCTAAACGACCGACCGTAAAACCTTTATCTCTTAACAACTCTTTCCAAAAGAAATTTGTAGGTACATCTAAATTATAATCAAGGATAACTTTTTCTGAAAGGCCTGAATAACGGGCCATTTTTGTGGCTATAGATTTCTTTTTGTCCTCGCTTAACATGCTTCCCTGTGCAATGGCAGGCATTAACTCGTTAATGGTAAAACTTTCTACTTCAGGCAGCATGGCCGTTAAATCCTTATTCTGCAAATCGGCAGGTAAAGCTTTATGATACCAGGCTGTTGCAGCAAAATACGGCAAACGTAAAGCAGCATCAACCGGGCCACTTCTTTCTATGCCTAATTCTGTTGGCGAAACCAGTACCACACCGTTTAAATACATCCACTGGCTATTTTGCAATTCTAAGGCTAAACCAGAAACCCTTGTGGTTCCATAACTTTCTCCGATTAAAAATTTAGGAGATGCCCAGCGGTTATTTCGGGTTACAAAAGTATTGATCCACTCTGCCAGGTATTTAATATCAGCCTTTACTCCAAAAAATTTATTGGTTGGTACATCTTTGCTTGTGGCTCTTGAATATCCCGTATTCACCGGATCTACATAAACAATATCGGCTACATCAAGTATAGAATATGGGTTTTCTTTATAACCGTAAGGTTGAACCGGATAACCTTCATCATCAATATTTAAAACAACCGGGCCTGTGTAAGCAATATGCATCCACACCGATGCTGAGCCCGGTCCACCGTTAAAAGAAATCACCAATGGGCGTTTATCTCTGTTTTGAACATCACTACGTTCGTAATAAGTATAAAATAATCCGGCAATTGCTTTGCCATCTTCATCCCACACGGGCAAAGTTCCGGTTGTAGCTTTATAGGGTACAGCTTTGCCATCTATTGTTACGCTGTGATTGGTTACTACAGAACCTTCAACTTTAATTGCCCGCTCATTTGCCGTTGTTTTTGGTTCATCTTTTGGCATTGAAGCAGGTGCTAAAGCTGGTTTGTCAGGTGTTTTTTCTGGTCGTTGCTGCGCCTGAACTAACAGACTGGAACATAAAAGAATAGGGAGTATAAATTTCAGTTTCATATTGTTTGGTTTGAATTATAAATATCAAACTAAAGCATCATTTACTGAAAATTGACTTGAAATTGTTACGAAAAAAAACGGTGACACTACTGGAGCGCCACCGTTACCTCGGGATGTGAGGATAAAAATATTATTTGTCCCACCAAACTTTGCCTGTCAGCGTATCGCCTCCCGGCACTGCTGCTGATGCGGCTCTGTAGTTTTCGCCATTCTTGGCCGCTTCTTCTACAGGGTAAGGAAAACGGCGTGGAATAGTGCCTGAGGTAGCATTTCCCGGATAAACGATTGGTATTAAAACCGGAAAGCCAGATCTCCGCCAGTTAGACCAGGTTTCGTAAAAATCTAACATCGTATTGGTGTGTAACCAATATTGCGTGTTAATCATTTGTAAACCATTACCTGCATTATATGGATTTGCGGCTACGTAGGCATCAGCGACAGTTGAATTGATGGCAAGCGCTGCATCGTATTGTGCTAAACAGGTTATGGCTGCTGAAACACCACTGGCGTAATGAGCCGCAGCAGAACCACCAATATTCCATCTTTGTGCAGCTTCGGCTAATAACAGCTCACTTTCTGCATAGGTTAGAATAAAAGTTGCTCCGTTCTTTTTAAGCATCCCTGGGCTTGGTGATGAATAATCAGGGAAAGTTGTAAAAGATGCATCCTGACGAATATCCCGTCCGGCAATTCCACTCAGATCTTTTCCATTTGGCATTCCTTTTTGAACAGCAGGATTCGAATCAAAAGATGGATTTTGGTCTTTTGAATTTTCGTTCAGAAAAAGCTTCGTAACGGCTACTTTACCTAAACGAGGATCATTTGTAGCTTTTAAAAGGTCAATAAAAGTTTTAGACCATTTAACATAATAGTTTTCTTGCCCGCCATCACCCGATAATACCTGACTATTTCTGTTTTGAGTGGCCCGTGCGCCGGATACATCATGCAGTACAAGCGCATTATCATCATTAGCAATCATCGTTTTACCAATTACTTTTGTCGCGTAGGCCTTTGCTGTATTTTCATCCACCTTGGTTAAACGCATGGCAATACGCAATAATAAAGTATTACCAAAACGCTTCCATTTATTAATATCCCCTTTATAAACTACATCACCGGTTACTTTATCTCCGTTTACATTTAAAGCATTGGTAGCTTCTTCTACTTCTTTTAAAAGATCGGCATAAATGGATTGCTGACTATCGTATTTTGGTGCGAAATTACTTTGATGATAGCCCTGACCTGCCTGAGAATAAGGTACATCACCATAAAGATCGGTAAGACGTTCAAAAATTAAGGCTTTCCATAAGCGGGCTACTTGCTGTACGTTGTTATATTTAGACTGGCCTTTTGTAAATTCAACTACATCTACAATAGGTTTAACCTGCTCTGTGTAGGCGCCTACACTTGCATTTCCCCAATAGGCGGCGGTATAACCTTCGTTTAACAGGTACTTATCGCCTGCCCAATAACCAATAACCGTAGAAAGGCCCTGCATCATGGTAGAAGAATAAATTAAATTTCCCCTCCAGGTATCATAAGCAAAATCGGTGCTGCCTGTATATGTTAACTGCGCTGTTGTTAATATATAATTGGGGTCAAAATTAGCCTGACTGTAGGCTACAGGATTGGTATTAATTTCTTCAAAATCTTTTGTACAACCCGAGCTAAGTAAAATACCTGCAAAAAGCAGCGTGCTATATTTTTTTAATATGTTCGTTTTCATCGTTCTGTCTTTTTAAAATTAAAACTTAACACTAAGGTTTACACCGAATGTTCTAACCGGTGGAACACCACCCAATTCCAATCCTGGGAATGTAGCATTGTAGCTGGATTCGGGATCAATATTATCCGTTTTCTTCATTAGGATAAATAGATTCCGGCCAACCAGGCTTACATTTAAGCCCTGAATTTTGTTGTTAAACATTTTTGCCGGGAAATTGTAGCCCAGTGTCATCTGTCTGAATTTGATGAAACTTGCATCCTGAACAAATTGCTTTGAAACGTTATTGGCAAAAGTACTGTAATAAGTTGCCGCATTTACACCCAATGCATCCCTGTTTTCAAGCGTTGCCTTATGTAAACCAAAAACGTAACCATAGTAATCAGTGGCTGAGAAAACTTTACCACCCCATTTACCATCAATTAAGAATGATAATATGATGCCTTTATAATTGAATTCATTATTCCAGCCGGCAAACCATTTATTATAAGCCGATCCGTAATCTACCAATGCACCTCTTTTTGGAATTCCGGCTGCATCAACCTGAATTTTTCCGGCTGCATCATACAGATAATCGTATGCGGACACCTGTGCAGCCGCTTTGCCCGGAATATTTTGTAAAAAACCTACACCTGATCTTGAGGTAGCCAATAATTGTGAAGTCACACCTTCTGCTAAGGAAAGTACTTTATTGGCATTATAAGAGGCATTTAAAGTAGAGGTCCAAATAAAATCTTTATCTTTCAGTACCTGTCCTGACAGCAATAGCTCATAACCTTTATTTTCGATTTCGCCTGAGTTTAACACAGCGCCGGCATAACCTGTGGTACTGGACGTGGTTACGAAAGAAATCTCGTCTTTAGATTTTTTCTTGTACCAGGTAAAATCTACATTTAAACGATCGCCAAAAAAGCGCATTTCCGTTCCAATCTCAAATTCGCTGGCCTTTGATGCTCTTAAAGATGCATTCGGAATATTAACATTTGAAATGGTTCCGAGAGGTGCCCCATTTAAACTCTCACTTCTGAAACTATAAGCCAGTTGAGTTTGGTAAGGATCAGTTGCCTGTCCAACAATAGCATAACCGGCTCTCAATTTACCAAAACTTAAAAAGGACGGCTTCCATAATTCGGAGAATACGAATGATCCACTCACTGAAGGATAAAAAACACTTAATTTATTATCTTTCCCTGGGGTGGCAAGTGTCGAAAACCAATCACTGCGGCCACTTCCTGTCAGGTAAAAAATATCTTTATAGGTAAATTCTAAAGTACCATAAACAGACTGTGTTTCTGATTCTGAAACAGAATAATTAACAGATTTATTCTTGGCATTAATAATATTGTAAACACCAAATACAGCAAAATCAGAGCCGTTGTTTGTAGTTTGATCTATGTGTGTTCTTCTGTAACTGGCCCCTAAATTTGGCGTTACCGTAAAATCTTCGTCTATCTTAAAAGATTTACCAATTAATCCGTCTACATTAATATCCGAAAATTTGGTCGTCTGCTCAGCAATCTTTCCTGCAGGATAGTATGCAGTACCCGATGGAACAACATTTTTATACGTATCTGAATAAGCATCTCTGCCTGCCCGGCCTTGTAAAAACAAACCGTTATCAAAAGTATATTTCGCATTAAATGAGCTAATTAACCTATCACGTTTGGTATTATTAATAAATTCTTCGGCTGCAAACCAGGGATTAGTTGCATAAGTATTGCCTTTATTATATGCAATTTCATTTCCACTGGCATCTTTCCAGGGTTTCAAGTCATTAATATTAACACTGGTTGGTAAAAATGCAGCATTGTAATTGGCATTACCCGCCCCATCAGAAAGCATAGGGCGGTTATTCGCCTGTTCCAAAATATAATTGGCACGGGCATCAACAACCAGTCGTTTAACCGGATTAAATGTTCCCGTTAAATTAAAGGATTGTCTGTTTAAACCAGAATTAGGGACCACCGATGTATTGTGTACATCATTTGCTGAAAAACGGATTGTTCCACCATCAAAGGTCTTATTTAAAGCGATGGTATTTGTCCAGGTTCCTCCTGTTTTATAAAAATTTTCAATATTGTCTTTTTGAGCTACATACGGTCTGGATATCCCATCAAACTGAACCACATTTGATCCGTCTAATTTAGCCCCCCAGCTTGATCCACCCGAAGGGCCTACCGATACCACATCAGCTGGCTTTATTCCATTGGCCCCCTGACCATAAACATATTGCCAGTCGGTTCTGTCCATGACCTGTTCGGCAACATAATTCGTATTAAACTCGATGCTGTTGCCCTTACCGCTTTTTGTTGTAATTAATATTACACCAGCTTTTGCCCGATAGCCATATAGTGCTGATGCGGCCGCTCCTTTTAATACAGAAATACTTTCGATATCGTCAGGATTTAAATTTCCTACAGCATCACCTAAATCAGGGGCGTTATCCCATTGACTGCCCGAATTACCATTCGGGTTAAGGTTATTTAAACCTGTAGGTTTATTTTCCATTGGCACCCCATTAATCACATACAATGGTTGATTGGTTTGACTTAAACTGGATACCCCACGGATAATAACACTGCTTGCAGCACCTGCCCCACCAGCTGTAGAACTTATATCCAAACCGGCAACTTTACCAACCAAAGAGTTGACTACATTATTTTCTCTGGCTTGTGTTAACGATTCTCCGTTAACCTGCGTTACCGAATAGCCTAAAGCTCTTCTTTCTTTTTTGATGCCCAATGCAGTAACCACTACATCTGTTAACTGTTTAGTATCCTCCGTTAAAACAATTTGCAGGCTGGTTTGCGTACCAATTGGAACTTCACGGGTTTGAAAACCTGCATAAGAAACGACTAATATGGCATTTTCGGGGGCATTTAAGGTAAATTTGCCGTTTATATCAGAAGATGTTCCAATACCGGTACCTTTTACGCGGATAGTTGCGCCGGGTAATGTACCGCCTTGTGCATCTTTAATTACCCCGCTTATGGGTACTTCTTTATTCCGGCTTATTACAATCAGGCCACCGTCTGAAATTGAATATTTTAAATTTGTTTTGTTTAAAATTGCAGCTAAAACATCAGTAACCAAAGTATTGGTTACGGTGATGCTTACATCCTTGTTTACGGGAACATAAGACGAGCTATAAACAAAATGATAACTGCTTTGCTGTTCTATAATCTGTAAAACTCTCGCCAGCTTTGTTTTCTTTACATCAAGAGAAATTTTTTCCTGAGAAAAAACTGATGCTGAAACATTGAGGCAAGTAATGAGAACCATAATACAGACTAGTTTCATTAGCATGATGAATTTTAAAAACGTCCTGAATCCAGACCGCTCTTGCAGTAAGTAATAATAAATCATATTTTTGTTTTTTTGGTTGCGTAGTTATCTGACAGCGATCTGTTTGCGCATGAGCTGTCATATTAATTGATCAAAAAAGAATTTAAAGGGCGGTGCGTCAACACCGTCCTTTTTTTCTTACTTCGATATGGTTACTTCATTCCCTTTTATCTCATATTTAAAGTTTTCTACATTTTGTAATGCTTTTAAGGCTTCTTCTAAAGTTTCGTGACTAAATGTTGCTGTAAACCGGTATTTTTCTATGCCGGGATTGGTAAAATGAATCTTGACATCAAACCATTTTTCTAAAGCACCTTTGATTTCGGCAAAATCCTGATCATAAATTTCAATCTTTCCTTTTGTCCAGGCTGTTTCTACAATAGAACTGTCTTTTATCAGGGTATAGTGATTAATGGTTATTTCAGGGTGCCCCGGCGTTGACTTTAACACCTTTTGATTTTCCTGCACAGGAGCAATTTTGTAAAAGGTAACTTTCTGACTTGGTTTCAAGGTAATCATTCCACCATTACCGCTTACTGCTTCCATGGTAATTAAACCTCTGATTAAAGTTGCCTCAGAAGTATTTTCGTCTGCATAGGCTTTAACATTAAAGGCTGTGCCTAAAACATTAATTTCAAAATCTTCGGTGTGTACTTTAAATGGCTTGTCTTTATTGTGTACCACATCAAAAAAGGCTTCTCCGGTTAATTTTACTTCTCTAAGCTTATCATTAAAATCGGCACCAATGGATAGGGAGCTTTTTGCATTAAGCAATACCACCGAACCATCAGGAAGCGAAACTTTCTTACGTTCACCGCCTTTTGTGCTAAACACCTGTGCTTTTAGTTCGGTATGTACAGTTTTATCCAAACTATAATTGCGATATAAAAAAGCGATACCTGCAATTAAAATTATAGCCGCAGCTATTTTTAGCCAGGTGTAATTTTTATAAACTTTTAGCGGCTTATCTGAATTAAAATCTTTTTTAAAGGTATCGAACTGGTGATTTAGAGGTCGCTTATTACCGCTCAGAATGATGAACAACCTTTTGGCTTCCATAATTACATTTTCCTGTTCGGGATGGGTTTTAATGTATTTTTCCCAATAGTCCGTACAAAGTTGATCTGTACCCGAACAGTATAACTGAAAAGTATTATCAACAAGAAAGTCTTCTGCGTTGAATTGACTTCGATCGATCATTATTATTTGGCTTTTATATATCAGTGCCCAAAAGTTTTACTTTTTCCTAAAGAAATTTTAACTTTTTTTAATACGGATTGATTTCTGTTAAAAATCACAGAGAAAATGGGGTTTGAACTGCTTTTTAAATAAAAACGGGTAAGAGATTAAGCTTTAAGTTCTTTTCTTAAAACTTTAAGCGCATCATAAATGGTATTATAGGCTGTTTTAATGGTTTGCTTGGTTTGTTCTGCAATTTGTTCGTAACTCAAACCATCAAAAAATTTAAGATGGATTAATTGTTTTTGACGAAAGGTGAGTTTATCCAGTGCATTTTTAAGCTGAAAGCGAACCAACTCATCACTTTGTACTTTCACGATAAATTCTTCATAACTCATTTCCATCCAGTCGCCTTCTGCGCCAGCATTATACAAAGCATCATTCAGCTTACGCTTTCTTTCCATAATACGGAGCAGTTTGCGTTTTAAGAAGGTTCTCAGGTAGGCTTCAACATTATCAACACGGTTTAGTGTTTCATGTTTTTCCCAGATAGTCGTAAAAACAAGATCAGTGGCTTCACTTGAAATATCGGCATCAGCACAAACGCGGATTCCAAAATTAACGAGAGGATAATAAAGTTCTCTGTATAAATCAAAAAATGCATCCTTATCGCTGGCACGTAATCGTTCCCATAATAAGTGATGCGTTAATTTGTTATTCATTTTTTAATTAGAGATTAAGGCAATATTAACTAAAATCAGTCAAAATATTAACGCTAATCAAAATTAAAAGGCAGAAATTTAATAACTGCTTTTTAAAAAACATTAGATCATACCAATTAAACGATCCTATTTCAAAGCCACTTTACTAAAAATATGATACTCTCCAGGGGCCAGCGTTGCGGTGTATGTACTTGAAGTTAAATTAACATTGCTACCGAAAGCATCAATCCAGTTACCTGAGGCACCAAAATCAATATTTGCAGGTTGCGGTACCACATCAAAATTGCCAACCACAAAAACGGTGTTTGCAGCTTCTGTAAGTTTAATATACTTTATTCCACCAGTTAAGTTATAGGTTGAGCTTGTTGAATTAAAAATAGTATTATTCTTTTTTAACTTAATTAGTTTGCTGTAAACGTCATATAAGGCTTTTCTATTTACATCAGTAAAATAGTCCCACTTAATTGGTTTTTCTCCCGTTCTCCCATTAAAATCAATGCTGATATCGTAACCAAGTTCTCCAAATTGCCAGATCATTTTTGGCCCGGGTATACTCAACATAAATGTTGCTGCCATTTCTTGTCTTTTTAATGATGTTGGTAAATTTGCTTTAATCACATAATTACCAGAAGCATTGCCATAAGTTATATTTTTAAAGTTCAGGCGTTCTTCGTCGTGGCTTTCAATATAACCTACCAAATGATCTGATTTACTAAAACCATGTTTGGCATAAAAACCCCATGAAAAATCAGAATTACCTAACCAGCCCATGGTTGCTTCGTTCATATTATAATTCATATTGTTCCAAAGCATCATACCCTCGTCAGCTAAAACCTTTTCCTCTGTTGCATCAGCAAAGTGCTCTAAAATCACATAAAAATTATTAGGATCTATGCTTTTTATATAATTGTTATACTCCTTCCATATGGCAACTCTGCCCGCATCGTAAGCAGCAAATGAAGCATCATCTGCAGATACTTTTTGCGTAAAGCCTTTTGAAAGATCGAAACGGAAACCATCAATTTTATATTGCTGCATCCAGAATTTCATTACGTTTTTAGCAAAATATTTTGTTGCTGCGCTTTCATGATTAAAATCGTAACCAACATTGTAGGGGTGTTTGGCATCAATGTTAAACCATGGACTATCGGATGTTGGCTTTTTACCATCAAAGTACAATTGAACCATCGGCGATTGCCCGAAAGAATGATTTAAAACCATATCCATAATTACAGCAATGCCTCTGCCATGGCACTCATCAATAAAATTTTGAAGCGCAGTTTTAGTTCCGTAATATTTGTCGGGCGCAAAATAAAAGGAAGGATTATAACCCCAGCTTAAATTTCCTTCAAATTCATTTACCGGCATTAATTCAATGGCATTAATGCCCAAATTACTTAAATAATCCAGTTTTGCTAAAGTAGAAGCGTAATTATGATCGCTTGTAAAATCTCTTACCAGCAATTCATAAATTACCAAATTACTTTTATCAGGGCGGGTAAAGCTGGTATTTTTCCAGGTATACACAGGCTGATTGGCTTGCATAACACTTACAATTCCTGAGGTTTTTCCGGTTGGATAAGCTTTTAAATTTGGATAGGTAGCTACAGCAATATATTTATCGTTGTCGGCATCAAGAATTTTCTCGCAGTATGGATCAGCAACCTTTAAGGTTTCATTAACCAAAAACTGATAGGCATATTCAGTAGCCGGGTTAAGGTTATCAACCTGGATCCACCAATAATTCCCATCGCTTGTTTTTTTCATTATACCGGCAGAAGATGACCAGTTATTAAACTCTCCAATTAATGAAACTGAAGTTTTACCGGGTGCATATAAAGTTACAATGGCAGAAGTGCCATTATTTATAAACGCCACTCCATCTTTAGCACCTGCGGGCAATTCGGTTGAAGGCGAAACGGGATCAGTAATTGGATCGTCGGTTTTTACTTTTTTACAGGCACTATTCAAAACTGTAATAAACAGCAGGAAGTAAATCATCTTTTTCATGGCATTGATTTGGTTAGATTTTAAGGCAATACAATTTCCCTACGGCCAACTTTACAGATCGATAATGACAAATAATTAAGTAGGTGATGAAGAATTATCCGGATTTAACCGGGCAATATTTATTTTGTTAAACCGGCCTGCCTTCTTCTACTTCCAGCCTCGCCGTTAAAGTTTCGTCAGTTTTTTTAGGTTCGCGAATAAATAAATAGCAAATTATTGCAGCAATTATCATCAATCCTCCGCCAAGCTGTACAGCCAAAAGTCTGTCGTTATTTAAAACATTACGCATTAACCAGCCAAAGCCCAGTGATGCAATAATTTCGGGCAATACAATAAAAAAGTTGAAAATTCCCATGTAAATACCAATTTTATCTTTAGGCAACGCACCGCTTAACATGGCATAGGGCATAGAGAGAATACTTGCCCAGGCAATTCCAACACCTGTCATACACAAATAAAGCATATTTTTATCGTATACCCAGGCCACACTAATTAAACCTATGGCTCCGCAAATTAAACAAAGGGCATGTGTAGTTTTGCGACCGAGTGCATCGGCAATTTTTGGCAAAACCAATGCAAAAAGAAAGGTGATTACGCTGTAATAAGCTAATGTTAAACTGCCAAAATCTGCACCCTGTGCATAAACTGGATCGCTGGCATCTTTACCGCCAAATACATTTACGGCAACAGCAGTGGTATAATAAAACCACATTAAAAATAAGCCCGGCCAGGTAAAAAACTGAACTAAAGAAACAATCTGCATTCTTTTAGGCATGTTTCTTAATGCACTGAATATTTCTTTGGCACCTCCACCAAAGCCCTTATTACTTTCTAAAACTTTTTCCTTAAAATCAACATCTTGCGGTGGATACTCTTTAGTGGTAAAAACCGTCCATAAAACTGCTGCAAGAAAGAAAAATGCACCGATATAGAATGAAAACTTAACATTTTCAGGGATATTGCCCTGATCTGCGGTATTGGTTAAATGGAAAACGTTATTCATGATCCAGGGTAGTGAAGAAGCTACGCTTCCGCCTAAACCAATCATCATACTCTGCATAATAAAACCACGGTTTACCTGGCTATCCGGTAACTTATCCGTAACAAAGGCCCTGAAAGGTTCCATTGCAATGTTTCCAAAAACATCCAGAATCCAAAGTAATCCTGCAGCCATCCACAAAACACTGCTATGTGGCATAAATATCAAAGCAATACTGCTTACAATGGCACCAATTAGAAAATAAGGTCTTCTTCTGCCCCATTTTGGATGCCAGGTACGATCGCTTAAATAACCAATAATGGGTTGTACTAAAAGACCCGTTAAAGGAGCGGCCAAAAACAATAAAGGAACCTGATCGGGATTGGCACCAAGATTTTCGTAAATACGGCCCATATTGGCACGCTGCAAATCCCAGCCAAATTGTATCCCGAAAAAACCCACACTCATATTAATAATTTGGACCAGTGTTAGCTTCGGATTTTCAAATATTGTTTTCAAACTCATTTTATTTGGTTTAGTTTTTTTATTAACCTCATAAGATATTTAAATCATACAAGATTTATTTTTAATCACAACACAATTACACAAAGCATAATTGCAAAGAGGTTCAAAGTTTAATTAAAATTCTATTACCTGTGCCGAAACCGGCGCAATTTTAACGGGTATGCCTGTTCCTGCAGGGATATTTAATTTAACACCCGTTAATAAATCTGTTACTCTGGATGATGATTTTACTTTTAAAATTTCATCTGGAATTTCGATGCTGGCTTCCAGTGTTTGATTGCGGTCAAAATTAGCCACAACTAACAAACGCTGCTTACCCGAATAACGGATAAAAGCGTACATCCGGTTATTCATATTCCCGGTTTGCGGAACATCATAAATATCACCGTTTAATACTGCATCACTTTGTGTGGTTACTTTGAGCAATTGCTGATAATAACTTCTTAATTTTTGCTGATCGTTATTTAGTTTTTTACCGTCAAATTTGCCACCATTCATCCACTGCTGATGTGCAGGAACTCCCCAATAATCAAATATAGTGGTTCGGTTGTCATCACCACCAAAGCCTTCCGTACCTTTTCCCTGTTCACCAACTTCCTGCCCGAAATAAAGCATCACAGGGCCCTTACCCAAAGTTGCCGAAACCACCATTGCGGGCAAAGCCAACTCGGCCTTTCCTGCAAATCCCGCTGATGCAATACGTTCTTCGTCGTGGTTTTCTAAAAAGCGCAACATATGATCGCCAAAACCAGCGCTTTCTACTTGCCAAACGTGCTTAATATCCTTTACATCAGCATTTGGTTCATTCCTGATTAATTTTTTTAACCCATCATAAAGTCCAACTTTATCATACAGGTAATCAAATTTACCTTCATTCAGATAGTGCCTGTAAACCTGAGGATTATAGGCTTCTCCAATAAAAATAAGGTTCGGATTAATGGCTTTAACCTGTGGAATAACCCAGTTCCAAAAAGCAATTGGAACCATTTCCGCCATATCACATCTAAAACCATCAACTCCTTTATTTGCCCAAAAACTTAAAATGTCTTTCATTTTAATCCAAACAGGAGGAACAGGATCAAAATGTTTTTGTTCTCCTGTCAGATAATCAACACCGTAATTTAACTTAATGGTTTCGTACCAATCGTCGAATTTTGGTTGTGCGGCAAAAACATTATTTCCGGTTGCTTTAGCTGGATTTTCAGTAAATTTACCATCTTGTAAAACGGAGATTGGGGTTTGTTTAGGTGCTCCTGCCGGAACAATAAAGGGTTGCCCTGGAATATAATAAAAATCGTTTTTTGCACTAAATGCTTTGGTTACATCATCTTCAGCACCAAAATCCACCACATTAGCGGGCTTAGCGTACGCGTGATAACTCCTGGCTACATGATTGGGAATAAAATCTATAATTACTTTTAAATCTTTAGCATGGGTTCTTTTAACTAAAGCTTCAAACTCCTGCATACGATTTTTAACATCTACAGCCAAATCCGGATCAACATCGTAGTAATCTCTAATGGCGTATGGAGAGCCTGCTCTGCCTTTTACTACATCTGCATCATCAACCTGAATTCCAAAAGCCGAATAATCAGTTAAACTGGCATGTGCAAGTGCGCCGGTGTACCAAACGTAATTTACATGCAATTCCTTTAAACCATCTAGGGCTTTATTGGTTATATCGTTAAACTTACCGCTTCCATTTTGCTCAATGGTGCCATAAGGAATATTTGAGGTATTTTTATTGCCAAATAAACGAGGCAATAATTGATAAATTACGATCTTTTTATCGCTCATTTTTGTACTGTTTTTTTGTGCGAAAGTGGGTAATGAAATGAGTAAAAGAATTGCCGGCAAAAGCCAAACTAAGGCCTTAACATTAATTACCCGATTATTTGGGGTAAACCGTTTCCTGCAATAACGATTTGCTCGGGCCTTTCCAATTACATTTTCCATTTTACTTTTCAGCATCTTCATTATACCAACGTTGCATTATCCACTTCAATTTCGGCATTACCGGCCAATTTATAATATTGGTCTCTAATGCCAATTTCAAGATCGATGCTTCCGCTGTTTTTAATATTAATTCCGTTTTCAGTGATTTGAACTTTTAAGGTTGTGCCTCTAAATCCAATTGTGAAAGAGAATGACTTCCATTTTCCTGGTAAAAAAGGGTTGAATTGCAATTTATCTTCTCGCACACGCATACCCGCAAAACCTTCAATCACACTCATCCAAGTTCCGGCCATTGAGGTAATGTGCAAACCATCTTCGGTATCGTTGTTGTAATCATCAAGATCTAAACGTGCGGTGCGAAGGTAAAATTCGTAAGCTCTGGCTTCATCATTTAATTTGGCAGCCAAAATACTATGTACACAAGGTGATAGTGAACTTTCATGAACGGTACGTGGTTCATAGAAATCGAAATTTCGTTTTAAGGTATCTAAATCATAGTCTTCCTCAAAGAAATATAATCCCTGCAAAACATCAGCTTGTTTAATAAAGCACGAACGTAAAATACGATCCCAACTCCATTTCTGATTAATTGGTCTTTCACTTGCGGGCAAATCTTTTACCAAAATTTGCTCCTTGTCTAAATAACCATCCTGTTGTAAGAAAATTCCTTTTTCTTCATCAACCGGATAATACATTTTTTCTACAATATCAGCCCAGTCCGCAAATTCTGCTTCATCAAAGTTTAAAGCTTTAACCAGGCTGTTATATTTTTCGGGTTGTTGATTTTTTACGATATCAGCTGCTTCTTTCGCATATTTTAAGCACCATGCTGCTAATGTGCTGGTATACCAGTTATTATTTACGTTATTTTCATATTCGTTTGGACCGGTTACACCAAGCATCACATATTGTTGTTTATCGCTGCTCCAGTTTACGCGTTGTTTCCAGAAACGGGCAATGCCGATTAATACTTCTAACCCGTAATCAAATAAATAACTTTGATCTCCGGTATAACGGATGTAATTAAAAATAGCAAAAGCAATGGCACCATTGCGGTGAATTTCTTCAAAGGTAATTTCCCATTCATTGTGGCATTCTTCGCCATTCATAGTTACCATTGGATACAAAGCAGCGCCCCGATTGAAGCCAAGTTTTTCGGCATTTTCTATGGCTTTACCCAATTGTTTGTGTCGATAAACCAGTAAATTTTTACTGACTTCCTGTGGGGCAGTAGCCAGATAAAAAGGTACACAATAAGCCTCTGTATCCCAATAGGTAGAACCTCCGTATTTTTCGCCGGTAAAACCTTTTGGACCGATATTTAAACGATCATCCTTACCGGTATAGGTTTGAAACAACTGAAAAATATTAAACCGGATAGCTTGTTGTGCCGCTACATCACCTTCAATAATAATATCACTCTCCTGCCATTTGGTTGCCCAGGCTTCAACTTGTTCTTTTAATAAAGCATCGAAACCTTTTGCCGCAGCGTTTTTAATAACCGATTTACAATTGGCTAAAAGGGATGCTTTAGGATGGTTTTCGGAAGATAAATTAGCGGCAATTTTATATAAGGTAATTTCGTCGTTAGCTTTTACCTCAACAGAAAAAGTTTGACCAACAAATTTCTCCTTACGGATATCTTCTGCTGTAAATTTAACTTCTTCTTTATTCTTAAACAACTGAACACTGCTTCCGGTGCACACTTCGAATGCTGTTTTCTTTGTGCGTAAAGTTAAATAAGCTTCGTTTTCAGAAATTTCGTCATTTACCGCTTCCCAGAATTTCTCGTCGTAGTTACTGTCCTGATTTTTAACATCACCATCAATAAAAGGGGTTAAAGTTAATTGACCATCAAAATTTAAAGCAGAAATACTATAACGTATGGCACCCACTTCGTCATCAGCAATGCTGCAAAAACGTGTAGATTTTACTTTTACCGTTTTGCCACTTTTTAGTTTAGCGGTAAAACTACGTTCCAAATAACCTTCATGCATGTTCAGTATGCGTTTAAAATCGCTTACTTCAGCAGCAGATAAATCTAAAATCTCGTCCCCGATCTTCACTTCAATACCAATCCAGTTTGCCGCATTTAACACTTTAGCAAAATATTCAGGGTATCCATTTTTCCACCAGCCCACACGGGTTTTATCAGGGTAATAAACGCCGGCAACATAATTACCAGGTAAAGTTTCGCCCGAATAAGTTTCTTCAAAATTGGCACGTTGTCCCATCCGCCCGTTGCCCAAACTAAAAATACTTTCAGATATTTTATTTAAATGAGGGTCAAAGCCCTCTTCGATAATATTCCACTCGTCTGCTTTAATGTAATTCTTCATTTTCTTTCGCTATAAGATTGCTTCGTTCCCCGCAATGATGGCCCAAGACTAAATCTATAATTCCTCTAAATCTTTAACTGTTAATTTATCCAATCCGCTAACCACTACATCTGCCGATGTTAACACACTCTTTTCTCCAATACCAATGGCTTTCATTCCACCATTTCTGGCGGCTTCAACACCGGCAACAGCATCTTCAAAAACCACACATTCGCTGGCTTTAAAGCCTAAAAGTTCTGCGCCTTTTAAAAAAACCTCTGGATCAGGCTTTGATTTACTTACCATATTTCCATCTACAATTTCATCAAAGAAATGTGTCAGGTTGGTTTTTTCTAAAATGATACCCGAGTTTTTACTGGCCGATCCTAATGCAGTTTTATAACCCGCAGCTTTAATTTCGGTTAAAAAATCAACCGTTCCGGGTAAAACCTCTCCTGGCGTCATTTTAGTAATCATATCTACATACCAGGTGTTTTTTAAAGCAGCAAGTTCTTCCTTTTCGGCATCTGTTTTAGTTACATTACCCCATGTTAATATCTTATTCAAACTTTCAACGCGGCTTACTCCTTTTAGCTGCTCGTTTTGTTCTTCAGTAAAATCGAAACCCATGGTATTGGCCAAACGTTTCCATGCTTTATAATGGTAAACCGCGGTATCAACCAATACGCCATCCAAATCAAACAGACACGCTTTTATTTTAGTCTGAATTTGTGCGTTTGAAGTCGTGAGTCTTTCTTCCATCTTTATTTTAATTTCTTAGTAACAGGCAGTGAGTATCAAGGCACACCACCGTACTTTTAGCTTTAGTCTTTTTGTTTAATTTAATTCCAGCACTAAGGTTGTTTTAGCCGGAATCTTAATTTCTTTTAAGTTTATGTTGTCGCCTGTAATTACATTCTTTGCAGTTGTAAGGCCTTTAATTCTTTCTGAAAATCTATCTGTTGTTAAGCTTTTCTCTTTTTCTGTAGGGTTTACAATGACCATAACTGTTCCTTTTGCCTGATTATTATAACGGAAATAGACATAAACATCATTTTGAGGAACATATTGCATTAATTTGCCATTTTGCAGCGCAGCACTGGATTTACGAAAATTAGCTAAGGTTTTTACGAATGTAAAGGCTTCATTTTCTTTATTAGTTCTGCCATTGGCGATGAATTTATTTTCTTTATCACCATTCCATCCACCCGGAAAATCAGAACGGATTAAACCATCAGGATTTGAAAAGTTTTTCATTAAGATTTCTGTTCCATAATACATTTGAGGTACACCACGCATGGTTAGTAAAATGGCCATTCCTTCTTTATATTTATCAAAATCTTCATTCACCATAGAGTAAAAACGACTCATATCGTGATTATCTAAAAAAATGCAATTGGCATTCGGGTTTTTATAAAGAAAATCCTGAGCTAAGGTTGCATACAAACGGTTTATACCATCTGTCCAGCCCGATTTTCCATTTAATCCTTCGTAAATAGCATCTTTTAAAACGGCATCAGTTATTCCTTGTAAATGTGTATCAAAACCTCTGTTAACGGTGTTTCCGCTAGTAAAAAACGCCTGGCTGGCAACTGAAGAAACCAAAGTTTCGCCAAATACAGATAAGTTTGGAAATTCTGCATGAATTTTAATGGCCCAATCGGCCATATAAGCCGGATCGTTGTAAGGATAAGTATCCAAACGTAAACCATCAATTCCGGCATACTCAATCCACCAAATGTGGTTTTGAGTTAAATAATTTTGAACGTAAGGGTTGGTTTGATTTAAATCGGGCATTGAGGGCACAAACCAGCCATCAAGCATTTGTTTTTTATCTGCTGCAGAAGCATGCGGATCCATTACCGGTTGATCGCGGTAACTGGTTTGCGTATATTTTGGCCACTGATTTAACCAGTTTTTCATTGGTAAATCTTTATAAAACCAATGTCCGGTGCCAATGTGGTTATGCACCACATCTTTAATCACTTTAAGGCCCTTTGCATGGCAAGTCTCTACATATTGTTTATAAAGTTCGTTGCTGCCATAACGCGGATCAATTTTATAATGATCTGTTGCCGCATAACCATGATAAGATGCATGAGGCATATCGTTTTCAATTTCGGGTGTCATCCAAACGGTGGTAACCCCTAAATCTTTTAAATAATCCAAGTGGTTGATAACGCCCTGAATGTCGCCTCCGTGACGGTAATACATACTATCGCGATTTAAGGCTGTTTCTGTTAATCCTTTTATCACATCGTTGTTTTTATCGCCGTTAGAAAAACGATCGGGCATTAACAGGTAAATAAAATCTTTATTGGTAACGCCTTGTATGCGTCCTTTACTTTGATCACGATTTTTTAGTTCGTAGGTATACGTTTGTTTTGCTCCGTTTAACGAAAAGCTGATCGGGAATTTTCCTGCTTTTGCAGAAGGTGAAATTTCTAAGTCTAAAAACAGGTAATTCGGATTTTCTACTTTATTAACTTTAACCAGTTTTACACCAGGATAAGTTAAAGCAACTGAACTTGCAGCGATATGATCGCCATGCACCAGCAATTGTAACTTTGGATTGTGCATTCCTGTAAACCAGAACATCGGTTCGATACGTTCTAATTTTTGGGCGAAGAGGTTTATACTCGTTAATACTGCAACGGATAAGAGGAGTATTTTTTTTAGTCCTGCGGAGGATAAAAGAAAAAAAGTATGGGATCTGATCATGCTTGAGGCTAAGGATTGTAAAAACCCTGCAAAGCACAACGTTTTGCAGGGTAGTAAAAGTTGATTATAATTTGGTCATGGTATAAGAACCGGTTTTACCATCGGCATTAACGGTTAAAACCAATTTGTAATTTCCTGCAGAGGTAACATTGATATCACCGCCGTTATCGCCAATATTGGTTCCCCAATCATGGTTTTTTCTGAATTTAAAAGCACCAGCTGTTAAAGCAACTGTAGTTGTCCAGGTGTTATTACCATCATTTGTAGCTTTTAAGTCAGTATCTACCGACCAGTTACTTCCAGGTATAGCGTTGCCAATAATTGACCAGTAATCTGCATCAGCAATTGTATAAACAAAGCTGTTTAAATCAACTGTAAGTAATTTAAAACCAGCTGAAACAGAGTTTATATCGCCACCAGAGGCACTTAATTTGCCACCACCAGCATCACCATATGCTAAATCCCATTTTTTAGCAGGGGTAATTTTAAAGTTACTACCATCAAATTTAATAATGCCTGAATAAACTCCATTACCCGTAACAGATACTAAACTATCAGCTGTTGCCGGGTTCCAACCCTGATAATTGCCTGGAACATATACCCAAGCTGTTAAAGGGAAAGGTTTTGCGCTAACGGTTACTACATTACTATAAACCGGAGCAACAGCGTTAGAAATAGAAGACTTCAAACGGATTTCTACTTCAGATGTAGCCGTTGTTGACAAGCCTAATGCAAGAAGCAGGTTATTAAAATCTAAACCATTATAGCTTTTTGAAGTCACATTAACATCAAGTGGCGCTTCTTTTGGCTTAGCAAAATTAGTACCCTTTGGCGCTAATTGTAAAACATTGCTAACAGCTGCATTGTAACCAAAATTTGCATTTGTTGTTGTAAACGTAATTACGTTAGTGGTAAGTACAGTTTTATCTAAAGTTACACTAGTTGCCGAAGCTTTCAAAGAACCTCCAGTACCAGTATTTGCAATAGTTTGAGTTTCGTCTTTTTTACAAGACCATAGCGATAAAGCAATAAAGCTTAATGCTAAGAATTTATAAAATGTTGATTTCATATCTTATAATAATTAAGATTAATAACCTGTATTTTGCTTCAAATTCTGGTTAGCAATTAAATCTGCAGCCGGAATTGGATATAAATTGCGGTATTCAGGAACACTTGCGCCTGCTTTAACACCGCCTTTAAACGGCCACAGATATGTTGAGCCAGTGAATTTACCATAGCGAATTAAATCTGTACGACGATGACCTTCCCAATATAATTCTCTACCACGCTCATCCAGGAAGAAATCTGTACTTAGTGTAGAAACGTTACCAGAGGTATTACCGTAAGCACGTTGGCGTAAAGCATTTACATAAAGTAAGGCTTGACTTGTACTGCCACCAGAACCACCACGCATTACCGCCTCTCCATAAATTAAATATTGCTCGGCTAAACGGAAGATTGCAAAATCCAAAGAGCTATATGTGCCACCTAATGAAGCAGGTGTTACGCCTGTAGAAGTTACATTTTTGAATTTGGTTACACGTAAGCCATCTGTAAATACACCTATGTCATCAACATTCGCTTTTGCACCAAAGAAAACACCACGTTTATCCAATGCACCTGTTGCATCAGGAAACAATGCCGGCAAATTTTGACGGGTTCTGTTACCACCCCAACCGCCTGATGGTACACCGTAAGATGCTGGAACCATATCTGCATTAATAGCTGCATTAATTAAGTATGTTGTTCCACCATTGTTTGTTCCATTTACGCCATCATAGTTGATCGTTAAGATATTCTCAGCATTGTTAACATTGTTATCAGCTAAGAACAAATCTTTGTAATTTGTTTTTAATGCATAACTGGCTCCAATAACTTTACTTGAATAAGTAATCGCTTCGGTGTATTTTGCTGTACCTGTATAAACTTGTGCATTTAAATACAACCTGGCTAACAATGCCCAATCTGCACCTTTATCGGCACGGCCATATTCATTTGTACGTGCATCAGCTAAATCGCCTTCGATTGCCTTCAGTTCTGATTCTACATAACTGAATAATGCGGCTCTTGTAATTTGTTTTGGCGCTACTTTACCTATCGCATCTTCTTCAGTAACAAATGGTGGGTTGCCAAAGGCATCCATCAATACCCAATATTGGTATGCACGTAAGAAACGGGCTTCAGCACGGTATTTTGTAATTGCTGAAGCATCAACTCCTGTAATATTACGGCTTGCTAGTTTATCGGGCGTACTTTCGCGAAGAAACTCATTAGCTACTGTGATTTGCAGAATACTTCTTGAATATAGACCTCTCAAAAATTGATTGTCAACGGACCATGTTGAATAGTCCAATTCAGGAATACCTGTATCGCCCCAAGAACACACTGCCTCATCTGTGGTTAATTCCTGTGACATCCAGAATAATCTTAAAAAATCTGCAAAACCTGAGTTCAGCCCACCTACATCACTTCCATCGGCACCCTGAGGACTTGTTAAACCATAAGTTGCATATAATTTTACCAAAGCGGCTTTATAACCTGCAGGTGTAGCATAGACTGTAGTTGCAGTTACATCATTTGTTGGAGTTAAATCTAAATCTCCTTTTTTACATGAATTTAATGACAACAACAAAAATCCTGTTGCCAATATCGTTTTAAATGAATTTCTCATCTCTATTTCTTATTAAAAACCAACATTTAAACCTAAAGTATATGTTCTTGGTCTAGGGTATAAATTATAGTCAATACCTGTAATTAATTCAGGATCCAGACCTTTATATTTAGATACTACGAAAACATTTTGGCAGTTCGCTGAAATACGCATAGTTGTATTGCCTGTTTTAGATAATTTACCGAAATTATATGATAAGCCAACATTATCCATTTTCAAGAATGACGCGTTTTTCATATAATAATCACTCATATATTGATTTGTCTGGAAATTCGTATTCAAGAAATCTGAACTTGCGTTGTTAATTAAACCACTAGGGCTTAAGATATTTGATCTAACTCCAAAGTTTGATGAAACATTATCATAAACGTAGTTACCTAAGTTAGCTCTTAACACCGTTGTTGCAGTCCATTTTTTATAAGTAAACGAAGTGTTGAAACCAAATGTAAAGTTTGGATCTGGAGATTTATAGAAATACTGATCGCCTGTATTGATTACACCATCACCATTCAAATCTTCATATACACCCTCTAAAGGAGCGCCACTTGCATTATAAACTTGTTTGTAAACGAAGAATGAACCTGGCATTTGGTTAACTGCATTATACTTTAGTGTTACACCAGTTCCACCAGCTATATCTCCCGCTCCTACTTTTGATCCTGGATCAGGGTTTAAGGTTAAATTGGTCACTTTTCTTTTATTATAGGCAGCATTGAATCCAAAATCCCAGGTAATATTATCATTTTGGATGGCTACAAAGTTTAAACTTGCCTCTGCACCTTTAACTTCCATATTACCAACATTAGTAGTTAATAGATTGCTAAAATTTGTTCCTACCGGAATATTAATGGTACTCAACAAGTCTTTTGTCTTTTTGTAATAAACATCAATGCTACCATACAGTCTTCCTTTTAAGAAACCATAATCTAAACCAGCATTATAAGTAGTGGTTGTTTCCCATTTTAGATCAGGATCATAGGCTGCCGGACTATAATAGTTGTAGAAAGTATTTCCAACCTGATACTGACCTTGATTTGTATTAGCATAATATTTCGCTAAATAATCGTAGTTGCCAATCCCGTCCTTGTTACCCGTTTCGCCATAGCTTAATCTCAATTTCAAATCAGATACAACTTTGCTGTCTTTTAAAAATTCTTCACCAATTACTCTCCAGGTAAAAGCTGCAGATGGGAAATATCCCCAACGATTCTCCGCAGCGAATTTAGAAGAGGCATCAGCACGCATTGTTCCTGACAAGATATATTTATCAGCAAGGGTATAGGTAAACCTTCCATAATAAGAAAGCAGTTTATTGCGATCAACAGAGAAAGGAAAAACCGGAGTTGTTAAAAGCTGACCTAAACCATTGTATGATTTGTAGTTATAATTTGTTACCGCATCATCATAATAACCATAACCAGCAGTAACATCAAATCTACTCTTAATACTTTCCACAGTATGTGCATAGTTTAAATAAAACTCAGAGAACTTATTAACTTCTGTATTTAATCTACTTGTAGCTGAACCAAAATTAGAGGCACTTTGAGCAGCGAATGAAGGGACAAATGTAGATCCATGGCCTTTAGACACATCATAGCCTAGGTTTAAATTAGCATGTAACTCTGGCAGAAAATGAAAAGAATAGTCAAATTTAGCGTTACCAAAACTTCTTGCAGCATTACCGTGGTTATCCTGCAATCTGATTAATGCAACCGGATTTTTTGGTGCATTCGGATTTAAACTTTTATCGGCTCTTAACCACTCATAGTACCCACCAAAAGTAGCTGGTCCTTGAACAGCTTGAGTTGGATCGAATTGAATAGCACTACCAATTGCACCATCATTTGGGTATTGTGAAGTAGTTAACGCCCCTTTCAAGTTCAAATCAATCTTTAAATGATCTTTAAATAATCTTGGAGAAAGTGTAATTGCACCTGTTGCTCTTTTTAATTTACTTTGGATAACAACACCATCCTGATCTAAATAACCTGCAGATACGCGATAAGGAAGACCTTTGAAAGTACCGGCTATACTTAAGTTATTATCAGTTGAGAAAGCATTTCTATAAATTTCGTCTTGCCAATCCGTATTTGCACCACCTAATATTGATTTGAATGATTTTCCATCATCATATGTAATTTCCGGATGTGCATTCACATAATCTCTAATTTGAGCTGCCGAAAGTACGTCGACTTTCTTTGCAACTGTTGCTATTGAGTTGCTTGTACTAAAAGTAATTCTAGGCGCCCCTGAACTACCTTTTTTAGTGGTAATTAAGATTACACCATTTGAGGCTCTTGAGCCATAAATTGCAGTTGCATTTGCATCTTTTAAAACAGTAAAAGTTTCAATATCGTTAGGGTTAATTAACGAAAGCGGGCTCGGCGCATTACCGATGCTGTTTCCACTAAAAGGAACTCCGTCTACCACAATTAGAGGATCATTACTGGCATTTAATGAAGCTCCGCCACGAATACGGATTGTACTACCGCCACCTGGAGAACCACCCCCGGACGTAATATTAACCCCTGCAACTTTACCTTGAATTAATTGCTCAGGTGTGGTAATTGTACCCTTCTGAAAATCTTTTGCACTCACTGTGCTGATAGATCCCGTTAAGTTTTTCTTTTCTGCAGTACCGTAACCAATTACAACAACTTCGTTTAGTTTTTGTGCATCAGGCACCAATTGAAAACTTACTGTTGCATTTGCAGTAACGTTTACCGGCTTTTCTAAAGTTTGGTAACCGATAAAACTAACAGATAATGTTGCGGAACCATTCGTTAATCCGCTTAATTTAAAATTACCGTTTACATCAGTTGATGTACTTCTGGTTGTTCCTTTAACTAAAATGGAAGCCCCAGGTAAGGGTTGGCCGGTTTCATCAAGCACCTTTCCGGAAACAGATCCGGTTTGTGCTTTTACGATTAATGCTGCAAAAACTAACAGCACTAAAAGCCCCTGCTTTAACAGGTAAAATACTTTCATATTCGAAGCTAGTTTAGTGATATAAATTTGGTTAAATAGTATAGTGATTTACACATAGCCCTAATTTACAGCACTTAATGAGAATTCAAAATTTATTTAAAAAATATATTCAGCACTCAAAAATGATGCTTTAATTTTTATAAGAATCCTGCATTTTTGTTAAAATTGTTTTTTCAAAATAATAAAAAAATAATTCATAATATATTGATATTAAGTGATTTAAAAATGTTAAAATTAAAATTCAAGTGTATTTTTTACACTAAGCCATTTTTTTAGTGTTTTTCGGGAACGTTCCCGAAAAAATAGAGGCAAAACTGAAGTAGTTTTCGGGAACGTTCCCGAAAATTAGATCAAATTCTGCTTATTTTACACTAAGCTTCGAAATTTCTTAAAAAAATAAAGGCAAAAAAAGAGCTGTTTTTTAGTGTGTTTTTATGGCTGCAGAAGTCGAATTTCTGATGATAATTTTCGACTCTAAAATCACTTCTTCCGGTTGATTTTCATCTGTTTTATTATCCAACATTTTAAACAGTAAACCTGCTGCCTGCTCCCCTATCTCAGTGGCGGGCTGCGTAATTGTAGTTAACGATGGATTGAGCAAGGGAGCAATTTCCAAACTGGAAAAACTAATCACTTTTAAATCTCCGGGAATAGAAATATTTAAATCGTAACAGGCATAGTATGTGGCAAAGGCCAAACGCTCTACTGATGTAAATACGCCATCTGGTTTTAATTGAGTTAAAGCTTGTTTTATAGTAATGCTATTCTCTTCATAACTGTTACTGCAATCTACAATCAAACTCTCTTCATATTGGATACCATGTTTTCCCAAAGCATCAATATATCCCTGCATACGCGTTTTACCAATAGAGAGGCTTTTATTAACCACCAGATAAGCAATGCGTTTACAACCCTGCTCTATTAAATGCTCAGTTGCTAAAAAACTACTGTTATAATCGTTTGTAATTACCCTTGATGTTTCAATATCTTCATAAATCCTATCAAAAAACACCAGCGGTAATCTTTTTGGCCCAAATTTATTCAGATAATTATGATCATTTCCTTCGCCAGAAACGGACATAATAATACCATCTGCCCGGCCATTGTGTAAGTGACGGATAAAATTTACTTCTTTTTTATATTCATCATCCGTTACATAGATTAAAATATGATAACCGTTTTCTCTGGCTACCCTTTCAATACCATGAATGGCCTGCGAGAAATAATTATTTGCTAATTCGGGTACAATTACGGCAATGGTTTTACTTTTTTGCTCTCTTAAATTGCTTGCGTAATGGTTAGGCTGATAGTTTAATTCTTTAGCTTTAGCCAGGATACGTTCTTTTGTAGCGATACTAATGTCACTGTTATCCCTGAAAGCTCTGGAAATTGTAGAAGTCGATAATTTTAAGGCCTGGGCTAATTTCTTAATATTAATGCTATCCATCTGGGCTATTAAACCTAATTAACATGAAAATAATGCTGTAAATATAAACTTTAAAAATGCTAAATGAAGTTTCCAATTTTTAATTGTAAAATTTATAAAACAATTTTACCCTAAACCTTATTATAACAGAAACTATATAAAACGGATCATTATTGAGAAACGGCTACACATTTCTTTCAAGACAGTCAATCGGTTAATGCCTTAAATGGTAATCATCTGGGTTTATAGTAAAAAAATAATAGACTCTTTTTTAACTTAAACATTAAAAAAGTATTAAATAATTATACAATAATTTTATCATATTTGGTTTTGCAGCTACAAAACTAAACAGATAGTACAGATAAACCGATGGAAAATAAAAAAATACTCATCGCAGATGATGACGAGGGGATTGTTGATGCGGTAACGATGATATTAGAAGTAATGGGTTATGAGGTAGAACATACTTATGATGGCGGAACTGTTATTGATGCAGTTAAAAGCAAACCAGATCTTATTATGCTTGACATTTGGATGTCTGGTCACGACGGAAGGGATATTTGTAAGGCCCTGAAAAATAATCCTGATTATAAAGAAATTCCAATTTTGATGATCTCAGCAAGCAGAGACATTAAACAATCAGCGCTTGATGCAGGTGCTAACGATTTTATGGAAAAACCTTTCGAAATGGATTCTCTTTTAAATAAGGTAAACTTACTTTTGAATTAGCTTACAAAGCCACTTCTTTAAAATAAATGGTTTGAGGCAATTGTTTAAAAACAAATTCCGTCACCTCACAAAGCCAAAGTTTGTGATTTTTCCATTCGCCTTTAAAACGCTCTAAAATATAGTCACCGCCCCCACCCAAATTAGCTTCACGGATATATATCAGATTTAAAATTTCTGCATCTTCCATAGGGCCGTCGGCCATAATTAGTTTGCATTCGCTGGCAGATGCGGCTATCCATTCCAATAATTCATCAGCACCTTCAACCATTTGCAAATCGGCAATATCACCACTCCATTCAGGTATATCTGCGTACCACTCTCCTTTTGCATTTTTATAAAACCGGATTGTTCTTTCCATATTTTGTAAAGAAAAAAAATCCATTTCAATAATCCTTATAAAATCATCAATTTTATAGATGACCTTTGTTTAATTTATCACTTACTTTGGTTGTATAAATAAATGTCTGAAGAAACTCCACTGGTTTTAAGAAAAATTATTCACATTGATATGGATGCCTTTTATGCATCGGTAGAGCAACGTGATTTTCCTGAATACCGTGGAAAACCTTTGGTAGTTGGAGGAAAACCAGACAGCCGCGGTGTGGTATCGACGGCCAGTTACGAAGCCAGAAAATTCGGAATCCGATCGGCAATGCCGGCCAGCAAGGCCTACCAATTATGCCCGACTGCTATTTTTGTCTATCCTAGATTTGATGCTTACACTGCCGCTTCAAAAAGCATTCGGGAGATATTTAGCCGTTACACTGATTTAATTGAACCTTTATCCTTGGATGAGGCCTATCTGGACGTTACCGAAGATAAATTAAACATTGGCTCGGCCATTGATATTGCCAAATCGATTAAAGATGCCATAAAAAACGAACTTAATTTAACTGCCTCTGCGGGTGTGTCAGTTAATAAATTTGTCGCCAAAATTGCGTCCGATATGAATAAACCGGATGGCTTAACTTTTATTGGTCCGTCAAAAATAGAACGCTTTATGGAGAAATTGCCTGTAGAAAAATTCTTTGGTGTGGGCAAAGTAACAGCAGCTAAAATGAAGGCGATGCAAATTAATACCGGGGCCGATTTAAAGAAATTAACAGAGCAGCAACTCATTGCACAGTTCGGTAAGTCAGGCAAGTTTTATTATAAAGTAGTGCGTGGCATTGATGAGCGTCCCGTAAGGCCAGACCGTGAAACCAAATCGGTTGGGGCTGAAGATACATTTTCAGCAGATACCAACGAAACTTCGGTAATGCATGGCTTGTTGCTTCAGATAAGTGAGATTGTAAGCAAACGACTGGAAAAATATCAGCTTAAAGGTAAAACGCTGACGCTAAAAATAAAATTTGCTGATTTCAAAATCATCACCCGCAGCCGATCGTTTGCCATTGCTTTTAACGATGCTAAACAGATTTATAGTGAAGCCATTAAGTTATTAAACGAGGCTGATATCGGTCGCACTGAAGTACGTTTGCTCGGTATTACACTTTCACGCTTTTATGAAGAAATAGCCGAAGATAAAATAGAAAACAACCAACTGGAATTTGATTTTTAACATCAGCTAAATAATCCTTTAAATCCGGTAAGTAGGATCTTCCATAATATTAACATCGATTACATCGCCGGCATTTTTCAATAAAAGCCTGCAATCTTCACTTAAATGTTTTAAATGAAGTTTTTTGCCCGCTTTAGCATATCTTTCCGTTAGTTTATTTACGGCATCAATGCCCGACATATCATAAATCCTGCTTCTTTTAAAATCTACCATTACAGTATCAGGATCTGCAGCCAGGTCAAATTCTTCATTAAAAGCCGTAACGGAGCCAAAAAATAAAGGGCCAAAGATTTCGTAATGTTTTATACCTTCCGTATCGATATATTTTTTTGCCCTGATGCGCTTTGCACTTTCCCATGCAAAAACCAATGCAGAAAGAATTACTCCAATTAACACTGCTAAAGCTAAATTATGAAGCCAAATGGTAATTGCCGCAACTAATATCCCTACCAATACATCCTGTTTAGGCATTTTGTTAATCACCCTAAAACTCATCCATTCAAAGGTACCAATGGCTACCATGGCCATTACGCCCACTAAAGCGGCCATTGGCACACGTTCTATTATTGGAGCACCAATTAAAATAATTAACAAAATGGTTAATGCCGCTATAATTCCGGATAACCTGGCTCTTGCTCCTGCAGATAAATTAACAAGGGTTTGAGCAATCATCGGGCAACCGCCCATTCCGGTGAAAAAACCATTCAAAATATTGGCTGTTCCCTGTGCAATACTTTCCCTGTTTCCATTTCCCTTGGTTTGGGTAATTTCATCAACCAGATTTAAGGTTAATAATCCCTCTGTTAAACCTACGCCAGCCATAATCAAAGAATAAGGTAAAATAATTTTAAGGGTATCCAGATTAAAGTGAATAGCAGGAATATGAAAGGGAGGAAAGCCACCACTGACTGAAGCGATATCCTTAACCAGTTTAGTGTGAATTCCAAAGCCTAAAACAATAAGAAAAACTATAATAATGGCCACCAATGATGCTGGAACAGCCTTTGTTATTTTAGACCAGATAATTACGATGGCAATGGTTAGCGCAACTAAACCAAGCATAATTAAAAATGGCGATCCGTTCATCCAGGTTACCTGGCCATTAACAACTGTTTTAAACTGCTCCAGTTGCGACATAAAAATAACAACTGCCAAACCATTAACAAAGCCGAACATAACAGGTTGAGGAACGAGTCGGATAAATTTTCCCAATTTAAACAATCCCACTAAAATCTGGAAAATACCTGCTAAAGCCACTGCAGCAAATACATATTCAATGCCCTGCGTTTTCATTAAAGCAATCAGTACAATTACTGTTGCACCCGCACCACCCGAAACCATACCCGGTCTTCCACCTAAAACGGCCGTAACCAAACCCATTATAAAAGCAGCATACAAACCCGTAAGCGGTGGAAATCCGGCTAAAATGGCAAACGATAATGATTCAGGAATCATGGTCATTGCCACCGTCAACCCAGCTAAAACCTCGGTTTTATAGTTTATCTTTTTCGAAAAATCGAAGATTTGTAAGTATGGTTTCATTAAGGAATAAAAAGCGTAATGATAATCTTATACAGGTTATTCAGCACAAAGGTATTAAAGAAAGCGCTAAGAAATCTAAATGTCAGAAGTTTCCATTTTATCCCTAAAATAAATAGCTGTTTTTCTGATTAACCATGTACCAAACTATAAATTTGCTGCATGTAAACGGCTTCTTGTATCGCTGCAAAAAAGATTTCCCACTCGTCACGGGTAAACACCAAACTAATATCAGGAAATGGTGTAGAAAGGATCACAATTTCATCTCCATTAGGAGCTGTTTCTAAATAATCGTCAAAATTGAGTTTCCGGGTGGCCTGGTTAAAAGTATCAAACTGGCTAAAAGAGAAATTCATAAGTACACCTGCACGCCAAATGTTCAATACTTTACAATTGCGGCATTCCGTGTGATGGAAATATTTCCTTTTTGAACAAGAATGGTTGTATTACACATAGGCTATGTCTTAATCTTTGAGATTAAGGCAAATATCACATTATTTAGAATAATTCCAAATAATATTTAAAATTAATCCTTTCATCCGTATTGCTTTAAAAAACTTTAATGCTTTTGAAAGGTTTTCAACTGCTCACTTTTACATCATTTTGAAATCCGGATGACCTGTTTTACGCTTTGATTTTCTCTATTCTGTTATCTTTGCCCCTATGATCATAAGAATAGCCATAAGCGAGGATATACCCAACATTATGCAGCTTGTAAGCAAGGTAATTCCGCTGATGCGTGCTGCAGGAAATTTTCAATGGGGAGATGATTATCCAAATCCGGAAGTATTTGCCAGCGATATTTCTATCGGCCAGTTATGGGTAGCAGAAATAGCAAATGTGGTTGTTGGCGTTTCTGCAATTACAACAGATCAGGATCCTGAATATGCGGATGCGGGCTGGAACATAAATGAGAAGGCCATTGTTACGCATCGTTTAGCTGTTGATCCGGATCAACAGGGCAAAGGTATTGCCAGGGGTTTAATGGAACAGGCAGAAGTTGTAGCAAAAGCCTGTGGTATTAACATTTTAAGAGTGGATACCAATAGTGAAAATATGGCAACTCAGGCCCTTTTTCCAAAACTTGGTTATCAGTTTAGTGGCGAAATTACACTTGCTAAACGCCCCGGACTCCGTTTTTTTTGCTACCAAAAATTATTGTAAAATCAGGCATTTACACCCTCAGCGAAGCCCGGAATCCTCTGGCAGCATAATAAGATTCAGCACCGTTATGATACACGAAAACAGTATTGTAGCGGCGATCGCAAAACAGCGCACCGCCAAGTTTTCTGATGTCAGCAGATGTAATGATCCAGCTTGAGGTTTTTGTATCAAATTTCCCCAATTCCTGCAGTTCACGATATTCCACTTCAGTTAAAATTTCCACACCCATATCTTTTGCCATCTCAACAGCACTGTTTTCCGGTTTATGTTCTTTTCTCGCTTCTAACGCCTCGTGATCATAGCAAATGCTTCTGCGTCCTTTAGGGCTTTCAGCCACACAATCGTAAAAAATATATTCGTCTGTCTTTTTATCATAGCCCACAACATCGGGTTCTCCACCGGTCATTTCCATTTCATTTAATGACCATAATTGTTCCGCATTAGCTTCCAGCTTAGCTTGTACTTTGCTCCAATCAATTCCGTTATGACGATTTTGGTTCTGCTCAAAGCGTTTTTTCAACAAATCAAGCAGCTCTTCACTCAGCGCAGGCGATAACTGTTTTTTATTGTTCTTCATACATCCGTTTTAAATAAGTTTCTAACTTTTCTACATTTTGATTCAAGCCCTCATCAGCTTTAAAAACCTTAACTACCGTTTCAAATAATTCATTTGTTTCAAACAACATTGTCCATTCCATTAAAGTTTGGCTTTCTTTAGACTCAAAAACAATTGTAGCAAGGTAATTGGGATTGAAGTGCTGAAACACAATCTTTTTAGAGGGTATAATTTCTAAAAACACGCTTTTATTTGGATAGTTTTTGCCGTCAGGGCCGTGCATGGTCAGGCACCACTCTCCATCTGCAATCAAATCCATTTTATGAATCGTATTGGTAAATCCAATGGGTCCCCACCAATTTGCAATATGCACGGGATCTGTCCATACTTTCCAAACCAAATCAATTGGTGCGTTTAATATTTTAGTAATCCTTAGCGATCTGTTTGCCATGCCCTTACTTTTTTTCCATTAGCGATGCTGATCAATTAGCACTACATTTCCGTCCGGGTCTGTGACCATTAAACTTGCAGGTCCGGTAGTCTGCTCATCTGCCTCAGGATTTACCGTTAGCCCCTTACTTTTAAGTTGTTTCTGAATTTCGCGGACATCATCAAATTTTTCGATGTTATTGGCATTTTCATCCCAACCCGGATTAAACGTTAAAATATTGCCTTTAAACATCCCCTGAAATAGCCCGACAAGTGCATTCTCATTTTTCATGATGAGGTAATTTTTTTCCATGCCACCTGCAAAGACTACAAAGCCAAGGTTTTCGTAAAATTGTTTTGAAACGTTGAGGTCTTTAACGCTCAGGCTGATTGAAAATGCTCCTAATTTCATATTTTTCTCTTGTTTAATTTTGACATTATCCACTTGTTTAACATCAATATGGTTAGTTGTTTGTTTGTTAAAGATGGTTTTAAAGAAAAAGCCCAGACTAAATGCGGCTGCAAATCCTAAAATTATTAAAGCTGTCTTTTTCATTCTATTACACGTTAATTCTACTATTTGGTTATGGAAGCTTACAGATAAGCGCTCCTTATAGCTTATTAAATGTATAAAATTCTGATTAAGGCACAAAGGCCGGAATGATTTTTCTGTCCGAATTAATCATCCAGCCCCTTGCCAGTTAGAATTTTTGACAGGTATTTTTCAACCCTCGACTCACGGGTTTTAGATTGTTTGGGTTGAGAAAAATGTAGCATGTAAGCCCTTTGTCGTCCCGGTGTTAATGCCTCAAAAGCTGTTTTTAAGGCCGGAATTTCATCCAGTTTCTTTTGAAATTCTTCAGCCATTGTAAATTCTGCAGTCTTTTTAAATTCTATTTTCAAGCCAGCTTTTTCTACTTCAAGCGCCTCAAAAATATAGGCTTTCAGGATAGATTCCTGCTCAATTATTTCCTGGATATTGGTAAACCGGATTTGGCGTGCGGCTTGTACATTCTCTGTTTGCTGAATCAGAATGTTATGAGCATCGTTTAACAAAGCACCTTTAAAAAACAAAAACGCACAGTATTCTTTAAATACATGTATTAATACGATGTTATTTTTTTGAAACACATAACAGGGAACACCCCATTTCAATTCTTCTGTTAGCCCACAACCAAGTGCAATCGTTCTTAATTTCCTGATTTCTTTCTGCCATTTTTTGGCTTTTTCAAAATAAAAATCAACTTTAGGGTTCATACCATTCATTTTATTGGTTAACCGGAATAATTCTTCTATTTGCCGGCCTGAAATACCATGAAACCACAGTCAGGATTAGCAATAATAATGAAGGTGCCATATCTTTTATGGAATTACCCGATGCAATATGCGAAATTGTAGCTCCCGACATGGCAAAGAAAAAACCTGCATAAGCCCATTCCTTCAACAAGGTAAATTTAGGAATAAGCACCGCCACAACGCCCAAAAATTTCCAGATGCCTATTATCGTTAAGAAATATATCGGATAACCTAATTGCGTAATGTTATCTACTTCTTTTTTTACTTTTAATAACTGGACTATTCCGGTTGATGCCATCCCTAATGCGAGCCAGATGGTCGAAATCCAATAGATAATTTTATTTGTCTTTGTCATAACATATTATTTTAATTGATTTACCACATCCTGGAGGCGATTATGCGCCATGTTTAAACCCTGCGCAAAAGGCAAAGCGAGCATTTGATCCCGGAGTGCAAGCGATTTATATATAATGTGTATATTGAGTTTACAGGTATTTTCGGTAAGTTTTTCAAACTCCAGGAACTCGAGCTGGGTAGCAAAAGGTGTATTCTCCATCTCAAAAGTCCGGGTGATTTTTTGATTCGGAACAAATTCATGAATTACTCCATTGGCCTTAAATACGACGTTTCCCTGAGCATTACTGGTTTCAAATTGATAACTACCATACTTTTTACTTTCCAATTTCAACACTTTTGTCCCCATCCACTGCTCTACTATATCAGCTTCTGCATAGGCTTTAAAAAGTAATTCTACCGGCAGGTCAAATTCCCTGGTAATCATCAGTTCCTGTTTATCCTTTTCGGCATTGATCTTTGTTTTCAATTCCATATCAATTTATTTATAGTTTTTCATAATGGCTTCCAGTTTATTAAATCTGTCGTCCCACATTTTGCGAAACGGTTCAATAAAATCGGCTACTTCTTTCATGTTTTTAGCATTAATGGTATAGTAAATCTCTCTGCCGTTTTGTTTTTGCTCCAGCAAAGCACACTCCGTAAGTATTTGCAAATGTTTTGAAACGGTTGGCCTTGCAGTATCAAAGTTTGTGGCTATTGCCCCTGCCGTCATCGCCTGCGAAGCAAGTAATAAAAGTATAGCCCTTCTTGTGGGGTCGGCTATGGCCTGAAATACATCTCGTCTTAAATTCATTATGTAGCTATTTGACTACAAATATAAACGTAGCCATTTAACTACGCAAATTTTAATGAAAATTTTTTCTAATAAACTCCATTTATTTAAAATTTCACCAAAACATTTTGATTGTACGAATACATTCGTACATTTGATTACGAACAAATTCGTAGACAAATAAAGCAACCAATCAAATTATAAAACCAAAATTTAAATGAAAAGCCTCAAATTCACATTTTTACTACTAATCGCAGTTAACTTCTGCAATGCACAAACGAAAAATAAAGAAAAACAGTTAGACAGTATTTTCACTATTTTATACAAACAAAATCAATTTAACGGAACAGTATTAATTGCCGATAAGGGCAAGGTTGTTTTCAAAAAAGGTTATGGTTATCGTGATGAAAACTCAAAAGCGCTAAATTCTTCTACAACTATTTTTGAACTGGGTTCCTGCTCTAAACAATTTACGGCAATGGGAATCCTTCTATTGGCAAAACAGGGGAAACTAAGCTATAATGATCAATTATCGAAATACATCCCTGAACTATCTTTCTGGAATGACGTTACCATTTACAATCTTCTCAGACATACCAGTGGTGTTCCTGAATATTTAGATGCCATGAGAAAAGAATGGGACAGTACAAAGATTGCAACTAATAAAGATTTAATAAATTTTTATGCTAAAAGAAAAGATACGTTAAACTTTAAGCCAAACACAAATCATAGATATTGCAATACCAATTATGCCTTACTGGCCTCCATAATTGAGCGGGTTTCGGGCGAAGATTATGCAACTTTTCTGAAGGAAAATATTTTCGTTCCACTTGGAATGAAAAATACATTTGTTTACAACAGAAGGCAATCTCCAAGGAAAATAACAAACTACGCAATTGGATACGTTTGGGCTAGGGATAGTTTCAAAAAAGTAACCTCTGAAAATCCTGGGTATGATGAAAAAATGGTTTATTATTTGGATGGAATTGTAGGCAGTGCAAAGGTAAATTCTACAGCAGAAGATTTACTTAAATGGATAAACGCTTTAAAAAGCAATAGCTTCATTTCTGCTGAAGACTTTAATCAAATGACAGAAATTACTAAAACCACAAAAGGCAAAAACATTCCTTATGGTTTCGGACTAGATGTTTCAAAAGGCGAAAATAAATTTTCTTTTGGGCATACAGGATCCTGGGACGGTTACGCCTCATTTATATATCATAATATGCCTAAAGACAGAACCATTATTATTTTACAAAACTTTAAAATGGGCACTTATTCATTTAATAATATCAGTCAGATTTTAGACAATAAACCTGTAGTAACTGAATATAGAAGTAAGATAAATATTCCGCAATCGGAAATGGAGAAATACGCAGGAACTTATTTAGACGAAAAGGATAAAGAGGAAGCGCATATTCTGACCTATAAAAATGGACACTTGTTTTATAACACACCAAAAGTAAAATGGGACATGAGATTTTTTCCGGTTTCGGCGAATGAATTTAGCAGAATAAGTCAGGGAGGCGTTGATGGTATTTTAAAATTCACAAAACTAGAAAACGGAGACACCAAACTGGAGATGCTTCAATATGGCAATGTTATTGGCACAGGTATAAAAAGCAAATAAAATACTGACCATGCTACTCTGTACGCTAGCATCAGATTTCTCAACACATTAGGCAGCTAAACCAATTGAAGCTGATCAAAATCTATAAACAACAAAGCCCTACCAGATTTGGTAAGGCTTATATGTTTTGTTCCCGAGACGCTATATTTTTCCAAGAATCTCTTTACCGATCTTAAGTATTACAACGATTTGGGATTTACCTCTAGAAAAAACCGATATAAATAAAAAATTGACAGGCTATTAGGAGAAATCATTGCAAAATTTACAAATTGGAAAAATAATAGGGATTTTACGGTAGTAACGAGGTTTTAGATGAATGAACCAAACCTTTAATAAGGTAAAATTACCCGTAACTTTTTTTGATTATTATTAATGTATTCTTATTAGCATCAATAAGTAGGTCATCATCTTTTTTAATGAATAAAGAAGTAAATTAAAATACCTAATTATTATTGTTGGCTCTCTCGGTTAATTGAATATAAATCAAACGTTTGCGTTAAAATAACCAAAAATCATTGATGATTATTAAATACTTTTACATACAACATCTAGTTACATGCTCTCTAGTTTAAAACCAACTGCGATGTTAACGAATTATCAATTTTAAAATGAACTTACAGATTAAAGAGATTAAGAGCTATAATCATGAAATAAGAAATACAGTTGAGCATTTCTTAAAATCATTACAAGGTTGCGAAAGCAGTATATCCGAGTACCAGTTAAAAGAAATAATATCGTCTGAAAACAGTTATCTTTTTTTCGCTTCTAGTGTCCACGATGTATGTATTGGTATGTTGACGATAGGAATTTATCAGTCGCCAACTGGCAAGAAAGCTTGGATTGAAGATGTTGCTGTTGATGACCTTTTTAGAGGACAAGGTATTGGCGAGAATCTAATAACATTTGCTATCCAATTCGCCAAACAGCATAATGTGGATGTTTTAAATCTAACATCATCGCCTGCTAGAGTTGCGGCTAATAATTTATACAAAAAAACCGGCTTTCAACCAAAGGAGACCAATGTTTACAGAATGGCTTTAGGTACAAATTCTTATGCTTAAACTTGAAACTTTCCCAAAAATAGATGCGCATTTTCACTCGACTTTTTATGATCCTATATATGAGAAAATAGCGAAAGACTATCATGTAAAATACATTAATATCAATACAAATGCGAGCGTGTTTCCTCCCATGGAAATTCAGGAAAGTGTGGCTTTAGCATATATTAAAAAAGCTCCTGAGCATTTCGCCTATATTGCCAGTTTTGAGATGAAAGGTTGGGAGAACCCGAATTGGTATAGCTATGTATTCGAACATCTAAAAAATTCGATTAATCAGGGGGCAGTTGGTATTAAAATCTGGAAAAATATTGGAATGGAGATATTGAAACCTGATGATCAATCATTTCTGATGATTAATGACCCATTTTTTGATCCTCTCTTCATCTATTTGAGCGAAAATAACATTCCAGTGCTCACACATTTGGGTGAACCGAAAAATTGCTGATTACCTGTGGAAGAAATGACCTCGGAGCGTAATAAAGCTTATTACATTAAAAATCCTGAATTTCATGCGTATTTACATCCTGAAATCCCTACATACAAACACCAGATAGAGGCAAGAGATTATTTAATATCTAAATACCCCAAACTCAAGCTAATAGGCGCTCATCTGGGAAGCTTAGAATGGAGTTACAAAGAGCTTGCAAACCGTTTTGATCAATATTCTAACTTCTACGTTGATTTATCTTCCCGTTTAGGGCATTTACAGATGCAGTCCGTTAACGATTATGAGGGTGTACGGAATTTTTTCATTAAATATGCTGATCGCATCATGTATGGAACAGATGCTTATAACAATCCCGAAAAACTTATAACTTCTTTAGTTAATGACTGGAAGTATTTCACTACAAATAAACAATGTGATTCTATAGAGGTACAAGGTGTTTTTAGAGGGATTGAACTACCTGAGGAGGTACTCTACAAGCTTTATTATGCCAATGCGCAAAAAATATATCCAGGTCTTAAGACAGAATTCTAAAGTTGAAACAACAGTATTTAAAACGCTCTAATTAATGTATACCATCCAGTAAAACCAATAAACTGGCCTCATTCAGCTGCATCGAGGCAAAAAAATAGTTCCAGATTTTTTCTATTTTTTCAGTCCGGACAGAGATACTAGGCTCTAAACGAAAATATAGCTTGATTTACTTTATTCAACGATTTGAAAATTAGCTAAAAATAGAAAAGCCCATCACGATATTGTGATGGGCTTTCGCTCCCTCTGCTGGGCTCGAACCAGCGACCCTCTGATTAACAGTCAGATGCTCTAACCAGCTGAGCTAAGAAGGAGTGCTGGTCTTCCAAAAATCAAGTCTAAATGTACTTTTCAGCACCTTTAGCCCTGTTTGTTTTGGGATTGCAATATTAGGGATTTTAAATTATTTATGCAAAAAATAGATGTTTTTTTCAAAATAAAGCAGCTTTTCAGGAAAACTTAAAAACTACCACACCAATTTATAACTGATTATCAATAAGTTAATTAAGATACAACTTCATCAAACACTTATATTCGTTGGTTATTTAACAATCTAGGTACCTCATTAATGTCATACATTCCACTAAATTGATAGATTAACTCCTCTTTAATAGTTAAAATTAAGCACACAAAAAAAGCCTTACAACTTTCATTATAAGGCTTTTAATCTGCTCCCTCTGCTGGGCTCGAACCAGCGACCCTCTGATTAACAGTCAGATGCTCTAACCAGCTGAGCTAAGAAGGAGTGCTGGTCTTCCCAAAATCAAGTCTAAATGTGCTTTTTAGTACATATACCCTTGTTCGTTTTGGGAATGCAATATTAGGGCTTTTAAATTATTTATGCAATATTTGCAGAGAAAAAAAATTAAAATAATTTAAAATAATTTATATGAGCCTGATAATCATAGGTAGTGTAGCTTTCGATGCTATTGAAACTCCCTTCGGGAAAACGGATAAAATTGTTGGTGGGGCAGCAACTTACGCAAGTTTAGCCGCTTCTTACTTCTATAAAAACACAAAAATTGTTGGCGTTGTAGGCGACGATTTCCCTAAAGAGGCAATAGATACTTTTACCGAACATGGCATTAACACAGAAGGCTTACAGATTAAAGCCGGAGAAAAATCTTTTTTCTGGTCAGGTAAATATCACAACGACATGAACAGTCGCGATACTTTAGTGACTGAATTAAATGTATTGGAAAATTTTGATCCGATTATTCCGGATAGTTATCAGGATTGCGAATATTTAATGCTGGGTAACTTAACGCCTATTGTTCAGCAAACGGTAATTAACCGTTTAAAAAACCGCCCCAAATTAATCGTAATGGATACCATGAATTTCTGGATGGACATTATGATGGATGATTTGTTGAAAACCATTAAAATGGTTGATGTTTTAGCCATTAATGATGCAGAAGCCCGTCAACTTTCAGGTGAGTACTCTTTGGTTAAAGCCGCTAAGAAAATTTTAGCCATGGGCCCAAAATATTTAATTATTAAAAAAGGCGAGCATGGTGCTTTGTTATTCAATGAAGATCAGATTTTTTCTGCACCAGCCTTACCTTTAGCTGAGGTTTTTGATCCAACAGGTGCTGGTGATACTTTTGCCGGTGGTTTTATTGGTTATTTAGCCAAAGTTGGAACCATTAATTTCAACAATATGAAAAATGCAATTATCTACGGTTCTGCATTGGCTTCATTTTGTGTAGAGAAATTTGGAAATGAAAGGTTGCTAAACTTAACAGACAAAGAAGTAGCGGATAGAATTAATCAATTTGTGAATTTAAGTGCGTTCACAATTGAAGCATAAATAAATTTGGAGGGCCGGTAAACGGCCCTCTCCTATTAAAACCCAGCCGGTGCCGGGTGCTTACCTTTAACGCTAATAATTGTTTACTGATTACAGGCTGCAAGCTCTGGCTTACATTAATTTAAATGCCGGAGATGATTTGCTTAACCTGGAAAGTGTAACCGCAGCCAATGGTTTTAGCGAAAGAACTTATCCAGAATTTTTCAATCGGCATTAAATATTTTTTTTTCAATATTTAAAACTGATGAGGATGACGAAGGCAATGGAAAAACTTTTAGAAAGCGATTTAATCATTAGCGAAATCGCCTATTCGGTTGGTTATAAAGGCATCCCCTCTTTCAGCAGTACGTTTTCAAAAATGTTTGGTAAAAGATCTTCGGAATTTAAAGATTCAAAGCACACTACACTAATCAAACTTTAGCTTACTTTAAAACACCGATAATGGTAAACTTTTCAAAAACGGTTTCGGTATGTGGTGCATCAGGCATTTCATCAGTTAAATCCTGCCCTGCCCAATGTTCATAATGTTTACCATTTCGCCATAAACGGCTTTCGGTTACTTCGTAAATAAATCCTTTATAGGCCACCCAAATTTGAGGTTTATCCTGCCCGTTGCGCAATGCAAGCTGTTGTTTGGTGTATACAGGCAAATCCATTAACGGGCTACCCTACTTTTAAAAAATTGATACAGATAAACATTCATCAGCAATAAAGCCATCAGGTAAAAATGATCCTCAAAAGGAATTGTTCCAACCCGCATGCCTAATATTTCTTTACTGTTATAAAGCACAACCGGAATAGAGGTTAAAAAACCATTAACGATATAAAAAGGAATTAATGAAACCAGGTAGGCCCTGTAAAACCGGTACATAAACCTGATTTTTTTATTGACGTATTCTACATAGGCCAGCACAATAAATAAAAAGCCGAAGTTGATGAGTGTATACCACTTACTATAGCCAAAAAACAAAATTGCTACACACAGGCCCAAAACCAGGTTGCTTATTGCCAGACTGTATTTTTCTAAACCATTAGCTGGAAAATAGGCGTTTAAACATTCATAAATAAAGATGCAGGCATAAGGCACCGTTAAAAAGAATAAAATTTCTTCAATCGGCAAGCCTAATAAGTTTATTCCGGTAATATATTTTGGATTAAATGACCAGATATCTAATTTCACAAACAAAAGATCCCAGGCCAGGAAAACAGCACCGGTTAACAAAATTGCGGGCAGCACGAACTTCCATTTACTAAAAAAATGAACCTTTTTATCGAAAGATAAAACCAGTGGAAAAAATAGTACAGCAAGATTAATAAGTAAATAAGTATAGTTCATTTATAAGTGTTTTTGGAATATTTTAATTTCCTGTGCCGTACAACGTTTACTGTCAATCATAAACTTAGCAACATTTTTAATCAGTTCTTCATCAGTGCTCCCAAAGTTATGATTTTGATATTGCTTTACAATTTCCTTTCTATCCACATCCAAATCTTTACTGAAACCCAGAAATGCAGGTGTAAAATGTTCTATCGAAAAACGCATAAAACGGATTTCCATGTTTTCCTTATCCATGGCTATCGCTTTTTTCATTGTTTTGAGCGACCTGCTTACAAATTTTATCTTATTGTAAGGATTCCATGAATGTTTGGCCTTCAGCGCTTCCAATGTTCCGGTATAGGCCGTAATTAATGCTGTTTTATTGGGTAATAGATTTAATTTTTTAAAAAGAGAGTCTGTTAATTTAGAATTCTCCACCGCTTTAACCATATTGGTTTTTAAGATGGCTATTTCCTTATGATTAAGTTGTGCATAGCAAAAATTGCCTGTTATAACGCAAAGCAATAAAAATATGGTTTTCAATTTAGTCATGTATCCGGCAAAAATAACAAAACATACCATTTTACAGGACTATAGTTTTTGAGGGATAATTTTCTTTAGTTTATCGGTTATCAACATTATACAAACAAATTCCCATTTATTTGCTTTATTTATATCAATGAATAAAAAACCTGTTGTAACGGTAATTGGTGCCGGTTTCGCCGGATTATCTGCTGCCGCTTTACTGGCTAAAAACGGTTGTGATGTTACGGTAATTGAAAAACACGATATGTCGGGCGGCCGGGCACGTACCTGGGAAAAAGATGGTTTTACATTTGATATGGGTCCAAGCTGGTATTGGATGCCTGATGTTTTTGAAAATTATTACAAGTTGTTTAACAAAACGGCTTCAGATTTTTACCAACTGGAAAGATTAAGTCCAGCCTACCGGATTTATTTTGGTAAAGCAGATACTATTGATGTTCCGGCAACGCTGGAAGCACTTTACCAGCTTTTTGAAACTTTAGAACCAGGAAGCCGTAAAAATCTTGATGTTTTTTTAGCCCAGGCGAAATACAAATATGATGTGGGAATGAACGAATATGTGTTCAAGCCTTCGCATAGCGTACTAGAATATTTCGATCCACGACTGGCCATAAGCGGCATTAAATTACAGCTGTTGGGCAATATGCGAAAACATGTACACCGCTTATTTAAAAATGACAAACTGCGGAAGCTTTTAGAGTTTCCGGTTTTATTTTTGGGGGCTACCCCTCAAAACACACCAGCTTTATATAGTTTAATGAATTATGCCGATTTAGTTTTAGGCACCTGGTACCCGATTGGCGGGATGCACAAAATTGTTGAAGCCATGCAACAAATTGCAGAAGAGCAGGGTGTAAAATTTGTTTTCAATACAGAAGTAACCAAAATAAAGGTTAACAATGGCCGGGCTGAAGAAATCCAGACCAGACAAGGCAATTTCAAAACGGATTTCGTTGTGGGTAATGCGGATTATCATCATATTGATCAAAAATTACTCGAACCACAATACCAGAATTATAGTGCAGCTTACTGGGATAAAAGAACCATGGCACCATCCTGCTTATTATTTTATATTGGGTTAAATAAAAAGTTAAAAGACATTTTGCACCACAATTTGTTTTTTGATGAAAATTTTGATCTGCATGCTGAAGAAATTTATAGCCGTCCGCAATGGCCATCAAAACCTTTATTTTATGTTTGTTGTCCTTCGGTAACAGATTCAACAGTAGCTCCTGAAGGATGCGAAAATTTATTTTTCCTGATTCCATTGGCTCCTGATTTAACAGATAGCGAGGTAGAAAGAGAGAAATACTTTGATTTACTGGTTAGCCGCTTCAAAGATTTAACGGGAAATGACATTAAAGATAATATACTGTTTAAACGCAGTTATGCCATGGATGATTTTGGGGAGGATTATCATGCGTTTAAAGGAAATGCTTATGGATTAGCTAATACCTTAGCACAAACCGCTTTCTTGAAACCGAAAATGAGAAGTAAGGTAGCAAATCTTTTATATACAGGTCAGCTAACCATTCCTGGGCCCGGAGTGCCTCCTGCAATCATATCCGGACAAGTGGCTGCCCGGGAAATAATAAAAAAATTAAAAAAGGCTTGACAAATTTAAAATTTCGCTTATCTTTATAACCACAAAACAAAAATACTGCATTTACCCTTTAAAAAAGACAATAAAATTTAAATCAGCAGGTGTTTCGGAATTAGAGAGAAGGATGTTGAAATACAAAATAAGAATCAACTAACCAAATATATGATAAGCAAAAAGGCCCGGAAGTTTCCAGGCCTTTTGCTTTTTAAGCACTTTCCTTTTTTCAAATAAAAAGATCTTGACGAACTAAAAATAAAAAAGCCCGGATAAACCGGGCTTTCATTATTATTTAAGGTTATGAAACCATTTCAGCAATTTGAATTTCTTTAGAATACGTTTTCAGGTATTTTTTAAGAATTCCTCTTGCCACATGAATCCTGGTTTTAACTGTTCCAATCGGAATGTGTAACATATCAGCAATTTCATGGTATTTATAACCTTCAAAATAGCGGATAAATGGCACATAATATTCTTCTGGTAACTGAGATAATGCTTTGTTAATATCTCCCAGTACAAATTTGCTTTCAGCATCATTCTTTGTGGCACTATAAGAAAGGTTTGCTGATGATATGTCTTCGCTTTGCGTAATTAAGGTATTAGTTTTAACCAAACGACGATAATTATTAATGAAAGTGTTTTTCATTATTGTAAACAACCATCCTTTTAAATTCGTACCTTCTTTAAACTTATTATAGTACGTAATCGCTTTAAGCATCGTATCCTGCACAAGGTCATTTGCGTCTTCAGCATCTTTTGTAAAGTTTAAAGCATAAGATCTAAGAGATACCGAGTGATGGTTAACCAGATGATTGAATTCAAATTTTGTCATGATGTTTTAGCTTTAGGTAAGATTTAATAAACAAATGAATTGTCCAATATTTCATTTAAAACCAAACAAACTTAATACCAAAAAACATTTATGAGGCAGCAAAACCATGACAAGCCGTTGAGGCTGCTTTTCGTCACAAAATATTTACTTCACGTTCTAAAGTGACTCCAAAAGTAGACTTTACACTGTCTATAATCTGTTCAGATAATTGGTATACTTCCTTTCCGGTCGCATTTCCATGATTAACCAAAACAAGTGCCTGGTTTTTCCAGGTACCGGTTTCACCAACAATTTTGCCCTTCCAACCACATTGTTCAATCAGCCAGCCGGCGGCCAGTTTAACCTTCCCCTCTGCTGTAGGATAATGCACAACATCGGGGTGATTTGCCACAACATCTGCAAATTCATACTTTTCAATAACCGGGTTTTTAAAGAAACTCCCTGCATTACCAATGGTTGATGGATCCGGTAATTTACTGACACGGATATGCGAAACCGCAGCAGAAACATCTGCAATGTTGGGTTTTTGGACACCTCTTTTTTCAAGCTCTGCCTCAATAGCTCCATAAGAAGTATTGATGTTAGGCTGCGTGCTCAAATTAAAAGTAACTGAAGTAATAATATATTTTCCTTTTAACCGTGCCTTGAAAACACTTTCACGATAACCAAAATGGCATTCTTCGTAATTAAAGGTTTTAAAAGTTCCGGTTTCAATTTCAAAAGCGGTGCAGCTTTCGAACACATCTTTTAGTTCTACGCCGTAAGCTCCAATATTTTGTATGGGCGATGCACCAACCGTACCTGGAATTAAACTTAAATTTTCTATACCGGCAAAACCATGTTCAACGCAATAATTTACCAGATCGTTCCAAACTTCTCCTGCTCCGGCAGTCACTTTAACGGTTTCACCAGCAATTTCATTGGAAATTCCTTTAATACTCATTTTTACAACCAAACCATCAAAGTCTTTCGTAAAAAGCATATTGCTTCCACCACCCATAATCAAAATCAGGTTGGATTTTACAATTTCTGATTCAAAAAGTGCTTTTAAATCATTTTCACTAAATATCTCTGCAAAAAAACTTGCTTTAACATCTATACCGAACGAATTGTATGGCTTTAGTGAAATATTTTCCTGAATATGGAACATAGTTGGTTTTTATTTTGTCCAAAAGTAAGAAAATAGTGTATGACTTGCAGAATGATTTCAGTTACGTTCTTTATAAAGGAATAGATAATCTTTTGGTTCACGACTTAAAGAAAGGCTTGTAAAATAAATAATCTTCTGAGGGTTTCTGTAGAAATAATGCCAAATAAGACGATTCAACTGTTTAGTAAATCTGACACGATGTACAAAACAAAGCGCCGTAAAGAGATATAAACCAGACAGAAACAGAATTATTGTCACAGAACTGCAAGGTTATGACAGAAATCTCCGTCATTGATTAACAAATAATTTTTTTAGCACTATTTTTGACCAAAATATTAAAAAAGTCAGAAAGTAGAAAAGTAAAATGATTGTTGCTGATAAAAAAAGAGAACTAATTATTGATGGTGCGATAAAGCGTTTTACACATTTTGGAATAAACAAAACCACCATGAATGATATTGCTGAGGACCTTTCCGTTTCAAAGCCTTCACTTTATTATTATTTTCCGGATAAAAAAAGTTTAATTGTAGGTGTTATTGAACGTGTTTTTAATGATTTTTTCGACCTTTTGAAAAAGAAACATAATCCCAATCAACCGCTTATAGATATTCTTTACAATACAATAGAGGTCAGAAATACCTTTTTTCAGAAATATTACATGCTGAGAATTGCAGAAGGTATTCCTGATTTACTGAACGATGATGTAATTAAGAAAAAACTTACCTCATTAAAAAGTTCGGAAAAAGAATTTTTTGCTCAAATATTCATCCAGGCACAAGTAAAAAAAGAGATTATCCATGAGGACATGAACCATATAGCTGAACTTTATCTTGAAAGCTTAATGGGATTAACCAACATGTGCATCATGGAAACCGGAAAGGATCTTTTTCCAGATAAAAAGGCACTTTCCAGAATGACTCAAAAGCAAAAAGATCTTTCTACCATTTTCACTAAAGGACTTAAATGCTAAAAGAGATCATTTAAAAATTTAAATACGAATAAACCTTAATCCGGTAAGAATTAAGGAACAGATAAGAACCCAAAAACAAAAATCAATACATTATGCTTAGAGTAAAAACGGTAAAAGTAATGCTTATCCTTATTGCAGGCATTGCTCTACCATCATTAGTATCAGCGCAACAGAAAGTCACACTTAAAGATGCACTTACTTTTGCGCTTCAAAATAACAGTAATGTTCGCAAGGCTAAACTGGATATAGAAAAAGGAAGGTACAAAGTTGAGGAAGTAAGGTCTCAGGCTTTGCCTCAAATTACAGGTAATGCCGGCTTAACGTACAATCCAATAATCGGACAACAGGTTGTTGATTTTGGCGGACAATTGCAAACGCTGAAGTTTGGCCAGAAATGGAATTCATCTGCCGGTGTTCAGCTTTCCCAGCAACTATTCAATCAGCAGGTTTTTACAGGCTTAAAGGCTGCAAGATCGAGTGAAGAGTATTATAATCTTACTTCTCAATTAAGTGAGGAGCAAATTATAGAGCTGGTTGCCAATAATTATTATCAGGTATTGGTAAACAGACAACAGTTAAATGTAATTGACACTAACATTAAAAATGTTAAAGTTGTAGAAAAAATTGTTTCTAATCAGTACAAGAATGGTTTGGCCAGAAAGATTGATGTTGACCGTATTAACGTAAACCTGACTAATTTGAACACACAACGTGAACAAATTGTTAATGCCATTACGCAGATGGAAAATCAATTAAAATTCTCAATGGGTATGCCGGTTTCAACACCAATCAGTTTGCCTTTTACTGAATTAACAGAGGTTACCCAATTGCCACAATTTGCAGACTCTATTGACCTGGCAAACAGAACAGAGATTAAACTTTTAGATAACCAGGATAAACTTTTATCGCTGCAGAGAAAGGCTTATGTAGCAGAATATTATCCTACCCTGGCGCTAACAGGAAATTATACGTATTCAAGTCAAAGTAATGGTTTCGACTTCTTAAATTCAAACAGCACCGCCATTGGTTTTGGTTCATCGGCTGTAGGTTTAACTTTAAGGGTACCAATTTTTAACGGATTTTTAACACGTTCAAAAATTCGCCAGGCTGATATTGACATTAAAAAAGCTCAGGAAGACAGAAGAGAATCAACAAACTCATTGAATTTAGCTTATGAAAATGCAAAGATTCAATTACGCAATAACCTGAATACCATTAATGCACAACGTAAAAATGCGCAGCTTGCGGATGAAATTTACAGAAGCACGCAAAACAACTACAATAACGGCTTAGCTTCGTTAACGGATTTACTGGAGACAGAAAATTCACTTACAGAAGCACAAAATAGCTATACACAGGCATTATTAAATTATAAAATTGCCGAAATACAATTAATAAAATCAAACGGAAATATTAAATCGCTAGTCAAATAGAAATGAAAAGAGTAATTACCATAATCGTTGTAATTGTTATTGCACTTGGTGCAATAGCTTACGTATTAAGCAACAATAAAAAGAAGAACGAAGAAAAAACTGCATTCATTGCTAAAGGTAGTGGCGCTGTAGCCGTTCGTGTTGCATCAGTAGAGAAAAAAGCTGTAGATCTGGATTTTAGTGCCAACGGCAACTTTATTCCTAAACAAGAATTAAACCTTTTAAACGAAAATGCAGGTCGTATTTCTGCTATTTATGTTAAAGAAGGCGATCGTGTTTCTAGAGGGCAATCTTTAGCTCGTATTGACGCTGAAATTATTAATACAGACAGACAAACTGCTGAAGCAACTTATCAAAATGCATTAAGAGACGAGGCCAGGTACCAAAGTTCTTATCAAACCGGGGGGGTAACTCAACAACAGTTAGACCAGGCTAAACTAGCCACCAGAAGTGCAAAACTTCGCTTACAGGCTTCGCAAAAAACATTAAGTAATGCTGTGATTAAATCGCCAATCAACGGTATTGTAAATAAAAAATACATTGAGATAGGGGCTTTTGTAAATGCTCAGGGTACGCAGTTATTTGAAATAGTTGATGTTTCTAGATTAAAACTAAAAGTTAATGTAAACGAATCTCAGGTCGCTAATTTGAAAATTGGTGATAAAATTGACATCAAATCTTCAGTATTCCCTACAGATAAATTTAGCGGTCAGATTACCTTTATTGCACCTAAGGCAGATGGAACATTAAATTTCCCAATTGAAATTGAAGTTGCAAACAATGCAAAAAACGCTTTAAAAGCAGGTATGTATGGCACTGCTGTATTCAACTTCCCTCAGCAAGCACCTAGTATTTTAATTCCACGTACTTCATTTGTGGGTAGTGTAAGCAGTAACGAGGTTTTTGTATTGGATAAAGCAAGCAATACATCAAAACTGCGTAAAGTTGTTGCCGGTCGCATTTTAGGAGAGAACGTTGAAATTCTTGAAGGATTAAACGAAGGCGAAACTGTAATCACCAGCGGACAAATTAACTTAACTGAAGGTTCTCCGGTGAGCATTGTTAAGTAAGGCAAATTTTGCAAATATAAATTCGCTTCACGTGTATAACGTGAGCAATATTAGAAGAAAATGAAGATAACAGATATATCTATAAAAAGGCCGTCGCTGGTGATTGTGGTTTTTACCGCACTTACTTTGCTGGGCTTGCTAAGTTACTTTTCGTTGGGTTATGAGTTATTGCCAAAATTCTCAAACAACGTAGTATCTATTTCAACCATCTACCCGGGTGCATCGCCAAATGAGGTAGAGAATACGGTAACCAAGAAAATTGAGGATGCCGTATCTTCAATGGAAAATATCAAGAAAATAAACTCTGTATCTTTTGAGAGTTTATCTACAGTTACCATTACATTAACAGATAAAGCCAATATTGACATTGCTTTAAATGATGCACAACGTAAGGTAAATGCTATTCTTGCAGAATTACCGGATGATGTTAAAACACCATCATTGAGTAAATTCTCGTTGGATGACTTACCGGTAATTACCATGTCTGCATCAGCTAACATGGATGATATTACCTTTTATGATTTAATTGATAAACGTATTGCCCCGGTAATTTCACGGGTAAGTGGTATTGCCCAGGTAAACCTGATTGGTGGTTCTGAGCGTGAAATACAGGTTGCTTTAGATGCAGATAAATTACAAGGCTACAATCTTTCTGTACCTCAGGTGCAGCAAATGATTTTAACTTCAAATCTGGATTTCCCTACGGGTAGTGTTAAAACCCAAAATCAAGACGTTTTAATCCGTTTATCCGGTAAATACAAAAGCATTGACGAACTTCGTAAACTGGTTTTAACAACCGGGAAAGACGGTTCTCAAATCCGTCTGGGTGATGTTGCTGATGTTCAGGATGCTCAAAAAGAAACTGAAAAAATTGCCCGTATTGATCGTAAAGGTGCAATTGCCATTCAAATTATTAAACAAAGTGATGCAAATGCTGTAGAGGTAAGTAAAGGGGTTCATGCCATTATTGAGCAGTTAAAGAAAGAATATGCTTCGAATAAGCTAGATATTAAAATTGTAAATGATAGTTCGATCTTTACATTAGAATCTGCTGATGCCGTAATTCACGATTTAATTCTTGCGGTAATATTGGTGGCATTCGTAATGCTTTTCTTCCTGCACAGTTTACGTAATGCGTTAATTGTAATGGTATCCATTCCGGTATCATTAATTGCAACTTTTATCGGTATCAGTTTATTTGGCTTTACTTTAAACTTAATGTCATTATTAGGGCTATCCCTTGTGGTGGGTATCCTGGTGGATGATGCGATTGTAGTACTGGAGAATATCCAGCGCCACATGGAAATGGGTAAAAATAAAGTTAGAGCAGCATCAGATGCAACAAGAGAAATCGGTTTTACCGTTGTGTCCATTACTTTTGTAATTGTTGTGGTGTTCTTCCCTATCGCTGTAAGTACAGGTTTAGTGTCTAATATTTTACGTCAGTTCTGTATTGTGGTAATCATTGCTACATTACTTTCGTTGGTTGCTTCATTTACCATTGTACCATTAATTTTCTCAAGATTTGGTAAGCTGGAGCATATAGAAGGTAAAAATATCTTCGGTCGCTTTATCCTTTGGTTTGAAAAACAATTAAAGAAATTTACCAACTGGATTACCGGTATTTTAACCTGGTCGTTAAACCATAAAGCATTAACCCTGATTATTGTTGTGGTGATGTTCTTTAGTTCTTGCGGATTATTGGCAACCGGATATATTGGTTCGGAGTTTTTCCCTAAATCAGATAAAGGTGAGTTCTTAGTTCAGCTGGAATTACCAAAAGATGCTTCTTTAGAACAAACCAACTTCTTTACGCAAAGAGCGGAAGCTTTTTTAAATAAACAACCAGAAATTACGCAGTTAATTACGACAGTTGGACAGGCAAGTGGAGATTTTGGTGGTACACAGGCTACCGCATATAAATCGGAAATTAATGTAAAGCTTGTTGAGCGTGATCAGCGTAAAGGTGTTTCATCTGATATCTTTGCAACGAAGATGAGCCGTGCCTTAGCCAAAGAATTGGTTGGTGCTAAAGTTAAAACCGTGCCAATTAGTATATTGGGTATTGCAGAAAATGCACCAATATCATTAGTTGTAATGGGTTCTGACCTGGATAGCGTTCTGAAATATGCCGAAGGTGCTAAAAGCGTTCTGGCTGGTATTTCGGGTGCTACGGAGATCAAATTATCAGTAGAAAAAGGTACACCTGAAATTAACGTTCAGGTAGACCGTGATAAAATGTCTGCATTGGGCTTAACCCTTCAAACGGTTGGTTCTACTATGCAAACTGCATTTAGTGGTAATACCGATGGTAAATATAGAAAAGGTGAATACGAATACGACATTAATATTCAGTATCAGGATTTTAACCGTAAAAATATTGATGATGTACGTAATCTTATATTTGTAAATTCTGGCGGTCAGCAAGTTAAATTATCACAGTTTGCAACCATTACAGAAGGTTCAGGTCCAAGTCAGTTAGAGCGTAAAGACAAGTCAACTTCAGTTGCAGTTAATGCGCAATCAATTGGTCGCCCAACCGGTACAATCGTTGGAGATTTCCAGGCTAAATTAGAAGAGTTAGAGAAAAATGGCAAACTTAAAAAGCCTCTAGGTGTAAGTTATACATGGGCGGGTGATCAGGAGAACCAGGCCGAAGGTTTTGGTACTTTAGGTATTGCTTTACTGGCTTCGATTATTTTGGTTTACTTAATTATGGTTGCGCTTTACGATAGTTTTATCTATCCACTGGTTGTAATGTTCTCTCTGCCACTGGCAGTAATCGGAGCTTTACTGGCGCTGGCCTTAACCAATAACTCAATTGGTATTTTCACCATATTAGGTTTAATTATGCTAATGGGTTTGGTGGCGAAGAATGCGATTATTCTTGTCGATTTTACCAACCACATGAAAGCCGAAGGAAAAACTACCAGAGAAGCTTTAATTTTAGCTAACCATGCCCGTTTACGTCCAATTTTAATGACCACCATTGCCATGGTGTTCGGTATGCTTCCAATTGCATTGGCAAGCGGTGCTGGTGCAGAATGGAAAAATGGTTTGGCATGGGTTATCGTAGGCGGTTTAACCAGTTCGTTATTCTTAACCTTAATTGTAGTACCGGTAGTTTACCAGATATTCGATAATATGTTAGACCGTTTAGGATTTAACAAAAAAGGTAAAACTATTGATGACTTAATGGTTGAGCCTTATGACCATAAAGATGTTCACGAATATGATATGGAACATTAAAATATAAAAAAGTAACAATCAATTTAAAGGCCGCCTTACCCAAGGGCGGCTTTTTTTGTTTAACCTGCATTACGCTCCGTTTTCGGACAAAGACAATATGAATCTGATTACTGGCGTTATCAACTCAGTCATTTTATTAATAATTATAAACCGAAACACTAAAAAATCATAAATTTCTGGTGTTCCTGCTTCAAAACAAATTGCCTGTCAATATTGTATATTTAACTATGTTTAAAATCATTCTAAGCCTCATTTTAATAAACTTAACCCTCTTTGTTAAAGCCCAGCACCCTCCTGTTTTCGATGGCATGTCTATCGATACCTCAGTTATAAAACTATACGATTTAGAAGTTCAGCTGGTTAAATACAGTTATAAACCTAATGGGGTAAAATTTTTAGCCGTCCATGACGATGAGGATACAGGGATTAAAGCCGGTTTTGATTACATCAGATGGTATGGCGGAGAAATTATAGACAGTCAGTACGGAAGCATCAGAGATTATAATTTTACCTATATGGACGATCCATACCGGATTGACCCTAATGCCATTTATACAAAAAGTGGTGTACACAGCCGGCTTAAAAAAAATCTTTACAGCACCGGCGAGGTAGAAGAATCTTTACTTAAAGCAGGCGAACAGATCCTGAATTTTTACGATCCCAAATCAACAGGTTATATCCTTACGCTGCACAACAATGGAGATGGTGGTTTTGGCATTTCATCGTACCTGCCGGGATACGATTTATCCAGTACGGCCGATTCGGTATATATTAATTTTCAGATGGATGGCGATGATCTGATTTATGTAACTGAGCCCCAGTTATTCAGTAGTTTTAAAAAAGCTAATGTTAATGTAATCCTTCAGTCTAAGTTTGCGCATAATGATGGCTCCCTTTCTGTTTATGCCATGCAAAATAATATTCCCTATGTGAATGTGGAGGTACAGCATGGGCATTTAGAGGAAAATTTAAGGCTTATAGAATTATCTGTAGCTGTTTTAAAAGAATATGATCTGATTAAGAAGGAATGATTATTTCACCACATGACTAAAAAATACATGGTCAGCACCACATCCATCCATTAATTTATCTTTTTAATCTTGGTAACTAAAAATGTGATCAATAAACCAAAAATGGAAATTATTCCAAAAGAATAACGCAGACTTGATAATTGCGAAACATAACCAATTAATGGTGGGCCAAACAAAAATGCAAAATAGCCTATGCTGGAAACCATTGTTATGGCTTTGCCTGCCGGCACTTCTTTATTATTGCCGGCTATGCTATAAACCATTGGAACGATACTGGAAACTCCTAAACCAATAAGCATAAAGCCAAAAATGGCAACAATAATATTAGGAAATATTACAGCAAGTGCCATACCAATGGATATAATTGTACCACTAATTTGCAACAGCTTTTTCCGCCCAAATTGTTGGATTAAGTATACGCCTAAAAATCTTCCACTTGCCATCATAAACATAAACGAAGCATATCCAATGATCGCTCTGTTATGAGGTAACTTTACCACATCTTCAAAGTAAATAGCGCTCCAGTCAAACATTGTTCCTTCGGTAGCCATACTGCAAAATGCAATAACACCCAATAATATTAAGATACCTTGCGGCATGGTAAACAACTTTGTTTTCTCCGCAGCAACATCCGGTTTTTTATAGTTTAGTAATTTTGCACCATTAAATGCAATATTTGTGAAAGAGATTAATGCAATAATCCAAAAATGAGTATACATGCCCAACTTTAAATTAACCAGCCCTAATGCAATTAATGCACCTGCTAAATTACCAATGCTCCATGCACCATGGAAAGAACTCATAATTGGTTTACCGTAGTAATTCTCGCCCGCAACTCCCTGGGTATTTAAGGCGATATTGCAAAGGTTACCTGTTATTCCAAATAGCACTAAAAAAGCTGCAAGCTGCCACCCTGTAGTTGATAAAGCCAAAAAAGTTAAAGCCAGGGCATAAAGTGGCGCCGTTGCTCTGAGCATTTTTTTACTCCCAAAATGTGTAGTAAGTTTTGCAGAAAAAAACATAGTAATAATTTGTCCGGCGGGTAATGCAAAAAGAATAGAGCCTAATTCTGCATCGTTTAGCCCCATTGAAGCTTTAAAGGTTGGTATTCGGCTTGCCCAACTTGCAAAACAAACGCCCTGCATAAAGTAGAAAGCAGATATGGCCAACCGGACTTGCTTTGGAGAGCTTTGCACAATTACAGGTTTAACTTCTGTTTGATCTAAAATTTCCTGATTTGCGTTTATTTCTTCCAAAGTGTACAATAGGTTATGACTATAATTGTTACAAAGGTCTTAAATCTATCGCTAATAGTGATAAGTTTTATCATTTATCTTAAAAATACTTGCATAATCTTATGATTTGTTTAACATTTATTCAAGCGGCAGTCTTTATTACCTAACTTACAATTTTATTGTACAATTAATTTTAAAGGGTTAAAAAAATGATTTAATGGGCCATTACCTTCGCCTGTTTTAATGCCCCTACCCGTTAGTATGGCATTAGTAATGTAGGCTTTAGCCTTTTTAACTGCGGTTAAAAGATTATTCCCTTTGGCCATTTCTGCCGCAATGGCTGAAGAAAGCGTACAACCTGTTCCATGTAAATTGCTGGATTTGATAAAATTGCCTTCCAATATCACTGGTTCTCGGGCTCCATCGATCAAAACATCATAGATTATCGGCCCCGATAAGTGTCCACCTTTTACAAGAACAGCTTTTGCACCCTGATTGATGATTTTTTGACCTGCAGAAATCATTTCTTCAACATTATTAATGCTTTGCCCCGACAGCATAATGGCCTCATCAATATTTGGAGTAACGAGTGTAACTAAAGGAAATAATTTTTCTTTTAACTGATCAATAGTATCTGGTTCAATTAAACGATCACCACTGGTGGCAATCATCACAGGATCTAAGATTATGGGTATATTTTGATCATATCCGGAAAGTTCTTCTCTTATCACCTCTACTACATCAGGCTGGTTAATCATACCTATTTTAATGGCTGCAGGTTTTATATCTCCTAAAATAGCCTGCAACTGATCTCTGATTATTTCTACCGGTAAAGCATGAACAGATTTTACACCCAAAGTATTTTGAGCGGTGACCGCAGTAATCACACATGTGCCGAAGCAACCCAGTGCAGAAAATGTTTTTAAATCGGCTTGTATTCCTGCTCCACCACCACTATCAGAACCGGCTATTGTTAATGCATTAATATAATTCATAATAAAGACTTCATTTCGTATATAACTTCAGGGGTCTTTAAATGCAGGATGCATTGCAAGCAGTTTTGCAGATAACTATTTCCTACGCCGGTATAATCCGGATCAGGTGATGAGGGTATAATCTCAGCCAGTAAATAAAGGCACCCCTAAAGTTTTATGAGTTGCAATATAAGGCTTATTTTTTATTGAGCATATGGATATTAAGAAAGGAAAAGCTGAAAGCTCAGAGACACAAGCGTAAAACAAACTTACTAAACGCTAAAATTTCTCTGTAGTAGCATTAAAATTGTGTATAAAAAAAAGCCGACAATTTCTTATCAGCTTTAAGTTTTGCATGAGGGATAGGCGTGTAAATCCTTTTTTGCTTTTTCTGCAAAAAAGATTGAAATAGATAGCCCGACCCTTGCGTAGCCTGGGGCATGCCCAAATTATTATTTTAAATGTGTATTGCTCTGTTATCAGTTGCAGCTAAAGCAGCTTCTTTTAATGCCTCTGTATAAGTTGGGTGCGCATGACAGGTACGTGCGATATCTTCTGCAGATGCACGGAATTCCATTGCAATCACCGCTTCAGCAATCATATCTGCAGCTCGTGGACCAATCATATGTACACCCAAAACTTCATCTGTTTCTGCATCAGCTAAAACTTTAATGAAACCATCTGTATCCATACTTGCTTTTGCACGTCCGCTGGCTTTGAAAGGAAATGAGCCTGCTTTATATTTTTTACCTTTTTCTTTTAACTGCTCTTCGGTTTGACCAACTGAGGCAACTTCCGGCCAGGTATAAACCACACCTGGAATTAAGTTATAATTGATGTGTGGTTTTTGTCCGGCAATGGTTTCTGCAACATAAGTTCCTTCATCCTCTGCTTTGTGTGCCAGCATTGCACCGGTAATAACATCACCAATTGCATAAACGCCTTTAACAGCAGTTTCCAAATGTTCGTTCACCGGGATTTTTTTACCTCTTTCTTCAACCGTGATTCCGATTTTATCCAAACCTAAACCTTCGCTATAAGCGGTACGACCAACGGCTACTATGCAATAATCTGCATCAAAACTAACGGCTTCGCCTTTGGCATTATTTGCAGTAACGGTAACGGTTTTTCCTTTTACAGAAGCACCGGTAACTTTATGCCCCATAAAAAACTCCATGCCTAAAGATTTCTTTAATACCCGCTGAAGTTCTTTACCCAGGCCGGCATCCATTGTAGCAATAATGGAAGGTAAAAATTCGATAACCGAAACTTTTGTACCTAAACGTGCATAAACAGAACCCAGCTCTAAACCGATAACCCCACCACCAATAACAACCATGGTTTTAGGTACTTCTTTAATATTTAAAGCTTCAGTTGAGGTAATGATCCGTTTTTTATCAATTGGTAAAAATGGCAATGCTGTAGGTTTAGAACCCGTAGCAATAATTACATTTTTGGCGGTTAATGTTTCTGTAGAACCATCGGCTTTTGTAACCAGGATTGTATTTTTATCAACGAAAGAACCAACGCCTTCGAAAGAATCTATTTTATTTTTTTTAAATAAATATGTAATACCCGCAGTATTTTGAGCAACTACATCATCTTTACGGGCAATCATTTGTTTCATATCAACCTTTAAATCTTTAAGGTTAATACCATGAGTGGTAAAAGTGTGGGCTGCGTTATGGAAATGTTCAGAAGAATCTAACAATGCTTTTGATGGAATACAACCTACGTTTAAGCAAGTGCCTCCAAAAGTTTTATATTTTTCTACTACGGCAGTTTTTAAGCCTAACTGGGCACAACGGATTGCTCCTACATAACCACCAGGACCTGAACCGATAACAACGACATCGTATTGCATAATTTATGGATTTTTTTTGATGACCCAAATGTAGAGAAAAAAGGTTAAACGTAAAAGGCAGAACATGCTATGCAAAAGACATAAAGCCGTAAAATTATGCTATCCTTACTGCTTCTGTTTACCTAAGTGTTTATGGCATTACTTCGAACAAAAAGAATTGCCCTCTCTCCGTTTTGGCAAAATTATCGTCTACCATAAAAATCAGGGTATTATGCCCATTAGGTAATTTTGGCCCAAATGTTACGCCTTCAAAATTATCGATGTACCGGTTTAAAGTATCAAAATCGAAAAGTAATTTCTTTTTTAAGGGTTTTGGTGGGTTCTGAATAAAAGAAGGATTATTGATTTCGTTCTCTGCATCGTTTAAATCAACCAGAAAAAGTTTAATAAAAGTATGATCATCGTTCCCTTTTGCCCAGGCCCGTTCCATAACCAGTAAGGTATGATCATTAACGGCCAGAATTTCTGATATGCCATTTACATTCCAATCCATATCAACCGTAGGTTTAACGGGCAATGCACCTAAATTATAAGCATATTGAGCAGTATTCTTTTTACTTTTGGCATCAAACTTCAAAATCCGGGTCAATGCCTTATCATATTCAAAAGCAGCCTTTGGTCCATCTTCATACCTGGGCTCTTCTAAGCTGGCATAAATGGTTTTATAATGATCGGCATAAGTTGTGCCCTCAAAAAGTGCATTTTTTCTTACGCCGTTTTCAGTTTTTGTAAATTGAAATCCGGCAGGCAATGGGATCGTATCAACAAATTTGCCCTCTAAAGTAATGTTGGTTAAAGTGGGTTGAACAATTATGGTATCACTACCTTTAAATAAACGTTCGCCCTCACTGCTCCACAATAATTGTTTGGTTAATGGATTGTAGCGAACCGATTCTCCATCGGCTTTTACCTTTTTGGTAGTACCCAGTTTAGGGTATTGCTCGCCATTTTCCTGCTGCATGTAAGTAACTCCGGTAAACTTTACCGTGTCGATTTTATTGTTGCTGATATCAATTTTTGCGGTATAAATCCTCGCCGTGCCAAACTGCGAAGGGTCATCGCTAATGATAAAGTATTGATTGTTTTCAGCATCGTAATCTATACCGGATAAACCACCAACAAGGGTATAGTTATAGGAAGAACGGTTTGGAAGTACATATTCACTTAAAAATTTGATAGACGAAATGGTTGTTTCCTTTTCGTGCTGATTAGATACCAGCCTTTGAGAAGAGCAGCCGCAGAATAAAGTAAAACTTAAAAGTAAAAAAGAGAGTTTAGCTGTAATTTGTTTCATTCTATGCTGGTGTATTGTAGAATGTAAAAGTATAGAAATTGATTAAATAAGCCTATAAAAAAGCCACAGAACCACAAAGCATACAGAGCAACTGTAAAACCTGCGTTTCTGTGGCAGAAAAATTAATTATAAATTATTAAAACAGTTTACCAATAACCCGGTAACTTGTTTTATTTCCATCTATCACTTCTTCGTAGTAAACATCATCAGGAGAAACCAGGTATTTCTCATTTTTAATGGTTACTTCTCTGCAACCTTCGGGCAACTGGTCAATAATATCACCTATTTGATAGTTTGGTGCAGCACTGTCGCTACCTGTATTTAAAACTCCATCTTTACCCGCTACAATATAAACGGCTTTACCATCGGCATTAGTGCTTTGAGTATAATAAACACCTTTATATTCATAGTAATTTTGTCCGTTAATGGTAACCTGCTGTGCATCAGAAGGCAAATTAGGCACTTCTGCACCCACCGGCGGAACCACTACTTCGTAATTATCATTATTTTGCTGATAAAACAAACCTCCTGAATAATAATACTGACTTGGTCCAAACCAAAACGGATAATAACCAAATGGCAATACATTAATACGGAAACCTAAAAATGGGCGGTAATAATTGTAATAACTATAATATGGGCGGTAACTGTAGTTTGACCTGTAACCATAACCTGGCCTGTAACCATAGCCTGGTCTGTACCCCGAACGATAACCCGAACGGCCTGAAACATATCCCGGGCTTGATGGTCTTACTGAACCATATCCAGGTCTGTAACTGCTTACACCAGGTGCTCTTGAAACTCTGCTGCCTGTTGAAGCCTGCATAGAAGGCTGTCTGGAAAATGAACCGCCCCTTGACGGACTTGCAGAACTTATTCTGCCTCCACCCGATCCTCCACTCCTGCTTGCCCGCTGTGCGGAAGCATCATCTACATTTAGTGCAGTTATCATCGCTGCTATAGCAATAACCGCTAATCCTTTATTAATTAAACTCTTCATTTTCTGTGCGTTTAAATGATTTTCTAGTAAGACGATGAAAGTGACCAAAAGATTATCTCATCATATAAATTTAACTAAATTCTGATATAGAAATGACGAATTGCAGCTATTAAAAATTATTATCTTTTGCTAACAAACCTTTTACCTGATGTTTTTTTCCTAATCAATCCTTATCTCTATCTTTAAATTTTATTCCTCAAAACCATTTTAAATGAACTTTACTAAATTTTACAGCCTTTTATTTTGTTTAATGCTCTCTAGCCAGCTATTTGCTCAACAAACAGATTCGGCCTATGTTAGAGAAAATTACACTAAAATAGAGCGCCAAATTCCTATGCGTGATGGTGTAAAACTTTTCACATCCATCTATATTCCTAAAGATCAATCTAAAAAATACCCTTTCCTGATTAACCGGACACCTTATACGGTTTCCCCTTACGGAGAAGACAAATACAAGACCAGTTTAGGTAATTTCCCGGCTATGATGCGTGAAGGTTTTATTTTTGTTTATCAGGACGTTAGAGGAAGATGGATGAGCGAGGGTACATTTGAAGACATAAGACCTCAAACCACCAAAAAAGGCAAAAAAGATATCGATGAGAGTACAGATACTTACGATACCATTGACTGGCTGGTTAAAAACGTAAAAAATAACAATGGCAATGCCGGTATTTACGGCATTTCTTATCCGGGTTTTTATTCGACTACCTCTTTACCAAATGCACATCCGGCTTTAAAAGCGGTGTCGCCACAGGCTCCGGTTACGGATTGGTTTATGGGAGACGATTTTCATCACCGCGGAACGTTGTTTTTAATGGATGCTTTCAGTTTTATGAGTTCTTTCGGCGTGCCCCGCCCAAAACCAATTACGCCCGATAAAGGCCCTAAAGGTTTTCAATTCCCCATTCAGGATAATTATCGTTTTTATCTGGAAGCGGGCTCTGTTAAAAACCTGAAAGAGAATTATTTTGCAGACAGTATTAAATTTTGGAATAACTTATTTAAGCATTCAAACCTGGATACCTTTTGGAAATCGCGTTTGATTCTTCCACACCTGACTAATGTTAAACCCGCAGTTATGGTTGTAGGCGGTTTCTTTGATGCAGAAGATGCATACGGAACTTTTGCGACCTATAAAGCTATTGAAAAACAAAACCCAGGTGCCAATAATATTTTAGTTGCAGGTCCATGGTTTCATGGCGGCTGGGTTAGAAGTGTGGGCAGCAGTTTTGGAGATATCCAGTTTGGACAGCCAACCAGTACACAGTATCAGGAAAATTATGAGCTACCTTTCTTCAGGCATTATTTAAAGGGAGAAGGTAATTTTGATGCAGCTGAAGCCAATATTTTTGTAACCGGAAGTAATGAATGGAAAAAATTTAAAACCTGGCCTCCGCAAGAAACAGAAACGAAAAACTTATATCTGCAACCCAACGGCAAACTTGCTTTTGAAAAAGTTGGCAGAACCGATAGCTGGGACGAATATGTAAGCGATCCTAATAACCCTGTACCTTACCAGGATGGGATTCAGGCTAAAAGGACCCGAGAGTATATGATTGATGACCAGCGTTTTGCTGCCCGCCGCCCGGACGTTAAAACTTTTCAAACCGATGCCCTGACGGAAGACATTACATTAACCGGACCTGTTTTAGCTAACCTGGTAGTGTCTACCACAGGTACAGATGCCGATTATGTGGTTAAATTAATTGATGTTTATCCTGAAGATGCCCCAAATCCCGTTCCTAATCCAAAAAACCTGATTATGGGTGGTTATCAAATGCTGGTAAGAGGCGAGATTATGCGTGGCAAATACCGCAATAGTTTTGAAAAACCTGAGCCTTTTGTTCCCGGTGCAATCACTAAAGTAAATTATCCTCTGCCGGATGTTGCCCATACCTTCAAAAAAGGACATAAAATTATGATTCAGATTCAAAACTCCTGGTTCCCACTGGCAGACAGAAATCCACAAAAGTTTATGGATATTTATCAGGCAGAAAAAGGAGATTTCCAAAAAGCAACACAAAAAATTTACCACGATACCTTTAACAGTTCTTACATTACCGTATCCGTTTTAAAATAAACCAAATGAAATACCTTAAACTTATTGTTTCCGTTTTTCTTTTCTCCTCATCTGCTGCATTTGCACAAGGTGATGCAGGTTACGCAAAAGAAAATTACACCAAGAAAGAAGTTTACATTACCATGCGTGATGGTATAAAACTTTTTACCGCAATTTATACCCCAAAAGATGCATCGGCACAGAAAAAATATCCGATGATTATGCAGCGTACCTGTTATAGCATCGCACCGTATGGTGAGAGTAAATTTCCTGCACGTTTAGGCCCTTCAGAATTAATGATGAAAGAAGGCTATATTGTGGTGATGCAGGATGTACGCGGCCGCTGGAAAAGTGAAGGCACCTGGACAAACATGACGCCAGTTATTGACAATAAAAAAGCAAAAACCGATGTTGACGAAGGTTCGGATACTTACGATACCATTGACTGGCTGGTTAAAAATGTAGCCAATAACAATGGAAAAATTGGTCAATGGGGCATTTCCTATCCAGGTTTTTATACCGCAGCAGGCATTTTAAGTAACCACCCTGCTTTAAAAGCTTCCTCTCCACAGGCGCCAATTTCTGATTTTTTCTTTGACGATTTTCACCACAACGGATCTTTCCTTCAAAGTTATTTTTTCACCTTTCCGGTATTTGGCGTTCAAAAAACTGATACCACTTCTAAAGCCTGGTACAGCAATCAAACAATTAAACCCAATACTAAAGATGGTTATCAATTTGCTTTAGATCTAGGCTCTTTAAACAATGCAGATAAATATTATAAAGATAATTTCTTCTGGCAGGAAACGGTTAATCACCCAAATTACGATGAGTTTTGGCAAAAACGCGGTTTATTAAAACACTATGGCACCATTAAACCTGCGGTAATGCTGGTAGGTGGCTGGTATGATGCTGAAGATTTGTCTGGCCCTTTAAATATTTACAAAACCATTGAAAAGAAAAACCCTGATGCCTATAACACCATCGTAATGGGGCCTTTCGGGCATGGAAGATGGAGTCGTGAAACTGGCCATACTATGCACAGCAATGTATATTTTGGCGACAGCATTGCAACTTTTTACCAGAAAAATATCGAGGCCAAATTCTTTAGCCATTTCTTAAAAGGCAATGGAGATAAAAATTCTGGTTTACCAGAAGCCTATATGTTTGATACAGGCAAAAAAGAATGGGAAACTTTTACCAAATGGCCAACAGAAAAAGCCACTAAACAAAAGTTATATCTTGCTGCTGATGGAAAATTGAGCATGACAGCACCCACCACTACCGGGTCAGTTAATTATGTGAGCGATCCGGCCAAACCCGTTCCCTACACTGAAGACATTACGACTACACTGGGTTTTACCCCTCATAACTACATGAGCGAAGATCAGCGTTTTGCTGGCCGCAGACCAGACGTTTTAGTTTATCAAACTGATGTACTAACAGAGGATGTTACTTTGGGCGGCGAAATTATGTCGCATTTAAAAATTGCCACCACCGGAACAGATGCTGATTTCGTTGTTAAGTTAATTGATGTATATCCGGGTGATGAGCCGAACAATCCGTATATGCCGAACAAAAACATCACTTTGAGTAATTACTGGCAAATGGTCCGTTCAGAAATTATGCCTGCACGTTTCAGAAATAGTTTTGAGAAACCAGAAGCTTTGGTTGCCAATCAAAAAACGGATGTGAATTTCCGTTTGCAGGATGTATTGCATACTTTTAAAAAAGGACACAGAATTATGATTCAGGTTCAGAGTACAGCTTTCCCTTTATTTGCCCGTAATCCGCAAAAATTTGTAGATAATCCTTATAAAGCTGCAGAAGCTGACTATATAAAGGCTACACAAACCATTTTTAATGATAGTTTTGTTGAAGTAGATATTATTAAATAAAAATGAAGAAACTCTTATTTTTACTTGCCCTGGGTTTGGGCATCTCTTCTGTTCAGGCACAAATGCTGGGTAAAGATCAGCCTAATGCCCGTGCAGATAGTTTGCGTGGAACTTTAACACCGCTACGCAGCTGTTACGATATTAATTATTACCACCTGGATATTAAAATAGATATTGATCAGAAATTGATCAGTGGCAGCAATGAATTTGCCTTTACCGCCACGCAGGATTTCAAAAAATTACAGTTTGACCTTTTCGCAAACCTTAAGGTAGAAAAAGTTGTTTATCAAGGTGCGGAATTAACTTTCACGAGAGAGTTTAACGCCGTATTTGTGACTTTCCCAAAAACCATTAAAAAAGGCAGTAAAGAAAAGTTTACTGTATTTTACTCGGGCAACCCGGTTATTGCGAAAAGACCACCCTGGGATGGTGGTTTTATCTTTAAAAAGGATGCAGATGGTAATCCATGGGTTTCAGTAGCCTGTCAGGGTTTTGGCGCCAGCTGCTGGTGGCCGAACAAAGACCATCAAAGTGATGAAGTAGACAGCGTTTTAATCAGCATCAGTGTACCAAAAGGCTTGCAGGATATTTCTAACGGAAGATTAAGAAGCACAGTAGAAAAACCAGATGGTTATACCCAATACAACTGGTTTGTAAGCAACCCGATTAACAATTATAGTGTAACTTTTTATGTTGGCAAATATGCACACTGGCAAGATAGTTATGCAGGCGAAAATGGCAATTTAAGCATCGATTACTGGTCCTTAAAAGCCGATAGCGCTAAAGCCCGCCCGCACTGGGATGCCGATGTAAAACCAATGTTAAAATGTTTTGAATACTGGTTTGGCCCTTATCCTTTTTATAAAGACGGGTATAAACTGGTGCAGGCACCACATTTGGGCATGGAGCATCAAAGTGCTGTTGCCTACGGGAATCAGTTTAAACAAGGTTATTTAGGTCGCGATTTAAGCGGTACCGGGCATGGCTTAAAATGGGATTTTATTACGGTTCATGAAAGTGGCCACGAATGGTTTGGAAACAATATTACTTCAAAAGATATTGCCGATATGTGGGTTCACGAAGGTTTCACTAATTACTCTGAAGTTTTATTTACAGAATGTACAGAAAACAAAACTGCCGGAAATGAATATGCTGTTGGTTTACAAAAAATCATTTCAAATGATATTCCTGTAATTGGCCCCTACGGTGTAAATAAAGAAGGCTCAGGAGATATGTATCCAAAAGGCGCCAATTTAATACATACCATTCGCCAGTTAATGAATAATGATGAAAAGTTCAGACAATTGCTTAGAGGATTGAATAAAACTTTTTACCACAAAACCGTAACCACTGCAGAAATTGAAAACTATATTGCTAAACAAAGCGGCTTAAAACTGGATAAAGTTTTTGATCAGTATTTACGCCATACCCAAATTCCGGTTTTAGAATATAAAATAAAAGCAGGCGCATTATCTTATCGCTGGCTAAGCGATGTTAAAGGTTTTGATATGCCTGTAAAAGTTACTTTAAAAAATGGAACATACGATTTAATAAAACCAACAAACGATTGGAAGACAATTAAAGTTGATGCAACCATAACCGCATCAAGCTTTAAAACTGATCCTCAATTTTACATTAAATCAAAAAATGTAGAGTAAAAATTAAGCCGTTAAAATCATCAGAAAAGTGGGAGAAAATTTAAAGTTTCTTCCACTTTTTTTATTCCGTTTAAAAGGTAAAAGATTATTTTTTCCGATGATGCAACTTTTTTGAAGTTCAATCGTCTTATAATTAAAGTTAATAACCCGCCCCAAAAACCTATTCGGGGCATAATATCTAAACCATGAAAAAATTATTCCCAATTTTATGTGCAGCTTTAATGCTTTCAGCAAGCTTCACCACAATAGCTTCACCTGTTAAAACCAACATTACTAAAATCTCCGACGATGAGCGTAATGTGAAAAATTTTAGTGGCGTTGCAGCAGGTGGTCCAATTACCGTTATTGTAAAATTAGGCAATACGGAGAGTTTAAGATTTGAAGGTGATGCCGATGCAATATCTACTTTAGTAACTGAAGTAAAAGGTTCAGTATTAATTATTCGTCCACAAACAAGCTGGACAAGCTGGTCTAAAAAATACGAAGGCAAAAAAATCATTGCTTATGTAACTGCTAAAAAAATAAGCAGTTTAACCATGAGCGGCGATGGAAGTATTTCTGTTGATGGCACAGTCAACGGTTCAGAACTAAATGCAACTTTAAGTGGTTCGGGCGAAATTAAGGTAAACGTAAATACCAATGATGTTAACGGTGTAATTAGCGGCTCAGGCAACTTAAACATCACCGGCAAAGCAGAAGAAGCCAACGTTACCATTAGTGGATCGGGCAGATTTAACGGCAAAAGCTTAACGGTTGAAGATCTTTCTACCCGCATTAGTGGCTCCGGAACGGTTAATATTCATGCAGAACGCAAAATCGACGCTGTAATTAGTGGTTCGGGCAATGTAAATTATACTGGTAATGCTGAGGTTGATAAAACTGTAGTCGGATCAGGAAGAGTTCGTAAAAACTAATAAAATATAAACAAATTAATCATTAGCGCTTGTGGTTTCACTGCAAGCGCTTTTTTTATGTTGATTTTTCAAAATTTGATTAACGATTACCATAAAAGCATTAATTTGCATATATGCTAACGGAAGCATTAAAATCACTGTTTAACAGAGACCTGAATAAGCTCAAATTTGAAATAGAATCTTATAAAACGGAACCAAATCTGTGGGTAATTGATAAAAGCATCCTAAATCCAGCCGGAAATCTCTGTCTGCATTTGGTTGGCAACCTGAACACTTACATTGGTGCAATACTTGGAAATACAGGTTATATCCGAAACCGGGAATTAGAGTTTTCCTTAAAAAATATTCCAAAGGCAGAACTTGTACAGAAAATCGAGGAAACCATTTCAGTTGTAAATAAAACACTTAAAGGTTTAAGCGACGAAGACCTTGCGGCTGAATATCCACTGTTGGTTTTCGAAGAAAAAACGTCTTCAGAATTTTTTCTTGTTCATTTAACTACGCATTTAGCTTATCATTTAGGGCAGATTAATTACCACAGACGTTTGCTGGACATATAAGAAGAGAGCGGTTTTTCCATAAACCCACCATGGTGACAAGCATCATTTATGGAATAATTCACCGGATACAACAGGAATGTTGTTCCGGTGAGCTTATGATTTTAAAACTGAACGCCTATTGCGAAAAAGTTTTCGATGTAATTAATTTTCTGACTCGCTTTATCCGAATCATCATGACCTGTAGTGTGCACTGTTTTTAAATTAGTAGCACCCAGCTTAGTCGTATTTTGGAAATAAACATGTTTCCATGGGTAGAACTTTAAACCCGCTTCAACAGAAAAGCCATAACCGGCCACATTCCAGTTATTGTTTCGGCCAAGCTGAAATAATCTTACGTCAGAACGTGGTACCATCATACCAAATCCAACACCTGTTTCCAATGTTAACGATGTGTTTCCAGAAGGCGCTACCCAAATGTCATCATATCTTGCAATCTCAATATTTGCATAGTTAAAGCCATCCGTATGCTCATAAGTGAGCATACTTTCTTTAACATTTATTTTTTCGCCATTGTAATTCCCTGCCAAAGCGCCTGTCGGAACATTATCTACCGTAATGTTTGGCCCGATATGCCCAGTAATTGCTACGGTTTGAGGAATATCCATTACATATTTCATGTGGTCCCAACCAATCGATACGCTATAATTATCTTTAATAAAATAACCCACACGAATATTATATTGAGGGACAGAAATAAGTGACGGATTTAAATAACTCCAGTCTAATTTCGATTGCCTGTCATGCGCAACTACATCTTTTAAAGTGAAGTCGTAATTTGGTCCCGTAAATCTGATATCACTTTTGTCATACCAGGAATGGTTATATCCCCAGTGGAAGAAAAAATTACCTTTACGGGAAAAATTTCTTTTATGTTCAGGGTTGAATAAGCTTTTTGAAGCCGGAGTATTTTCTGTTGAAGAAGTCTTTATTTCCTGGGCCTGCATCCGCCTGCCAAATAAGAGTGCGATAAATAAAATGGAAAATCGTTTCATTGCCGCAAATTGAGCAAAAAGCAATTTCATTTACAACACATTTAACAATTTGTATATCTCACTCTACAAAAAATGACTTTAAAACATTAAAACCTCGTATAAAGCGCAAGCTGAATTACATTATTTATTGTATTATGCTGCGCACCATGAGCGGCTTGATTTAAATACCCCACCTCGACATCTACCTTTTTAGAAAAACGATAACCTGTGGCCAGATACAACCTGTTCTGATCAAAAAAGCTATTATTTATCTGATCCTTATTTTGAATGTTTAAGAAAACCTCATTCTGTAAGGCTACAAAGGGCCCTTTTGTAAAAGTTGGCTGTGATTTTTGTAAAGGCTGTATCAGTCTGAAAAAATAACGGAACCGCTGGGCAAAAACATCTTCGCCGGTTCTTTCTATAAAACGCTGCTCCACCCTAACCCTGTGGCTGGCAAAAATTGATTTTAATTTATGGGTATAAATGTATTGCTCAAAAATCCGGTGTTCATTTAAGGTTGTGTTTTCTAAACCATCTACCCTGTTTTGCGTGGTTTGCCACAAATATCCTAAGGTAACATTATGTTTATCGTTGATAAAATAAGTAAGTCCGGGCCTTACCAGCGTGTTGCGTAAATAATCCCAATGATCGGCAGAACGCAATTGCAAATCGAATTGCAAACCCCAATGTTTGTTAAACCTGGTATTGTTAAGGTACATAAACCAGCCTGTATTTTGATATTGCGTTTGCGCAGACAATTTGCCCAATGCTAAAAACAGCATTATAGCACTAAAAAGTACTTTTCTCATGATTAGATTAATTCCGGTTAAATCTGTGTGCCGCTAAAATAATATAAATTGAATAACCAGGCAATTAACACGGCATTAATTCACCAGCCCGATTTCCATTCCACATGGATATTAGTGTTTTAAACATGCTAAAACCTGTAATATTTAAATTTCATTTAGCCATAAACAATTAAAAATTTATCTTCGTTAAAGATTTGGCTATTTTAAGGGTTTAAAATCCGTAGGATTTGCCTTAATTTTTAAAAATTACAAACATAAAAATCAAATAATAAGATGATTATTGAACCAAGAATGAGGGGCTTTATCTGTTTAACTTCGCATCCTGATGGTTGCGCACAAAACGTAAAGAACCAAATTGAGTATGTAAAATCTAAAGGTGCAATTAACGGCCCTAAAAAAGTATTGGTAATTGGTGCGTCAACCGGTTTTGGTTTAGCATCAAGAATTACCGCTGCTTTCGGTTCTGATGCAGCTACTATTGGTGTTTTCTTCGAAAAAGCGCCTTCTGAAGGTAAAACAGCATCACCTGGATGGTACAATAGTGCTGCTTTCGAAAAAGAAGCACATGCTGCTGGTTTATATGCAAAAAGCATTAATGGAGATGCTTTCTCAAAAGAAATTAAAGAAAAAACCCTGGCATTAATTAAAACTGATTTAGGTCAGGTTGATTTAATCATTTATAGCTTAGCCTCACCGGTTAGGAAACACCCGGATACAGAATTTCTGCACCGCTCAGTGTTAAAACCTATTGGTGCCCCATTCAGCAATAAAACAGTAGATTTCCACACCGGAAACGTTTCTACAGTTACCATTGAGCCGGCTAACGAAGAAGACATTGCCAATACAGTTGCTGTTATGGGTGGCGAAGACTGGGCCATGTGGATTGACGCTTTAAAAGCTGAAAATTTACTGGCAAATGGAGCCACAACCGTAGCTTATTCATACATCGGCCCTGCTTTAACAGAAGCTGTTTACCGCAAAGGTACAATCGGTCGTGCTAAAGACGATTTGGAAGCTACTGCATTTAAAATTGGCGATCAATTAAAAGACATTAACGGACAAGCTTACGTTTCTGTAAATAAAGCCCTGGTTACTCAGGCAAGTTCTGCAATTCCGGTTATTCCTTTATACATTTCGTTATTATACAAAGTAATGAAAGCAGAAGGCATTCACGAAGGTACGATAGAGCAAATTCAGCGCTTATATGCCGATCGTTTATATACAGGGAAGCCTATTCCTACCGATGATAAAGGCAGAATTAGAATTGACGATTGGGAAATGCGTGAAGATGTACAGGCTCAGGTGGCTAAACTTTGGGAAGAAGCAACAACTGAAACCTTACCAACTATTGGCGATTTACCAGGCTACAGATCTGATTTTTTAAGCCTGTTCGGTTTCGAAATTGATCAAGTTGACTATCAGAAAGATACTAATGAAATGGTAGAAATAGAAGGATTAGTATCTTAAAATAAACATCCGGTTGCCTGGTTGCGCTATTGCAATCATAGTAATTTGAATGTTTTTTTTCGATAAAAACATAATGGCTGGCGTTTCGTCAGCCATTTTTTTATTAATTTACCTCCATGAATTTCGAGCTACAACCCGTATTGGAAAATGAATTAATAAAAATGGTTCCCTTGAAGGAAACTGATTTTGAAGTTTTATACCAGGTTGCTTCTGATCCTTTGGTTTGGGAACAACATCCAAACAAAAACCGCTATCAAAGAGAAGTTTTCCAAAATTTTTTTAAAGGCGCTATGGAGTCTAATGGCGCTTTTCTTGTCCTGGAAAAAGCAACGGGAAATGTAGTAGGCAGCTCAAGATACTACGAGCTTGACGAAGAAAATAAATCTGTAGCGGTTGGTTATACTTTTATTGGCCGCGATTACTGGGGCAATGGCCACAATAAAGCTATGAAAAAACTCATGTTTGACCATGCTTTTCTTTTTGCAGACAAAATCATTTTACACATCGGTGCACAAAATTTTCGTTCGCAAAAAGCAACTGAAAAATTAGGAGCGATTAAGGTTGCTGAACAGGAAATTGCCTATTATGGCGAACCTACGAAATGGAATTTTATATACGAGATTAAAAAAGAAGACTGGCAAAAAAGATAAAGTCCATTTTTCTTAATGTGAAGTTCTTTAGCTTAAACCGTCATACTGTACACTTTACCTCCTGATTAAAAATTTGAATCTGCAGTTCGTCCATCAGGTTTAATTTACAGCGGTTTACATGCCCAGGAATAAAATCGTGATTGTAATTTAGTATTGTTATATTTGTACAAATCCCGGATATTTCATTCCCGGATCACAAAACAATTAAATAAAATATGGCTAAATCTCAGGCAACGTACAGTAAAAAAGAGAACGAAAAGAAAAGATTAAAAAAGAAAAACGACAAACAGGAAAAAAAAGAAGAACGTCAGGCAAATGCTAAAAAAGGCTTGAAGTTAGAAGACATGATGGCTTACGTTGATGAGAATGGTAACATTTCATCTACTCCACCAGATCCAAAGAAAAAGAAAATCATTAATACAGAAGATATCCAGATCGGTATTTCAAGACAGGAAGATATTATTGATGAAAACCCTGTTAAAAAAGGAACAGTTACGTTCTTTAATGATAGTAAAGGTTATGGCTTTATTAAAAATACTGAAACACAAGACAGTATTTTTGTACACGCTAATGGTTTAACCATGCAAATTAAAGAAGGTGATAAAGTGAGTTTCGAAGTAGAAATGGGTCAGAAAGGACCAACCGCTGTTAAGGTTGCTAAAATTTAATCTTTAAGTTTTACGCTCTGGTTTTAAGGCTAAAGCCTCAAAACGTCCAAATTATTGCAGAATATTCTGCTGCGCCAGGTTTTATAATCATTTATAATTCCGTCTATTTAAGCATAAAACCTTGCGCATAATTTTTTCTCTCAAGGGAAATTATCCATTAAAAAAACATTTACTTTTATTTATATACGGTTAAAGTTTCAGGTTTTACCTAACTTTAATTAGTGTTATTAATTAATAAATCAGGTAAGACAATATTCTTTTTAGACTGAGCGGGCATTTATAAAACAGGCAGAACTTTAAATAAAAGGAGATTTTTAATGCGATATTACTCCCTGACTATTAAGACAATACACCGGACCCGGAAAATAAAATAAAAAATAATCTGCCTTCAGTGTGGAATTGGTATGGTTTTTACATCATTAAGAAAACACACAAAGAAAATTAGTTATATGAAAAAGTTATTAATATTTGCATCAATTGCATTTTTTGGCTTAACAACTGCCATGGCTCAACAAGTAGATTTACGTAGAAAAATTAATGTTAGCGGTTCCGCTGAAACTGAGGTTACACCTGATATCATCTACATCAGCATTTCGTTAAAGGAATATTTAAAGGACGGTAACAGCAAGAAAAAAGTTGAAATTACTACTTTAGAAAATCAATTATTTACTGCCGTACAAAAAGCAGGTATTGCCAAAGAAAACTTAACAGTAAGCAATTTAAACAGCTGGAATTACGAAACTGAAAAGAAAAAGAATCCAGACTTTTTAGCAAGCAAACAATATCGTTTAAAAGTAAGCGACTTAAACAAGTTTAACGATATTATTGGTTCAATTGATCCTAAAGGAATTTCAAATACCAATATCGAAAGCTACGATTATTCTAAAATCGAAAGTTTAAAAAAGGATTTAAAGATTAAAGCTTTACTATCCGCAAAAGAAAAAGCGGCTTACATGGTTGAGGCGCTAGGAGATAAACTAGGTAGTGTAATCGAGATTCAGGATGGTGGCGACAATGTAATACAACCTGTTTACAGAAATTACACGATGAAATCGGCAATGGCTGACGGAGCTGCTGAATCTGCCCCTGAAATTGATTTTAAAAAGATTAAATTAAACTTCACTGTAAACGCAGTTTTCGAGATTAAGTAATCATCTAATATTTAATTACAATTATTTTAAAACCTACCACAACATTTTGGTAGGTTTTTTGTTATGAAATCATCAGAACACTAAATTTTAAATATTATGAAAAAATTCATTTACACTTTAGCTTTAATTTTCAGCTTAGGACTTAGTTTTAATGCTGCACAAGCTGCTGACAAACCAGCAAAAAATCCTACTGAGTTAACGGCTGAACAAACGGTTCAATTGGAAAAAATCAAAAGCCGTGTTGAAGAAATCAGAGACATGGATAAATCTAATTTAACTAAAGCAGAACGTAAAGCGTTGCGTAAAGAGTTAAGAGAGATGAAAAATCAAGCCCGTGCAATCTCCGGAGGTGTTTATCTTTCAGTTGGTGCAATTATCATCATCATTTTACTGCTTATTTTGATCCTATAATCTATTTTAGAAAACATCACATTTCTCTAATAAAAAAAGCTTCACAATTTAAATTGTGAAGCTTTTTTTATTTTGGCCCCTGAGCCAAAACGATTGAGTTGAAACTTAGTCAATCCTATCGAAACCTGTATATTTTACCAGAGCTTCCGGAATTTTAATTCCATTTTCTGTTTGGTAGTTTTCTAAAATAGAAGCTACAATACGGGGTAAAGCCAATGCACTTCCATTTAACGAATGTGCCAGTTGAGTTTTTCCGGTTGCGCCTTTAAAACGTAATTTTAAACGGTTGGTTTGATAGGTTTCAAAGTTTGAAACTGAAGACACTTCTAACCAGCGTTCCTGTGCGGCACTCCATACCTCCATGTCGTAAGTCATTGCTGAAGTAAAACCCATATCACCACCACATAAACGCAATACACGATAATGTAAACCCAGTTCTTTCAAAAGAGACTGAACATATTCACTCATCTGTTCCAGCGTTTCGTAAGATTGATCCGGATGCGTAATTTGAACAAGTTCTACCTTATCAAATTGGTGTAAGCGGTTTAAACCACGAACATGCGCACCATAAGAACCGGCCTCTCTGCGGAAACAAGGTGTATAAGCTGTATTCCTGATTGGAAGATCTTCCTCTTTTAAAATTACATCCCGATATAAATTGGTCACCGGAACTTCAGCTGTCGGAATTAAATATAAATCGTCAACAGTTGAATGATACATCTGTCCTTCTTTATCCGGCAACTGTCCTGTTCCAAAGCCTGAAGCAGCATTAACCAAATGAGGTACCTGCATTTCTTTATAACCAGCATCAACCGCATGATCTAAAAAGAAATTGATTAGGGCACGTTGTAATCTCGCTCCTTTGCCTTTATAAACCGGAAAACCTGCGCCGGTAATTTTTACACCAAGTTCAAAATCTATAATATCATATTTTGCAGCCAATTCCCAGTGTGGCAAAGCCTTTCCAGGTAATTTTGCAGGTTCACCATACGTATAAATGGTTTCATTCTCTTCTGCAGTTGATCCTTTTTTAACCAATTCTCCCGGTAAGTTAGGTAACTGAACCAGCAAATTAAACTGACTGGTTTCCAGTTCTGCTAATTTTTCAGAAAGACCTTTAATATTTTCTTTATGAGAGGTTGTTTGCGCTTTTATTGCTTCCGCTTCTTCCTTCTTACCGGTGCGCATTAAATCACCAATTTGTTTGGCAGCGGCATTTGCTTCTGCAGAGATGCTATCCAGCGAAGTTTGAGTTTGGCGGCGTTCTTCATCAATTTTGATGATTTCATCTACCAATTCTGGTTGTTTAAAATTACGTATACTTAAACGTTCTAAAACTTTCTCTCTATTTTCGCGGATATAGTTAACTTGCAGCATTATTTTAATTTTTAACAAAGATAAGATTGAATTACGAATTACGAGTTACGATTTGAGATTTTTATATGCAACTTCCAATCGTATTTCGTAAATCTAACATCTAAAATTAATGGACGGTAAACTATTTCTTGTACCAACACCAATTGGCAATTTGGAAGACATGACTTTCAGGGCTATCCGGATTTTAAAAGAATGTGATTTAATTTTGGCCGAAGATACACGTACCAGTGCACCAATGCTTAAACATTTCGGTATTGACAAAAAGGTTTTTGCGCATCATCAGCATAATGAACATAAGGCAACTTCTGAAATTATCAGGTTTTTGAATGAAGGCCAAAAGATCGCCCTAATTTCTGATGCAGGAACGCCCGCCATATCCGATCCGGGTTTTTTTCTGGTACGCGAGGCAATTAAAAATGAAATTGCCGTTGAATGTCTTCCGGGAGCAACAGCTTTTGTACCGGCGCTGGTGAATTCTGGTTTACCTGCGGATGCCTTTGTTTTTGAAGGTTTTTTGCCCGTTAAAAAAGGCAGACAAACAAAATTTAAAAAACTGACAGAAGAAGACCGCACCATTATACTTTACGAAAGTCCGCACCGTTTATTAAAAACCCTGGAAGAATTTGCTCAGTACCTGGGCGCAGACAGACAGGCATCGGTAAGCAGAGAGTTAACCAAGATGTTTGAAGAAACCGTACGCGGAACGCTTGCAGAAATAAAATCGCATTTTGAAAACAATATTTTAAAAGGAGAATTTGTAATTTGCATTGCAGGAAAGCCTGCAGGAAAAACAAAAAACAAATATGAAGATGCTGAATAAATCAGCAAACATAAAACACATCAATTTAAAAAAGAATTATGATTAGCATAGATAGATTTTTAAGTGACGAACAGGATCCAAAGGCTGTTGAAAAAGTGATTGGAAAATTAAATGACCTTTTAACAACCGGTGAGGAAATTTTATACTTAGCGGTACAAAAAAAACCAGCCGTTAACCTTGCTCCTGACAGCATTGCCATTACCAACAAACGTATTTTTTACTGTGAGCCAAGTAATTTGGGCCTGACCATGAATTTTAAAGATATTTCGTGGAAGAGTGTTAAAGAAGTTTCCTTTAAAGAAGAGTTTTTTGGTTCAAAATTTATCTGTGTTCCGCAGCATGGCGAAAACATCGTAACTGAATTTATTCCAAAAGTACAGGCGAGAAAATTACACCAGGCTGCAAACGACCAGCTGGAGCAATACAAAGAATTGTTAAGGCAACAATTATTGGAAGAAAACAGGGCTTCAGCTGCAGCCGTTAATTTAACGCCGCAGCCACAAGCCTTTGCAGATATTCCGGTAGCAGAGCCTGAGCCCGAACAACCTGTAATTCAAATTGCCGAGGTTGTAGAAGAGCCCGAAGATGAAACGACTTTAAAATTGCGCAAGCTTAAAACTTTATACGATAAACACCTGATTACGCAGGAAGAGTACGAAGCTAAGAAAGCAACTATTTTAGATAGTTTGTAAGTAATCCATTCGTCAGCCTGAGACTGGAAGCATCTCTAAACCTAGTTGCACTGCATCATTTATGTTAAAAAACAAGGTCAGTTCCTGTCGTACAGAGACTTTTATTGTCTCAGGCTAACCAGTAATCTTATATGAAATCCAAACAAACTTACCTCCTCGCCTTACTTAGTGCAATTTTACTTTGGCTGGCATGGCCACCCATGCCTTACACCACGCCATTATTGTTAATTGGTTTGGTACCCCTATTTATTGCTTTGGATGCCATTATTAAAAGTGATGTTAAAAAAACCGGCAAAAAATTATTTTTAACCGCAGGTTTAACTTTCTTAGTTTGGAATACGGCTTCAATTTATTGGGTTTACAATGCTGTAAAAGCCTACAACGGAGCAGCGGTTGCACTTCCTGTTTCTTTAATTCCTTATGGTTTAGGTGCCTTTTTAATGACTTCGGCTTTTTGGCTGTATTATCGTTTAGGCAGGTATGTTAATCAAAAGATAACGTATGCAGGTTTAATTTCTTTTTATATTGCGTTAGAATATCTGCAACAAACATGGGATTTAGCTTTCCCCTGGATGACCTTGGGTAATGGATTAGCAGGTATGCACCAACTGGCCCAATGGTATGATTATACCGGTGTTTATGGTGGTTCTTTATGGATATTAATCAGTAATATTCTGGCTTTTGAAGCTTATAAAAAATTAAAATCTCAAAGTGGGTATTTGAAATACAGACCAACTGCCATTTGGTTATTGGTGGTATTGATCCCCATCGGGATTTCTTTAACTAAATATTATAATGCCGGGCAAAAAGGAACACCTTCCAATGTTGTAGTTGTTCAGCCGAATATAGATCCGTATCAAAAGCTGGAAAATATTCCTCCCGTTGAGCAAATCAGAATTTTGACTCATCTATCCGATTCTATAGGACAAGTGAACACAGAGTACTTTATCTGGCCCGAAACCGCCATTCCGAACTATGCTGATGAAGACAGAATCAGATCAAATCCTGATTTTATTAGTCTGCAGAATTTTATAAGCAAATACAAAAACGGATCTTTAATTACCGGTATTGAAAGTGTGAGGTTTTATCCGGACAAAAAAACCATCTCCGCAAAATATGATGAACAAGGCAATAGGTATTGGGATAATTATAACTCTGCCATGCAGGTTGAAAATTCTTCCAATGTTCAGTTTTATCATAAATCCAAGCTCGTACCCGGTGCGGAGAAAATGCCCTTCCCAAAAGTTTTTTCATTCTTAGACTTTGTTTTTGCAAAACTGGGAGGAAGTGTTAGCGGATGGGGATGGCAGGATGAACCTGGTGTTTTTTATGCACAAAGTGGAATTGGTGCGGCGCCTGTAATTTGCTACGAAAGTTTGTGGGGCGATTGGATCGGGAAATCTGTTAAAAATGGCGCTCAGTTTATTGCCATTATTACCAACGATGGCTGGTGGGGCAATACATCAGGTAAAGATCAGCATGAAATGTATGCCAAATTAAGGGCTATTGAAACCCACAGAGATGTTGCCCGATCAGCCAATACAGGTATTTCATGTTTTATTAATCAGCGGGGCGATGTAGTAAAAAGAACAGCCTGGTGGACAAGAACTGCAATTAAAAATGATATTAATTTAAATGACGAAATTACTTTCTATGTAAAAAGTGGTGATGTTATTGCTAAACTATTAAGCTTTGCTGCCATTTTATTAGCCTTAATTATTCCTTACAGAAAGTGGATAAAAAAATAAAACCTATGAAGCAAAAACAAACCATGCGTTTAATTTTTTTAGCGCTTATACTGGCACTTAATATAGGTTGCGATCAGGTTTCTAAAAATATTGTCAGAAATAACATTAGCGAATATGAACACATCAGTGTAATTAAAGATCGCTTTACTTTAACTAAAGTAGAAAACAGCGGCGCCTTTTTAAGTTTGGGCGATAATATGCCTTACGTTTTCAGGCTTATTATTTTATCGGGCTTACCCATCTTATTTTTAGGCTATGGCCTTTACTTCTTGTTTACAAAGCAAAACCTGCCCAAAACCTTTCAAATTGCGTTATGCTTTTTAATTGGTGGCGGAATCGGAAATCTTTACGATCGGATTGTTCATGGTTCGGTTACGGATTTTATGCACATGGATTTTAAAATCTTCCAAACAGGTGTTTTTAATTTTGCAGATATATCCATTATGATTGGAGTTGGCACTTTGCTCTTCCAATCAATTAAAGGTAAATTTTTCAAACAAGAACCCACTTTAACAGAAACAGATTAAGGCAGCTTTTTAGAGCAATTGCTTAAACAAACGGCAAAACTCAAGAAAATTAATGTCTTTTTCATAACGATTTAATTTTTAGAATTTAGATACGCTACGTAATCAAAAGTTTATCAATTGATCATAAATAATTGTACTTACTAAACAAACATTCGATTATCTTTAATTGTTTGTTTAGCAATCATCAAAAACCCACATAGAACATGAAAAGAAATGCAACAGCCGTTTGGCAAGGATCAGGAAAAGAAGGTAAAGGTAATTTAACCACTCAAAGTACAACATTAAGCAATACACAGTATTCTTTCAACTCCCGCTTTGCAGAAGGCGTAGGTACAAACCCCGAAGAATTAGTCGCTGCAGCGCACGCAGGTTGCTTTACTATGAAACTTTCTTTTAATATAGATGAAGCAGGTTTTACTGCCGAAAAATTAGAAACTAAATGCGATATTAATTTAGATCCTGCACAAGGCGCAATTGTAGAATCTCATTTAACATTAACTGCTACCGTTCCTGGATTATCAAAAGAAAAATTTGATGAACTGGTTGCAGATGCAGAGAAAAATTGCCCGATTTCTAAATTATTGAATACTAAAATAACAGTTGATGCTACTTTAGCTTAAACAAAAGCGGAAAGACGAAAACTAATTTATCCCCTTGTTAGGATTAACTTAACAAGGGGGTTTTTATTAAATCATATATTTTCCTACAATCGGCATTCGTCTGCCCATGCCGAAAGCTTTTGGTGATACCCTCAAAATTGGTGGGGTTTGATAACGTTTAAACTCAGCGATATTAACCATTTTCAAAATTCTTGTCACCAGGGCTTCATCATAACCTGCGGCTACTATTCTGGCCGAGCCTTTTTTTAATTCGATATGCTCATAAAGGATTTTATCCAGGATGCCATAATCAGGCAGCGAATCAGAATCTTTCTGATCGGGTCTTAATTCAGCTGATGGTGGTTTAACGATGGTATTAACCGGAATAATTTCTCTTTCCTTATTGATGTATTTAGCCAATTCAAAAACCTGCGTTTTGTAAACATCACCAATTACACCAATAGCACCACACATATCGCCATATAGCGTACCATAGCCTACCGCACATTCACTTTTATTAGAAGTATTAAGCAAAATGTATCCAAATTTATTGCTCATCGCCATCAACACGGTACCGCGGATTCTGGCCTGTATGTTTTCTTCTGTCAGGTTAAAAGGCAAACCTTTAAAAGCAGGTGCCAGCATATGATCAAAAGCCTCCGCAGCTTCTTTAATTGGAATAATTTCGTGCATGCAGCCAATATTGTTGGCTAAACCTAATGCGTCTTGTACAGAGTGATCTGACGAAAATTTAGAAGGCATTAAAACAGCCATCACATTTTCTGCACCTAATGCCCGGCAAGCCAGTGCGCAAACTACAGCAGAATCTATCCCGCCAGATAAACCCAAAACAGCTTTGGTAAAACCAGATTTTTTAAAATAATCCCGGATCCCTAAAATTAAGGCATCGTGTATTTGTTCAATATCAGTAGCGCGTGGGCCTTCGGGGTATTTATTGCGCACACTTTCTACTTCTTCCAAATCAAAAACCTGAAGATCTTCTTCAAAAGATTTCATTTCGGCTTTTTTCTCTCCTTCCGCATCAAAAACTAAAGAGCCTCCATCAAAAATAATTTCGGTTTGCGCACCAATCTGGTTTACATAAAACAGCGGAAGTTTATATTTTTTGGCATTATCAGCCAAAACCCGGATGCGCTCTTCATCATGTGTATAAGAAAATGGTGAAGCCGCAATATTAATCATCACGTCAGGTTGCTCCTTAATCAGCTCGTCCATTGGGTTAGAAACATACAAAGGATTATCATTGATGTTCCAAAGATCTTCACATATGGTTAATGCAATTCTTTTTCCTTTAAAATCTATACATTTAAAACGTGTTGCAGGCTCAAAATAGCGATACTCATCAAATACATCATAAGTTGGCAAAAGTGCTTTTTTTGTAATGGCCTTTACCTTACCTCCTTCAATAAAATAAGCTGCATTAAACAAGTCTTTACCTTGCAAAACATCATTTCTAACTGGCAAACCTACAATACAGGCAATATCTGTACAATGTTTGGCAATTTCCCGGGCTGCATTTTCACAAAGCGAGATAAACTCATCAAACTCCAAAAAATCACGTGGCGGGTACCCACAAATAGCCAGTTCGGCAAACACAACTAAATCTGCGCCCTTACCTTTAGCGGCTTCTATATTGCTGATGATTTTTTGAGTATTAAACTCAAAATTGCCAATGTGATAATTAAGTTGTGCTAATGCTATTTTCATTAGAATATAATTGTTTTTAAAAGGTTATGCACCTTCATGATTTATTTCTTAGTCATTAAAAATCAGGATAGCTACATTTCAATAATAGGGTATTAAAAGAATATTCCCGGGTTTAATGCGATATAATGGTTTTTAACATTTTTGCTCTTATCTGTTACAATATTAATAAAACCATTATTTAAAGTCACACCTGCGAGAATACTCATATTTCCTATTTTTTTCATGCTTTATGTGTTTATATTTGTTGTACATGATGTATAACGTAAAACACAGGCAAATTTATCTATTTTTTCTTTTTGCCATCACATTTATTTCCTGTAAACAGAGCAACCGGCCTGATGTAAGTAAAATAAACCTTGATATTAAAGTAGAACGATTTGATCAGGCACTATATGCAGGTAAAGGGAAAGACATTTCGCAAACCGATGCCTTTTTAAATAAAAATTATGGTTTATTCTACGATGATTATATCCACCGTATGGTTGGAACGCCTGAATACAGTAATGCAGAAATACTAAACACGCTTTATAAAGATCAGGCTTATACCGATTTAACTAAAGAGGTTGACAGCGTTTTTCCAAACTTAAAAGCACAGGAAGCAGGCTTAACTGAAACTTTTAAATACATTAAGTACTATTATCCACAAGCAAAAATGCCAAGGTTTATTGCCTTTGTATCGGGGTTTTCTTATCAAATGCCCGTAGGCGATCAATATTTAGGCATTGGTTTGGATATGTTTTTGGGTAAAGACAGTAAATTTTACAAAGGGATTATTGAAAGTGTACCCCTGTATTTATCAAAGCGGTTTACACCGGAATATATTGTTCCGCGTGTTGCAGAAACTTACGCACATGAGGAGCTTTTTCCTGAACCGGATGAAAACAAATCGCTTTTATCGAAAATGATTTTTCAGGGAAAAATTTTATACTTCCTGGATAAGGTATTACCCGAAAATATTACCGACTCAACTAAAATTGGTTATACAACTGATCAATTGGGCTGGGTCCAAAACTTTGAAGGCGACATTTGGGCTTATTTCCTGGAAAATAATTTCCTTTATCAAACGGATTATCAAAAAATCCAGGTATTCCTTTCCGAAGGACCATTTACACCGGGGCTTGGAGAAAACCGTGACTCTGCACCGAAGCTTGGCGTTTGGACGGGCTGGCAAATTGTTCGCAAATATATGAAGGAAAATCCACAGGTAACTTTACAGCAATTAATGGCCGAAAAGGATGCACAGAAGATTTTAAATTTGTCGAAATATAAACCCAAACAGAAGTAGTATTTAGCTGACTAATTTTCAATAAAATCAAATATTTGTAACAAATAATCGTTCTCAAATCTAATCACTATCATCTCACATATATAAATGAAAGTTGGAATCGTATTATCAGGCGGAGGCATCAGAGGAATAGCGCATTTAGGTGTTTTAAAAGCATTCAGTAATTTAGGGATCACTTTTAGTCATATTAGTGGCACCAGTGCAGGCGCAATAGCAGGCGCCTTTTTTGCAGCAGGCATAGATCCCGAAGAAGGTTTAAATATTTTTTTAAAAACCAAGTTATGGCGCTTCGTTCGTCCTTCGGTGGGGTCGCTCGGTTTAATTAATATTGAAAATACAGCCAAAATTTTAAAAGAATATTTTCCGGACGACCATATAGAAAAACTTAAAATTCCTTTAACCATTGCGGCTGTTAATTTTAGCGAAGGCAGGTTAACTTACTTTACAGAAGGTCCGTTGATCCGTGCCATACATGCGTCCAGTTGTATCCCAGGCATTTTTAAACCGATTATGATTGATGGGCAGATGTACGTAGACGGTGGAATTTTAAATAATTTTCCTGTTGAACCGTTGATGGAAGATTGCGATTTTATTATCGGATCGTCCTGCAATCACCTTAAGCCTGTAGATAAAATTACCGGAATCACCAATTTAATGGGCAGAGCCGGCATTATGTCGATTAATCATGATATGGAAAGGAAGGCCAAATTCTGTAATGTAATGATTGAACCTAAAGGCTTGGGTGCCATCAGCACTTTCGACATGAAAAGAGCAGAAGATATTTATTGGCTGGCGCATGAAGAGGCTTTAAAAACCATTAAAAACAGCCCAACAATCAGAGCACTGATTACAAAATAACTTTATTAATCTTGCCAGGAATGCTTTAGCGTATTTCGGCAGGATTATTTTTTAAGTGCAACCAATCGCTCGCCCTCTAAAACCGGGATTGATTCGCACACATCTAGCTGCAGACAAAAAACAACATCTTCTTCAATATTTAATTCGGCCAAACGGTGACTGTGCGAAGATTTATGTAAATATTGTCTTAAATCATCTTTTGCCAGCAAGTACAAATCTTCAGCAGCTACGCTGGAATCATCAAAATGCTCGAAATTTTTTCTAAGTTTGTTTACTACTGCACCGGCAAATAAAGTATCTTCTAAATTAAACTGATCTTTCCATCCCGCACAAAGTAAAAGCACATTTTTATCCTGATTTTTTAAATAAGTACAAAGTGAATCTAAGTTTAAAAAAGAACCTATTACCACCTGAAAAGCTCTTTTATTAGCCAAATGCAAGGCTTTGGTTCCATTTGTTGTAGTTAAAACAATGGTTTTTCCGGCAACCTTATCTTTGGTATAAGAAAAAGGAGAATTACCAAAATCGTAGCCGGCAACCACCTCGCCATTTCGTTCAGCGGCAAGTAAATAACCTTGATCACTATAGTTCAAACAATCTTCAACGTTTGCTACCGGAATAATCGCTTCTGCTCCATTGTCAATTCCGTAAGTAATGGAAGAGGTTGCTCTTAAAATATCAATAACAACAACAATGCTTTGCTCAATATCATATAAATCAATCAGCGCCGGTGTTAAACAAACTTCTATTTTTTTTGACATTGAAGTATAGGTATAAGGCTTAAAGTGTAAGGTTTAAGGCTCTGGCATTTTAACGCTGAACCTTAAACCTTACCCATTGCCTGAAAATTATTTATAAAAAGGAAACTTAACAATTTTTGCCTTAATTGGTGTGTTGCGAATGCTGATAAAGATTTCAGTACCTTCTTTTGCAAAATCTTTTGCTACATAACCCATACCAATTGCTTTTTGCAAGGATGGAGCCTGTGTTCCTGAAGTTACTTTACCAATAACATTTCCTTCAGCATCAACAATTTCATAATCGTGACGTGGAATACCGCGATCGACCATTTCGAAACCTACTAATTTTTTTTGAATGCCAGCTTCTTTTTGTGCCAGTAATGCCTCAGAATTGGTGAAAGCTTTTGAGAATTTGGTAATCCAGCCTAAACCAGCCTCAATTGGTGAAGTTGTATCGTCGATATCATTTCCATATAAACAGAAACCCATTTCTAAACGTAAGGTATCACGGGCACCTAAACCAATTGGTTTAATGTTATAGGCAGCGCCTGCTTCAAAAATTGCATTCCAGATTACCTCTGCATGCTCGTTTTCAAAATAAATTTCGAAACCACCAGCACCGGTATAACCAGTTGCAGAAATTAATACGTTTTCAACGCCCGCAAAAGTTCCTTTAACGAAAGAATAATATTCCATCGATGCTAAATCAACATCTGTTAAACTTTGTAAAGCATCTGCTGCTTTAGGACCCTGAATAGCTAAAAGAGAAGTTTTATCAGAAATGTTGTGCATTTCTACTGCTTTGGTATTAAACTGCTGAATCCAGTTCCAGTCTTTTTCAATATTCGATGCATTTACAACAAGCATATAGCTTTTTTCATCCAGGCGATAAACCAAAAGATCATCTACAATACCCCCGTCTTTGTTTGGCAGGCAAGAATATTGAACCTTACCATCATAAAGTTTAGAAGCATCATTACTGGTTACACGTTGAATTAAATCTAAAGCATTTTCACCCTTTAAAATAAACTCACCCATGTGGCTTACATCAAAAACACCAACTCCATTACGAACAGTTGCATGTTCTGCGTTTATACCTTCGTACGTAACAGGCATATTGTAGCCTGCAAATGGGACCATTTTAGCGCCTAAAGCGATGTGTTTTTCTGTTAATGCCGTATTTTTCATTCTTGATTTTCTTGTCGGCAAAACTACTAAGAAAAAGACAAAAATTTGAGGTTAATTTTAAAGGAAATTTGCTTTGTTATTTGGAAATGAATAGCAGCATTCTATGGCTATTTTAGCCCCGCTTTTTGTTTCTCCCGGAGAAAAACCGGAATTCACTCCAATCGGGTTTATTTAACTAAAAAAAGTACAAGAAATAAACCATTAAATGAAGAAAAACTAAACACTAACCAGTCCTTCATAAATTTTGAGCATTTTAGAAGTAATCAACTGGATACTGTGGTCATTTTCGACAGTTTTACGAGCATTATCACCGATTTCCATCCATTTTTTAGGGTTTATGATGCATTGAAGAATGGAACGGTAAAATTCATCGGCAGAATCTGCTATTAAAATATCGTGCCCATGTTTACAATTAATCCCTTCTGCAGCCGTTGTGGTCGCAATTATACATTTCTTCATTGCCATCCCCTCAATAATTTTTACCCGCATACCCGTTCCTGAAATAAGCGGAACAATCATAATGGCCTTTGAATTCATAAAGTCTACGGCATCGAACACTTCTCCTTCCACAATCAGGTTTTCAGAATCGTATTCGAAGAAATGTTTTTGCATATTTTTTCCGGCGATATAAAAACGAAGATCTTTGTTTAATTTTTCAATATCTGGCCATATATCATCCAGAAACCACTCCAACCCTTCCTGATTGGGCCGCCAGTCCATAGCACCTAAATGAAATAAAGTAGGGAAACTGGTTTTACTTTTATCTACTTTATATTTTTCTAAATCGATAGCTACCGGAAAAACACTCATCGGAACTTCGCAACCAAACCTTAAAATATCCTGTCTGTCGGGCTCACTAATGGCAAAAATTTGATGAAAGCGGTTAATCTGATCTGTTTCGTAAGCTTTTAACCGTTGCGCAAGGAAAGCAAGATATTTACGCCTTACAATAAATTTTTCCAAATGTGAAAGCCGTTCCCACATCGTAAATTCAATATTGTGTGCTCTGTAAATCAGCTTTGCATTACTGTTTGCTTTTACCGTGTCCAGGTAAGGAACCACAAAAAGACCTTCAAACTGAATGATATCAAAAATATTTTCACGCAAAATACTTTCCAGTTGTTTTGCAGCATCTTCACTAAAATACCTGGAGACGTTATATGATTCGTTTGTGAAAATATTAAAAAATGCAGACCATACATTTACATCGGTATCCAGATCGTAAGTATAATATTTGATCTGGTCAAAAATAGGGTCATAAATATCTTCAATATCGATTTTGCCTTTTGATGGGTTAAGGCTAAACAAAGTAATATCTGCACCAAGCTGCAGCAAGCCTTTTATGGTATTATAAACCACAATTGGATAACCACTATTTGGCGGAAAGGGAACCCGCTTAGTAATTAGCAAAATCTTCACAATGCCGTGAAAATACGAAATTTAAGCGTTTTTTAAAAACAGTTCCAGCTGCGGATCGCTAACATTAAAAGTTTTACGGTGAAATGGCGATAAACCAATTTCTATTACCGCTTTGCGGTGGGCAACTGTAGGGTAACCTTTGTTCTGTGCCCAATTGTAATGGGGAAAATCTGTGTGAAGATTACTCATAAATTGATCACGATGGGTTTTAGCCAAAATAGAAGCTGCGGCAATGTTTAAATACTTTCCATCACCTTTTATAATGCAACTATGCGGAATTTGCGGATAAGCCTTAAAACGGTTTCCATCAATAACCAAATACTGTGGTTGTGTTGCTAATTTTTGGATGGCCCGGTGCATAGCCAGAAAAGATGCATTTAAAATATTAATCTGGTCTATCTCTTCGTGATCTACTGAAGCTACGGCCCAGGCCAGCGCTTCTTTTTCTATAATTGGCCGAAGATCTTCTCTTTGCTTATGACTCAGTTGTTTAGAATCGTTTAAACCCTCCAGATAAAAATCTTTAGGTAAAATTACCGCTGCTGCAAAAACAGGCCCTGCAAGGCAACCTCTCCCCGCTTCATCACATCCGGCTTCTAAAAATTCTTGCTGATAGCAGTTTAACAACATAGGTCAAATTTAATATTTATTAATATTGGTAATGTTATTTTCCGCAAAATTATTTATTACTTTTAAGAAAAATGAAAAGCAAAACGGTATTTATTGTATTACTCTGGCTTTTTGGTTTCACTTCTTTTGCACAAAAAATGAAAACCAAATCTATGCCACCTCCAATACCTCCAGGTAGGAAAGAATATAACAACCAAATCAATAATCAAATTTGCAAATACAGAAATAGCTATTCAGCGCAATATAGATTAAAATTCTATCCATTTAATAAATACCAAAAGGTTGCACTTATTTCATTTGAACAATCCAATTATCCTGAACCAAAGCTAATAATGATAGATTCTTCTAAAAACACCCCAATTGCAAATGTAGAAATTGATTCTATTGGTTATTTCCCAGTGAAAAATCATAAATTTTATCCAAGTAAAGCAAAAGAAATAAAAATTTTATCCCCGTTACAAATTAATGCGCTTACAAATATCTTATACAATTATGGATATGCTTCCGTTAAAAAAAATCAGGTTTTGGTTATTGAAAGATTTGGGTGTTATAATCCCAGAAATGCGATTTTATTCTTCGATGAAAAAGATAACGTTGCAGCATATATTGAGCTTTGTTTTGAATGCCGTGGTAATGAACTTAGCTCTGATAAAATTGAGATAGGTGTTCTTTGTGAAGGAAAATACGACTTGATAAAAAAATTCTTCCTTTCAGCTGGCATTAAATATATAAAAGATGATAAAATACAATGAAACATTAGCCGACCGCGTTCGCGAACTTTTAATGCATTTAGAAAAAGTTGAAGAAAAACTCATGTTTAGTGGGCTGGTATTTATGGTAAATGACAAAATGTGCATTGGGGTAAAACAGCATGAACTAATGTTGAGGATTAATCCTGAGCAGGAAGAAGAACTAGTCGAAAAAAATGGTTGTACACAAATGGTTCATGGAAAAATAATCATGAAAGGTTATGTTTTTGTAGAAGAGGAAGTATTACAAAGTCACCGGGAACTTAACTATTGGGTAAAACTTGCTTTAGATTTTAATCCGCTGGCCAAAGCATCAAAAAGAAAAATTAAGTCAGATAAATAACAAATTGATGCGGGGTTAATGAATTCAATATGCCAAAATTATCTTCATTATTTTTTGGTTATCTTTATTTAACCAATCAAACCAAATCATTAAAAACGCTCTCATCATATTAATCCTTTTGCAGGGCTTTTATATATCCATGCAAGCACAATCGTATGTAAAACGAAATACTTTTACTACGAATGAGGGTTTACCGAGCAATCATATTTATGATATTGTTGAAGATAACAAAGGTTTTTTATGGATAGCAACAGATAATGGGGTTTCGCGCTTCGACGGTAAATATTTTCAAAATTTCTCGATAAAAAATGGGCTGCCTTCTAATGATGTTCTTCAAATATTAAAAGATGGCGATGGCAATATTTGGGCAAACAGCTATAAACAACTTCCTGCCTATTTCGATGAAATCCGTGGTTGTTTTGTAACCATTAAGAACCATAAATATTTAAATATTATTTCTAAAACTTTATTGGCGTCTTCGAATTTAAAAGATGGCTCTATAAAATTTTACAATCAAATAGGTTGTGTTATTTTTAAAAACAAAAAAATAATTGATTATAGGTACAAATCTCAAATAGAAGATAAATTAACCTTTAAAAAGGGAATTATATCTATAAGGTTCCGAACCTATTTAAAAGAGAATTCAAATTACCTCTACTCAAAGGATAAATTGATTGACTCTATTGTATTGAAATCTAAATTTAATTTTGCAAAGAGGTATTTTACACAAAACGAAATTTTTCAATTTACAATCAAAAATATAGTCTATAAAATTTCTAAAATCAATGTATCCCCGCTTTCTTATCAATTAGATTCGCTTATCGTTCCTAAAAATATAGCCTGGCACAAATTTTCTAATCAAAACATGGTTTTAACGAGCCCTGAAGGTGACGTATATGTATATGACAAAAATAATTTATCCGGTATAGGCAAATTAGAAAACAACATTAATGCAAATTGTGCCTACATTGATAGATTTAAAAATATATGGGTAGGTACACTGGATGAAGGGCTGGCTTATTATAGCAACAATAAAATTGGAAATATTAATACCTCATCGAACTATGTTAAACCAAATTTTTTAAGCATTGCAATAAATGACAACCATGAATTGTTTGCCGGCAATTATTATGGGCAGATTTTAAGCATAAAAAATAACAGAATAAAGAAATTTCAATTTCATAATATAAATTATCCCATATGGATTAGGAAAATAATATGTGTTAAGGATAAAACTGTATTGATAAAGGATATGGGATACAGTATTAATTTTAAACCAAATGTTAACATTTTTAGCCCTAAAAATGAACTCATCTCGCTTAAAACAGCTGCTGCTTTAAATGATAGTCTGATTATTTTGGGAACAATATGGGGGCTTAAAGAATTAAACTTAAACAATGGAAAAACCCGTTTCTTAAATAGTGATTATGACCGGGCACTGAGCTTGGTAAAAGCCACTGATAATCAAATTTATTATCTGGGACCAAAAGGATTATACAAATATTCGTTAAATGCAAATATTTCAACTTTCATTCCTTTAAATAAAGCTTCGCTAAATGAAAACTTATCGGTTTTAACCTTCGCAAAAGATAGTACGTTGTGGGCAAGCTCTTTAAGTGGAAATTTGTTGATTTTTAAAAACGATAAAATATTTGCCTCTATCAAAAGAGACGCAAGCCTTCCAGAAAACATTACCTGCATGCTTGCTCATCAAAATAAAATTTGGATTGGCAGTAAAAAGGGCATAGCCATTTTAGAATATAAATTTACCGGCAATAACCTGAATTACACTATTAATAACATTTCTAAAACCGATGGTTTATCATCAAATACCATAAATGATTTAGCCATTAAAAATGATACGGTTTATGTTGCCACTGAAAATGGCATTTCTGTAGTTCCTGCAAATTATCAAAATCCAAAATTTGAAATCTCTCCTGAGTTAACTGATGTTAAAATAAATCAGGTAAATAAGCCAATATCTACAAGCTACACATTGGAAAGCAATCAAAATAACATTACGCTTCAATTTGCCGGAATAGAACTCAGCGGACATTTTAAAGCAATTCAATATGCTTTAAATAGTGATAAAAACTGGAGTAGTTTAGATGGAAATACCTTAAATATTCAACTAAACAGTGGAAGTCATACCATTTTGATCAGAGCTGTAGATGTAAACAATCAAATTAGTAAACGAACTTTAAAACTCAATTTCTTTATTAAAACACCTTTTTACAGAGCATTATGGTTTTGGACTGCAATAGCCATTTTAATAACAGCTATAACCTTTTGGTGGTTTAACCTGATGAAACTTCAAAGACAAAAAACCATTTTCGAACAAAAACTAGCTTTAGAATTACAGAGAAAGAAGATAACGGCTGATTTACATGATGATATTGGTGCAACTTTAAGCAGCTTGCAATTAAACAGCGCTGTGGCAAATCAACTCATTAATACAGATACGAAGCAAGCAAAAAAAATTCTTAATAAAATCGAAGATCAGTCTAAAAATCTTGCTGATAAAATAGGCGATATCATTTGGAGTATGAAACCTGGTAAGGATGAATTTATGACGATTAGCAGTCGCATAAAGAATTTTGCCAATGATATTTTAGGTGCAACAAATATCAATTATAAAATATTAATCGATCCAACCGTAAATCAGGTTATCAGAGATATTTCTACACGCAAAAACATTGTACTCATTACAAAAGAAGCGGTTAACAATGTTGTAAAATACAGTTGTGCCACAGAAGCGCTTATCAGTTTAAAAATTAAAAATAGCCTGATTCAACTGATTATCCAGGATAATGGAACCGGATTTAATATTTGTGAGGAAAAAGGCAATGGGCTGGCCAACATGCGCAAAAGAACTGAAGAATTAAATGGAACATTTACCATTAATTCAGTCTTAAAAAATGGCACAACTATTTTGGTTAATATTCCGCTTATCCCTTAATTTAATGACAATGCTTTGTAGATTATAATTTAGCTTTGTATTATGGCCATCCGCATTTTTATTTATGATGACAGTACTGACAGAAGAGACAGCCTTAAAGCCTTGCTGAGCCTGAACGATAATCTTAAATTTATTGGTGAGGCTTCTAATTGTAAAAATGCAATACAGGATATAGAAAGCTGTTATCCTGATGTGGTGCTGATGGATATTAATATGCCTGAAGTTGATGGATTGGAAGGCTTAAAACTGATTAAAAATAAATTTCCGGAGGTTAAGGTGTTAATGCAAACGGCTTATGATGACAGTGAGAAAATATTTACCAGTATAAAAAATGGCGCCAGTGGTTATATTTTAAAAAATGATAAGCCTCAACGCATTTTACAGGCCATTGAAGAGGTAAGCGAAGGTGGCGCTGCAATGAACCCTGCAATTGCTCAAAAAGTACTCGACTATTTCAAGCCATCTAAAAAGAAATCACCCCTAAGTCCCAAAGAAAACGAGGTTTTATCTTTTCTGGCCGAAGGTTTAAGCTATAAAATGGTAGCAGATAAACTTGGGGTAAGTTATACAACGATCAATACCCATACCAAACGGATTTACGAAAAACTTCATATATCATCTTTAGGCGAAGCTATTGCCTACTTCTATAAAAATCTTAAGTCTTAATTTAAACTTTTCCTGCCTACCTATATCTAGGGATTTTTCCATCTGCATAAATGTTCAATTTCATAATGACATTAACGTAAATCATTATGAAAAAAATTATTCGAAAAATCTCGGAGAAATTATTCTTCCTCCAAAGAACGTATCATCAATTTAAATGGATTCACAGAAGGATCATGAAAACCAACAGGTATTAACCCTGATGCTTCAAATAAAATTCATCTTCAAAAAATTCAAAATTTTTAAAATCATTTATTATGAAAAGAATATTTACTACAATATTAATTTTCTGCTGCATACTAAACGTAACAGCGCAAACCCCCTTTGAAAGACCGGGAAGCCCCAATGGTGGAATAACGACAAAAGGCGGAAAAAACCCAGGTGGTAGCATGCTCCTATCTGTTGGTGGCGGTATTACAAGTCCGGGTACAGCGACAAAAAATAACGCCAACTTATCTAACTTAACTCAGTTTAGCATTGGGGCTTATGTACCTGTACTTTCTTATGGTGGAGCAAGTGGTGGCGTAATTAATAAAACCTTTGGTATTAATGCAGGTGCAGAATATTTCAGTGGAAATAAAGATTACAATATCACCAATTATAGCCCCTATAACATAACTGGTCAAACCAACAACCCAACAGTTGTTGCAAAAGGAACTGGCAGCCCGAAGGCAGCTGGATTTAAAACAGAGGCCGGTATACAAGCCAATTTTTCTTTTGGACAAATTACTGTTTCACCAATTTTAAACGCGGCTTATATTAATATTAAGCAAAAGGCTTTTTCTGTGACACAAAGTAGCTCAGTCAATGGAAAAACCTATGATTATAACCTATACAGCCAAACGGAAACTAAAACCAACGGATTCGCTTTTATTCCAAAATTGCGTTTATCCTATTTTCCCGGCAGGCTTGGTTTATTTGTAGAGGGGAATTATACTATAGGGCCAGCAATTACTAACGCAGCCACAACATTTAAACCCCAGGGTACATCCAATACACAAGGCTTTTATAACATAGATCAAATGTTAACGGGTACTAATACAACAGCAACAAAAATAACAAAATATAATGCCATTGGTATAAATGGCGGGCTAATGCTTGCAATTGGTGGGGAGAAAAATACGGCTAGATTGAAAGGAAAAGTTATACGTATGGGTGATAAAAGCGCAGTAAGGGGAAAAAGATATTTTACTGATACTCAAAAAATAATAGATGAGCAAGATAAAACCAAAGATGCTATAGAGGAACTGAAATTACCTGAAAATATTCAAAAAGCCATTGATGAACAAGATAGAAATGCGGTAAAAACATTTGAACATCTTAATAAACCTCAACAAAAAACTCAGTCAACCTGTAATTTTAATGTTCAAAACGTTGATATAAAATGTAATGGAAAGGATTTGCAGGGAAATAAAAAGTATTCCATTACAATTTATTATAAAAATTCTTCTGCTATAGGTGTATCAAGTTTGGGTCATTATAGTAATCCCAATATAGAAACTACAAGTAATGGCAATTACGTGGAAATTTTACCCGGTGGCACAGCTACAATTAGTAATCTTTCTCCTGCTGTAACTGCCAAAAATTTCATTGCATCAGGAGCCACGCAAACCATAACTTTTGATTTTGTTCCTCAATCCGGCTTTACATCATTAAACATTAAAGGACACACCATTAATGCCGGTGCTTCAGGCAATTGTGATGATCCAATATTGCTTAATCTGCCTAATTGTTGTGAACCATGCGATCTAAATCCTATAACTGCAAATTCAGTTTCAATTAGCCAGTTAAATGCTAGTGCGGGGACCATTAATGTTGTTAATTCTATTTCCTCCCCTAACAATATAACAAGAATAGATGCAGATTTAGTGAGTGTAAAATACATTCCTGCAAATAACGATTGTATTAAATGTAATAACCTCTCTATAAACCAGAATAATTTTGTTGGTACAAATAAAATTATCAGTTCGGGCTGGGACAATAATGGAAATCCGTCAACATATGGGGGTGGAAATTCTAACCCCATTATAACCCGGTCATTGACCTTTAATAGTGCAAACAGTTCAGGTGTTAATCTTTCTACAGCGATTAGTATTAGTCACACTTTAGGAGTTCCACCCAATTCATGTTGTGGCGATACTGTAGAATTATGGATAAGATACACCGTTTGGGATAAAGATTGCCATGTCTGCGAAAAACTGGTAAGATCTACCATTTCACGCACCGGAGCTTGTGGTTCTATAAATGGTGGTGGAACAGCAAGTCCCTCTACGGCTGCCGAAACTTCTCAAATACCAACAAAACTTTAAATTATAATAAGATGAAAAATATAATATTCATATTAATGCTTTGTTTTACAACAAGCTTATGTCTTGGGCAGGATTATAATAGATTAGCTGAAAGCGCAGCAAGAGAACAGAAAATAACAACCAAAGAGCTAAAAACTTTTAAAGAAAAATACATCTTATCATTAAAAAAGGCAATAAACAATAACAAATTATATCAACCGCCTCTATTAAGAGAAGCTGATATATGTGATGATGGTGGATTTGAAATTAAGAATTTTTCTAATTGGACCTGGAAAATGGTAGATAATAGAAAGGTTGGTAATGCAATTGTATTTAATGCTAATGAAAGTGGCACAGGCACATTACACACTTCTGCAATCACATCCACAACAGCACTTTCACAATGGGAAATTGTTTCAACTGGTTACGATGATTTATTTCCGGCATTACCAAAAGTTCACTCAGGAAACAGGGCTCTTAAATTAGGAAGAAAAGAAGGAACAGGTATTTTACCTTATTGTAGTGCAGAATCTATAGATAAAACTGTTACAATTACAGCCGCTAATTCACAACTCACTTTTTGGTATGCCTTAGTACTACAAGACCCTTTCACAAGTGCAAATTCACATACTGCTGGCCAGGCTCCTGCCTTTGGAGTGAGGGTAAAATCGGGATCAACCTCCTATGTTCCTATATTACCTGCTATAACAGGTGCATCAACAACACCCATTGAAGCACTTAATAATCCTTTTCTTTTAAGTGGAATGCCACCTCCGTACACAGAATCAATTGCAATGAGGCCATGGACTTGTGGAAGAGTTGATTTATCGGGATATATAGGACAAACCATTACAATAGAGTTTATTGTTAACGACTGCACTCATGCCGGACATTTTGGCTATGCCTATTTAGATGATATTTGCATGGGATGCCAAAATTCTGATATGGGAGATGCAAGTTTACAAGCAATTTCGAAAGACTGTGGACCAAGTGCTTCAGTATCTGGCTCATATTCTTTACCTCATAATTCTACCAGTGCAGGTACATTAACATCATTGCAAGCATCGCTTTATCAAAATGGCCTTCCTGTTACTGGTCAAACAGTACAAATTCCGTCAGGTAATATCAATACGGTGACTAAAACTTTTTCATTCCCGATGTCACTGTTCAGCAGCGTTCCAGCGGGAAATTATGATATTGTAATTAAGGCAACTTTCCTGTTTTTAGCTAATCCTATCGTTACTACTTCTACTAACAGTGGTGTAATTGCAGGCATAAATAATGATTGGAAGTCAATTTGCCAGGTAAATTCTTGCTGTCAAAACACCTTAAAAATGGTAACTCCTGTATCTGTACCGCCCAGTTATCCCTATAACGGAGGAACTTATAGCGTAGAATACTATAATATTACAGCCCCTTCAAATGTCCCTATTACCGAAATAAAAGTAGAAGTTACCAGTTTTGAGTGGTTAGATGGCCTTGAAGACTGTAAACAATGTCAGATAAGAACCAGTAACCTTGGTTCCATTTTTGGAGGAGTAAGTGTTGGAGGAGTTTTAAATGGTCCCGCCATTCAACCCTATGGAAATGGTACCGCAATTACCTCTAATAATAACGAAGTGATATTTTCATTTCCTAATGGTAAAATTTTAAATGCAGGAGATTATTTGAGGTTAACTTATATTTTACCTCCTGAGAAGAATTTATCATGTTGCCAGACAAAAGCAAGGGTATGCCGAAAAATTACCTGGAGAGATATTAATTGTAATTACTGTGAAGTTTATGATTGTTCGACTATTGATTTAAAGAATAAATCAGAATTGAAACCAGGCGCTCCCTTACCAGATCTTTTAATGCTTTATCTAAATTCTAGAGGAATTTTCGCAACTGGACATGCTGATGGATTTTAAGCTGTTTTAATCTAACCAGAAACCTGGCACCATATAGCTGGGTTTCTGGTTTTAAACCGTTACATTTTGCCCTTTAACGTCAAAAGCATCACGCAAACCGATGGCCAAAACATTAAAGGCATAAACCGTAAACATAATGGCTAAGCCTGGTAAAACGGCTAAATAAGCTGCATCCATAATAATATAGCCGTAGTGTTCTTTAATCATACCACCCCAGCTTGGCATCGGAGGTTGTGCACCAAAACCTAAAAAGCTTAATCCGGTTTCCAACAAAATGGCTGAAGCAAAATTAGAAGAGGCTACCACTAAAATTGGTCCCGCAATATTGGGTAAAATGTGTTTTATAATGGTTCGTGAAGTACTAAAACCTAAAGCCCTTGAAGCCTCTACAAACTCTACTTCTTTTAAACCCATCACCTGGCCTCTAACCAGTCTTGCTACATCAACCCAGGTAGATAAACCTACAGCGATAAAGATTTGCCAAAAGCCTTTTCCCAGGGCAAAAGAAATTGCTATAACCAATAATAGCGATGGAAGCGACCAAACCACATTCATAAACCAGCTGATTGCGGCATCTACCCTACCACCAAAATACCCGGCAATGGCACCTAAACTTACCCCAATAAATAACGAAATTAATACAGCCATAAGGCCAACAGATAAAGAAACCCGGATACCTAAAATTAAACGGCTTAACAGGTCTCTTCCATAAATATCTGTTCCTAAAAGAAATTTTTGGTTGTATATATTATGTTGCTCAAAAAGCGTTTGGGTATTGCCCAATTTTGAAGGCAGCATACAGTTACTGCATAATTCTCTAAGATCGTATTTGGTTTCTTCTGCCTTTTCATCTTCACCAATATATTCACGAACCAGTACCTGATCGTTTACAATTCGCCAGGAAGTAATTGGAATGCTTTTAAAATTTGGTTCCCGTCCATAAAACATTCTTTCAAAAAAACCAGCTTCTTTCACTTTATCATTTTTACTGATGATGAGGAATTGAAAAGACCTGCCCGGTTTTTTATTGCTGAGTTGCAGATGCATTACATTTGCATTAGGAGAATCATCAGGCATAATCAGATAGCCTAAAATACCCATCAGCATTAATAGCAGAATAAATATAAGACCCGCAAAAGCGAATTTATTCCGCTTAAACTTTAACCAAACTTTTTTTGATGGGCTATTATCCATTATCTAACCATCCTGCCTTTCCAGTTGTATTTTCCGCTATTTCCGGCAATGCCGATGTAGACCATGTATAAGATATGCAGTACATTTAAAACAGGAATTAAAATCAATAACTTTCTTCTTCTGGCAAATCCGGTTACATCCCATAAAAATAAGGTTTCTAAAAACATTTTTACGATCAATTGCCAGAAAACAACAGGTAAAAATCCGGTGATAAATAATCCGATGACAAAATTAGCCAGCATACTTACATTAAAAAGCCAGATTAATACGCCCAGCACAATAATGCCTTTGTTTTTATAACGGGTACTTTTAGATGCCCAGCGTCTTCTTTGCTGGATAAATGCATTTAAATTTTCTTTGGCATGCGTATACACAATAGCCTCTCTGTTTTTAAGAAAACCAATGCGGTCAGGGTATTTAGAAGCTATTTTGTGCAGCAACAATTCATCATCTCCAGAAGCCAGATCATCGATTCCTTTAAATCCACCTACCTCATAAAAGGTTTCTTTTTCGTAGGCAAGGTTGGCTCCATTACAGGTAGAAGGCTGTTTATTTCCAATGGTAGATGCTCCAAGACCGATTAAATACAGAAATTCCAGAGATTGCAATCTTTCAAAAAAACTTTTTTCTTCAAAATAAGCAACCGGCGAAGAAATCATTTTATATCCTTTTTCTTCATATAAACCAACAACCGTTTCCAGCCATTTCGGTCCCATCCGGCAGTCTGCATCGGTTGTAATAATTAAATCTCCTTTACAGGTACTGATTGCGGTTTGAATGGCTTTCTTTTTATAAGAATTTAATGCCCGGTCTTCGTTTAATTTAATGAGTTGTACGTTCCGGCTGGCATAACTTAAAACAATTTCAGCCGTACGATCTGTAGAATGGTCATCAATAATAACAATTTCTGTCAGGTCTTTTGGATACCCCTGCGCAAGCAAATCCTCAATGGTTTTGGCAATTTTATCTTCCTCGTCACGGGCAGCAACAATAATGGATACCCTGGTTTTTGGTTCATTATTTTGTGACTGAAAATAAATGAGTTTATGCCAGCCACGGATAAAGCTGATCACTAAAAAACCATAAATTAAGGTTAATGCAGCGGAAAGTAGACTAATTAGATTTAAGATTGCCAAAAAAGTTAAGTTTAAAAACGAAATAAGTGCCTAATATAGCAGGAATTATAATATTTATGAGCCAAATGCTCGCTGTACATGCAATAACCGCCGCATGCTGATCGGTAATGTGTTTAAATAACTCTACGGCGGTTACGCTCCGGATCCCTACATCGAACAAATCTAAGGATGGTAGCGCAGACTGAATCAGAAACAAAATACAAATCATCATTACAATATCTGCATGGTGCAATCCAGGAACCAGCCAGACAAAGAGAATAAAATACTGAGAACTAAACACCAGATAACGGGCAAAACAGTAAGCCAGTATTTTAAGAAGTTCGGCTTTTTTATATCTCGCCAGTACGCTGTAAAATTTCTTATATTTTCGGGTAAATTTTATAGATAAAAGGATCCCGTTAAGCCATTTGATATTGAAATAAAATACAATAAAAAAGAAGCAAAAAGCAATGGCCAGTATCACAATGGCACTAAAAAACAAGGGATCAACGGGAATAAAGCGGTGCACAAAAAAACATGCCGCTATAGCCCCAAATACATTGGTTAAAACCATTTGCCCGATATTACCAACAGCCATGGCCACTACACCGATAATGCGGCGTTTTGGAGATAAGAAAAATACCCTGCCGCCATATTCGCCCAAACGATTGGGGGTAAAAATGGCTAGTGTTAACCCGCAAAAAACAGATTCTATTGCCCGCCACAAAGAAATTTTTTCTATATGGCTCATCAATCTTTTCCACTTTACAGCTTCTAAAAACCAGTTAAAAAGCATCAGCAAAACAACTACCCCAATAACCAGGCTTATTTCTACTGTTCCAATATTATGCAGCAGTTCGGCAAAATTATTCAGGTTTTTATTTGCAACCAGCTTATGATAAATAAACCAGAACGCAAATACAACGATTGCTGCTTTTATTAGAATTGAAAGTATTTTTTTATTCCTGTCCGTCAAGATTATCTTTTTAGTTTGCAAATATGCTTAATATTGCTGTAATGTTGAACGAAAAAAAGGAACGGATCATTATGGGCATAGACCCCGGTACGGCGGTAATGGGTTATGGCGTAATTTTGGAGAAAGGAAATAAGACCGAATTATTAAGCTTGGGTGTGGTTAAAATGACACATCTGGATGATCCATTTTTAAAACTTCAACGGATATTTGAAAAAACAGTTGTTTTAATTGACCAATACAAACCGGATGTTTTAGCCATTGAAGCGCCTTTTTACGGCAAAAACATACAGGTGCTTTTAAAATTAGGGCGTGCGCAGGGAATTGCGATAGCGGCTGCCCTGTCCAGAAATATCTCCGTTACCGAATATTCTCCCCGAAAGATTAAACAATCCATTACAGGCAGCGGCAATGCGACTAAAGAGCAGGTTGCGGCAATGTTGCAAAGGTTATTGAACTTTAAAGAAACCCCGGAATTTTTAGATGCTACCGATGGTTTAGCGGTTGCAGTTTGTCATTCTTTTCAAAAGATAACCTCCGGCGGCAAATCCAAAACCTATTCTGGTTGGGAATCTTTTGTGAGTGATAATAAAACCAAGGTTAAAGGTTTGGCAGCTAAAGTTAAAAAGTAAAATTATTAAAATGATTATTACGAAGTACAAGACAACCTTAATGTGCTTTTATATATAAGCCCTTAATAAAGATTGCCTTGTATCCGCAATGATGGAAAATTTAATATTACCGAGGATTATTATCTATTAAATCTTTTGTAGCGGCTTCTACAGCAAGTTTATTTTTCCTGATAAAATATTTGATGATAAAGAATGTGGCGACACCCAACACAACCAGCATCCATAAATTGGAAACCGCAATGATGATTTCTTTAAAAATTGTCCATCCGTTTACAATGCCCAGCCAAAGTCTTTTCCCAAAGGCCGGACGGTAATCGTATAAATTATCGTTGGCTACAATCATGGTTTTAACTGTATTGTCCTGATAAAAGTTAAGGGTAATGGTACTGAATTTTACCCGGCTATCGATTTGTACATTCTCAACTTTTTTATCTACGTAATCATCTTTGATGGTCAGAGCAGATTCGACATTTGCACTTTTTTTATTGGCAACTTTGTTGATTCTGGTTATTGCATCCACCCGGTTTTGAGCTTTTAGCCTGTTGGATAAATAAGTAATGCTTTGATCATCCATTTTCATGGACTGATGATCGACAAAGACCGCCATTTTTGCAATTGTATTGGTAAAATCGTCAAGTTTTTCAGAAGGAACTTTTGCAACTAAATAGCCATCGGTACGATACGAAGTAATTTCTTTTAAAGAATCTGTTGACTCTTTTACCTTATCTGTTTCCTGAATGTTGCTTTCGATGGAAAACTCGGCAACAGTACCACCTTCGCTTTTTATGGCTGCACTTAACTGTTCTTTTGTGTTCTGAACATCTTTGACTCTAAACCGCATATCTGCAGTTTTAATAATTTTAGGTGCTGCGGTATCCGCTGAAACCGTATCAGCAACTTCAGCCTTTTCAGCACTTGCGTAATCTGCTTTTTGGCTGTTTTGGCAGCCAAAAAAAGTTACAACTATGGCAATAGCAATAATATTCCTTTTCATGATTCTGAGGTTCTAAAAAATTAATCATTTTTAAATATTTGCTTCAAATGGCCATTAGAAGTTCAGCGTTTGGTTAGTCTTAACGCTGTATTTTACCTTAATACCACAATTGTATTTAGGTAACCCAAATAATTAAATATCTATATACAGATGCACGCCAGCGAAAAATTCCATAAAAAAGCCGGTCATGATTAAACATGACCGGCTTCTATATCCAGAGAGAAAATATGCTTATGCGTCTAAAATTTTGAATACACCTTTAATGCAAATAATTGAACCAATGAAAAGTATAATCCACGAAACTAGAGATAAAACCCACGAATCAAAAGCAAAACGAGCATAAGTACCAACCATACAAACCAGTACTCCAAAAATCATTAATTTATAAATACCCGGCTCATTAGCCTTTTTCATGCTCTCTGTATTGTGTTTTAATTCGTTTTCCATAATTGTTTTATTTTATGATGCTGCAAAAGTAATACTTATTGCTGAATAATTATAACTCCTTAGTAACTTTTTAATCGTTCTAATCTCTGTTTTGCTTTATCCTGATCACTCAGTTTTTCACCCTGATACAAAGGTTTTTCCCAATCGCCATACATTGGATTTGGCAATACAATATATTTTGTACCAAACCAGGTTTGATTTTCATTCACCTGCTCAAAAGTGTCTTTACCTTCACGATAAAAAATATTCGAAAAATCACTTAAATTATCTCCGCAAAGCAACAGAATATTATATTTTTCTGCAACATTTTGTCTTCTTGGTTCTTTATTTGAAGTTCCTTTCGAAACCATTAAATGTGCTTCATCGGCATAAGGGAAACCAAATTTCTGCAAATTTTTCAGGGTTGCACTATAATCCTTTTCATCACGGTTACTCAGGTAAATGGTTTCGATATTTTTGCTTGCGGCAAATTTTAAAAAAGCCAGGGCACCCGGAACGGTATCGGCCTGTACCAGGTTTGTCCATTCAGTCCAGTCTTCCGGAATATAACTCGCCTCTTTCTTTATTTCATGTCCCTGAAAGGCCGAATTATCTAAAACGGTTTCATCAATATCTACAATAACGCAATTGGGTTTAGTTGTTTTAACTTCCCAAAGCGCTTCTTTTAAGGATAAGCGTGCAAAGTTATAGGCTTGAAAACATAAGGCCCTGTACTCGCCCGAACGTTGTTGCCAAAGCACAGCATTAGTATAATCTCTGGCAGGAGATTGTGCAAGGCTAAAAAGCGGGGCAGCAAAGCAGAAAATAACGAATATATATTTTTTCATGTTTTAAAATTAGAAGCACAAAGATAGGGCTTGAATCCTAACTTTCTGTCATTTTGTGGTATGAAGCAATCGCTATAAAAAACAAAAAGCCCATCTCAATTAAGAAATGGGCTATGATTATTTTAATTACAGACATCGGACTAAAAACTTCCGCCTCCTGACTTTTTCTATCCGTTCAATGCTGCTGCACCACTTACAATTTCGGTTAACTCGGTTGTAATTGCTGCCTGACGGGCCTGATTGTATGAAAGTTTCAACGCTTTCAATAATTCACCGGCATTTTCAGTTGCTTTATCCATTGATGTCATACGTGCGCCATGCTCAGATGCGTGAGAATCTAAAACGGCTTTGTATAACTGTATTTTAATTGATTTAGGAATTAATTCAGAAACGATCTCTTCTTGTGAAGGTTCTAAAATGTAATCAACGTTAGTTGTTTTTGCATTTGTAACCACCGGATCTTCAGTTTTTGCTAAAGGCAATAACTGTTCTGAAGTAATAATTTGTACTGCGGCATTTTTAAACTGGTTGTAAACCACTTCAACTTTATCAAATTCGCCCTTAATAAAACCGGCCATAATGGTGTCGGTAATTTTAGTTACGTTTTCAAAAGTTAAATCAGCATATACCTCGTTATTGTTTCCAATAATGTTGTACTTACGTTTTTCGTAAAAATCCTGTGTTTTCTTACCGATTGAGATAATGCTCACGTTACCGTTTTTTAACTGCTCCGCATATTTCTCAGCAATTAAATTATTGGCCGCTTTAATTACGTTCATGTTAAAAGCACCTGCCAAACCACGGTTTGATGATACGGTAACAATTAACACCTTATTAGGCTCACGTTCCTGAATAAAAGGTGACGAAGAACCTTCTAAACTTGCAGATAGATTACCTAAAATCTCTTTAAGTTTAGTAGCATAAGGACGCAAAGCGATAATTGCATTGGTAGCACGTTTCAACTTAGCTGCCGAAACCATTTTCATAGCTTTGGTAATTTGCTGCGTTGATTGTACTGATGCAATCCGGTTTCTTACTTCTTTTAAATTAGCCATTCTTTATTATAGTCTTCAGCCTTTAGTCTCAAGTCCAAAGTCGACTGGCGACTGCGGACTTAAGACCCGGGACTAAATATTAATATTTACTTGAAATTTCTTTTGCAACTGTATCTAAAACACCTGTAATGGCATCATCAAATTTACCAGCTTTTAATGCGGCTAAAGTTTCAGGATGACGCATTTCTAATTGCGTTAAATATTCAGTTTCAAATTCTTTTACTTTATTAACCGGCACATTACGCATTAAGTTTTTAGTACCTGCGTAAACAATTGCAACTTGTTTCTCAACCGTAAATGGAGAGAATTGCGCTTGTTTTAACATTTCTACGTTACGTACACCTTTATCTAATACAGATTTTGTTGCAGCATCTAAATCAGAACCAAATTTAGAGAATGCTTCTAACTCACGGTATTGTGCCTGATCTAATTTTAAAGTACCGGCAACTTTTTTCATCGATTTAATCTGAGCGTTACCACCTACACGTGATACCGAGATACCTACGTTAATAGCCGGACGAATACCTGCGTTAAACAAGTTAGACTCTAAGAAAATCTGACCATCTGTAATCGAGATTACGTTGGTTGGAATATAAGCAGATACGTCACCAGCCTGAGTTTCGATAATTGGTAATGCAGTTAATGAACCACCACCTTTAACAATCCCTCTGATCGATTCTGGTAAATCGTTCATTGCTTGTGCAATCTCATCATTAGAGTTGATCTTCGCAGCTCTTTCCAATAAACGACTGTGTAAATAGAATACGTCACCTGGATAAGCTTCACGGCCCGGTGGACGACGAAGTAATAATGATACTTCACGGTAAGCTACAGCTTGTTTAGATAAATCATCATAAACAATTAAAGCTGGTCTTCCAGTATCACGGAAAAACTCACCAATTGCAGCACCTGCAAATGGTGCATAAAACTGCATTGGAGCAGGATCAGCAGCCGAAGCAGCAACAACAACTGTATATGGTAAAGCGCCATTTTCTTCCAATGTACGTACAATGTTTGCTACAGTAGAGTTTTTCTGACCGATAGCAACATAAATACAGAACACAGGCTGACCTGCTTCATAAAATTCTTTTTGGTTGATAATGGTATCAATACAAACGGCAGTTTTACCAATCTGACGGTCACCGATAACCAACTCACGTTGTCCACGACCGATTGGAATCATTGCATCAATTGCTTTAATACCGGTTTGTAAAGGCTCATTTACCGGCTGACGATAAATTACACCCGGAGCTTTACGCTCTAAAGGCATTTCGTAAGTTTCGCCTAAGATTGGACCTTTACCATCTAAAGGCTCACCTAAAGTGTTTACTACACGACCAAGCATACCTTCACCAACTTTAATAGAGGCAATTTTTTTGGTACGTTTAATTGTATCCCCTTCTTTGATCTCGTCTGAAGCACCCAAAAGTACCACACCCACGTTATCTTCTTCAAGGTTTAATACAATGCCTTGCAGGCCGTTCTCAAATTCAACCAGCTCACCCGATTGAACTTTAGTTAAACCGTAAACACGGGCAATACCGTCGCCTACTTGCAACACGGTACCAACTTCCTCCAGTTCGGTTTCTGATTTGAAGCCCGCCAATTGCTGTCTGATAATTGCCGATACTTCGTCTGGTCTTACCTCTACCATAATTTTACTTTATATCTTTTTGTAAATGTAAATCTTGTATTCTATTTTGTTTAGCTCAATATGCAATGCTTATTGTGCAAATTCTTTTTTCAGTTTACTTAAACCGCTGGCAATACTTGCATCAAATTGCTTATCGCCAACTTTAAGAATAAAACCACCAATTAGTTTTTCGTTAATTTTTTCGTTAACGATAACCTGGTTGGCACCTAATTCTTTTTTAACTATTGCAATGATCTGATCTTTAGCTGCCGCACTTAAAGCACTTGCAGTAGTTACATCAGCAGTAACAATACCTTTTATTAAATTATATTGTTGTATAAACTGTTTAGCTGTTGCAAATAATATTGCTGAACGGCCTTTATTAACAACAATCGTGAAAAAAGATATGGTTAACTTACCTACTTTATCAGCAAAAATACCGTTCAAAATACCAGTCTTTTTGTCTAAAGGTACAATAGGGTTTTTCAATATCGCTTCCAGTTCAGGGGTTTCATCAACCACTTTTTCAAAAAGAACCATATCATTATAAGACGCTTCTAACGCGTTGTTTTCAACGGCTAAGTCTATTAATGATTTGGCGTATCTGCTTGCAACTTTAATTTCTGACATAAATTTTAGTTATGCGACATGAGATGTGAGATAGGAGAAACCAAATCGTTCTCAAATCTAACGTCTCAAATCTAATGTCTTAGTTTAGTTCAACGTCTTTTAACAAGTTAGCAACTAAGGCTTCCTGTTTTGTTTTATCATCCAACTGAGTACGTAAAACGCGTTCAGCAATTTCTAACGATAACGAAGAAACCTGATCTTTAACTTCGGCTAAAGCAGCTTTCTTTTGGTTTTCGATTTCGATTTTAGCTTTCTCAATTAGTTTAGAACCTTCTACCTGAGCTTGTTTTTTAGCTTCGTTAAGGATGCTATCTTTAAGGGTTTTAGCTTCCTTCAAAATTTCATCACGCTCTGCACGGGCTTGTTGCATTAAATCCTGATTTTGAGCCGTTAAACGAGCCATTTCCTGTTTAGCCAATTCAGCTTTGTTAAGCGCCTCATCAATGCTTTGCTCACGTTCGTGAATAGCTCCTAAAATAGGTTTCCATGCAAATTTTCTAAGTAATATCAATAAGCAAATGAACGCTATCGCTGTCCAAAAAACCAATCCTATGCCTGGGGTTACTAATTCCATTTTATCTAATTTTTTTAATCTTAATCTTGTTAATAAGATCGGGTAAATAACCAATCGTTAAATACCCAATCTAATTTTTTCAGTTTGAATTATTAACCGTTTAAGCCTAATAATGCAACTACCACACCGAATAAAGCAGCACCCTCAATAAGGGCAGCAGCGATAATCATTGCAGTCTGAATTTTTGATGCAGCTTCTGGCTGACGAGCAATACCTTCCATTGCTTTACCACCTACTTGACCGATACCAATACCAGCACCGATTACTGCTAAACCGGCACCAATTGCCGCGATTGAACCTACCATAACTAATTTAATTTATATTAATTTGTAAAAAATAGTTTTCTGTTAATGATGCTCTTCTACTGCCATACCAATAAATAAAGCAGTAAGTAATGTAAAAATAAAGGCCTGTAAAAATGCTACCAGTAATTCTAACACATCCATAAATAATACGAATGCTACAGAAACCGGAGCGATAGCCAATGTTTCGAAAATAAATATTAAGGAAATTAAACTTAATACAATAATGTGACCGGCTGTAATGTTCGCAAATAAACGAATCATTAAGGCGAATGGTTTAGAGATAATACCAATCAACTCTACAGGAATCATAATAGGATATAACCAAAATGGCACATCTGGTTTGAAAATATGCTTCCAATAGTACTTATTACCATTAATATTTACAATAATTAAAGTACCCAAAGCCATAACAAAAGTTAAAGCAATGTTACCGGTTACGTTGGCACCTCCCGGGAAAATTGGAACTAAACCTAATAAGTTGTTAAACCAGATAAAGAAAAATACGGTTAACAGGTAAGGCATAAACTTAGCATATTTATGTCCGATGTTTGGTTTTGCAATGTCATCTCTTACAAAAACAATAATAGGCTCGATAAGCGATTGCAAACCTTTAGGTGCTTTACCTACACGTTTTTTATATGAACCAGCAACGGAGATAAACACAATAAGGATTAACAAAATTGCCACAAACATGGCTGCAACGTTTTTAGTGATAGAGAAATCAAGTACGGTTTTACTTACAGCTTCGTCAACCTGACCATTTGCGCCAATAACCTTAACCTTATCCTCTACTAATCTGTAGGTATTAAAGTTTCCTTTATAATCTTCTTCACCATGGTGAAAATGACCAGAAGAAAAAACCTCTAAACCATTAGATGTATACAAAATTACAGGAAGGGGTAAAGAAGTGTGACCCCACAGATGCCACATATGCGAATCCGCAATGTGTTCCATAATTACTTTAGTTGGCTCAAACTTTTCTTTGCCATGCGCTGTTTTACCTTCTGCATGTTCGCCTGAAACCGCTTCAGTAGTTTTAACAACAGCAGTATCTACTGGTTTAATACTGGTATCAGTCTGAGCAAAAGCAGTGGCTTTAACAGACAAAAACGCGATTAAAAGCGTAAAAACAACAATTAGCCTTTTAACTTTCGACACAAAAACTTGGTTACAATCCATTTATTGGCAGTTTTTTACTTTAAATTTTGGTGGCGCAAGTTACGTAACAAACAGTAAATTTCAAAGGCCGTAAACAATAAATATAAAGAAAAAAAATTTAGAAGAAATACAAGCCCTATTCCCTTCGCTTTTATACTGTAAATCAATACAAAAGCCATACAAAAAATCATCTTCACCGCAATTGATCCCATAATTGCCATTACACCCATCTCCGGATCTCTTTTAACACCTATATCAACAAGAATATAAGCGATATAAGTTATGCCGGCCAAAAAGCCAAACATGACCCAAAAGTTGGGCACAAATAACTGTATGCCTGTAAATAAAGATGGTAAAACAGCAACGATACCGATTAATAAGCCGGTGAAAATAAAATAGAAACTGGTAAATTTGGCTAGAGTCAAACTAAATAATTCTTTTCAATATTATAAAACGCTGCAAAGATAGGGTTTTACCATCAAGTGCCAAGTATCCGTTTTATAAAATAAACCACTTTAAATCAACAGCTAACAAAGTGCTGAAGCATTTAAAATATTTACGCTTTATAATTACCCTTTTGTAGCCTGCCTAATGGCCTGATATAAAGCAATGCCAACACCAAGCAACCCAAATATTGCTGTAAATATTTGTAGCTTACCACTTCTGTTCTGATCAATTTTATAGCCTATAAAAGTTAGTAAACCAATAGTAGCAATCATTTGGAAACCAATGGCAGAATATTTGGCTGCACTGTTAAGCTTTTTACCTGTATTTTCTTCTTTCGGATTTTCCATTTTAATGCAATAATTAAATTAACTTTGAATAATTAATATTTGTTGCCAAATAAAATAATTTTGCATACTTTTTGTTTAATGTATACACTAAAGAGATTTTTTATACTTGAAAAATAACGCCAACAAAACCTTTCATCCTATACTTCTTTGTTTTGCATTGCTATTTATGTATAGCTGTATAACGCCTAAAGATACTGCCATAAGCCGTAAGATGCAAAACTTAACTGCCAGGTATAACTATATATATAACTCAAATGTTTTACTTACAGACTATAATGAAGGTTTAGCACAAACTTATAGTGATAATTATGAAAAAGTTTTGCCTGTTTACCTTGATCCTGAACCACAGGTTAATTTAGTGTTAACCCCAGGCATTTCTAATAGACAGCTGGATGACGTGATTCATAAAGGGCAGGCTGTTATTAATGATAAGAGCTTTAGTAATTATATAGATGATGCTTATATGCTTTTAGGCCGGGCAAATTATTTAAAAGGCAATTACTTTATCGCCTCAGAATATTTTGATTATACCGCAAAAACCTATAATAATAATTTAAAAACATACATCATGGCTTTAAACTGGAAAGCCAGAAGCCAGATGGAGCTTAATAATTTAAGCAAAGCAGATTTGATTTTAGATACGATGTTGCGTGCAGCAGATTTATTAAAGAAGGATCTTGCCGAACCTTTAGCAACAACTGCTCAAATGCGTATTTATCAAAAACGCTATAAAGAAGCCATGTTATTGCTCGAGGCTGCCATTAAAGCACCTAGCGAAACTCAACAACGCGTTCGCTGGAGGTTTATCCTTGCTCAGTTACAGGAAAAGGAAAATAATTTGCAGGATGCTTATCTTAATTTCACCAAAGTAGAAAAAAGTAATGCGCCTTTTGAAATGTATTTTCATGCCAACTTAAACCGCATTAAACTAAAAGCTTTACTGGGTGGCGAAAAATTAAATAAAGAGCAACAATTGCTGGCTTTACTAAAAGATGATAAGAATTCGGATTACGTCGACCAGATTTATTACCAGGTGGGTGAATTATTTTCTGCAGAAGGCGATTACGTTAAAGCAGAAGAAAACTATCAGAAATCTATTAAAAACAGCAGCCGCAATCAAAACCAGAAGGCCCTGTCCTATCTAAAAATTGCCGACCTGAACTTTAAACAGTTTAACAACTATGTGAAGGCCAAACTGTATTATGATAGTACGGCGATGATTTTGCCTAAAAATTTCCCTGATTACGACAACATTGTTAAAAAGGCACATAATCTTCAATACTTAACGGACAGGTACACCATAATATCTACAGAAGATACCTTACAAACCATTGCTAAATTACCAGCATCAGAACATGAGGCCAAAATTAAATCGTGGTTAACGCCCATGGTTAAACGAACTAATTTAGGTACTGCCAGCAGTGGTTCAACATTTGTAAATGATCCGGATTTCCCTAATGAGCCATCAAAAGCCAACACAACGACTTCAGGATTTGGCAATACCTTTTATTTTAACAATACAACGGCTGTAAGTAATGGCTTTGGCGAGTTTAGAAAACGCTGGGGTACCCGGTCTTTAGAGGATAACTGGCGTCAAAGTGTTCGCTCTGCAGCACAAGAAAACAACCAGGTTTTGGCAGGTGGAAATGTAGCTAATGGCACTACAACTAATACCGATCCGAATGCGCAGACAGGAAATGATCAAACTGCTTTAGAAAAACAGTATCTGGATGCTTTACCACTAAACGCTGATTTATTGGCAAAGTCTAATCAAAAAATCATTGATGCGTATTTTGAAATTGCCAGTTTTTACCAGCAGGAATTAAATGATAAAGCAGAGGCAAATAAAGTTTACCTGGAACTATTAAAACGTTTCCCGGATAATAACCATTTAGCTGCCGTTTATTATAGTTTGTTTTTAAATAGCCAGGGCGTAAATCAGGCCCAGGCCGAAGAATATAAACAATTGGTATTAACCAAATTTCCAAACTCAAGCTTTGCGAAGACAATTTTAGATCCGTCTTATTCAGCAAAACAAAACCAGTTGGAAAACATGGCCAACAACAACTACAACCTTGCTTTTGATAGTTATTTAAAGAAAGATTACAGCAGTGTAATTAAGCAGTCAAATGATAACATTGCTGCATTCCCGGATAATGATCTGGCCCCTCAATATGCTTATTTAAAAGCTATAGCGGTAGGCCGTACTTCAAAAGTAGATGCTTTACTAACCGAGTTTAATGCCATAAATACACTTTATCCAAACGATGTAATTATTACCCCTTTGGTTAGAGATCATTTGAAATATATTGAGGCTAATCTGGATGAATTTAAACAGCGGAAATTTGCCCTGATTGATTTTGATCCAAATGAACCAAGGTTTGTAAGCCAGGCTACGTCGACAGAAGCACCGGCAAAACCGATTAACCCGGATATTAATGCCGCTACTGAGGTCAAAAAAGCAGAAAAACCGATTGAAAATCCTGTTGTTAAAGCACCGGAGAAAGTGGATAACATAAAAACACCGGACGCTAAACCAGTCAGTATATTTAGTTTGGCAACATCTGAAACTTATTACTTTGTAATTGATGTTGCTGATGCTTCATTAACATTAAGTTCTTCAAGGTTTGGTATCGGACAGTTTAACCGTGGTAATTATCCCGAGAATGATTTAGCCCATAAACTGGTTGAACTGGATCAGGATCAGTTAATTTATGTGACCAGCTTTATTGATTTGGAAGATGCTAAAATATACGAAGAAAGCATTAAAAACCATTTAAAAAGCATTATGAAAGTACCCGCAGGCACCTATAAAAGCTTTATCATTAGTAAAGAAAATTTTGAAAAGCTAACAGACCGGGCACGTATTAATGAATATATTGAGTTTTATAAAAGCAATTATAACAATTAGGCAAAATCTGAATTAACCACTTCTAAAAAAGTTACATAAAGTTTAAGATTCATAATCTGACAACAATAAATAAAGGTTTAGCATATTAACTTCTTATTTTTGTTGTTTCTAAGTTTAAAAAACGATTGCCATTACAAATTGCGTTTTGGTCATTGAATAAAATACATTAAAATGAATAAATCCCTTTCTAAAGAAGATATAAAAAGATATAGCCTGCGAATCTGGAAGATTGTAATTGGTGGCATTGCTTTATTTGCCATTTTTATTTCTTTGATTGGTGTTGGTGTATTCGGCGAATTACCATCTTTCAGGGATATAGAACATCCTAAAAGCAATCAGGCATCTGAAATTATCGCTGATGATGGCCGTACACTGGGAACTTATTTCGTTCAAAACAGATCGAATGTTGCCTATAAAGACATTTCGAAAAATGTAATAAATGGTCTTATCGCGACAGAAGATACCCGCTTTAAAGAACATTCGGGTATAGATTTTAAACGTACCTTTTCAATTATACTTTATAACCTCGTTGGAAAAAAACAAGGTGCAAGTACCATTACGCAACAGTTGGCTAAAAATCTTTTCCCCAGGGAAAACAACCTTAACTTTTTCACTTTGGTGTTAACCAAGTTTAAAGAATGGATTGTAGCCGTAAAACTGGAAAGAAATTATACGAAGGAAGAAATTATCACCATGTATTTAAACACGGTTGATTTTGGTAACCAGGCTTATGGAATTAAATCGGCTGCCCGAGTTTATTTCAATACAAGCCCGGATAAATTAAACCTGACAGAAGCGGCTACTTTAGTGGGGATGCAGAAAGGAATTACCATGTATTCGCCTACCCGCCACCCCGAACGTTCAAAAGCCCGGAGAAACACGGTATTATCCATGATGGTAAAATCAGATTTCATTACCCAGCAGGAATTTGAAAAACAAAAAGAAAAACCACTCGATTTACATTTTAATGCCGCTACGGTTAACGATGGTATCGCTCCTTATTTCCGTTCTGTATTAAAAAATGATATTAAAACCATTTTTCAGGAGCAATCTATTACTAAACCAGATGGAACCCCATACGATCTGGATCGTGACGGATTAAAAATTTATACTACCATAAACTACGAGATGCAGGTTTATGCAGAGGAGGCTCAAAAAGAATACATGAAAATTTTGCAGCAACAGTTTATAAACAGCTGGAAAGGCCGCAATCCTTTTAAAGATAAAACCCTGCAAATTGAACAAGGCATAAAAAGATCAGATCGTTATAAATCGCTAAAGTTAGAAGGTAAATCTGAAGAAGATATCCGTAAAGACTTTAACACCCCTACCGAATTGACCATTTTTACCTGGAAAGGAAATATCGATACCACTATGAAACCTATTGATTCTGTAAGGTATTACAAAATGCTTTTGCGTAATGCCATGATGACCATGGACCCGACAAACGGACATGTAAAAGCATGGGTTGGGGGTATTAATTACGAGCACTTTAAATATGATCAGGTAAAAATGGGCACCAGGCAGGTTGGATCGACTGCAAAACCATTTACCTATGCAGTTGCAATTGAGAATGGTTATTCACCTTGTTTTACGGTTCCTAACGTACCGGTTACCATTGATGGCTATGGTACACCGTGGACACCAAAATCTTCCGGAACCTTACAAGGCACTTTAACCTTACAGAAAGCACTGGCCTATTCGCAAAATTACATTACCGCTTATGTAATGAAACAGGTTGGTCCGGTTGCCGTGTCTGCTTTAGCCACTAAAATGGGCATACCAAATGTTCCTGCTTATCCTTCTATTGCATTAGGTTCATTTGATGCCTCGGTTTATAATATGGTGGGTGCTTATGGTGCTTTTGCAAATAAAGGTTATTATACCCAGCCGATTTACCTTTTACGGATTGAAGATAAAAATGGTGTTGTGCTTTATTCTAAAAAAGCAATTCCGAAGCCGGTAATGAGTGAAGAAGTTGCGTATGTGATGACGCGTATGCTTAAAGGAGTAATTACAAACGGAACAGGTTCCAGACTAAATTATAAATATAAAATTAATGCACCAATTGGAGGTAAAACGGGTACCACTCAAAATAACTCCGACGGTTGGTTTATGGCCATTACACCACAGCTGGTTACCGGCATCTGGACGGGTTGTGAAGACCGGGCATTTCACTTTATAAGTACCAGAGAAGGTGAAGGTGCCAATACTGCACTTCCAATTTTTGCAGGTTTTATAAAACGGGTTTATGCAAATCCGGCTTTAAAAATAAGTCATGCAGACTTTGAAGCTCCAAAAACACCAAAAACCATCACTTTTGATTGTAATGAGTACCAACAGCAGGAAGATGGCACTAAAACTGAGCTTGATGAAAAACTGGGATTTTAATCCTTTAGATTTTTGTTAGAAGCTGAAAATATAAAAAGTCCACAATCCATTTTAAATATGGGTTGTGGATTTATAGCTATATCGGTTTTGGATATTCAAAATGATCCGAAAAAAATGAAATTAAAATTCTTTAAGTTTTGTGATTTTTAATTTCGAATCCTAATTTGTAATTGATGAGCAGTTTCGATCATAAAACAGCATTAACGGCAATTCCGCATAAACCGGGTGTATACCAATATTGGGATGCAGAGGGCAAGCTCATGTACATTGGTAAGGCAAAAGATTTGCGCAACCGGGTTGGTTCTTATTTTAATCAGGATAAGCAACAGTTTAATGGCAAAACCAGGGTTCTGGTCTCCCGAATCCGCAAAATTACCTTTACCATTGTGGATACCGAAATTGATGCCTGGCTGCTCGAAAACAGTTTAATTAAAAAGCATCAGCCTAAATTTAACATCAATTTAAAAGACGATAAAACCTATCCATGGATTATTGTTAAAAACGAACCTTTCCCTCGGATTTACTGGACGAGGAAAGTAATAAAAGATGGCTCGACCTATTTTGGCCCTTATGGATCAATTGGGATGATGCACACCATTTTAGACCTCATTAAGGAAACTTACCCACTCAGAACCTGTAGTTTGCCTTTAAACGAGAAAAATATTGCTGAAGGTAAGTTTAAAGTTTGCCTTGAATATCAGATCGGCAATTGCAAAGGACCTTGTCAGGCCTACCAGCAGGAAGCAGATTACAATAACAATATTGCTGAAATAAAAGAAATACTGAGTGGTAAAATCGGCAATGTAATCCGGGAGGTAAAACTGATTATTAAAACCGCTTCGGAAGAATTGAATTTTGAACTTGCACATCAATATGCGAGAAAGTTGCAGGTTTTAGAAAAATACCAAAGTAAATCGACCGTTGTAAATAGTGCCATTACCAATGTGGATGTGGTTAGTATTGCCGCAGATGAACGTTACGCCTTTGTAAATTATCTGAAAGTAATGAATGGGACGATTATACAAACGCAGACCATAGAAATTAAAAAGCAGCTGGATGAAAGTGATGAAGAATTGCTGACAACGGCGATGCTGGAGTTCAGGACAAAATTTAACAGTACTTCAAAAGAAATTATTGTTCCGTTTGAACTTTCCTTAAAAGACGAAAGTTTAAGGTTTACCATCCCCAAACTGGGTGAGAAAAAGAAACTGCTCGAGCTTTCGCAGAAAAATGTACTGTTCTTCAAAAAAGAAAAGCTTAATCAGTATGAGAAATTAAATCCGGATTTAAGAACCGATCGCATTTTAACCCAAATGCAAAAAGATTTAAGCTTAACTCAACTGCCAAAACATATTGAATGTTTTGATAACTCAAACTTTCAGGGAAAATATCCCGTTTCGGCTATTGTGGTTTTTAAAGATGCTAAACCATCTAAAAAAGATTACCGCCACTTTAATGTTAAAACGGTTGAGGGGCCAAATGATTTTGCGACTATGGAAGAGGCCGTTTTCCGTCGCTACAGGAGAATGTTAGATGAAGATCAGTCTTTGCCTCAACTCATTATCATTGATGGCGGTAAAGGGCAGCTATCGTCTGCTGTAAAGAGTTTAAAATTGTTGGGCATCTATAATCGGGTAACTGTGATCGGGATTGCGAAAAGACTGGAAGAATTGTTCTATCCCGGCGACTCGTATCCACTATATCTGGATAAAAAATCAGAAACACTAAAAGTAATTCAGCAGTTGCGGGATGAGGCCCACCGCTTTGGGATTACTTTTCACCGGAAAAAAAGAGATCAGGGAACTTTAAAAACGGAGCTAGAACAAATAGCCGGAATAGGTAAAACCACCGCAGATAAATTGCTTACTCATTTTAAATCAGTTAAAAAAATTAAAGAAGCTACAGAAAAGGAATTATCTGAAGTTTTAAATAAAAAGCAAGTGATTACGCTACTGGATTATTTTAAAGCTCAGTAGCCACTTTGGATATTGTCATTCTGAACACCATGAAGAATCTCATACCATCACTACTTAATTGGTGATGCTTGTAAAGCAAAAAGGTTCCGGCGTAAAGCCGGAACCTTTTTTATTAATATTCCCAAAGAGATTGTTCGTAATCCAGAACAGATTTCTTAATTCTTTCTGATTCATAAAGCCTGTCTCTTGGATCAGTTATAATATCTCTGATCTTATTATCTCCAGGATTTGATTCTTTAACAATATAACTGCTGAATAAGCGGCGGATAAAGAAATCATCAAAACTTAAAGATGATGCATCATTATTGGTGTTGATTAAACGTTTCTTTGCCAAAATCTCCCTGGCTTCAGGATAATAAATCCAGAATACCGGTTGCCATTGTTTAGATATCTCATTAAACTTTAATGGCGCAATACCCACAATACGAGGTTCAAAAATAGAACGTTTTACATCAAAAATCCAGTCTTCTTTAATCCTGAACTTCAGGAATAACTCTGGGTTAAAATCATTGGTTACCGTTGTTACAGTACCTGTTTTATTGTTAGATACCTCTGCGGTTCCTAAAGCTGATCTTGCAGCTGAATCTGCCGACATTGGATTATTAAAAGCATCATCCTCATTTAATACGCTGTCAATTGGAGAATATGCCGTTAATTCTTCTGATTTAATTGCAGAAATAAAGACATCAATTAACCTTGATTTTGGTGATTTTAAAACAGAGTTAATGGTATCACGCAAATCAATTTCACGCCAGATGCGTTTTGCATAAAAAACATCTTCTTCACGTACATCCGCCAAAGGCACCATTTCGGTACTATCAATATCCTTACGGGCATAGTAGCCGTCTTTTGGTGGTACTTTTAATTTTTTCTTGCCAATTTTAGTTGGCGCCTTTGTAACAATTGTATCCGTAGCCACAACCGGAGGTGGTACTGCAGTTGCCGCTTTTTTAACAGGCTTTTTCTGTGCATAAGCAAAGCCAACACATAAAATTAAAACCAGTACACTTAAAATCCTTTTCATCATCTTATTTATTTAGCCGTAAATGATATAGATGGCAAAATTTTCTGACGTCCATCAGGTCCCTGAGACACAATATCATCAAAAAATACACGGGTACCCGGTACAATTGCATTTAATGCACTTCTAACAGCACCTGTAAAACTTCCGCCAGAACCTGGAATGGTTACCGCTTCCTGTCTCGGTTTTATAATTGTCATCTTATATCTTAAAATTCTGAAAGAAACATCGAACGGAAAATCATCCAGATCGGCTTCTATTTCAGATTCACTTTTTAATTGTACTGAAGCAACATCGCCTCCCATACGGCCACCAACTTTAGCAACCGGAGCAGGAATACCTTTTACTCTGAACTTCTGAACACCAAGGTTTACAGTTTTACCTGCGTTTGATGCAGTTACATTAATAGAAACTTCCTGTCCAACCTGTCCACCTGAAACGTTAACCATATAGTTGCCATTTCCACCAGACATTGAGCCTGCAGAAATAGAAGCTCTAACGCTTTCTAAAGGAAAACCTGCAGCGGATACCGCAAATGGATTTGGGATACCTGCATAAATAACATTCATTTTGGTCGATGAAACTGTTGCAGAAGGTTTTGCCACCTGATAAGTTTGTTCAGGTGTTTTGTATTCCTTAATCTGACCATCAGTTTGTTTAACACGGATGGTTCCTACCCATTTAAATACACCTACATTTCCGGTACCGCCAGTATATGTTCCTTTACCGTCTTTAACTGACAATTTACCTCCACCAACTGAAATATCCGGGTTAGATTTAGAATCACTTGCAGTTAAAAATACTTCAGCAGTATAGGGTTGCCCCTGGATTACATAAGAAGTTGGTGCCACAGCAACTGCCGCAAACTTATCGATGTTAACCAATGCTTTATCCATGTTTCCGAATAATTTTTTAACAACTTCCGCTTCAGCATTTTTAGTATCTGTTTGCAGTTTTGTTAAAATGGTCATTGCAGCAGTTAAAGGCGTACCTTCTCCAAAATAAACTTCCTGCCAGTTTCCTTTGCTCTTTTTTACTGGATCTTTTGCTTCAAGAGAGAATGAAATGTTTTTACGGTCTGCCTCGTCTAATAACGCAATTAATTTTTCCCGTGTTGCATTAACCTTTTCTTTCAGTTTTTCGCCCTCTTTCCCATTAATCATAATGTTTTGAGCAATATCCATGTTATCACGTCTAACCAAATCCTCAGTTTCCGGATCTATTCCATCACCCTGCTGTTTAAATTTTTCTTTTAAACTTTTGATGTAGTTATCTAAATCATCTGCAATTGCTTTAGCCTGTTTTGCTTTATCGTAAATTGGCTGCGCCCGTGCTGGTTCTTCTTTTAATTTTGAATTTTCGAATGCAGCAAAAAGCTGATCGATACTTAAATTAACGTTACTTTTAGACGTTTCTAAACTGTCGTTAATATTTTTAAATGCATTTAATATTGTGTCTGATACGTTTAAGGCAAGCATGGCCAGTAATACCAAATACATGATATTAATCATCCGCTGCCTTGTTGTTTCTTTTCCGCCTGCCATGTGATATGTAGCTTTTTTAAATTAATTAAAAACTAAACTATTATACACGTGGGCCATTCATAGCCGAGAGCATGTTACCGTAAATTGCATTAAGTGATGACAAGTTTTTAGCTAATTTGTTCACCTCTTCTTTAAACTGTTTCGAATCTTCCATCGATTCGTTGAAGTTTTGCATGGTAAGAGACAAATTCTGGTAGAACTTGTTCATCGATTTTAAGTGTGCGCTTGAATCCTGTAATTCTAATTCATATACCGCATTTAACGCCGATAAGTTTTTAGCCAGGTTGTTTACCTGATCGTGATAAGCCTGAGAATCTACTTTACTCTCGCCCATTGCTCTTAAATTTTGAGTAGCACTATCAAAAGCAGCACTCAAATTATCAAATCCTGCAGATGCAGTTTTAACTTTACCGGTAAATTCATTAGTCGCAGTAGAAGCATCAGCAACATTAGAGATGGTTGCAACCTTATCTCCAAATGTACGCAAGCCTGTTCCAAGACTTTCAATTAAATCTGGTCCTATTTTAGCATCCGAAAGCATTTTATCCAATGCAGCTGTATTAGAAGCGCTGGCCACTGCAGCAACTGGTCTTGCCGAAGCCGTAGGCAATTCGCCTTTAAAATCTTCTCTTAATTCAGGGTACACTCTTTCCCAGGCTGGTTCTGGCTCTGGAGGAAAGAAACCTGTTAAAAAGAATAAAATGGACTCTACACCAAGGCCAATACCGATCATATAATTACCTAAGATCCCGCCTATATGCAAAATTTTAAATAATGCACCTATAATTACGATACTTGCTCCCCATGAAATCGCTACGTGTAACCAGCCTGGTTGTTTTTTTGCTGCCATAAAATTTTAATGTTTTTCTTTAGTTTTTAGTTTTGGTCTTTTTAGTTTCTCAGATCTGTTCCCGGGTATGAAGAAACGCATCTAAAGCCGATATATGATCTTTGCTGATCCTGATATTCGTAAGTTGAAACCGCATTTTGAAGGAAATACCCTGTATCTTTCCAGGATCCGCCTTTTACAACTTTACGTTTCAAATATTTACTATCTTCTTTCCCTGCTACATAAGTAAAGTTAGGGTTCAAATCGTGTAATAAAGGACTTGCTGATTTGTTATATGCAGTAATTGTCCATTCAGAAACGTTTCCGGCCATGTTGTATAAACCATAATCGTTAGGAAAATAAGATCTTACGCCAACGGTGTAAATACCACCATCGCTGGAGTAATCTCCACGCCCCGGTTTAAAGTTGGCTTGTAAACAGCCTTTTGTATTTCTGATGTAAGGACCGCCCCATGGGTATTTTGTTTTAGTATTACCACCTCTTGCAGCATATTCAAATTCTGTTTCGGCAGGTAATCTATAATCAGATCTTGAACCCGCAGGCATTTTTCTTGCTGTAGCAACTCCATCATAAAGTCGGGTACGCCAGTGAGAAAATGCTTTTGCCTGTTCCCAGCTTACGCCAACCACAGGGTAATCATCATAAGAAGGGTGATTGTAGTAGCCACGAACCATTGGATCGTTTTGCGAGTACGAATAATCGGTTTTCCAAACCATTGTATCCGGATAAATCGCAACAACATACCTGTCAATATAATCCTGACGCTTGCTGTTTGGATCTTTATGGCCAATAGCCGCTTTATCCATATTTAACTCAGCATAAGCATATTCGAATTTACGAACGTCAAATTCTTTTCTTCCCGGTAAGGCATCTAAACCAGAATAATACATGCCATCTAACTGGCTTGCCTGTGCTCCAGCAGTTGTGCCTCTGCCGCTATTGCGCCAAATGTTAGCCCCATTTACACCAACTTTTTTCCAGTCAATATATTTATCACCACCCAAACCTGCCGCCGCACCGTTTCTTGGGGCAACCGTAAACTGAGCAGGCATTCCCATCATGGTTACAGCGATAGAATCGCGTACCCAGTTGGTAAATTGACGATATTCAGCATTGGAAATTTCGGTTTGATCCATGAAAAACGCACTGATCGTCGTCACTCTGCTGGGTCCGTTCTGAGAAAATGTAATGTCTTCATCAGATCCACCTAATGGAGTATGACCCGGTGGAACATAAACCATTCCTAAAGGGATCCTGTTGTTTTTAAATTTTCGGTTATAGGCACCTACTAACTCGCCTTGACCACCATGGCCACAACTTGCCAGCAATACACTTACAGCCACAATAGCCAGAAGGTAAATTTTCTTCATATTTTTATAATGTGTAAAACACAATTAGGATCATTTTTATCAAAAATCACTGAAATTATCAACAAAAGCAAATATTTTATTTTAAAATCGCCACTAAAAGGAAATAATATTTTATTTTAAAATCCTAATCTCCCATTATTTTCGTTACAATATTCCGTGACCATCTAATAACTTTAAAATTACGAATTTATTGCACGACCCCTAAAATAAAATGTTACCGTATTATTTGTTCGATACTTTAATGTAATTCTCGATTGCCATTGTCATTGAAGGAACTCCGGGAGTTGGTGCTGCGATATCAACAATTAAGCCCATATCAGTAGCCGCTTTGCTTGTATTGCTACCAAATGCTGCAATACGGGTATTATTTTGTTTGAAATCCGGGAAATTCTTAAATAACGACTGGATACTTGACGGGCTAAAAAATGCAATCACATCGTAGAAAACTTCAGCAAGATCAGATAAGTCACTAACCACTGTTCTGAATAAAACTGCCGGTGTGAAATTATAGCCACTTTTTTCAAGGAAATTCATAGTATCCTCAGTCGCTACATCCGAACAAGGGTAGAGAAACTTCTCATTGGCGTGTTTTTTCAACACTTCTGCTAAATCAGCAGCAGTTTGTTTTCCGAAGAAGATTTTACGCTTACGGTATTGAATGTATTTTTGAAGATATAAAGCAATGGTTTCTGACAAGCAAAAATACTTTAAATCTACGGGTACATCATACCTCATTTCTTCACAAATCCGGAAGAAGTGATCAGCTGCATTACGGCTCGTAAAAATTACGGCTGTAAAATCGGCAAGGTTAATTTTATCTTTTCTAAAATCCCTTGCAGGTACGCCCTCTACATGAATGAAAGACCGGAAATCAACTTTAAGGTTGTGTTTCTTAGCCAAATCAAAGTAAGGAGATTTTTCTGTTTCAGGTTTCGGTAAAGTAACCAAGATACTTTTTACTTTACGAATTCTAGCGTCATTTTTTTCTTGCATTTCCTTTTTCCTGCTACAATCCTATTGTTTTAATTAGTATTAAAATAGGACATATTTCGAGGCCGCAAAAGTACAAAATTAAATGCATTCTAGAAAACTTATTATTAGAAAGTATGGTTATACCCGCCCTTAGTAATTGAAACGCAAATATTATGCCTAACAATAAGAAAGCCAGCACAATATATACAACGCCATATTTTAACGGAGAAAGCGCAAAAGCAACCACCAGAGGAATAAATAACAAGGATGCATTAAAATAACTTAAATATAATATGGAGATGTATTCTCCTACCGGTTTTTGAACATTAAACAAATAACCCAGGAACCTTAAAATAATAAGTTTCAATGCGTAAAAAACAATAATGGTAATGGAAATGGTAAAGAAAAACTTAAACCCCTGCTGCACCTGATACATATCGTAATACTGGGCAACAAGAAAGAAAAACATGCCCAAAATAAAACCGAACTGAATAAAAAGCAACAGAAAGGGCCACGAACTAAAAAGATTATCTTCTTTATTGATGTTATTTAAAACCCGGTTACTAAAAAAGGATTGAACTATTGCGGATAATTGTTTTGAAAAGGCCGTTTTAAGAATCGCAAACACCAGTAACATGATAAAAATAAAGCCCAGCAACCACACATTTCCCTTTGGAATTGCATGCCCAAGCTGATAAGGATTAACCTTCTTTTTTAGGTGCTGATATTTTTTTTGCCAGGCCAGCAAATCAAGCGAAGGGAATAAATATTCTTTCTGAACACTATCCAGCAAAGCATTTTTATTAATAGCGGTCTCTGGTAAAACCCAGGTATGCCTGATGATGGAATCCGTAACAAACTTTTGTCTGGCAAGCTGGGCAGAATCTAGTCTGTAACGCCTGTATTGATATTTTTTTACAACAACACTATCCGAAACAGCAGGAATTTGTTGCCCTTCAGCAAAATTTGCACTCAGTAAAAAAGCAAATAAGATGAAAATAAATCTGGGCATTTCTGCAATTTAAAATTAAGGAGCAAAAGTACTTGAATATTTATGGTTTACACAAAAAATAAATCCATTTAAATTGAAATCCACACCTTCAGGTTTTATAACGAGCGATGCATCGCTCAAACAGTTTTAAATAAATCTGCAACATCAAGTTTTTATATTACAACCTATTCCGTTAAAAAAGGTTAAATAAAGTTGCTCTTTTTATTTTCAGCTAAAATTCTAATTAAATTGTCAGGATGAAAGCCTTAAAATTTAAATTATTCCTCGCTCTACTGCTTGCAGCATCAATAGCCAATGCCCAAAATAGATTTAACGGAAACTTTGAAAGCATCGACGACAAAGGTAATCCAACTGGCTGGGACCTAACCTACAACAATCAGAATAAATATGAGATAAAGTTAGATAGCAGCATTAAAAAACAGGGTAAGTACTCGGTTTCAATTACTTCAAACACTAATACTTCCAGTGCAGCGATTAGGTTTCCGATTAACAAAACATTCATTGGTAAATCGATTATTCTTATCGGAAATATTAAAACTGAAAATGTTCAGGCTGGCTTTGCTGGTCTTTGGCTAAGAACTGAAAGTGCAGATGGGCGGGAACTTGCCTTTGAAACCATGGAAACCCAAAAGCTAGAAGGCACACATGACTGGAATGAATATATGATAAGGGCACCCTATAATGATGATGAGGCTGTAAAAATAACAGTAGGCGCTATGTTGGCTGGCAAAGGAAAGATTTGGGCCGATAGTTTGCGGATTTATATAAATGAGGAATCAATTGAAGTAGCGCCCACCAGGCAGGCTTCCGTTTATAACGCAACGAAAGACCTGGCCTTTGAAAACGGATCGGGAATAGATACCATTATTCCAAATACCCAAAACATCAAATATCTGACTCTTTTAGGAGAAACCTGGGGCTTTTTAAAATATTACCACCCCGCAATAGCAAAAGGAGCGTACAATTGGGATGCTGAACTTTTTAGAATACTGCCGGCTATATTAAAGGTAAAAAGTGACCGGGAATTTTCTAACACCATTGAAAAATGGGTAAGCATTTTGGGACCTGTTCCAGCATGTAAAGACTGTAAAAAAATACCAATTAATAAAGTTATAGCCGTTAAACCGGATTATGGAGACTTATTTACAAATACAGTTTTTACTCCGAGTGTAAAACTGAAATTAAACTTTATTCTATCCAACAGCAATAACAAAACGCATTATTACATAAGTAAGGCAGCGTCTTCCAATCCATCATTTGACCATGAAAGGTTATATCCTAAAATGAAGTATCCTGATGCCGGGCATAGATTACTGTCATTATATCGCTACTGGAGCATTATTCAATATTTTTCGCCCAACAGGGAATTGATTACAGAAAACTGGAACACCGCATTACCTGCATTTATTCCACAATTACTCACCGTAGCCAATCAAAATGAGTACGTAATGACGATGGTTAAACTGATTAGCGCCACACATGATACTCATACCTTTATCAGTAGTAAAGTTTACGATGATTATCTAGGCAAATTCAGGCTTCCTTTTCAAGCTAAATTTATAGAAGATAAACTCGTGGTAACCGCTTATTATAAAGATACTTTAGAGGTCAAAAATAATCTAAAAATCGGGGATGTAATTGCCTCCATTGATGGAACTGATGTTGATGTACTCATAAAAAAGTATCTTCCTTTTACACCAGCCTCAAACTATCCCACCGTATTACGAGATATGCCAAAAAAATACCTGCTGAGGAGTAATAATCCAACATTTAAAGTTGGCGTAATCAGAAATGGCAATGCTATTTCTATCAATCAGCAGGCCCCCGAAGAAAAAAACCTTAACACTACTTATGACTGGGATCCCGATCCGAAAGCACCAGGTTATAAATTAATAAACGATCAGATCGGTTACATTTTCTGTAAAAAATATAAGGTGAAAGATCTTGACAGCATCAGAAATGCGTTTAAAAATACAAAGGGCATAATTGTAGATATGCGCAATTATCCATCTGATGAAATGGAACAATCGCTAAGCACTTACTTTAAATCTGACTCTTCTAATTTTGTTAAATTCACAAATGGCTCCATACTCAAACCCGGAACGTTTACTTATTCCGAACCTGTAAAAAGCGGCACTAAAAGAAGCGATAATTATAAAGGTAAGATTGTGGTAATCGTTAACGAAGCAACCCAGAGCAATGCAGAATTTGTGACCATGGCTATTCAAAGTGCAAAAAATGTAACAGTAATTGGGAGCACAACTGCAGGCGCAGACGGAAATATATCGGCTATTCCTCTACCCGGCAATTTTACGACGTGGGTATCCGGAATCGGAGTTTATTATCCTGATGGCACCAATGCACAACGCAAAGGTGTAAAAATTGATCATTTGGTTAAACCTACAATAGAAGGCATAAAAAAAGGAATCGATGAGCCGCTCGAAAAAGCAAAAGAAATAATCAGGGGTAGTTATTAGTTTATATGTTTAGGAGAATAGGCAACCTGGAGTAAAGAAGCATTTTTCTTCAAAACATTCTTAAAAATGCCTTGTTTAAAATAAAACAACCTAAGAACAAATGACAACATTAAACGAACACAATGCTAAAGTAGTTGTATTAGATTTTTTAAATGCACTAAATACGGAGAATTTCGATCTGGCAAAAGAACAGCTTGATGAGAACATGACTTTTAAAGGTGTAATGGGTGAACGAACTGGTGCCGATAATTACATTAACGACATGAAGAAAATGAAGTTTAAATACAACATTCAAAAGCTTTTTGCAGATGATCATGAGGTATCGGTTTTCTTCGACATTAACATGGGCGAAAAAACAATTTTTTCATCAGGTTGGTACACTTTGGAAAACGAAAAAATCAAGTCCATAAAAGTTTTATTTGATCCGAGGCCCTTGCTTTAAACAATGAGTTATTTCATGGATAGGTAAAATCAATCCGGATTGAAACATATTCTCAACATTGTATACAAGATTATCACCTATCTTTGTCAGAATGTCTGGCATCTATATTCATATTCCCTTCTGTAAAAAAGCTTGTCACTATTGCGATTTTCATTTTAGCACTTCGTTAAAATACGCAGATGAAATGGTCGAAAGCCTTTGCAAAGAAATTAAGCTAAAAAAAGACCGGATTAAAGATCAGGTTGGCAGCATTTATCTTGGTGGCGGTACACCTTCTATCCTGTCAGAAGCTGGTTTACAAAAAATATTTGATGCCATAAACCAAACCTTTTCAGTTAGTGCTGGTGCAGAAATTACCATTGAAACCAATCCTGACGACCTAACGGCGCAAAAACTGAAGGAGCTTAAACAGCTTCCCGTAAATCGCTTTAGCGTAGGAATCCAATCCTTTTTCAATGAAGATTTAATCTGGATGAACAGGGCACACAATGCTTTGGAAGCCGAGGATTGTATAAAAAGAAGTCAGGATGCAGGCTTTGAAAACCTCACGCTTGATTTAATTTATGGTTATCCTTTGTTAACAGATGCCAAATGGCTTAGCAATATTGAGAAGGCAATAGATTTACAAGTTCCACACATTTCGGCCTATGCCTTAACAGTTGAGCCCAGAACAGCGCTTGCACATGCTATAAAGAGCAAAAAACAAGTGCCGGTAAGTGATAATCAAAGTGCGGCACAATTTGTAATTTTAATGGAAAAACTACAAGCAGCTGGTTTTGAACACTATGAAATCTCAAACTTCGCAAAGCCCGGTTGTTATGCCATACACAATACCAATTATTGGAAAGGCATAGATTATATAGGTATTGGCCCATCGGCGCATGGTTTTGATGGTTATAACAGGTACATGAATCCCGCTAACAACGCACTTTACACCGAAACTTTAACCGGGAATAAATTGCCTGAAATTGTGGAAGAATTAAGCCTGAACGATCGCTTTAATGAATACGTTATGACTTCTTTGCGCACGATGTGGGGCGTAAATCTTGAAAAAATAAAAACTGATTTCGGAAAAGATTTCCTGGAGGAGACTTTATATAACTTAAAAGGTTTCGAAGATAAAGATTGGTTAATTAAAAAAGAGGGAATCCTTACTTTAAGCAAGGAAGGAAAATTATTTGCAGATCACATTGCATCAGAATTATTTATAATAGGTAACGACTAAATTGAGTTTGAATAATTAAGCAGTTATTTAAATTCTATAATTTTTAAAAATATGTCAAAAATTGTATGGATTACCGGCGCATCTTCCGGAATTGGCGAGGCACTGGTTTACAAATATTTTAAAGCAGGTGATAAATTAATTATTTCTGCACGCAACCGGGATGAACTATTCAGGGTAAAAAGCAACTGCCAGAATTCTTTTAATGTTCATGTATTGCCATTCGATTTAAACGAAACGGAAACCCTAAGCGAAAAGGCAGAAGCGGCCATTCGTATTTTCGGTAAAATCGATTTATTAATTAATAGCGGCGGAGTAAGTCAGCGGTCTTTAGCTTTAGAAACCAACTTGCAAACCGAGCAAAAAATTATGAATACCAATTTTTGGGGGACTGTAATTTTAAGCAAAGCCGTTTTACCTGTAATGATTGCCAATGGTGGCGGACAAATTGTTTGCATAAGCAGTTTGGTTGGCAAATTTGGCACTAAATTCCGCTCTGCTTATTCGGCTTCCAAACATGCTTTGCATGGGTATTTTGATTCGTTAAGATCAGAAGTTTATGATCAAAATATAAACATTACCATTGTTTGTCCGGGATTTATAAAAACACAGGTTTCAGTAAATGCCTTAACAGGAACCGGAAAAAACCAAGGAACCATGGACGATGCTCAAAACAATGGAATGAGTGCCGAAGCCTGCGCAACAGAAATTGTTACAGCTATAAAAAACAAAAAAGAAGAAGTTTACATTGGTGGTCAGGAAACCAAAGCGGTATTATTAAAACGTTTCTTCCCAAAAATTTTCTCTAAAAAGGTAAGAAAAGCTAAAGTGGTTTAATCCAAAATTTAAATCGCGGTAAAAACCGGATTAAGTAAACCGTATTGAAGCGGCATCCCCCGGTTTTTCATCGGGGATATAGCGAAAAGACGGACTGCACAATCCGATTTGTACTACAGCACTTTTCCAAATCATTAAAATAGTTTCAAAAAAACAAAATTAATGAACTAAAAATCAACCAATTATAATTTTTTATTACTTTCTTAAAAACCAGTTTTTGTAAGTCCTCGTAAATGAGTTCAAATAACAAAAACTTAAAAATAGAAATAATGAAAAAATTAATCCTATCTGCAATGGCCATCGTTAGTATGGCATTCACATCCCAGGTTTACGCTCAAAAAAATCCAATGGTTGGCGGTGCAGCAATGTATGCAACTAAAGATATTGTAGACAATGCCGTAAACTCAAAAGACCATACAACATTGGTAGCTGCAGTTAAAGCTGCCGGTTTAGTTGAAACTTTAAAAAGTGCAGGGCCCTTTACCGTTTTTGCACCAACAAATGATGCGTTTAATAAACTACCGAAAGGAACAGTAGAAAACCTGGTTAAACCTGAAAATAAAGCAACTTTAACCAAAATTTTAACCTACCATGTTGTGGCAGGCAAAATGGGCAGTAAAGAAATTGCTGCAGCAATTAAAGCAGGCAAAGGTAAAGCAATGTTAACTACCGTAGAAGGTGGTAAACTTTGGGCCTGGATGGAAGGTAAAAAATTAGTATTGAAAGATGAAAAAGGTGGAATGAGCACTGTAACCATCGCCAATGTTTGGCAAAAAAATGGCGTAATCCATGTGATAGATACCGTGTTAATGCCAAAATAATATTTAGTCATCCCTATAAACAAGAACGTTTTTGCTCAGGCAAAAGCGTTTTTTTGTTTCTGCAAAGTAACTTTCTGACTTTTTTTGTTTAATTGTCAGACTTTTTTCATGATTTATCTTCCCTTATATGTTGATGTGGCTAATTAATTAATTTTGCTTGCATTAATAATAAGTTAACATGAAATTCGATTTATCTCCAATAGATATAGTTGAAGACATATCTAAAACTGATTTTGAAAAAAACTACTTAAATCCACGCAAACCATTGATCATTAAGAATATGGCTAAAAAATGGCCTGCTTACCAAAAATGGACAATGGATTATATGAAAGAGGTAGTTGGCGATAAAAATGTTCCTTTATACGACAGTTCTAAAGCTGATCCCTCTAAGCCAATAAATGCCGCGGCCGCTGAAATGAAATTCGGCGATTATATAGATCTTATTAAAGAAACACCGACTGATTTACGCATATTTTTATTCGATCCAATTAAATTTGCGCCCAAATTATTGGAAGATTACATTGCTCCTAAAGATTTAATGGGTGGCTTTTTGGATAGTTACCCGAATATGTTTTTTGGTGGCAAAGGTTCGGTTACCTTTCTGCATTATGATATCGATTTAGCACATATTTTCCACACGCACTTTAATGGCAGGAAGCATGTTATTTTATTTGACTACAAATGGAAAGAACGTTTATATCAAATTCCATATGCTACATATGCTTTAGAAGATTACGATGTAGAAAATCCTGATTTTGAAAAATACCCGGCTTTAAAAGGAGTTAAAGGGGTGGAAGCATTTTTAGAACACGGTGATACGCTATTTATGCCTACGGGCTACTGGCATTGGATGAAATATCTGGACGGATCTTTTTCTATTAGTTTAAGAGCCTGGGATAAAAGCTGGGCGGTTAAAACAAAAAGCTTGTACAACTTAACCTTACAGCGTAAATTTGACGACTTTATGAAAGCGAACTTCAGAGAGAGGTACATGAGCTGGAAAGAAGAACTTGCTATTAAAAAAGCAACCAAGGCATTACAAAAAAATTTACCCCGATAAAAAGACCGGATTTAGAGAATAATTGAATGAAGCTAAGCCAAAAGCAGAAAAATTCATCTTGTTTTATTCTATTGTTCGATAATTAAAAAAGCATGCATCAAAACATTGTTAGGATACAAAAAAACATTGAGCCGCTCAGACAGCAAATTATTAATCACAAAGTTTATTCTTCGATAAGCGACCTGGAGGACTTGCAAATATTTATGCAGCATCATATTTTCGCCGTTTGGGATTTTATGTCGCTGTTAAAAGCCCTACAAATCAATTTAACTTGTACTACCCTACCCTGGTTTCCGGTTGGCGATGCCGTAACCAGACAATTGATTAACGAAATTGTAGCTGGCGAAGAATCAGATGTGGATGCAGAAGGGCAAATTAAAAGTCATTTCGAACTTTATCTGGATGCCATGGAACAATGTGGAGCAAATACTGAGCCCATTAATTTATTTTTAAGCAAGCTAAAAAACGGCAGTACTTTTAACGATGCTTTTGAAACCGCTAAAGTTCCTGCAGCGGCAAAAGATTTCGTAAATGCTACATTCGAAACCATTAATACAGGTAAAATGCATTTACAGGCAGCAAGTTTTACTTTTGGCCGTGAAGATTTAATTCCAGGTATGTTTTTTTCGATGGTAACCGATTTAAATAGCACTCAGCCTGAAAAGGTATCCATATTTAAGTATTACTTAGAACGTCATATTGAAGTAGACGGTGATCACCATAGTCATTTAGCTTTACAAATGACTGAAAAACTTTGTGAAGTTAATCCTGAATTTTGGCAAGAAGCCGAAAAGGTAACTAAACAAGCTCTAGAAATGCGTATAAAACTTTGGGATGCGGCTTATGTAGAAATTAGTACCCGAAAAGTACCGGCCTAACACCCCAACATAGATTAACAAATGGTTAATTAACTGCAAATTTTTGAATAAGTAATTTTCGTCACATTTGCTCGTTGGTGTCTTATATATTAAATAAATTTTACACATTTGTTGTTCGGTTACAAATAACCGGTTTAAGCGCATGAGTTTCATTTTAAAACCAGTAGACATTGTTGAGAGTATTACTCCGGAAGATTTTAAGAAAAATTATCTGAAAACAAAACGTCCGTTAGTTATTAAGGGCTTAACCAAAGACTGGCCAGCAAGAGAAAAGTGGACAACTGAGTATTTGAAAGAAATTGGTGGCGACCTGGAAGTTCCTCTTTACGATAATTCAAAGGCCGATCCTTCAAAACCAATTAATGCTGCAACAGCACATATGAAATTTGGAGATTATCTTGATTTAATTAAACGAGAACCAACAGAATTAAGAATTTTTTTCTTTAACCTGTTTAAAAAAGTTCCAAGTTTAATTAATGATGTAAAAATCCCAAAAGATTTAATGGGCGGTTTTATTGAAAGCATGCCAGCAATGTTTTTTGGCGGTTCCAATTCAGTAACGTTTTTACACTACGATATCGACTTACCTCATATCTTCCACACCCATTTTGGAGGGAGAAAACACATTATTCTTTTCGATAATAAATGGAAAGACCGTTTATATTGCTTACCAAATGCAACCTATGCATTGGAAGATTATGATGTAGCAAACCCTGATTTTAAAAAATTCCCTGCTTTAAACGGTGTTGAAGGTTATGAAGTTTTCTTAGAACATGGCGATACCTTATTTATGCCAACCGGAATGTGGCATTGGATGAAATACCTGGATGGTTCATTCTCATTAAGCTTACGTGCATGGGATCAATCCATTACCCGTAAAGTGGCAAGCGTTTGGAGCTTATTTACCCATGGCGCAATCGACAGTTTAATTAAAATGACTTTTAAAGAAAAATATGCCAATTGGAGAGAGAAAAAAGCAGTTAAAATTGCTGAAAGAGCGCTTGCAAAAGGCAGACCTTAAAAAATATTAACACATGAATGAGATGGGGCATCGTTTACGATAGCCCCATTTTTTATTTAGCACGATTTAAATTAACCTAATCACTTTCACTGGTATTATTTTTGTTCATCATTTAGCCTAAAAATATTATCTAAATAATCTCAAAATTTATGGCTGATCTAAAGCAAATTCTAAGCAATGAAAACATCTATTCAGGGCAGGTAAACATTAATGGTATAAACTGTACCGTTGGCTATATTAAAAAATTTAAATGGAGCTGGTTTGCCACCCAGCTAAATACTTTCATCATTATAGGTGAAACTGACCAACCCGTGAACAGAGCCGTTATCGAAAATTTTTCTGCTACCTGTTTAAATTACGCACTTGCAAATAATAAAGGCTGGCCCAGAGGATTACAATCCGGTGTTGGTTCAATTGCCGTATTAATGGGGAATAAAATAGAAGGCGATGCAATTTATTTTGCTGAGAATGCCTCAAAAAAACATTGGTCGGCATTTGAAATACCCGTACTGTTAGATTTGGAAAAAAGACTGGTATACAAATATAAAAGCACACCTATCTGGGGAACTATTTACTTTTCATATTTCACGCAAACCATTAATTGGCTTGTCAGCAAATTATAAACCACTCATTTAAAATCACGATACACTATTATTTATGTCAATCCTAACCGAAAAACAAAAAATGCTTGCAGGTAAAGCCTATCAGGCGGGTGATGCAGAATTATCAAAAGAAAGATTAAAGGCAAGAGAAATTGTTTTTGAATTTAATAGTTTGGCCCCAAAATTTATCAAACAACGGAAAGAACTATTAAAAAGGCTATTTGGCAAAACAGAGAAGATGTTTTATGTAGAGCCACCCTTTAGATGTGATTATGGCTATAACATTGAAATAGGCGATAATTTTTACGCAAATTTTAACCTGGTAATTTTAGATTGTGCTAAAGTTAGTATTGGAAATAATGTGTTTATTGCTCCAAATGTTGCAATTTATACGGCCGGACACCCAATTCACCCGCACCTGAGAGATCAGGAATATGAATGGGCCCAGCCCATAACCATTGGCGACAGCGTTTGGATTGGCGGAAATGTAGTGATTAACGCAGGTGTAAAAATTGGCAGTAACGTTGTTATTGGTTCGGGCAGCATAGTTACAAAAGACATTCCTGATAATGTTTTGGCCGTTGGCAATCCGTGTAAAGTTATTCGTCAAATTACCGACGAGGATAAGGATTACTATTATAAAAACTATAAACTGGGCGAATAATAATCTGGATTTTAAACTCTGTAAGGTATTAGATTCAGTGGTAAAAATCAATTAACTTTTAATGATTTTATCGCTGAATCAACTACTCCGCTATTTTCTTTACTTTCTTTAACATCACTATTAAATACAAAAGAATACGTTTTTTTATTCAGGTTAAAAACTGTCAGCGTACCATTGTTCCGGGTGGTTACTATTTTGGTTTCAAAGCCCACTCTCAGGGCATCAATGTTCCCAACTTTAACCTTCTGAACCTTATCCAGCAACCCAAATTCAATATTTCTTTTGCTATGGCTGGCTCTTAAACTCTGTATTAAATTTTCAAGCACCTTATCAAGTTCCTCCTTTTCATTAACGGATGTAATCACCAAATAAGCATCTTTACTAAAGGGTTCTTTATTGGTTATCGAAATAATCCGGCTACTATCTACACCTTCAATAGGTCTGTCTTTTGTTACTTTCCAATACTTGGGTAAACTCATACTTAACCCATCTTTACTATAGGTTACAGGAGGCGGTTTTTCTCCTGATTTATAGTTACAGGCAACAAACAAAAACGTAATTATAACACTGAATGATACGAATCTGATTTTTTTCATAATTTATTTAGATTAAGAACTATGATCTACCACAACTTTCCACTCCCCTTTTATCTTTTTTAGCAATAAGGTAAAAAACCCCTTTGGTTCATCTTTCTCTCTTTTCAAATTCCAGCTACCCAAAACAAAGGCAACATCTTTATTTAAAAATTCTACTTTTTTAATTCCAAAAGTTAAATTACCCATGGCTGCCTGATCAGGATAACCACGTTTGTAATTATCCAGTGTTTTTTGCCAGCCGTAAGTTGGACCGCTTTTACCAACAAACAATAAGCTATCGTTTTTTGCATAGCCTTGCATATAGCTTTCTACATCGCCCTTATTCCAGGCGATTCTTTGGTTTTCCAACACATTCAGAATAGCTTGTTTATCTTTTGGTGTTTGCGCTGAAGCTACAAATCCAATAAAAAACAAAGCAATCGTTAATCGTTTTTTCATTATTGAAATTAATTAATAAAAATGACATTTATTTTCTTCAAAAACTAAATTTATAAAATTGATTTTAGGCTTTGCCCTTCTGCGTTAGGGATTGTAAGGGTTTAGTGTCAATTTTTTATTGGCACCGAAGTAAAACGCAGCCCTGAAAAGCCCGACCGTCTCCGATTTTTTTTATCGGAGCGGGAACGCCCAAATTAGCTGGCAGTTGACAGTTATTCCCAAATTGACTAAAAACAGTTCCACTTTAAACTTTCAGCTCTAGTCTGTCAGTTCTTTTTTAGCTTTAAGCCTTGTCCTAAATTATGACACCACGCTTAAATTAATCCGTTGCTAAACTTTTATCTTCGATAATCCGTTTATAAAAGCACATGAGAGGTTTTCGTTTTTCTGATTATAAGCCCGGCGATACACCTAAAGGTGGGTTTGATGAGTTGTTGAAATTATTCAGCGAATTGCTGAACTATACAGCTGGAGATGCGGCAGAAGCTTTGAGCTGGCTGAATGAACTGGATAAGCAATACAAGCTCACCAATAACGATTACGGCATTGGCAATTTTATTGACGATTTGAAAGAAAAAGGTTATTTAACCGAAGACAATCAGACCGGAGAATTTAAAATTACCGCCAAAACCGAACAAACCATTCGAAAATCTGCTTTGGAAGAGATTTTTGGCAAGTTGAAAAAGGCCGGAAGAGGAAATCACAACAGTAATCAATCTGGTATTGGTGAAGAAAAAAATGCCGACAGACGCGAATATAATTTTGGGGATAGCCTGGATCAGATTGATATGACGGCATCTATCCATAATGCGCAGATTAATCATGGCATTGGTAATTTCACTTTAACAGAACGGGATTTGGAAGTAGAAGAAAAAGATTTTAAAACTTTAACTTCAACGGTTCTCATGATTGACATTTCGCACTCCATGATTCTGTATGGTGAAGATAGAATTACCCCCGCTAAAAAGGTTGCGATGGCTCTGGCTGAGCTGATTAAAACCCGTTACCCAAAAGACACACTGGATATTGTAGTGTTTGGCAACGATGCCTGGCCAATCAGTGTTAAAGATTTGCCTTACCTGCAGGTTGGTCCATACCACACCAATACTTATGCAGGTTTGGAACTTGCTGCAGACTTGCTTCGCCGCAGGAAAACACACAACAAGCAAATCTTTATGATTACGGATGGGAAACCAACCTGCCTGAAAGAAAATGGAAAATATTATAAAAACAGCATGGGTTTAGATCGTAAAGTAATTAATAAAACCCTGAATATGGCGGCACAATGCAAAAGGTTAAAAATTCCGATCACCACCTTTATGATTGCTAAAGACCCCTATTTACAACAGTTTGTCCGCCAGTTTACCCAAATAAATGGAGGAAGAGCATTTTATAGCTCGTTAACCGGTTTGGGTGAATACATTTTTGAAGATTATATTAAAAATAGAAAAAGAACTGTTCGATAAGCAGTTCTGTAAATTTTAAACCCGTAATGACTAAACGCACTAATAAATATCAACTTATTTTAAAGGAAATATCTTTAGCCAAAGAAGAGGATATTAAAAATGAACCCTTAGAACTTGAATTCGACAACCACGATAATATATTCGAGATTATTAAGACCATAAAAGGCAAAAATTTATTCGAAAACGAGCAGCAAAGCGCTGAATTTGCCATTGGGTTAAAAATGTTTAGTGAAGTGATGATTAAAAATAGAGACAATGCACTTTTTACGGAGCTTTTTCCTGTGTTTGGCTCTTTTATGAGAAAATTAAAAAGCCACCAATAATTTAAAAACGCCCTTTTAATACAATTAATCTGTATGGACATTAAAACATTAGGCCAGTTAAAGGCTACAAATTATACTTCACGAAGCGTTAAAGATGAGCTAAGAGAAAATCTGATCAAACAACTTCGCGATAACAAAGCAGAATTTCAGGGCATTATTGGTTATGATGAAACCGTAATTCCTGAATTACAAACCGCTATCCTTTCCCGCCATAATATTTTACTTTTAGGCTTACGCGGACAGGCAAAAACCAGAATTGCCCGGCTAATGGTCAACTTATTAGATGAGTATGTACCTTATGTTGCCGGGAGTGAGATATTTGACGATCCTTTAAACCCAATTTCCTGGTTTGCCCGAAATGAAATTGCAACCAAAGGTGATGAAACAGAAATAGCCTGGTTACACCGCAGCGAACGTTATACAGAAAAGCTAGCAACGCCGGATGTAACTGTAGCCGATTTAATTGGCGACGTAGATCCGATAAAAGCCGCCACATTAAAACTTACTTATAATGATGAGCGGGTCATCCATTTTGGGTTAATTCCGCGTGCACACCGCAGCATTTTCGTAATTAATGAATTGCCGGATTTACAAGCGAGAATTCAGGTTGCATTATTTAACATGCTACAGGAAAAAGACATTCAGATTCGTGGTTTTAAATTGCGTTTGCCTTTGGATATTCAATTTGTGTTTACCGCCAATCCGGAAGATTATACCAATCGTGGAAGCATTGTAACACCTTTAAAAGACAGGATTGAAAGTCAGATTTTAACGCACTATCCAAAAAGCATCGAAATTTCGAGAAAAATTACTTTTCAGGAAGCTAAATTATCACCAGAACAAAAAGCGAATATAGAAGCCGATGGTTTAGTGAAAGATCTGGTAGAACAAATTGCATTTGAAGCCCGAAAAAGTGAATATATCGATCAGAAATCGGGTGTATCGGCCAGATTAACCATTTCTGCTTATGAAAACCTGATTAGTACGGCTGAAAGAAGAATGCTGATGGCAGGCGAGAAAAATACTTTTGTTCGTTTATCAGATTTAGCTGGAATTATTCCGGCAATTACCGGAAAAATAGAACTGGTTTATGAAGGCGAGCTGGAAGGGCCCGCTCATGTAGCCACCACTTTAATTGGTAAAGCGGTAAAAACTTTGTTTGCCAGGTATTTTCCAGATCCTGAAAAGGCTAAAAAAAGCAAAACAGCTAATCCTTATACCGAAATAAGCGAATGGTTTACCGAAGGAAATGATCTTGATTTAACAGATTCGCTTACAAACGTAAAATATAAAAAGGCCTTAATGATTGTGCCCGGTTTATATGATTTGGTTAAAAAGTTTCACCCAAAATTAAGCGAAAATCAAACTTTACTTTTAATGGAGTTTGTTTTACATGGATTAGCAGAATATTCTCAACTGAGCAAGAATTTCTTAAACGGAGGTTTTGGTTTTAGCGACATGTTTGGAAGTCTTTTTAATGCCGAGTTTGATGAGGAAGAAGATGAAGACGATTTAAGATAACACATTATTAACAGAAATATTTAATTTAGGCGGGCCGAAAACCTGCCTTATTTTTTAATCAAAAACGAATAAATTCTTTCAAATGGGAAGATTACCATTAATTATTGTTGCCTGTATCTTTATTATTGCTTTCGACATTTACTGTTATAAAGCCATTATTTCAGTTTTTAAAAAATGGAAACCGAATACCAAAAAAATCTTCAGCATTTTATATTGGGGCTATAGCATCTTACTCATTATCGGTGTTTTTTGTGGCATATACTTAAACCTGTTTTTAACTTTAAGAGCCATTATTTTAGTTGCATTCTTTTTAACGGTTGCTTGTAAACTCGCGATGCTCCCATTTTTACTGGCAGATGATTTAAGAAGAGGATTTATAAAGCTTTTCAGGGCAGGCAAGAAAAAGGAAGTGGCTGCGAAAGAAGATTCAAAGCCGGTAAGTGAAGCTGAACCGATTTCCCGGTCTGAATTTTTGGTAAAAGCTGGCCTGGTTGCCGCAGCAGTTCCTTTAACTTCGCTCAGCTGGGGCATTATTTCCGGCGCATACGATTATCAGGTTAGAAAAGTTGATTTAATTTTACCCAACCTTCCAAAGGCTTTCGACGGCATCAGAATGGGGCAAATATCTGATATCCACTCAGGTAGTTTTTACAATAAAACTGCGGTTAAAGGCGGCGTAGAAATGTTACTGGCTGAAAAAACTGATTTCATTTTCTTTACCGGTGATTTGGTCAACAACCTGACCAACGAAGTTAAAGATTACCAGGATATATTTTCGAAAGTTAAAGCTCCTCTTGGTGTATATTCCAGTTTAGGAAACCATGATTATGGCGATTATTATTTCGGCCGTGAATCATCCCCTGCCAAGGTTAAAAACCTGAAAGACATGGTTGATGTACATAAAGTGATGGGCTACGATTTATTAATGAATGAAAACCGCCGCTTAAAAGTAGATGGTGAAGAAATCGGGATTTTAGGCATTGAAAATTGGGGGATGGGCCGTTTTCCTAAATATGGTAAAATGGAGCTGGCGGTAAAAAACACAGACGATCTACCTGTAAAACTCCTGTTAAGCCACGATCCTTCACATTGGCGGGGTGAAGTATTGGAAAAATATCCTCAAATTGATGCCATGTTCAGTGGTCATACCCACGGAATGCAATTTGGAGTTCGCTTAAAGGAATACCAATGGAGCCCGATACAATACATATATAAAGAATGGGCAGGTTTGTACCGTGAAAAAAATCAACAACTATATGTGAACGTTGGTTATGGCTTTTTAGGCTATCCAGGCAGAGTTGGAGTTTTACCGGAGATTACAATTTTCACCCTGAAAAGAGCATAAATAATATTACATGAGAGAATAATTCTCTCATGTAATTATACTTGTTATCCGGCATTAAAACGGTAACCCACACCACGTACAGTTTGTAGTAGTTGAGGGTTATCAGGATTTAATTCTATCTTTTTACGCAGGCGCACAATGTGCATATCCAGCGTTCTGGTGTTTACATCTGAGTTGTAACCCCAAACTACTAACATTAACTCATCACGGTTAATTACCTTACCCGGATTACGCAAAAAGTAAAGGAGAATCCGGTTTTCTAAAATGGTTAATTCAATCTTTCTGCCCTCTCTAAATAAAGTATGAATATTAGGATGGTGCTCCATGTTGCCAAAACGGTGAATTTCAGCGGTATCTTTATTCACAATAAACTTAACCTTACTTTCCAGCATGGCCACTAAAACATCCATATTAAATGGCTTGGTTATATAATCAGAAGCCCCAAAATTGTAAGCATCAATCTTATCTACGTCCTGTGCTTTTGCAGTCATCATAATAATCAGGTTTTCAAACCCCTGTCCGCGTACACTTTCGCAAACATCAGATCCCTGCTTACCCGGCAACATCCAATCCATCAAAACAATATCAGGCTGATCTGCTAAAATCATTCTTTCACCAGCATCCCCATCATTAGCTTCCAGTACATTGTAACCTTCAGCTTTTAAACGATGTGCAACTAAAAAGCGAAGATTTTCATCATCTTCTACGATTAATATTTTTACTTCTTTAGACATTTATATTGTATTATAAGGTTGTGATGCTGAAAGTTGTCGTGTTGACCAGCAACTTAAAACCTCTCAGCATTTTAACATTTCAATTTTTATTTGTTATAAGGCAGCACAATTTTAAACTCTGTACCTGTGCCTACTCTGCTTTTTACTGTAATTTCTCCCTGCATAAAGTTAACCAGTTCTTTGCAAAATGCCAAACCAAGCCCAACGCTCCCCATTTGGTTGTATTCATTCTGAATCCTGAAAAACTTCTTAAATATATTGTTTAATTCGCTTGATTGTATACCTATTCCTTTATCGGTAAATCTAAATACCAATACACCTTTAATCAACTTGGCACTAATGTGCAATATCTTCTTATCGGGCTTAGAATATTTATAGGCATTTTCAGCCAGGTTATCGAATAAACTTCCCATTAAAACCGGATCGGTAATAAAGGTTTTAAAACCTGCTACTTCATAGGTCATGTTAAAATCAGGATGTTTTAAGGTATGCGATTCAATAGTACTTTCTATAAAATCGCGAATATTAACCTCTTCCTCATTTAGCTTTATGGCTTTGTTTTCAATTTGGGTAAAGGCCAGTAACTTATTCATTAAGCCATTTAACTTGTCGGCTTCTTCATCCAGTATTTTACCATATAAACCAAGTTCTCTTTCGGATAAAGAGGTTGCGCTTTTAATGTTGTTCCCTGCAATTTTGATTACGCTTACAGGTGTTTTAAACTCGTGGGTAAGGTTATTTACGAAATCGTACTGCAGCTTAAACATTTTACTGTTGATGTTTAAATTACGAAAAATTAAAAAGGCAATTAACAACAACACGCCATAAACCAGCAAAAGCACCATGGCAATTGGTAAAAAGTAAATAAATATCTCTTTCTTAATATGATCTTTCGAAGAAATAAAATAGAGTTTAAAATTTGAAAACGCATTGGGCAGTGCAATTTCAGTCGTCATATTTTCATCTGAAATGTTAATCGGATCATAGGTAAGCGCCTGTACCTGTATGCTTTGAAAAAGTGAGGGCTTTGTATTTATAATTTTAATTTTAGACGGGTCGAGCTGAAAAACAAACATTCCTAATTTATAAACCGGCGATTGCGGAAGTTTTTTGTGCAGCATTTCTTTGTACACTTTCAGCTCCTCAAAACTAGGAATATTTAAATAGGTAATCTTGTTGGAAGCCACTACGGAAAAGTTGGTAAATAATTCTTCCTGTCCGGGAACTTTAGCGGTATCCAAACGACCGATATAACTCAAAAGCTGTAAAGCCATTGGATTAAAATCACTGTTTACATCAAATGATTTCCGGTTTTCTTCTGAATATATTTTAATTGAATCTGCAGATACATTTTTCCCAAACTGATAGATATTTTTAGGACCAAAGCCAAAAGATTTTGAATTTACACCGTCTTTTACCGGCATATTTTTAACCTCCGAATCGTAAAAAGTAATTTTAGATACAAAAGGATATTTGAGGGTTGTGGTATCGGCAAACCGGGAAGCCGAAGCAGAATCCAGATAACCGCTGTAGTAGGATACCTGCGGCATTTTGATTTGAAAAAAATCATTGTAAGGTTTAATGGTCTGTTCAAGCACGTTTACCTTCTCAGAAACAAATTCATTCTCAATATATTTCTTACTAAAATTAAAAGCCAGAAACAAGGAAAGGATAAACAAGATGGAAATGAGTACAATGAAAGTTACAATAAGCAGAAAGTTCTTACGATAGCCGCTTTCTTTATCCAGTGCCATACGCTATTTTCTGTTGATATTATCTTTTAAAAACTGTTCCAATGCTTTATACATAACTAAACGGCTCTGTTGTCTTTTTATCGGATCAGGTCCCTCTTCTTTTTCTATATGCGTTACAGCAACCCCCCTTTTTTGTAATTCCTTAATAAACTGAATCCCTTCAGCAATATTTATATGCGGATCTTTCGGATTTTGTGCAATAAAAACAGGCGCACGGAAACGATCGGCATGAAAAACCGGCGAAGCAGACCGTACATATTCAGTATCGGTTATTGGATTGCCCACAATTTCATAGTACATCTGCAATTTAGATTTTAAAAACGGGGGTATCATTTTAAAATAACTAAACAAGTTTATTACGCCCGAATTTGATCCGCCACAACTGTATAAATCAGGGTTTTTATATAAGCAGTTTAAAGCAATATATCCCCCGAAACCATTTCCGTAAATGGCAACTTTTTTTGAATTTACAATTTTTTGCTCAATTAGCCACCTCACCCCAGCATTAACATCCTCCTGTATTTTATCATCGAGCTGTTTAAAACCTGCTGCATAAAAGGTTTTTCCATAACCGATAGAACCTCTGTAATTTACCTGCAATACGGCATAGCCCCGGTTAGCTAAAAACTGAACATCTGCATTGTAACCCCAGCTGTTGCGCCATTTTGGACCATCGTGCGGAAGTACTACCAGTGGCAAATTAGAAGCCTTTTTATTTTTTGGCAAGGTTAAATAACCATTGATGGTTAATCCATCAACACTTTTATAACTAATTGGCTTCATTTCGCACATATCTTCTTCTTTTATTGAAGAATTAATATCTGCCAGTTTCCTAAGTTTATTCTGATCGGCAAAATATAAATAATAAGATCCCGGATTTTTATCAGTGAAGGTTCTGACCACAAAAACATTATCCAGCTTATCCTTATCCTCCACACGCCATTCTGTACCTGGTAGTAAAGCATCAATTTTATTATAATTAACCCGTATTGTAGAATCCAGATAGAATTTTTCCTTTTTCCAGGTTTCACAGGTTACAAAAATCATTTTCTTCTTCGCCCTGGAGTATTTTGCTTCGATTACATTTAAGGTATCATTGGCAAAAAGAATTTTCTTTTCCTTTCCTGTTTTCAGGTCAAGCTCAACCAAAGCATTCTTATCCCGGTTAACATTCGAGATTGCATAAAGCACATCAGGTTGATCTTCTGCAATCGCGACCGGATCCAGTGTGGTTTTAAAATTATTGGTAATAACCGCTTTAAAAGGCTGACTTTCGTTTTCGCGGTACATTAATGTTTTATTAACCCCATCGTTTGCAATTGCCATTTTAAGGATTCCCTTGTTATCTGTAATCCAATCGGTAATGTTGCCCGGGTTTTTTGCCGCAATATCCATTTTACCGTTTCTAACATTTAAGCGGTAAACATCAAACACAGAAGAATCGCGTTTATTAGATGAAACAATAATGTACTTATCATCAATAAGTTGGTTTTCGATCACATCCATTCGGGCTTTTTCATTTGAACCCAATTGAATTTGCTTGCTCCCATCCTTATTAATCACAAAAAGATCAGATTTCCTGTCTTTCGAATCATCCCTTGTATAGTAAATCAGTTCATCGTTACTAGTCCAGGTATAAAAACTTAAAGTCTTTTCAGTAAGGTGAGTTAATTGCAAGCTTTTTCCAGTTGCAAGATCTTCTACAAACAGATTTGGCTTTTTATCCTGTAACTTAATATACGACAAGCTTTTACCATCCGGAGAGATGTGATAAAAAGCCTTATCCTGCGTTTTAAAGAAGTCATCGATGGGTATGGTTTTCCCTTCTTCGAAACCTTTACAGGCACAAAATAAAGCAACCAAAACCAATATCAATACTCTATTAACCATATAATTTTCTCCCGGGAGCACAAAAATAAACTTCATCACTACTTAAATATGATATACACCAACAATGTTACTAATTATGGGATGTGGTTCAATTTAGGATTTAAATTTCTTTGTAAAGAAAACTCAGGTAACATTATTATTGTATCTTTAAAATACTACAAATATTTTAAATTTTATAGATTTTAACAGACAAAATCTTTTGAGGTTGCCGCTTTTTTAACTTCATTTAATTTTTTTAATTTAGCGAGTATGAAACGTTTACTTTTCATCGTATTTTTCTTGCTATACAATGGTGTAAATGCTCAGACATTTCGCTCCAATCAACAAATATCTCCGGATGAAAGTGCTTTAGCCATTCAATACTATCAGGCAAGTGATTATGAGAAAGCAGTTGTTCTTTTAGAAAAGCTTTTTTCCACTCCGAATAACGAAGCTTATTTTGATTTATATTTTAATTGTTTAGTTAAACTTAAAAAATATGATGTTGCCGAAAAGCTGGTCAAAAAACAAATCAAACAATCCTCCCAAAATGAAATTTACCTTATAGCATTAGGCAAGCTTTACCAGGAAAAAGGTGATCTGACCTCCGCAAGTAAAATTTTTACCGAAGCCATTAATAAGCTCCCTAAAGATGAATATGCCATCCGGTCACTGGCGAATAATTTCTATCGCTTTGAAAATTATGAATTCGCTATCCAAACCTTCAAACAAGGTAGAAAGTTACTCAACAATAATCAGCTTTTCACTTTCGAGTTGATCAACATTTACAGGTTTAAGAAAGATAAACCTATGCTAATGCAGGAATATCTGGATGCCTTAAGTTCAATGCCTCAATTATTGGCACAGGCCGAAGCTGTTTTGCCTGCAGTTTTTGAGGACAAAAGTGATTATCAAAACTTCCAGATTGGTATTTTAAAGAAAATCCAGAAAGAACCTGATGCCGAAATTTATGTGCAGCTTTTAACCTGGAATTACATTCAGCAACAGGAATATGATATGGCCCTGCGCCAGTTAATTGCTTTTGACAAACGTACAAAAGCAGATGGCGGAACCCTATTTAATGCCATTTATACTTTTGTAGATAACGGAGCCTACGAAACCGCCATTAAAGCATATGAATATTTACAAACCAAGGGGAAGGAAAATGCTTATTATTTACCTTCGAAAATTGAATTGTTAAATACCAGATACAATATTCAAACTGCCGGAAAATATAACGTTACCGATTTAGACTTATTGGCAAAAGACTATCAAACCTTAATTGATGAATATGGTAAGAATAAAAATACTTTATTCGCAATTAAAAAATGGTCTATCCTGCAAGCCTATTATTTAAAACACCCCGAAAAAGCCGGGACAGTGCTTGAAGAGGCAATAAAAATGTCCGGAATAAACAGCACAGATATTGGTCAGCTTAAATTAGACCTCGGCGATGTTTATATTTTAACCAACCAACCCTGGGAAGCTTTTTTAGTGTATGAACAGGTAAGCAAGCAATTTGAAGGACAAGCCATTGGCAACGAGGCCCGTTTTAGGAGTGCTAAACTTTCTTTTTACCAGGGCAATTTTGAATACAGCAACGGACAATGTTTAGTTTTAAAGGCAGCTACTTCTCAACTGATTGCCAATGATGCCTTAAATTTAAGTTTACTGATTACGGATAACATTCAAACACCTGCAGACAGCAATGCGCTGAAAATGTATGCCGATGCAGAAATGTTAGTATTTAGAAATTTGCCCGGTGAGGCAGTAAAAAAACTGGATAGCATTACACTTGCCTACCCTCAAAATAGCCTAGCTGATGCAGTAATGATGAGTAAAGCCAGGATTTTTATTAAATCCAGTGATTTCCAGCGGGCTGCAGACCTACTAAAAAAGGTTACCGAAGATTTTAAAGATGGCATCTGGACTGATGATGCTCTTTTTACACTGGCTGATTTATATGAAAAAAAGCTAAACGATATTATTCAGGCTAAACTTTATTTCCAAAAATTAATAACCGATTATCCCGGAAGCATGTTCAGTGCTGAAGCCAGAAAGAGATTCCGAAATTTAAGAGGTGATGGGGTTTAGAATGCATATTTCATTTTACATCCCTGCATAAAAGTCTATCTTTGCGTTATGCTTTTATACAACGTAACCTTAATTTTAGATGATGCTGCTGCCGAAGAGTGGTTGCAATGGGCTCAGGATATTCATATTCCTGTAGTAATGGCTACAGGTCTTTTTGTATCGCACCGGTTATTAAAAGTATTGGATTCGCCAAACGAAGGCATTACTTATTGCGTACAGTATGTCGCAGAAAGTCAGGAGCAATACAATCAGTACTTAAATATTCACGCACCCGCATTACAGGAAGATTTAAATACAAAATTTAAAAATCGTTTTGTTGCTTACCGTACGTTAATGGAGTTTGTTGGATAGACTTCAGACGCTTCATTAAAGAACTCCGATTTATTTCAGTTTCTCGTTATTCTTATGTCTGTCAGCATCGCGAATTTTTTTTTTCTCGAGGTTCTTTTCCAGGGCTTCGGTTAAATTAATTCCAGTTTGATTGGCCAGACAAATCAATACAAACATAACATCGGCCATTTCATCGGCCAGGTTTACTTCTTCATCACTTTTTTTAAAAGATTGTTCTCCATATTTTCTCGACATAATACGGGCAACTTCTCCCACTTCTTCCATTAAAATGGCCGTATTGGTTAACTCATTAAAATAGCGGATTCCAGTAGTTTTAATCCAGTTATCTACAGCTTGTTGTGCTTCATTAATTGTCATTTTGTTCTTCCTTTATTTCAGACCGAAGTATTTTGTTAAGATCTATATTGGCATCTTCCAGCAAGAAAACACTTGTCCCGTACTCTCTTGAAAACTTATTTGTTACTTCACCAATCTTAGTAATTTTCCTAAAATAAGGTTTTTCTCTTTTTCTTTCCGGGTCACTTTCGTTAAATTCTCTTATAAAAATTAAATCTTTAACCGGCTTATCCAGCTTAAACCAATATAAATAGTCGGCATTATACGAAACCGCTTTTATATTTTGAATAATAATTAACCGCTCCCGCTTGTCCGTAGTTGTCTGCACGTACCAGCACAGCTGATTTATCTTTAACCCGTTGGTAAGCCATATCCGTGAGCTTAGCCATTTCCTTCCAGCCTTGCATATCCGCATAATCTTGTGGCAGCTGATGATTTTTACCATCTTCCCAACTGAGCATGCCTACCCTTTCAAATCTTTTATGATGGGCAACAATTTGATCCGGACTATAAACCGGCATAATAAGCGGCATCAAATAAATAAACGAACCTATTGTAAAAGCAAACAGCAATATGGTTAAAGTATATCTTTTTGATAAAAAACGACCTGAATAAACTGCTCCAAAGGCCAGCAAAACCGGATACAAGCCCAAAGCATAATAATCTTTAGCTTTAAAATAGCTAAATACTATAATGGTAAACAAGTAAGTGAGGATTACCCAGCGGTGCTTCTGAAAGTCTTTATAAAAAATTAAGCTCCCAATACCTGCCAACAGAATAAAAATTGAGTTGATAAAAAAGAGGATTTGACCGATAAAAAAATCAATACGATTTACATGAACCAGTTGTGTTTCCTGCAAAATTTTCATGTGCTTTAACACCGGAAAATGATGATTAATTTGCCAGATTACATTTGGCGAAATAATTAATAGCGCAAAAAGAATGGCAAAATAAAGATGTTTATCCGTGAATATTTTTCTTTTTGAGGTAATTAATATAGCTGGCAATAAACCAATAAGAAGGAAAAGTATGTTGTACTTATTTAAAAAGCCCAAAGCAGTAAAAAAAGCAAAATAATAAAGGTACCTGGCTTCATTCTTATCAAAGTACTTTAACAAATAATAGAATATGGCTGTCCATGCCAAAACATCAAAAGAATTAGGTTGATACAGCGTATTTAGTCTCAAAAATGAAGAACACAAACAAGCTACGGCGACCAAACATTTTGCCAGTAAGCCTCCTTTCAAAAAATCAACAATTTTCCAGCAAAAAACGATTGTAAAAGCTCCAAATAATGCAGGAAAAAGTTTAACGAAGAAAAAGCCATTTCCTAAAGCTTTAATTAACCAGGAAAAAAGAGAGGTTAAAGGCGGAACAGAGGTAAAACCCGCAGCCAGATGGTTAGCCTGATCTAAATGTAAATATTCATCCCGGTGTAATTCGTAAACTGAATTTACAAGCAAAAAAGACAGTACTAATTTTAACAGTATAAAAAACAGGAGGCAAAAATATTCGGGCAGTGGTTTCGAATTTTTATTCATTGTATCAATAATGAAGCAGGTTGATTTAAATCTAATATAATCGCTTTCAGCTATAAAACTGCCTAAAAAATTACATCTCCTTTTTTGATCGTTCTTTAATTAATTAGTTACATATACACACAAGTTTTTAATGCCTGCATCAACTAATAAATTTGCTTAAACTAACGAACAATACTATTAATTTAACCCGCCTATTATTCTTTATTCTTCGTATCCATCACAATCGTAACAGGGCCATCGTTTAATAAACTGATTTTCATATCAGCGCCAAAAATTCCGGTTTCAACTTTTTGTCCTAGTAATGCCGATAACTTCTCAATCATTTTCTCATATAAGGGAATGGCAACATCAGGTTTTGCAGCCCTTGTAAATCCAGGGCGGTTTCCTTTTTTAGTTGCAGCAAACAGGGTAAACTGACTAATTAAGAGAATGTTTCCACCAACATCGGCCAACGCTTTATTCATCAAACCATTTTCATCGCTAAAAACCCGAATACCAACAATTTTTTGTGCAAGCCAGTCTAAATCCTCCATGGTGTCTGCATCTTCGATACCCAATAAAACCAGAAATCCGTTTTCTATCCTTCCGGTTGTGCTGCCTTCCACTACGCAACTTGCTTGTGTAACTCTTTGTAAAACTGCCCGCATTTTATGCTATTTTTGATGAATTAATTGATATGCGCAAGATAAGTATTTTAATAATTTCTGTTCTTTTTATAATCGGCTGTAAACCTAAACCAGTGGTACATCCAACTTTTTATTACTGGAAAACCGATTATCAAAATAAAAAAACAGAAACAAATTATTTGGATTTGTTTAAATCAAAATCTCTGTACGTGCGCATTATGGATGTCGATTTTGATCCCGATGCCCAACAACCCGTTCCGGTATCGCCAATCAAATTTTCTGATCCTTTGCCTGCCCAGGTTAACATTATTCCCGTGGTATATATTGTAAATCAGATGTTCAATAATCTCGATACTTTAAAAAATGGAGAACTGGCCAGCCGCATTGCCAGGTTTGTTGATGCAAAGGTTAAGCAGGCCGGGAAACAAAATTACAACGAGTTGCAAATTGACTGCGACTGGACAAAAACAACACGTGTTCAATATTTTAATTTCCTTAATCAGTTACAAAAAAATCCATTAATGAAAGGGAAAACCATTTCGGTTACGTTACGGCTACATCAGGTTAAAAACCTGACAACAAGCGGAATCCCTCCCGTTAAAAAAGTAATGCTGATGTGTTACAATATGGGAAATTTGCGTAAGTATGGGCCTCAAAATTCTATTTTAGATATGCACGAAATGGAGTTATATTTAAAAAATGATCTAAAAAGTTATCCTTTAAAATTAGATGTTGCTTTACCTATTTTCGAATGGGCTGTTGTGTTTAGAAAGCAGCAATATGCCGGGATATCCAAACGCCTTAATAAAACCCTGTTTCAGGATAAGAAACTTTTTAAACGCAAAGGAGATTCCAATTTATATGCTTTATTAGTGGATTACCCTGTGGCCGGATTGAAAAAAGACGATGAGATCAGATGGGAAGAAATTACTTTAAACGATTTGCTTGCTTCATCCAGATTTTTATCTCGATATTTACCTTCAGAAGAACGAAATCTCGTTTTCTACCATCTCGACATTGACCTTTTAAAACATTTTACACATGAAAACTTTCAAAAAGTTATTGCTGATTTTTAGCGTTTTTTTTCTCACATTTTTTGGCGAAATAGCCATAAATCTTGCTTGTGGAGGAGAAATAGATCCTTACGATTATTACATCTCTTATTTCCATAACAATGTGGAGGGTGATGAATATTCGCCATTTGCTTATAACCAAATGGCTTATTTAAACAGTGAAGATGATGTGGAAAGTGAACCTGAAATAAATAGCCGCGAATGGGCCAAATACCTTGATGTAAAGGAAAATGATGTGTTTAAGGTAATGTACCAGGCTGATAGTGCCACAAGCGTAAAACTTTCTAAATATAATGGTTCTATTAGCGAATTGCCGGATAGTTTACAAAGTAACACCTTTATACAGGGTTTAAGTAAAAACAAAAGCGCTTTAAAATATTATGTTTTTGCCAAAAGTTGCGAGCCTTTAGCCAATGTGGAATTTGACCTTTGGAATCCGCAACCACGGGATAGTATGGCCATGAAGGAAAAAGGTGAAGAGGCTTTAAAATTAACAACGGTCGAAAAAGATGATTTTTTAAAGCTTCGTTACGCTTATCAAACCGCAAGAATGTTCCATTATGCGGGTGCCTTTGATGCCTGCAAATCGGCTTACAACAATTTTATAAAAACAAATAAAACCAATAGTGCTGTTAAAGGTTGGGGCTTAGCTTTATACGCAGGGTCTGTACGTAAAACCGGAAATCCCGAAGAAGCTGCTTTTTTATTTTCGAGAGTTTTCGCTGGAAATCCGGAACGAAGGGTTCAGGCTTATAAAAATTATTTTTATACCAGCACACCAGTAAACAATGCTTTAAAATATGCGAAAACTAATAACGAAAAGGCCAATATTTGGGCGATAAGTAGTTTTGGAAATTCTGATCCGGGCCAAATAGGTTTAGAAAAAGTCTATCAGCTGGAGCCAAAAAGTTTATTAAATGGTGCACTTCTGGTACGCGAGGTTAATAAGTTAGAGCAGCGTTTAATTTCAGCTAACGACATTGCAAAAATATCTTATAGCTATTATTTTTACGATGATCGAGAAGGTAGCCAATATAAAGACAGTATTAAAAATGAAAACCTTAAATACCTAAACCAGATTAGAAATTTTGCCGTAAAGCTTGCTTCTGAGAAAAAATATCCACAGCCTGAACTGGGCACTTTAACTGCTGCCTATTTATCGTGGATGGAGAATAAAGATTTTCTTGCTGCCAATTACCTTGCTATTCTAAACCCGGATAAACTACCGCAAAGACTTCAAAATCAATATAGAATCATTGATCTTTTAATTAAATCTAAAAACATAAAAAAAGGAAATTCCTTTAATGAAAATGATTTGATGGGCACATTAAAATGGTTGGATGAAAAACGTTTTGAAGAAAATAAAGAACAGCCTAAAGGTCAGGGATATTATGGATGGGGTAACGAAAACAAGCGATTTACGTTAACAGCCAGAAACTTTTATCAGCAAATATTGGCTCCGGCTTATATTAGCATGGGTGATACCGCAAAAGCAGCTTTGGCGATGGTAAAAGGCGACTTGAAGTACAAGACGTTAAATCAAAACTCATTATTTGAAAACATGAGCTACCAAAGCACCTCTTTCTGGCGACAATATTTAAGTCCGAAAAGTATGCAGGGTATTGCGGTTTATAAGACTAAAGCAAAGGGAAATGATTTAACAGGTTTACTGGCAAGGGCATTAAATCAATTAAAAGACGATGATTTTTATGAGTTGTACGGAACTACTTATTTACGTACACATCAGTATGAAAAAGCGCTAAATATGTTCAACAAAGTATCTGCGGGTTATGAATATTTCAGCCCTGAAAACTGGTATGCTGAAGATGCAAATTCGAAACTTTATGCCAATCCATTTATTGAAACCATTAAAGATTATCCTAAACAATATGTGGCGATTAAGGCCAATATAACCAAAAAGGAATTTGCTAAAGAAATGTTGCGTTTACAAAAGCTTATTGTAAGCGATAAAAAGAATGCTGCATTATATTACTATAAAATGGCTAATGCGGTTTATCAAACCGGATATTACGGAAACAGCTGGTTTTTAATTAGTTACGACTGGTCTACTTATGATAATTACAATAAGCCAAAATATGGTTACGATATAGATTACAAAAAAGCACAAACGGCTAAAAATTGGTATTTAAAGGCCAGAGCGTTAAGTACAGATCCCAATTTTAAAGCTAAATGTACTTTTATGCTTGCAAAATGTGCCCAAAAACAAATCATCATGAATGCTAACCCAATGTCGTTTGCCTATTACAACACGAACGATGTTAAGTATAAAGATTTTATTAGAGCAAATTATAACAACCCGTATTTTAAGGAATTAAAGCTGAAATATGCTAAAACACCTTTTTATGAAACCGCTGTAGGCGAATGCAGTTATTTAGGCGATTTTATTGCCGGAAAATAAAAACTAAAAACTAAAAAGGGCATCAAATATTTGATGCCCTTTTTTATTATTTCACAAATTCTAAATCTACCTTTTTGAATTTTCCAGATTTTTTACCACCTGATTAAGGCGCTTGCCCAGGTAAAACCTGATCCAAAAGCTGCCAAACAAACCAAATCCCCATCTTTTATTTTTCCAGCTTCCCAGGCTTCGCACAGCGCAATTGGCACCGAAGCTGCCGTTGTATTTCCGTATTTCTGAATATTATTAAAAACCTGGTCGTCGCTTAACCCCAACAGGTTTTGTACATATTGGCTAATGCGCAGATTAGCCTGATGTGGCACCAGCATATCGATATCCTTTTCCGTCAGGTTATTTGCAGCTAAAGCTTCTTTAATCACTTCAGGAAATTTAACAACCGCCTTTTTAAATACTGCAGGTCCATCCATGTAAGGTAAAGCGGCACCACTTTCCAATATTTCTTTCGTCATAAACAAACCACCCAGTTCCTGTTCAGGATATGCAGGTTTATCTTTTAGCCATTTATTAGCATGTGATCCGGGATAATACATCGCTAAAATTTCAGCTTCTGCACCATCGCTGTGCAAATGCGTGCTTAAAATTCCTTTCCCGGGCTCATCCGTTGGTTGTAATACTACTGCGCCTGCCCCATCACCAAAAATTACCGATACATTTCTGCTTCGCGTTTCAAAATCCATTGCAAAAGAGTGTTTCTCACTTCCAACCACCAATACATTTTTGTACATACCTGTTTTTACAAACTGATCTGCCACAGAAAGTGCGTATACAAATCCAGAGCATTGATTGCGAATATCCAAAGCGCCAATTTCGCCCATGCCCATTTCACGCTGAAGCAGTACCCCACAACCCGGGAAATAATAATCAGGACTAAGTGTAGCAAATACAATAAAATCTACCTCTTTTGCTGTTATTCCAGCTCTTTCCAGGGCAATTTTCGAAGCTTCAATCCCCATTGTGGTAGTGGTTTCTTCATACCGGTCTGCAAACCTTCGCTCTTTAATACCGGTTCGCTCCTGAATCCACTCGTCACTGGTTTCCATAAAACGACTCAAATCATTATTGGTATATACATTTTTCGGAACATAATATCCTATTCCGGCAATTTTAGATTGATGCATGCTCTTTATTTTATTTGGTTAGCAAAAGTATTAAAAGAAACGGTAGATAAAAGAGAGAGGTAAGATACAACTCTACAACGGTTTGCAAAAACCTATTTTCCTTATTACATAACACATCTTCCACAAAAACATATTATATCTTCCGTAAAATTTGGTTATTTTTGCAACATGGCTACAGAAACACAGGAAGAAACCTTTACCCTCGAAGAAATTTTAACTTCTATTAAAACTGTACATCGCCTTATTTTGTGGAATGATGATGTAAATACCTTTGATCATGTAATTTACTGCATGATGAAGTATTTGGATTATAACGAATCTCAGTCAGAAAAAATTGCCTGGAAAGTACATAACGATGGAAAATGCCCGGTTTTAGAAGGCTCTTTTACCGAAATGGAGGTTTACCGTAAAATTCTTCAACAAGAAGGGTTAACCGTATCTGTAGATTAACAACCCTGCTTTATCAATAAATTAGTTAAGGCTTTTTAGCACACCGTTTAATTCTGCCTGAGTGGTTTGCGTTTTATCTTTTGCATACCATCCATGTAGTTTTTCGGCAATTACCATCATGTCACTACTTTCCTTTTTCCAATCGGCTAGTAAGGTTTGTAAAACCTGTGGACGAGGTCCCCATTTTGCTAAAACATTTTCACTATTTTCATCTAATACCAAAAGCACAGGAATTGCTCTGCCTCCGTTTGTTAAATGCGCATCAATAAGTGGAAGATTCTGATCACGCAACACAAATTTAAGCTCAAATTTATCTGGTGCAGTTAAAGTAATTTTATTAAATATTGGAATAATCTGTGCTGCATCTCCGCACCAGCCTTCGGTAATAACCAGTAGTTTATATTTAGCTTTTAAACCGGAAATAACCATTTGTAAGTCTGCATTTAAGGCCACTGTTTTATCTACCCTATTCATTCTTTGCACATTCATTTTACTGTAATGCAGCATTGCTTCTGAATTATCCGGACCGGTTGTTTGCCCTTCGGCTAAAAGCTGATCAACCAACTGACGGTAAGTGGAATAATCCATTCCCTGCTCTTCAAAAATTTCGCGATAATTAATCATAATGTTTTCTAAAATTACAGCGCAAAGGAAAGGAGAAATTCAATTAAAATAATCATGGCTTTGCAAGAAAAAATGACCCGCTTACTCCATATGCATTGCCATGTTTTGTCTTTCTGAATGCCATTAAGAATCTTATACGGGCAAGAAATTACATTAGATTTTAAGCAGAGAATAAGAGATTGCTTCTTCTTTCCTCCTTCAGCAATAACGATGTATTAATTTCTGTTTAGCGAATACATAAACAACCAAGGGGTTAGAAAACTCAATATTTGCATAACCATAATCGCTTTGCAAATCCAAAGCACTGTTTCAACGTTAAGTTTTAAACCGGCATGGTCAATTTTTCGGAATCCATAAGCTTAGCCTCAACAGAAACTTTAAAAGAAAAATTGGAAGCCGGCAATTTTGTTTCTTTTGTTGTCAAAAGAAAAAAGCCTGTCTGGCCAAGACAACAATAATGATACAATTACATCAATGAACTGACGTGTTTCGTTAGTGCCACAAAATCATCAACGGTGAGTTGCTCTGCACGTTTTTCAAAATAGATGTGATCATCCATTTTATCTTTTGGCATTACTGCAGATAAAGCATTACGTAAGGTTTTTCTTCGCTGATTAAACCCTGCCTTTACTACACGCCAAAACAATTTTTCATCACAATCCAATTGCTGTACATCATTACGGGTTAAACGGATTACAGCAGAATTAACCTTAGGCGGTGGGTTAAAAGTGCCGGGCTTCACTGTAAACAGGTATTCGATTTTATAATATGCCTGAAGAAAGACACTTAAAATGCCATACTCTTTGTTTCCGGATGGTGCTGCGCAGCGCTGTGCAACCTCTTTTTGAAACATTCCAACCATTTCCACAACTTTATTGCGGTTATCTAAAATCTTAAATAAAATCTGTGAGGAAATATTGTAAGGGAAGTTACCAATTATAGCAAAGTTGCCTGGAAAAATGGCATCAAAGTCTAGTTTCAAAAAATCTCCGTTAATCAACCGGTCTCCAAGCTGAGGGTATTTTTCATTTAAAAAATGAAACGACTCTGTGTCGATATCAATCAGATAGGTTTGTAAATCTTCGCGTTCCAACAAAAAGTCGGATAAAATGCCCATGCCAGGACCAACCTCTAAAACCTGGTTGTATTTATCGGTATTCACCAAACTTTCTACAATCCGGTTGGCAATGCCTTTATCGGTTAAAAAGTGCTGACCTAAATGTTTTTTCGCTTTTACTAAACTCATTGCTACAATTTCATTTGCCACAGAAACACTGAAATCACGAAAAAAAATTAAAAGCATTGCTTCGTTTTTTCTCCTGTGTACACCGTGTTTCTATTGCTGATGTATTTTCTACAAAATAACTAATTTTTATCCGGTAAGCACCCGTTTAATCGAAAATCAGTAATTTGCGCTAAAATTCACCATTTATTATGAGCGATAAACTTAAAATTGGAATCAGTATAGGCGATGTAAACGGCATTGGGTTAGAAGTAATTATTAAAACATTATCAAATCCAGCTATTTTAAACTATTGTACACCAATTGTTTATGGGCATACTAAAGTTTCTTCTTTCCACCGAAAAGCCAATAATCTTGGCGATTTCAACTTTAATGTGATTAATCAGGCTAATCAGGCGCAGCCAAAAAAAGCGAATATCATTAATTGCTGGGAGGAAGATGTAAAAATTGAACTGGGTCAGGTAACCGAAACCGGAGGAAAATATGCACTTCTTTCACTTGAAAGAGCTACAGCAGATTTAGTAAATGGCGATATTGATGCCCTGGTTACTGCTCCTATTAATAAACACAATATCCAGTCAGAAACTTTTGCCTTTCCTGGCCATACCGAATATTTACAGGAAAAAAGTGGAAGCAATGATGTACTGATGTTCTTAATCAGTGAAGATTTACGTGTTGGCGTAGTAACCGGACACATTCCTGTTGCAGCGGTTCCGGCAGCCATTACCAAAGATAAAATTGTTAACAAGCTTAAGCTTATTAATGAAAGCCTGAAAAAGGATTTCTGGATTGAGAAACCAAAAATTGCCGTTTTAGGTTTAAATCCGCACGCCAGCGACAATGGTTTATTAGGTACTGAAGAAGCTGAAATTATTACACCAGCCATTCAGGAAGCTTATGATAAAGGCATGATGTGCTTTGGTCCATACCCTGCCGATGGCTTTTTTGGCAATGGCAGCTACAAACAGTTTGATGCCGTTTTGGCCATGTACCACGATCAGGGCTTAATTCCTTTTAAAACTCTTGCCTTTCATAATGGCGTAAATTATACCGCCGGATTAAATTTTGTACGCACCTCTCCTGATCATGGCACAGGTTATGATATTGCCGGAAAGGGTCTTGCAGATTCTACTTCTTTTACCGAGGCTTTATTTTCTGCAATTCACATTGTGAAAAATAGAAGAGAGCAGGAAGAAATGCTAAAAAACCAATTACGCGGTGGCGGAAAAGTAGTAGAAACGCAGTTTGATATTAAAGACGACGCTTCTTAGTAAATTAGCTGTTTCTCTTATTCATTCCTTATTTTTTCTATGGATTAATCTGACTAAAATGGATTTTTAATTTCATTTTTAGCACCTGGTGACAACAATTTCCTCTTTCAATTTATTTATATTTGGATTCAAGAAATTTAACCATGTCCCAAAAAATATCACCAATTATATCGCCTGAAGATCTTATTCTTTTAAACCCGGAGAATTATATCCTGATTGATGCAAGTGCAGGGTCAAAAGCCAGATACGATGAAAGCCATTTAAACGGAGCGCTCTTTGCAGATGTAAATAATGATTTAGCCAACGTCACTGATTTCGCTGTTGGCGGCAGGCATCCTTTACCCACTTTTGAGCAATTCGGAATAACCATTGGAAAATTTGGCATTACGAAAGATAGTCATGTGATCGTTTATGATGATAAAAATGGCGGAAATGCAGCGGCCAGACTTTGGTGGATGTTAAAATCAATTGGACACGAAAAAGTTCAGGTTATAAATGGAGGTTTTGATGCAGCAATTAAAGCTGGTTTTAAGCTCAGTGCAAAAGTGGAGACACCTAAATCTGTCGGGCCTTATCCAATCCGTGCATGGAATCTTCCTTTAGCCGATATAAATGAAGTTGAAGCCGTTTCAAAAACTAAAGATCATATCGTGATCGATGTTCGGGATGCCAATCGTTTCGCTGGCCTTACCGAGCCTATTGATTTAATTGCCGGACATATTCCAGGGGCAACCAATATTCCCTTTACAGAGAATCTGGATGCTTCAGGCGCTTTCCTTAAACCTGAGGTATTGAAGCAGAAATATACACTTGCTTTGGCCAATATTAAACCCGAAAATGTAATTGTTCATTGCGGTTCTGGCATAACAGCCTGCCATACACTTTTGGCTATGGATTATGCAGGACTTCAAATTCCGAAGCTTTATGTTGGATCGTGGAGCGAATGGTCTAGAAATAATAAGGAAATGGTATTGTCCGAGTAATTTTGTTAGTCGAGATTTGCAAATCTCGACTCGATGCCTTTGGATTTACAATCCACCAGAGGATTACAAATCCTTTATTCTAAAGATGGGATTACAAATGCCGACTAACAAAGAGTAATAGGGAAATGTTGAAAATTATTAATCCATTAGATGATTTACAATTAAAAATTTAATGCTTTACGAAAAAAATAACTGAAAACCTGCATTTCGTTTATTTATATATAAAAACTGATTATCAATTATATAAAAACATAATCAAAACTACCGATATTAAAATTAGTTTCGCATATTTAAGAGTTAGCACTCATTTTAAAACGACACTATATGACAATCAGTTTTATAGCAATTAAAGGTAACTTCTTCGACAAAGCGGACGAAATTTTTCAGGCATTTAAATACATTGACACCAAACAAGATAAACAGTTTGTCGACTGGCAAACATTTAATGACTATTTGTATGACAACTATTTTGAACTTGCTAATAAAGAAATAGCAATTAGGGGAATTTGGACAGACAATGGCTGGACGATAATTAACGACCCTGAAATGGTTGACACAATTGAAGAAGAAGCTTTAATTCAGCTTTCAAGGACTTTGAATACCGACATTATAACATTCATAATTCAGACGACATCAAATTCATTTGGCTTTACGGTTTACAACGACACCATAAAAAGACACTTTTTTGTTTCGGACGGAGAAGTAACTGATAATTTATACAACCCGTTGGAGCAAGAAAATGGTTTAACGATTAACGAAAATATTTTCTCCGATGACATTTTAAAATTGGCGGAGAAATTAGGAATTGATTTAGAAGGGAAAAATAAACTCACATATACGGTTAAACATCTTGCATATAGTGACGAAATGAAAAATGAACTTGAACAATTCAAAAAACAACAGACGAACGATAAAAATAAGCCTTGGTGGAAATTTTGGTGAACAGAAAAACGAGTGCTAACAGGAGCTTGGCAACCATTTGAACAGAAACGCACTAAACGAATAAAACAGCAACAACTTCCTTATTAGTCAGGTTTTAAAAACCTGTGAGGTTTAATATTTTTGAAAAACATTTTTTATCTAACAAAATAATCCCTACATTTGCAGGCTAAAATTTTACAGTACTTTGAACCCGCTAAAACAATTTTCAGTACCGTTTACCGGATTAAAATTGGGAACTCATCAGTTTGAATATGAGCTTGATGACTCTTTTTTTAATGCTTTCGAGTACTCTTTAATTAAAAGCGGAAAATTAAACGTTAATCTGGAACTTGAGAAACAAGAGACCATGTTACTGTTAAAGTTTAAAGTAATTGGAACCGTTAATTTAGATTGCGATAAATGTTTATCTGAATTTTCATTACCGGTTAATTTGTACGAAAGACAGATTGTAAAATTTGCAGAGGCTGAAATGGAAAGCGATGATGAAGAAATTATTTCATTAAGCCGGAAAGAAACCTCGATTGATATTTCGGGACCATTATACGAAATGATAAACGTAGCGGTTCCATACATTAAAAATTGTGAGCAGGCCGGAAAGGAGTGCGACCAGGAAATGATTGATCGGTTAGAGCAATTATCTATCGACAAACACAACGAAGAAAATGAACAATCAAGCGACCCGCGTTGGGAAGCACTTAATAAGTTAAAAAAATAATTAGATTATACACCAATGGCACATCCAAAACGGAAAATCTCGAAACAGAGAAAAAATAAAAGAAGAACTCACTATAAAGCTGTGACTCCTTCTTTAGCAACATGCTCGGCAACAGGTGCTATCCACGTACCTCATCGTGCTTACAACGTTGATGGTAACCTATACTATAACGGTAAATTGGTTATCGAAAATACTCAAATCGGGTAATTTTCTTAAAAAATTGTTTGTGTTTTCAGCGGCTTTAGTTATACCTTAGTCTTCTGAAAAATTTATAGGGCTAAACCTATTATTTAACACAAACATTTTTTTTCTATGAAAATAGGCCTCGACATAATGGGCGGAGACTATGCTCCCAAAGCAGTTGTTTTGGGAGCAATAGCAGCTCATCAATCGCTAAATGCCAATGAACATCTTGTTCTTATTGGCGATACCGAACAGATTAAACCAATTCTCGCAGAAGAAGGTTTTAATCCGGATCATTTTGAATACGTTCATACTGATGAGGTTATTGGTATGGGCGAACATCCCACAAAAGCAATTGTTCAGAAACCTAAATCGAGCATAGCAGTTGGTTTTAACCTTTTAAAAGAAGGTAAAATCGATTCTTTTGCAAGCGCAGGCAACTCTGGTGCAATGCTGGTTGGCGCAGTTTTTAGCGTTAAAACCGTTCCGGGCATTATCCGCCCATGTTTATGTACCATTCTTCCAAAAATTAAAGGCGGCACAGGTTTATTACTTGATGTTGGTGCCAATGCAGATTGCAAACCTGATATTTTATTACAATTTGGCGTTTTAGGTAGTTTATATGCTGAAAATTTACTGCAAATAAATAACCCTAAAGTTGCGTTAATGAATATTGGCGAAGAAGATGAAAAAGGAAACATGCTTAGCATGGCTACTTTTCCATTAATGAAGGATACAAATTTATTCAACTTTGTAGGTAATGTAGAAGGACGTGATTTATTTAACGATAAAGCCGACGTTATTGTTTGTGATGGTTTTACCGGAAATGTAATGCTTAAACTTGCAGAATCATTTTATGTGTTAACCATTAAAAAAGGAATGAAAGATGAGTTTTTCGATCGCTTTAATTACGAACAGTACGGGGGTAGCCCGGTTTTAGGGGTTAATGCTCCTGTGGTTATCGGACATGGCATTTCAAGCCCTACGGCGGTTAAAAACATGGTGCTTCAATCAAGAGAGATGATTACAACGGGTTTAGTAGATAAAATTAGAAACGCATTTAAATAATTATCAAATTTATTTTAAAATGAGTAAAATTCACGCTGCTATAACAGCAGTTAATGGTTATGTCCCCGACTATGTATTAACAAATGCAGAGTTAGAAACCATGGTTGAAACTTCAGATGAATGGATTACCAGCCGAACCGGGATCAAAGAACGCAGAATTTTAAAAGGCGAAGGTTTAGGTACATCTGATATGGCTGTTCATGCCGTAAATGGATTACTTAAAAAAAGAGGCATTACTGCTGAAGAAATTGAATTAATTATTTTTTGTACTACAACTCCCGATTTTACTTTTCCGGCAACGGCAAATGTTTTAGCGGATAAAATTGGTGCTAAAAATGCATGGGGTTACGATTTACAGGCAGCTTGTTCTGGTTTTATATTCGGGCTTTCTACCGGTGCATCATTCATTGAATCAGGAAGACACAAGAAGGTATTGGTTGTGGGTGGCGATAAAATGTCATCAATCATAAATTACGAAGACCGTACAACCTGTATTATTTTTGGTGATGGTTGCGGCTGTGCTTTGCTTGAACCAAATGAAGAAGGTTTCGGTCTGATAGATTCTATCCTCAGAACAGATGGATCCGGAAGAGATTTCTTAGGCATGAAAGCTGGCGGTTCAGTTAAACCTGCAACACATGAAACCATTGATGCACGTGAGCATTTTGCACATCAGGAAGGTCCAACTGTATTTAAATTTGCAGTAACCAATATGGCTGATGTTGCTGCCGAAATTATGGACAGAAACAGCTTAACGGCTGATGATATTGCATGGCTGGTGCCTCACCAGGCAAACAAACGCATTATTGATGCAACCGCAAACCGTATGGGTGTTGGTACCGAGAAAGTAATGATCAATATTGAGCGTTACGGAAATACCACCAACGGAACTATTCCACTATGTTTATGGGAATGGGAAAGCCAGTTGAAAAAAGGAGATAATATTGTTCTTGCAGCCTTCGGTGGAGGTTTTACATGGGGATCAATTTATCTTAAATGGGCTTACGACAGTAAATAAGCCAAAAGATTTGGGTAGAAAGTTTCGGGTTAATTAGAAACGATCCAAATTTTCCACAATGAAAAATTAAAACAAAAAAAGTATAACTTAGTTAATTCATTTATACACTATTTTTTACATAACAACGATTAAAAAATGGATATCAAACAAATACAGGAACTGATTAAATTTGTTTCACGTTCTGGTGTAAACGAAGTTGCAATTGAGCAGGAAAACTTCAAAATCACCATTAAAACAAACCAGGCACCAACAGTTGTGCATGCAACTGTACCGCAAGCACCACTTATTCAGGCAGCAGCACCGGTAGCTACAGCTCCTACTGCACCAGTAGCCGCAACCCCAGCAGTACCAGCTGCAGAAGATACTTCAAAATACATTACCATTAAATCGCCAATGATCGGTACTTTTTATCGTTCATCAAGCCCTGATAAACCAATGTTTGTAAACGTTGGAGATGAAGTAAGCACAGGCAAAGTGGTTTGTATTATCGAAGCGATGAAATTATTCAACGAAATTGAAAGTGAAGTTTCAGGCCGTATTGTTAAAATATTGGTAGAAAACGCATCACCAGTTGAATATGACCAACCATTATTTTTAGTAGAACCTATTTAATTATTAGCGAAAACTTTCTACTATTATTTGCGTCACCCTGAAACAAGTTCAGGGTCTCATTTTTTTAAAATCATTTAGGTGCTGAAATACATTCAGCATGACGATAGTACTTTTGAGAAAGACTGACGAAAAAGGAAAATTATGTTTAAAAAAATACTAATTGCCAACAGGGGCGAAATCGCTTTGCGTATTATCCGTACCTGTAAGGAAATGGGCATCAAAACCGTTGCTGTTTACTCTACTGCAGATCGCGAGAGTTTACACGTACGTTTCGCTGATGAAGCTGTTTGTATTGGTCCCCCTCCCAGTAAAGATTCTTACTTAAATATCCCAAATATTATTTCGGCTGCAGAATTAACAAATGCCGATGCCATACACCCCGGTTATGGTTTCTTATCAGAAAATGCTAAATTTTCTAACATTTGCCGTGAGTACAACATCAAATTTATTGGTGCTACACCTGAGCAGATTAATGGTATGGGTGATAAAGCCTCTGCTAAGGAAACCATGAAAAAAGCAGGTGTACCAACTATTCCTGGTTCAGAAGGTTTACTAACCAGTGTTAAAGAGGGTATTGCTATTGCTAACGAAATGGGCTACCCGGTTATACTTAAAGCTACTGCCGGTGGTGGTGGTCGTGGTATGCGTGTAGTATGGAAAGATGAAGAATTCGAAAATGCGTGGGACAGTGCCCGTCAGGAATCTGGTGCAGCATTTGGTAATGATGGTCTTTATTTAGAAAAGTATATCGAAGATCCACGCCACATTGAAATCCAGATTATCGGAGATCAGTATGGCAAAGCCTGTCACCTTTCTGAACGTGATTGCTCTATTCAACGCCGTCACCAAAAATTGGTAGAAGAATCTCCTTCTCCTTTTATGACCGATGAATTGCGTGTACGAATGGGCGAAGCCGCTATTAAAGGCGCCGTTGCTGTAAATTATGAAGGTGCCGGAACAATCGAATTTTTAGTTGATAAACACCGTAACTTCTACTTTATGGAAATGAATACCCGTATCCAGGTAGAGCATCCGGTTACAGAAGAGGTTATTAACTTCGACTTAATTAAGGAACAAATTAAAGTAGCAGCAGGTATTCCAATTTCAGGAAAAAATTATTTCCCTGATATGCATGCCATCGAATGCCGTATTAATGCTGAAGACCCCTTCAACAATTTCCGTCCTTCACCAGGCAAAATAACGAATTTCCACTCTCCGGGTGGTCATGGGGTAAGAGTTGATACACACGTTTATGCCGGTTATCAAATTCCATCTAATTATGATAGTATGATTGCAAAATTAATTTGTGTTGCTCAAACACGTGAGGAAGCAATTTGCACGATGGAAAGAGCCTTAGGCGAATTTGTAATTGAAGGTGTTAAAACAACGATTCCTTTTCATTTATTATTGATGAAAGACCCTAATTTCAGAGCAGGTAATTTCACTACAAAATTTATGGAAACGTTCGATTTATCAGAATAATCTAAACTATTTTTATATTTAACACGTAAATACCATTCTAATCATTTAGAATGGTATTTTTGTTTTCAACATGAGCGACACGAAAGAAAAAACATCCCTAACGAAGAGTATAGCAAATAAAGGTACAACGCTGGAAGCCGAAATGTCTTTTTTTGATCACCTGGACGTTTTACGGAAACACCTAATCAGAGCGGTTATTGCCGTTACCGTTTTTACCGGTATTGCTTTCTATTTTAACGAAGAATTATTGGATAAGGTAATATTTGGGCCTAAAAAACCTGATTTCTGGACCTACAGGATGATGTGTAAACTGGTTGAGCTTTTCCCAAGGCTTGGACAGGATATGTGTATCAAAAAAATTAATGGTGAAATTATTAATACCGAAATGGCCGGGCAGTTTAACCTTCAATTAAATGTTTGTGTTATGGCTGGTATTGTAGCAGGTTTCCCCTATTTACTTTGGGAAATCTGGCGTTTTATCAAACCGGCATTACACGAAAATGAGCGTAAATCAGCAAGTGGTTTCGTATTTTTCGCATCCGTTTTATTTATGATCGGTATTTTGTTTGGATACTTTGTAGTTTGTCCGCTTTCGGTTAACTTCCTAACCGGCTATACGGTGAGTACCGAAATTAAAAATACGTTTACGGTAGATTCTTATTTATCATCTGTTGCCACTTTAACTTTAGGTACAGGTATTATTTTCGAACTTCCGGTCATCATCTTTATCCTGTCTAAGTTAGGCTTAATGACCCCAAAATTAATGAGGTCAAGCAGAAGATATGCGGCGGTGATTATTTTGATTATCTCGGCTATTGTGACACCAACACCTGATATTATGACGATGTTAATTGTTGCAACGCCGCTGTTTTTATTATATGAATTAAGTATTTTTGTTTCTGCATTTATAGAGCGAAAAAAGAAGAAAGACGAAGCTGCCTTCTATGCTAACTAACAAAAACATTACGAATACATTTCATAATTCTATATAAATTTGAATAATGTCTGATATAAAGATAAAAATTGCCATTGGCGCCGATCATGCAGGTTTTGAATATAAGGAAGTACTAAAAAGTTTCCTTAAACAATATGAAGTTAAAGATTTTGGCACTTATGGTGCTGATTCTGTCGACTATCCTGATTTTGCCCACCCTGTTGCTTCGGCAGTAGAAAGTGGAGAAGTTAACTATGGTATTTTGATTTGTGGTTCTGCTAATGGGGTTGCCATTACAGCCAATAAACATCAAAAAATAAGAGCCGCACTTTGCTGGGAAAATGAAGTTGCATCTCTTGTCCGTCAACATAACGACGCCAATGTTTTATGCATTCCTGCCAGATTCGTATCAGAAGAACTTGCTAAAGAAATGACGACAACCTTTTTAACCACAGCATTTGAAGGTGGCCGTCATCAAAACAGGGTACAAAAAATATCCTGCTAAAGCCTAACCAACTAACTTATTAACCAAAATATGAATAAAAAATTTTTAACCCTCAGCTTAGCCTCTGTAATAAGCATGAGCTGCTTTGCCCAAATTAAAACCCTTGTTCCCAATAAGGACGCAATTAAATTTGGCCAGGCAATCAATGAAAAAAATGCTTACAGTCATCTTTCGGTATTAGCATCTGACGCATACGAAGGTCGTGAAACCGGAAAAAAAGGTGCCTGGATGGCAGCCGATTACATCAGAAACTATTTTAAATCATTAGGCTTAAAGGGGCCTGTAAATGGAGAATACTTCCAAAAAATAGACCTTTCCTCTTTTAATCTTACTCAAAATGTTCTGACCATTAATGGCCAGACTAAAGAGTTTTTAAAAGATTTTTACATTTTACCTACCTCTGTGTCAACAGCAGGTTATACCATAAGTAGCAATTCAATTGTTTTTGCGGGTTATGGAATGAACAGCGATGCTTATAATGATTTTGCAGGGCAGAATGTTGCCGGTAAAATTGTAATGATTATTGAATCAGGTGGTCCTGCAACTGGTAAAGACAATGCTTTACCTAACCGGTTAAAATATCTTGCTGAACAAAAAGCAGCAGGTGTTTTAGTGATCAATCAACGCGTTGATAATTTAAGCGCAGGTTTAAAAAACTTCATCTTAAACGGACAAACGCTGATGAAGTCGCAGGAGAATATTGACAGATTAAAGTCTTCGACGATTTTACCTATTGTTACCATCGGTTCTGTTATTGCCAACGAAATTTTGGCTGCAGGCGGTACGAGTTTAGATTCTGTTAGAAATAAAATAAAAAGTACAGGTAAACCAGCTTCATTAGAAATTAATATCCCGGTTTCTGCCAGTGCTCAGGTAACCGAAACCCCACTTCGTTGTGAAAATGTGTTGGGCTATTTAGAAGGAACAGATCCTAAACTTAAAAAAGAGGTATTGGTTTTAACGGGACACTATGACCACATTGGAATTACGCCGGATGCTAAAGGTGATGATAAAATTAATAACGGAGCGGACGATGATGGTTCAGGAACAACCGGTGTATTATTAATGGCTAAGGCATTTACTGATGCTAAAAAAGCAGGTAAAGGTTCTAAACGCAGCATTTTATTTATGACCGTTGTGGGTGAAGAAAAAGGTCTTTGGGGTTCTGATTGGTATTCTGAGCATCCAATATTTCCTTTGGAAAATACAATCGCTGATTTAAATACGGATATGATTGGCCGTACCGGAGAAGAGTATCTGGGTAAACCTGATTCTGCAAATTATATTTATTCTATTGGCTCAAATATGTTGAGCAGTGATTTAGGTAAGTTAAGTGAGCAAGTTAACGCAACCTATACCAAAATGAAACTGGATTATAAATATGACGATCCAAAAGATCCGGAGCGTATTTACTACCGTTCAGATCACTACAATTTTGCTAAGCATGGTATTCCGATTATTTTCTATTACGACGGAATGTTGCAACAGGATTACCACAAACCGGGTGATGAAATCAGCAAAATCAATTTCCCGCTTTTGGCCAAAAGAGCTAAGCTTACCTATTTTACAGCATGGGAATTGGCCAACAGACCAAACCGTCCGGTAGTTGATATGGATGGCAAAGGCAATCCAAAAAAATAATAATTCCAAAATATTAAAGCCCCGTCATTTCGCCGGGGCTTTTTTATGCACATTACTTTTGCTGGAACAAGAATTTCCTATCTTTGATATATGATGAAGACTGCCGATGAATTCTTAGAAAAATCTGATGAAAAAGCTTTCGACCTACCTCACCGTAAAACCATTAATTACAATATTGGTAAATATAATGCGGCTGTAGAACGGGGCTTATCAAAATTTGAAAATCTGGAAGCATCAAAGAAGAAAGCCAATGTGATTAAGTGGCGTGTGATGGAAAACTTAGATAAATTCCTTCCTGAATTTGAATCTAATTTTCAGCGTCGTGGCGGTAAAGTAATTTGGGCCAATGATGCAGAAGAAGCACAACGCGAAATTCTGAACATCATTAAAAGAAATAATGGCAAAACCGTCATTAAATCAAAATCGATGACTACTGAAGAAATTCATCTGAATGAATTTCTGGAAAGTAATCAAATAGAATCCTTAGAAAGTGATTTAGGCGAATACATTGTTCAATTGCTTGGACAACCCCCTTACCACATTGTAACGCCTGCCATGCACCTGAGTGCGGTAGAAATTGCTAAACTTTTTCATGATAAATTCGGTACTCCACTGGATGCAACGCCTGAACAGCTTACTCAAAAAGCAAGAGAATTGCTTCGAGATAAATATTTAAATGCCGACATAGGCATTAGCGGCGGAAATTTTTTAATAGCCGATACGGGAAGTATTGCCCTTACAGAAAATGAAGGTAATGCCCGTTTAAGCACAACTTTTCCTAAAATTCATATTGCCGTTGTTGGAATAGAAAAAATTATTCCTTCTATGGCCGATCTGGATTTATTCTGGCCCCTTTTAGCTTCACACGGAACGGGACAAAATCTAACAGTTTACAATACCATTTTAAGTGGCCCCCGCCAGCCTGATGAAACAGATGGTCCTGAAGAAATGTATGTTGTTTTGCTGGATAATGGCAGAACAAATCTGCTGGCACAAAAAGAACAACGACAGGCTTTATATTGTATTCGTTGTGGCGCCTGCTTAAATGCTTGTCCGGTATATAAAAATATTGGTGGCCATACTTATAATACAACTTACAGCGGCCCCATCGGCTCTATTATTACACCACATTTAAGGGGAATGGAAGAGTTTAAACATTTAAGCTATGCTTCCAGTTTATGCGGTAAATGTTCTGAAGTATGCCCTGTTAAGATTGATATCCACAAAATGTTATTGCTTAACCGTAGAGATGCCGCAGCTACGCATGAAAATGGTAAGACTGAAGAAATTGGCTGGAGCATGTTTAGCAAAATGATGCTAAAACGTAAATGGATGGATTTTTTTGGCGGAAAATTTAAGAATTTCATGCTTAAAACTTTTTTCAAAAAAAGCTGGGGTAAATACCGCGAAATGCCAAAAGTTGCAGATAAATCTTTTGCCAAACAGTGGGAAGAAATAAAAAAGAGCAAAGAATCATAAGTTTATTAACTTTAATTCAAAACTAAATATAACCAAATAGTATGCACTTTAACCGTAGAGATAAAGACGACCAGTTTCTATTAGAGATTTATAAAAAGTTACTTTATCCCAGAATGGTTGAAGATAAAATGCTCAAACTATTACGGCAGGGAAGAATCGGAAAATGGTTTTCGGGCATTGGCCAGGAAGCCATTGCGGTTGGCAGTACTCTGGCCATGCAAAAGCAAGAGTATATTTTACCCATGCATCGTAATCTGGGTGTTTTTACCTCCCGTAATATTCCTTTAAAAAAATTAATGGCGCAATGGCAGGGCAAATTAACAGGCTTTACCAAAGGCCGCGACCGCTCTTTCCATTTCGGTACCCAGGATTATAAAATTATCGGCATGATTTCTCACCTCGGCCCTCAAATGGCTTTAGCTGATGGAATTGCACTAGCTGATGTTTTAGCAAAAAAGCAACATGCAACCTTGGTTTTTACCGGAGAAGGCGCAACCAGTGAGGGCGATTTTCACGAAGCGGTAAATGTTGCTTCGGTTTGGAATTTGCCTGTTATTTTTCTGATTGAAAATAATGGATATGGTTTATCTACTCCGATAAATGAACAGTTTAAATGTAAAAATCTTGCCGATAAAGCCATTGGCTATGGCATTGAAGGCATACAAATTGACGGAAATAATATCCTGGAAGTTTATGATACTATAGATCGGATTGCGAAAGACATTCGTCAAAACCCAAGACCTGTATTATTAGAATGTTTGACATTCAGAATGCGTGGACATGAAGAAGCTTCAGGGACTAAATATGTGCCACAGGAATTATTTGATGAGTGGGAAAAGAAAGATCCCTTGTCAAATTATGAAGCCTTTTTAATTGAAGAAGGGATTTTAAACGCAGATGCCATACAAAAGCTAAAGGTTCAGTTCAAGTCGGAGATAGAATCAGAAGTTGAAGAGGCTTTCAATGAGCCAGAACCAACAGAAAACGCTTCAGATGAAGAAAACGATATGTATTTTCCACATCAGCAGGAAATTATCCTTGCAGAAACAACTTCTACGGAAAAAAGATATTTAGACGCCATAACCGATGCACTGGATTTATCTATGGAAAAATACCCTAACCTGGTAATTATGGGGCAGGATATTGCAGATTATGGCGGTGCATTTAAAATTACGGATGGTTTTACCGAAAAGTATGGTAAAGGCCGGGTAAGAAATACACCAATTTGTGAGTCGGCCATTGTTGGCGCCGGATTGGGGCTTTCTATTAATGGGTACAAGGCTGTTGTTGAAATGCAATTTGCAGATTTTGTAACCGTAGGTTTTAACCAGATTGTCAATAATTTAGCTAAAACACATTACCGCTGGGGCGAAAAAGCCGATGTGGTTGTTCGTATGCCTACGGGAGCGGGCACAGGCGCAGGTCCATTCCATTCACAAAGTAATGAAGCCTGGTTTACAAAAACTCCGGGTCTGAAAGTTGTTTATCCTGCATTTCCTGAAGATGCAAAAGGATTGCTTATTGCTGCAATTGAAGACCCTAACCCTGTTTTATATTTCGAGCATAAGTATTTATACAGAAGTTTATCAGGCCCCGTACCTGATGGTTATTTTACAACAGAAATCGGAAAAGCAGTTACACTGGCCAGTGGAAATAAATTTACAATTATTACTTATGGCCTTGGGGTGCACTGGGGGCTCGAATACATTAAAAACAATCCACAATGTGGCGCTACCTTAATAGATTTGCGTACACTACAGCCCTGGGATAAAGAGGCCGTTCGCAACGCAGTTAAACAAACGGGTCGGGTTTTAATCTTACATGAAGATACCCTAACCAATGGTTTTGGGGCAGAAATATCAGCCTGGATTGCAGAACATTGCTTCGAATATCTGGATGCTCCGGTAATCCGGTGTGCGAGTCTGGATACCGCTATTCCGATGAACAAAATACTGGAAGATGATTTCTTAGCAAAATCCAGATTGGCAACAAGCATTGAAAAGTTATTAAAATATTAACTAATACGCTTTAATAAACGCAAAGGCAGCAAGAAACGAGACAAAATGAGCAATTTTAAAGTTGAAGGGAATATCGTTGATGTATTAAACCGGAATATTTTTTTCGGCGAAATTGAAGTTGAAGCCGGTAAAATCAAATCCATTAACCAATTATCTGATTCAGCCAAAAACGATTCGAATTACATTCTTCCGGGCTTTATTGATAGCCATGTGCACATTGAGAGCAGCATGCTTATTCCAAGTGAATTTGCCAGATTAGCAGTTATCCATGGAACGGTTTCAACCATTAGTGATCCCCACGAAATTGCCAATGTTTGTGGAATGGAAGGTGTAGAATTTATGCTTTCAAATGGCAATACAGTTCCATTCAAATTTAATTTTGGTGCTCCGAGTTGCGTTCCGGCAACAATTTTTGAAACTGCGGGGGCTGAATTAAATCACGATGATGTCAGATCACTTCTGGAACGTCCTGAAATAAAATACCTGAGTGAAATGATGAACTTTCCGGGTGTTTTATACAAAGATGAAGAAGTACTTAAAAAAATTGCCGCTGCGCACAAATTGGGTAAGCCTGTTGACGGGCATGCACCGGGGCTACGTGGCGATGCTGTACAACAATATATTGATGCAGGAATTTCTACTGACCATGAATGTTTTACCTCAGACGAGGCTTTAGACAAACTGCAAAGAGGAATGAAAATTCTGATTCGGGAAGGAAGTGCAGCCAAAAATTTTGAGGCATTGATTGGCTTGCTTAACGACTGGCCCGAAATGATTATGTTTTGCAGCGACGATAAACACCCCGACAGCCTTGTTGAAGGCCACATTAACCAACTTTGTGCAAGAGCCGTAGAAAAAGGTGTCGATATTTTTAATGTATTGCAGGCGGCTTGTATTAACCCTGTTCTTCATTACAAACTGGATGTTGGTACTTTAAAAACCGGAGATTTTGCAGATTTTATTGTTGCAGAAGATTTAGTCAATTTTAAAATACAGAAAACTTACATCGATGGCATTTTACTATATGAAAACGGTCAGCTTGTTGGCGATTGGGTAAAGCACATTGAAGACCGGGAATCTGTAAATCAATTCTCCTGCAGCTTAAAAAAACAAGAAGATTTTATATATTCATTTTCCGGGCAACATGAAATTCCGGTGATTGAAGCTTTGGATGGCCAGCTCATCACTAAAAAACGATTTCACAAGCCTAAAGTTGAAAATCAAAATATAATCAGTGATGTAGAAAATGATATTTTAAAAATGGTTGTGGTAAATCGTTACCACGATGCACCTGTGGCTGTTTCGTTTGTCAAAAACTTTGATTTAAAGCAGGGTGCTATTGCATCGAGTGTTGCGCATGATAGTCATAATATTATCGCTGTTGGCGTTGATGATCAAAGTATTTGCGAGGCTGTTAACCTGATTATAAAAGAAAGCGGCGGAGTTGCTGCTTTAAATAATGAAAAACAGGAAGTGTTGCCGCTGCCGGTTGCGGGTTTAATGAGCAATCAAAATGGCTATAAAGTTGCAGCGTGTTATACTTCAATTGATAAATTCGCAAAAGAAATGGGTTCTACATTAATTGCCCCTTTTATGACCCTTTCGTTTATGGCTTTACTCGTTATTCCACATTTGAAATTGAGTGATAAAGGCCTGTTTGACGGAGATGAATTTAAGTTTGTAAATTAAATTATATGCTCAATAAATTTAGTAAAATTCAAAAAGTCCATTACTTGTGGACTTTAGCAACTGCGATTATTTTAATTGTTAACGCTTTTATTAACCTTAATCTTGTTGTTCAGACATGTTTAAACATTATTCCAATAGTTTTATCGGTTTTTTATTTAAAAGAGCTAAATCATGATCCGGCTTACGAAAAGGAACCACTTAAAATAGCCAACACCGGACTAACTATTATCTCTCTAATGTTGGCCGGCAAGCCAGCAGAAAAACTGTTAATTCTATTTAACATGAATTTCCCTTGGGCTAAAATTATATTAACAATTCTTTTTATGGCTTTCTATATTTATTTTGCAAAAGGTTCTTTCAAGAATCTGAAAATTAAGTGGTAATCACTTTAAGCAATCAAAAAAACTTCGGCCAGCGGATTAAAAAGATAAATTCTTTTATCATCCAGGCAAACACAACGATAGCGTTTTCTAATCCGTTCGCCTTTGGTAAAACGCCTTCCGTCTTTGATTTTAAAGTCAGCATGTAAAGGCAATTGTTCTAAATGTAAAACATCAGTATTGATTGCGTCGTATTTTTTTAAAGCCCTTGATAAATGCAAATCAGAGCAGCTCGAGGCTGCCGGATTAGACATGTAATTATTAATTGCTTTGTGTACATCTTCCGGAAAAATCTTCATATCAAAAAATGGAACCATCATTCGCTTAAAGTTATTTTTCCATTCGGAGCCATGAGGTTTTACCTTATTTTTAAAATCGTTCCACGTTAATAAATGAGCAAATTCATGAACGGTTGTTACCAGAAAAGAATAATGATTGAGGTTAAAGTTTACTGAAATCCGGTGGCCTTTATCCCGGTAAGGATGACGGTAATCGCCCAATTTTGTTGAACGGGTTTTGGCAATCTTAAATTCGCACTGAAAATAGTCTATCCACTTTGCAATTAGCAGTGCCGCTTCGGCGGGCATATATTGCGCTAAAACATTAACTTTCTCCACAAATGCTAAGATAGGAAATAATCAAATTATTTTATGGTCATACAATAACCACAAATACATTAAAGACTTCGTTTCAAACTTCCATTTTAAGATTGCTTCGTGCCTCGCAATGACGAGAGGCAAATAACTATTCTTCAGTTGGAAATAAGGACGCCATTGCCATTTTAATCTCTCCAAAAGTATAGTCGTTCCCCAGGAAATCCTTAACCACCTTTAATGATTTGGTTTCCAGATTTTCAACCGCTTCAATGATATTTTTAAGTTTATTTGATCGTACAAAAGACCTTACATCAAGTTGTTTTGTTGAAACATAATAAGCCAAATGCCCTTCTATAGTTGTTACAGATAAACCCCGTTCTTTCGCTATTTCCTGTAAAGTTTTGCCTTGATTGTACATTTCAAAACTGACTACTTTAGTGTCAATTTTAGGCTCTTTCTTTTTCTTCTCAACAGGCGTTTTTACTTTAAGCACTGTTCCTTTTAGTTGAACTGCTTTTTGCAGTTGCTGGTTTCTTTCAGCACTGTTGAGTAATGCATCTGTATCTGCTTTACTAAACTCTTTACCATCAATTATAGCCTTTAATAAAGCCTTGCTTTTATGCATTTTCTTCAGCTGCTCATAAACCAAAATTTCCAGTTCAAGTAGTTCAGTTAAATAAGTTTTAACCTGTTTTTCTTCTTTTACATTTTCAATATGGCTCAGAAATTGATCAGAAATGCCTTTTATTAATGGATTAAAATATTTCAGGGCAGCATCTACCCTTTTAGAAACATTAAATAAAGTATGTTCCTCTTGTTGAGCAAGCATTACTTTTAATTGGTTGATAAACGTATCCGCCGTTGCCGTAATCTTTTGAAAATCGACGTATAAAGCCGTTGTCCAGTCATCATGCTTTTGTTTGGCTGATTTTCTCTCTCTTTTATCAAAAGTTTGAACGTGTTCCTTAATGTAGTAACGAATAATATTTAAATCAAAAGCCGTTAACAGATAGCTTTTAATAAAAGTATAACTCTCCGCACTAATCTGATCGCTTAAAACCTCAGCAGGTTGCTTGCTTTTAGAAAAATAATGAATATTCTGATCCTGCTGCAAACCACTATCCCGCAAATGCGAAGTTAAAACCAAGCCTTTTAACGACCTTAATCGTGAAAGTGCAACGTAAGCCTGTCCGGGAGCAAAAGCATCGCCTACATCAATAATAGCCTTATCAAAAGTTAAACCCTGACTTTTATGCACAGTAATGGCCCAGGCTAGTTTTATAGGGTATTGAACAAAAGAACCCGCAACATTCTCCTCTATTTCGTTGGTTACTTCGTTGAGTTTATATTTTACATTTTCCCAGGTGTATGGAGAAATGGCAATAACCGCTTTATCTTCCGGAAGTTCTATTTCAATTAAATCCTTTTCAATGTGATGTACAACACCAATTTTACCATTATAATACCGTTTTTCAATGCCCATATCATTTTTGATAAACATAATTTGGGCACCTACCTTTAGCTCCAGACTTTTATCATTTGGGTAGGCATATTCGTTAAAATCACCTTGAATTTTGGCATCAAAAAAGTAAGATTTTGTTTTCAATTGCGTTAACCGTTCACGGTTTATGCCATCTGCTTTATTATTATGTGTGGTTAAAGTGATATAATTTTCATCAGCGGCAGGTTTAAAATCTTGCCTGAAATGTGTTCTAAGCAATGTGGTATCCTCAGCCGTGATTTTGTTGTTCCGCAAATTATTCAGTAAACTGATAAACACATCATCATTCTGACGATAAATTTTATCAAGTTCGATATAAACAGGCGGATCATTTTGTAAAGCAAGTGCATCAAAAAAGTAAATACTTTTATAAAAATGAGCCATTATACGCCATTCATCATTTTTTACCACGGGTGGCAGCTGGTGTAAATCGCCAATAAATAATAGCTGAACACCACCAAAAGGCACATTTCTATTTCTGCGAATATAACGTAAAGAAAAATCTATAGCATCAAGCATATCCGCCCTGAGCATACTCACTTCGTCAATAACCAACAATTCCAGTTCCTGCAACATACGGCGCTTATTGCCTTGCATGTTTAAATGCTTGACAAGCGTTTTGGGTGTATTAAAGTTGAAGCTGATATTTTCGTTTAAGATCGTTGTGGCGGCATCAGGGAAAAATGCACCAAAAGGCAGCTGGAAAAGCGAATGTATGGTTACTCCGGCAGCATTAATGGCAGCAATTCCCGTTGGTGCTGCAATTAATACCTTTTTGTGCGTAGATTGAATCAGCTTACGCAAAAAAGTTGTTTTTCCTGTTCCGGCTTTTCCGGTTAAAAAAACATGCTTGGATGTATAATTAACAAACTTAGCTGCAATTTCAGCAGGCAAGGTCGACTCTTCTAAATCAGGCATCGGATTTTAAAATTATATGGATTGGTAAATGCGGGAAGGCAAATAAAACTAACCAATTAATTGCAAAAATAGAAATTTTTAACCCGGCAGCCTATTATTTTAAAGCCCTCCTTTTGGTTTAAAATATCCGCTAGAATTATAACTATGCGGTACTTAAACAATTAGCCAGTTTTTACTATCTTTGCAACCTCATGAAGCACAAGTCGAAACTTCTTTTTTCTGCAAGATTTCTTTAACGCTTCCTCCTATCTTATAATTTCCTTTTTATTATGCTTAACCCTGAAATAGAAAAACGTAAAACCTTTGCCATTATTAGTCACCCCGATGCAGGTAAAACTACTTTAACAGAAAAATTTCTGCTTTTTGGTGGTGCCATCAACACGGCCGGAGCTGTAAAAAGAAATAAGGCTAATCAAAGTAATACTTCCGATTTCATGGAGATTGAGAAGCAGCGTGGGATTTCAGTTGCCACTTCTGTTATGGGTTTCGAATACAGTGGTAAACGCATTAATATTTTGGATACACCTGGTCACAAAGATTTCGCTGAAGATACTTACAGAACCTTATCTGCTGTAGATAGTGTTATTTTAGTGGTTGACTGTGTAAAGGGTGTGGAGGAACAAACCGAGAAATTAATGTCGGTTTGCCGTATGCGCAACACTCCGGTCATTATTTTTATCAATAAAATGGACCGTGAGGGTAAAGAAGCATTTGATTTACTGGATGAGATTGAAGAAAAACTAAACATTAGCCTTTGCCCGCTTTCGTGGCCAATTGGACAAGGCCATACATTTAAAGGGGTTTACAGCATTTATAACAAACACTTAAATCTTTTTAATTCGGATAAAACCAAGGTAACGGATTCAGTTGTTGCAGCCAGCGACTTAAACGATCCATCGCTTTTAAATTATTTAAAGGAAAATGAGGTTAATAATCTTAAAGATGATGTAGAGTTGGTTGAAGGTATTTATGGCACCGTTGATAAATCCCTTTATACTGAAGGTTTACTGGCTCCGGTATTTTTTGGCAGTGCCATTAATAACTTTGGGATTAAGGAACTGCTGGATACTTTTATTGAAATTGCACCAAGTCCGCGGCACCGCGAAGCAGAAGAACGTGATGTATTGGTTGAAGAGAAAAACTTTAGTGGTTTTGTTTTTAAAATCCATGCCAACTTAGATCCAAAACACCGCGATAGAATTGCCTTTTTAAGAATTTGCTCCGGTAAATTTGAACGCAATAAATTTTATTATCATACCCGTCAGAATAAGAAGTTAAAATTTTCTAACCCGATGGATTTTATGGCCAATGAGAAAAGTATTGTTGAAGAAGCATGGCCGGGAGATGTTGTTGGACTATACGACAGTGGTAACTTTAAAATTGGCGATACCCTTACTGAAGGTGAAAAATTACAATTTAAAGGAATTCCGAGCTTCTCACCATCTATTTTTAAGGAAGTAGAAAACATGGATCCATTGCGTACCAAACAGTTAGAAAAAGGTATAGAACAACTTACAGATGAAGGTGTTGCGCAACTATTTGTGATGCAGCCCGGTAACCGTAAAGTTATTGGCGCAGTTGGTGAATTACAATTTGAGGTAATTAATTTTAGGTTAGAGCATGAATACGGTGCAAAATGTCGTTTCCGTACTTTAAGTTACAGCAGATCGAGTTGGGTAAATTCTACAGATAAAAAGAAACTGGATGAATTTGTCAAACGCAAGCAGCAACATATTGGTGTGGATAAAGAAGGAAATCCGGTATACCTGGCAGATAACGATTACATGATTAATTTAACGAAACAAGACTACCCGGATATTGATTTTTATAAAACCAGTGAGTTTAAATAAAAAGACATCTATTATCTAATGCGAAAGCCTCTTCAAAATAAATTGAAGAGGCTTTTTTGATCTCTATTTTTAATTAAACAGGTAATGCAGAGGTAATTCTGAAATATTCTACAATATCTGTTTTATCAACTTTATCATTTCCTTTTTTATCCACGTTGTGCACTACATTTCTTACGGTAAGGTATTTCACACCATCTCCCGGAGATTCGAAAACCACCATTTGAGCATAAGATGAAGAAAGATCGGCATCTGCCGGGGCAGGTTTTAAGGCTTCAAAGTTTCCATTAGTCAACTTTTGAATGAAACCATCTTTATCTTCAATAAAGCTTAATTTGGTTTCCAGTTCTTTCTCCTCCATCCAGGCATTGTTCAATTCTGAAAAAGGTTTTGTTGCTTTTCCCGCTAAGGATGAAATAACTGGTATCCCTAAAATCATCAAAGCTTCTATAACCCAAACTACCCATAAAAAACCACCAGAAACCGTAGATTTTTTAATGGTAAAGGTTCCGACTTCGTTTAGGCTAACCATAGAATCGAATAATAATTTAGGGTGGGTAAAAATATACCAGAATCCATCTAAATTAAAAGATGATTTAACCCATGTACCTCCACCCATGCTTCCGCTGGCTTCGTACATTAAAGAAACGAATAAAGCCCATTGCGAATAAAAAGCAAGCAAAGCGCAAACAACTGATAAGATAAAAGCGTATCTGGTGTTTCTGATTTTACCAATTCCCAGGGCAAAATTCAGGGCCATAAAAATTCCGAAACCCAGCCCCAGGGTGATAAACACATTGAGGTAAATAATTGGGATGAACCATTGTAAAGCAATGTATGCAATACTTAAAATAACGGTTGAAACAAAGGCAATAACCAGGGAGAGTACGATGCCTTTTCCGGGCATAATTCCCGAAGGCTGATAATGTAGATTTTCCATTTTTTAAAATTGAATTTAGATTCCAAAAAATAAGAAAAAAAATTAAAATACGAAACCCCGAAAATGACTCCGGGGTTTTGCAATTATTTTAGTTTACTTAATGCTGCTTTTATTCTCGGCATCATGTCTTTTATATCCTGTAAGGTACAGGCACCAACTGATGCACGGAACCATGGCATACTATCTTCATTTCCAAAAGCAGAAAACGGAACTAAGGCAGCTTGTGCTTCTTTAATTAAATAGAAATTCACATCCGCACTATCCTTTAAAACCTGGCCTTCAGGTGTGGTTTTACCAATATAATCTATTTTAATGGTTAGGTAAATTGCACCCATTGGTTCAACCGCCTGCACATTAAAACCTTCTGCCTTTAGTTCGTTAAAGCCATTGTAAAGTGCATTTAAGCTATCTTGAATTTGCTTTTTAAAGCTTGTTAAAAAGGTATCCACCTGAGCTTTATCTGCAAAATATTTAGACATTGCTACCTGCTCGGCTTTTGGAGCCCATGCCCCCATGTGCCCAACTAAAGCTTTCATTTTATCTACAATATCAGCCGGACCAAAACCCCAGCCTACACGTACACCTGTTGCAGCTAAGCATTTGGAACTACCATCAATAAAAACAGTGTAATCTTTAATTGCCGGACGTAGAGTAACCGGATTTACGTGTGCTTTACCAAAAGTCAGCAATGAATAAATCTGATCGTACATTAAATACAATGGTTTCTCACCAGCACTTCTTGAAGCATTTTCTTCCAATACCGCATCGCAAATCTCTGCAAGCTGATCTGCATCAAACATGGTGCCCGTAGGATTTAGCGGAGAACATAAAGCCAATAAAGTTGCGCCTTTTAAATGTGGTTTTAACTGCGCTGCTGTTGGCATAAAATTATGTTCAGCGTCGGTTTCTACCGCAACAGCATTTGCAGATGTTAAATGACAGTAGTGGTTATTGTTCCAGGATGGTGCAGGAAAAACTACGGTATCTCCGGGATCAATTAAAGCTAAATAAGTAGCGTAAATTAAAGGGCGTGAACCACCAGAAATTAAGATACTGTTGGTTGGATAATCGAGTCCGAATCTGTCTTTTAACAATTCGGAAACCGTTTCTCTTAAAGGCAAAATACCATCAGCAGGTGGATAATTAGTCTGGTTTTGATGATATGCTTCTACAATCCCTGCCTTTAATTCTGTTGGAATGGGATAAATATTGGCATCAAAATCTCCAATAGTTAAGTTAGCGATAGATGTACCTTTTCGTTTCATCTCGTTAACCTCGTTGCCAATTTTTATAATTTCTGAACCGATTAAAGAACCGGCTAATGCTGAAACTTTCATATATTTTATATTTCTTGCCTTTCACATCATTGCGAGGCACGAAGCAATCTTACTAATTAGCTAGTAAAACCCTCCGCTTTAAAATTGCTTCGTGCCTTGCAATGACGATTTAATGAATTAAATTTTCTATTGCTTTATTAACCTTTTCGAAACCAAACTGAGACAAAACACCCTGCATTGCTGCAGAAATTTGCTCATTACAAAGGTTACCAATGCTCCCTTCGTGTGTATGATGTATTTGGTCCGATGGCGCAAAAGTACCATTTTCTATTTGTTCGCCAACTATTTTATAGGCTTCTCTGAATGGAACACCTTGCAAAGCAAGTTCGTTAACCACTTCAACACTAAATAAATAGTCGTACTTTTTATCTTTTAAAATATTGTCTTTTATCGTAATGTTCTGGAACATAAATGTTGCGATTTCCAGGCATTCATTTAATGAGGTAATGGCCGGGAAAAGGTTTTCTTTTAACAGCTGTAAATCCCTGTGGTATCCTGAAGGCAGATTGGTAATCATCATGGCAATTTCATTCGGCAAAGCCTGGATTTTATTGCAACGTGAGCGGATTAATTCAAAAACATCAGGATTTTTCTTATGCGGCATAATGCTGCTACCCGTTGTCAGCTCTGCAGGAAAACTGATAAAACTGAAATTCTGATTAATAAACAAGCAAACATCCATAGCCATTTTAGCCAACGTTGCAGCTACGGCTGACATGGCCTGAGCCAGAATTCTTTCCGTTTTCCCTCTGCCCATTTGTGCATAAACTACATTGTAATTTAGGCTTTCAAAGCCAAGCAACTGTGTCGTCATGGTTCTGTTTAATGGGAAGGAAGAGCCATATCCGGCAGCAGAGCCCAAAGGATTTTTATTGGTAATTTTCCATGCGGCGAGCATCATTTCCATATCATCCGCCAGACTTTCGGCATAAGCACCAAACCATAATCCAAATGATGATGGCATTGCAATCTGCAAATGCGTATAACCCGGCAATAGCTTATCCTTATGTGTATTACTTAGTTCAATAAGCTGGTTAAACAAAGTAGAAGTTTGGGTAACCATATCCTCAATACAAGCCCTGAAAAATAGTTTTAAGTCAACCAGCACCTGATCGTTACGTGAGCGTCCGCTGTGTATTTTCTTACCCGCTTCACCAATGCGTTGGGTTAGCAACCACTCTACCTGCGAGTGTACGTCTTCAACGCTATCTTCAATGGTAAATTTGCCGGCTTCAATCTCCGCATAAATATTTTTAAGTTCTTTTTGAACGGTTTTTAGTTCATCCGCAGTGAGCAAATTAATGGTTTCAAGCATTTCAGTATGCGCCAAAGAGCCTAAAACATCAAACTTTGCCATTTGTAAATCCAGTTCGCGATCCTTACCAACGGTAAAGCTTTCTACAAACTTATTTACATCAATATTTTTTTGCCAGATTTTCATAATTCCACTCCGTCATTGCGAGGTACGAAGCAATCCTCTTTAATATTAAAAAATTCAATTGCTTAACACTTTGCAAATAGAGTGCTTCGTGTCTCGCAATGACAATTGATTATAATAACCAGATTTTAGCCTAAAATAACGGGTTTCAACATATTCACATAACCTTCTACACCTTCAGCAACTTCTTTCACATATAAAAATTCATCTGCCATATGAGAACGGCCGGAGAAACCCGGGCCAACCTTTACAGATGGAATACTTAATAAAGCCTGATCTGAAGTTGTAGGCGAGCCATAAGTTGTTCTACCCAAAGCAATACCTGCCTGCACCAAAGGATGGTTTTTATCTATTGATGATGGCTTTAGGCGAATAGACCGTGGTGTTACCTCACAATCTACATTTGCACGGATAATTTCTAAAACTTCTTCATTTGTATAAGCGTCTGTTACCCTTACATCAACGGTGAACGTGCAATTAGCAGGTACGACATTGTGCTGAGAACCTGCATTAATAATAGTAACGGTCATTTTTAATGGGCCAAAAACTTCTGATATTTTTGGAAATTGATAATTCCTGAACCAATCGATGTCTTTTAAAGCTTTATAAATTGCATTTTCACCTTCTTCGCGTGCCGCATGACCAGCTTTACCGTGAGCAACACAATCCAGGACTAAAAGTCCGCGTTCTGCAATGGCCAGGTTCATTTCTGTTGGTTCGCCAACAATTCCGAATTCCAGTTCTCCTAAATCAGGTAAAACCAATTCAAGTCCGTTATTGCCTGAAATTTCTTCTTCTGCTGTTGCCGCAAGACAGATGTTATATTTTAAATTTTCTTTAGGGTAAAAATACAGGAATGTTCCGATTAGAGAAACCAAACAACCACCGGCATCGTTACTGCCCAACCCGAATAATTTATCGTCTTCAATCGCAGCATCGTAAGGATCGCGGGTATAGCCAGAGTTTGGTTTAACCGTATCATGATGCGAATTTAAAAGAAGTGTTGGTTTGGCTGAATCGAAATGCTGATTGTATGCCCAAACGTTATTCATTTTACGATGAATTTTAACACCCCGCTCTTCTAAAAACTGAGCAATTAAATTTGCAGTTCTGTCTTCTTCTTTACTAAAAGACTGGATGCGAATTAACTGGCGCAATAAATCCAGGCTTTCTTTTTGTATATTTTCAATCATATTCACGATTTTAGATTTACGGCTTACGATTTTGTTCGTTTCTGCGTATAGTCACTATAGAGGCAACGATGATAGAGAGTAACTCATTTCCTTCTTTCCAATTCTCTTGAATCAGATTCTTTCTATCAGGATTAAATTCTTCAGGCAATTCAAGAAAATACATCGTTTCATCTAATTCTTCTTCAACAATCTTTAATTTATTTATAAAATCAGCAGTAGATTTCGCCCTGCACGCAGCTCTGTAATTTGCACCTACAGAACTTGAGCATCTAACCAACTGGTTTGAATAATTTTTATTTAATATATTATACGATAACTCTGAAATCAAATGTCCGATTGAAATTGAATAGGCTTTCGTTCTTTTCTTTAAGGTTTCGCTATTCATAATCGTAAATCTAAAATCTTAACTCGTAAATCAAATTAGCTTTCTTTAGTATATAAATTACCTGCTTTTAAGGCCGATAATTTAATCCCTTTGATTAACGATGAACTAAAACCATTGTGTTCCATTTCATTTAAACCGGCAATGGTACAGCCCTTCGGCGAAGTTACTTTATCTATCTCTGATTCGGGATGTGTTCCATGTAATAAAAGTAAATCTGCCGCTCCCTTTGCAGTTTGAACCGCCATTTTAAGTGCTTCATCTGCGTGAAAACCAATTTCAACCCCACCTTGCGAGGCCGCTCTGATTGCCCTTAAAAAGAATGCAATTCCGCAAGCGCAAAGCGCTGTAGCAGAAGTCATTAAATCTTCATTAATTTTAACAACCGAACCTACTGTTTCAAACATTCGGGTTACATTTTCAATATTTTGTGTGGAAGCATTGTCGCTGGCAATACAAGTCATGGATTGACCAATGGCAATTGCTGTATTAGGCATAGCTCTGATCACTTCAACATCATTGCCTAGTTTTTCGCGAACAGCCAGACAGCTTACCCCAGAAATGACAGAAATAACCAAATGTTTCGCGGGAACAACTGAGGGTTGTATTTCATCCAAAACAGTATTTAACTGCTGAGGTAAAACGGCTAAAATAACAACATCTGCAGCAGCAACAGCCTGTTTATTATCGTTGCTCACCTGAAAACCAGCTTCGGCAAAAGATTTTAAGTGATCAATATTTCTTCTGGTAAGCGTAATGTCTGCAGCTTTAGCAAAATTGGCTTTTACTAATCCTTTTGCCAAGGATAAACCGATATTTCCGCTACCAATAATAGCTATTTTTTTCATGTGGTTCGTTTATTATTTCCTTTAGGTTTGATTATAGATTAACTGATTTATTTTTTATTTTGTAAAGCAATTTCAGTAATTCTATTCATGTTTGTTCCTGCTATCCGTTTTACTCCGTTGTACTTCGTGTTCGCTCCTATCAAGTTTAAATTTCAAAGGCAGTTAAAATCAGGCTCCATTTTCTTTCAATTTCCAAGATCACTTCTTCACAAAGGCATTCCTTTGCATTTTTCATGGCTTTATGCTTAAAAATTATTTCAGCATTTTCGTTCCGAAAGTACTGCTGGCTAGTTCTGCAAGCTCATCAGCTTTACCGATATAAACAGCAGAAACCCCTTGATTAATGGCTTCAAATGCATTATGCAGCTTAGGGATCATTCCGCCCGCTACTGTTCCATCGGCTTGTAAAGCTTCAAACTCGTTTGCTTTAATTTCTCTAACGACCGTTGCATCGTCGTTAACATCTTTAAGCACTCCTTTCTTTTCGAAGCAATATACCAATCGGGTTTCATATAAAGTGGACATCGCCACTGCAATTGCTGAAGCAATTGTATCGGCATTGGTATTAAATAACTGTCCTTCGCCATCATGTGTTATGGCACATAAAACCGGAACCAAATCTGCTTTTAGTAAGCTATCTAAAGTAATAGCAGAAACCGATTTTTCATCCAGATCTCCAACAAATCCATAATCAATTACTGTACCTGCCTGTGGGCCGCCTTCTTTACCATAAGTTTTAGTTACCACAGGCCGTTTTTTTGCTTTTATTACATTTCCATCGGCACCGCTAAGGCCTATCGCATTGCTGCCCTTTGCCTGTAACTGCGCAACCATATTTTTATTGATCAGTCCGGCATAAACCATCGTTACAACGCGAAGGGTTTCAATATCGGTAATTCTTCTGCCGTCAACCATTTTGGCTTCAATACCAAGGGTTTCTCCCAGTTCGGTTGCAATTTTACCGCCGCCATGCACTAAAATCTTTTTTCCTGGTAAGGCTGTAAAATCCAGTAGAAAATGATGCAACTTTTCAGAGTTGTCAATTACATTTCCACCGATTTTTATGATTGTAAGTTGATCCATATTTTTAACCAATTCTTCAATGAAGCGTTTTTATCTTATAATTCTTCCAGCATCGTTTTAATAACGGCTTGTGCTGCCCATAAACGATTTCCGGCCTCATGTATAACCAACGAATTTGGGCCATCTAATATTTCAGAAGATAATTCCAAATCGCGGCGAACTGGTAAACAATGCATTATTTTAGCGTCGTTTGTAAACTTCAGTTTATCGTTATTCATCATCCAGCCATCCGGATAAGTTAAAACCTTTCCATAATCTTTATAGCTGCTCCAGTTTTTAACATAAACATAATCAGCACCTTCTAAAGCGTGTTCAAGGTTATATTCAATTTTAGCTCCCGGTGTAAAATTTTCAGCAAGTTCATATCCTTCAGGCTGGGCAATAGTAAAATCGACCATTCCTTCTTCCTGGGCTTTACACATCCATTCAGCAAAAGAGTTTGGAACGGCTTGTGGCAAGGCTTTAACATGGGGTGCCCAGGCCAAAACTACTTTTGGTTTTGTACCATCTGCTTTTTTAGTCCAGGTTTCGTGTATGGTAATTAAATCTGCAAAGCTCTGTAAAGGATGACGTGTTGCACTCTCTAAACTAACCACTGGTACAGCACAATATTTTACAAACTTATTGAAGAAATCTTCGCTGTAATCTTCCTCACGGTTATTGAGTTTTGGAAAAGAACGTAAGCCTAAAATATCACAATACTGCCCCATTACGGCTGCTGCTTCACGAATATGCTCTACCGTTGTCCCGTTCATCACCACTCCATCCTGTGTTTCAAGTGCCCAGCCTTCTTTATCCATGTTCATCACCATCACATTCATACCTAAATTTAGTGCAGCCTTTTGGGTGCTTAACCGGGTGCGTAAGCTTGGGTTCATAAAAACTAAACCCAGGGTCTTGTTTTTGCCTAAACTTTGAAATGCATAAGGATTTGCTTTTAACTCAAGGGCATCCTTAACTAATTGTTTGATGTTTGATACATCGTTTACGGAAGAGAATAACTTCATCTTTTAAAACTTGGGAAGAAGACCAGGGTCTTCGGTTAAATTTTATTTCTCTGTCATTACAAAATAAACTGATCGTTAAGATTGCTTCGTACCTCGCAATGACGGCTTATTTAAAATAATATTTATTTTACTAATTTTCTAAATGCTGCTAAAAATTCATCAGCGTGTGCTTTTGTTAAATTCAAAGCAGGTAATAAACGGATTACATTTGGTTTAGCTTCACCCGTAAAAATGAAATGTTTGAACAAAAGGTCCTTTTTAACGTGTGCCAACTCTTCAGGTAATTCTATACCAATCATTAAACCGCGACCGCGAATTTCTTTTATCTGCTCAAATTTCTTTAATTCTGTAATCAGGTAGTTCCCCACTTCTTCGGCATTTTTCAATAAGTTATCCTGCTCCATAGTCTCCAAAACAGCTAATGCCGCAGCACAAGCCAAATGGTTTCCTCCAAATGTTGTCCCTAACTCGCCATGCCAGGGTTTAAATTTTGGTACAATGGAAATTCCGGCAACCGGAAAACCATTCCCCATTCCTTTAGCCATTGTGTATACATCAGCTTCTACACCTGCGTAATCATGCGAGTAAAATAAACCTGTACGACCATAACCGCATTGTACGCTGTCCGCAATATAAACGGCATTATATTCATCACAAAGTGAGCGGATTTTTTGTAAAAAGCTTTTCGAGGCTTCTTTAATTCCACCAACACCCTGGATACCTTCAATAATTACGGCGCAAATTTCGTTACCCTGTGCTTTAAAGGTTTCTTCTAAAGCCACTTCATTATTGTATGGTAAAAAGATTACATTTTCAGTTTGATTAACCGGCGCAACAATTTTAGTATTATCTGTTACGGCAACCGCTAAAGATGTACGGCCATGAAAGGCGCCTGAAAAAGCAATAACCTTTTTTCTGCCATTGTAAAATGAAGCCAGTTTCAATGCGTTTTCATTTGCCTCTGCTCCTGAATTGCATAAAAATAACTGAAAATCTTTTTTCCCTGATACTTGTCCTAATTTTTCAGCAAGCTGAACCTGCAAAGGAATTTTAACAGAATTGGAATAAAAACCAACTTTGTTTAACTGATCTGTCAGGCGTTTTACATAATGCGGATGTGTATGTCCAATAGATATTACTGCGTGACCGCCGTATAAATCTAAATATTGTTGATTGTTTGCATCCCATACATTGCTGCCTGATGCTTTGGTAATTTCTATATCGTTAAGTGGATAAACGTCGAATAAATTCATGTTTTAAGGTTTGAGGCTTGAGGTGTGGGGTTTAAGGTTTTATTCCCCCATTTCTCAAAAATTTTAAAAATGAAATTAGCATTGCTCTAACTTCGTTAATTGATTGGTTTACCTTTAAATAATCATCTTCACTTATATACTTTAACTCTGAAGCACATAAGCAACAATAATCAATTTCGTTAGCAGACCCTAAAGCTGTATCAAGAAAATGTGCGAAATCTTTATCTGTAAATCTTCCACACCCTTCTACAATATTTAATGGAATAGATAAAGAGGCTCGGGTTAATTGTGAGGTTAATTCATATCGCTCTTCTTTTGGAAATTGAGTTGCAATATCTTTTTTGATAAACATATTTAACTCATGTGCTTTTTTCCAAACGTCAAGTTTTTTATAATCTCTCATTCTATTTTACCTTAAACCTTTAGCCCTATACCATTCGCCTTTTAAAAGTTTGCGGCTTTCAATTTCAGGCCAGCTGTTTCTTCCAGGCCAAACATTAAGTTCATATTTTGAACCGCTTGTCCGCTTGCTCCTTTTAGCAGGTTATCAATAATACTGATGATGAATAGTTTATTTCCATGTTTTTCTACATGAATCAGTGCCTTATTGGTATTTACAACCTGCTTTAAATCAATATTTCGCCGGCTTACGTGGGTAAAAGGATGAGCACTGTAATAATCTTCATAAAGCTTTTGTGCTTCTTCCAAAGTCAGGTCACTTTCGGTATAAATGGCGGCTAGAATTCCTCTGGTAAAATCGCCGCGTTGCGGAATAAAGTTTAAGGTTTCAGCAAGAGATGGTTGTAATTGCACCAGACTCTCACTGATTTCGTTTAAATGCTGATGTTCAAATGCTTTATAAATGGAAAGATTATTATTTCTCCAGCTAAAATGCGAGGTTGGTGCTAAACTTTGCCCCGCCCCTGTAGAACCTGTTGTTGCGTTGATGTGAACTTCATTTTTAATTAAGCCTGCTGCAGCCAGTGGCAATAACGCCAGCTGAATACAAGTAGCGAAACAACCCGGGTTGGCAATATTTTTTGCACTTTTTACAGCCGCTCCATTTAATTCAGGCAAACCATAAACAAATGTTCTGTTTCCAAAAGCAGCATTGGCCGTTAACCTGAAATCCTGAGATAAATCAATAATTTTAATGTTATTGCTGATCGGGTTAGCGGCTAAAAATTTCTTAGCGTCACCATGTCCAACACATAAAAACAAAACATCAATATCCTGAGGTAAGTCGCTGGTAAACCTCAAATCAGTATCTCCAAATAAATCGGTATGTACATCTGAAATTAAATTTCCGGCATTACTGCTGCTGTTTACAAAAGCAATCTCTACGTTTGGATGGTTAACCAAAATGCGGAGCATTTCTCCTCCGGTATATCCGGCACCGCCAACAATCCCTGCTTTAATCTTTTTATTATTCACAATCTGTTCTGTCATTTTGTGTAGATGGATAAGAGAATAAAATAAATTCTAAATCATGATCCGTTTCGTTCATGATTTTATGTTTGTGACCATTCTTAATTTGCAGTCCGGCGTTTGCGCTTACTTTCACCGTTTCATCCTCAATTAAAAATGTAGCCTCTCCTTTTAGAATAAAGAAAAACTGTTCAGCATAAGTATGATAGTGCAACTTTTCGGCAGTTTTGGCAGGCATTAATTCTTGTTTAATGCCTGCTTCAGGCTTACTTACAAAATTCCATCCATCACAATTATCGCCCCATTTGTACTGGTTTAAACAATTTTCTTTTGAAAGGATTTCGTTCATTTTGTTTTTATAAGTTTTCGACTAGTGCTTAAAAGATTGTTTCGTGCCCTGCAATAACGATATATAAAAAATCAGTTTTATGCTTCTTCGCTGTTAACTTTATGCCAAATCATCACCTGGTTACCAAATATTTTAGAGAAACCTTTCACATCTTCTCCGCTCCAGGCGTTATTCATTTCTCCGTAACTACCAAATTTATTACTCATTAAATCATGGTTAGATTCAATACCAATAATCTGGAAACGGTATGGCAACAACTCAACAAATACTTTACCGCTAACCATTTTTTGGGTATCGGCTAAAAATGCCTCAATATTCCGCATAATCGGGTCGTGGAACTGACCTTCATGCAACCAGTTTCCATAAAAAGATGATAATTGTTCTTTCCAGCTCAACTGCCATTTGGTTAAGGTGTGTTTTTCTAAAGTATGGTGCGCTTTAATAATAATAATTGGACCAGCTGCTTCGAAACCTACGCGGCCTTTAATGCCAATAATGGTATCACCAACGTGAATATCTCTTCCAATGCCATAAGCTTGTGCAATGGCCTGCAATTTTTGAATAGCTGTAACCGGTGCTAATTTTTCACCATCTAAAGCCACCAATTCTCCTTTTTCAAAAGTCAGTTCAATTTTACGGCTTTCTGTCTCCGATACCTGGGTAGGCCATGCACTTTCCGGTAAGGTTTCGTTGGAGGTTAAGGTCTCTTTTCCACCTACTGATGTGCCCCACAAACCTTTGTTGATGGAATATTTAGCTTTTTCTGCATTATATTCAACACCATGCTCATGTAAATATTCTATTTCCGCTTCGCGGGATAATTTTAAATCTCTGATTGGGGTAATAATTTCAACTCCAGGAATTAAGATATTAAAAATCATATCAAAACGAACCTGATCATTACCAGCACCAGTACTACCATGCGCAACATAATCAGCGCCAATTTTTTTAACATAATTGGCAATTGCCGTTGCCTGGCTCACACGCTCTGCACTAACAGAAAGTGGATAAGTTGCATTTTTTAATACGTTACCAAAAATCAGGTATTTGATACAATCATTATAATAACCTTCGGTTTCATCAACTACAGCATGCGAAGCTACACCTAAAGCGTAAGCACGTTTTTCAATTTCCTGAAGCTCTTCTTCAGAAAAACCACCAGTATTTACAATTACAGAGTGAACCTCTAAGCCACGATCCTGTGCAAGATAAATACAACAAAACGAGGTATCCAGACCTCCGCTAAAAGCTAAAACAACTTTCTTCTTCATGCTATTTAAATAATAAGGTAAATAAAAACAAAAGGGATTTTAAACCCGTTTTTGGTTTCGGTTTAACAACTAAACGCTGTTTAATGCGCATAAAACGCTCGTATAATTTGGGTTTCTTTTCTAATTCTTCAGCAAAACGCTTGGCTGCATCATGCTTTTGAGTGGCCGGATCGTAAAGCATGGCTGTACACATACAGTTTTTACGTTCCTTCATTTTCAAAATTTCGAAGTTAACGCAGCTCTGGCAGCCTTTCCAAAATTCTTCATCCTGAGTTAATTCAGAATAAGTTACCGGCTCATATCCTAAATCAGAATTAATTTTCATCACGGCAAGACCGGTTGTTAAACCAAATATTTTTGCTTTAGGGTATAGCGTTCTTGATAACTCGAAAACTTTTTCCTTAATGGCGTGTGCAAGTCCGGCTTTTCTATACTTTGGACTTACAATTAAGCCAGAGTTGGCCACAAACTGGCCATGGCTCCAGGTTTCTATATAGCAAAACCCTGCCCAGGTACCGTCTTTATGGAAAGCGATAACAGCTTTGCCTTCTTGCATCTTTCCGGCAACATATTCAGGAGAACGCTTAGCGATACCTGTACCACGGGCTTTCGCAGATTCTGCCATTTCAGTAACAATCTCATCTGCAAACACACGGTGTTCAGAGATTGCAACCTGTACGATAAATTCATTAATATCCATTCGTTTTCTAACGAAAAATTAAGGTATTCTTGTTAATTGGGTTTTTAGAGAGGATCAATTCCTCATAGTATTAGTAAGATGTACTAAATACGCGGCGTAAAATTTTGCCGACTTAAGGGATAATAGAATGCGGGCCGGAAATGATTAATAAACAAGCTCTTCTCAGCAACAATTTGCGCTGTGAAAACAGAAAGTTTATGTAAAAATTGTTTAATCATTTCTTGCGTATTAAAACGGCTTTAACTCTATTGAGGTGCAAAGGTTTAAATAAAAATCGAGTTCCACAATATTATGCTCATTTTTTTATCATTTGTATTGATTTTTATTGGATTAATCTGACTAAAAGTCTTCCTATCATGCTGATCTGATTAAAAATGTTAAAAATGCAGAAAAATTTAACACCTGCTTAACATCATTTAACACCAGCCAATAGTGCTTAAACACAATATTTGCATAGCTGTAGCGAATATCATCCGACTATCGTTTTATCAGCATAAGTCATTTCCAATTAACCCTAAAAAGAATTATGAAAAATTTTACACTTTTTAAAAGATTAACCCTCCAATCGTTTCTTTTACTCCTCACGATTGTTTCGCTATTTTCATGCCAAAAAACAGAACCATCAGATACACCCACTACAAGTTTAAGAGTTATAAATGCTTCACCAGCTTCTGCAACCTATAATGTTTATTTAGGCGGCACTCCAATTAATACGGTTGCGCTTCCTTTTACAGGCGCTTCGACCTATAAATCGGGATTACCCGGCGCTTACAGTATCAAATTTACAACAGCAAATTCTACTGAAAGCTTGTTTAGTAAAGATATTAGCCTTGCACAAAGCATTTACTCTTCTTTTTACCTGCTTAATAAACCCGGGCAGCTGGATGGTTTATTAACAACAGATGATTTAAGTATTCCGGATGCCAGCAAAGCTTATATCCGTTTTATTAATTTAGCCCCGGATGCTGCCACAGCCCTGGATTTAGCAAAAACAGGCAGCACTTCCGCTTTAATCAGCAACAAAGCTTATAAAGCTATAAGTAATTTCATTGCAGTAGATGCTGGCTCTTACGCTTTTGATGCAAAAGAAACTGGAGGCTTAACAGTAAAAGCCACACTTGCAGGTGCTATTTTAACTGCAGGATACCATTACGATGTAATTTGTGCTGGTTTATCAAATCCGGCAAATGATACAGAAAGACCATTGACTTTGCAGGTAATTAAAATTCAATAAAGACTTAATATTACCATCTGTCAGTCCTGCTAATTTTAAAAAGCTGACAGATGGTAATTCTTCTATGATCTCTCCTGCCCCCTCTCCCCAAATTAAAATTCTCTTAAAGTATTTCAGCATTTCTGTTAAATCTTTTCCACAGTTTGATTTAACCTATTTTAGTTTGGTTTCTGATGCATTTCTCAAAATGAAATGTTAAATACACCTTCCTTATTTAGAATTAATCAAAATAATTTGGATTATAAATTTCTGTGCCGTTATTTTGCGGCTGTTTAGAATTAATCCAAATAAAAACAAACATGCGTAAAATTATACTTTTCAGTTTAACTCTTCTTCTTTCTACTTTAAGTACCATTGCATTTTCACAGCAATTTTCGACCATAAAGGGAAAAGTAACCACTTCTGATGGCAAACCTGCCTCTTTTATTTCTATTGGCTTAAAAGGCTACAATTCGGGTAATACCACAGACGATAATGGCTTTTATACCATTCATCGTATAAAACCCGGCACCTATACCATTAAAGCATCAGCGGTTGGTATTAATCCGGCAGAAAAAACGGTTACCATTGCCGCAGGAGAGAGTAAAATAATTGATTTTACTTTGGTTGAAAATAATCAGGCTTTACAGGAAGTAACCATCGCCGGTAAAAACAATAAGTACAAGATTAGTTTACCATCTGCATCATTAAGGCTAAATGAGCCTTTACTGGAAGCACCGCAAAATATACAGATTGTTAGTGATCAGGTAATTAAAGATCAACAAATCATTAGCATGAGTGATGGTTTGATCAGAAATGTGAGTGGCGCTGTGAGGTTAGAACACTGGGGAGACATGTATACCAATATAACCATGAGAGGTTCGCAAATTCAGGCTATGCGCAACGGCTTTAATGTTGTTTCATCTTATTGGGGCCCACTTACGGAAGACATGAGCTTTGTTGATCATGTTGAATTTGTGAAAGGACCTGCCGGGTTTATGCTAAGTAATGGCGATCCAAGCGGAATGTACAATGTGGTAACTAAAAAACCTACTGGTTTTAACAGAGGCGAAGTTTCGTTTACGGCAGGAAGTTACGATTTATACAGAACCACAGTAGATTTTGACCATAAACTAACCGAAGATGGAAAGTTATTATTCCGTTTAAATGCAGCCGTTCAAAATAAAGCCTCATTCAGACCTTACGAACAAAATGACCGCTATAGTTTTGCCCCGGTTTTAAGCTATCAGATCACCAACAAAACAAAGTTAACAGCAGAGTATACTTTACAAAATGCGAAGATGACTGAAGTTGGTTCTTACTATGTTTTTGCTCCCGGTGGTTACGCAATACTTCCACGTGAATTTACCATGACCCAACCCGGATTACCATCAACCCGTATAAAAGATCATAGCTTATTCTTAAACCTGCAGCACAACTTTAGTGATACCTGGAAATTAACTGCTCAGGCAGCGTATTTCAAATATCTTCAAACAGGATACAGTTCATGGCCATCAGCAGTTAATGCTAATAATACGGTAATCAGAAATGTGGGCATCTGGGATGCAGAAAGCAGCATGAAGCTGGCTCAGTTATTTATTAATGGCCAAGTTAAAACAGGGGGTATCAACCATAGAATTTTAACGGGATTTGACGGAGGAAAGAAAAATTACATGGCAGACTGGGGTCAATCTCATGATTTAGATCTGGCTTCTTCTCCTTTCAACCTAAACAATCCTGATTATGGCTTTCCATCTAATGGCTATCCACAATTTGACCGCGTTACACCATTATCTCAAAGAGCGCTCACTGCCGGAGGGTTAATGGATTCTAAATACCTGAGTGGATACCTGCAGGATGAATTGGGTTTCTTCAATAATATGGTTCGCTTAACATTAGCCGGCCGATACACTTATGTAAGTCAATCTGCATGGGGTGGCCCATCTGATAAAGCTAAACATTTTACACCACGTGCCGGGTTAAGTATATCTATAGATAAAAATACTTCGGCTTATGCAGTCTATGATGAAGCATTTATACCACAAAGTGGAAAAACTTATGATGGAAGTAAAGTTGAGCCTATTACAGGAACAAACTATGAAATTGGACTTAAAAAAGACTGGTTTGATGGAAAATGGAATACAACACTGTCGGCCTATAAAATTATTAAAAGAAATGAACTGGCAACTTATGGCAATCCAAACTCTGGTGTAAGCATCGCTCTGGGCGAAAAAACTGCTCAAGGTATAGAGTTTGACTTAAGAGGTAAAATTACGGATGGCTTAACCTTAATTGCAAACTATGCTTATACGGATGCTAAAGTAACAAAGGTAAATCCTGGAGCAATAGGTGTTGTAGAAGGAAGTGTGGTTCCTGGTTTTTCTAAACATGTATCAAATGCATGGTTAACCTATACCCTTCAGGATGGTGTGCTTAAAGGTTCAGGTATTTCAGCGGGTTTTACCTATTTGGCTGATCGTGCTACGGATACATGGAGTGTTGGACTGCAAAAGCTACCAAATTACTTTAAACTGGATGGGGGCTTATTTTACGAGCGTTCTAAGTTCAAAATTACAGGTAATGTTTTTAATATGCTGGATAAATACCTGTTCAGCGGATCTTATTACCAATGGTTAAATGCGTATTACACCCAGGCAGAAGCACCTAGAAATTACAGATTAAGTATAGCCTATAAATTTTAACAACAGATTAGTGGCAGTTTTCAGATAGCTGCCGCTGACGTTTAACCCTATAATCTTAGAATTATGAAAACTAAAATCTCTCTATTACTCTTACTGATTGCATTCAGTGTTTCCAGTACCTTCGCACATGCCTTGTGGATAGAAACTGCTTCGACAGGAAAAAAAGGCCAGGCTCAGGAAGTAAAAGTCTTTTTTGGAGAATATGAATCTAAAGAACCAGATTCTGCTAAAAAATGGTTCAGTAACCTAAAAGAATTTAACCTGGTTTTAACCGCTCCAAATGGTAGCACAAAAGTTTTAACAGCAACACCTGATGTACTTTTCTTTAAAACGAGCTTTACACCGGATCAGGATGGAACCTATAAACTATCAATCGTGCATGAAGTAAAAGACATTTATGAACATGCCAAAATCGAATATTATGCTTTTGCCGATGTAACCGTTGGAAATGAAAAAAATAATTCAATTTTCCCTGCAAATGCACTTTTAACCATCAGGCCTGAGAAAAATGCTTTAAAAGCTGGTGAAACAACCACACATGAATTGATTTACAATAAAGCGCCTTTTGCAAAGCAAAAAATAAGTATTGTCAATCCTGACTGGAAAAAAGAAGAGATTGAAACCGATGCAACAGGAAAGTATACTTTTAAACCAGCACAAAAAGGAAACTATTTCCTGGAGGCTTTTACCGAAGATAAAACACCTGGTACTTTACATGATAAAAGCTACGATAAGGTTTGGCACTTGGTAACTTATTTTACCAAGGTTAAATAAAATAATATACCCCTAATTTCAACCAGTTGGCTTTTTAAAGTCAATTGGTCTTTTTATTAAGCAGCATTTAATGGCAACTACAAAACAAAATCCAAAAGCAAAATCCAAAAAATCCAGATTCAGAAGGATTAGCGATTGGTTACATTTATGGCTCGGCATAACATCCAGTTTAATTGTCATAATTATTGCCATAACAGGCTGCATTTTCGTTTTTCAAAAAGAAATTACAGAGACTATCCATCGTAAAGAATTTTTTGTACAGGTTCCGGTAAATCCAAAAACATTGCCCCTAAGTGTGTTAACTGCAAATGCCGAAAAGGCACTTGGCAATGGAAAAAAAATAGGTTTTTTATCTACTTACAAAGAACCTGAAAGGGCCTGGGAATTTGGCACCTTTAAAGGTGGGGATCCGAAAGCCTTTTTCTATTTCGATGCTGTAGCTTATTACGATATGGTTTTGGTAAATCCATATACGGGTAAGGTAACGCTGGTATCAGATTATAAGTACAACTTCTTTAACATCATTAAAATGCTGCACTGGAGTTTGTTAATTAATCACCCAATCGGACAACAAATTATTGGCTGGTCTACCTTTATTTTTGTGATCCTGCTGATTACCGGGATGATTATGTGGTGGCCAAAAAATCTCAGGAAATCAAATTTTGATAAGAGTTTTAAAATAAAATGGAAAGCCAAATTTAAACGGGTTAATTACGATTTACACAATGTGCCCGGCTTTTATGCGATGTTAATTTGCCTGGTGCTAGCACTAACGGGTATGGTGTGGGCTTTTAAATGGTTTCAGACTACAGTTTATGTGGTGGCCTCCAGAAGCATTACCCCACCTCCATTGGTTACCGGAAAATCAGATTCTACACAAACCAGTATTATAAATCCTTTCGACATTGCATTTGAGCAAGCTAAGCAAAAGTTTAAAGATGCAGATCGCATTGGCATGTCTCCGGCCATTGGCGGCGGCAGCGCCGTAATTTATGCAAGTGGCTATCGTGGCGGAGAAACGTATTATGATTACGACGAATTACAATTTGACCAATATTCAGGAAAGTTACTGAACCGCAGAAATTATTCAGAAAAAAATGCCGGAGAGAAAATAATCGGCATGAACTACGATATCCATGTAGGTGCAATTTTAGGCTTACCCGGAAAAATCTTAGCCTTTATAGCCAGCCTGATTGCAGCAAGTTTACCCATCACCGGATTTATCATCTGGTGGGGCAAAAAGAAAAAGAAAAAAACACCCGCAGCAGCGGAAACTAAATAACACTAAAATAAAATAATAATGAAATTTTTAAACCTAATTTTAGTCTTAACAGGATTGGTTACTGTTAAAGCAAATGCTCAAAGTAAATTAGAGCAAGATAGAAAAGCAATAAAATCATTAGCTGGTTTCTATGAAGTAAATTTCAATTATGGTGAGGTTACAGCACCAGATACTGCCTATAAATTTAGTAAGCCTTATGAAAGTCATGGCAGTGAGTGGGCAGAAATTATCGTGGATGAACCTAAACGAATCGTAATTCAGCACATGCTGGCCATAAACGATACCACCGTGATTAAGCACTGGCGTCAGGACTGGACTTATGAAGATACAGACATTATGCTTTACACACAGGATAATGCATGGAAGAAAGGTAAATTAACGCCTGCTGATGTAAAAGGAACCTGGACACAAAAAGTTTATCAGGTTGATGATAGCCCACGCTACCAGGGTTACGGAACATGGAGCCATGTTGGTGGTCATGATTCGTGGCAAAGCCAAACCGATTCTCCACTCCCAAGAAGAGAATCTACAGTGCGCAAAGATTATAATGTTTTAAACCGTGGCAGCAGAATTACGATCACTCCAAAAGGCTGGATGTTTGAGCAGGATAATAAAAAAATTGTTCGTAGCCCAGCAGGTGATAAATTACTGGCTGTAGAAAAAGGTTATGAAGAATTTACTAAAATCGATCCAAAAGTTTTTGCTTACGCTCAAAAATGGTGGGCAAGTCAGCATACTTATTGGGCTGATGTTCGCAATGTTTGGGCCGATATCATTGGTTCTAACAATACCTTTAAAGTTAAAACAATGGCGAATGGCAAATTGCTTTATGAAACATTATTCAGCCTTGGAGATCAGTCTATAAAAGAAAAATGGACATCAACTCAAAATAAAGAAAAGGTAAAAACAGCTTTACAACCTTATCTGGTTAAGTAATTGAATTAATATCTTAAAAGCGCCATTCTATTTGTATAGAGTGGCGTTTTTGGTTTATAAGCTTAATGATTAAATTGAGCGATATTTAAATCCATGAGAAAGCTTTTAATTTTTTTCCTTTTACTATCCTCTACTTACAGTTTTGCACAGGATTCTACCTACACCCGGAAGATAGTGGATACCTTAACATCCAAAACATTTTGGGGCCGGGGTTATATCAAGGATGGGATGGCCAAAGCAGGCGATTTTATTGCCCTTAATTACAAAAGCATTGGCTTATTGCCAATGGGAAATGATTACAAACAAACTTTCAGTTATCCTGTAAATACTTTCCCGGGTAAAATGATCGTCGAGTTAAATGGCAAAAAACTTAAACCCGGTGTGGATTTTTTGGTTACCAATGAAAGTCCCGGTTTAAAGAAAAAAGATAAACTGGTCCAAATCGATAGTTTAAAATTTCAATCCTCGTCTGATTTAGTCTTGCTGTTAAAAAATAAGCTAACCTGGTCTGTCGCTACCGAAGTTTCTGAAATAACCACAATTGAACTCAACCGCAAAACATTTAAAGCCATACCAAATAAAATTAATGTTGATGTAGAAAATAAATTTATTGACGATTTTAAGGCGGCCAACATTTGTGGTTTTGTAAAAGGAACTCAATTTCCCGATTCTGTTTTAATGATTACGGCACATTATGATCATTTAGGTGGCATGGGTGCAAACACCTATTTCCCGGGTGCTAACGATAATGCTGCAGGCATTGCTACCTTATTAAGTCTGGCAAAATACTACGCCGCCAACCCGCAGCCTTATTCAATCGGGTTTATTTGCTTTGCTGGCGAAGAAGCCGGTTTATTAGGCTCCAGATATTTTGTCGAAAATCCGCTTATCCCTTTAAGCAACATTAAGTTTCTGATTAACCTTGATTTAGTGGGTACCGGAGAAGCTGGAATGACCGTTGTGAATGCCAGTGTTTATCCAAAGGCATTTACCATGTTAAACGAAATTAACAATGAATATAAGCTCATATCAAAAATAAATTCAAGAGGAAAAGCGGCCAACAGTGACCATTATTTCTTTACAGAGAAAGGCGTACCTGCATTTTTCTTTTATACGCAGGGCGGTATTTCAGCTTATCATGATGTGTATGACAAGCCTGAAACGTTACCGCTTACCCGATACCATAGTTTATTTAACCTGATTGTTAAATTCAATCAAAAATTACAAGCTCAACATTAATTCTTTCGAATATTGTAGTCCCCCTTTTCAATGGTTATAAAAATAAGTCGGCCAGTAACTGATATGATTTTATGCGATCTTCAAAATGTTCAGTAATGGTAACCGCCATCAGTTCATTTACATCATAATCTAAAGCCAGTTTTGTCAATTTTTCCTTAATTACATCCGGCGTTCCATAAATCATTCTCGGCTTATTTGCATTTATTCTTTCCTGCTCGGCAAAATTATAAGTCACATTTTTTATATCTTCCCAACCTACTGAAGTTAAACCCCCACCCTTTTCTAGTTGCAGAAAACGGTACGACATTAATGCTTCCTGTTGCTTTACTTTTTCTTCATCTTCTGAACAGAAAACAAAAAAAGCTACATTTTCTTCTGGTTTTGGTAAGTCGATCGAAGGTTTAAAATGTTCGCGATAATACTGAACCGCTTGCGGGCCGCCATGGGGATTAATAAAATGTGCAAAAGAAAAACCCATTCCAAAATGAGATGCAAATAAAGCACTTTGCCCACTGCTGCTTAACAACCATTGCTGTGGTACCGTTTCTGCAATGGGAATGGCTTTAATTTTGGTCTGAATGGTTCCTTCTTCCGGAGAATCGTGCAAATAATTATGCAAATCCTGAAGTTGCACCACAAAATCCTGCTCGCTGAAATTATTTGATGGATTTAACATGGAAGCCGTGATCCTGTCGGTTCCAGGTGCTCTTCCCATTCCTAAATCTATCCGGCCGGGATGCATAATTTCCAGTAAACGGAAGCTTTCTGCAACTTTTAAAGCACTATGGTTGGGTAACATAATCCCACCCGAACCAATTCTTAATGTTTTGGTGTGATTTGCCAAATGCGCAATTAGAATTTCTGGCGTTGAACCTGCCAAACTGGTGGTATTGTGATGCTCAGAAACCCAGAAACGATGATAACCCAATCTTTCTGTTTCCTGTGCCAACAGCGTTGTTTCCTCAATCGCCCGGCGGGCACTTACCCCTTTCCGTACCGGTGACTGATCTAATACGCTTAATTTAATTTTTGCTGTGCTCATATGTTTAAACAAATTTATGAGCCTGTTGAGTTAAAAGAGCGGGGGCTTAGCCTTTATGACTTTCAAATTATTGCGCCAGCGTTAATTTGACTAAATATTGATCTTCGCCGTCATCAAAGATCAGTTCACAATTCCAGCCGGTTTCTTTTGCTATGGTTTTAATGGTTTCCTGATCAATATAAAGCCAGTTAAACCAGTTGCCTTTTTCGCCTTTGTATTCATATTGGTAAGATACTTCACCATAATATTGATTTTGCGGTTTGGGCATATCTTCATATAAATAGGCAATATCTGAAGAATCGAAAATGAGCTGACCGCCGGGATTTAAGAGTCTTTTAACATCTGTTAGAAACGTTTTAAAACCAGGAAGCGTCCCGGTTAAACCAATGCCATTCATCAACATAATAATGCTGTCGAATTTTTCCTGGTAAGTATAAATATCCTGCAGGATTGCTTTTTTTACACCCCGGTCTTTCATGATGCTCACCGCAGCTTCTGATACATCGATAGCGGTTACATCCATATTAAAAGCTTGTAAAAGTAAAGCATGGCTTCCAACTCCGGCTCCAATATCCAAAACTTTTCCTTCGCACAGGTGTAAAGCCTGAAGTTCCAGCACGGGCATATCTTCATCATCTCTAAAGAAAAATTCCAGCGGCATTTCTTCCGGTTCGCCGTAAGAATTATGTAACCAAAGTATATCGGCTTCGCCTGTTCTGTAAATATCGGTTAAAGCTTTACCAAAAACATCCATGAGGCAAAGATAGGCAGGAAAGCTGAAAGATAAGGCGGAAGGCCAAAATCAAATTTTTAGCAGTATCGTTGTTGAAAGACACGAAGCAATCTACTTAACCAGGGTTACAAAAACCTGCTGTTTTGAGATTGCTTCGTGCCTGTACAGGAAAGTTTTGAATTATCCTAAATCGAATTCCTGATGATAATCGGGAATGACAACATTTTTAAATCCATGATCTTTTAATCTGGCTGCAAAATGTTGCTGCACTTCATATTCTCCATGCACCAAAAATAATTGCTTAACCAGGTCAGGGTTTTGCCCGGATAAAAAGTTCAGTAAATCTTCGTAATCTCCGTGCGCACTCATTGATTTGATGGACCTTACTTCGGCCTTAACCTCGTAATCATCATGAAAAATATCCACTACCTTTTGACCGGCCATTAATCTGCCCCCTAAAGAAGAAGGTTCACAATAACCAACCATTAAAATGGTATTTTTTTGATCACCAATGTTGTTTTTGATGTGGTGTTTTACCCTTCCGGCTTCGGCCATGCCCGAGGCTGAAATAATTACACAAGGTCTTGAATCTTCATTCAAAGCCTTCGATTCTTCAACACTTTCAATAAATCTTAATCCTTTAAAAGCAAATACATCATGATCAACTTTTAAAGTTTCTTTAACCCCGTTGTTATAAACTTCGGGATGGTTTTTTAAGATTTCTGTTGCCTGGGTAGATAGCGGACTATCCACATAATAAGGCACATCGGGCAGTTTATTTTTTAATTCCAGTCCGTTTAAAGCATATAAAAGTTCTTGTGTACGACCAACGCTAAATGCCGGAATAATCACTTTCCCTTTTTTAATATTGCAGGTATTATTAATGATTTCAAACAGCATATCTTCAATAGGGTCGAGATCTTTATGCAAAGAATCGCCATAAGTAGATTCCATTAAAATGTAGTCTGCCTGATCAAATTGTTGTGGGCTTTTTAACAGTAAATCTCCATAACGGCCAACATCGCCACTAAAAGTGATTTTGGTTTGTTTGCCATCTTCGGTAATTGTTAAATGCACTGCAGCGCTTCCTAAAATATGGCCCGCATCTGTAAACCTTAAACGAATGCCGGGTTCAATTTCGAAATCATTTTCATATTCTACAATCGTCATCTGGCTTACCGCCTGAATGACATCCTCATCAGTATAAAGTGGTTCTTCCTTTTTCTCACCGGGGCGTAAGTGACGGTTCGAGTATTCAGCATCCTGCATTTGTATTTTAGCCGAATCCATCATTAAAATTCTGGCTAAATCCATGGTTGCGGAAGTACAGAATATTTTACCGCGAAAACCTTCTCCCACAAGGCGGGGCAATAAACCGCAATGGTCTATGTGCGCATGCGATAAAATCATGTAAGTTACTTTTCCGGCATCGAAGCCAAAATAGCCATTCAGTTTATCGGTAATACGACCCATGCCTTGAAAAAGGCCACAATCCAGTAAAATTTGAGTTTCGTTTTTGAGCGTTATAAGGTGCTTGCTACCTGTAACTGTACGGGCAGCGCCGTGAAAAGCAATTTTCATTTATTGAGGTTAGAAATTATAATTGAATAAAAATGCCGGAAAAATCCGGCATTTTCAATTATTTAAGCTTTTATTTCAGCTATTTTATCTTTAACCTTATCCGCAACTCCGGAAGCTTTATCTGCCAAACCAGCCAATTTATCTTTTGATGAATCTAAAAGGTCACAAAACCAATCAGATACTTTACCTTTTATATCGTCTGTAGAATCAGAAGATAAAGCCAAAGCGATTGTTGCACCTAGTGCAGCACCAGCTAATACACCTACTATAATTTTTGTTTCCTTTGTCATAACTTAAATATTTTTATTGATAAACATTAAATTGGCACTTGTTGTTTTGTTTAATATTCATAACATAAATCATTCCATTAATGAAAAGTATATTTTTTATAGATTTAGATAATACCATCTATTTTACCAGGCCCAATGAAAAACAATTAATGAGTGGCTTGTATAACCTGCTCGAAAATGAAGATTTAGGCATTTCTAAAAAAGAATTTCTGCTGGCCAAGGCTGATATGCTGAGAACACCTTTTCAAAAAGTGGCTGCAAAATTTAACTTTAAACAGGAAGCTACCAACCGGGCTATAACGTTTTTAATTAATGGCGAAGTTACTGAACCTTTAATGCCATCTGCTGATTACCATTATATTAAAGCTTTAAAAGGGAGAAAATTTATTGTAACTGCAGGTTTTTTAAAAAAACAAACAACCAAAGTTAAAATGCTCGGGATAGCCGACGATTTTGAGGAAGTTTATGTTGTAGATGCCACAACCTCCGATCAAAACAAGAAGGATGCTTTTAAAACTTTGATTGAAAAGCATAATCTTAATCCAAAGGATATTTTAGTTATTGGCGACGATGCCGAATCAGAAATTAAATTTGCATTAGAATTGGGCATCGAAACTTTTTTACTGGATCCCGATGAACTCCATCCGAATGCCAGAACAACTTTCAGAGGCCGGGATTTAAAAAATCTACACGAGGCGGCCGGTCAGTAAAGCACAAACAAAAAAGTCCCGGTTTTCACCGGGACTTTAATTTTATCCTCTTCCAGGTCTGGATGGTCTTCCACCTTCTGAGCTGCTTCTTTCGCCACCACCACGATTTTGTTGTTGCGGTGCAGATTCAGTTCTGGTTCTTTCCATTCGTTGTTGCTGTTGCTGCTGGCGTTGTTGCTGAGCCTGAGCATCGCGTTGTTGCCTTTGCTGATCCATCTGTGCACGTTGCTGTTCTGCCTGTTGATTACGTTGTTGTTGCGCCTGGGCATCACGTTGTGCACGTTGTTGCTCTTCCATTTGCGAACGTTGTTGCTGGGCCTGTTGCACTTGCTGGTTACGTTGTGCTCTCTGTTGCTCCATTTGTGCACTACGTTCCTGCTGTTGTTGCTGGCTGCGCTGTACTCTTTGTTGCTGATCCTGAGCATCACGTTGTTGCCTTTGCTGATCCATCTGCTGACTGCGTTGCTGTCTTTGCTGTTCCATTTGTGCAGAACGTTCCTGCTGGTTGCGCTGGCCATTCTGATCCGCTTGTGTACGCTGATCATGACCACGCTCCATCGCTTGTCTGCTTCTTTGGTTGGCATCGCCATTATTTTGACCTACACGATCTGTTCTGCCATTTGCACCCCTGTTAAATACATCACCTCTGTTGTTTGCAGGGTTATCACCACCACGGTTTACATTACCATCTGCTCTGCTTCCTGTTTGAGGATTGCGACCATCGGTTCGTTGTCCAAATCTACCGTTGTTATCTACGTTTCTTTGACCGCGATTGTTGTTATTATCTGTACCCGCATTTCTTCCATTTCTGTTGAAGCCAGCATTACCCTGTTCAAATTTTCTAGGCGCAGCATTACGGTTATCTACATTTCTTTCCACTCTTGGTCTGTATATAGAAACATCTCTGCCACTTATCCTGCTTGCTCCCGGTCTGTTGCTTTGATCAAAACGGTAAACCCTTACATCACGGTTGGTTGCCCTTCTGATGTCTTCCATTCTTGGCCCTCCATAATAACTTCTTTTGTTGTATACATAAGTGTTGTTTATGATGGTTGTATTACGGATGTAAACATTGTTACGGCCATAATCATATCTTGGAAATGAATTGATGTAGATATTTGACTGCGGAATAAAGTTCCAGCAAAATTCTGGAACTGAATAACGACGGCCAAAGCTTAAATTAATGCTGATGCTTGGCGCCATTGGTGCCCAACCATAATAACCATCTCCACTTCTCCAGTCTACCCACGCTGGTCCCCAGTTGGTATCAGGTAACCAAATCCATTGTCTGTAGCTGTTAATTACCCAACGGCCATAGTGAAATGGTGCCCAGCCCCAATCGTAATTAGAAACCCAGGTATTGCCATATTCTGTCATTGCCCATCTTCCGTTTGTATAATACGGACGGAAATCATTTTGATCTACATCCGGACGCCAAACATAACCATATTGGGGGTCCTGAATCCAGGTACCATAAGGCGAAAGCTCATCATAAAAAGTTTGTAAAGACACATTCCCGGTGTTGTATCCATCATCCTGGTAGTTATCTTGATAGTCTTGCGCCCTGACTAAGGTTGTGGTTCCGGCAAGGAGCGCAAAGAGCCCCAGCACAAGTGCCGTAGATTTAAGTGTTTTCATTTGTGTGTTTTATATTAACCTAACGTTATGTGTGTATCAATTAGAGAACCAAAATCATTTAAGGTTTAATATGCTTGCATAGTTTCGCTACTTTCCTTTAAATATTGTATTCCTAGGGGCTTTTTAACTTATTTTTAACGTTTTACATTAAATTTAATTGTGCAGAAAATAAGTCATTTAGAAATAAAATTTGCTACACATCTGTTTACAAAATAGAAAATACTGTACAATGATTAAACTTTAAAACATAAGTTACCTAATTTGTAAGTATTTTTGCAGCATGCAGAACGGCACCTTATATCTTATTCCTGTACCTCTTGCAGAGGAGGCAGCACATAAAACCTTTACCCCCTATTTGGTTGATACGATTAATCAGATTGACACCTATATTGTAGAAAACAGTAAAACCGCCCGAAGATTTTTGAAAGAAGCGGGATTAAAAACTCCTCAAAAAGATTTAATTGTGCACGATTATGATAAGCACAGTCGTAATTCGAGCCTGGTTCCGTTTTTTAAGGAGCTTTTAGAAGGTAAAGATGTTGGTTTAATGAGCGAAGCCGGATGCCCTGGGATTGCAGATCCGGGAGCAGATATTGTTGCCGAAGCACATAAACGCGGCATTAAGGTTGTGCCTTTGGTTGGACCAAGTTCAATTCTGCTTGCTTTAATGGCTTCGGGTTTTAACGGACAAAGCTTTACTTTTTGGGGTTACCTGCCAATTGATAAAGAACAACGCAGTAAACGCATTAAAGACCTTGAATTATCAGGCACGCGTTATAAACAAACGCAGCTGTTTATCGAAACGCCTTTCCGCAATAACCAGATGATGGAAGAGATTTTAAAAAGCTGTAAACCCAGTACACAACTTTGCGTGGCCTGCAATTTAACGGGCGAAGATGAGTTTATTAAAACGCAAAGCATTTACAACTGGCGGAAAGAAGAAATTGATTTGCATAAAAAACCGACCATATTTTTATTGTCGTAGTATTATAAATTTCAAATATAAAATCCTCTGAAAAATCAGAGGATTTTTTGTTAGATGCTGATTTTACAGATACGATACCTTTGCCAGGCGGGCTTCTTTTTTTGATGTCAAAAAGAAAAAATACCAGTCAATTACAAAACATAAACGCAATTGGATTATAACCCTTAATAGTTTTACAAGCGTTTAGATTTAAACTGGATTGAAGCGGTATCTTCCGGTTTTTCATCGGAAATTTAGCGAAAAGCTAGGCGAACGTTAATTTCATCATAGCTTTTGCTTTCCAAAAAAAATAACCATTTAAAGATTGTACAATTATATTACACTAATCAACGTAAGTCCATCTTATAAATACATTCCTTTTCCTTCAATAAAAGCGATAACCTTATCAGGCAGGAAAAACTGAACATTCTTTTTTTCTTTAATTGCTTTCCGGATAAAAGTTGAAGATATTTCCATCAACGGAGTGTTGGTAAAAGTAATTGACGGATGATTTTCCCATTCGCTTACATTTGCTCCGGGACGCGGGTAAACAAAAATCTGATAGTTTTTAAGCAGTACTTCATAATTTTTCCACTTCTTAAACGAAACTAAATTATCGGCGCCCATAATAAGCACAAACTCTTTTTCAGGATACTTTTCATGAAGATAGGTAAGAGTATCGATGGTGTAAGAAGGTTGCGGCAAAGCAAATTCGATATCGCTAACCCGGAGATTTTCGGCATGCTCTGTTGCCAGCTTTGCCATCTCCAGCCGATCGTACATATTGGTTAATCCGCTCTTATCTTTTAAAGGATTGTGCGGAGAAACGATTAGCCAAACTTCATTAAGCTCTGTATGATTGGCCATGTAATTGGCAATAATTAAATGTCCGGTATGAATTGGATTATAGGATCCGAAAAATAAGCCAGTTTTAAATTTGCCCCTTGCAGTTGCCATTACTTTAATTTTCAATATAGGTCATTCCGGAAGCAATGAAGAATCTTTCAATAAGTCCTGCTTTAACAAAATGTTTATTTCAATCTTCTGTTCCAACTTACAAATTCTTCGTCAGGCTCAGAATGACAATTTATATTTTTATTTCTTTATAAAATCGCCGACTAACTTTTCAGCTTCGGCACAAGCGACTGCTAAGTCGTAGTTTTTTAAAATCACATCAAATTTATCCGCGTAAAGAAGCTCTTTTTCTGCCTTGATAAAACGTTCCTGTAATTTTTCGGCGCTATCTGTGCCACGACCACTTAAACGTTCTTTTAGCACTTCTAAAGATGGTGGCTGTACAAAAATTGCTAAAGCATCTTCTTCATATTTTCTTTTCAAACGAATTCCGCCTTCTACATCTATATCAAAAATCACATGTTTGCCTTCATTCCAGATGCGTTCAATTTCCGAACGTAATGTTCCGTAAAAAGTTCCGTTATAAACTTCTTCAAACTCTACAAATTCCTGACGGGCAACTTTATGCAAAAACTCTTCCTTACTTATAAAATAGTAATCGTTTTCGTGTGTTTCTGCACCTCTTAACTCACGCGTAGTTGCGGAAATAGAAAAGCTCAGTTCAGGAAACTTTTTTAATAAATGGTGTACAATTGTGGTTTTACCTGCTCCTGATGGTGCTGAAAATATAATTAATTTGCCTTGTTTCATTTGGAAAGCTAAAAGCTAAAAGCTAAAAAACCAAAGCAGATTTTTGCTTTAGTTCTTAGCATTTCTGCTTATAATACGTTTAATAGTTGTTCTTTTATTTTTTCTAATTCTTCTTTCATACCCACCACAAATTGCTGTATTTGTGCATCGTTAGCCTTAGCACCCATGGTATTTATTTCACGGCCAATTTCCTGCGAAATAAAACCTAGTTTTTTCCCGTTTGCTTCTTTACTGGTTAGCGTTTGCAAAAAGTAATCACAATGACTTTTTAAACGGGTTTTTTCTTCGGTAATGTCTATTTTATCGATGTAATAAATCAGTTCCTGCTCAAAACGGTTTTGATCGATGTTAACTTTACCAACTGCATCATCCAAAAACTGACTGAATTTTTCGCGGATAGCCGTTAATCGTCTTGGTTCAAGCGCTTCAACCGATTTAAAATAAGACAGAATGTTTTTAATCCTTAACTCCAGATCAGCTTTTAAAACGGTGCCTTCATCTTCTCTAAACTTATTGAAATTGTTAAGGGCTTCGGTAAAGATCTGATATAAGTGATTCCACTCATCTTCACTAACACTTTCCTCTTTATAATTAATTACGTCCGGAAAAGTTAAAGCCGTTTGCAATAAATTATTGCTGTTTGCATTTAATTCTTCATTAACGGCAGTTAACTGGTTGTAATAGTGCGTTAGCAAAGCGGTATTAATAGTAGCACCCGTAACTTCAGCTGCAGAACGTTCTACATTGATGCTCAACGAAACTTTTCCTCGTTCAATATCTTTACTGCAAACATTGCGGATTATGATTTCTTTATCAGAAAAGGCTTTAGGATATTTTAAATTTAGCTCAAGAAATTTGCTGTTGAGCGATTTTATTTCGACACTATATTTAGCATTAGCATAGTCGGCTGTTACCAGGCCGTATCCTGTCATGGATTTAATCATGTGCAAAGATAGAAAATTTACTTTACAGTTTTTATAATTCCCTTATTGTGACACTGGATTGAGCAAAGCCAGAATGGAGTTGTATGTTTTTTCTTTTAGCATTTCAAGGTCTTCTGCGACCAAACCTTTCACTTCAATAGCCGTTCCAAATCGGGTATTTATAATCCCCGGATTAAGCATTAAAGGGTCTGTTCTGGGCAAATGTTTTTTGCTGTTCATAATTGCAAATGGCAATACCGGCGTTTGGGTTTCAATAGCCAAACGAAATGCCCCATCAAAAAAAGGCGTTAAAGGCTTACTCGTTTTGTTCATCGTACCTTCAGGAAAAATTAATATGGATTGTCCATCAGCAAGATCTTTTCTAAGTTCGGCCACAGAGTGATCCCGGCTTTCGCGGCTGCTCCGGTCTATTACAACAACCAATCTTTTGTAAATCCAGCCAAATACAGGCACTTTAAGCATTTCAATTTTACCCAGTGGACTAAAAGCCTGTGGAATGGAAATTACGATGGCAACTGCATCTAAAAAAGAGCTGTGATTGCCTACATAAATATAAGATTTAGAGGTATCAACTTCTGATTTCCCATTGCTGGTAAACCATAAGAATGTAAATAAACTAAAACCCCAGGCCCAAAATTTCAGAAAAATAAAAGAAACTTTTTTACCTGATTTTTCTTTTAAAAATGTGGTTGCTAAAATTATAAAGGGACAAACGACTACCATAAGCACAAAAAATACGAGTGCCGAATACAATAAATAAATGGCCCCAACAAGCTTTCGCATCTGTATTAACGTTTTTTTAACAGTTTACTTGGTTAACAATTGTTAATTTTACAAAAAATATTCCACACAAGATGAAAGCAAATCGTTTGGCTTTCCTGATTTTAAAATGCCTGTAAAAATTTAAAATATGAAACGAATTACCTTAGCCGCCATACTCGTATTTATTTGTGCCTCTGCTTTAAACTTAAAAGCGCAGGATCTTCTTGTTAAAGGGGTAATTTTTGAAAAGGGAACCAACATCCGGGTAGCGCTATCTGAAATTACCAATAAACGTACAAAGTTAGGCGTAGGCAGTAATGATCTTGGTTTTTTTCAAATTAAAGCCAACATTGGCGATACACTTTTAATTACCAAAAGAAATTTAAATGATCAGCAAATTATTGTTCACGGACCGCAGGACATTATTGTTTATCTGGTAAGAGGAAGTACCATGCTGGATGAGGTAACCGTTAAAGGGAACACAAAAAAGCAGGACCTTGATGAGATAAAACGTGAATTTAGAAACAAAGGCGTGTACAATGGTGGTAAATCATCCTTTTTATCTGCCATTTTTCAGCCTTTAAACGGTTTATATAACTTATTTGGCAGAGATCCTAAAAATGCCCGCCGGTTTGGGCGGTATGCAGACAATGAAATCAAGCAAAGTCAGATCGATCAGTATTTTAACACCACCATTATACAAAACAATACGAATCTTAAAGGGCAGGACCTTGAAAACTACATGCTTAATTACCGCCCAACGTTTGAAAAAGCTCAATATTGGAACAGCTACGATTATATTAAATACATTAAGGAATCTTCGAAGAAGTTTACGGATACTTTAGGAAAAGACAAGTAGGTTGGCGGTTTTTAGCAAGCAGTTTAAGCAATTTTGACAATTAAACAGTTTATCCTATTGCTTAGATAGACAAAACTTCACAGGCTTTTTCGGCAGCTAGTTTTTCAGCATTTTTCTTATTGTAATCACGCCCCATACCAACTATTTCGCTATCTACCAAAGCATTAATGGTAAATAGTTTTGTACTTTCACCTTCGCCATTTTCGGTTAATTCAAACATTACATCTTTACCATGGCGCTGGCACCATTCAATTAATTTACTTTTGAAATTGGTTTCGGTAAGTTCAAGGGTATGAATATCGATATGTGGTTTTACAATTCTGCGCAATAAAAATTCTTTGGTGAAATTGTAACCCTTATCCAGGTAAATGGCTCCAATAATTGCTTCAAATGCATCGCCAAGCATTGAGTTATGCTTAGTTTGAATACTAACAGAACGTTGATCGAACTGAATTAATTTATCAAAGCCAATTTTTTTTGCCAGCTGATTCAGATTAGCCCGGTTAACGATTTTTGACCGCATCTCTGTTAAAAAGCCTTCTTCCTTGTACGGATAATGTTTAAAAAGCAATTCTGCAATTACAGAACCCAAAACAGCATCACCTAAAAATTCTAAACGCTCATTGCTGCTCCGGCTTCCATTCTTCAAAATTTTAGCCATAGATCGATGCCTGAACGCCATTTTATATAGCGTAACATTACCCGGAACAAAACCTAAAATATTTTTCAGTTTTTTAACAAACTCCTTTTCGGGAGAAAGGTAAAGCTTATATAATCTTAATATCGGCATTAAATAAATAACACAATTAACGGCTAATCAGCATATTTAACTAAGTTATCCATTTTTAACCAGCATCCAAAATTATATAACAAGGCTGTTTGAACTTTTTTAGTCTTCGTACTTTTTGAAAATCACTGAAGCATTGTGACCTCCAAAACCGAAAGTATTACTTAAAGCCGCTCTTACTGTACGTTTTTGAGCTTTATTAAAAGTAAAATTCAATTTAGGGTCAAAAGCAGGATCATCTGTAAAGTGATTAATTGTTGGAGGAACAATATCATTTTGAACAGAAAGAATTGCTGCAATGGCCTCAATAGCACCGGCTGCCCCTAAAAGGTGACCAGTCATTGATTTTGTTGAGCTGATGTTCAGTTTATAAGCATCTTCACCGAATAAATCTGCAATGGCCTTGGTTTCACTAATATCACCAAGTGGTGTAGAAGTTCCGTGAACATTGATATAATCGATATCAGAGGTACTTAAACCTGCATCTTTCAGTGCATTGGTCATAACCATTCTGGCACCTAAACCTTCAGGATGAGGTGCCGTGATGTGATTAGCATCCGCACTCATTCCACCACCCACAAGCTCTGCATAAATTTTTGCACCCCTTGCTTTGGCATGTTCAAGTTCTTCCAGAATAATTGTCCCTGCGCCTTCACCAGCAACAAACCCATCACGGTCTTTATCAAAAGGACGTGACGCAGTAGTAGGATCTTCATTTCGCGTAGATAATGCATGCATGGCATTAAAACCACCCATTCCTGCTTCGTTAATGATCGCTTCAGAACCACCGCTGATAATTACATCGGCCATACCCAAACGGATATAGTTAAATGCATCAATCATAGCATTTGTTGAAGACGCACATGCCGAAACAGTTGCAAAATTTGGCCCGCGTAAGCCATACTTGATTGAGATATGCCCTGGAGCAATATCAATAATCATTTTAGGAATAAAAAACGGATTGTACCGTGGGGTACCATCTCCTTTGGCAAAATTACTCACCTCATCTAAAAAGGTTTTCAATCCGCCTATGCCAGCGCCCCAAATTACACCGATGCGGTTAGTGTCTAATTTCGAAAAATCAAAACCACCATCCTTTACGGCTTCGTCTGTTGCGACTAAAGCATATTGTACAAAAGGATCTAGCTTGCGGGCTTCCTTTTTTTCCAAAAAATCTTCCGGATTGAAGTTTTTTACCTCGCAAGCGAATTTGGTTTTGAACTTTTCAGTGTCAAAACCTTTAATAGGAGCAGCGCCACTCACCCCGTTAGTCAATCCTTCCCAAAAATCAGGAACATTATTGCCTATAGGAGTGAGCGCACCCAACCCTGTTACTACTACTCTTTTTAATCCCATTTATACTGAAAGCGTGTTTCTTACTTAACGTTTTTTTCCAAATAAGCAATTGCCTGGCCAACAGTACCGATGGTTTCAGCCTGATCATCAGGAATAGCTACATTAAATTCTTTTTCAAATTCCATAATAAGTTCTACGGTATCTAAAGAATCTGCACCCAAATCGTTAGTGAATGAAGCCTCTGGCGTAACTTCACTTTCGTCAACACCTAGTTTTTCTACGATAATAGCCTTAACTCTTGAAGCAATATCAGACATAATTTTATAATTTAATGGTTAAATAATTCTGTGCAAAGAAAAATAAATTCTTACAATTTTCAAATGTTTTTATTTCGACACTCAATTTTGGCATCCAAATAACAAGGCGAATATAGAATTAGTTTTTTAATTTTGTCGTGTTAATAATTTATTTTGCTTTGAATAAAACTTATCTCAAGTTAACCTTAGACCTTGATTTTATACTAATTGCGATCACAGCACCCCTAAAAGACTATGTGCTGTGCCACAAAATTAATACGAGGTTGGGCACGCAATTTGAAAAAGTTGAAGACCACGAAATATTTTTTAATATTGACGAACCAGCCTGGTATTTTTCGAAATATTACTTTTTTGTAGAGCAGGGAGAGGTAGAATATTACCTGCTGAGCAACAAAAGCAGCGACGGTTTGCTGGTTCCTGAAATGAGTAATGTAGACTTTTTTATCATTATCAGAGAGTTTATTGATAAAGAAGATCTTAATTATTTAATAAACGGATTAAACAAACTACCTGATATACAAGTAGCTGCAAGAATAGAACCCACCAAACTTAAAAGCAAAGAGAATTTGGTAATATAAAAATTATATACTTGGTGTATTAAATACACTATATTTGAGGGTTATAAAAGAAAGAACAAAACAATAAATACATAAAATTTGATGCAGTTTAATTAATTTAGACAATTAATTAGCGTTTTCGAAACTGCATTGTTAAAATCAATTAATAAATGAAACCTTTTCATTCAAGAACTAAAATTGTTGCCACTCTTGGGCCTGCCTCCGCTAAACCAGAAGTTTTATATAGTATGTTTAATGCCGGATTAGATGTTTGCCGTTTAAATTTCTCACACGGTTCACAGGCAGATCATCAGGCCGTTTTAGATACCATCCGCGATCTGAACAAAAAATATGATTATAATGTGGGTATCCTTGCCGATTTACAAGGCCCTAAAATCCGTATTGGTTTAGTAAAAGAAGGCGGTATTAACCTGATTAATGGTAAAACGACTATTATTACCACCAACGAATGTATTGGTAATGAAGAGCGTATCTATATTACTTACCAAAACTTCCCTCAGGATGTTCAGGCAGGCGAAATTATCCTTTTGGATGATGGAAAACTGCAAATGAAAGTTTTAGAAACCAATTTAAAAGATGAAGTGCTTTGTGAAATTGTTCACGGTGGTATTTTAACTTCAAGAAAAGGTGTAAATCTTCCAAATACTAAAGTTTCTATTCCTTCCCTAACACCTGAAGATCGTGAAAACTTAGAATTTGTTCTTCAAAATGATGTAGAATGGATTGGTTTATCTTTTGTACGTAAAGCTGAAGACATTATAGAGCTTAAAAAAATAATTGCTGAGCGTGGTAAAACAGCCCGTGTAATCGCTAAAATTGAAAAACCTGAAGCCATAGCCAACATCGATGAAATTATCGCTGTAACAGACGGTATTATGGTTGCCCGTGGCGATCTTGGGGTAGAGTGTCCGATGGAAGAAGTTCCATTGCTACAAAAAATGATTGTTGCTAAATGCAGAGCAGCTTCAAAACCGGTAATTATTGCAACCCAGATGCTGGAAAGCATGATTACTACCCCCCGCCCAACCCGTGCAGAGGTAAATGATGTAGCCAACTCTGTTTTAGATGGTGCTGATGCAGTAATGTTAAGTGGCGAAACTTCGGTTGGAGAATTTCCATTGATCGTAATCGAAACCATGCAAAAAATCATTCAGAACATTGAGGTTAACAACTATCCTTTCAATCCTGATAAATTTTTAAAACCAAAATCACCATCTTTCTTAAGTGATGCGATTTGCGATTCAGCTTGCTTTTTAGCAAAACAAACCAATGCAATAGGTATCGTTTCCATGACTTTAAGTGGTTATACCGCTTTTGAAATTTCAAGTCACCGTCCGGAAGCTTTAACTTTTATCTTTACCAGTAACCGGGCTTTATTAAATACAGTGAGTTTACTTTGGGGCGTTAGAGGCTTTTTCTATGATAAATTTGAAAGCACAGATAATACCATTATTGAAGTTAACGAGTTCTTAAAAAGTAAAAAACTGGTTAAACAAGGTGATATCATCATCAATACCGCTGCCATTCCGATGGAAGTTAAAGGTAAAACCAATATGTTAAAAATCACTGTAATAGACTAGTAACCGTTTATTTCAAAATAAAACACAAGCCCTTAACATTTTTTGTTGAGGGCTTTATTGTTTAAGCGATATAAAATTATATTTTTGCAACCCACACACGGAGAGGTGTCAGAGTGGTCGATCGAGCACGCTTGGAAAGCGTGTGTACTGCAAGGTACCGCGGGTTCGAATCCCGCCCTCTCCGCCAATTTATAAGCAAAGCCTGGCAATAGCCGGGTTTTATTGTTTATAGATTTTTGTATTTCCAGGCAACATTCAAGCACATCTGCTTCTCTATAAGCAATTTATATGCGTCTAAAGGATATTTTCACTTCATAAAAAGGGTATTTTCATTATACAAAAAGGATGTTTTCCCCCCTAAAAAAAGTAAAATAAAACTGCACTATTGTATCGTCAAATCGAGACTTAAAAATGGCACGGTGAGAAATACATTTCAATAAGTGCTAAAGTTACCAAGGGACAGGAAATGGGTACTTTCATGTATGGAGGTTCTTCATATTATCCTCTCATCCCTATAGTACAGTTTAAAAACAAAAAAGCTCTGGTACCATACCGGAGCTTTTGTTTGTCAACCATTGAGGCTTTAGATCGTTTAATTAATTTTAATAAAGAGCAGCGGCAGTGTCTTTTTGAGATAATACGGTTGCACCAAACAATAAGTATATTTAACTTGTATTCAGGATTTATTAAAAGAAAAATTAAACATGAGTAAAAATAAAGAAACCGTAACCCGTTATATGGAAGGTTTTAATGCCACTGACCATTCAAAAATTCTTTCCTGCCTTACTGATGATGTAGTATGGGAATTGCCGGGTGTTTATCTAAAAACCGGTAAAGAAGCTTTTGATCAGGAAATTGAAAATGATGATTTTATTGGCCCTCCGGAAATTACGGTAAGCAGGTTAACAGAAGAAAATGATATCGTAATTGCTGAAGGAGCCGTTAAAACTAAACGAAAAGATGGAGAAGGCTTAAACTTGGTATTTTGCGACGTATTTGAAATGGAAAATGGATTAATCAAAAAACTAACCAGTTATTTGATGACCATTCCCGCATAAAATTTTTCCTTATAGCTGTAGCCTGATTAGTCAATTAAAATATAAATACCATTTCAAAAAAATAATTTTCTTCGTAATTTCAAACTGCCATAGGGTTGTCAGTGCCGGGTATTTAATTTGTAGAAACAAAACAAAATCTATGATACAGGAACAATTATTACCGGAAACCATGGTTAAAGAAAATGCCATTACTCAATTAATGAAAAACTATGCCAACTACAATTTTTGGGCAAATATGACCCTTGTAAACTGGCTTAAAAAACAACCCTTAACTTTACTTGAACAAGAAGTAAAATCGAGTTTTAAAAGTGTAAAAGCAACATTAATTCATATTTTACAAACTCAGGAATATTGGTTTTCTGTAATTAGCAAAACGGAGTTTATAACCAACGATTATCAATGCGAAGTTGAAGAGTTGTTTGATCTTTTCCTGCAACAATCAGAAATGCTGGCCAATTATATTAATGATATGGACGCACCAGCGCTTGAGGAAAGTATTTTTGTTCAAAGCCCATGGTTTCATTCAGATTTTCAGAATTTCGAGTATGTAATGCAGGTTTTTAATCATAGCACCTATCACCGTGGACAAATTATTACAATTTGTCATAATTTAGGAATTACAGGTGCTCCAATGACGGACTATAATTATTATAATGTAAATGCCAGATAAAACACCAAAATAAAACCCCGCCAAGTGCGGGGTTTTATTTTTAATTTTTATGTTCGCGTTTCCGCTCATTGTCTTTATTTGACGTTTGATCCGACCGCTGTCCACCTCCATTGGTTATGCCCTGAATTTTCTTATCGGTCTTTATATCATGGTTGGCTCTGTCGGCTATTGAACTTCCTTGTGTAGTTGGATTGTTTTTAGGGGTGTTTGTGTTTTTCATCGCTTTATAATTTAAGTGTTTAGAATTACAAAGAGCGCTCCTTTATAAAACCACAGGTTTGGCATTATGTTTTTATTTTTTCAAAACGTTTCCAATGCTTTCATTTTCAAATATTTATTGTATAAAATCAATTACATGAACAGGTTTTTGCTTAATTGAGCTTTTGATTGTTAATTTAGCAAATTAGATAGACAACAAAACATACGTGAAAAAAAGATTATTTATCCTTGTTATTTTATGCTCTGCCGCCTTTTCGGGCTTTGCACAACGAAAAACTTATTTAGAAATGCTGGCTAATCAACCTAAATGGGTTGATTCTGTTTTTAATAAATTAAACCGCAGAGAACGTATTGCACAAATGTTTTTTGTGAGGGCACATACCAATTTGGGTAAGAAATATTCTGACTCCGTTGGAATGGTAATTAAAAAAGAACAACTGGGTGGAGTTGTATTTTTTCAGGGGGGGCCAGGCAGACAAGCGGCGGTAACAAATGCCTATCAAAAGGTAAGCCGCGTTCCCTTAATTATTTCAAATGATGGCGAATGGGGTTTAGGTATGCGTTTAGACAGTACCATTTCATACCCTTACCAAATGACTTTGGGCGCCATTCAAAATAAAGAGTTGCTTTATAAAATGGGTATTGAGGTAGCGAAAGACTACAAACGCCTGGGCATGCAAATGAACTTAGCTCCTGATGCAGATGTAAATAATAATCCTAAAAATCCGGTTATTAATTACCGCTCTTTTGGCGAAAATAAATATAATGTAGCTTCGAAGGTTGGAGCCTACATGAAAGGCATGCAAGATGGCGGTTTATTAACTACGCTTAAACATTTTCCTGGTCATGGCGATACAGATGTAGATTCGCACTATGATTTGCCTCAGCTAAACTTTAGCGCAACCCGTTTGGATACCTTAGAAATGTATCCGTTTAAAGAACTTATTAAGCAGGGTGCATCGGGTATTATGGTTGCGCACATGAATATTCCTTCTTTAGATAATACTCCAAATCTCCCTTCTACCCTCTCTAAGCCAATTATCACAGGTATTCTGAAAGAAAAATTAGGCTTTAAAGGTTTAATTATTTCTGATGCTATGGACATGAAAGGTGTAGTAAAATACTTTAAGAATGGTGAAGCAGATTTAATGGGTATTATAGCCGGAAATGATATCCTGGAGCTTTCTGAAAACAGCGACAGAGCCATTAAATTGGTCCGCAGAGCAGTAAGACAAGATAGAATCGATATGAAAGTTATTGATGAAAGCGTTCGTAAAATCTTAACTGCTAAATACTGGGCCGGACTTTACAAAAGAGATACCGTGGTTACTCAGGGCATCGTTTCAGCGTTAAACCGCAAAGAAAGTAATGCATTGGTGCAGGAGCTTGCCAATGCCTCGGTTACTGTACTAAGAGGTAAGGATTATATTAAAAATTTAATTCCAATCAGAAGAACTGCCATTATTAGTATCGGCGTTCCATCGGTAACCACCTTCCAGAAAGAGGTATCGAAAGGCTTTTATAATTCTGTTTATTACGTTTTGGATAAAGATGCCACTGCAAGTCAGATTTCTAATATAGCGAGAGAAGTTGGTGCTTTTGATCAGGTTATAGTTGGTATTCACGACAGTCGTTCAAGACCGGCGAATAACATCGCATTAAATGCAGGTGTTAAAAATTTCATTACGGAATTGTCTGGAAAAAAAGCTGTTTTTGCATTATTTGCAAATCCATATAATTTAGCTGGCTTACCGGGACTGGAAAAAAGCAGAGGTCTGATTGTAGCTTATCAAAAAGAAGATTATATGCAAATATCTGCTGCAGCAGTTGTAAATAGCAGATTGGTTCCAACAGGAAAACTACCGGTTAGTGTTGCTCCATTTTATAAATTTGGTGACGGTTTATAATATTTTTTCTAAAACAATTTTGCTCCGATAATACTTATCTTAAAATAAAACATAAATGTTATGGTAGATCCAAGAGATAACTATTCGGATGATCCGAATGATGCTTTACGCAGAGAAGATGGTGTGGATGGAATTGAAGAAATTAGTGGCGATGACATTAGCATAGAACATGATAAAAATAGGCTTGAACAAGCTGATGAGGCATCGAAACCATCATACGAATTAGATTTGGATGATGAAGATGATTTAGACGATTAACAAAAAAGCCAGGCAAATTGCCTGGCTTTTTTGTTAAATAGCTTATTTTATTTAGCCTTTGCTTTGTAAGTTTCAGGATTTACTGCCGTACTTGTCCAACCTTTTAAAAATGAGGTGATCTTTTTAACATCATGGCCTAGTTTTGCTTTACCATTTGCATCTTTTTCATCACTTTCAAGGTAAGCAGAGTTCTCAATGTGCAATACTTTTCCTTTACCATTTAAAATTAAGAAAACCGGAAAACCAAAACGTTGTGGGTAACCCAAGTCGGCTAAAACAGCTTCATTTTTATTTTCCGGGCTATAGTTTACCAAAACCGTTTCAAAATTATCGTTGATGTATTTTTTCAAAGTCGTCGTACTGTCTACCAGATTATGGAAAGCAATACACCAGCTACACCAGTTTCCACCCACCTGCAATAAAACATGTTTATTCTCTTTGGCAGCCTTCACAACTGCTGCGGCAATATCAGCCTTAGCATTAGCTTGTGGATTGTAAATATGAACAGCCTCCTTTTTTGCCTGTCCGAATGATGCAGTAGAAACAAATACCGCAACCAATAAAGTCAATATCGTTTTCATAATTTTTTAGAATGATTGTACAAAGATAATAAAGCCGACTATTTTTATAGATTATTTACAAATTCTTTACAGAGTAAATACATTTTCGCAAAAGCTTATCTTTGCACCGCAATGGATTTTTTAGACATACATACCCATAAGTCTGCTCAAAAAAAAGATGTAACCAGCATTCAAAGTTTATCGTTAACCAGCGATATTTTTCTGGCAATGCCTAAAACTAAGCCTATTTCTATTGGTTTGCATCCCTGGTACGCAACAATCGATAAACTGGAAACACAATTAAAGTATTTAGCAGTTTTAGCAAAACAGGCCAATGTAAAAATGATTGGTGAGTGTGGTTTGGACCGGTTGAAAGGCGAAACTATAGAAAATCAAACAATCATTTTGGAACAACAAATTAAACTTGCTGAAAGCCTGAACAAACCTCTTATTTTACATTGTGTTAAATCTTTTTCGGAGCTGGCTGAAATTAAAGACAGGCTTAAAGTAAAAGTACCGATGATTATTCATGGTTTTAATAAAAATGAAGAACTGGGCAGACAATTAATGGCTAAAGGATTTATACTTTCCTTTGGAAAAGCAATGCTGACCCCAAATTCTGGTGCAGCAAAATTAGTAGAATCAACTGATCATTTCTTTTTAGAAACCGACGATGCAGAAACAGCAATTGAGGAAATTTACGAAACCGCAGCGTTTTTGAAAAATTGTACTGTTGAAGTGCTTAAAGCTCGTATTTTTACCGATTGTAAAAACTTGAATTTAATATAACCATTCTAAGCTTGTCGAAGAATACAATCAAACACCATAGATTATGTCTGATGTTACCTGGCTTTCCCGCTCTGCCCTGCTTGTTGGCGATGACGGAATTGAGAAATTGCAAAGCAAGCACGTTTTAGTGATCGGTTTAGGCGGCGTAGGCTCTTTTGCTGCCGAATTTATTTGCCGGTCTGGTGTAGGCGAGATGACTATTGTTGACGGCGATGTTGTTGATCCGAGTAACAGAAACCGACAATTACCTGCGCTGGCAACCAATCATGGTGTTAGTAAGGCACAGATTATGCAAGAGCGTTTACTGTCCATAAATCCTGATTTAAAATTACAGGTGGTTAATGCTTTTCTTACGCCAGAAAAATGCCGTGAGATTTTGGAAGCCAGATACGATTATGTGATGGATTGTATCGATAGCGTAATGCCAAAAATTACCTTGCTTTCAACGGCATTAGAAAAAAATATTCCTATTGTAAGCTCTATGGGTGCTGGCGGTAAAATGGATCCAACAAGATTACGCATCACCTTGCTTCCGGACACTTATCAGTGCGTTTTCGCAAGTTATGTACGCAAAAGGCTAAATAAACTGGTTAATGCAGATAAGATCAAAACCGTTTTCTCCACAGAAGAAATGCGCAAAGATTCCTTAATTATGACCGATGGAAATAATTTTAAACGTTCTGCTTATGGCACAGTTTCTTATCTTCCCGCTGCTTTCGGAGGGGCGTGTGCATCCGTTGTAATCCGGGATTTGTTGGGTTACCCGATTGAAATGGCAGAACGTCCGGCGAGAATTAGTCATAAAGTTTTAGCAAAAAAGAAAAAGAAAGCAAATTAAACCAATTGTTAGTATCATCATTTCGGGAAAATTTTAAATTGTTGTAAGTTTAAAACACAATTCCATTTACCAAAATGCAACAATCTAATTACGGCCCGGCCAATTCTGCACCATCCAATTCCCCTCTCGAAGAGGAGTGTCTGCAATACGGGGTGTTAAAATATGGGCAGTGCACAATTAAGAATACGATAATCAAATATGCTCCTGTAACAGACCTACCCTACCAACCCCATTTAAAAGAAAGAGCAAAATCTTTAAGGCGGGCAGGGAATCTATCTGAAGTTCTATTTTGGATGCAGGTAACTAAAGGTAAATTTCATAAAATAGATTTTGATAGACAACGCGTAATTGGAAACTATATCGTTGATTTTTATGTTAAGAAACTTGGATTGGTGATAGAGATTGATGGATCAAGTCACGATAATAAAATCGAATATGATAGAATAAGAGAAGACTATTTAATCTCTTTAGGTCTAAAAGTATACAGGATAACCGTTGGAGATGTAATGAGAAATATGCATTTTGTGATCATTGGGTTGGAGAATTACATTATTACTGAATACGGAATGGAGTGATAAATATTAATTCCTCAAACACTAAAAAACACCCTGGTCTTTGACCACCCCTCCCGCAGAGGGGAATAAAAAAATAAAGTATGCCCAAACCCCTCAAAATTCTTCAAGCTTCTGCCGGTTCTGGTAAAACATTCAGTCTTACTGCACATTACCTTACGCTGCTGTTTAGCGGAGATAATAAATACCTGGAAATTTTAGCCGTAACCTTTACCAATAAGGCTACCGAAGAAATGAAGTCCAGAATTTTAGAGGTGCTTGTTGGTTTGGCAAAAGGGAGTCCTTCAAAAAAAATAGAAGATTACAGAAAATTAATTTTAGTTGCCTACCCTCTGCTAAGCGCACCAGAACTTCAATCAAAAGCCGATAAAATCTATCGCAAAATCCTGCATGATTATAGCCGGTTTTCAGTAAGCACTATTGATGGTTTTGTACAGAAAGTTATCCGCGGTTTTGCTTTTGAGCTGGGGTTAAATGCCGATTATAATTTAGAAATGAATTATGATAAGGTTAAAGACGATTTGGTTAATAAACTGGACGAAGCTTTAAATGATAATAAACAGCTTTTACAATGGATTATTGATTTAGCCATTGAGCGCATCAGCGATAATAAAAGTTGGAACTATAAAATAGAACTTTATAACCTGATTGGAGAAATCTTTTCAGAGCGGTTCCAGATTTTTGAATCCGCAGTCGAAGAGCTTGGTCTTGAGAATATTGATGAACTTTTTAAAAAGTACATTAGTGTTACTAAAGATGAAATTAAAAATTTCGAAAATGAGATTATTCAACTCGCAACAGATGCGCATGATGCTTTAAGTGTTTTAGGAGTAGAAAACGACCATTTAAAGGGAAAGTCGAGAAGCCCTTTGGCTAAAATTATATTGGTTGCCCGGGGAGATTTTTCTAAAATCGAGCCCCTTTTCAATTATATAGATGAGCCTGATGACTGGTTTCAAAAAAATGTAAGTTTTCCTGAAGCTTATGAAATCGTAAATCCGATTTTACAAAAGATTAAAACACATTATCTGGCACATTTACCGAATTATGGTTTGGCCATCGCTTTCAATAAAAACCTTTATTATTTAAGGCTAATGCAGGAAATTGCTGTTTTACTTAAACAATATCGGGCAGAAAACGATAACCTGTTAATTAGTGATGCACAAAAATTAATCTCCGGAATTACCGAAGATGCAGGAGATAATCCTTCCTTTATTTGGGAAAAAGTAGGTAACCGGTACCGTAACTTTTTATTTGATGAGTTTCAGGATACCTCAACCAGCCAATGGGGAAGTTTTAAATCCCTTTTAACCAATGCCATTGCAACACCCAGTCAGGATTTAACCGACCATTTAATTGTTGGCGATACCAAGCAATCCATTTACCGGTGGCGTAATGGCGACTGGAATATTCTGCATAAACATGCCAAACTGGATGTTGGTGTACACAATGTGATAGAAGAAAGTTTAGAAGAAAATTATCGCAGTGCGGAAAACATCATCACGTTTAATAATTTCCTTTATCGTTCTATTCCTTTAACCCTGCAAAATGAACTGAATCAAAATTTAGCTGGCAAGCCCGAAAGCATTTCGACCTGGTGGAATGAGCAGAACTACAGTCAGATTATTACGGATATTTATGCCGGTTCAACTCAAAATTTTGCCACCAATACCTTAAAAGGGGGCACCATCAAAATTAAAAAATTTGGTAAAGATCATGCACCAAACGAAGCTCGTTTTACCGAAACTGTTTTCAGAGATATTGCTTTAGATGACATCATTGCAGAAATTTTTTACCTGAAAGATGAACAACACTATGTCTTAAAAGACATTGCCATTTTGGTGCGGTCTAATAGTGAGGCTTTATTAACGGTTCAAAAATTAATGGAGCAAAAATTGCCCGTTCTTTCCGGTGATGCCTTATTAATTTCGAACAACTCAGCAGTTCAGTTAATTATCAATACTTTAAAAACCTTAATCGGCTTAGATGCTCAAACGGCGTTATATAAAGCAAATTGTATTGCGCTTTATCATTCCCTGCATGATAAAGAAGCAAATGCTAGCCATTATTTGAACCTCAACAATGTTTCATTAAGTACTTTGGCTAAGGTTTTACCACAATCGCTATGCGAAAATTGGCAATCCTGGTTACAATTGCCCCTACCAGAACTGGTCGAAATTTTAATTGAAGCTTATAATTTAAAAGACCTTAGCCAACACCTGCCCTATTTATTGGCGTTTAGAGATTTAACCGCAAACGCTGGAAAATTAGGCGAAAAAGGTATTATTTCTTTTTTAACCTGGTGGGATGAAGATGGGATAAAAAAATCCCTTCCATCACCTGAAGGTGCCGATGCGATTCAGATTATCACCATTCATAAATCAAAGGGCCTTGCTTTCAGGGCCGTTTTTGTCCCTTTTTGTAACTGGGAAATAAAAGGTAAAGCAAATGCTACTTTCTGGGTTTCATCTGAAGAAACCGTATACAAAGAACTCCGTGGCATCCCTTTGAAATACAGCGAAGCCCTGGCCGATTCTTCTATAGCAAAGGCATATTATGAAGAACTGCTTTATAACAATATGGATGCTTTAAACATGCTTTATGTAGCCACAACCCGTTCAAAAGATTATCTGTACATCGCCACAATGGCTAAAAAAGAGTTGAAATTATCCAACATGGGCGATGTTATAAATCTCACTTTCGAAAATGACTTTGATGAAAGCGGCGTTTATGAAATTGTAGATTATGTAACCAATGAAAGCAAACCAGAAGAATTAAATTTCATTAATTTAAAAAGCTACCCAACCACTTCACGTTTGTCTGAACTGTATATTCCTTCGGAAGAAAAGCATTTAAAACATTTGGTTAACATCGAAAAATCGGGGCGCAAGGGTTCTTTATTGCACGATATTCTGGCCAGTGCGAGTACCGAAAAGGAAGTGACCGATTATACCACCAATCTGGTATTGCAGGGAATTATAAAAGAAGAAGAAAAACAAAATTTAATATCATCTGCTTTGGAAGTGCTGAACAATCCTCAACTTAAAACCATTTTGAGTAAAGCGACAGAAAGCATCACCGAGAAAAATATTATAGATGTAAATGGTAAACTGCATCGGCCAGACCGGGTTTTAATCCATGCAGATGAGGTTATTATTCTCGACTATAAATTTACTTTGGAAGAGAGCGACAAACACATCCAACAGGTTGATAATTACAGAACATTGCTTGCCGAAATGGGCTATAAAAACATCAAAGGCTATCTTTTTTATGCCATAAATGGCAAATTGAAATTAGTATAACATGCAGATGAAACCTTTTTTACAGGAAGTTGCCGAAGATTTAATTACCAGATTTGGTTCTCAGCTAGAAAACTGTGCCATTGTTTTTAACAATAAACGTCCATCGGCTTATTTGCAGAAACATTTTGCAGATCTAATTGGAAAACCTTTTTTCAGCCCGTCATTTTTTACCATACAGGAGTTTTTCGCCAACTCTACCAGTTACAAAATCGCCGATTTTTATCTGCAATTTTTCACTTTACATAAAATCTATAACCAACTTCTGGCAGAGGAGAAACTGGAAAGCATTTCCAGTCATAAATTTTTCCCTTTAGCTAAGATTATTTTAAGCGATTTCAACCAGATTGACAGCGATTTGGTTGATGCTGAAAAGTTGTATCGCGATTTGGAAGATATTTCCATCATCAATAAGGATTTTGATTATTTAAGTCCTGAACAATATCAGTTTCTTTCACAGTTCTGGACTTCTTACTCAGAAGGAAAGCATAAAAAACAGCAGGAACTATTTATAAAGATGTGGCGTAGAATGCCCAAACTTTATCATAAGTTTCAGGCTACTCTAAAAGAACAGGGCTATTTAACCAACGGTTCGGTTTATCGTCATCTGGCCGGTGACATTACCAACCACCAGGAATTTATATCCAACTTTGATAAAGGAAAAATAATATTTGTTGGCTTTAATGCGCTGAGCCGTGCCGAAGCCAAAATATTTACTCAATTACAGGAAACCGGTAAAGCTTTGTTTTATTTTGACGCTGATAGCTATTATTTAGATGATGTTTCGCAGGAAGCGGGTTTATTTTTAAGAAAAAACATTAATCAGCTGGGCTTAAAAAATGTATTTGCAGAGCAGGAAAGTCTGATGAAATCGGCCGGTCATCATGTAAATGTTTTCAAAGTTCAGGGACAATCTGCGCAAGCAAAAATTCTGAATAATATTTTAGAAGAAGATTACATCGATTCGGAAACGGTAGGTAAAACAGTAGTGGTTTTAGCTGACGAAAGTTTGCTGATCCCGACTTTACAAACCATTCCAACTAAATTTAAGGATAAAGAAATTGACCTGAACGTAACGATGGGTTTCGCTCTGTCCACATCAAGTATTTTTGGGTTGGTTGATTTATGGTTAACCTGTCAGCTTGAAATTTTGCACCACGATAAGGTAACTTATAAAAATGTTGAAGCTTTTTTAACGCATCCATTAACTGGTTTAAGCCAGAAAATGCGGGAGAAAATCCAAACGGCCTTATTAAACGAAAACGAAGTAGAAATAGACCATAAACGGCTATTAAGACAAAATGGCTTATTTGAAGTTTTTTATAAAAAAATTGATAACCCACAGCATGTTGTTACCCATTTATTAGATGTGCTGGATTTCGTGCTGACCAGATTATCAAATGCTAAAACCCTTAAAAAAATAGATGCAGAACTTTTTGTAAAAACCATTCAGGAGTTAAACCGGCTGCACGATACTTTTAGTAACCACATTGGTAAAGAAGAAATTCCATTTGTTATTTATCTTGTTCAAAAGTCACTTCAGTCCATTGCTGTTCCCTTGGCCGGCGACCCTTTAAACGGCATCCAGGTAATGGGATTGCTCGAAACCAGGAATTTAAATTTCGATAAGGTTGTTATTCTGGGTTTTAATGAAGGTATTATTCCAAAATCATCTATCGGTAATAGTTTCATTCCGGATTCTATTCGTCGGGTTTATGGTTTGCCCGTTTTAGAAAACCTCGATGCCATTTCCTCTTATATGGTCTATCGGTTAATGCAAAGGGCAAAGCACATTAATTTTGTTTACAATAGCCTAACCGATGAATCAACCTCTGGTGAAGCCAGCAGAATTTTAAAACAGCTGGAATATGAAAGTGGGTTTGATTTTACCTACCATGAGTTAAACCTCGATATAAAAACGGAGCCTTTTAAAAACGTTCAGATTGAGAAAACGGGTAATGCTTTTATTCAGGAAACATTACAGAAATATCTGGATAAAAAGAAAATACTTTCGCCATCCGCATTAACGCAATACATTTCCAATCCGATTGATTTTTTCTTTAATTATATTGCCGGGATTAAAGAACCCAAAGAAATCAGTGCGGTTGTTGAGGCTAATGAAATCGGATCTATTTTGCACAAGGTGATGGAATATTTCTATCAGGATTTACGAAATGCAGAAATTACCGCCGATCGTATTAATGAGCAGCGAAAAAAAGTTCCTGCATTTATCCAAAAGGCATTCAATGCCATCATGTTCAACCATCCTGATAAGATAGTGGAATATAAAGGCATGCAAAAAGTAATTTTGGCTATTGTTGATGCCTATGTAAACATTATCCTGAATCAGGACATTTCGCAAACACCTTTCAATATTATTAGTTTAGAGCAAAAAGTTGAGGCAGAAATTAGTTTCCCGCTAAATGGCAAGGAAGAAAGTGTAAAAATATTCGGTTATATCGATCGTGTTGATGTTAAAGATGGGGTTACAAAAATCATCGATTATAAAACAGGGAGTGACAAACTTACTTTTAAAGATGTAGACGAACTCTTTAATTCGGACGGGAAACACATTAATAAGGCTTTAATCCAAACTTTACTTTACACCTATGCTTATGAGCAGTTTTCGGGTAAAACCTGTGTAGAACCAAATCTTTATATTGTAAAAACAATGAGTAATGAAGGCATTTGGTTTAAAACTGGCAGACAAAATTTATCCGGCGATTTCCTCGAAGAAATTAAACCTCAGTTTTTGGCCAGATTAAGAGAAAAACTGACTGAGCTTTTCGGTGCTCCATATTTTAAGGCCAGTGAGGTTCCTGATAATTACAAATATTCAATTTATAAAACCCTGTTTGGGAAATAGTTTTGGCTAAAGCCAATTGTTTTCCTAGCATTTAGTATTCCGCCAATAAATAACTGGCTCTCTGAATCCATTCATTGCAGTCTGCTTTAGCTGACTGTTACAAAAAAAACATTACATTGGCTTTAGCCAAAATATAAAATATGTCGTATGTAAAAATTTGGGTTCATTTAGTGTTCTCAACCAAAAACCGACATCCTTATTTAACAAAGAACATCCGTTATAAACTTCAAAATCATATTATTGAAAATTGTAAAGAGAAATCCATTTTCTTAAAAGCTATCAATGGTTATACAGAACACATACATTGCTTAGTTTCGATGGGGAAAGAACAAAGCATTGCAAAAATTGCCCAGCTCATCAAAGGTGAATCAGCTTATTGGATTAATAAAAATCGCCTAACCCATGAAACCTTTATTTGGCAAGATGATTATTTTGCAATTTCTGTTAGCGAATCGAACATAGAAATTGTAACCAATTATATCAAGAATCAGGAAAACCATCATCGAAAGAAATCATTTGATGATGAAGTGAAAGAATTTCGCTAATAAATATAAATTTGGGCTACAAAAGGAATAACAAATGCTAAATCTAAATTTCACCCAATTTCCAGCTTTAGAAACCCATAGGTTAATCCTTCGCGAGCATGCACTACCTGATGCAGACGCCCTATTTGCTTTGCGCACCAACGAAACGGTTATGCAATATATTGACCGGGAAAGACCAAAAGACTTATCAGAGATCAAAACTTTTATAACCAGCTTTAATGAAGGTTTTGAAAAGGGCGATAATTTAGCCTGGGTAATTGCGCTAAAAGAAAATCCGGCACACATGATCGGTTCTATAGGTTATTGGCGAACAGATTATGCCAATCACCGGGCAGAAATTGGTTATATGTTGCACCCGGATTACTGGAGAAAAGGAATTATATCTGAAGCACTAATTAAAACCATTGCCTTTGGTTTCGAAAACATGAATCTTCATTCGATAAAAGCTAATATTAACCCTGGTAACGATGCTTCCAGGCAAATTTTAAAGAAACATGGCTTTGTTAAAGAAGCTTACTTTAAAGAAGATTATTATTTTAAAGGACAATTTTTAGACAGTGAGATTTATGGTTTGTTAAATCCAAATCATTAATTTTAAATAGAATTTAAAACTATGCTTAAAACTGCAACTCCAATACTGGCTTCCCTAAACGCTGCTGAAACCATAAAATTCTATACAGAAAAATTAGGTTTTACTTTTCATAATAACTGGGATGGCTATTTAATTCTCAGTAAAGATGAAATCGGCCTTCACCTTTGGCCAACCGATGATGAAAGTGTTCCCAAAAATACGGGATGTTATATTTACGTAACTGAAGTAGATAAGCTTTATGCAGAGTATGAGGCCCAGGGTGTTGTACATCCAAACGGAAAGCTAAAAAATATGCCATGGGAAATGCGCCAGTTTTCTATTTTAGACAATAGTGGAAATATTATTCATTTTGGAGAAGATATTTCGAAAAAAGCATAGGCTTTAATACAAATACCATTTCAAAAACGCAATTACCCAATATTATTTTTCCTTTTAGTTTATAATCAAAAAAAGCCGCCCAAAAAACCACTAAAAATCTTCCAAACTAACTATAATTATTACAAAACACACGCATTATTGCCTTTGGTTTCAAAGCGATTAATAATTATATTTGCCGCTGTTATTAAAATTTACAATGAGAGAAATCCAATTTAGAGAAGCACTACGCGAAGCCATGAGTGAAGAAATGCGCAAAGATGACCGCGTTTTTTTATTAGGTGAAGAAGTAGCAGAATATAACGGAGCATACAAGGTAAGTCAGGGCATGCTTGATGAATTTGGTGCTAAACGAATTATTGATACCCCAATTGCCGAATTAGGTTTTGCAGGTATTGCAACTGGTGCCGCAACAGCTGGCCTTATTCCAATTGTAGAGTTTATGACATTTAACTTCTCATTGGTAGCAATCGATCAGATTATCAATGGTGCGGCTAAAATTTTATCAATGAGTGGTGGTCAGTTTTCTTGCCCTATGGTATTTCGTGGCCCAACTGGTAACGCAGGTCAGTTAGGTGCACAGCACTCACAAAACTTCGAAAACTGGTATGCAAATACACCAGGATTAAAAGTGGTTGTTCCGGCTACTCCATACGATGCCAAAGGTTTATTAAAACAATCTATCATTGATCCGGATCCTGTTATTTTTATGGAATCTGAAGTAATGTACGGCGATAAGGGTGATGTACCTGAAGGCGAATATTACATCGAAATAGGTAAAGCAAACGTAGTAAAACAAGGAACTGATGTTACCATTGTAACTTTCGGTAAAATGTTAACCCGTGTAGTAAACCCTGCTGTAGAAGAATTAGCAAAAGAAGGAATTAATGTTGAAGTAATTGATTTACGTACCGTACGTCCTATCGATTATGCAACCATTATCGAATCAGTTAAAAAAACCAACCGTTTAGTTGTAGTTGAAGAAGCATGGCCATTGGCATCACTTTCGGGTGAGATTGCTTTCAACGTACAAAAAAATGCATTCGATTATTTAGATGCACCGGTATTGCGTATTACTTGTGCCGACGTACCACTTCCATATTCTCCAACTTTAATTGCAGCCAGCTTACCAAATGCAGAGCGTGTAGTTAAAGCCGTAAAAGAGTCTATGTACGTTAAAAAATAATTTGTCATTCTGAGCATAGCGAAGAATCACATTAAAATATAAAATCCTCTAAGTTTAAAATCTTAGAGGATTTTTTGTTTTCTTATAAAGCATTTGTCATGCTGAGGCACATAAATCAATTCCTGAAACACCTTTTTAATTGCTAAAAATCCATCAAATAATTTTATATTAGGTTATAAAATAACTTTAAATGCTGACTGCAAAACCTAAAAATTTTGAAGAATACATCTTTTCCTTTCCTATAGAAACACAAAAAATATTGGAACAAGTACGTACAGCAATAAAAAAAGCTGCTCCAGCGGCCGAAGAAGTAATTAGCTATGGTATGCCGGCTTTTAAGTTAAATGGCATGCTGGTTTATTTTGCCGGTTATAAAAAACACATCGGCTTCTATCCTATGCCCGCAGCATTAATTGCCTTTAAAGAAGAACTTTCCGGTTATAAATCTTCAAAAGGGGCAGTACAGTTCCCGATAGGTAAACCTATGCCTTTGGCTTTGATTACTAAAATCGTAAAATTCAGGGTAAGCGAGAATCTTAAAAAAATTCAAAGTCAAGACCAGTAACAAGCCATTAATTCTATCTAAGTTTAACAACTTACTCACAAAATCCGGTGGAAAACTTCATTTCAAAAATCCTGATTTATCATAAATCCTGATTAGATTTGCCTCCCTTAATTTTAGAAAAAAAATGCAAGCTCATCATAAAACCATCGCATCTGAATTAAAAGTTGCGGAAAAACAAGTCACTGCCACCATCAATTTATTGGATGAAGGTGCAACTGTTCCTTTTATTTCCCGTTACCGTAAAGAGTTAACCGGAAGTTTAGACGAGGTACAGGTTGCAGCTATTCGTGATAGAATGCAGCAATTACGGGATTTAGATAAACGCCGTGAAGCGATTTTAAAATCGATGACTGAGTTGGGTAAACTTACGCCTGAATTGGAAAAGCAAATTAACGAAGCCGAAACCATTTCCCTTTTAGAGGATATTTACCTGCCGTACAAGCCTAAACGAAAAACCAGGGCCAGTATGGCAAAAGAAAAAGGTTTGGAGCCTTTAGCTTTACAGATTTTTGAGCAAGGCAGTTTCAATTTAGAAACTACAGCCGATCAATTTATAGATATTGAAAATGGTGTAAGCTCTTTAGATGAAGCTTTAGCAGGCGCCAGAGATATTATTGCTGAAATGATTTCTGAAAATGCGGAAGCCCGTACCAAAATGCGTCATTACTTTCAGGAAAAAGCCGAATTTAAAGCCGAAGTAATTAAAGGCAAAGAGGAAGAAGGCATAAAATATAAAGATTATTTCGAGTGGACTGAGCCTGTAAAAACAGCAGCTTCACACCGCGTACTGGCTATGCGTCGTGGCGAAAAGGAATTAATCCTTCGTTTGGATGCACTCCCTCCGCAAGAAGACGCCATTTCTATTTTAGAAAATCAATTTATAACGGCTAATAATGCAGCCGCTAAACAAGTTCAGCAAGCTTTAGAAGACGGCTACAAACGCTTATTGGAACCCGCAATGGAAACAGAGCTTCGTGTTTTAACCAAACAGAAAGCAGATGAAGAAGCCATTCGGGTCTTTGCAGAAAATGCCCGCCAATTATTATTAGCCGCTCCAATGGGACAGAAAAATGTTTTGGCTATCGATCCGGGTTTCCGTACTGGTTGTAAGGTAGTTTGTTTGGATAAACAAGGTCAGCTTTTAGAAAATACCGCTATTTACCCGCACACCGGACAAGGCAATGTTAAAAATGCAGAATTTACCATAGAACAACTTTGCAAGAAGTATGATATTGAAGCCATTGCCATTGGAAATGGAACTGCTGGCCGGGAAACTGAAGCTTTTGTGCGCAGTTTGAATTTACCCCACGTTACAATTGTGATGGTTAATGAAAGTGGCGCATCTATTTATTCGGCGTCAGAGGTAGCCCGTGAAGAATTTCCAACTCAGGATATTACCGTCCGTGGTGCAGTTTCAATTGGTCGCCGCTTAATGGACCCACTGGCTGAACTCGTAAAAATTGATCCAAAATCAATTGGTGTTGGACAATATCAGCACGATGTTGACCAAAATAAATTACAACAGAGTTTGGATGATACTGTAATTAGTGCGGTAAATGCCGTTGGTGTTGAATTAAATACCGCATCAAAACAAATTTTGGCGTATGTATCTGGTTTAGGCCCAACCTTAGCACAGAACATTGTTGACTATAGGAATACCAATGGAGCCTTTAAAAATCGGGAGAGTTTGAAAAAAGTTCCCCGCTTAGGTGATAAAGCTTATGAACAGGCTGCGGGTTTCTTACGCATCCGCAATGCCGAAAATGTTTTAGATACCAGCGGTGTTCACCCGGAACGTTATGCAGTGGTGGATAAGATGGCTAAAGATTTGGGCACAACCGTTTCTGCTTTAATGAAAGATACTCAGTTGCAAAAGCAAATTAAATTGCAGCAATATGTTACTAATGAAATCGGCTTACCAACCCTAACGGATATTTTAAAAGAGTTGGCGAAACCAGGTCGTGATCCGCGTGAACAGTTTGAGGCTTTTAGTTTCACAGATGGTGTAAATTCGATTTCAGATTTAAGAATCGGTATGAAATTGCCTGGTATTGTAACCAACATTACCAATTTTGGTGCTTTTGTTGATATTGGTGTTCATCAGGATGGATTGGTGCATACCAGTCAACTGGCAAACCGGTTTATTGCTAATCCAAATGAAGTGGTTAAAGTACATCAAAAAGTAGAGGTAACGGTTATGGAAGTTGATGAAGCCCGTAAGCGGATTTCTTTATCCATGAAAACGGAAGAAACACCAAGACCAAAAACGGAAAGAGAAAAACCAAAAGACAACAGACCGAAACAGGATTTTAAACCGAATAACCAAAAGCAAAATTTTAAGCCCCGAAATGAACCTAAAGATGCTGATGGTGATTTACAAGAGAAACTGGCCAAACTTAAAGGCATGTTTAAATAATCAGGTACAGAGCCGCTAAGTTTATTATGGTGTCTTCAAATTAAAATCCGTGCAATAATACAGCTAACTTAAAATGAGCAGAAACATTTGAGGTCGCAATTTGCGACCTCAAACCACCAAGAAGTGAAACTTATTTTCCTAATATTTTTACAGAGTTATCAATCACATTGATATTTGAAATTGTAAACCGAATTCCAACTCCCTCTAATATAGTTTGGAACGCCCGGATTAATTTCAGCATAGATAGTACCTATCTTCATTGAAGTAATTTTGCCTTCTGAATCCCTGGTGTGGAGAAAAGAATATGAAAATGAGTATCCTGAGCCATAATTTTTAGACATACTGGTTTGCTTTACCGAACTTAATTGATTTTTAGAAGTTTTACCAAAGAAACCAGGAATAACCTCATTAATTTCCAGGTAATAAAGCGGGTTTGCATTGCTGGTCAAATCAATAGCAATATCATTAGTATAAGTATATTCTAAAGTTTCTGTATTTCCGTTTAACGAATTAACACCCGTGGCCTTTATCAAATTTCCATCTGCATAGTTAAAAGTATAGCTCATCTGACTGCCTGAATAAGAATCTGTCTTAATTAGGCTTGAAAGATATCCATCTGCATTATATGCCAGATTAGCTTTAATCGCACCATTATAGAACTCTACATAAATAACCCTGCCTTGCCCATCTAACTTATAAATCCAATCACCGTTATATTTTGTTTTAAGGGTTAATTGAGTGGCTGTAAACAGAACCGAGAAACTTCTAAAGGCACTATCCTGAGTACTTATAATACTTTTTATATTACTTTTCTCATCGTAATTCACTATTGCTGAACCAGTATAATATGCGGCATCCGTTTTCTTTTCCGGATTAAAAACCATATCAGCGGAAACTATCCGACATTTCTTTTCACTTGTTTCATCAACTGGAAGTTTTTCTTTATTGCACGAGGAAAATAATACTACTGCGAAAAATAAATAATAGAAAGCGTGTTTCATGCTGTAAGTGCCTGGATTTTAATTCAACCTCTAAAATATTATTTTTATCTAAATAATGTATATTGTTTATGCAATTTTGCATCTACCAGCGATAGCTCTGTTCTAAGAATTCATCTAAATCGGGCAGCTTCAATCAGATTGCCACAGCAGTGCATTAAGCGCCATAACAATTCTTAAACAGCAGATAAAAAATCATTAAATCCCTTACCAATTAAGATGCTGTAAATAAATACCATAAATAGTCCCTTAAAAACACTAAACTTTTTTCAATCAACTATTTGATAATAAAAGTATTCTATCTATCTTTGCAGTCCCGAATTTTATGGGGTAATAAATAATTGTTTAATAAATTAAATACAAGCAAGTGAATACGTTAAGTTACAAAACTGTCTCGGCCAATGCTAAAACTGTAAACAAACAGTGGATTGTAGTTGATGCGCAAGGCGAGATTTTGGGGCGCTTGTCATCGAAGATCGCTATGATCATCCGTGGTAAAAACAAGCCTGAGTACACCCCACACGTAGATTGCGGAGATAACGTTATCGTTATTAATGCAGACAAGGTTAAATTGACAGGAAACAAATTCAGCGAAAAGCAATATGTTTCTTATACTGGTTATCCAGGTGGTCAACGTTTTATTTCTCCTAAGGAGTTAATGGCGAAACACCCTCAACGTGTAATTGAAAAAGCAGTAAGAGGTATGTTACCTAAAACTAAATTGGGCAAAAAATTGTACACCAATCTTTTTGTTTATGCTGGTGAAACTCATCCGCATGCAGCTCAATCTCCAAAAACCATTAAACTTTAAGAAATGTCAGTTACTAACACTTCAGGAAGAAGAAAAACAGCTGTTGCACGTATCTACTTAAAAGATGGTGCTGGCGCAATTACCGTTAACGGTAAAGATCACAAAGTATATTTCCCTACTTTACCTCTACAATATATCGTAAACCAAAGTTTAGAAGTTTCTGAGCTTGTTGGCCGTTACGATATCACTGTAAATGTACAAGGTGGTGGTATCAAAGGACAAGCAGAAGCTGTTCGTTTAGCTATTGCTAAAGCGATTGTTGAACTTGATGCGGAGAAAAAACCTGCATTACGTGCTAAAGGCCTAATGACGCGTGATATGCGTATGGTTGAGCGTAAGAAACCAGGACGTGCTAAAGCTCGTAAGAAATTCCAATTCAGTAAACGTTAATCACAGGAGGCAAAGACAATGGCAAGAACAACTTATCAAGACTTATTGGATGCAGGTGTACACTTTGGTCACCTTACCCGTAAATGGAATCCAAAAATGGCTCCTTACATTTTCATGGAGCGTAATGGAATTCACATTATAGATTTAAACAAAACTTTAACTAAAACTGAAGAAGCTGCGGCTGCGATTAAACAAATCGTAAAATCAGGACGTAAAGTTTTATTCGTTTCTACTAAGAAACAAGCTAAAGGAATCGTAGCTGAACAAGCGAAAAAAGTAAATATGCCTTTCGTAACTGAACGTTGGTTAGGTGGTATGTTAACTAACTTTGCTACTGTTCGTAAGTCAATTAAAAAGATGTCTAACATCGATAAAATGACTAAAGACGGTACTTATGCGATCTTATCTAAAAAAGAGCGTTTAATGATTCAGCGTGAGCGTATTAAATTAGAATCACTTTTAGGTGGTATCGCTGATTTAAACCGTTTACCTGCAGCTTTATTCTTAATTGATGTTAAGAAAGAGCACATCGCAGTAACTGAGGCATTAAAATTAAACATCCCAACTTTTGCGATGGTTGATACAAACTCTGATCCTTCTAACATCGATTTCCCAATTCCGGCGAATGATGATGCTACAAAATCAATCTCTTTAATTACTGATGTAATTATCAAAGCTATTGAAGAAGGTTTAGATGAGCGTAAACGTGAAAAAGATGACGAAGCAGAAAAAGAAGCAGTAGCGGTTAAAGCTGCAGCTGATGCGCCAGAGGTTAAAGAACCAAGACGCAAAAAAACTGCTGAAGCTGAAGTTGAAGCATCTTCATCAGAAGAAGCTAAAACAGAAGAATAGTAATATTTTTTAATTGCAGGTTACTGGTTTCAGGTTTTAAGTTGGCTTAACATGAGTTTAACTTAGCGCTTGTAACTTGTAACCTGTAATTGTTATAACAAGATTGTAAATTTTAAAAAAGGAAATAAAATGTCTACAGTACAAATTACTGCCGCAGATGTAAATAAACTACGCCAACAAACTGGTGCTGGTATGATGGATTGCAAAAAAGCTTTAGTTGAAGCTAATGGCGATTTCGAAGCAGCTGTTGATTTATTGCGCAAAAAAGGTCAAAAAGTATCTGCCGCTCGTTCTGGTAATGCTACTTCTGAAGGTCTGGTATCCATCAATGTTTCAGCAGATGGCACAAATGGCAAATTAGTTGCTTTAGCTTGTGAAACTGAACCAGTTTCTAAAGTTGAAGATTTCCGTAATCTAGCTCAGGCTGTTTTAGCTGCTGCAGTTACCAGCAATCCTGCTTCTATTGAAGAATTATCAGCGATTACTTTGCAAGATGGACGTACAGTTGCCGAAACCATAACTGAACTAACGGGTAAAATCGGAGAGAAAATCGTTATTCAAGAGTACGCAAATATATCTGGCGAAAAAATCGTTTCTTATATCCACTCTAATGGCAAAATGGGTGTTTTAGTGGTATTTGAAGGTGCTAATGGCGTTGATATTACTGAAGCTGGTAAAGATGTTGCAATGCAAATTGCTGCAATGAACCCAGTTGCTGTTGATAAAGATGGTGTTGATCCTGCTACTATTGAACGTGAAATCGAAATTGCTAAAGATGTAATCCGTCAAGAAGGTAAACCAGAAGAAATGGTTGAGAAAATTGCTGCTGGTAAATTAAACAAATTCTACAAAGACAGTACTTTATTAAACCAGGAGTTTGTTAAAGACAGTTCAGTAGATGTTCGTAAATTTTTAGATAACACTTCTAAAGGTTTAACGGTATCTGCTTTCAAACGTGTACAATTAGGTGCATAAGCATTAATTAAATATTAAAAAAGTCCCTTGAAAAAGGGACTTTTTTTTTGCCCATTATTTTTTAATTGAGGCACTTATATTTAAAAGCGCCTGATCTTTTGGATAAAGCTTCAGACCTTGATCAACAATTTTTCGTAGCGGGGCATCATTATATCCGGCCAGCTTAAGAGACTGAGCATAATAAGAATAAGATTGCTCGTCTTTCCTGTATGTGTTATAAAGTTTAAACATATTAATCACCTCAGCGCTGTCTTTTTTCAATCCGGCATAATAACTCGCCATCCTGTAATAGTAAAAGTGTCGTGGTTTTAAATAAAAAGCCAGTTTACTATATTTAGTGGCACTATCTATTTTACCCATCTCTGTATAGATATTACATTTTAAGTAGGTATCATAAACTATATTAGGGCTAACATCGTGCATATTATCCAGCAGCTTAATGGCCTCATCAAATCTTTTCTCCTTTTGCAGATACTTTGCCTTTTTATACGCTATAGTTTCAGAATTCTCGGCAATGTTGGGAAAAGATGGAAACATTTGATTAACCTCTGCAAACTTCAGCTTCGGCATTGCGTTTGGAATATTATCAACGCTGTTCAAATCGTTATCCACTACAAACTGTGCTTTCATCGATTTCAAAACTGTAAAATGAGCGTAAACAACAATAACACTAATCAATAATGCAGATACTCCAAAGATTTTATTAAAATTTGATTTCGAAATGCTTTCCCCTGTTTCTTTATCAGAAATAGAGTTGGTAATAATAAAAGCCAGTAGGAGTGCCAGAAGAATCTGAATATTTGGCCTTTCAGAAGGGAAATTAAAAAAGGCATCAATAAAATAACCACTCAAACTTGCAAAAATGACTATTGCCATCATTTTTTTATCAAAATCATGTTTAGAGAACACAATTTTAATGGTAAAAATAAGGGCAAGCAAAAATATAGACAAGTAGATCAAACTATTTGGAATCCCTGTTTCACCTGCAATTTCTAAAAAGTCGTTATGCGGATGTTTAGAAAATACATTATCATCCAAAAGTGTTCGGGTGTATAATGGGGAATATAATTTCCAGTTTCCATACCCCACACCCGTTAAAGGTCTTTTAGAAATAAAATTAGCAGTCTCTTTCCAGTATTTTAAACGAATACTGGTGGCATCATTATTTTGATCAGTAATGGTTGTTAATCTATTCGTGAATGTCCCATATACAGAAGTGTTATCAGATTTTAAAGCTTTATTAATTGCATTCTGACTAATAAAAAAAGCAAAAGCATATACGCCAAAAAGCAATATGGAATTAAATTTAAACTGTTTAATTTCCTTACTTTTTATTTGCAGGTAAGCCAACCCACAGACTAAAACCAATAAGCTTATAATTAAACCCAAATAAGCAGATCTGGCATTAATCAGGAAAACCGTTAAAACCGCCAGCAATAATGACAATGCACTTAAATATTTAACAAAACCGTCTCTTTTAATTAAACAATAGATAATGATTGGAATTTTTATAACCAACGCTGCTGCAAAAATATTTTTATTGCCGGCCGTGCTTTGTATGTTGTTAATCAAAATGGACAGATTAACTTTACCCACACCGCTATAAAACTGCATTACAGCAGAGAAAGATTGGGCCAACACAATTAGCGTTACAATAAAACCAATATTCTTTAATAAATTATTTCGCTTATATAGGAACAAGCCAAAAATAAAGAACGCCGTTGCAACAGTAAGTAACCGGGCATAAATAACCAGGCTTTCAACTTTGTTTATGGCAACAAATATGGATAAGCCTGAAATAATGATAAATGCAAGATACAGCCAGGTAATACTATTTTTAAAGACTGGTTTTAATGCCGCATTAAAATCTTCATTTCTAAAAATGTAACAGGCCGAAATTAAATTAAGTATAGCAATTAAAAGCCAGTGAATGCCCATTTGATCCTGAATTTCCATTGCAGGAACACAATCTACGAGAAGATACAAACTGATCATAACCAATACAATATTACTGGTTAATTTGGATGGACCGCTTGTTAAAACCTGGGATGATTTAACTTCTTTATGCTTTTCGCCCTTCATTTAATTATATTTACTGCGAAAATTACCCTTTTTTTGAGATAATACAAATTTGAATCTCATTCTAATTTTAATAGTTTAATCAGTCCATGGCAAATTTACTTCAGAACTGTAGCTTTTATAAAAACGACACACTATTACCACATCAGGATATCCTTATTCAGGGTAAAACCATCAGCGAAATTAAACCGACAGCATATGCTGAAAATCCTCAAAATCTGGTTGTTCCCGGATTTATCGATCTTCAGATTTATGGTGCTGGCGGAAGGTTATTTTCAGCTGATCCTACTGTAGAATCATTAACGATAATAGAAGATGATTTACTAAAGAAAGGAACAACCGGCTTTTTAGCTTGCATGGCAACCAATACGCCTCAAGTTTTCAATGCTTGTATAACGGCAGCTAAGGCCCACTGGGCAACAGCAAAAAACTGTCTTGGCTTACATTTAGAAGGACCATTTTTAAATCCTAAACGACTAGGCGCACATGTTCCAGAGTTTGTTCGCAAAGCGACATTGGATGAAATTAAACAATTGCTCGAATTTGGTGATGGTGTAATTAAAATGATGACCATTGCACCAGAGCTTCAGGATGATGATGTGATCCAGTATTTATTGGATCATGGCGTAGTCGTTTCTTTAGGGCACAGCAACGCTACTTTTGATGAAGCTACAGCAGCTTACAATAAAGGTATTCAAACCACTACGCATTTATTTAATGCAATGAGTCCGATCCATCATCGCGAACCGGGAATCCCAACTGCAGTTTTTAGTCATAACAAAGCAATGGCCAGCATTATTGCCGATGGGCAGCATTTAGATTTTGAAGTGGTTAAATTTGCTCAGAAACTTTTAAAGGACCGCTTATTTTTAATTACTGATGCGGTTACCGAATGTTCTTCCGGGCCATATCAACATGTAAAAAAAGGAGATAAATATGTAATGCCCGATGGAACGCTATCCGGTTCTTCACTTACAATGCCACAAGCTGTTAAAAATTGCGTAACCAAATGCAACATCGATTTACCTGTTGCTTTAAAAATGGGCACATTATATCCGGCTAAATTAATTGGTATAGAAAATTTAACAGCTACAATTGAACCTGGGCATCAGGCTGATTTTGTCGTTTTAGATGACGAATTGAATTTAAAAAACGTAATCTTTAAAGGTAATCTTGTTTAAAAGTATTTCTTCAATCCAAATTATCATGTTAAAAAAGATTAGCTTAATTCTTCTCTTATTGGTTATATGTGCTACCCATGTTCAGTCACAACAAACCAATACCGCTTTTAAAATAATACCGCTTGGCGTTAAAGGCGGAGATGATGAAAGTAATTTATCAGCGTATATGCTTGCTCCAAAAGGCAGTGAAAATTATGTTTGTTTAGATGCAGGCACCATAAATGCCGGAATACAAAAAGCAATTGACCAAAAAACATTAAAAGGCATTAGCGAAGATATTCAACGCAAACAGATAAAAGGTTATTTAATATCTCACGCACATTTAGATCACGTTGCAGGCTTAATTATCAATTCTCCGGCAGATGCTGCAAAAAATATTTATGGTATGTTGCCCGTACTAAATATTCTTAGAGATAAATATTTTACCTGGGACGCCTGGGCCAATTTTGGAAATGAAGGAGAAAAACCACAGTTAAAAAAATATACTTATACCCCACTCGAAGAAGGGATTGTTTATCCCCTTGCAGAAACTGACATGAAAGTACAAGCTTACGAACTTAGTCATGGTAAACCTTATAAAAGCACCGCTTTTTTAGTTCAGGCAGGCAATAGTTATGTTTTGTATCTTGGAGATACCGGTGCAGATGAAATTGAAAAATCGGACAGACTCATAAAATTATGGCAAACCGTGGCTCCGCTTATTAATGCAGGTCGGTTAAAAGCTGTGTTTCTGGAGGTATCTTTCCCAAATGAGCAACCAGAAAATCAATTATTTGGTCACCTTACCCCAAAACTTTTTTTCAGTGAACTTGGCAAGCTTAAAGCCTTGACGGATGCAAATGCCATTAAAAAAGTTTCTTTCATTGTAACCCATATTAAACCTCCTCAGCATAACGCCGAGAAAATAAAACAACAACTGCTTTCAGAAAATATATTTAATTTAAATTTAGTATTTCCAGAACAAGGGAAACAGTTAACAATAAATTAATATAAGTAAAACATTATCTATAAGTAAGTCGGAGTATTTTTGCTAAAAAATTACTCATGAAAAAAACCTTACTTCTGTTTACAACATTTCTATTTTTAATCCTCTTAAAAATAGATGCTGTAGCACAAAATGAAACAACAGCCTCTATAAATGGTATGGTTGCCGATGCTAAAGGGCCAATCAGCGGAGCTACTGTTATTGCTATACACGAACCATCAGGTTCGAGATATGCTACTTCTACCCGATCGGATGGCCGTTACAATTTACCAGCCATGCGTATTGGTGGTCCTTACTCAATCACGGTGTCTTTTATTGGTTTCAAAAATCAAACACAACGCATTGAAAAATTAGCCCTTGGCCAAAGTTCTACTTTAAATGTTACCCTAAGCGAAGATGCCAGCAATTTATCTGAGGTTACGGTGTCGGGCAAACAAAGCAAAGTTTTTAACTCAGGCAGAACCGGAGCGTCGCAAAATATTTCCAGAACGGCAATTCAAAACTTACCCACTTTAAACAGGAGTTTTACCGATTTTGTTAAGCTTACACCTCAGTTCTCTTTACAGTTTGGAAGCCCAAGTATTGCAGGAAGAAGTAACCTGGCCAACAATTTTACGGTAGATGGAGCCCTGTTTAATAATGCTTTCGGTTTACAAGGCACCATTGGTAGCCAAACCAGTTCTCAGCCGATTAACATGGATGCATTTGAAGAAATTACTGTAAATATCGCCCCGTATGATATTCGTCAAAGTGGTTTTACAGGTGCAGCAATAAATGCAGTAACCAGAAGTGGTACAAATGAGTTTCAAGGTTCATTAAATACTTACTATAGAAATCAGGATTTGGTAAGCGACTACAATTATGCCGGGTTAAAAGCACCGGTAACTAACTTTAGCCTTAAAGGTTACGGTTTCACTTTGGGCGGGCCAATTATTAAAAATAAATTATTCTTTTTCGCCAGTGGAGAATTAGAAAGAAGATCAGATCCCGGAACCGGCTTTTCAGCTTCAAGAGGTGGAAGTACCGGTCCAAATATATCTCAGGCAAAAGGAGAAGATTTAGATAAATTAAGTTCTTTCTTGCAAACGCTTGGCTATGACCCCGGTGCTTATGAAAACTATGCCTTGAAAACGAGAAGCGATAAATTATCGGCCAAATTAGATTACAATATTGATGATAAAAACACTTTAAGTTTAAAGTATTTCTATTTCAGATCTTACAAAGATATTTTACCAAGTAATAGTGGTGCGCCAAAAAATAACCGTCAGCCATCACAATTGGGTCTTCCGTTTCAATCGGCAGGCTACGGAATTAACAATAACATGGACAACGTTAATCTGGAGTTCAGGACACGTTTTAACAATAAATTTTCCAATCAGTTAACGGTTGGTTACAACAGCATGAACGATTTCAGAGAGTCAAAAGGTAACAAACCTTTTCCTCTTGTTGATATTATGAATCCTGACGGAAGTTCTTATACTGCTTTTGGTTACGAACCTTTTACTGCGTTTAACACCTTAAAGACTAAAGTTTACCAGATTACAGATAACTTTAATATTTATGCAGGTCGTCACGAAATAACATTGGGAGCCAATTATGAAGGCTACAGAACGCTTAACGGTTTCGCTCCAAACTATTATGGCGCCTATACTTTTAACAGCCTTGCTGATTTTTACAACAGTGCAAATAATGGCGTATCCAATGCAACAAAATACCAGATTCAATATTCGGTTATGCCTGATGGATCATTCCCTTATGCAGAAATCCAGTCAAATATGTACGGTTTGTATGCGCAGGATGCTTTTACCGTTAGCGATCAGTTAAAATTAACAGCCGGTTTACGTGCAGATTTAACCAATGTTTCTTCACCCGCATCATTTAGCAATCCAAATGTAGAAAAGTTAACTTTCGAAAATGGAGAAAAAATCGACGTTGGCCGGTTTCCTAAAAGTTCTATTTTGTGGTCGCCGCGTTTAGGTTTTAACTGGGATGTGAATAATGCCGGCAAAACACAGGTACGAGGTGGTACAGGATTATTTACCGGAAGACCTCCCCTAGTTTGGGTATCTAATCAGGCCAGTAATAATGGGGTTCAGTTTGGTTCAGAATCTATTACCAACCCAACAAACAGACCTTTTACTCCGAATGTTGATGCTTATAGAAATGTAAACAAAGCTACTGCAGCAAATAACACAGCCTATAATCTTGCTGTAACTCAACAGGATTTTAAATTTATGCAGGTTTGGCGTTCCAATTTAGCCATCGACCAGAAATTACCTGGTGGCGTTACCGGAACCATTGAAGCGTTATATTCAAAAGATATTAATTCTGTTTATTTCCGCAATGCAAACTTAAACACTTCTGCATATACCCTTTTAAAAGGTGCCGATAACCGTCCGAGATACACCAGTTCAAGAATTTATGGATCTGCAACCCCTACCCCTGCAAATCCAAATATTTCTGATGCAATTGTAATGACCAATACCAATAAAGGCCATAGCTTATCAATCACCGGAACATTATCAAAAGAGTTTGCAGGTGGTCTTTTTGCGACCGCTGGCTATACTTATACCGACTCAAGATCAGTTAATGATGGTGGCTCTATTGCTCAATCGATGTGGAGAGATCGTCAGGTTTCCGGCAGCCCAAATACAGATGCACTTTCATATTCAAGCTACATGGTTAAAAACCGTTTTATTGCATCTGTAGTTTACAGAAAAGAGTATATCAACCACTTAGGAACAACATTTTCTATGTTCTACCAATTGCAAGATGGTTTCAGGTATTCTTATACTTATGGAAACGATTTAAACAATGATGGTTTAAGTGGCAACGATTTAATTTTTGTACCGGCAAATAAATCTGATATTGTTTTAGTACCAGAAAATGCCGGTGATACCCGCACGGCTGATCAGCTTTGGGCTCAATTAAACAGCTACATCAGTCAGGATAGCTATTTGAATAAAAAGAGAGGTCAGTATGCACAAAGAAATGGCCTTGTTGGTAATGTAATCGGTACGCTTGATATTCGCCTTGCACAAGATTTATTTGCAAGCCTGAAAGGTAAAAAGCATTCGCTTCAACTTACTTTTGATATTTTCAATTTTGGAAATATGATCAATAAAACCTGGGGAGTTCCAAAATTTGCCAATAGAGCTAATGGCCTTCTTAACTTTAAAGGAGTGGATGCCGTATCAGGTAAACCTACATTTTCTTTCCCTTACCTAAATGCAGAGAACAACGTACCTTTAGTTAATACATTTTCAAGCAGTATTGATGAAACTGCCCGCTGGAGAATCCAGTTCGGATTAAGATATAGATTTAATCAATAATCTTTTTAAACTATATAAGCAATTAAAAATGGCTGGGTTGAATATCAACCCAGCCATTTTTTTATCAAAAAAGTGATAATCTAAATGTAATAAGGGGACAACAATTGATTAACATAATTAAGGTAGGTTTAAGGCATTAAACATTTTCAATCTATTAATTATTATGAAAAAACAATTAAAATTAACCGGCATCGCTTTTATTGCGTTTGCAACATTATTAAGCTTTAACGGCTGTAAAAAACAAGAAATTGAAACCAGTCAAAGTGCTTCCCTTAAGACAAAATCATTAGGAGTTGCTTCTGCAAATGCTGCACTTGCCGTACAAACTGTAGAAAATTTTGAAGTAGGTTCAACCAGCCCTAAAACGGCTTATGATGTTTCTCCTGCAGGCTCAGCAAGTGGGGATGATGTTACGCTTAACGGGAAATCGTGGAATTTATTCGATGCCTTAATCGGAAATCTTGCTGCAGATAAAAAAAATGGATCATGGTCTGCCCGTATTCGTAATTCGGGAAAAATCACCATGCAGTTTGACATTGCAACAGGCATTAATACAGTAAGCATTCAACATGCTACTTATGGTACCGATGCAGCCAGTCAGTGGGGTTTATGGTATTCAACCAATGGTGGAAGCAGCTGGACACAGTCTGGCGCTAACATAACCAGTACATCAACCCTACAAACACAATTATTTACGTTAAATCTTACCGGAAATGTTCGCTTAGAAATCAGGAAACTTTCAGGTGCTTCAAACAGAATTAATTTTGATGATATTACCATTAACGATAATGGTGGTGGCACTGATCCGGGAACAAATCCTGTAATTACTGGTAAGAAGTTTTTATTTGATGCTTCAAAACTAGAAAATGCAGGTAGTGCCGACTGGCAAATAGATGCAGATGGAACTGAAAATGTTCCAAGCTATCAGGGTGGAACAACTGTTGAACTTAAAGCACAAAGATTTCCAACACCATCTTACACCGGTATAACTGCCTCAACTCCTGAAACCTATTGGAAAGGCGCCATGTCTGCCTGGGCGGTAGAACTGGTAAAGCGTGGTGAGCTGGTAGAAACTTTACCCGTTGGTACCGCGATCACTTATGGAGATACTTCTAATCCACAGGATTTAAAAAATTACGATGTATATGTCGTTATTGAACCAAATAAATTATTTACTGCTGCTGAGAAAACTGCAATTATGAATTTTGTGGCTAACGGTGGTGGTTTAATGATGGTGGCCGATCATACTGCGGCAAGTACAGCCGGAACAGATGCCAATGGTTATAATCCTTCAGACAGAGATGGTGATGGTTACGATTCGCCAAGAGTTTGGAATGATTTAATGAGCAATAATGGCATTAACAATAACAAGCCTTTTGGTTTCAATGTGGATTATGTTGACATCAGCGAACAACCAAGTACCAAGGTTTACACTGGAACCAGCACTAGTGCTAATCTGGTTTTAAATGGAGCTGCCGGAAATGCTTCAAAATTAGCTTTCTATAATGGTGCAACTGCAACCCTATTTCCTGCGCAAAACTCTACTGTTCAGGGGTTATTTTGGAGAATGAGCAGTACTTTAGGTAGTAACAATGGCGTTATGGCACTAATTTCGACTTATGGAAGCGGCAGAGTAGCTTTTGTTGGCGATAGTTCTTCTTCTGATGACGGAACCGGAGATACAAATGATAATCTATTTAATGGCTGGTCTGGCGATGCACCGTCTGGATACACCTCTCATCCGGCTTTGCATTTAAATGCATCGTTATGGCTTGCTAAAGCACAATAACTAATCCAATCTGATAACAAAAGGGGCGATAAGAAAATATCGTCCCTTTTTATTAATTACACTTAACCTAATTAAATATTTACATCAATTATTAAAACGATAGCCCGTAAGTAAAAAATTGTTAATATTTTTGGGGTCATGAAGTACAAACGCATCCTACTTAAACTTAGCGGCGAGTCGCTAATGGGCGAAAAACAATATGGCATTGACAATGAACGTGTTAAACAGTATGCTGAAGACATAAAAGCTGTACACGATAAAGGCCTTGAAATCGCAATCGTAATTGGTGGTGGAAATATTTTTAGAGGTTTAAGTGCCGAAAAAAGTGGAATGGACAGGGCGCAGGCCGATTACATGGGCATGCTTGCTACGGTAATAAATTCTATGGCTTTGCAAGATGCTCTGGAAAAAGTTGGTTTAAAAACCCGTTTACTTACAGCCATTAAAATGGAACAAATTTGCGAACCATTTATCCGCAGAAGAGCTGTTCGTCACTTAGAAAAAGGCCGTATTGTTATTTTTGGAGCAGGTACAGGTAATCCATATTTCACAACCGATTCTGCTGCTGCATTACGGGCCATTGAAATTAAAGCAGATGCTGTGTTAAAAGGTACACGTGTAGATGGCATTTATACTGCTGATCCTGAAAAAGATCCAAATGCGACTAAATACACCGAAATTTCTTTCAAAGAGGTTTATGATAAAGGTCTGAATGTTATGGATATGACGGCTTTTACACTTTGTGAAGAAAACAAAGTTCCAATTATTGTTTTTGATATGAATAAACATGGTAATTTTATGAAAATTGCCATTGGTGAACCAATTGGTACACTGGTAAGATAAAAAAACATTTTTCCCGGCTTCAACTTCTATTCTCATAACTCAATCCCTGGTATATCATGGGCTTGCTTGTGGGATATTCACATGAATACCGAAGCAGAGAAATAAAATAATATTTATATTTTTGTAGAAATACACACAATTATGAATGACCTCATAAAGTTACAATTAATGGATGCTCAATCTTCAATGGATAAAGCTATTGATCATTGTGAATCTGAATTAACCAAAATCAGAGCCGGAAAAGCCTCGGCAGGAATGCTTGATGGTATTTTTGTTGATTACTATGGTGCATCAACAGCACTTTCGCAGGTGGCAAGTATTAATACGCCGGATGCAAGAACGCTTATTGTTCAACCCTGGGAAAAATCTCTTTTAGTGCCTATTGAGAGAGCTATACAAGAAGCCAACATCGGAATTAATCCTCAAAATGATGGTATTGTAATCCGTTTAGTTGTACCTCCTTTAACTGAAGAACGTCGTAAAGATTTAGTTAAAAAGGTAAAAGAAGAAGCAGAACGCGGCCGCATTACTGTTCGTAACATCCGTAAAGATGCCAACGAAAAGATTAAAAAATTAAAAGGGGACGGAGTTTCTGACGATGAAATTAAAACCGGAGAAGGCGAAGTGCAAAAGTTAACAGATGCTTATATCATTAAAGTAGATAAGCACGCCGAAGCTAAAGAAAAAGACGTTATGACTGTTTAAAGAACAGTAAAACTAAATATTTTGAAAAGGGAGCAGATGATCTGCTCCCTTTTTTATTTTTAACTATTTAACTGTTTGGCTCTTCCTTAAACTGGATCCTCTTATATTCAAAACAGCCGGCAAAATAGATTCAGTATATTCAGAACTGCCTTTATCTGAATTAAGTTTTGACAATAAGGTTTTCATAATTCTTTCTGCAATGGCTTCCAGTGGTTGTGCTATTGCAGTAACTGGTGGGTTACAAAACTCCAGTAATTCGAAATCATCAAAAGAAACGACTGCAAGATCTTCAAGGATATTAATTTCCATTTGTCTGAAAGTTCTTAAACCATCCATGCAAATATAATTCGCTGCAAATATTACAGCATCCAGTCCCTCTTCTGTACTAAAAAAGTGAGTCATTTGTTTAATGGAATCAGCAGAATTTACATAATTTAATTTCTTAATGTGTAAAGATAGATTGTGTTCCTTAATGGCTTGCTCATAACCAGCCAGGCGATCAATCATTTGCTGCTGTTCTGTATCAATGGTTATAAAGCCAATATTTTTATATCCGTTATCAATTAAATGTTGAGTGGCTTCATAAGTACTCCCCTGATTATCGATAACCACATAATCTGTTTTTAACTCAGGCACATACCTATCAAATAGCACGACTGGTTTTTTTGTTTGGATTAACTTACTGATTTCATTTTCCAGCCCTTCGGGAAGTGCAATAATATAACCATCAACATGCCTGTCTCTAAAAATCTGGAGTAATTCTATGGCTTTCTTCTGATCATTCCTGGTGCTGCTAAAAAGAATTTTATAGCCCATTTCTGAAGCTTTTTCATCAATAAAACGAGCGATTCCGGAGAAAAAGGGTTCAGAAATATCATCTACTAAAAAACCTAGAATCTTTGTTTTGCCGGTTCTTAAACTTTTGGCAAGCGCATTTGGCTGATAGTCGAGTTTTTCAACCAGATCCAAAACTCTTTTAGCGAGGGCGTCACTGATATTTTTTTCTTTTGCTTTTCCATTAATTACAAAAGATACTGTGGTTATAGAAACATTTAGTTGACTTGCGATGTCTTTAATTAGAATTTTCTCTTTCATTTATTACTGATACAAACCGATACGGGATTTGGGCTGAAATATAATGAATTATTTACAGTGGATAATAGCGCAGGCATGAAAAAGTTAACAAAAAATTTACACGGCCATTTAGAATAATATTTAAAAAGAAAAAGAGCAACCCATCCAGATTGCTCGATTAACTAACTTATTATTCATAAAAAATGCTGTTGGGGAAGGAGTCGAACCTTCAAGGGGTAGTTAGCTACAGTTCAAAAAATTAATTGTGGTCAACCCAATAAACTGCGTTTGTCCCATTATTCCCCACCACCGAGACAAGGAGGCGTGTCTGCCAATTTCACCACCCAACATTATATAGTTTTTAGTGTTAAGTCGAGCCTTAATCTCTATTAAAGACTAAGGGCTTCTGACTCTGAACTAAAACAGCTGTAGGGGAAGGAATCGAACCTTCAAGGAGTGGTTAGCCATTGCTGGTTTTCCATATTCTCCGCCACCGAGACAAGGAGGTGTGTCTGCCTGTTTCACCACCCTACAGTATGTTTAGCATTTAAAAGAACGTTCCTTTTTGTTAATTGCTTGATACAAATGTAAAGGAACAAGCAATATCTTGCAAATATTTTAAACATTTAATTTTATTTTTGTGATATTAATAAATTATTTTAAATTTGATTATCAAAATTCAAAAATATGCTTAAAAAAGACAATTCCAATTTAGAAATTGACAACCTGGACATTGATATATTGAAACAATTAATGCAGGATGCCACTAAACCTTATACAGAAATTGCAAAAGATTTGATTGTTTCGGGTGGCACTATACATGTAAGAATGAAAAAATTACATGAGATGGGTATTATTAAAGGCTCACATTTAATCATCGACCCACAGAAGGCGGGTTACGATATCTGTGCTTTTCTGGGTATTTATTTAGAAAAAGGGATTCAGTATAAGGATGCAGTTGCTCAATTGAGTAAAATTAAAGAAGTAGTAGAATTACATTACACTACCGGGGCATATAGTATGTTTGCCAAAATTATCTGCAGAGATACGAATCACCTGCGTCATGTATTGAATGAAGAGATACAGGCTGTTAATGGCATCCAACGTACAGAAACGTTAATCTCGTTAGAAGAAAGTATTAAAAGACAAATAGAATTGGGATAGTGTTTAAGATTAAAGCGGAAATACTAAAGTGAAAATTTAGCCTGGTGTGGTATCTGGTCTTAAATAATTATACTACAGCAGCCATTTAGACCCGATTGCAACGGTATCCCCCGATTTTTTCAATCGGGGATTAAGTGCAAAGCGGGAAGAAATTTTAATCATTGCTCTATCTCTGCTCTCCAAATCCAGAATAACATGCTTAGGCTCCAATCAGATTGCCCCAGTTACGCAAAAAGAGTGAAGACAGAAACCTATTTTAACAACTGATAAGCAACTAATGCAGCAAGATAGGCCATGGTTGTCATATAAGCCAGCTGAATTACGGGCCATTTCCATCCTTTTGTTTCTCGGTATACAATGGCAACCGTACTCATGCATTGCATAGCGAAAGCGTAGAAAAGCATTAAGGATATACCTGCTGCAAATGAGTAAACGGGCAAACCGGTTTTGCTATTTACAGAAGCAGCCATTCTTTCTCTTATGGTCGTGCTATCTTCCCCTCCGCCATCTACACTATAAATGGTAGCCATAGTACCAACAAAGGCTTCCCTTGCAGCGAAAGAGGTGATTAAGCCTATGCCTATCTTCCAATCGTAACCAAGCGGGCGTATTGCAGGTTCAATAAAATGACCAAGAATACCAACATAAGAATTTTCAAGTTTCTCTGTCGCCACTAAAGTTTTTATGTGGTCTGTATTTTTTGTGGTATCTGTTAAAGCAGATTCGTATTTTTTATCAATATTCTCAAAACGGTTTCCCGGTCCAAAAGATGCCATCACCCAAAGTATAATCGAAATGGCGATAATTACCTTACCGGCTTCAAAAACAAATGTTTTAGATTTCTCGTACATGGTATAGAAAACATTTTTCCATCTTGGCATGCGGTAAACCGGTAGTTCCATAATGAAATAAGATTTTTCTTTTGATTTAATTACAACCTTCATTACCCACGCCACTAAAACCGCGGCAACGAAGCTCACCAGGTACATAACCATTAATGCCAGTCCCTGGATGTTTACAATACCCATAATATTTCTGGAAGGTATTATAATTGAAATTAAGAGGATATAAACCGGTAACCTTGCCGAACAGCTTATTAAAGGGGTAACCATAATGGTAATCATCCTGTCTTTCCAGTTTTCGATATTTCTTGCGGCCATTATGGAAGGAACTGCACAGGCTAAACCTCCAATCATAGGCACTACCGACTTACCGTTAAGACCAACCTTACTCATAATTTTATCCATCATAAAGGTTACCCTGGCCATGTAGCCGGTGTCTTCCAAAATGGAGATAAATGCAAATAATATGGCGATTTGAGGGATAAAGACAAAAATACCGCCTAAACCGGCCACTACACCATCCAGTAAAAGATCGGTTAGCATACCTGCGGGCAAGTATTCGTGCCCGGAAGAGGTAATCCAGCCAAAACCCGTTTCAATCCAGGCCATTGGATAGGATGACCAGGCAAATATGGCATTAAAAATGATGAATAAAATAAGCAGGAAAATGGCAAAGCCCCAAACTTTATGCGTTAAAACGGCGTCCAGTTTATCGCTGAATGAAAACTTTTTAGCGGTGCCTTTATCAATAACCACATCTGATAAGATGGTACCTAAATGTTTATAGCGGGCAATGGTTTCGGCGGCTTGTGCTTTAGAGGATTCGAAATGATGGGATTGTTCAATCTCTTCAATTTCTAACTGATCTTTTTCATCAAAAAAAGTTAAATGTTCATGCTGATGCAAAACCTGCAACGCATAATAATTATTATCTGTATTTATTCTTTCTTTTATGGCATTAATAGCTTCTGGAGCAAGGAAATGAAGATCGACTTCATTAATCTGGGTGGCTATTTTAGTTGTATTGGCTATTGCTTCTTTTAATTTATCAAGACCTATATTGTTTCTGGCCGAGATGTTTACCACCTGAACACCCAGTTTTCCGGCGAGCTTATCGGTATTAATTTCAATGCCTTGTTTGGTTGATAAATCTACCATATTTAAGGCAAGAATCATTGGGATTCCCAGATCGGCAACCTGAGAATATAAAAGCATATTACGTTTCAGGTTGGATGCATCGGTAACTAAAACGATAACGTCGGGATGGCTACTATTGCCTTTATCGGCCAAAACCTGAAAAACGATACTCTCATCATTACTTTTTGGATACAAACTGTATGTACCGGGTAAATCGATAATTTCGGCTTCTTTGTCTCCGCTAAGTTTTGCAACACCTGTTTTCTTATCTACAGTAATGCCTGGAAAATTTCCTATTTTTTGATTTAACCCTGTTAAACGGTTAAAGAGAGTAGATTTACCTGTATTGGGATTTCCAACTAACGCAACTTTAATATCCAAACCAGCTTATTTATTGAATGATAATAACTTCGGCCTCACTTTTACGTAAGCAAAGTTGATAGCCCGCCACACGAATGGCCATCGGATCGCCAAGTGGAGCAAAACGCTCTACTTCTACAACTTCGCCCGGCAAGCAGCCCATTTCCATCAGTTTAACCGACATTTCCAAATCTGTAAATGCCACTATTGTTCCTGTTTGCCCAACCTTTAAATGCGAAAGTTTCATGTGCTAAATTTGTCGCAAGTTAACCTTTCTTTAGATTTATTCCAAATAAGATAAATCATCCTAAACTAAAGTTTTACCAGCCGAGTCATGAATCGGTAGAAGTGTATGCAAAAAGTTATGTATGCAAAAGAGGCTCATTAAAAACGAGCCTCTTTTATTATTTGAAATACAAATTACATTCTCATGCGCATGCCACCACCGTTGCCCCCACCACGTTGTCCGGGCATTTGCATATCAGAGCCCATGTTTCTGCCCCCAATACGGGTTAATGAATAGGTGAACGATAACATGTAGTAACGTTTTAATACATTATAATTTAAATCCGTTATAGAAGTACCTGAAGTTGTTCTTGAAATTCCTGAGTTTTGATTTAAAGCATCGTTTACAGAGAATTTAAATGTTCCGCGGTTTTTAAAGAACTGACGGCTGATATACGGGTTCAGGATTGTGTATTCCCGATTGTATAAATCGCCTCCACCAAAATTTCTAAAGTAATCTATATCCAGTGCAAGTCGGATATTGGCCGGAAGCACATAACTGATATCAAAACTTGGGTTAATGGTATAATATTGTGTATTAGCCGATTGTTGAGCGGAGAAAGTTGAATGGGTATAACTTCCGGTAATACCGCCTGTTAAATCAAACTTATCTACGTTTGTTACCAATTTATAACCGTTAGATATGGTATAACTGTTGGTTATATTTTTGGTTGGAATACTAGAACCCACCGGTGTAATGAAGTTTACATTTCTGCTGTAAGATCCATTTCCTGAAATGTTAAGGGTTAATTTACGCTCGGCCATTAAAGGTAAAGACCAGGTTGCATTTGCGTTACCTGAATAAACGCCATCAACATTTATATAACCTACCTCCTGTTTACCACCTGCAAGTGGTCTAACACTATTACCAATACTGTTAAAGGTTTGGGTTAAATTTATACCCGCAAAGAAAAACCGACCGGTTTCAATATTAAAATTGTTAAAATTGATTCTCAATTGGTTATTAAAAGATGGTTTTAAATTAGGGTTACCAACATAAGAAGTATTCGAATTGGTATTATCCGGTATAGGTTGAATCTGATCGATAGAAGGCTGATTAGTAGAACCGCGATAATTAATAAATAAACGTTTACGGTTACTGAAATTATACCTGAACTGTGCCGAAGGCGTAATGTTTATAAAATTTTGTGTACGTCTGAGCCCCGTGGTCAGGTTTGTATTTACCCTATTGGTTTGTTGCGCTGCAACGCCAATATTCCAGTTGTATTTTTTCTCGGTTGTAGTAAAACTTAACCCTGCTGCATTGGTTAAAGTACGGTTGTTATAAATATTTGAATAGTAATCATCCAATAAATCATATTGCAGTGTAAGCGGATTATAATTATACACGTCGCGTTGCGAATCGTTGTTAGAATAACCGTTTTGATAATTAAACTCCAGGCTTAAAGTTTTATTCAATGGTTCCGTATAAACAAGTCTGGTTGTATTATTGATAGAATGACTATTGGTATTATTTAACTGATTGGTTAATGGATATGTTGTAATCCCTGCCAACATAATTGTATCCTGCCTGAAGTTCAGGTTAGTACCATCATTATCGTTAATATTAGTGTTAACATTTAAGGATAAAGTACGCCCTCTGCGTTTAAAACTTTTTCTAACCAATAAATTATTGCTAATTGCGGGTGTAGAGGCACTGGTTGTATTTCGTTGAAAACCGTTCCTGGATGAAGTTACATCATCACTGTTGTAAGTAACAAGGCTGTTCCCGTCTGTTTCGGTAAAGGCTACGTTGGGTTGAATTTTAATAGATAAAGAAGGATCAATTTTAGTATCTATCATAAAATTGAAGCGGTGATTGGTCCGGTCAGTGTTACTGTTAGAGTTTTGAAAAATATTTGAAGTTGTGGTTCCCAATAAATTTTGGGTAGTTGAATTCTGGATACTTTCTGAGCTTGCTTTATTAAAGAAATAACTGGCCTGAACCTGGGTTCCGTCTCCATAGACATTGGCAAAGTTTAAACCAGCTGCATTCGTATTGGTAATACCGCCGCTTCCACCAGATCCGCCGCCACCATTACCACCACGGCCGCCACCACCTCCACCAAAGCCGTTACCCACGCCACCGCCTTGACCAAAGTTTTGTTTATTAACGTTATTAAATTGTCCGATAAAACTAATCTGCTGATCATTATCAAACTTATTAACGTTTAAACTGGCATCATAACGGTCATCAGATCCATAACCAACTGTACTGTTTCCAAAGTAACCGTGTTTCATTCCATTTTTCGTGGTAATGTTCAGAATTTTATTTCTCGTTCCATCATCAATACCAGTAAACTGCGCCTGTTCTGAAAGTTCGTCAATTACCTGGATTTTATCAACCATATCTGCAGGCAGGTTTTTAGTCGCCAATAGCGGATCGTTTCCAAAAAACTCTTTGCCATCTACTTTTACTTTCGTAATGGTTTCGCCCTGTGCTTTCACACTACCGTCTTTAGCTACTTCCACGCCCGGCACTTTCTTTAAAAGGTCTTCCACCACTGCGTTTTCTCTAACCTTTATAGATTTAGCGTCAAATTCAAGCGTGTCTTTTTTTACAACGATTGGAATTGTCGCCGTTACGTTAACGGTTTTTAAATCTACCCCGTCATCGGCCATCTGTATTTCGCCAACATTTACGGCTGCTTTTGCCACTTCAACATCTTTTGTGGTGGTTTTTAAACCTAAAAAAGCTGCAAAAATGCGGTATTTACCAGCCGCAATATTTTTGAATGAAAAAGTTCCATCCGGATTAGTTTGTCCTGAAGCAACTACACTCGAATCCTTTAGGCTTTTAATGGCCACAGTTGCAAAATCTATAGGTTGTTTATCTTTGGCATTTACCAGTTTACCACTTATAGCGCCTGTATTTTGAGCGTGCGCAACGTATCCACAGCATATAAGAACAAGTAATATTGCTCCTTGAAAGTTCTTTTTCATTAAAAAAATTTAGATATACTAATTACAAAACTATGCTATCAGACTAGTGTAATGCTGAAAGGTTTGTTAAGAATTGTTAAAAGTCAGGTAACATTTTAAATACAGCCGGATGGGGATGGGCTATATTTTGACCAGGGGATATAAAAATTGTTATTTGCGTTGTGCAGGATAGCTTTGATAATATACTTTAGGGCAGTTGCATCCTTTTTTAAAAATACCGCATCCACTTAGGCTTATAACCACAATCAGGCACATTAAACTAACTATCTTTTTCATTGAAATTTAATTTATGTAACAAAACATAACTAAAAACAGCCATACAGGCACCAAGCATATCACAGGTAAAATCCCACCATTCGGCAGACCGGTAGGTAAAAACCTTCCATTGTAATAATTCTATCCCACCACCTATTATGGCATTAATCAGTAATATTTTGAAGATCGTTAAAGTTCTGAAACCGAAGCTATGCTGATATTTTATTTTTCCGTAGAACAAAAGTACAGAAAGGATAAAGAAAAAACCCAGATGGGCCATCTTATCAAATCCCTCAAAGAAAAAACCACCGCTTTCCGTTTCAGGCATTCTCATATTACAAAGCACTAAAATGACCACAGTCCAAAAGATGGCCCATTTTTGTCGTTTTAGTGCTTTGTACATGTATTTCTATGCGCCTACTAAAGCCTGATAAGCTTCTGCGGTTAATAAACCTTCTACTTCTGCTAAATCACTTAAAGATACTTTCACCATCCAGCCTTTGCCATATGGATCAGCATTTACCAATTCCGGATTATCGTTTAATTCCGAATTGATTTCTAATACAGTTCCGGTAACAGGCATAAATAAATCAGATACCGTTTTTACAGCTTCAACTGTTCCAAAAACTTCTTCTTTAGCTACTTCTTCACCAATTGAGTTAATATCAATGTAAACGATATCGCCTAATTCACGTTGTGCAAAATCGGTAATTCCGATAAATGCTTCGTTACCTTCAACTTTAACCCACTCGTGGTCTTTAGTGTATTTTAATTCTGATGGAAAATTCATTTGTTCTTTATTAATTTGTGCCAAAGTTAAATAATATTTTGAATACGATTTAAGATTCTTCTAATTAAACGTAAACCTTAAACTAAATCCAAAATTACTGAACGATGTATTAAATGTTTGCGAGGTATATGGTTTTGTAATGTTCGAATCGTAAAATAATTTAATGTTAAATTTCTGATTCAGTACATAATCCACGCTTGGCCTTAAAGTAATGTTTTTAGCACCCGATGATATCTCCGAGGTACTAACATCGGCACGATAAATAACCGTTTTATTATCACGGATAGCCACATCTAATTTAAAGTCCATATTGTTATCCATTTTTACGCTTTTAAACCATCCAAATGGAAAACGGAATTTATTGGTGCGGTAGCCTAAACCAAACACCATGTTATTTTCTGATAACTGCGCCAGCTGGCTATTTGCTAAACTTAAACCTAACAATCTTGACCTGTTCAGTTCAAAGCTTGCTGTAATGTTATTTTTAAACCTGGTATCAATCCCAATTAATGGAGAAAAGTATTCTGATATGGTTACCTGCGCAAACTGATATTCTGGCAAAAAGTTTTGATTTGCGTCCCTGATGTTAGAAAATCCATTGTTTTCGTCGTAACGAAGCAGAGAATTAAAGCCATTAATGTTGTAAGTAGAGCGGTAACCGTGTCTGATATCTACTGATGATAATCTATCTGCAATAAAAGGGATACGGGTTAAACCACTATAAGTTAAATTCCAGTTTGGTAGCGGAATGCTTGGGAAGGAGTTTAACTTTGATGAACCGGCATCTTTACCTGTATACGCGGCCATAAATGCAGAAACTAAAACGTCCTGACTTTCTTTACCATAACCGTCTGCATAACCTCCAACAGAATTGCCGGATGAATTAGGATTTCTGGCACCAAGTCTTCTCGATATAATCAACCTGTTGGCCATAAACTGGTTAAACAAAGTGGAGATTACACTTGAATTATTCTCTTTGAAAGCTGTTCCAAGGGCGATGTAAGAAATACTATAATCACCTGAAGTAATCGCACTGAGGTTTCCAAAAGTTGAGGCACTTGAAATGTACCGGAAGTTTGAAGAATAATTTTTAGACTGTACTTTATTGGCTCTTAAAGTGATTCTTAAATCGCGGATAGGCTCAAGCTGTCCCGTGATGTTTAAATCCTCACGCATGGTATTAATGTACAAATTGGTTTGCAATGTATCCGCGGTAATCCAGCCACTGTTCACGGCCATTTCTCTAATGTCTCTTTGACTACCGAACACAAAACCAAGGCCTGGTGCGCCGAAATTATCCAAACCAAAGAATCTGGTTTTAGGTAAATAACCCGGCAGGTAAATTCCTTTAGTTTGAGTATAAGCCGCGTTAATGTTTTTTAAACTCGTTAATAATCCAATAAAGAAATTCTTGGCTTTTCCTCCAGCCTGATCATTGCCTGCTTTTCTGATAAACCCAAATTTATTGTATAGGGTTGTTAAATTTAAAGTTGGGTTAATTTGAAGGTTTCTACTGTTTTGAATGGTGTTACCTAAATTAATATTAGGGTCGAGCATGGTAGAAAGCGGTTCAGTTTGCCAGTTAAAGTTTGTTCCGTATCTGGTTTTAACGCTAATCCAGTTTAAGCCTGGTATTTTATCAATCGGTAAATTATAAGTCACATTCAGGTTGTGATTGTAATCTGTTGTACGACCTAAACGAATTAAATTTTGCCAAACCGTATCTCGTTTTGAACCCTGAATTCTTCCATCTGGTTCGTCAATAATCGAATAATTGGTGGCATTAAAATCTAACTGTAAAGAACGTGTTAAATTCCAGGCTACACCATAAATCCGGCTCATTCTAAAATTTTTGTTATATGTGGTTCCGTATCCATTTTGGAATTGCGGAATCACATTATTCGGATCGTTGTTTCTTAATGTATTTTCAGAATATAAACGGTCTACATCCACTCTAAAATTAATGGCACTTGGAAACAAGCTGATATTAAAATCTTTTAACAGCGCCAGCATGTTCGATTTAATAATTTTTTCAAAAGGTGCTATCGATTTTGACTCTTTTGAATAGTTGTATTGTAACGATGCCCGGTATGTATTTTGTAAACTGCTCTGGTTTATAAAATCGCGGTGGTTATATTGAGTGTAAGCATAACTTGCCGCAAAGTTTTCTATATCCCATAAATGTACGGGTTTTGTATTATTGGTTCTCTCTTTACGAACGTTCGTAAAATTAATACTTCTTCTAACTGTATAATCCTGAGCAAAGTTTAAAATTGAATCTTTTTGTGCTTTTGTAGATTGATCCAGCGCATTTTTCAATTCAATATCTGGTGTACGCGGATTGTATTGTGGTGTAGAAATCTGTTTCGAATAACTTACAAACATTGGAATTTTAACCCCTGATTTCTGAGGCAGGAATTTACCAAGTTCTACAGCAGATGAAACATCAAGCAATACATTATCTGCACGGTTTCTATCGCCAACCTTAGAATCAATTGTACCAAAACCAATTGTCGATTTACTTGCAGAAATATTTACATCAGCAAAATCAGCCAGTTTCAGATTTAATCTTCCGGTAGCGGCCCAGCCACCTCTTTCGTCAAATTCGGTCAAACGCAATTCGTTAAACCAAACTGTTACACTTTTATCCTGTCCGTCAGATTCAGGATCTGTCAAATCCCGTAATCTATTTTTAACGCCGAGCATGTAAACCCTTACCTTACTCATATCCGGTTGCCCTTTCACAACAATCGTCCGTACTCCATCCGAGTATGAAAAAGGAATATTAACCGGCCATGGTTGACCGTTGGAAAGTTTAGCTACATTACGGGCAAGTTTTGCATTTTGGAAGAGTTTTAAGTCAAGGTCCATCCGGTTATCTTCAGGCCAAATTGCATCCGGATCGCTGGTGCCAGGCTGTGTTATTTTCAGTGGCAAAACATACTCGTAATAGTTGTCCTGGTTGTCTGTTCCAATTCTTAAAAATGCAGCAACATCGTTATTATTGATCACCAGATTATTCACTGCCTCAGCGTGAATAAACATTTCTAAATGTTTGTAGGAACGGAAGTCACTGTAAGCTGTTTTAAATGCCGCCCTTCCATATCCATCTCTTAAATTTTTAACGGTTACCGATAAAGATTGCTCGTTTAAACGGGTATCTCCACGATAATTGCTATAATCTCTTTCTCTAAGAATTCCGGGAGGCGTAACATAAGGAATCGGACTTCTTTTTCCGTTTTCTTCAATATTTACAGTAGCCACCTCAATGGTCGAATTATCAGGGGTTAATACCGGTAAAGCAGGGTCAACAATAACCTGATCGGCTGTGTTTTTCACATTGTATTCTCTCCACTCCCCACGGATTAATTGCAGTTTCGCAAAACGCATAATTGCGGTATCTGCAAAATTGGTCATAAACATCCTGAAGAAACGGATTGATTTAAAATCCTGAATGTTTCCTACCTTTTGCTGGTAAGAACCGATTGGAACCCTGAACTGATACCAGGAAACCGCTTGTGTATTTCCATTAGCCAATCTAACCTGCGAAGTAACCTTATCGGTAATAAAATTCTGCCCAACAACTAAATCAGCCGGGCGCATAGATACTTTGTATTGAAAGTATTCGTCGCTTTGCGTCATGTTGTTATCACGGTTAATATCTTCCCCATCAGGCAAAGATGTTGAAGCTGAATTTTCAATACCTAATTCATCCTGCGATTGTTGTGAAGTTTTAGAGTTGCCCTCTGTTCCGTTATATTTTTCGTAGCGTTTTAATATGCCTGCGTTAATCTGATCTAATGCCGGGCCTCTGAAGTAAGAGTAGTTATCAGATGATGGATCGGCATCCAAAACAGTTGCTGCGGCAGCATTTAACTGGCCTTTAATCTGATTAATTTCAGCGGCAAATTTAGTTCTTTCATTTGCATCCGATAAACCATCCAAACCTACATCCTGTGCTTTACGGGTTTCCGAATTGTTATCGAAAGCCTGTACTACCGGTTGTAATTTTGGTACACGTCCCCATTTCGTTTCATCATATTGCCCCGGATCGCTACTGCCTGGCAAGCCGTTTTCTAAAGATTTACGTCCGTCTTTTAAAATGTCTTCAGATATATTTCCAAGGTTAAAGTAAACATCACCACCCGGAGAGTTTGGCTTGTAAATGAAAGGATCCATTACCCAAAACTCAATAAAACCAATATTTAGCGCTTCAAAGTCATTGGTTTCTATTTTACGCTGAAAACCGCCCCAGTTATTTTGAGGTTGTAAAAGAGAACCATCTGGTTTAAAACCAAAAGGACGGTAATTGTAAGGCCCACGAACCGTTGGGTAATAAGCCACATCAAGCGTAGTAATATTTAAAGCCTGACCAGTTGCTGTTTCTTTAAACGGAAAAACCTCCTGCTCCACGACTTCTCTAACGTAATGGTTAGATAGTTCGTTTTTATTGTTCCGGATATTGTCCGGAGTAGTTGATGCGGAAGAATTATAAAAAGTAGGATCGATATTATAAAAAGCAATTCTTGCACGGTTGTAACCATAAGCCAGATCGTTAACCAGGGTAGATTCACCGAAGAGCTGCGGCGTACCCGAAAGTTGCCATGCAATTGCACTTTTAAGATCGATTACAGATCTGGAAGCTTCGAAGTCATCCAGATAACTCACCCCATTTTTACTGCCTGCAAAATTTAAAGCTTTCGGGTGTCCCGGAAGCAATTGTGCAAACTCTCCATAAAATGAAACACTGGAAGGTGCTTTTGTTGAAATTAAAGGAATTTTATCAACCAGTTTGGTTAAAAATCTGGATGGCGAACTGTAGTTAATGTCTGCTCCCCAAATGGTATTGGAAGTTGGTTCTTCGCCTAAATTTACTTTTTGGGTAAGTGGCTTCTCCGTTAAGTTCATAATGGTACCACCCAAATTCAATTTACTATTTACCCGGTAATCCAGCCGTGTTCCAAATAACGAACGTTGCTGTAAACCAAAAAGCTCATTATTTTCTGTTGTAATATTAATAGGCTGACCAGAACTTAAAAGTGCCTGGTTAATAATACTTACTCGTCCGCCCTGATAATCTACTGTAAAATCTACCCCTTCAACTAAAGGAATTGTTCCTGCAGAAACCTTAACTGACCCTGCTGGTACATTTATAGAGTTTAAACTAAATTCAGAAGAAAATTCTGACTGATAATTTCCTTTAAGGACATATCTGTTCTGGTTCTGGAATAATTGTTTGGCAATGGTTTGCGTTGAATCGTACAGCGCCGTAAAGCTATATTTATCAATTAAAGCCTGTTCACTTGGTAAAAATTTTGCCGCTAAATCCTTTCCAAAAGGTTCGATAACCGGAAAAATAATTCTTCCTCTTGTCGGGTCAATTGTAACATAACCTGTATTGGTATTATTAATTAATGTAGAAACGCCGTTTGGAGAATATCCTGAACTCGCATTACTATTAATATTGGGATTGTTAGAATTAGGAGAAGAGAAAAAAGAACCAAATGCATTGCCAGCCGTTACAAAATCGAAAACACCATCGGGTTTGCGTTCATTTTGCTGGTTTAAACGATCAAGCTCCGTAATGCCAATCCATTGTTTATTTGCCAGATTTTGGCCCTCCGTCATAATCGGCGTTTCAACACCGGTTTGGTTATCTATTCTGTAAATATCTAACCTGAAGTTTTGATTGCTGATTTGGTAACCACCAATAGAATAGATGTTTTTCATCATCAAATCCCATGTTGGTAAATTCACTTTAGTTGTTTCGTTTTTCAACATCTTTGCAAACAAAACCTTTGGGTTATTTGCATCGAAAGTAACATCTGTAGAAAACTCCCCTACCTGATATTCAACACCATTGTAAGTATAACGGTAAGCTACTGCCAAAACCTCATCCGAATTTAAAGGATTATTTAAAGAGATGTAACCCAGTTGAGGCTGGAAAGTATATTCCCGCTCCGTTAATTTTCTGGCATAAGTAAGTTTGGCAAAGTTGTCTGTTCCGCTGGTTGCACCGCCTGTTGACTGGAAATAAGAAATAACATCGTTAGAGTTTGTAAACCTTGCCGTTGCTGGAAGATTTTGAAGCAAATTATTAGATTGCTGTGTAAATCCATTTGCAGTTGAACCGGCAGGTAATACCGAAGTGCCTCCTAATAAACCAGTATTGTAAGGTGTATTTTCGCCCAAATCCAGTAAACCTAATACATCCCTTGAATCTGTTGTGCTACCTGATTTATTGGTAATCCAAACCTCAATTTTTGTAATCTGAACCGGAGAGGTAATAATCGGGGCATTAATTAAATTTTTATTGTAGTTATTGCGGAAATACTGTGCTAAGAAATAGTGCCTGTTCGCCTCGTAAGCATCGGCGCTAACGGTAAAAGGATTTTGCTGAGATCCGTTTGTAATGTTAATCTGTCTTGATTGAGATTTCTGCTGGGTATAAACACTTGTTACATTCAGTTTTCCAAATTGCAACTGCGTTTTTACCCCAAACAGCGCTTGCGTACCGGTAATTAAACTGGTATTCAGCGGCATACTTACGTTACCAACCTCAATTTTTTTGATAATTTCATCAGGCGAACCTGTGTATTCAAGCTTAATCTGATTTTCAAAATCAAACTGAGCCTCTGTATTGTAATTACTCTTAATTTTTAATTTGGTACCAATATTACCAACAAGATCCATCTGGATTCTCTGGTTAAAATCAAAATTGGTTTGTACCCTTTGACGTTCGTTAAAAAGTGGGTTTTCATTTTTATTAACCCGGCCTAAAAATGTAAGTTCTGCTTCTCCACGTGGCTGAATATCAATGGTTGTACCGCCAAAAAGTTTTTCAAAAGACTTACTGTTTACCTGAATCTGAGGGATAACACCCGTTGTTCTGATATCACTTAATTCTGCATTGGAAATGCTGCGCCAGTTTTCTCTTTTAATCTCACTATTAACCAAGCGCTGATATTCTTCGATGGTTAAATACTGAGTTTTGGTTACATACCTGTCGCCAATTAACTCTTTAACAACATAGCGTTTGTTTTTAGCGTCGTATTCTACAACTCTCTTCATGTTGCTCGGCAAAGGATAAAATCCATTGGCTGATGAGCTTATACCGAGCAGTTGTTTTTCGCGTAAACTGAAGTTATTTTTGGATATAGAGGTGTCCGCTTTGCCGGGAACAACCTGTGAAAAGGCGTTTAAAGTAGCAAGTAGGAAAAATGGGATGAGAAATAGGTGTGTAAATATTCTCTTCAAAGGCCGTTAAGTCTATAATTTTTTTAAAGCTTGTTTAATTAGTTGCTCTACCGAAAGCGTTTCCCCAGTCTCTTTTAATATCTGATCAATAGTTTTTTCGGCGGTTTGTTTGGCAAATCCGAGCATTACCAGTGCTGATAACGCTTCGTCTTTAATTGTATTGTGTTGAGGCATGGAAATTAATGAATCTACGCCTTCTTTTTTCAATTTATCTTGTAGTTCTAACACTAAACGCTGTGCCGTTTTAGCACCCAAGCCCTTAATTCGCTGAATTAAAGGAAGGTCTGCATGTACAATTGCACTTTGTATTTCTACAGGAGTAATTGAGGATAAAATCATCCGTCCGGTATTAGGCCCAATGCCAGATACTGAAATCAGATGTAAAAATAAACGGCGTTCGCCCTCATCGGCGAACCCGTATAATGTATGTGCATCTTCTTTTACATGCAACCAGGTATACAACTTACACCTTTCTGATTCACCAAGGTTGCTATATGTATTTAAAGATATATTAATGTGATAACCTATACCTCCGGCCTCCACCACAACATAAGCCGGATTTTTGAAGACTAATTTACCATCGATATAGGCGTACATATTGTATTACTTCTTAGTTGTTTTTCCAAATATACCTTTTCGTTTCGATGTTCCTGCAATTTCTTCTTTCGCTTGCACATCAACAACAGCAATGGTAACCATATTTACAATTTCACGTACCGAACTTCCCAGCTGAACAATATGTACCGGTTTGTTTAATCCTAATAAAATCGGACCAACCGCTTCCGCCCCACCTAATTCCTGTAAAAGTTTGTAAGCAATGTTGCCTGATTCTAAGTTAGGAAAAATTAAAGTATTTGCGGGTGCATCTGCCAATGTACTGAAAGGAAAATTATCTTTCAGCAATTCATTATTAATGGCAAAGTTTCCCTGCATTTCTCCGTCAACCACTACTTCAGGATGATTTTTATGAAGAATTTTTACGGTTTCTCTTACTTTATTCGGTATTACACCATCATTTGAACCAAAGTTAGAATACGAAAGTAAAGCTACACGTGGTTTAATGTTAAATTGTTTTACAGATTTATCAAGCAATAAAGTAATATCAACCAGCTCTTCTGCCGTTGGATCAACGTTTACTGTGGTATCACCAAAGAAAACAGGGCCTTTTTTGGTCATCATCATGTACATACCCGCCACACGTTTAACACCTGGCTCAACTCCAATTACCTGCAAAGCCGGCTTAATAGTTGATCCATAGTCTTTAGTTAAACCAGAAATCATTGCATCTGCTTCACCAAACTCGACCATTGAAGCACCAAAATAATTACGGTCACGCAAAAGTTTAGTTGCATCATTTAAGGAAATGCCTTTACGCTGACGTTTTTTAAATAATGCCTCCGCATATTTTTTAGTTTTTTCAGGTTCCTGCATCTGATCGATGATTTGAACACCTTCTAATTCTAATCCATGCTCATTGATAATAGACTGGATTTTTTCTTTATTTCCTAAAAGAATAGGAATTGCAATATTATCGTCGTTTACAATTTGAGCTGCTTTTAAAATTTTATAGTTATCTGCCTCAGCAAAAACCACCCGCTTAGGATCAGATTTAGCTTTAATGGTGATGGCACGCATAATGGCATCATCCAAACCTAATCTTTTCCTTAATTCTTCCGAATAAGCATCCCAGTCGGTAATAATTTTACGGGCAACACCACTTTCTATTGCCGCTTTTGCTACCGCAATAGATACTTCGGTAATTAACCTGAAATCTACCGGTTTAGGAATAATATAATCTTTACCAAATTTTAAATTACGGGCGTTGTAAGCTAAGTTTACAGCCTCCGGAACAGATTTTTTAGCCAGTTCAGCAATGGCTTTAACCGCAGCAATTTTCATTGGCTCGTTAATTCCTGTTGCACGAACATCCAAAGCACCACGGAAAATATAAGGGAAACCTAAAACATTATTCACCTGGTTAGGATAATCAGAACGGCCGGTTGCCATAATGATGTCTTTACGGGTACCTATGGCCAATTCGTAAGCAATTTCCGGATTAGGGTTTGCCATAGCAAAAACGATAGGGTTTTTAGCCATAGAGCTTAACATTGGCGCTGTAACACAATCAGCAGAAGATAAACCGATAAACACATCCGCATCTTTCAATGCTTCTTCTAAAGTGCTTATTTTTCTGTCTGTTGCAAACTCAGCTTTAATCTCATCCAGTACTTCACGATCTTTACGAATCACACCAGAGCGATCGCACATCACGATATTTTCTTTTTTCGCACCTAAAGAAACGTATAATTTTGTACATGAAATTGCAGCTGCACCGGCACCGTTAACCACAATTTTAATCTTATCCATTTTCTTTTTCTGGATTTCGCAGGCGTTAATTAATGCGGCTGCAGATATAATTGCGGTACCATGCTGATCGTCATGCATAACCGGAATATTCATTTCTTCTTTTAAGCGGCGCTCGATTTCAAAACACTCAGGCGCTTTAATATCTTCCAGATTTACACCTCCAAAAGTTGGCTCTAAGGCTTTAACGATTTTAACAAAATCATCTACATTTTTGGTGTCAAGCTCCAAATCGAAAACATCGATATCGGCAAAAATTTTGAAAAGTAATCCTTTACCTTCCATAACTGGTTTTCCTGCTTCAGGACCTATGTCTCCAAGGCCTAAAACGGCTGTACCGTTACTAATTACCGCAACAAGGTTTCCTTTTGCGGTATATTTATAAACATCTTCTTTATTTTCTGCAATTTTTAAGCATGGCTCGGCTACACCTGGCGAATAGGCCAAAGTTAAATCGCGTTGTGAGTTTGTCGGTTTAGTCGGTACAACTTGTATCTTTCCCGGGCGACCCTGCGAGTGGTAATCCAGCGCATCTTGCTTTCTATTGGTTTTGCTCATTTCGTAACTTATTAGTGACGGCGCAAAGGTACAATTCTTTTACGAGGCAGAAAATAAATATACCTATCAAAAACATGACATAAAGTTGAGAAATGTTTATTCAATGATCTTATAATTTTCAAAAATGGCTAAACTGAATAATGATTCTGTTTTCAATTAAACCCTTCCCATTACCGGATCTGTAAAACTTTCTTTACCTGTTTCTACTTTTCCTGCAAACCGCTGCATAAACAGGCTGTTTGCATTGGTTTTAATTTCAAAATCATACCAACCGTAACTGGATTGCAAATTCAAAATTATTACTTCTTCCGTCTTTGATTTTATTATTTTCTGCAAATTATTGCTTTTATAACCTAAGTCATTTATTTGAATATTTACAGCATTACTGCCTTCATTTTTTACAGTTAGCTTTACATTTCCTGTCGGAATTTTAGTTAACCGGTTCACCTCAGTTTCTGCGGTTATGGTTAACAGCGGATCGTTTGCTGTACCCATAAACTCCCGGTAAAAACCATTGGGACCATTTAGGCGGAGGTGATATTTTCCAGATTCAAAAGCATTTAAAGGCCAGTTATAACGTAATTCGTCATTTGCTTTTACGGCAAAAGACCAGTTTCTGCAAATTTCTTCCGGTTGATTTTCAGCCTTGAAACTTCCTGGTGCATAAACCGTGAAAGGTGAACCCGCCGCCTGATCGTTAAAAATTTGGTTCCTGGCTGCCATATTAATCTGGAAACTTTGTTTATCATCCGAAAGTACGCCTCCAGCCAATAACTGATAGGGTAAAGCACAAGATTTACGGATACCTTTTTCTTGCTGTGACATTAATCCGGCAAATGTACCATTGCCTGCATTTTTAAGAGCAGCGTCCGAAATTGGTTTAAAACCCGTTGGTTCTTCTTTAAACTTAGCGTTATAAATGGTTTCTACAAAAGCATCCCGTTGCAAGAAAGGGAGTTGTGCCGATTTTGGATCAAAGGGCGCAAAAGCCGAAGTAAGGTTGCCCGAAATTGCCCTTCGCCATTGACTGATGTTATCAATTTTAATCTTTTTGCTGTACTTCCTGTTTACAAATTCTTCTAAAAACTGAAGGGTTGAAGTGTGGTCAAAAACCTGCGAACACACTTTACCGCCCCTGCTCCATGGCGAGGCAATTAACATCGGCACCCTAAAACCTAAACCAATTGGTGCTTCCCGGGCTTGCTTTTCAGGCACACCTTGTTTTAATTCATTGGCCAAGCGTACATGCTCGATTTCTGTTTCAATTCCGTCAGAAACTTTTCCGGTTTCTGGTTTATTATTATCTGGAATCGAAAATGGAGGTACGTGGTCGTAGTAGCCATCATTTTCATCATAAGTAACAATGAAAATGGTTTTCTTCCACACTTCCGGGTTTTTGGTTAAAATATCCATCACTTCAGAAATGTACCATGCACCATACCACGGTGCACTCGGGTGGTCTGAAAAATTCTGTGGTCCGGCAAGCCAGGATACCGTTGGTAACTTTCCATTATTCACATCTGCCCTAAACTGATGCAAAACATCACCTTCGGGTACAGTTACCTCACGTTCTTTACCCCCGTCATTATATTTTAAGGTTGAAATATTTCTATATCCCGGGTCTTTTTTATTAATTACAAAAGCACTGTAAAACAAATTTTTCTCCTGATCAGACAGTTTATCAAAGTTCTTTTTACTCCAAATCCCGAGTTCAGCAGTAGCCTCATCAAGTGCTTTTAATTTATTTTTAAGGTCTTTTTGAATTTTCTTCGAAGCTGCTTCACTGGAAGGGCTGGCTTCCTGAAGTTTATTAATTTCAGCCGGTAATGTTTCGACTTGCTTTTGTAAACTTTCAACATATCTATCTTTAAACTTAACGTTGTAAGCTTTAAAAAATTCGAGCAGATTACAGCCAAAATTCGAAAGCCATGCACGTTCTTCTCCTTTAAAACCACCACCGCAACTGGTTTCATTCTGATAAAATTTCCAGTTAATTTTATTTTCTTCCAGTAATTCGGGAAAAGTTTTCCAAACATGTTTGGTGTAGGCAAAATCATCATTCCTGATGTTCGCTTTAGGAATACCGTCTTCATCGTGGGTTATTTTCCCTGTCCAGAAAAAAGACCGGTTAGGGGTCGTACTGGTCATAGCTGAACAAAAGTTTTGATCGCAAACCGTGAAAGCATCTGCTAAAGCATAATTAAATGGTAAATCTTCACGGGTGTAATGTCCAAGCGTAAGTGGCATGTGGGCATAGTTTTTATTACCGGATTGCTTTGCCGATAGCCACTTATCGTATTTGCCCTGATTATAGGCATCAACCTGGCTGGCACGCGAATGTGGCAGCGACCCCATCCAGGTTACTTTAGTGTCTTTTATATTTAATCTGAAAGGTGCGTAGGTATTTCCGGTAGCATCAGTTTGAAACCAAACGGGTTTTTTATCCGGAAGGTGTATGGCTCTGGGATCATTAAATCCTCTTACCCCCTGCAGCGTACCAAATGTGTGATCGAATGACCGGTTTTCCTGCATCAGGATCACCACATGTTCTGCATCTAAAAACGTACTCCCCGGAGCCGGGTTTATAGCCAATGCTTTTTGAATAGATGAGGGCATTACAGTAGCTACACCTGCGGCGCCCGAAAGAAGTAAAGATTTACGTAGAAATTCTCTTCTGGTATCCATGTTTTGTCTAGAAATAATTTATGGCAAGTTTAAACCAATATAATTTTATCTAAACGCAATAAAGGTTAACTAAATGTTAATCAACAGCATTGTTACATATTGCTGCTATAGCATTTAAATTTCCTGATGTTTTTTTAACCTCTGCTGATCTTTAAAATCATACCCGGATGTAAACCTGCTTTGGGTAAACGATTATCACGTTTAATCTGATAGACTGTTACACCATCAAATTTCTCTGCTATTTCTGATAATGTATCGCCTACCTTAACCCTGTAACTCAAATAAGAAGATGGAGCCTTTAAACGGGTGCGTGTTTTAGTGTAAACTTTTAATTTTTGCCCCGGAACGATGGTTTTACTTTTCAATCCGTTCCAAACCCTTAAATCCTGTAACTCCACTCCGTATTTATCAGCAACCATGTTTAAGTTTTGACCCGGTGTAACTTTATGATAAAGTACATTTGCTGAAACTACACTTGCCGATTTCCGCTTTCTTAAATCACGCACATCATCTGTACTTGCCTGATAAATCCGGGTATCTATATCCAGATTTGTATTTAATACTTCGTAAATACCGGCGTAGTCAACATCTTTAAGTTTCGGCATTATAATCCGCCTAGGAAGATCGTCAGTACCATTTACAATTTTCTTCTTATACGATGGATTTAACGCAAACAATACTTCTTCCTCAACATTTAAAGCCCTGGCCAGCATAGGTAAAGAAACAAAACGATTTACCTGTACGGTGTCGGTTTTTAAAAATAGATTGCAAGCCTGGGCTGTTATTTGATGTTTACCGGCATAATTCATCACATAAATAGCCGCAATAAAGGCTGGTACATAGTTTCGGGTTTCCTTTGGTAAAAACGGTCTGATTGCCCAAAAATCTCTTGACCCTGCTTTATCAATGGCCCGGGTTACGTTTCCTTTACCACAATTATATGCAGCAATGGCCAGCAGCCAATCTCCAAGTTCATCAAAAGCATCTCTAAAATAGGCCGCAGCCGCATAACTTGCCTGAATGGGATCTTTCCTTTCATCAACAAAGTTATCCATCTTTAATCCATAGGCTTTACCCGTACCAAACATAAACTGCCAGATGCCGGTTGCACCAACCCTTGATATGGCATGCGGATTCATTTGAGATTCTACAATAGTTAAATATTTAATTTCCGTTGGCAGGTTATAATCTTTTAGTGCCTTATCAAAAATTGGAAAATAATAACCCGATAAACCCAACATTTTGCCGAACATATCTTTACGCTTAGCATAAATATCAATGTATTGCTGTACATATTCGTTGTAAGGCAATGGAACGGTTTTGACAATAGAATCCAGTCTGAGCTTATAAATATAATTTTGGCTCATCATTAATGGATTTTCAACAGTTACGGGAACTGCCACTGTATCCGTGTTAATGAAAATATTGTTCTGAACTTTGTGGAGGCTGTCTAATTTTAAGATTTGTTGTGCAAAAACGGGGCTTATTAAGCCTGATAATACACAAACTGTTACAAAAAGTAATTTTTTAATCATGGGCTATTTGTTTAATAATCCGTCAGTTAAAACTCAACAGGTTTTCTTTAAAGAATTCCAAAAGATTAACGGAACCGTACTGTTAAAAAAACGCCATTAACCCAAATCCTCTGGGCCGCAATACAACAATTTCTGCTTTCGCATTTAGAATTTGTTCCCTGCCTTGCAATGACGGTAATACTTATGATAAAAATGCCTGAGAAAAAGCCAGAAGCTTATCTTCCTCAAAATGTTTGGCTGTAAATTGAATACTTAACGGCAAACCTGCTGTATTATTGCCCAATGGCAGGGCTATTGCCGGATTTCCGGTTAAAGATGGTAATACAGTAAAAATATCGGCCATGTACATCACCAGTGGATCTTTCATGTGATCACCTATTTTAAATGCGGGTGTTGGTGCCACAGGGGATAAAATCAAGTCATAATCTTTGAACAACTCATCCAGTTTTTCTCTGATTAATCTTCTTACCTGTTGTGCTTTTTGATAATAAGCATCGTAATACCCTGCGCTTAAAACAAACGTGCCTAGCAAAATACGCCGTTTTACTTCTTCGCCAAAACCTTCGGCACGGGATAGTTTATAAAGTTCGTTTAATGATTTTGCTTCTGTATTCCGGTGACCGTAATGTACCCCATCATAACGCGAAAGGTTGGAAGAAGCCTCTGCCGTTGTTAAAATATAGTAGGCAGGAACAAGGTAATCCAGCAAATCAAAAGATACATACTCTACAGTGTGACCTTTTTGTTTTAAATCTTCTATCGATTTTAAAATAGCAGATTTAATTTCAGGATCAAGCGCATCGCTTTCCATTGTTTCTTTTAAAACGGCTATTTTTTGTTTATTACTGTTATGAAGATGGGCAGGATAGTCTGGCACTTGTAAAGGAGAAACGGTACTGTCGTTTTCATCTGCACCGGCTAAAACCTGTAATAATAATGCAGCATCTTCTACAGAGGAGGTAATTGGACCCACCTGATCAAAAGATGAGGCATAAGCAATAACACCATAGCGTGAAATGCGACCATAAGTTGGTTTTAAGCCAATTTGACCACAAAAAGCAGCAGGTTGTCTAACCGATCCGCCTGTATCTGTACCTAAAGCAGATAAACACATATCAGCCTGAACAGCAACTGCCGAACCACCTGAAGAACCACCCGGAACAAGTTCTGAATTGGCAGCATTTTTTACTTCTCCAAAGTATGAAGTTTCGTTAGAACCGCCCATTGCAAATTCATCGCAGTTTAAACGACCAATAATAACGGCATCTTCCTGCAACAAACGTTTTACAACTGTTGATGAATAAGGGGATACAAAGCCATCGAGCATTTTTGAAGATGCAGTAACAATATGATCCTGGTAACAAATATTATCTTTAATGCCGATAACCATTCCTGCCAGTTTACCAGCAGTACCTTCTTCTATCTTTTGCTGTACCGCTTTAGCCTGAACTTCTGCCGTATAAAAAAACACCTCATTAAATGCATTGAGGTGTTCATTATCCTTAATCTGCTTAAAATAATAAGTCAGTAAATCCGGTAAAGTTAATTGCTTTTGCGAAATGAGCGTTTGTATCTCTTTAAGAGAGCTGTATTTCTTCAAAACTTAATAATATTGTGGTTAAACGGTTTTATCGCGGTTTGACGGATCTACCTGATCTCCGTCAGCCCCATCTTTACCATCTTTAAATTCTTTAACACCTTTACCTAAACCACGCATAAGTTCAGGAATTTTTTTACCCCCGAAAAGTAATAGCACAACGACTAAAATAATCACAATTTCAGGTGTACCGAGCATTGCTGCTATTGTTGTATTTAACATAACTTTTTGTTTAAACTTTTTGACTATCAGTTACAATTTTTTCATCTATGGGCGTGCTCACTGAGGGATGAGTAACATTTGATTCCACCTTCTCATCTTCAGCAGATGATTCGGTTGGATGATGACGTTCATTGTTATTATTTTTTACAGTTTCTTCTGCCATTTCTTTATCTAAATCCAGGGCATTAATATTTCTGTGAATTTCACGTTTTACACCATCAGAAGCATCTTTAAATTCTCTGATCCCTTTGCCCAGTCCTCTTGCCAGTTCAGGTAATTTTTTACCTCCAAATAACAAAAGTACCACTACTAAAATGAGTATGATCTCCGATCCACCCATATTTAAAAACTCTAATAACGTGCCTTGATACATCACTAATATAATTTATACAAATATAAACATTAAAACTGTCTTCTTTACTTACTAATCCAGGCTTCGGGGTTAAGCTTGTTCATTCCTCTCATCACTTCAAAATGCAGTTCTGCTACATCACCTGTATTTGCTACGGTACCAATTGTTTGCTTGGTACTTACTTTATCACCTTTGTTTACGCTAACCGATCTTAAATTTTTATAAACGGTGAAGTAATCACCATGTTTAATAACCACAAAGTACTGTCCGTAAATTAAGTTAACCATAAACACATCCCCTTCAAAAACCGCACGAACAGAAGAACCTTCGGCAGTGGTAATGTCAATACCTTCATTATTCATCGATGCCTGATCTACCTTATGCACACCAAAATGCTGTGTAATGGTTCCTGTTGCAACCGGGTAAGGCAATCGACCTCTGTTATTTTCAAAACCTGCAGATAATTTAGCCGATTCGGGTGTAGCGGTAAGCAACTCGCTATTTGTTTTTGCTTTTGCAGCCGGTGCCGCAGCCGGAGCTGGTCTGTTTTCTGCTTTAGCTTTTGCTGCCGCAATTCGGGCCTCCTCTGCTGCTCTTCTTCTGGCTTCTTCTGCTACCCTTCTTCTTTCTTCTTCAATTGCTCTCTGAATGGCCAGTTTAATTGCCCTGTCCATTTGAGCTTCCTGCTTTTTCTTAGTCGCAATATCCCGTTTAAATTGTTTTTCCTGTTTGCTAAGTTGATTCAAAGCTGCTGCCTGCTCGTTTTTATCTTTGCCAAGCCTTTCTTTTTCTTTCTCCTGATCTCTTAATAGCGTACTTTTCTCTTTCAGCGTTCTGTCCAGAATGACAATTTTACCATTAAGGTCTCTTTGTGTATTCTCAATATAACCGGCTTGTTTTTTACGGTACTGGCTAAATTGTTGTAAATATTTTATCCTTTTATAGGCCTGATTAAAATCTCGTGCTGCAAAAATGAACATCATTTTATCGTACGAATTTCTATTGCGTTGTGCAAAACGAATCATCCCTGCATACTCTTTTTTAAGGTCGCCTAACTGACCTTGTAACGTATGTACGGTATTGGTGTTCTGAGAGATTTGGTTATCTAGATTTTTTATTTCGGAATTGATGGTTCCAATCTTATCCTGGCGTAAGCGAATCTGTGCATTTAAGGCATTGATCTGTTGTAACGTTAGCTTTTTACCATTAGAGGTTTTACTAAGATTTTTTTGTAACTGCTCAATTTCACGCTGAATAGCTTCCTTTTTCCTTTTAAGTTCATTTGCCGTTTGCGCAGTAGCCGAAAGGCCAAAAACACAAAAAACAAGAATAAATACGAGTCTGTGTAGCTTCATTAAGCCAAAAGTATAAAAATTTTACAGTAAAATATATTAAAATTGAGATACAGGCTACTTAAATACCTATAGCAAAGGCATCTTCACTCAATCTTCACACTGGATGGCGAATTTATTGCAACCGTCCAAATTTCACTTCTATCTTTTAAGAAATAAACGGGGTCAGCTACTTTATAAATGAAGTTAATGTTTAGTTTACTACTGTAAATCTCTTTGGTACATTAAACGGAAAATCTACCGGAACATTGCCATCAATTTTTGTAAATTCTAAATTGATATTAATCTTTTTCCCGCCAGATAAGGTATTGATTTTCAAAGCACCAGGAAATAAATACTCATTCACATTCTGATAACCATCATAAGTTACTTTTAAGGCCTGACCGGCTTTAGCATCATTCAAATTGGTTTCTGACAGCTTGAATAAAGTATTGAATAAGAATTTATAATCAAGGTTATCTTTACTGCCCGATACGGTCCAAACGCCATTATCCATTTTTAAATCAGACTGACCGGTTAAATAATCATCAATGGCATTACCGGTTAAAATGGTCTGAAGGGTATTAAAATTAACCTGTTTATTAGTGAAATTATAAATATAACTGAACGGCTTTTTAATGTATTCACTTTTAGCCCTGTTCATAATTTTAATACTATCAGGTGTAATAAGTGCCCTTGCAGGCTCAAAAGCGCCGCCTAAAGCTGTTATGCTTACCCAAATTACTTCTTTATCTTTTATCCTGAAGTTCATGGTCACGTCGTTTGCATCACCCGCAATATCCAAATTGGCCTTAGCTTTTAAAGACAATGTATTAAACTTAAGCTGTTTGCTTTTTAATAAGGTTAAAGCTTCTTCTTTTGAATGATCTGTTTTAGTTTCTGTCTTTGTTGACGGTGCAACCACTATTTCACGTTTCGGCTTACACGCTGAAACAAAAGTTACCGCAAAAATTACGAGCAGGCTATTTAAAATATTTCTTTTCATTTATCTTTTTAATTAATACATCCGAACCATTACCGGCCTCTTTAGCTTTTTGCCACTGCAACAACGCAGCGTCTTTATCGCCCTTCATGTAAAGAATGTCGCCATAATGCTCCAGGTAAACACCATTCCTGGCACTATTGTTTTGTAAAGCCTTCTCTATCCAAGTTTGTGCCAAAGCATATTTTTGTTGCTTAAACAGAATGAAAGCATAGGTATCAGTTACCGATGAATTATTGGGCATGGCATTGGCAGCAGTTTCTGCATATTTAGCTGCCTTGCTTAAATCATCGTTCTTTAAAGCCAGGTAATAGGCATAATTATTCATAATTAAATAATTATCCGGTTCAATGGAAATGGCCTTTTCAAAAGCAGTTTTTGCAGCGGTAAAGTTATTTTGGTTAATATAGATATCGCCCTGAAGTGCATACACTTGTGCTTGCAAACTTTTATTCTCTACATCTAATTGCAGTGCATTTTTTAAATTGCTTTGCGCAAGATCAAGTTTGCCAGTTTTAAACAAGGCATAAGCCACATAATAATACAAACCCGCCTGATTAGGATAAATACTTAAAGCCTCATCTCCAACTTTTATGGCCTCATCGTAATGCCCAAGCAGCGTATGAATATTGATAACCTGTTCCCAAACCACATAAATCTGTTCGCTTAGTTTTAAAGCCGCCTGGTATTGAACCAATGCTTCTTTTAATTTATTTTGCTGGTATAGAACGTCTCCGTAAAGAGAAAGTGCTTTAACATCGTTGGGATTTTTTTCAGCAACAATTCTGCTTAATTCGGTAATATTTTTGGCTACAGCAGGCTGCTCCGATTTTGGAAAAAGTGCTGCAATTATTTTCACCTTTTCATTGTGCGGCATTTCTTCACTCTGAAAGGCCTGTTTTAAAGCTGAAAAAGCCGCATCATCATTTTTTTGCTTCCGGTAAATATCAGCCAGTCCAAGGTTCACCTCATAATTGTTCGGTTCCAGTTTCTGCGCTTTTTCCAACACTTTTAATGCTTCAGCATCATTGCCTTTTTGCAACAATAAACCGGCAGCATATAAATAATTTTTAACATCTGCCTGGTTACCTTCCAGAAGTTTAACAATATCACTTTCAGTTGCAGTACCATTTTGTTTAAAACGTTGTCTGGCATTCGTTAATTCTCTTGATGCCCCAAACTTCTGCTCAATGTCATTGTATGTTTTTTTAGCCTCTTCAATCTGGTTTGCCAGAAACTGTGCATTTGCCTTGTCAAAGTAGAAGGCATCTTGATCTGGCTGAAGGCGAATTAGCTGGCTAAAAACATCAACCAGTTCAGGCATTTTATTGGTTCGTTTATAAATTTCGCTCAACAAACGCCAATACCATTGATTATCCGGGTTTATTTTAACGGCCTGCTTAATATTTTGCTCGGCCTCACTCAGCTTATCCATGCGATAATTGGCATTGGCCAATTCAAAAAGGGCAGCATGATTATTTGGATCGAGATTTACGATTTTAGCAAAATTTGTAGAAGCAAGCGGATAATTTTCGGACATTTTTTCCCTTAAACCCGCAAAAAACAATTGTTTTACCATGTTGCTGTCTGCAACACCAGCCGCAACATTAATTTGTCCAAAAGCATGTACACTAATGAAACCCAATGTCAGCAGGAAATATTGTTTTTTAAACTTCATTGTGAATGCACTTAACAAATTATAAAACTAAGCCTTTCCGGTATGCCCGTAGCCGCCCTCGCCCCTTGAGGTTTCCGTTAATTCTTCAACAGGCTGCCAGCTAACGGTTTCATGTTTGGCAATAACCATTTGTGCAATGCGATCGCCATTATTGATTTTAAAATCTGTATCCGATAAATTAACCAGCAAAACTTTCAGCTCGCCGCGATAATCTGCATCAATGGTGCCCGGCGAATTTACGATACTAATTCCATGTTTATAAGCCAAACCACTTCTTGGCCGTATCTGCGCTTCGTAACCTACCGGTAATTCTATGTACAACCCTGTTGGAACCAGCATGCGCTGCAAAGGTTTTAAATTTATTTCCTCTGAAACTGAAGCACGCAAATCCATGCCCGCCGCATGAGCAGTTTCATATTGGGGTAAAGCGTGTCCGGATTTATTAATGATCTTGATCTCCATCGGTTCTAATTCCTCTTTAACATTTTCATCAGGTTGTCTTTTTCAAAATAGAAAATACCAATCAAAAATACGATCAGCAAGCCATTTCCAATGTAAATATTTTGATTGAAGACTCCAAAGGATAAATAAACCAATACAATAGAAATAACCAGGTAAGCCGTCATTCGTTTTAAATTGTATGGAATCGGGTAGTGTTTTTGTCCAAGAATGTACGATATAACCATAATTATAAAATAAGCTAGCATAGATACCCAAGCTGAACCCATATAACTGAATTTCGGTATTAAAATGATGTTCATTACTATGGTAAATATTGCCCCAACCAGCGAAATGTATAATCCATACCTGGTTTGATCTGATAAACGATACCAGATTGACAAATTCATATATATACCTAAACAAACGTACCCAAACAATAAATACGGAACAGCAGGTAAGCCTACCCAGTATTTTTCGGAAATAAAATGTTTAATAATTTCAATATTAGCAGTTAAGCCAACAAATAAAATGGTTAAAGCGAGTACAAAATAATATAAAATTGTAGCATAAGTTACCCTGGCATTTTTGTTTTTTGCATGGCTGAAGAAAAATGGTTCTGCTCCTAAACGAAATGCTGTATTAAAAATACTAATGAAGATGGCCAGTTTACAAACTGCTCCATAAATACCAATGTCATGATCGGCAATGTTGTTGGGAAGATACTTGCTTAATAAAATTTTATCCAGGTTTTCGTTAATAATAAAAGATAAATTTGCAACAAGCACTGGCCAGCTGTAACCAAACATATTGCCAAATAATGCTTTATTAAATCTGAACTGAATCTCTAAAAACTGAGGAATCAGCATTAATAAGGTAACCACACTTGCAATTAAGTTGGATACAAAAACATAACCAACCCAGCGGCCTTTATACCAGGTTGACAACCAATCGCTAAAAACATGGTTCTTGATAAGAAATGGGATAACGAAAATAAAAATAAGGTTAAAGCTTACAAATACTCCAATATTTAAAAAACGGATTACGCTGTAATGCATTGGTTTTCCATCTGCCCGTAATTTTGCAAAGGGAATTACACTTATGGCATCTACAAATAAAATCCAGACAAAAAATTTAATGTATAATTTCTGATCATTTAGCTGATCAAGGCTGCCATTTAAAGTAAACCTAGCCAGATAATCGGAAAAAACATGCCCTGTAATCAGGAATAAGATTGATATAAAGGCAATGACTAAAAAACTGTTGTTGTAAACTTCCTGCTTTTTATCTTCATGTTTATTTAAGTACCGGAAAAAGGTGGTTTCCATTCCAAATGCCAAAATTGGATTGATAATGGATGCGTAACTAAACATCTTTGTAAAAATCCCATATACGCTTGTTGGATAAACCCTTGTATAAATTGGCGTTAGAATAAAGTTAAATAGCCTGGAAAAAATAGTGCTTAAACCATAAACTAATGTTTGACCCGCAAACTTTTTATATACTGACATATTTTAAAGTAAGATGGATGAGGTAAAATGTTCAATCTTTTGATTTACCATAACAGATTCTTTTTTACAACTTCGAAGTTGCGGTAGTTTTTGAGTTCACCATCAGTTACTTCCACATTTTCTACTTTAGATTTTTCCGGTCCTTCTTTACACCAATCCATAAAAGCATCTAGTATAAATTGTTCCGCTTCTGCTTCAATATAAACAGAGCCGTCCTTTTCGTTTTTAACAAAACCTTTAATGCCCATCTGATCGGCAACGGCTTTAGTGCTTGCTCTAAAAAAAACGCCCTGAACTTTGCCCGAAACGGTTATATTAATGTGTTTTACTTTTGATGGATGATCATTCATTATGATTAGTTATGATGCAAAGTTATAAGTTGAGCGAATAAGTAGGGTATCTTTTGGTTGATATTGAAATTATATTCAGGAACTTCTAGAAACTCAATGCTGTTATCTTCTGCTTTTCCAGTAAAAATTCACCCCAAATCTCTTCTAAGATAACCACAGCAGGTCTGATTTCTTTAAGCATCGAGCTTATTTGTCCAATTTCCAGTTCACCATTTTCCAGGTCGCCCTCAAACATGCCCAATTTCGCTCTTGCCCTGCCTAAAAGTTCCATCAGCCTTGTACGATCTGCACCTTCAGCCTCTGCCAGTGCAATTGTATCAGCGAATTCATTTTTTAATAACCGCACCGGAACCAGTTTTTTCATGGCCAGTTTGGTATCCCCTTCAACCGACGATATTATTTTATTTTTAAATGCCGGATGCGCAGATGATTCTTCCGCAACAGCAAAAGCAGAACCAACCTGAACGCCCTGAGCACCTAAAGCAAAAGCAGCAAGCATAGCTTTTCCACTGCCAATTCCGCCAGCGGCAATAACCGGAATTTGTAATGCTTCGGTAATCATCGGAATTAAACAAAGTGTAGTGGTTTCCTCTCGTCCGTTATGCCCACCAGCCTCAAACCCCTCTGCAACAACCGCATCAACTCCTGCTTCCTGTGCTTTTAAGGCAAATTTTGTATTGGCTATAACATGAACAACCGTAATACCATGCGCTTTTAAAACCCCAGTCCAGGTGGCCGGATTACCGGCAGATGAGAAGACAATTTTAACACCTTCTTCAATAACGATATCTATAATTTCCTTAATATTTGGATACAACAAAGGAATATTTACTCCAAAGGGTAAGTTTGTTGCTTCTTTACATTTTTGAATGTGTGTGCGCAATACTTCCGGGTACATGGAGCCCGCACCAATAATGCCCAAACCACCCGCATTAGATACCGCCGAAGCTAAACGCCAGCCGCTACACCAAATCATACCGGCTTGTATAATTGGATACTTGATGTTAAATAGTTTACAAATTGCGTTCATGTTTATCTTAATGTTTCAGGATTAGCAAGATTAGTGGGATTTCCGGTGGCGTAATTTATAATATTTTCAAATGCTTTACCAAAATACAATTCGTAACTGTTTTGCTCTACATAACCCAAATGCGGGGTACAAATTACATTTGGCATTTTTAAAAGTTCAAAATCTGTATTATAAATGGGTTCTGTTTCATAAACATCTAATCCCGCAAAACCAGGCCGACCGGCTTTTAAACATTGTAATAATGCACCATCCTCTATTAATTCAGCTCTTGAAGTATTAACTAATAAAGCCGAAGTTTTCATTTGGCTTAAATCCGTTTCCTTTACGATTCCAAAAGTTGCTTCGTTTAAACGCAAGTGCAGAGAAATAACATCGGCAGTTTTAAAAAAAGCAGTTTTGCTTTCTGCAGCTTCAAGTCCATCTTCAATTGCATTTGCTCTTGATTTTTCACTCCCCCAGATTAAAACTTTTGCGCCAAAAGCTTTGGCATAACCAGCAATCATTTTCCCTATTTTACCATAACCCCAAATACCAATGGTTTTACCATAAACCGTTGTACCGATATTGGTTTGCCAATGACCATTTTTCATGCCCTCTATAGCATTTGGAATCTGCCGGAGCCCATTCATAATCAATATCCAGGTTAATTCTGCGGGGGCAATAGGCGAGCCAACGCCTTCTGCAACAACAACCTTATATTTTGAACAGGCTTCCAAATCCAAGTGGTTGGATATTTTACCCGTTTGGCTAATCATCTTTAAATTTGGTAATCGCGAAAGTAAGGATTCAGTAATGGCTGTTCTTTCTCTAATTAACACCAAAACTTCTGCATTTTTAATTTTTTCTGCTAAAACATCAGGATCCTTTTCTGTTTCATTTAGTATTAAAACATCGTGATCTTTTAGTAAACCGTAGCAGTTCAGTGTTTTTACTGCTTCCTGATAATCATCTAATATGGCTATTTGCATGGCTTTAAATTATCTTTTGAACCTCATCATTTTCTATTACGAAATCGTTGGAGAGATTAATCAAGTTTAAACCGGGTATTTTACCAGGCTCTAAAGTTCCCAGTTGTTTTTGCATACCCAAAAATTCTGCACCATTTATAGTGGCCCATTGCAAAAGATCTTCAAAACCAATATGTTTTTGAGTTTGCAGGGTTTTCATTTCAGACAGAATATTGAGTTGGTGATTGCTCGCTAAACTATCTGTACCTAATGTTATTTTAACTTCCTCATCCATTAATAAATCCACATCAGGGAGTTTATTTTCGATGTAAAGATTAGCCTCAGGGCAAAGACACCAGTACAAGTCAGCATGAGTTTTTTTTGCAAACTCTACATCAGCCTTATTGGTTACCGTGTTATGAACCAGCAATGTTTTTTGATTAATGCAAGGCAACCACGTTTGTAAAGATGTTTTTCCTGAGGGTTGAAAGAAATCGATATTAAGGTTCAAAAAGTCGTATAATTTTAAGAAACCTCCAGATTTTGTTTCAAAAAAGGAGTTTTCGTCGGTTGTTTCCTGATTATGTACACTTAAAAAAGAATTTTCGGCTTTTGCATATTCATTAATCAGCTGAAATAATTTTTCGGATACCGTATAAGGGGCATGTGGAACAATGGAAGATGGTAATGGATCAAATTGTAATTTTATTCCTCTGGCATGCTCCATAACGGCATCAGCCCTTTCAGGATTAAAACCTATCGCTTCGATAAAAGTATGGTAATAGATTTTGCTTACTTCTTTGATCTCTTTTGAAGCCGTTTGGTTAGAAATATCGCCCACAGCAACAATACCGTTTTTAAACATTTGTTCGTCTGCACTTTTCATGGCTGCAGTTATTTGTTCTGCATCGTTCTGCCTGCTTTTAATAACAGATTGCACAAACTCCACTAATCCGGTCTGTATTTGAATTGCCCCAAGCATGTGCGATAATTCCAAATGGCAATGTGTATTAATAAAGCCAGGCACTATAGCACCTTTATATTTATTGATATTTTGCAAATCCAGATTAACCGCCTCTTCTTCGGAAAGCACCTCTTTAATTTCACCTTTTCCGGTTACCACTACCACTCCATTTTTAATAGGTGACTGATTTACGGGGAAAACCCAATCGGCAGAAAAGTATTTTAGCATAATCACAAATTAAAGGGAATAACGGGAAGCAAAAAAATTTATTTTTTGATCAGAATATTTTGTCTGTAATATTGATTTTTTGAAATCTCTGCTAAATTACTAAGAAGAATAAGAGATTATATGAAAGAAAAAAAAGAGCCTCCTATCGGAATCGAACCAATGACCTACTGATTACAAGTCAGTTGCTCTACCAGCTGAGCTAAGGAGGCTTTAATTTTCTGCAATTATAGAAAAAAAACTTCTTTTTTAAAACGCGATTTAAAATTTTCAGTCCATTATTCTTTCCGCTATACTATTGCTTTATTTAATCCGGAACATAAATAATTGAATATCAAATTTATTCAACAATAATATAGCAGTACAAATTGTACAGAAAATTTTAGTGCTTAATTATAAGACAACATTAATCCTGCTTTTTGGCACACCTACTTAAACCGATTTTAAATTTAACAGAGGTAAAAGCAGTTCTTTCTGTTGCGCTTACCCCCATTATGTGGAGTTTCTCCACACTTTTATTTCCGTTCGAGAAGTCATAAAACACTCATAACAAGCTGTTTAAAAAAATAATTCTCCTTTGGCACCATTATGTAACCTTAGCCAGTATTGTTACACATATAAATTTTAAAATCATAACTATGAAAAAGTTCATTTTATCAGCAGCATTAGCTGTAGCGGGATTTACAGCAGTACAGGCAAGTGAAGTAAAAGATTTAAAAACTACTGCAATCGTTGCAGTTCAAGATAGCGTTACTAAAACTCCTGTTAAGTTAGAAGAACTTCCTGAGCCGGTTACTACAGCTTTAAAATCTGACACTTATAAAGGATGGGCAGCTACTGAAGCCTGGTTAGTAAAAGATGGAACTAAGGAATACTATTTAATTAATGTTAAAAAAGAAGCTGAAACTGGTTCAGTTAAAATTGACAAAGACGGTAAACCAGTTCAATAAACTAAATATCATCTATCTATAGGTAAAGTCGGGTAAAACTGACTTTACTTTAAAAAAGTATATTACTTAACAGTCCTTCAACAGGGCATCATTTAAAAAATACAACTATGAAAAAGTTCATTTTATCTGCAGCATTAGCTGTAGCAGGATTTACAGCAGTACAAGCAAGTGAAGTAAAAGATTTAAAAACGAATGCAATTGTTGCAGTTCAGGATAGCGTTACTAAAACTCCGGTTAAGTTAGAAGAATTACCTGAACCAGTAACTACTGCCTTAAAATCGGATACTTACAAAGGTTGGACAGCTACTGAAGCCTGGTTAGCAAAAGAAGGAACTAAGGAATATTACATTATCAACGTTAAAAAAGAAGCAGAAACTGGTTCTATTAAAATTGATAAAGACGGTAAGCCAGTACAATAACCCGAAATATTACATCTACCTAATAACAAAAGCCGGATTTTCTCTGGCTTTTGTTATTTTTGCTATATGGCGAGAATCCTGATTTTAGAAGACGATACAACTTTTGCTCAATTATTAGAAGGCTTTTTAATTAAAAATAAGCACGAGGTTACGCTTGTAACCCATATTCGCCAATCATTTAAATTAATTGAACATCAGGAATTCGATTTACTCTTAATTGATTACCGATTGCCTGACGGGACGGGATTTGAAGTTTTAACGCACATCCGTGATCTTGGCCTTTCCATTCCAATTATCATCATGACCAGTTTTAACGATGTTAGAACTGCTGTAAAATCAATTCAGCTTGGTGCTTTTGATTACATCACTAAACCAGTAAACCCCGATGAACTTTTAATGGTGATTAAAAATTCCTTATTAAAAAAGGAAGGCAAAATCAAAGAACAAAAGGATACCGGAACCGATTTTATAAAAGGTAAAAGTGCCATTGCCGATAAATTATATGAACACATTAACCTGGTGGCGCCAACGGATATGTCGGTCATTATACAGGGTGAAAGTGGAACAGGTAAAGAATATGCCGCCAGAACTTTACATAAACAGAGTAAACGGGCCAATAAACCTTTTATAGCGATAGATTGTGGTGCTTTATCAAAAGATTTGGCTGCAAGCGAACTTTTTGGTCACATTAAAGGTGCCTTTACCGGTGCTTTAAATGATAAGAAAGGACAATTTGAGGCTGCAGATGGTGGAACTTTATTTTTAGATGAAGTGGGTAATCTGAGTTACGAAGTTCAGATTAAATTATTACGTGCTTTGCAGGAGCGGGTTATTCAGCCTTTGGGCAGTACAAAACAAATTCCGGTTAATGTGCGGATTATTACCGCAACAAACGACGATTTGGCAAACAGTATGCAGCAGGGCGAATTTCGGGAAGATTTATATCACCGTTTAAACGAGTTTAAAATACAATTGCCTGCTTTAAGGGATCGTGGTAGCGATTTAGAATTATTTATCAATCACTTTATCCAGTTATCCAACCGGGCTTTAGATAGAAATGTAGAGCGTATTTCTAGTGATGCTAAAGCTTTATTATTGCAGTACGATTGGCCTGGAAATTTGCGTGAATTAAGTAATGTAATTAAAAGAATGGTGTTATTAAGCACTGGAGAGGTTGCACAAGTTGAGGCCTTACCAGATGAAATGATGATTTCTATTAATCAACAGCTTCCTAAAAACAGCTCTTCTGATTTAAAGGCGGTTAATGAATCCAATGAAAAAGCTTTGATTACCGAAACTTTAATTAAGGTAAAACACAATAAATCTAAAGCGGCTAAACTTTTAAATATCGACAGGAAAACTTTGTATAGCAAAATGGAACGCTACGGAATTGAATAGATCAATTTCTATTAAACCGACATCGAATGATCCATCTCTTCCATAAAATCAATCAGACTGTCCAACTTTTTAAGTTCCAATAAAATACCCTTCCTGTTTTTTTCGGTTAGTCCATTGCCGTCAATTTCTATTTCGAGTACCCTAAAAGCAGAAGCTAATGTTTTGGCGCCCATTTGTGCGGTTCGGCCTGCAAGACGGTGAACCAATAACCTGCTTTTATCCTGATCGTTTTGAATTAAACAATCTTTTAATTCCGCAGCATCCTCTTTACAATCTTGTTTAAATCTGGTTAATATCTTATCCAGTAATTGCTGATCGCCGAAGGTCATCTTTTCAATAGAAGAAAAGTCAAACTCCGGTTGTTCAGCCGGAATTTCTGTTCTTTCAAAAATGGACAATAAATCTACCGCACGGAATGGTTTCATAATCAGCCCATCAAAGCCTTCGCTGAGTACAATTTTCCTTTCTTCGGGTAAAACCTGAGCCGTAATGGCGAAAAACTTGACATGAGCAGGCAATTTCTTCCTTAAAATATGGCAAAGTTCAATACCTGACATTTCAGGCATACGCATATCGATTAAAACATATTTAAGATTTTCATCCGGCTCTTCCTGCAAAATATTGGCCACCTGATTAAAGCCTTTGAAAGGAATCTTGTTTTTTTCAAAAATCAATCCGCACAAATCAAGGATTAATCTATCATCATCAATCACCCAAACTTTTCCAGGTGTAACGATGGCAAAATGTTCCAAATCCAAAGCATCGTTTACCCGTTCATTGGTATACTCGTATTTCAGGTAAATATTAAATGTGGTGCCTGTGCCGGGTTTACTTTTAACATAAATTCTTCCACCCTGATTTTCTATCAGCGACTTCACAATTGTTAAACCTAAACCCGTTCCGGCTTGGTTAATTAAGTGTTTTTCGGGCGTTTCTATCTGTTCAAATTCTCTGAATATTTTATTAATATCCGTTTCTACAAAACCAATTCCCGTATCTTTTATGGTAAAGTTAAAGTGCAAATCATCTTCCTGTCGCTTGCAGGATACAGTTAGCGTAATTTCACCTTTTAGAGTAAACTTAACCGCATTGCCCAATAAATTAAACAGGATTTGCTTTAAGCGAAAGGCATCTCCTTTAACGAATTCAATCCCTGATAAATCTAAATCTACTATTAAATTAAGAGATTTTTGCTCAGCCAGTGGACGCATAACTGAAATCACTTCATCCAAAACTTTCTTGAGATCAAAAACCTGATTGTTAAAGCTAAATTCGCCGGAGATAATCCGGTTGTAATCTAAAACCTCATTTACAATCTGCAATAAATGAATGGATGACTGATAAATGGCATTTACATCTTTTTTGCTGGGCGAATCCTGTTGGGTAATTAACTCTGCATAACCTAAAATAGATTGTAAAGGGGTTCTTATTTCGTGACTCATATTAGAAAGGAACCTTTGTTTTGCCTTTCCATGATATTCTGCTTCATCTTTTGCAGCTTCGAGTTCTTTCCTGTATTTGTTGCTTTTTGTAATATCTGATAAAATAAGGTACAGCAGAATTACCGTAAGCAAAAAGAAAGCAATTAAAATGGCGGTAATTTGGGTAATGCCATCATTTACCACTTCTTTTGCCTGAATGCCGTTTAAATCTACCTGGGCAACGGCCTCGCCCTCTACCTCACGCAAAATTTGCAGCATTTGTGCGGTTAAGGCATTACTGGCATTAGATAAGTCGGCTTCTTTCTTTAAAAATTTCTGGCTCTTCAGGCGTTGTTCAAGTTCAATGTTTTTCAAAGAACCTGTCATGCTTTTCATAATGCTGTCTTCAGCCTTTGCATTTAACGTATCCCGTTTTACCTTAAACTCCTCGTTAATAATTTTATATACATCAGACTTCTTTTTGCCAAAAAGTTTACTTAAAAACCCTCTTGATTTAGCTTCTTCATCCGGTGCAACAGTTGTGGTTGAAGTTGTTGTTTCTGTAGTAAGTACGGCACTATCCGTTTGTATTGACCTTTTGGCAACAAGCTCATTCAATTTCTGAACTTCTTCAGAAAAAGATTTGGTGTTAACCAGCGTTTCTCTAACTTTTAAATAATTTACAAACTGTTTATCCCGGTCGGTTAGCAGGTTTTTAATCGATTTAATCCTGGCCAGCTGGGCAGAGTCGCCAACATACAGTTTTCGAAGCGTATCCAAACTGGATCTTAATTTTCTGGATTCTCTTAAAAAACTATAATCCCCCTGTTTATTAAAGGCCTCATCACGTTGAAGTTGATCCAAACGGGCTATTTTATGCGATAAATCGTTAACAATTCTTAACCTGTCATTCGGCGCCGAAATTTCTTCAACTGTACTCAGCATACGGGTAAATGCAAATTTACTGATCCCCCAGGCCAGCAACAGCGCTAAACAGGCAAATAAAAACCCGAAAATTACTTTACTTTTTACTGCCCTGAAAAAACGTTTTTGAATTACAGCCGCCATTTAAATTCTGATTGTTTACCCTTTACAGTATTTATAACGATTTTTTTGAAGAAAAGGGATGTGCCTATAGTTCGCAAATAACGTACCACATAACATTTATAAGTTAATAAGTACCTATAAACCTATTTTTTGTTTAAAAAATCTATTCGTGCCAGGCTCAAAAACATTGATTAAATGTTTAATTTTATCCACCAAGCCTGACAAACATTATGAATCGTATTGACCGCCTTTTTGGAATTTTAACGCTGTTGCAATCAAAGAAATACGTCACTGCGGATAAAATTTCAGAACGTTTTAATATGAGTGTTCGCACCGTTTACCGGGATATTAAAGCGTTGCAAGAGCAAGGCATTCCGGTTAGTTTTGAGCAACACAAAGGTTATTTTCTGGTTCAGGGCTATTTTTTACCCCCGGTTTCCTTTAATATGGATGAGGCTAATGCTTTGTTGCTGGTAGAAAGTTTGGTTTCGGGTTTTGCAGACCGTTCCATTATAGAACATTATGCTACTGCATTAACGAAGGTAAAAGCTGTTTTGAAATCAAGCCAGAAAGAAAAACTCGATAGCTTAAATCAGCACATTAAACTCCAGATACCCGAACGGTTGCGTTTCAACTTTGAATATATTTCCTTAATACAGCACGCCATTTCAGAAAAAAACCTGATTGAACTGGAATATAAAAATGTAAAGGAAGAAGTAAGCAAGCGTCAGGTTGAACCGATTGGATTAGTTTTTTATGCCTTTAGCTGGCATCTCATCGCCTGGTGTCACATTCGCAATAATTATCGTGATTTTAATCTTATTCGTATTATTGCTCTTAAAAATTTAGGCATACCTTTTAAAAAAGTTGAGCACATGCCTTTAAGTGATTACATGAGGATGCTACCTGTTGATTATTAGACCCATGACAATTTTTTCGGTAAGCACAGGCAAATCCAAAATACTTACTTTAGAAAAATTTTAAGCCCGTATTTTTGTTTCTTTTGATGTCAAAAGAAAAGAACCCGTCCGGTCAGGACAAAATTTTCACATTATTTTTTTACGCTGCCATAGGGCTGTCACTCTGCACTGTTTTCTTTGTTCAACATTAGTTAACGAATAGAAAAACAAAACGAAAACATGGAAATCATTAAATTATTATTGACGGAATTAGAAGGAGAAGCTAAAACAACCAAAAAATTTTTAGCGTTGGTACCAGCAGATAAATTTGGTTGGGCTCCGCATGAAAAAAGTATGAAAATGAAATCTCTGTCGGCTCATATTGCCGAACTTCCAGCCTGGATTTCATTAGCTTTAACCACCGATGAATTAAATTTTGCCACAACACCTTATGTTGAACCTGAAGTATCAAATGCTGACGATTTAGTAGCACTTTTTGAAAAAAGTTATGCAGATGGTAAGTCACATTTAGAAAAAGCTAATGAGGCCTTGTTAAGTAAATCATGGATTTTAAAAAATGGAGATCATGTACTGGCAGATTACACAAAATATGAAATGATCCGCCAAACTTTTAGCCAAATCATACACCACAGAGCACAATTAGGTGTTTATTTACGCTTATTAAACATTCCGCTTCCCGGAAGTTATGGCCCAAGTGCGGATGATCAATCCTTTTAATTAATAGATACGAAGGCGCAAAGAACATAATGGTGTAAAATCTCTTATGCATATCTTTTGCGTCTTCGTTGTTTATAATTGCTTTGGTACATTTAATGCATGAAAAACATTTTTGCAATTTGTGGCAGCACCAAAGCATCATCAACCAATCAACTTTATATCAAAGCAATTGGCAGATTGCTTCCAACTGATTTTAATCTCGAAGTGCTGCCTTCTATTGCAGATATTCCACATTTCAATCCCGATTTAGATATTGATCCTTTACCTGAAAGTGTAATCCGTTTCAGAAATAAAATCGAAAGGGCTGATGGTATTTTAATTTGCACACCTGAATATGCAATGGGCTTGCCTGGTTCATTGAAAAACGTGTTAGACTGGACCGTGAGCAGCGCTTCTATCTCTAAAAAACCTGTACTTTCTGTTATCGCATCGTCTCAGGGCGAAAAGGCTTTTCAATCGTTAATTGATATTTTAACTGTGATCGAAGCAGAAGTATTTCCATTATTAATTTCGTTTGCTAAAACTAAAATAAACGATCAGTTTAACATTACTGACAAACATACTTTAGAATCACTTCATACTCAGATTACCGATTTTGTTGAGGCGGTAAACAGATTAAGGGCTAAAAACAATTTATTTCCGTAAAATTGCAGCATGAACAACTCTTCTGCAACCCGTTTAAATAAATTCATCAGCGAAAGTGGATTATGCTCCCGTCGCGAAGCAGATAAGTTTATCGAACGGGGAAGCGTTTTTATTAATGGAAAAAAAGCCAAAATAGGTGATCAGGTTTTTGCCGGCGATCGGGTAATGGTTAATGGCCATAACATTGAGCCCAAAGAGGAAGAAAATTTTGTTCTGTTGGCTTTTAATAAACCCGTTGGGATTACCAGCACAACTGAATCTAACGTACGCGATAATATTGTTGATTATGTAAACCACAGCGAGCGTATTTTTCCAATTGGCCGTTTAGATAAAGATTCCTCAGGACTCATTTTCTTAACCAATAATGGTGATATTGTTAACAAGATTTTAAGAGCCGGAAACAAACACGAAAAGGAATACATTGTTTCAGTTAACAAACCTATAACCGAAGATTTTATTAACGGAATGGCTAATGGCGTTCCTATTCTGGGTGTAAATACCCGAAAATGTAAGGTTAAACAAATCAGCACCTTTGTTTTCAATATCATACTCATTCAAGGATTAAACAGGCAAATCCGTCGCATGTGTGAGCATTTTGGCTATGAGGTAACCAAGTTAGAGCGTACCAGGATTATGAACATTAACCTTAAAGGCATAGCCCTGGGCGAGTGGCGGGAATTTAATCCTGAAGAGATGGACAGCATGATGAAAATGATTGAAAAATCGTCTTCGTCAGAAAGTGTTACCAAAGTTAAAAAGCCGGCAAAAAAGAAAGGAAATTCATGGGAAGAAATTCCGGAGTTAAAACAAGAACAACCTAAAAAAGCCTTTCGCCCTTCTAAACCTTCATCTCATAAAGGGCCGGCTAAAAAATCTACCGGCAATTCAGGCAAGCCTGCTGCAAAAGGAAATGCTAACCATCGAAATTCAAGGCCTGTAAAGGGTAAACCTGCCAGCAAACAAAACTCCAGAAATAAGAGATAATTGCATAAAAATGATGAGTTTAAACTGACACCTTGCTAAGAGTTGTTTAATAATTGCAATCTTACACCTTGCATTACAACACATTAGCTTTCAATCTTTCTGCTTACACCTTTTTTAAGTATCTTTGCGGCAAATGGTAACAGTAAAAAAAACCGATATCCGTGCATTAGATTTGCCGCAACTGCAACAGCATTTTATAGCTATGCAGCAGCCTGCGTATAGGGCTAAACAGGTATATCAATGGCTTTGGGAAAAATCGGCAACGAGTTTCGAAGATATGAGCAATCTCTCTAAAGATTTGCGTAAAGTATTAGACGAAAGTTTTGCAATCAATGCTGTTCAAGTCAATAATTCTCAATTCAGTAACGATCATACCATTAAAAATACCTTTCGTTTAGCCGATGGAAACATTGTTGAGGGCGTTTTAATTCCATTGGAAGATCGTATGACCGCTTGCGTAAGTTCGCAGGTGGGCTGTAGTTTAACCTGCAAATTTTGTGCAACTGGCTACATGGATCGTAAGCGCAATTTAAATGCAGATGAAATTTATGATCAGGTTGTTTTAATTGATAAACAGGCCAAACAGAATTACAATAATCCATTAACCAATATTGTGTACATGGGTATGGGCGAGCCATTGTTAAACTATGCCAATGTATTAAAATCTATTGAGCGCATTACCGCACCTGATGGATTGAACATGAGTTATAAACGCATTACGGTTTCTACAGCAGGCATTGCCAAAATGATTAAAAAACTTGGTGATGATGGTGCAAAATTTAATCTTGCGCTTTCGCTTCATGCGGCTGACGATAAAAAACGAAATGAAATTATGCCAATTAACGAGGCAAATTCGTTAAAAGCTTTGGCCGATGCACTAAAATACTATTTCGCAAAAACTAAAAATCCGGTTACTTACGAATACATTGTTTTCAATCATTTTAATGATGAAATTTCTGATGCAATGGATTTGGCTAAATTCTGTAAGCATATCCCTTGCAAGGTTAACCTGATTGAATATAATCCAATTTCTTTTGCTGATTTTACCAATGCCGAAGGCGATAAAATTGATGCTTTTGCCAATTATTTAAAAGGCCAGGGCATTACCACAAACATCCGCCGAAGCAGAGGTAAAGATATTGATGCAGCTTGTGGCCAGCTAGCAGTAAAAGAAGAAGCAAAAAACTAACTTCACCATATTATTACTTATTATTTCCATTAATTTAGAGGAATGGAATTGTTCAGTTTTAGGTTTCTGGCTTGAAAATAATAGTACCAGGGTTACCTTATCCTGATAAAAGGAATTAACTAAAAAGACAGTTTTTTTTACATAGGAACAGCACAATAGTTTGTACCGGTTAATGATCAACGTTCTAACGGTTTAATTGCATGAAATTTTTATTAGGTGTTATTTTCGCTCTGAGTTTTATTTGCTGTCGTGCAAATATGGCAAAACCCTATAATGAAGGCTCAGAACATTCGCTGCTTCTTTTCGGGAAAGAAGTTAGTGTAAATAAAGAATTTATTAAGATTAATGTTATCAAAGACACTTCAGCATTAAGTGAGCATTTTTATTTGGCACACTACCTGATTTCTTATGAGTTGAATGCAGCTCAAAACCAATTATTACCCCTTTTATTTATTGCAATTGATTTAGAAAATAAACCCGTTATAAAATTAAATGGCAAGGTTATACAAATCGAAGACCTGAAAAAAAAATATGCCAAAGACTCACTGGGTCAGTATTCATTTATAAAGCCGTATCGTAACGATGAGGTAAATATATTTTACAAAAAGGACGAATCGAAAACGGTTAGCATAAGTAATTTGGTATACTTTAATGCCAATGTTATTGCAGGTAAAAATGTTATTACTGTAGAGTACAATGCTTCTTTGGGTAATAATAATTTTGGCTTTGTTAGAAATTTCGATCTCGAATATGCCTTATTTCCTTCAAAATATTGGAAATCTTTTGGGCCTATTCATATTGAACTTAACATACCCAAAGAATTAGGAATGAAATCCTCATCGATTGGAAATCCAGAAGTTAACGACCAAAAATACTCCTGGGTTTTAAATCAGGTTCCTGAAGAAGATTTAAAAATTTCACTTGGCCCGAATTTACCCTTCCTTGCTAAAATTTTAATTGCCATTAGCCCCTTTGGCATTGCTATTCTTTTTACATTAGGCACTATATTTATCCATTATAAAAAAGTTAAAAACCACAGGAAATCTCTAAAAACAAGTTATAACTGGGCTTTAGCCATTGGAATATTTCTTGTCCCGGTTTTATTTTACACAGTTTATTTTTCTTCCTTTTCCTTAATCGATTGGATCCTTGGTGATATTTCTTTGGATAAGCATGGGTATGTATTCTTGTTTATTTTCACCCTGCCCGTATTTTGGATTATTTATGGCCTCTTCTCATGGGCGGTCGACATTTCATTGAAAAGCAAATTTAAGCCTAAAGCAGAATTAATTGTTTAAATTAGCTTAAACGCTCAAAATAATGATTACTGCAAAATTATGGTTCGATGATTTAGTCGGACTTTTATTCCCTCGTTTGTGTAACGCCTGCGGCAGTTCGCTTGTTCACAGCGAAAATCAAATTTGCATTAAATGCCTTTACGATTTGCCTTTTACCGATTATCATACTCATGAAGAAAATCGTGTAGCCAGGCAGCTTTGGGGAAGAGTACCGTTAAATGCTGCAATGGCTATGCTTTATTTTAAAAAAGGAACTAAAGTGCAAAAGCTGATCCATAACCTGAAATACAATAACAAAACGGAGGTTGGTCTTATTTTAGGAAATCTGCTTGGCGAAAGATTAAAAACCAGTTCATTATATCAGGACATAGATTTAATTGTCCCGGTGCCGCTGCACCTCAAAAAATTTCGTTTAAGAGGTTACAATCAAAGTACTTTTATAGCAGCAGGCATTGCTCAAAAAATGAATGTTCCTTTTGATGACAGCATACTTTTGCGCAGCATTGCCACCGAAAGCCAAACCCGGAAAAGCCGGTACAACCGTTACGAAAATATGCTGGAAGTTTTTACAGTTAAAAATCAGCAAAGTGTTTTAAATAAACATATTTTAATCGTTGATGACGTAATTACCACCGGTGCCACTTTGGAAGCCTGTGCCAGCATCCTGTTAAATAATGGTGCTGCTAAGATTAGCATTGCAGCATTGGCTTTTGCAGATTAATTAAGTATCTAACCAAAACACCATTGTTCTCTTCCACAATTTTATCTAAGTTTGATTTATGCGTTTATTAATTTGTGGTTTATTGATTATTTCATCGTTTTTGCTGGCTTGCCGGAAAGATGAACGCATTACCTCAGATCCAAACGCCAGATTAAGTTTCTCAAAAGACAGCGTCTTTTTTGATACAGTTTTTACTTCTACCGGGAGCACAACATCAAGAATTAAAATCCTTAACCTAAACCCTGATGCCTTAAATGTCTCGGAAATTAAACTGGCCGGTGGAGCATCTTCTTCATTCAACATCAACATTAATGGAGAAAACACCAATCAAAAAGCAAATCTGATTATAAATGGGAAAGACTCAATAAACCTCTTTGTTAAGGTAACCATAAACCCCAGTACGGCTAATCTGCCTTTTTTAGTGCAAGATTCTATTATTTTAAACTCCAACGGCAACCGGCAAGTTATACAACTTTTGGCTTATGGGCAAAACGCAGTTTTTGTTAACAATGCGGTTATTAACACCAATGCAACCTGGGCAGGCGCACTACCTTACGTTGTAAACAATACGTTAACGGTTAAAAGCGGCTCTACTTTAACGATAGCTCCGGGCACTAAAGTCTTTTTCCATAAAGATGCAGGAATGCACATAGAAGGAAGCCTAAATGCTGCAGGAACGTTAAACAATCCTATTTTATTTTGCAGCGACAGACTAGAAGATAACTATAGTGATGAACCCGGCCAATGGAAAGGCTTATATCTAAAAAATGGAGGCAATGCACTTATTAAAAATGCAGTTATCAAAAATGCCTCCGTTGGCATTACCTCCGATTCGTTAGCTGTTAATGCAACCCCAAAATTAATTTTAAGCAATAGCATTATTAAAAACATGCAGGTTGCGGCATATATTGGCTATCATTCGGAATTAATTGCTTTTAATAACCTGATGTATAATTGTGGGAATTACCTTATTTATGGCATTGGCGGTGGCAATTACAATTTAAAACAAAATACATTGGTGGGTTACAATCCGGGCTTCCCACGTAAAACAGCTGCTTTAACCTTTTCTGATTATTTATCCGCATCTGCTTATAATAAAATGAAAATAGACCTGATCAACAACCTGATTTGGGGAAGTTTAGTAAACGAACTTGATGTCCAGCAAAAATCGAAAACGATAATACAAACCAATATCTCCAATAATCTGATCAAAACAGGAAATACCAGTTATAACACAAATGCTAATATCTTAAATGCTGATCCGCTTTTTATTTCAACGGCGGCTAATGATTTTCAGTTGTCAAGCGCCAGTCCCGCCTTAAAAAAAGGAGTTAATCTGGCTTCTGATGCTTATTTCAGCCTTTATTTGAATAAAGATTTAAAAAACAAGGCAAGAATTTTTCCCTCATCCTTAGGCTGTTACGAGAATTATTAACTTTTTTTACTTTCTCAAAAACTATTTCTGGCAAATTACGTTTATATACCCGAGAGCGTTAATTTAGATGGTAAGGGTCGATATATACTGAAAAGGATTGTCGACCCTTTACTTTTTGTAACCGATAATCGTAGTGGTTACCGAATTATCTAAACCGGATTGTAGCGGCATCCCCGATTTTTCATCGGGATACAGCGTAAAGCCGGAACATGCTGATATTTGAAATACTGGCATTGCTTTTCTTAAAGCAAAAGAGCCTCACAAATTAATGCAAGGCTCTTTTAATATAATTTCCCAAAAAGGTATTAGCAATCTATTTGTATAATGGGAAAGCGCCTACCAGTTTAATTACTTCAGCTTTCACCGCGTTTAAGTTCGCTTCATCTTCCGGATTAGTTAAAACCTGATCGATAAGCTCTACAATTTGTGCCATTTCTGTTTCTTTTAACCCACGGGTTGTAATTGCAGCAGTACCTACACGGATACCTGAAGTTACAAATGGTGATTTATCATCAAAAGGAACCATATTTTTGTTAACCGTAATTTCAGCTTTCTCCAAAGCATTTTCGGCAACTTTACCGGTAATGTTTTTATTTCGAAGATCGATCAACATTAAGTGGTTATCTGTACCACCTGAAATGATACCATACCCTTTGGCAACAAAAGCTTTAGCCATAGCCTGTGCATTGGCTGCAACTTGCTTAATGTACGTTCCGTATTCTTCTGTTAATGCTTCACCAAAAGCGATGGCTTTAGCTGCAATAATATGCTCTAACGGTCCGCCCTGAGTACCTGGAAAAACCGCCATATCAAGTAAGTTGCTCATCATGCGGGTTTCGCCTTTTGGAGTTTTTAATCCCCAAGGGTTTTCGAAATCTTTGCCCATCATAATCATACCACCACGTGGACCACGCAAAGTTTTATGAGTAGTGGTAGTCACAATATGACAGTGAGGAAGTGGATTGGCTAATAAACCTTTTGCAATTAAACCAGCCGGATGAGAAATATCTGCTAAAACTAAAGCACCAATTTTATCAGCTACCGCACGGATAAAGGCATAATCCCACTCCCGTGAGTAAGCAGACGCACCACAAATAATTAATTTTGGTTTTTCTGCAAGGGCTACTTCTTCTAATTTTTTATAATCAATAAGTCCGGTTTCTTTTTCTACACCGTAAAAAAATGGCTGATAAAGTTTACCAGAGAAATTTACAGGAGAACCGTGTGTTAAGTGACCTCCATGAGAAAGATCGAATCCTAAAATTTTATCTCCCGGCTGCAAAACGGCAAGCATTACCGCAGCATTAGCTTGTGCACCGGAGTGAGGCTGAACGTTTACCCATGCAGCACCAAACAATTCTTTAGCCCTGTCGATCGCAATTTGCTCTACAACATCCACTACCTGGCAGCCACCATAATAACGCTTTCCTGGCAGTCCTTCTGCATATTTATTGGTTAGTACTGAACCAGCAGCTTCCATAACCTGCTTGCTTACAAAATTTTCTGATGCGATAAGCTCTAAGCCATGCTCTTGTCTGCTTAATTCTTTATCAATAAGTTCAAAAATTTGGGTGTCGCGTTTCATCCTATATTGGTTTCTAATTTTTTGGCAAAAGTAAAGAATTTTATTGAGAGAGACGTTAGAAGAATGGACAATAGAATTAAACAATGTAATTACTATTCAACATTTTGGATAGTAATTCATCAAAAATAAAACAGATTACCGCATCTTTAATTTACAGCCTTTACATTGAAGTTATTATAACCGCTGCCAATTGTAATTTCTACAATTTGCTGCTGGAGCATTTCCAGAATGGCCAGGAAATTATAAACGAAATGAACTTTATTCTCTGAATTTTTTAATACCAACGCAAAATCAATCTGTTTATTAATATCAAGCAGGTTTGCAATAAAATGTTTTTGTTGCTCAATGGTATACGGATATTGCATAACCGTGTGTTTAACCTCTTCGCTGCGCAACTCATACTTTTGCATTGTGCGATGGTAAACCATCAAAAGTTTGTACAAATCCAATGATAAAAGTTCATCCTGATGGGTAGAAGATTCTGCCGCAAATGATAAATCATATTCAATATTTCCTCTGCGTTCCTGCAGCATTCTTAAATCTTCAAAAACTTTGAGTTCTTCTGCTGCCGTTTTAAATTGTTTATAGGCAATCAGTCGTGCAATTAAATCCAGTTCCGGATTAATTTCATTCCCAGTTTCATCAACTTCAATTCTGGGCAGCAGCATTTTTGATTTAATGCGCATTAAAGTTGCCGCCACTAAAATAAATTCGCTGGCAACTTCAACGTTTAAAGCCAGTAAACGGTGAATGTAAGCAAGAAAGTCATTGGTTATTTTTGCAATTTCGACATCCTGAATATTAAGTTCATCCCGTTCTATAAAAAACAGCAATAAATCGAAGGGGCCTTCGAATACGGGGAGTTTTATTTCGAAATTTTCTGCCTGCATCAGTTAAAACAAACATAGTAATTTTTTGTCTACCCATTAGCCTTATAACAAACCAATTATAATGATTTTAAATAAGCATTTTAAGCAACATTATGCTTTAAGGATTGTTTAAGTTAAGTAATCACTTTACACTTAATAGACGATTTTTCTTCAATATTAAAACAAAAATACCGTAATTTGTATCTTGTTTTTTACCAAAATACCGCATGCAAGTAAAAGCTGGCCCACTATTATCTAAAATTAACTACCCTGCTGATTTAAAGCAGTTTAGCGAAACTGACTTAGAACAAATAAGCCAGGAATTACGACAGTACATTATTGATGTAGTAAGCATAAACGGCGGCCATTTTGGCTCCAGTTTAGGCGTTGTAGAGCTAACCGTTGCCCTACACTATGCTTTAAACACACCATATGATAAATTAGTATGGGATGTTGGACATCAGGCTTACGGACATAAAATACTGACTGGCAGAAGAGATCTTTTTCATACCAACCGCATTTATAAAGGCATAAGTGGTTTTCCTAAAATTTCGGAAAGTGAATACGATACTTTTGGCGTAGGACACTCTTCCACTTCTATTTCTGCTGCATTGGGCATGGCAGTAGCCTCACAATTAAAGGGCGAAACAGATCGTCAGCATGTTGCCGTAATAGGTGATGGTGCTATGACTGCAGGGCTTGCCTTTGAAGGCTTAAATCATGCCGGAATTGAGAATAGTAATGTTTTAGTTATCCTGAACGATAACTGCATGTCTATTGATCCGAATGTTGGTGCATTAAAAGAATATTTAACCAGTATAACCACTTCTAAATCTTATAACCGTTTCCGGGATGACATTTCCAATGTGCTTACCAGTCTTTCTAAATTAGGCCCGAATGCACATAAGTATGTTAAAAAGATCGAGAAAAGTATAAAAGGAACGCTTTTAAAACAAAGTAATTTATTTGAAGCTTTAAATTTCAGGTATTTCGGTCCTGTTGATGGGCATGATGTAAAACGTTTAGCATCTATTATAAAGGATTTATCGGCTATTCCAGGTCCAAAGCTATTGCATTGCGTTACCGTAAAGGGAAAAGGCTTTGCATTGGCAGAAAAAGATCAAACGAAATGGCATGCACCAGGTTTATTTGATAAAATTACCGGAGAAATCAAAAAAAGTGTTCCTGATAAACCACAGCCTCCAAAATACCAGGATGTATTTGGACATACAATGGTTGAACTGGCCGAAGCCAATAAAAAAATTGTTGGTATTACACCAGCTATGCCTTCCGGCTCATCATTAAACATCATGATGAAAGCTATGCCCACAAGGGCATTTGATGTTGGGATTGCAGAACAGCATGCGGTTACATTTTCGGCTGGATTAGCAACACAGGGTCTGGTTCCTTTTTGTAATATCTACTCTAGCTTTATGCAGCGGGCTTATGATCAGGTAATCCATGATGTTGCCATTCAAAAATTAAATGTAGTTTTTTGTCTGGATCGTGCTGGTTTAGCCGGAGCTGATGGAGCAACGCATCATGGCGCCTATGATATCGCTTATATGCGCTGCATACCGAACATGATTGTAGCTTCGCCAATGAATGAAGAAGAACTCAGAAACCTGATGTATACTGCACAGCAGGAAAACATGGGTCCATTTGTTATTCGCTATCCACGTGGAAACGGGGTAATGCCAGATTGGAAAAGACCTTTCAAAGCATTGGAAATTGGTAAAGGACGTAAAATCTGCGATGGTGAAGATGTTGCCATATTAACAATTGGCCATGTAGGTAACTTTGCTGTAGAGGCTCGTGCAGAATTAAATAGCGAGGGCTATCACCCTGCGCATTATGACCTACGCTTTGTTAAGCCGCTAGATGAACAAATGCTGCATGAGGTATTCTCAAAATACAAACAAATCATTACTGTTGAAGATGGATCGCTTCCAGGTGGGGTAGGCTCAGCTGTTTTAGAGTTTATGGCAGATCATAATTACAATGCAAATGTAATCCGTTTAGGTATTCCGGATCATTTTATAGAGCATGGAGAACAGCCTGAATTATGGGCAGAATGTGGCTATGACAAAACTTCAATTATAGAGACAGTAAAAAAAGTAGCTGTGAAGCGCACAACAAATAGTATGGTAGGATAATTCTACTTCAATGAATATTAAAAAGGCCGGCAAATTAAATTTGCCGGCCTTTTTAGCTAGAAAATTATATGTGCTTAAAAATCGTGATATATATTTCTGAATGTGCTTCTTAATCCAATTGTAATTAAACCTGTATTGTTAGTACCTAAACTATTGCTTTCTCTCCTATAAGTACCCGCAACTTCTAAACGTAAATTATACTTAGGGTTTAATAAATACGCCACCTGACCTTTTACATAATATAAATCTGTACCTATTCCCTGCCCTATATGGCTTCCATATTGAACTGAACGGGTATCATAACTTTTAAAGATATCACCACCATAGTTCATATCAGCAGGATCTAAACCATATCTGGAATACAAGGCCTGTCCCTGGAAATCGAAACGCTTATAGCTATAATTCAACATTCCTAAAAACTCTCTAAAGTTAGCACCTCGTGGATGTGCTAAAGATTGGTTGTAATTGGCATAATTAGAGATTCTATCAAAATGAGCATAAGTATACGGGCGGGCAGTGTTAAACTCTGCTAAATAATTTAAACCTGGGACTTCAAAAAGATCAGATCCGCGAACACCGAATTGTATTGCAAATTTATTAGCCCAATAACCGTTCCCTGCAAAAAATTCTTTAGCAGTAAACTCATCAAACATAAACTGACCATATAAAGTAGTCTTCTTTAACAATTCATATTTAAGATTCACGCCTAAACGCATTTTATCAGGGGAAGTCGTATTTGTACTCTCTACTGAACGCAGAAACATGAACGGATGGATGTAATTAAAATCAAATCCTCTTTTTCCTTCAACTTCTGCATCTGCCCAGGTAACAGCCTGAAAGAAACCAACAGAAAAACGATTCGTTGCATTCCAATCCACATAGTGGGCTGCCATCCATTTACCACGATCTCCTAAACGCCTGTCTGAAGCTAATTTTGGAGCTCCGGGATCTAACATATAAGCAAAAATAGTTTGGTATTGTACACTACCCAATGCAGCTCTTACTCTGAAGAAAGAATAATTTGATGATACGTCAGAAAGTAACATGGAGCGATAACCATCACCAATAAAATTTTTATCATAGCCCAAAGCAAAATTTAAATATTTACTCGGAGTATAAGAAAGTAATGCCGTAACATAAGACCAATCCTGCTTATCCGTGCCCAATTTACCATAGCCTTGGCCCGGTACAACTTGATTTTGAACAATAAAATTATTTACATAATTAGCAAACTTACCTTGATTTTCAAATCCATTAAGGTAAAAAGAAAATTGCTTCCCTACATTACCCCCAACCTGAAAACCGCGGGTATTTAACCAGGTTGTTCTATTATTACTAATATCTCTCCCGATTTGGAAATCTGGAAGAAGATCAGCGTAAACATTGTAATCATCGTTTTTAAATTCCAAAAGATGTTCCTGAAATAATTTCCGGTGAACCCAACTCCTTTTATTCAAACTATCTGTGCCGGCATTCATTAAAGAATCATACTGCTGGCTCAATTTACTGTCATCAGCATAAAATCCTTTTATTGCGGAGTGAAATTTAGATTGCTGATTATAAATTGATGGGTTCAGTTTTTGATAAAACTGATAATCATAAGGGATAATTCTATTTGGAGTTTCCTGAGCTTTTGCAGATAAAACAAAAAAGGCCATAAAGGCCATGTAAAGATATTTTCTCATCAATATTAATCGTTTATAAGTTTATCTAACTCTTCAAAAACAGAGTTCTTACTTTTAAATTCGGGTACAAGTTTTTTCATGTTCATCACAACCTGTCTGTCATTACCAGACCTGGCAGATAAAATCAATTCATAAATCTGATTTTCAACATCTTCAAAAATATACTCCCTCACCTTCCCTATCATGATTTTTTCATGATGAGTAGGCATTGTATTTTCATTATCGTTGAGTAATTCTTCGTATAATTTTTCTCCTGGACGTAAACCAGAGTATTCTATCTTAACATCAACATTAGGTTCTAAACCAGCCAAACGAATCATTTTTTTAGCCAGCTCAACAATCTTAACAGACTTGCCCATGTCAAAGACGAAAATTTCACCGCCCTTACCCATACAACCCGCTTCAAGCACTAAGCGACAAGCTTCGGGAATTGTCATAAAATAACGGGTAATCTCCGGATGGGTAACCGTTACCGGCCCCCCCTTTTCAATTTGTTGTTTAAACCGTGGGATTACAGAACCGTTTGAGCCTAATACATTACCAAAACGCGTTGTAATAAATTTTGTAATAGGTTTAACATTTAGTTCATTAATGTAGCTTAATCCGTTACTAAAAATGAAACCAGCCGTACTTAAAGAATTATTAAGGGATTGCACATAAATTTCAGCAATTCTCTTCGAAGCACCCATAATATTGGTCGGATTTACAGCCTTATCTGTAGAAATCATCACAAACTTTTGGACACCATATTTAACTGCTTTATCAGCAATAGTTTTAGTTCCTAAAACATTCGCCTTAATTGCTTCAGCAGGATTATCCTCCATTAAGGGCACGTGTTTATAAGCAGCAGCATGATAAACGTAGTGAGGTTTATAGGTGCTAAACAACTTGTCCATCCGTTGTTCATCACGAACATCTCCCACAAAAGCATGAAAGTTTTTATTCCGGTTATTTTCTTCTAATTCTAAATATAATTCATGCAATGCGGTTTCACTTTGATCGCAAAGAATAATCAGGCCGACATCAAATTTGGATAACTGACGAACAATTTCACTTCCAATTGAGCCCGCCGCTCCTGTAATAAGAATCCTTTTATTATTAAGCATCTCCCCGATCCCGTCAATATCAATCTTAATGGATTTGCGATTCAGCAAATCTTCGATATTTAATTTTTGAATCTGTGCTGGCTGCAGCTTTCCATTTGTCCAAACATCAGCTGGTGGAATATTTAGAATTTTAATATCATTTTCCAGACATAAATCTACTATCTGATCTTTTCGTTCATCGGGAATGGTATAGGAAGCAAAGATAATTTCATCCAGTTGATGTTCCTGGATTAAATACTCCAGGTTTTTGGCATCTAATATTTTTACTCCATCAATGGTCTTTCCAACTTTACGTTCATCATCATCAACAAAAGCCATGATATTTTTATTTACCCTGGCATCATGATCAAATGTGCGTTTGGTTGCTAATCCGGCTTCACCCGCTCCATAAATAATAACTTTTTTCTTATCAAGCTTTAAGTTCTTAATATATAAGAAAAAGTACTTAATCATTACTCTATATGTAATTAATAGTAAAAAGCTAGTTAATCCATTAGTTATAAGAATAGTATTAGAAATTAACGGGCCATTAAAAAAGCTAATAAAAATGAGATTAAGTACAAAGAAGTTACCGTTTGCAATGAGTACGGAAAATAAGATTCTAAATGAGTCCTGAGCGCTGGTATAACGAATAATTCCAGTATAAGTTTTTATATGAAAAAATACAGCAATATTAATTACAGCCAGAATTAATAAATTTCTGGCAAGTTCAGGTATTTCCACTGCCGTTAAGTCCAGATTATGCTTTAGACTGTAAGCAAAAATCAAGGAAAACGAACAAATGATCAAATCTAATAAGAAGATGATCCAACGGGGAACAATATTGATTTGCGTAAACAAAATACTATAGGCTTTTTTTATATAAAGATAAGTATTAAAATCATATCAAAACTAAAATATAAATACTTATCTAGTGATACTACCAAACAACTATCCTGCCAAAAGTTTCAATTTATATGGTACAAATTTGGCTCCTTTACTTCTAAGCTACTCTAAGTTAAGAAGATGCTTCTTCCCTTCTAACTTAAAGCGGGTTAATAAAAACAATAAACCACAGATAAAAATTAAAATTAAATTAAGTAAAGGCGAATCTTTAGTCCAAAAAATCAGGCACAAATTTATTAATAACTGAAGAGCAAAATATAAGGTAGAGACTCTCAAATGTGGCCATTTTAACTCATTAGACAAATATTGATAAAAATGACTACGATGTGCCTCAAAGATATTTTCTTTTCTAATTACCCTAAAAAATATGGTAAAAACAGTATCCAAACCGTAAAGTAAAAATAATAAGATATAACTAAAGTTCTGCGTTTTTAAAACTAGCTGACCTATTAAAAAAATTAAAATAAAAGCTATACTTACACTCCCAACATCACCTGCAAAACATTTTGCTTTTTCTCTAAAATTAAAGAAATTAAAAACTAGTAGAGATAGGCCAGTAAGTATAATCAGATTTTGATTTGTAAAAGCATACAAAGTATTCAGATAAAATAACGTTATAATGGTTACTAAACTATATGCTCCGGTAATTCCGTTAATACCATCCATGAAGTTGTAGGCATTAATGGTTCCGATTACGAAAATAGCTGCAATAATTAACCAATACCAGTTAAAATCAAATAAATTCCATTGGTAAAACATTAAAGCAACTGCAAGTAAGTGTATGCTCAGTCTTATTTTATTATTTAATGTTATAATATCATCAATAAAGCTGATGCCAGAGATTAAAAATAATCCGATTATGAAATATGGATATTCAAAATCAAACAAAAAGCAGAACAGAATGGCCGCAACGGCAAAAATTATCCCACCTCCTCTAATTGTAACCTGCGTATGCGAGCTTCGGTGATTGGGTTTATCAATTATATTGAAATGATCGGCTATTTTGAAATAAAAAAACTCTATCAAAAACAAGGAAATCAAAATAATTACAGTAGAAAGAAGTGACATCATAATTTATAAAATGCAAAGATAAAGAATTAATCTATGTTTGATTAGCTATGTTCGTCTGGACTCTCTTTAAAAGATTTTGCTGTAATTGTTAACCCTGTTCTAGTACTTAATGGCAGGTCAATATTTAAGGCTTTTTTTAATTTTTGATTACTAACCACATAATTTTCTGTTAATTTGTTTAAACGCTCTGTATTCAAGGGTATTTTAAAAACATCGCCTAATTTTGCAATTCCCTTAATTAAAACAGAAGAAATCGCCCAAAGTTTAGGCTTTTTTGATAAAGATTCCGCTAAAATACTTACCACTTCATTAGTTGATAAAGCTTCATCATCTGCGACTTGATAAACTCCCGAAGGAACATCTTTCTCTAGTAAGTTTGCAATTACAAAACATAAATTTTTGACGCTTAAAAATGACCGTTTATTTTTAAATGCAGCTAAAGGATAAGGCACACCTTTCTGAACAAATTTATATAATAGATTTAGGTTACCTTTATTTCCTGGCCCATGAATCATACAGGGACGTAAAATATAATAAGACTTTCCTTCTGGCAAGGGTTGGCTTTCTATATATTTTTCTGCCATTAATTTCGATTTGCCATATGGAGTCTGAGGATTAGGAATACTATTCTCGGTTAACACATCATTTACAGTGTCTGCCGCAGCTTTAACAGAACTTACAAAAATAAATTTTTTAGCATCCGACTTTAAGAAAGCATCATACAGTTTTTTTGTCAATTCAAAATTTACTTGATAATATTCATCTGGATTTGATGTTTTTTTAAGATCATGGGCCTTACCGGCAAGGTGAATAATAAAATAGCTATGTGCCAAATCTTCAATAGAAATACCCATTAACTGCTGGCGATTAATTGTCTTTATCTGGAATTTTTCAAGGTTTTTTATTAGATTTTGACCAACAAAGCCAGTAGAACCAGTTATTAGTATACTCATAGAATTGATGCTATAAAATTTTATAATTGCAAATATTTCTTAAATATTTTTCTTTTTTCATCTTTAGAGGGATAATTTATCAAAACTGCATTAAATTGACCTTTATAAACAAATAGACTTCCAACACCGATACCTATTACACCATACTTTTCTACGATTTTCTCAATTTCCTCTATCGAGCTAAGTCCGCCCATTATAGTTATCGGTACTGAAATATATTGTGAAAAATACGACAATAAATTTAAATTTATCCCATTTTTAGTTCCATCCCCATCAATGCAATTGATAATTATTTCCCCTATTCCAAATTGCTGTAATTCTTCACAAATTTTAACCGGGTCTTTATCAATTAATTTTTTACCATTATCTGTAAGGATCGAATAATTTCCATTTGCATTAACTTTAACATCAAGAACACCAACCACACTCTGAGAGCCAATTTTTTCATTTAACTTTTGTATAATATTAATATCTTCAAATAATATGCTACTCAGTGCAATCTTTTCGATACCAAGATTAACTATGTCCACTGACTGTTTAACGCTTTTTATTCCCCCGCCATAACAAACCGGCATTCTGCACTGTTTTGCAATTTTTTCTAACAGCTCCAAATTTGGTGACATATTATTTGCAGAAGCCGAAATATCAAAAATCAATAATTCATCCGCCTCAAACTCACTAAAAATTTTCGAAGTATTAATTGGATCACCAATATAAGCTGGGTTTTTAAAATTAATGGTTTTAACCAATTCATCATTTGATATTAATAATGAAGGTATTATTCTTGGCAGTAACATCCTATAACTTAATAAAATTCTTTATCAATTCACTTCCATTCAAATGGCTCTTCTCCGGATGAAACTGCACTCCATAAATATTTTCTTTGGAAATAACAGAATGAAAATCTATACCGTAATTCGTTGTTGCCTGTACATTTTCTAAAAGATTGCATCTCACATAATAACTATGTAAAAAATAAAATTCTGGCCGTTGAGCTAAACCTTTCAGAAGTTGAGAGTTAGTATGAATAGATAAATCATTATACCCCATATGGGGAAGTCTGATGCTAAATTCGTTACTTTGCAATTTAAGTACTTCACCATCAATCCATCCCAAACCTAAATTCTTCCCTTCTTCACTTTTTTCAGTTAACATATGCATTCCTATACAAATACCTATAATTGGAATATTTTTATTAAACACTACTTGTTCTATAACATCACGTAATCCTGATCTATTGAAACTATTCATCGCATTATCAAAAGAGCCCACTCCCGGTAATATTAATCTATTAGAATTTAAAATATGTTCTTTTTTAGTAGCGATACAATAATTTTCACCCAATAATTTTAATAAAGATACAATGGCTTTTATATTACCAATTCCGTAATCAATTATTGTTGTCATCTATAAAGTCTTTTTTCTTTTCCAAACAATCTAAGCATTTTAGAACCTATTTTTATAAGCCTTATTTTATTGGGATAATCATAAGCTGTCTTATTGGGCTTGTTAAATATATCCATTAACTGATCTCTGTTTAAATCTAATTTATCAGCTATATATTCAAATTCTACAGCTAATAATTCCTGAGACATTTCAGGCTTGCTAATTCTTATCAATGCCTCCTCCCTGGTCATTTGTCCGGTTAATATTAAACTAGAAAAGTGTACTTTCCTTCTATCATACCCAAATTTATTTGGCAACCAATAATCCTCGTAAAAACGGGTAAATCGTGATTCATGATGCTTATGTTGGAAAGGCGTCCATTTAAATTTTCTCGCTAATAATCTTTCTGCTTCTATTTTAACAAATGGAGTATAATTTAATGGTGTAAAAACCTTTATACCATACATATACCTATTTAATATTTTATAGTCTAAAATATCCATTATCGGAAATTTTTTTAGCTCTTTAGTACCAAATTGTTTATGAATATTCCCAATAAGTCTCGAATCTACTCCGGGATATGCACCCCAGTCATTAGGTTCCCTGCAGCATTCAGTGCTAAAATTACCTCCCGTTATCACATATTTAATCTTATATTTTCTAGCAAACCTGTATAAAGAGGAGAAAAAAGCTGCATCCTGAGGAATATCTTGATCTGGTATTTGTGATTTAAGAAAAGACAATTGAAGATCCTTCATTTCTTCCCAATTTATTACATCTGTTACCAAGTCTAAATTTAAGCCTTGTACTAGATTATCAATATTTTTGGAAGCTATATGTGTATTCCAACCCGCATCAACATGATATAGCAAAGGACGTAAGCCCATAATTTCTTTTACAACATATGCAGCATAAGAACTATCCAATCCACCACTTATGCCAAGTATACAATCGAAATTTCCAGTCTTTACTGATTTTATTTTTTCAGCCATTTTATGTAAAAAAGCCTGTTGATTATTCCCAAATTTCCAGTTTGGGACAATATTATCTCTAAAATTTGTAAAATAATCACTTTCTCCCATTTCATTAAAAGAAATGTTGAGATCACTCGTATCCATAATTGTTTTTTGACAAATTTGATAATCCATAAATAATCATAAAATTATTCTATTAGCTGCGGAGGTATTGTTGTAATGCCCACAATATTATTAATATCAATTTATATGCCGTTTAATAAAAAGAATTAACTAACATAGGTAAGGTTTATTTATATTATTACACCATCTACAATATATTAATTCTATAGAACAGCTAGACAGTTGTTAAATAATCAAGGTTATAGCACAATATCATAGTCTCTTTAATCCAATTGGAATAAATTACCATTCATTAATTTCGTCCTATAGTGATAGTCAATAAGTTTCTGAAAAACTTCTTTTTGGGATGACTTAAATAAATTAGCTTTCTAAATTTTACTTCTTCAACCTAATTTTTGCGGATACTATTTATGTTACGTTTTGTTACAGTGTAATTTTATAAAATATTAGACTAATTTTCGTTTAAGAGCGTAACTACAAATGTACTACAGTTAATAATTAAAAACATAATGTATTGATTATAAGCAAAAAAATATGATCAATAGAATAATGAATCTGTCTGCCCGTTTTAGTTTTTCCTAAGGCATAAGTCAATATCGTCGACAATATTCTTTATAAACAATAGCTTATTTTTCACTTTATTTGTAATTAATTCAATAATGTCATTAGTTGATGTATTTGATTATTAGTTTTAAGTATAGATGCTTTTGCATTTCCATTTGCAGAGCACATAGCTTCAAATATGGAGAGTTCATCCATAGGATCAAAAGTGATGCTTGGTTCACATACTGCATAAACATATTCCATGTCTGATGCAATAATTTTACATCCGTTTTCTATAGCCTCTATTAGGGGAAGACCAAAACTTTCACATAACGATGGATAAATTAAATAGGTTGCGGATGAATAATATTTATTTAGTTCGCTTCTATCTATAAAACCTATATTTATTAAAGGGAAACCCTCTAATTGTTTAGTTACTATTATTTTTAAAATTGCCGGGTAATTACTAGATACCGTTAAGGTTAGAGTGCCATAACCGTACTCACTATAAAATTTACAAAACGCATTAATTAATCTAATATGGTTTTTGTGCGGATCCGCATTTGCAATATAAATAAAGCTATTCGGCACCCTAATAGTTTCTGTATGTTTAAAAATTAATGGATAGAAAGGAATTACCAGCATTTTATCTTCCGGAAGACAAAATACACTGTTCAAATTTTCTTTAATAGATTTACTTTGTACAATTAAATAGTTAGTATTTTTAAGTAAATATTTAAAAACCAATCCTTTTAACTTAAATATACAGGTCGTTTTTAACGGCACATCCTTTGGTATTTTCAAGTATAACGCTTGATGGAAATATGTATATACTTTGGCATCTATATTAATATTTGGTGCTAGATCCGCAAAGCATAATACTGTACTAAATGTTGCTTTATTACTTTTATAAAACTTATATCTATTATAAAGTGAGGCTTTCATAAATATAATAGTACTATTCTCTATGTTTCTAAATGATGATTGCATACGAGAATCAAGCAAATAAGTTACGTTCTTTTGAGATAATAATAGCTCGTCTATCAGGTATTCAAGTAACACCCTACCTCCCCCATTATTTATATATAAAGCATCTATTAAAATCATTAAACTTTAGCAACTATTTATTTTCTTGTTTAAATTGTCTAAATAAATGAATTATTTTAATCAGCAAAACATCTCTGTTAAAATTTTCTTGAAAATAGCGCCCACCATTTTCGCCCATTTCTACCAATTGATTGGTTGGCATTTGACGTAATTTTATAACTTGGCTAGCAAGCGCAATTGGATCCTCTGCATTTGCAGTAAATCCAGCATTCGCAGCTTTTACAATATTTGCTCCTTCACCATCTAATGATGCCAATATTGGTTTGGAACATGCTAAATAAGATTGCAATTTTGACGGTATAGTTAAACTAAAAATAAAATCCTTTTTTAGACTTACCAGTAAGCAATCTGCACAGGCAAAAAAATAAGGCATCTTTTCGACAGGGAAAGAACCCAGGAGGATGAAATTTCCTTCTAATCCATACTCCAATACTTTTTGATGCAAATAATGCTTTTTTCTACCATCGCCTAATATTATCCATTTTATATCTGGTTGCTCTTGAGCTACAATTTTTGCTGCCTCAATAATGGTCTCAAAATCTTGTGCCTCTCCTATATTGCCTGCAAACATAATTTTAAACCCATTTGGCAACAAGCTTAGACAGTCGTTATTAATTGCCGTTTTCTTAAAAAAAGTTTCTACGGTATTTGGATAAAATTCAATTTTTGAGTTATCAATTCCTTGCTCATTAATAATGTTTCGAAATCCTTCTGATTGTATCAGGATTTTATCACATCTTTTGTAAATCCATTTTGTTAAACTATCTAAAAATTTAATTATGCTTTTGTTGTGTATGCCACCAGCCGCTGTTACGCTATGTGGCCATAAATCTTGCACCCAGATAAAAAGGCTGGCTTTTTTTAACCACTTTAAAAAGATTGCTGGAATTGCAGTTGTTATAGGAGAAGGTTGAAAAACTAGGATATGATCAAACTTTCCTTTAATTGTTAAAGACCGAAGAGTTCCAAAGATCATAAATGAGAGGTAGTTGAATGCCAAATTTAGCCCTTTGCCATTATGGCGTCGGAATAATGGTGCCCGATGTATTTTAATACCATTCCAAATCTCAGTTCGTTTACCAAAAAATGAGTACCCAGAATAGTATTTGCCTTTTGGGTAGTTTGGCTTACCAGTCAGCACCTCTATCTCATGTCCCTTTTCTTGTAAACCCAAAACAAAATCATTTATTCTAAAATTCTCAGGCCAAAAGTATTGCGACACAACCAAAATCCTCATCTTAATCTACTTTAATCAAATTTGTAACTATACAAATCTTTGTGTTTGATCATCCAATCTTTCATTTCCTTAATCATAACTTCATATTCAGGCACTTCGTAATTAAAATCCTGTTTAGTTTTAATTAAAGATTTATCAACCTTATAGCCATCGTAAGGTGCAATTTCAACATCGGCTTTATTAAAAATATTTTTAAAAAGTGTAGTTAACTCGTACTTATTTATCTTTTTGTTATTAACCAGATGTTGCAAACCTATTGCATTTTGCAATATAGCCTGATGTACCGCTTTTGCAAGTTCAATAGTGGTTACACCACTCCAAAATGCTTCATTGTAGCCATTAATTTTCCCATTTTGTTGCATAAACCAATGAAATAAGCCTATGCCATCTTGTTTCAACTCCGGCCCTATAATCGAAGTTCTAATAGTTAGATTGTTACCATAAGTCACTTCTCCTAAAGCTTTTGTTTCTGCATAAAAACCTTGTCCGTCTTTTATGCTATCCTCAGTATATGAACCTTTTTTCCCATCAAATACACAATCAGTACTGATATGTATTAATTTGAAGTTAATTATCTTTCCAATCTTCGCTAAGAAATGTGGAAAGTAACTATTTAATAAAATAGATTTCTCAGGATTATCCTCAGCATCTCTATTTAATATACCAATACAATTAACTACATAGTCAGGTTTTTCTTTTTCTAAAATCTGACTTAAAACTTTAAAATCAGTCACATCAACTTGATAAGAAGGCGCATGGCTATCGGTGCCTCTCGCTACATCTATAATCTCAAAATTCGTATTTTCTTTTAGATATGTATAAATTACATGACCAGCCATGCCTTTTGAGCCAATAATAAACACTTTTCTCATTTGTTCCAAGTTACTCTATTTACAATTGATGTATAACTTTGTATTGCTTTAATTACTCTATTTGACGTATTTTCTACTTTATACTCCCAAGGAAGTTCGTCTCCACTGCCCTGAGTTCCTTTAACGACCTCAATGGCTTGTAGGATTTCATCTTTACTTATGCTGCCCAAGACAATGGAGCCAGCATCTATAGCCTCTGGTCTTTCTGTACTTGTTCTAATACTTATTGCTGGAAAATTCATCATAGCAGATTCTTCACTAATCGTTCCGCTATCCGACAATACGATATAGGATTGTTGTTGTAAATGAACGTAATCAAAGAAACCCAAAGGCTGCACATTTTGGATTAGCGGATGAAATTGGATATTTTTTTCTTTTATCCTCTTTTGTGTTCTGGGATGAGTGGAAAATATAATTGGCATTTGATACTTCTCTGCAACAGCATTTAGGCTTTCTGCAAGAATATCAAAATGATTTTTTAAATCGATATTTTCTTCTCTATGAGCACTTACAACAATGTATTTTCCATGTTCTAATTTAAGTTTATCAATTATAACAGAATTTTCAATTTGCACTGCATATTTACTGAGAACCTCTTTTAGGGGTGATCCTGTTACAAATACGTGATCTTTTCTAAAACCTTCACTTAATAAATATCTTCTACTATGTTCTGTATAGCACAAATTGATATCACTGATATGGTCTGAGATTTTTCGATTAATTTCTTCTGGAACATTTTGGTCAAAACATCTATTACCAGCCTCCATGTGAAAAATTGGAATTTTCAACCTCTTTGCAGCAATAGTTGATAATACACTGTTAGTATCACCTAATACAAGCAATGCATCAGGCATTTCATCATACAATACTTCGTAGGATTTTGCAATGACATTACCAATAGTTTCACCTAAATTTTTACCAGCAACACTTAAAAAATAATTTGGTCTTCGAAGTTCAAGGTCTTCGAAAAAAATCTCATTTAATTCATAGTCATAATTTTGACCAGTATGAATTAGGATATGATCAAAAAACTGATCACATTTTTTTATACATTCTGCTAACCTTATAATTTCAGGCCTGGTGCCTACTATAGTGGCTACTTTTAATTTTTTCATATGTTGTGTGTACTTACATCCATTTTTTATCACCACTTATACCATAATCCGTTGTCAAATCTATAATCATCATTTATAGATTCGGCCAATGTGACATCAGAAAAAATCATCAATTTTGAAGATGCCTCTAACGCTTGGAAACCAGTGGCCATCCCAGAAGGAATATTAAGTATCTCGTTGTTTTTGGAATTTAACAAAAACTCTTCGTAAGGCAAATTAGCAGATGGACTAGTCCAATCATCTGGCTCTACTAATATTACCTTAAATGACCCTTCAACAACATAAAACCATTTTTGCTCATATTGATGGCCCTGCCAAGCCCTAATAACTGTTTCATCAAAGTGCGTGGTCGTGTAAAAACGTTTAATCGGGTTCATATCGAAATCATTAAAGAATGTTAGCACTCCTCTATTATCGCTATGAACACCTCCTTTAATTAATGTTGCATGCATTATCAATCTAATTATCCTGGATATTGAGTTATATTCTTTTCATTAAACACTTCTTTTCTAATCAATGGAAGTTTCGAAAGCAAAACCTTCATTCCTTCCACATCTTCCTGTTTGGTGTTATGAGAATGATAATCCTCAATTTTGGAAATATCTTTTTCACCTTCAGAAAAGTATTGTGCATAATTTAAATCACGGTTATCAGCTGGTACACGATAAAATTCTCCCATGTCTTCTGCCTTAAGCATTTCCTCACGTGTACAGAGTGTTTCATAAAGCTTCTCACCATGCCTTGTTCCAATAACTTTAATCTTAGTATCAGAATTACATAGTTCCTTTAATGCTTGAGCCAAGTCTCCGATAGTTCCCGCAGGTGCTTTATTTACAAATAAATCACCTTGATTGCCATGTTCGAAAGCAAACAACACCAAATCAACAGCTTCGTCCAAAGACATTAAAAATCTAGTCATGGCAGGGTCGGTTATTGTTATGTCTTCACCATCTTGTATTTGCTGTAAAAATAACGGAATTACAGACCCTCTGGATGCCATCACATTGCCATACCTGGTTAAACAAACAGTTGTTACATTATTGGTAATGTTTCTTGACGCAGCTACAGCTACCTTCTCCATTAATGCTTTTGAGATACCCATAGCATTTATTGGATAAGCGGCCTTATCAGTACTTAAACAAATTACTTTAGTAACACTATTGGCTACAGCAGCTTCAATTACATTATGCGTTCCAAAAACGTTTGTTTTTGTCGCTTCTAATGGAAAAAATTCACAAGAAGGAACTTGCTTTAAGGCAGCTGCATGAAATACATAATCCACTCCTCGCATAGCATTTTCAACGCTTATATAATCTCTTACATCGCCAATATAGAATTTCAATTTAGGGTGATTTAGAGCAACCCGCATATCATGTTGCTTCTTCTCATCTCTAGAGAATATCCTTATTTCACTGAAATGATCTGTGTGAAGAAATCTATTTAACACGGCGTTACCAAAAGAACCTGTCCCGCCTGTAATCAATAATATTTTGTCTTTAAACATACTAGGTAATTAAATTAATAATGTCTTTTATCTTATTGTTTATGATAAGTTGTGTTTTGTTTTCATGGCTCTCTAAAAAAGCCAGCCTAATTTTCTCTGCCAAATCTTCCACCTTATTTGGGTCAAAGGTAGCCAAAGGATTAATTATATCATAAGTATAAGGCAAATCAGCTGCTAAAATCTTACATCCCGCCTCAGCTGCCTCTATAATTGGTAAGCCAAAACTTTCTGTAAGTGAAGGCGTTATAAATGTGTTACAATTACGATACAGAGATTCAATCTCTATAAAATTGCATCGCCCATGATTAATGATATTAACACCTTTATTTTGTAGCCTTTTTATTTCAGTTATTAACGAAATAAAATTTGGCGGAACTGTTAAATGGAGCGAAATGGGCAAATTATATTTATCCAAAAGATATTCCCATGCAAAAAGTAAAGTTAAATGATTTTTTTGCTTCACCCCATCAGCAACATATAAAAAATTGCCATTATTAATTTCAAGTTGCTTATTTACATTGGTAAAACGACCTGATTCATAAAAGGGTAATACCTTTATGGAGTTTATTGAAAGAGAAAGGCCTTTAGACAATAAATTTGCCATATTTTTAGTTTGCACAATCCAATTGTAGTCTTTCTGATTCTTATATCTAATGTATTGTCTTTTAAGCAAAAAGCTAAGCCTTGTAGTATAGCTATAATCCTTGTTTTTACTATCAAGAATTAAGGCATTATGAAACAGTATATATACCTCGCTTTTCTTTTTTTTAACAGGCGGAGGCACATTAGCAAAACAAAATACTTTAGAAAAGTCATTTTGTGTTTTTTTATAAAACTTTAACCTGTTGGCCTCGGTCGGTCCAAGAAAAACCCTTTGATTAACGGGTATCTCATTTATTATACCTGACTCTAATCTATTATCAAAAAGAAAAAAAAAATTAAAAATCTTTTGCTCAAAAATCAAATTTTTAATAAAATACTCTAAGAGTACCTTACCTCCACTTTGATTAATATAAATAGCATCTAGTAAAATCATATAACTACATTGTTCCTTTTGCTCTTACTAAGTTAAAATAATAAAGTAAGGTTTGAATCTTTCCTTTTCTCCTGATATTATTATTTAAGCAAAATTTTGCCGCTTCAAAACCTCCTTGAGATACCACCCGAATATAATTATCCAATAATAAAGCATTCTGACTAGATTTATTTATCACCGATTTTTTTAAAGAAATAAACATAGCAAGCCTTTTTTTAATTGACTGGATTTCATCAATACTAAAAATACGTTTTACTCTGTTTAATAAAGAAGCATTTGTATATGAGCCAGAAACATTTAGGTTGTGCTGGCGGTAGAGCAGTAAAGGTTGCTTAATGTATGAGAAGTGACCATTATTGATTGCACATATTAATGCCAACCAATAATCATGGTTTTCTGCTGTAGAAGGAATAGGTATTGACCGTTCTAACAACTTTTGATTGATTAGCATTGTACACCCGTAAATATAATTTTGGCTTAGTAATAAATTTAAGCTTGGCCTCGTTGAATAATCTGGAACAGCTAATTGCAGATCTTTCCCATTATGATCAATCATACGATATGTCCCATAAACCATTAAAGGCCCATCGGAACCATGAGCTTTCTCAAGCGTGTTCATCGCATATAAAGATCGTTCTATTTTATCTTCTAACCAAATATCATCCTGATCACAAAACATAACATACTGGGCATCTTTCGATACTTGGCTCATTAAAATAGAAAAATTCTGGCAACTTCTTACATTCCCTTTCAAATCAGTTAAAACATTAATTCGGTTATCTACATTTTCGAATTCTTTAATGATTTGTAAGGTTTTATCAGTTGAACCATCATCTCTAATTAGCAATTCCCAATTAGAGTATGTTTGAGCAATAATACTATTAATTTGGGCCTCAATGTAGGATTGTCCATTGTACGTTGCCAGTACAATGTTTATTTTACTATTAGTCATCTGCTTAACTTAATCATTAACGGCATATTATTCCCTTTAAATTTGTAATGATAATAGTTTAATATTTAGTAAATCTTGTTTTAACAACAACCAAAAACTTGTAAAACAAATATTTTGTGAAACTTCCATACCCAATAGTTTTCAGCGTATCAGATTCCCTTTTATAATCTCTAAATAAAGTTTTAGCCTGTTTCAGTTTGTTAAAAATTGAATTGGCATTACCATAGGTTACACCTAAAAGATTGCTACTATGCTGTCTATATTTAATTAAGGGAACATCAATTACCGATATTATGCCATATTTTGCAACATTCAGGGCTATCCAATAATCAAACATAAAATTATTATCAGCCAAAGGAAAAATTAATTCTTTTGCTTTTCTATTAAAAATTGATTTTGCACCTCCGACTGTACAACAAACGCACATATAATTAAAACTTGTAAACTTCATAGGATTTATACCTGTTGAATGCCAAAATGAATCAGAAATTATATTTAAATCAGAATCGCATATAATAGCATCGGTATGTACTAATATTGCTTTATATGGATTTAATAGTTCCAACATTTTAATTCTTTCATATGAAAATTCTATTTTACTTTTAAGCCATACATCATCTGCATCACAAAACATATAATATTCTGATTCTACAACCTCCAACAATCGAAAAAAATTATTTCTACATCCTAGATTTTTTCCTCCTTTGTCTATTTCAAAAATTTTATCAGGATATTTGATGCAATAATCAGAGATCACTACTGCTGTTTGATCAGTTGAACCGTCGTTACGAATGTAAAGTGTCCAATTTGTAAATGTTTGAGCTATAATGGACTCGATCTGCTCAGAAAGATATTTTTCCGCATTATAGGCTGCTAATAATATAGCTATTTCCCTGTTATTAGTACACATCATTTAAAAACTTGAACAAGTATAATGTAATATATATTTATATATAAATAAATTGCTGAAATCATTACTACAATAAACGACGAAATACCTCTTTCCTTTATCACATAAAATAATGACGGTATTAGTAATATCTCTACTATTCCTAATAACTCTGAGACCCTCATAGCCAGAATAGTATTCTGTGAAAACATCAAATAAAAAGCCAAAGATACCCCATATATTTTCAATAAAATTGTCATATATTTCACTTTAATATACAATGTTTCATAAAAATATAGAAACACATAGAATAAAACGTATTTAACAACATAAAGCAGATTAAATACATTTAGTGAATTACTTGCAATTTCTTGAGCCTCCTGATATGCTTGTATCTTATACTTAATAGTATCTATTGGGATTGCTAGCATAATATCAATCTTCATAAAATGCATAATTATCCCTATTGGTATTAATAGATAAAGTGAAATTTTCCACTTTGAACTCAGATGATCATTTGTTAGAAACCATAGTGGCAACAAAACAAGTGCGGAGTAATGGAAAAAGAAAGCTGCGACAGTAAGTAAGAAAAACTTAAAAAATTTTCTTTCACTTAATGGCACAATAGCTATGAGAAAGATTGCTGAAGCAACCCCAGCTCTAATCTGAGTAAAATCATGTAAAAGGTAATAGCTTCCAAAATAAGTTATGATTGCCAAGAATTTTAACTGAGTTAATTTTTCAATAGCATAATATTTTAAAGAAATTCCTATAATTGCGTATACGATTAATACAACCTGAAAATCATTAAAAATTTGACGAGCAAAACTGGATATTAAGGCAAAAGTGGGCTCTGCTAATAAAAGAATAAGGGGTGACTCATAATAATATTTATATGCTACTGAATCAGGATCTGAGCCTACTTCTCTAAGACCCGCAATTAATATCAGGACTAGGGCTGATCCCCAATAAATGAGCGCCTTATTAATTGGATCCTTTGCGAGGAAATTATATGAAAATCCAGCTAAAATTAAGCAAATAAGAGTTCCAAATAACAAAATAATCAACAGAGTCATTTAAATTAATTTTTAGATTCTAAAAATGATTTAACTCTATTTAATATTCCTATTCGCTTATTTAAGATAAATAATGAATAACCAAATGTTAATATGCCCAAAAAGAAAGAAAAACTATACTGAGGCCAACCTTTCAAAACATAAACTCCAAAGTATGCCGAAACAGCTAATAAAATTAACATAAAGAATATTTTAATAAATCCCTTATCAAAACCAAAACCATATTTAATTTTTACGACAGTCATTAATATAACGGAAATACCTATTGATGCAATCAAAGAAGATATGGCCAAACCGTTTAGACCCCAAACTTTATAGGCAAAAACATTACATATAAAAAGTAACCCATTACCAATTAAAGAATCATAAATTAAATATGCTTTTTTATCACCATTTGCTAATATTACATATGACATGATTAGCCATATTCCCCTAGCAAGTAATGATAAAGCTAGCAAACGTAACATGGGCACCATTATCAAGAACTCTTTTGAAAGTAAAACTTTAACAATAATTGGCGCTGCAGTTATTAAAATTACTGAAATAGGGGCAATAATGAGAGAAACAAGTTCGGCTTGTTGATTAACCATTACTTTAACTTTCTGCCTATCTTGAAAAATCGCTGAGAGGCGGGGAAAAAAATCAGAGGCCAGCACTGCAATAACAATAGCAATACTTTGTGTGGTAATAGACGAAATTCCTTGAAAGAAACCAACATCGGCTATTTTCCCATACCTGCCAATAAATATATTTGTTAAATAAGTAAATCCCGTTAATATAACCATTCCAAGCATCAAAACGGTACCTAATTTAAGTATAGGCTTCCCAGCAGCTATTGTCTCTTTAACTGTTAAATTGATAGTTTTATCAAGTTTTATTTTTCTAGTAAGGTAGTATTGTGTTATATACAAAATTAATGAACCACTAGCAATTGAGATAGCAATACCCAATATGCCAAAGTAGTAGAAGAGTGGTATGCTAATTAATAAACTTAAGAAAGCCCCTACTATTGAGGCCTTTGCAAGTGCGGTTAAATTACGCGTGCCCTGTAAAAAGACTGTTTGCCCGTTTGATAAGGCGGAAAAAAATATTCCGAGTGACAATATTAGAAAATGTATGCTATAATCAAAATTTTGAAAAGCTATTTTACTTAGCCAAAATGCGCCAAATAAACAAACAAGCAATCCAAAACATCCGACAGCCCACACCATTCGATTAAAGATTAAATTTATTCTGCTCAGTTTCTTCTCATCTCCATTCTCAAATTCTTGTGAGATATCGCGAACAGCACTTTGAAAAATACCAAAACTTGAAAAACTACTAATAATAGAAATTGTGGATTGAAAAATTGCATTAATTCCCATACCATGACTCCCAAATATTACTGCAATTAGCTTAGCCCTCAAAATTGTTATAAGCATTTGAATAGCCTGTGCGCCTCCAAAAACGGCTGTAGATTTTAAAGTCTTTTTGTAAGAAGAATCTTTATCCATTATAACGATATATTTTACTTAGGCCTTTAACCAATTCATCTTTTAAAATAATTGGAGAATAAGAAAGCTGTATTAAAGAATCATCAAACATTACCTACTATCCTTTTTAAGAATATTTTGCAAAAAGGATGATATAGATAGATACATTACTGTTAAAATTCCTGCCAAAATTCCCCCCAAAACAATGCCCTTTAAATAACCTAATTTTTTTTTTTCTAATGGATATATTGGTTGATCAATTACTTGTATCAATGGGGTTTCTTTCAATAAAGCCATTTTAGTCATCTCTAAATTTTTAGCCATTTCCGATAAGATTACTTTATTGGTTTCTGCAGAAAACTGTGCTTTTTGTACCGGAGCGACTCTCTGTACCTGTCTCGTTGGATTTAAATTGGGAGTGGCATCGGCTACAGCTACTGCAGTATAAATCGCCCCATTCATTACTGATCTTACAGAGTCTGTTTTAAGCTGCAAAATTTTTACATTTTGTAATGTTTTTTTTGTCTTGGTATTTACATAAAATTCATTTACATTTTTTACCAATTCATCATTAAAGGCTTTAGCAAAAAGCTCATCTTTAGCTTTTACATCTACCTGAATAGTGCTTAATTTTTTATCAGGTTTAGTTACAACCAAATAGTTTTTATTCAAATCCAACACAATTACACCTAAAATACTGTCCCGCAAGCGATTGGTTTTTAAAATAGGGAACCCGTCCTGAATGCTATCTGCTCTAAAGTTTAAACTAAGCAATTTAGGTTTCTCAGCCCATTTCTTTTTCAATTCATTGCTTTCAATAAAACGATCGATTAACAGTTGATTTTTTCCTTTAATTATTATACTAGACAACAAGGTTTTCTCCAACATTGACCTGGACTTATACAATTGCAAAATGTTATCACCCTGAAAAATCCCCCCTCCAGAGCCACCCAAATCAACACCTGCCATAGAAGCTAAACCCGCCAAATTACCCAGCCCTCCGCTACCCTTTTCATCTTCTAAAACAAAAGTAGTTGTTGCTGTATAGATAGGTTTTTTGAAATATGCATAAGCGAAGCCTGAGATGCCGCCTAATAAACCAAAAGATAAAATGATAATCCATTTAGATAAGAGGTATCTCCACCAATCTCGAATTTTAAGGAGGAGGTCTTTCAAAGAAATCTCGTCGCTTTCAGTACTTTTATATTGTTGACTCTCTGTTGTCATTTTTTGATTGATATAATAATTAAAGAAACTACCTCAACAAACTTACAATAATAGCGGCTAATGAAGCAACCCCTGTTCCTATGCCAATCCATGCTTGTGCTGAAATCCTCTCCCTCTCTGCCCTTTTAGGAACTAAAATCTCTGCACCTGGCTTAACCACAGGATAATTATTAAAGAATAAAAATTTACTTACAGCTGCAGCCGATCCATTTGCATATTTAATATAGGTACCGTTTTTTCTAGCACTAGAAGTAAATCCACCAGCCCCATTAATATATTGCCTTAAACTTTTACCGGGCAAATAAACTATACTATTGGGATTTAGAACCTCTCCAGTAACCTTTATAGTCTGTAAGGTTCTGGGAACGCGAATCACATCTCCATCTTCAACAATTAAATCATATTTAGATAATGTATCTTTTAGAATTCGGACTAAGTTAATACCAACCAAATCGCTTTGAATCAATTTTTGTTCTACTTCTGCTCTTATGGTATCCTTAACTCCTGCTTCTTGAGCCCTTTTTAAATTTAGGAACTTCTTATCTTCCTCATCTTTATTGTTAATGGCATTTTTATCTCCAGGATTTACTTTTTCAGCACCTGGCCTTTTTAGTGAAGCCCCATCAGGGTACGCATATGAAGTTAGACCACCAGCACGCTTAATCAAGTCCGAGATCCGCTCATTTTTATTAAGAATGGTATAAGTACCGGGATAAAGAACTTCTCCCTCCAATTTTACTTGTTTTTGTACAGTATAACCTTCAGAATTTCTCACTGAAATAATATCAAAGGGTTTAAGCACAAATGGCTCTCCTTCTAATTTTAGGTCGGGGTTAACATTTACAGTGAATACTTCAGCTGTACGGGCAGCAACGGAGGTTGCATCGCTATTTTTTAGCCTTCTTGAAATCTCAATACGATTTGGCGTAGCGCCTTCTTTAAATCCACCAGCCATTTGAATCACTGATTCCAATGTCATGTTATCAGCATACTCAAACGTACCTGGAGCTCTAACCTCGCCTTGAATACTTATTTTGTATTCATCTCTTAAATCAAATAAGGAAGAAATGGTAATTTTATCTTCTCTTTGCAGTGGAATATCCGTTTCGGTACCGGCTATAATTTTGGCCACATCAAAGGATATTAACGATTGTGTATTATCCGGGTTTAATCGGTTAATATAGCCACGATTTAAAAATGCATCCTCAGTTAATCCATCAGATTTATTAATTAAGCCACGCAAGGTTAACCCTTTATCTAATTCATAAACACCCGGACGAAAAACTGCACCCAAAATTTCAACACGATTTGCAAAGCGATCTAATATAGCTTCAACAACAAACTTATCGCCATTTTTAGGACTGTAAGAATCAAATTCTGAAGCGGAAATGTCTGAAATTTTACGTTCTCTATCTGTATTTTGAAAAGATTTTATTTTAGCCGTATAAGCCTGCGTGGTAAAACCACCTGCAAAATTTAATACATCCTGTAAGGTTTCTCCTTTAACAACTTCAAAAAAAGCAGGAACTTTTATTTCGCCGGTAATTTCCACTCGTTTATCAAATACGGGCACATTAATTACATCCTGATCTTGTAATCGAATATTATTTTGTTGAATACCTTTTCGAAGAAAATCATAAACATCAACCGTAGAAATAACTTTATTATTTCTTATTACCTGAATTTTACGGAAAGATCCGTTATGAGATGGTCCACCTGACGCATAAAGTGCATTATAAACGGTTGACAACGAAGATAAAGTGTAAGTACCTGGCTTAACTAGTTGCCCTGTTAAGGTAACTTTAATGCTCCTTATATTTCCTAAATTAATAGCTAAGCTTGTTCTTCCTGATCTTAACGATGGGTAAGTTTTAGCCATAGCACTTCTAATTTTTGATTCGGCTTGTTCAATAGTTAGCCCTCCAACTGAAATCCGACCTACATATTGAAGATTGATAACTCCATCAGGACTCACCTGAAGATTATAACTGGCTTCGTTATCCCCTGTTAAATCAATCAATAACTTGTCATCAGGGCCTATTACATAACTTTTCGGGGTAGCAATGCGCAAATTGGGTTCAAATGTTATTGCTCCATTTCTAAACATCTCTGATCCGAAGATTTTTGGCCCAACTTCTTCGTCTGCTACTTTTTTCTCATTATCTACTTTACCTCCATCCGTCGTTTCACTTATTTCACGACCAGTACTGGCAGGTTTGTCTTCAACTTTAATAGCTGCTCCTTGTTTACGAACTTTCTCAACTCTAAGGCGAAGTTTCTGGATTTCATCAGCTTTCATTCCCTGAGCTGCTGCCATTTGCTCTAGCTGGGCATCTCCGTAGCCAATAGATTCAGCTCTTTTAATCATCTGCAAAATTTGCGCATCAGATAATTCATCAACTTTTATGTTAGCATAATTAGTTTGCGCTAAAGATATCAAGCTAAAGCTTAAACAGATTATTAAAAGCGTTAATGATTTTAGTATTTGTTGTTTCATAAAATGTTTTATCACAATTCTGTTTTAAACAAGGTATTTAAACCTATATAAAATGTAATTATTCAAAATAATTAAGCGTTTTAAATCCGCCTTGTTTCAAAAATTCATCTTTCTTCATTAGTTGCAAATCTGCCAGAGCCATATCTTTTACTAATGCCCGTAAATCATATTTTGGATTCCAACCCAATTGAGTTTTAGATTTTGTAGGATCACCCAATAGCAAATCAACCTCAGTTGGTCTGAAATATTTTGAATCTACCCGAACTACAGTCATTCCTGGTTTCAAAAACTCAGTTTTAACGCCTAATTTGTCTGCAAGCTCTTCATCAATATCTATAATCACCCCTTTTTCGTACTCGTCTTTGCCGCTAAACTCAATTTCTATGCCAAGTTCAGCAAAACTCATTCTAACAAATTCACGAACAGTTGTAGTAACACCAGTTGCAATTACATAATCTTCTGGTTTCTCTTGCTGAAGAATAAGCCACATGGCTTCAATATAGTCTTTCGCATGCCCCCAATCTCTTTGTGCAGAGAGGTTTCCGAGATATAGACAATTCTGTAATCCTAAAGAAATTTTGGCTGCTGCCCGGGTAATTTTACGGGTAACAAAGGTTTCCCCCCGCAACGGACTTTCATGATTAAATAAAATTCCATTACATGCAAACATTTTATAGGCTTCCCGATAATTTACAGTGATCCAATACGCATACATTTTAGCAACAGCATAAGGAGATCTGGGATAGAAAGGAGTAGTTTCACTTTGTGGTACTGCCTGTACTAAACCATACAACTCAGATGTAGAAGCTTGATATATTTTTGTTTTTTCAGTCAAACCCAAAATACGTATTGCTTCCAATAACCTCAAAGTTCCAATCCCATCAGCATTGGCTGTATATTCTGGCATCTCGAAACTTACATGAACATGGCTCATTGCAGCAAGATTATAAATCTCATCAGGTTGCGTTTCCTGGATAATACGAATTAAGTTGGTTGAATCTGTTAAGTCTCCGTAATGAAGTTTGAAATGAACGTCCTTTTCATGCTGATCCTGGTATAAATGATCAATCCGATCAGTATTAAATGAAGAAGAACGTCTTTTTAAGCCATGAACGAAGTATCCTTTCTTTAGCAAAAATTCTGCAAGATATGCACCATCCTGGCCCGTTACTCCTGTAATTAAGGCAACTTTCATAAACTATTCCGTAGGTATTAAGCTTGCAAACATACGCAATAATTTAATTGTAAAAAAAATGCAACGTTATAATCTCGCATCAACTAAATTCCGGTCGATGAAAGATTTAGTATCAAAAATGATTGCTCCTTCATCCTTAAATGCTTTAAAATCGAGTGATAAGAACTGTTTATGGGCTACGGCTAGAATAACAGCATCATACTTTTTCGACTGATTATAATCTATTAAGTTAATTTTATATTCTTGCAAAACGTCATCTTTGCTTGCCCAGGGATCGTACACATCTACATCAATACTAAAGGAACTAAGTTCTTTAAAAATATCGACAACTCTCGTATTTCTGGTATCCGGACAATTCTCTTTAAAAGCAAAGCCCAGAATAAGCACTTTTGCATTCTTAATAACTTTATCTTTCGCAATCATCATTTTAATGACTTTGTTTGCCACAAACATGCCCATATTATCATTAACTCTTCTGCCTGATAAAATTACTTCAGGTTTATAACCTAATGATTCTGATTTATGTGCTAAATAATAAGGGTCTACACCAATGCAATGCCCTCCAACCAGTCCAGGTTTATAATTAAGAAAATTCCATTTTGTTGCGGCCGCAGATAATACATCAGAAGTGTCAATATTCATTCGGTCAAAAATTAGGGCAAGTTCATTAACAAATGAAATATTAACATCTCTTTGTGCATTTTCAATAGCTTTTGAAGCCTCTGCGACTTTTATACTGGGCGCAAGATGAGTGCCCGCAATGATTATACTTTGATACAGATTATCAACTAGCCGGGCGATTTCAGGATTTGATCCGGATGTAACTTTTTTTATTTTAGTTAAAGTATTTACTTTATCTCCGGGGTTAATCCTTTCAGGTGAATAACCACAGAAGAAATCTACGTTATATTTAAGTCCAGATATTTTTTCAAGAACGGGAACACAATCTTCTTCAGTACAACCCGGGTAAACAGTAGATTCATAAATAACGATATCTCCTTTTTTAAGCACAACACCTAACATCTTGGAAGCACTTAAAAGCGGCTCCAAATTAGGCTGTTTCAAATGGTCTATCGGTGTTGGAACAGTAACGATATAAATATTACTCTCACTAATTTCAGGGAGATGGGAACTAAATGTTAAACCAATAGAGTCGTTTTTATTATTTGAAACTATTTCTAATAATTCCAAATCTGCTTCCTGTGTATGATCCTGTCCCTTTTTTAATTCTGCTACCCTGTTTTCATCAATATCGAATCCAATTACAGGATATTTTTTCGCAAATTCCAGTGCCAATGGTAATCCAACGTAACCCAAACCTATAATTGCAATTTTTGGAAGTTCTGTCATTATTATTATTCTGAGTGCAAAGATATAGGTTTTAAATAAATGAATATGGTTTAGATATTTTCTTAAAAAAACTAGCCCAAACCTCTGGTGAGAGATTTGGGCTAAAAAAATAATTTATTTTTTTTATTTTATCTGTTTAAGCAAATAACTACCATAACCACTTTTTACTAATGGTGTTGCAATAGCCCTAAGCTGATCTGCGGTTATAAAACCCATGCGATAGGCAATCTCTTCTATACAACCAATTTTTAAGCCCTGACGTTCTTCAATAATCTGAACAAATTGTCCGGCCTGCATTAAGGAAGTAAAGGTACCGGTATCTAGCCAGGCTGTACCACGACTTAATACACCAACTTTTAGCTTTCCACGCTCTAAATATATACGGTTAACATCTGTGATTTCATATTCTCCACGAGGAGAAGGCTTAATGTTTTTAGCAATCTCTACAACCTCATTATCATAAAAATACAAACCAGGCACAGCATAATCTGATTTAGGTTTTTCGGGTTTTTCTTCTATTGAGATTGCCTTTTTATTTTCGTCAAATTCAACAACACCATATCTTTCTGGATCAGAAACCTGATAAGCAAATACTACCCCCCCTTCGGGATCAGAACTAGCCTGTAATAGCTTGGCCATTCCATCACCATGAAAAATATTATCACCTAATACCAAAGCTACTTTATCTTTTCCAATAAATTCTTCTCCAATTACAAAAGCCTGTGCCAATCCATTAGGCTCATGTTGTAGGGCATAACTAAATTTACATCCTAAATTGGATCCGTCACCTAATAATTTCTCAAAGTTAGGCAAATCATGAGGTGTTGAGATAATTAAGACCTCTTTAATGCCGGCTAGCATTAAAGTTGATAATGGGTAATATATCATCGGCTTATCATAAACAGGCATCATTTGTTTACTACAAGCAAGCGTTAAAGGGTGCAAACGTGTTCCGCTCCCTCCGGCCAGAATTATACCTTTCATATTAGAAATTTATATGGTTAGTGATTTTTTAATTGGTCTAAACATTTAACTAAACTATCTCTCCAATAGGGAATAGATAAATTAAATGTAGTTTTAATTTTCGTTTTATCCATTACCGAAAACGGTGGACGAATAGCTTTGGTTGGATAGGCAGATCCGGGAATTGGATTAACCCTTACCTTAGTTTCACTTATTTCAAAGATAGCCTTTGCAAAATCAAACCACGATGTTACGCCTTCATTGCTATAATGATATACACCATAAGCCTTACTTTCGGCAGCGATAATATCAAAGATAACGTTAGCCAAATCAATTGCGTAGGTTGGCGTACCTACCTGATCTGCAATAATATTTAATTCATCACGATCGGCACCAAGCTTTAACATCGTTTTCACAAAATTGTTAGCGTATTCTGAATACAACCAACTTGTACGAATAATAAAGTGCTGCTCTAAAATAGAAATAATGGCTTTTTCTCCGTCTAGTTTCGTAGCGCCATAAACATTAATAGGTTTCGCCACATCGTTTTCTGATAGCAACTTAACCACATCACCCTCAAACACAAAATCTGTTGATATGTGAATTAAACCTGCTCCATGTGCTTTGCAAACTTCAGCTAAATATTGAGCTCCTGTTTCATTGACAGCTTTAGCTAAGTCTTTTTCTTCCTCTGCTTTATCAACAGCCGTATACGCGGCGCAATTAATAACATAAGCAGGTTTTTCTCTTTCAAATAAAACTGCCAGAAGCTCAGGATTTAGAATATTTGCTTCTGCCTCTGCAGGAAAAACAATTTCCGTAATTCCTCTTCGACTTGCTACAGTTTTAAGGCATTGCCCCAATTGGCCACCAGCACCAATAACTAGTATTTTACCCATTATGATAATGATGAAAATGAATTCAATAAAAGGTCTTTTTCAGAAACAGATTCTTTTCCCGCAGGGATTAACCAATCAATATTCAAATCAGCATCATTAAACATAATACCTTGCTCTGATTCTTTATTATAGAAATTATCACATTTATAAAAAAACTCTGCAGTTTCACTCAAAACAGAGAAGCCATGTAAAAAGCCTCTTGGAACATACAGCTGAAGTTTATTTTCTGCACTTAGTTTTACAGCAATGTGCTTACCGTAAGTGGGAGAACCGATTCTTGCATCAACTGCTACATCTAAAACCTCACCTTTTAAAACACGCACCAATTTAGCTTGCGCAAACTCACCCGCTTGTTTATGCAGTCCCCTGATTACCCCATAGGAAGAAAAAGATTGATTATCTTGTACAAAAGCACCCGATAAACCTGTTTTTTCTTCAAATGTATTCCGGTTAAAACTCTCGAAAAAATAACCTCTTGGGTCTTCAAACACCTTTGGTTTAATAATCACACAATCCTTTAGCCCTGTTTGTTCTATTTCCATTATTTAGTATTGTACTGCTGTTCGTAATATGATTGATAATTACCTGAAGTAACATTATTTAACCAATCTTCATTTTGAAGATACCAGTCAACTGTTTTGGCCAAACCTTCTTCAAATTGTAGACTAGGGACCCAATCCAATTGATTCTGTAATTTAGAAGAGTCTATTGCATAGCGCAAATCGTGACCTGCTCTATCCGTAACATAAGTAATTAATTTTGCAGATGTTCCAGCCTCGCGGCCTAATTTTTGATCCATAATGCTACACAACAAATTAATAAGATCAATATTTTTCCATTCATTATGCCCGCCGATATTATAAGTATCACCCGTTTTAGAGTTATGAAAAATTACATCAATTGCTCTCGCATGATCTTCTACCCATAACCAATCCCGAACATTTTCGCCTTTGCCATAAACAGGCACTGGTTTATTATTTTTAATGTTATTAATGGCCAATGGAATTAATTTCTCAGGGAAGTGATGAGAGCCATAATTATTTGAACAATTAGAAATTACACAATCCATTCCATAAGTATCGTGATAAGCTCTTACAAAGTGATCAGAACTTGCTTTTGAAGCAGAATATGGACTATGCGGATCATAAGCAGTTGTTTCTGTAAACATACCATCTTCTCCCAATGCACCATAAACTTCATCAGTACTAACATGGTAAAATCTTTTTTTATCATAATCACCTTTCCAAAATTCACGGGCAGCATTTAATAAGTTTACTGTTCCGATAACATTGGTCATTACGAAAGCTGTAGGATCAGTAATTGAACGGTCAACATGGCTTTCTGCTGCTAAATGAATAACTGCATCAAAATTTTCTTTTTCAAATAGTTTGCTAATTGCTATGGCATCCGTTATATCTTCTTTAACAAATCTATAATTTGGCCTGTTTTCAATATCCGTCAAATTGGCCAGATTACCTGCATAGGTAAGCTTATCCAGATTTACAATTTCGTATTGCGGATAATTATTCACAAAGCGACGAACCACATGAGAGCCAATAAATCCTGCTCCACCGGTAATTAGAATTTTTTTCACAGTATAATATTTTACAGTTTGCTAAAATAACATAGAATTTGCAATTAAACAATTAATATGCCATAACCTAGAAAAATGGCTAACATATCAATTTAATATTTGTAATGGTTTTGTTTCAACTATTATTAAATAAAAGGCTTCCAAAATGTTCTCCATTGATTCGTATTGATCAAACACACTATTTTTATTCAAATCTTCTATGCTATATTGTTTACTAAAAGCTGCATATAACCACTCAAGCATTCCATAGCGTAACTTTTGTATTTTACGAAAAGTTAATTCCTTCTTTAAAATGGCGTAAGGGTCATTCCTGCTTATTATATCTAAAGAAGAAGCATCATACTGAGCCACATAATATTCATTTTCCAGAATAGATTTGTTTTGAAACTTTATTAACCATTCACCAAAGGTTTCAGTGTTATTATTAAATCTTCTTTGAGGCAAATATTTAATTTGCCTGTCAGCAATTAGATATCCGGCATTCATCAATTGCGTAAATTGATTACAGAAAAATAAGAAATCTTTTGCGTTTGTAACACATCTATCTTTTGATAAAGCCTTTTTAAACCATTTTCGTAAATATTTTTTATGCCCAGCCAACCCATCAATGCTGAAAAAATATTCTACAAAGAGAAAGGGGTCATCCTTATACTTATCCTCTAAAGCCAGGGGGCAAGTACTGGCAAAACGATTAACGTTATGATCATTTTCTTTGATTACTTTATCAAAGTCAAAAAATTGACTAGCTGCTTCTGTGAAACAGCATTCGTCAAAAGAGATTTTCTTAATGCTTTTCATAATATTTATACTAAATTTTGTATTTTTCAACCTACATTCGTATAATCAAATTTAATCAAAAAATTAGATTTTCTATATTTTATTATAAAATCTTATCAACATTTCAAATGACTGAAAACCAGAGGCTCAAAACATTAATTGATATTTTACATTTTAAAACGCAAAAAGATTTTGCTGAGAAGATTAAAATCCAGCAGGGCTCTCTTTCAGATATTCTTCGCGAAAAAAATGGAATGGGTATATCAAATGCGATTAAAGATAAGCTTAACCTTATTTTAGGTGTAAATATAGAATGGCTTGAAAAGGGTATTGGTGAACCTATAATTAAAGAGTCTATAATTTCCAAACCAAAGGAAGGTGTTCCGTACTATGATATTAGCTTATCCGACACGGATAAATTTCTTTTAGAAGAAGATCGTGCAGAATATTTAGTTAATTACCAGCCATTTAATGATTGTACGGCATATCTTCCTGTTTATGGAGATAGCATGTATCCTAAATATGCTTCAGGAGAAATTATTGCTGTAAAAGAAATTACCAATCACGAAATATTGCAATGGGGAGAGGCCTATATCATCATGACAGATGCTAAAACCAACAATCTAAGGAGTATTAAGTTACTTTTTGAGCACCAAAATAAACAGAAAATTATACTTCGCTCCTCAAATCCCGATTATAAAGGGGATATCATTGTAGATCGGGACAATATTATAGCCCTTTACATTATTAAGGGTAAAATTACAAGAAATTCGATTTAAAGATTTTCCAATGCAACACTCTCTTCCAGAGATTTGTACCAGTCTTCTCCGTATTTACGGATTAGCGGTCCTTTTAAAAAGCTATAAACCGGAACTTTTAATTCCCGTCCAAAACTACATGCATCATGGCAAATATGCCATCTATCATAATTTAAAACATCAAATTCAGGATATTTAGTAATCCGGATAGGATATAAATGACAGGAAATTGGTTTTTGCCAATCTACGATTCCCTGTTCATATGCCTTTTCGATAGCACATTTAGTAATCCCGCCTTCAAAAAGAACATAAGCACATTCTTTATTTTTATCAACACATGGGGTAGTTAAGTCGCCATCTTCATCAATAACATATACGCCTTGTTCTTCTATTGCTTTTATACCCTTTTCATTCAGAAGGTGTTTAATTTTTGGATAAATTTCCTCTAAAACAGCTTTTTCTTCATTATCCAATGGTGCGCCAGAATCTCCCTCAACACAACAAATACCTTTGCATTTATTTAAATTACACACAAAGTTTTCTTTTAAAACATCTTCGTGCACAAGCACCTGTTCTACTTCTATCATCATTATTCTTTTGCTAATGCATATTTTAAGCCCGCAGCCGACTTTAACTCCATGGTTACGGCACCTACAAGTATTTCAACCTGTGCCTTTACAGGAACGCGGTTTCCATCATCGGTAACCCATAAATATAAGCGACTGTCTTTTTTAAAGATACGGCCGGGTTTTATAGATGGGCTAAATTTTAAGCACCTTATATTTCCTAATTTATTTTTTACGGTTTCTTTGCCTACATATTCTATTTCGAGTGCCGAAATTTCATCTCCCAAAAAATAGTTGAGTTTAAATTTATCCCCAATTTTCAGTTTACTTATATCTAAACTTCTTGCAAAATAATAGGCAGAAACTAAATCAAAAGTTTGCGTGGTTGGTGTTGTAAAAGTTCCTCTGTTTGAAACAACCTTTTTTTTATCTTGAGAAAAACGTGCTTTATCCTGTCTTCTATAACTTGCTTCCCGAATATTTTCCTGGTAGAAATATGGTGTTAATTCCGTTTTATCAATATATGAATCGTAATGATCTCTTATTTTATAAAAAATATCAAATGTACCTGAGGTTTGTGCGTCAACGGTAAGTTTATACGTTTGTTTATTATCAAATTTCAGATCAGAATTGGTGACTTTTATTGTTGCTTCTGCAGCAGTAATAAAGCCATATCTAAGCTTGTACTGCAATGTTTCTCCTTCCTGAAAAACAGGCTCTTTTTTCAAAGGCAACTCTTGTGCACTTGTAAACAGTGCACATGCCGTGACTATTGCGATTAAAAATAGTTTTTTCATTTGCGTATTATTTTCATTTGTGGTGATCCTGCAATAATCTGAGTCATTAATTTGCAGTAATCATGATGAAGATATGCAAAAAGTAAACCAATTTTAATCTTTTCTCTTAAATACCGGAACGGTAGAACATGGTTCTCCAAACATAATGCTTTTAACCACCGGGGTTAACAAATTCGTAATTTCGACATAGCCTGCTACCGGAACATCAATATCTCCACAACCTTTTACCACCACGCGTTCGTTCGCATAAGTTTGAGGGTCTATTTTGGAGATCGCTTTTGAAAACATCACGGCTTCCAGGGTTTCCAAACTGCCAAAAACAACCTCATTAGCAAAAGGACTAATGCGGTTAGCCAGTAACATATAGGCCCATGTTGGAACTATTGCATCAGCCGAACAGATAATGGCTACATTTTTATCCTGGTACTGCGACCAGTCGTGATTTTTAATAAATTCCCTGAAATCTTTTTCTCTCAGCATTAAACCATGGAAAAGATTGTCTTTAATATCATAAAGAACTCTTTCGCCTTTGTCGTAATAATCTTCAAGATTTAAAGTAACCAAACCGCTGTTTGCTACTTTATTAATGATATTTTCCTGGATTTCCATTTCGCTTATATAAAAAAACCGTTCCAACTTAACATTGGAACGGTTACAAAATTACGCAATTTCTAATTAATAGAATTTCACGCGATTGTCTTTTATCTTCGCATTATCTTGTAAAGCCTGGAAAGCAGCACCTAATGAACGCTGACCTAAACTTAACAACATACCTTCTTTTTGTTTAAACATGTTTGCAATTGGCGCAGGATTTGTAAACCCATCAACTGAGAATACATACACACCACGTTCGCCATTTACAGGAGCAGAAACTTTACCCGGTTGAGAACCGAATACATTACCCACCAAAGCATTTTCTTGTGCTACACCTGGAATAATTGGGTTAGCAAAAACAATATTTTGAACTGGATTAACGGTACGGCCAACTTTAGATGCGATTTGATCTAAGCTTGCTTTTCCAGCCTTCTCAAATTTATCTTTTAACATTTTAGCTTTTACTGCATTACGAACCATTGGCTCGATTTCTTTTTTAACCGCCTCTAATGGTAAAATACCTTTAGGATTAACCGCTGTTAAGTGTGCAACAACATAAGCATTTGTCATGTTATAAATTTCAGGCAATACATCACCCTGATCTGCTGCATAAGCATCCTGAATTAACTTACGTGGATTATCCAGGCCTGGAGCAAAACCCTGGGTTGGTGTAATTTTATCAGCAATAGCAACTTTTAGGCCTTTTTGCTGAGCCAGTTTACTAAAATCGTTTCCTTTAACTTCGCTTAAAAAATTGCTTGCTGCTTTATAAGCGGCTGCCTGAGTTTTACTACTTGCACCTAATGCTTTCTCAACATAAGCCAATTTAGCTACTTTAGATGAACCAATTTGTTTTTCAATTTTGATTACATGGTACCCAAACTGAGATTTAACAACTTTAATATCTCCGGCTTTACCATCAAATGCGGCGTTTTCAAATTCAGGAACCATAGCGCCACGGGCAAAAGTACCCAGTTCACCGCCTTTATCTTTCGAACCATCCACACTATAGTTTTTAGCTAACTCAGCAAAACTAGTTCCTTTAACAACTAATCCTTTTAATGAATCGGCAAGTTTTAATGCTTTGTCATCTCCGCCAACTTTAGCCGGATCAATTAAGATATGGCTTGCTTTAACTGAATCAGGAGAAAAACGGGTTGCAATAACTTTAACTACCTTATAAGAATTGCCAGATAATTTTGGCCCGTAAAAACTGCCTGCTGGCAAAGAGAATACTGCTGAATCTACTGCAGGATCTAATTTACCTTTAGTTAAATAAGTATATGGAACTTTAACGTCAGAATTGATCGCTGCAAAAAGTGAATCATTTTTAGCTACTTTAAAATCTTCAGCTATTTTATCAATCTGAGTTTTAATTGCTAATGAATCTGCTGCAGTTGGGCTAATGCTAAAAGTAACATATTCAAAAGCACGTGTATCCTGAGGATTATTGAAACGGGCTTTATTTTCGTTATAATAATCTGAATAATCCGATTCAGCTAACTTAACAGAAGCATCAGGAATTGAGGTATAATCCAGGCTTACATATTTAAAGTTAGCCAGTTTATTACGGTTGGTATACTCATCAGTTGCTTCTAATGAAGTTACATAAACCGAATTACGGATTAAGTTTGAATATTTTTGTTGCAAAGCCTGGTTCTTAATTTCCATTTGCAACATATTTGATTGTTGCAAAGCCTGAGGATCTTTTGACTTAAGAAACTGGTTTAATGATAATTTGTTAATCTGACCAGTTTGAGGATCAGAAAAGTATTGTTTGATTAGTGGACTAGGATTTTGGCCAACCAATAAATCCATAAGCTCATCATTAGAAACAGTTAAACCTAAACGATCATACTCTTTAGTTAACAAAGCAGCTGCTAATTCTGCATTCCATGCCTGATCTACAGCCATAGCTGTCATCTGTGCATTTGCGCTACCACCATACTGTTGTTTAAACTGGTTTAAGTTCTGATCTACTTTTGGAGTGAACTCATCTATGCTGATATCTTTCCCATCAATTGAACCTACCGTTTTTTGATTTGCGGCCCAGAAAGGCTTACCCACGTTAATTGCATCGCCTACTAAAAATGCAACAATTGCAAAACCTATTGCAAAGACCAGAATATAGCCTGCTCGGTTACGCAAAAATGTCATTAATCCCATATTGTACTTATAATTTATTTAGTTTTTTAAGAGGGCGCAAGATACAAATTTGCGGTAAAAAAGAAAACACAAAATTTTATTTATCAACTGTTTAACTTTTAAGCAAATAGCGCCGTTTGTTTTGAATGATTTTATTGTCAGATCTGTTTATTAATTTATGGCAATAGCTTTGAAATTTATACGATTAAGGCGCTATTCCCTCTTTCATATTTAATTCTCCGCTGCCGCTATCCATTTTATAGGTGCTAAAATCCTGAGGGGCTTCAAAATTTATTCCTTCCGCTATATTTCCGTCAATACCTTTAACATAAACGCGTTGGGTAGAATAAAAAAGCTTTTTGTTTTCATCCCAGATTAACTCTTCAGAGGAAAAGGTATCCCCTTTATTATTTTTAACCAGAACATTTTTCTTAAATATTGTTTTAAGCTCCTGATCGCGGCGCATGGCATAATCACAGGTAAGTGTTCCATCGATTGTACCATTTTGATTAAAAAAATCAATTTTTACTCCTTTTATCATTTCCTGATAAGTGCCACCGGTTGAGGGCGTAACTTTATCTAAAATTGGAGCAACACCCCGGGCTTTTACTCTTGCAGAGTCGCTGTAAATTATATCTACACCCAGAGTACGGTCGCGGCTTAAGATTACCTTTTTTGTGGAAACAGAATTGGCTTTTTTTAGGTCATCCTCTCCACAGGAAGTCAAAAAAAGCGACAACCCAAGAACCAAACCATATAAAACCGTTCTAAATTTCATTAATCTACTCTATACCTGCGGAACCAGGTATCATTCAAAGTAAAGCCCAGGTGAAAGTTAATAAATTGTTCTTTTACAAGGTTATTATTTAGCGTTCCTCTCTGACCTAATTCTGTGGTAAAGTTTATTTTATAAAATGCTGATCCTGCATTAGCCGAAGGAAGCGGGAATCCAAAACCAAAAGATGCAGCCATTTGTTTAATATCCTGATTGCCAATTTTAATATAGGTTTTATCGTAACTCACTCCTAAACGGTAGTCTACACGTTTGAAATAACTATTATATGAAGTATAATCTGGCGTAAACTGACCTCCAAGCGAGGCGCCATAACTATTTTGCAAACCTTGATTAACATCGTTTATGCTTAACTGAGACCATTTACCTAATCTAAAATCAGCACCCACTAACCATTTATCGCTTTGCTGAACAGAAATACCAAAGTTATGGCTCATTGGCAACTTTAAACTTGATTTACCATTTACAACAGAACTTAAGGTATCTGTAGCGGTTTGTTCATTGCCACTTCCATCTCTAAGATATTGAGTGGCATAAAATGATTGTGTTGAGTTAACTTTGCCTGAAGTACTTCCTGAGTAACCCAGTGTAACAACAGTTTTTGCACCCACATTAAAATCGTATTGGATACCGTAAGAATAATTGAATCCTCCAACACTGTTTTTATTCTGAAGTTTTGCGTTATAAGCACCGGCAACGTTGTACTCGGTTGCCCGGGTGGTTAAAAGATTACCAAAAATGTACTCTAAATTACCCCCAATTCTAAGGTGATCGCCAATGCGGTAACCATAACCCAGATATGCTTTTGATAAACCGCCCTCTCCTTCGTAACGCTGATCTACAGACATGGTATCTATTTTAGTTGTATTTTTGTAAGAATATCCTAAATCAGAATACGGCATAAGCCCAAAACTTAATGCAGATCTTCTGTTAACCGGAATAGCAAAAGCCAAATGACTGAAAGTAGAGTTGAAACTCGTTTCGCTTAAATTTGCACGGGATAAATTGGTTAAATCAGCACTCATACCAATATCAATAGTTGTTAAATTGATACCCGAGTAAGAGGCCGGGTTTTGCATATTGATATAATTGAAACCTGTAACCTTATTTACAGCTGTAGAAATTCCGCCCATAGCCCTAAGTTGAGGTAGCAGGGAGCCTTTCATATTTCCAATTCCATATCTTGAGTATGGAGATGAAGTGGTAACCTGTGCCTGAACACCTAAACCACAAACTAGAACGAGTATGGCTGCAATATAATTTATTCTTTTGTACATTTTAATCTGCAATAGCTTCATTTAATCCTTTTAACACTAAAAAGGGATCTGTTATAATTTGAGGCGCAAAGATGCTGTTTTGTAATTGCTTATACAAAAAATTAGCATCTCCCCCCGTTAAAATCACCCTTAAAGTACTTTCTTTTTTATTATTTAAGGCAATAAAGCCTTCAATTTCATTTATTATGCCTTGTAATACACCATTTAAAATGGCACTTTGCGTATCATTTCCATCCGGAATTACCGCTTCTGTATCCCAACTCACTAACGGTAAACGCCGGGTAAAGGTATGCATTGCCTTAAACCTCATATTTATCCCAGGGCTAATGCTTCCCCCATAATATTCCTTAGCACTATTCAGCAGTTCGTAAGTAATGCAGGTGCCGGCATCTATCACCAGGCTTGCTGTATTTGGAAATAATCCATTTGCAGCTAAAACAACAGCCCACCTGTCTAACCCTAGAGTAACCGGGGTTTTATATTTGTTTTGCACACCATTGGTTAACAAAGTTGAAAACCGGGTATACTGCGTATGTTGTTGCAAAAATGTTTCAAGTTCGGAAATTTCTTCCCTCACTGTACTGATTATGGATTTCTCTGGTGAGAACTTCTCAATCAAAACAGCCAGATCATTTACGCTGAGTTTATCAATTCTTTGATTATATATAATTTCCTTACCTGCAAAAACAGCAATTTTGGCAGCAGAATTACCTATATCAATGCTCAGTTTATGCATTTACACGACAAATATTTACAAAACAGTTAATCTCTTTTCCGGCAACTAAAACACAAATGATTTGCTTCATGTTATTGGAATTCAAAAAAGTCATTACTCCAGCCTTTATGCCACAAAGCTATTAATCTTTAGCAAGTTTCGGGTGCGTATTTTGTTAAAAAAGGTTAAACAAAAAGAAAATACTGTACAGAAAGGACAAATAACAGAAATAATGTTTCGTAAAACCAGCGTTTTTTTGCGTTGCTAAAGTAGTAGGCCAGCAACACGGCCCCTGGGGGTACGCAGAGTAAAAAATGCCAGGTTCTGAAATCCGGTTTAAGGTAAAAACTTGCCGCAGCTACAATAAACATAAAAAACAGCAGCTGAAAGCCCTTACGTGTACTGATAAAACTCCTGAAGAAATTTTCGCGGAGTTGCAAGGAAGCCAGAATAAGAATTACTGCAACAGGAATCAATACGAGATAATCGTTATAATTTATTTTAAAAACAGATGGGAATTTATTTCCTAAAGGTTTCCAGATTTGATAAAATGAGCTCAGGTTATTATTCCAGTAATAAAATACAGCAAGAAAAAAGAATACGGTTAAGTAGCCAACCAATCCGCCTACCCACTCTCTCCAGTTAAAAGAACGAAACAGCAATAAAGCCAAAAAAATCGTTAAAAACATAGCGATGAAAGGGAAATATATCAAAGTACCAATGGCAATGATCATCCCGATATCGAAAACAGTAGTAATAGAATTGGCACTTTTACCGAGCTTCAAAAATTTATCAATCATCCAGATCAATAAAAAATTACAGATCAGTGCAGGGCTCAACACCATAAACGGCATAAATAAACTCGATCCGGTAACAAACATTAAAGCCGGCAGGAAACTGGGTTTGCTTAGTAAATTATGATTATTGATGATTCTGTTAAAAATCAGCGACTGAACAAAAACCAGTATTCCGGCAAAAAAAACGTTGGCCGCCGGAGAGAAAGCATTTTCCAGGTTAATATTAATCAGCAACCGTGCAAAAGGTTCCAAAAAATCGAAATTGAGTTGTTGAGGCATCTCATAAAAAATGGCCATACGCATAAAAAATGTGTAAGCCAGCAATAAGATGAGGTTAACCGGATTTAGCTTTCTAAACTGATTGATCATGCCTTTTTAAAGAGTAGGCAAAGTAAAGAAAATATTTTGAGACCTAAGCAGAAAGCACAAATACTAAATTTCTCTGGCGTACTTCTTCACCATATCGTCAATAATCTGCGCTGTTTCATCCGGAAAATTAAATTGATGCTGCTGTGGGTTTTCTACCCAGTTTTTAATAATCGGCAACCAGTTTCGGGTACTGCCCCAAATTACAGGCAACCCAAATTGTTTTAAAGCATAAGCATTACATTGCTGCTCAAACTGAAAGCGCATCGGTGCTACTAATAGTTTTTTACCTAAATAAAGTGCTTCTGCAGGGCCTTCAAAGCCTCCACCAGTAAACATCCCTTCGCAGGTAGCCAGGCTTTTATTAAACTTTTCATTATTAACAGGTTCAACCATTACATTGCCTTCCTGGTAAGCTACTTTATTATGCTTAGAAAACACATGCCATTGTACATCAGGAATTTGCACCAGTAATTTCACTAATCTTTTATCGTCAATTGCTGGCAGATACACGGTATAATGACCAAGATTCTGGCATTCCATCTGCCTTATTTCTGCCCTGATTACCGGTGTATGAATAAAACGATCATAACGATCAAAATGAAAACCAATGTGATGAGTTGTTGGGGCGTAATGACTTAAAATAACCTTACCCCAATCTATCGTTTTAGGCCTTGGCACTTTTTTAGATTTAAAAGCAGCCTGATGACTCAGTGAAACACTTTCTATGCCCTGCAATTTACAGGCCCATGCACTTACGGGCTCAAAATCATTAACGATTAAATTATAATCTTTTAAAGGCAATTGCTTCATATCTTTTCTGAAACGGAAAAGATTCATGTTTAACCAAGTTTTAAAATGATCTACACCACCTTTTTTACCAAAAATAAAACTAAATCCATGCAACTGGTATTTTACAGGCTGACTCAGTTTTACATCGGCTTGGGTACCGCTTATTAAAATATCCAACTCACCATATTTTTGTAAAAGAGGAATAATTTCCCTCGCCCTACTGATATGACCATTGCCTGTTCCCTGTATTGCGTAAAGTATTTTCATTTTATTTGCCCGAATATCAATATTTATTAGGCAATTTCATACTTAATATTGTTTAAAAGTAAATTTATATCCAGCTTACTTCTTAAATCTTCAGCATCCGACAGGATTCCTTCATCGGCTTCATCCTTTACAAAATCTTTGTACTCGTACTTAAAAATGCTCCAGCTTTGCTGATTATATTCCAGCGCCGTTAAACTCTCTACCCAGTCGCCACTGTTTAAATAGGTAACTTTACCATCTTCTGTATTAATTTCCCTTTTTTCAGCCTGGTGTATGTGTCCGCAAACTACATAATCGTAACCTTTTTCTATAGCCAGCTCTGCTGCAACCTGTTCAAAACTATTGATGAATTTTACAGCATCTTTAAACTTTGCCTTTATTTTTTTGGAGAAACTCATTTTCTCTTTACCCATTGCATTTAAAACCCAGTTTACAAAGCTGTTGATCAGAATGAGTGTATCGTAACCAACTGCCCCCAGTTTGGCCAGCCATTTAGAATGCTGCATGGTTACATCAAATACATCCCCATGAAAAAACCAGGCTTTTTTACCGTCAAGTTCTAAAATCAGTTTATTTTGAAGATAAAATGAGCCCATTTCCATTCCATCAAATTTCCGCAGCATTTCATCATGATTTCCGGTTAAATAATGAACCTTTACCCCCTCGGATACAAATTTCATTATTTTACGAATTACTTTCATATGGGCTTCGGGCCAGTAACTTTTACTAAATTGCCATATATCAATAATATCACCGTTTAAGATTAGTGTTTTAGGTTTTATACTTTTCAGATATTTTAAAAGTTCTTTCGCATGGCAGCCATAGGTGCCCAGATGCACATCGGATATTACGACTACATCGACATTTCTTTTATCCATAAATAAGATTTTTTGGGGGCAAAAAATTGGGTACCGCCTGATTGAGGCAGTTTAAAAAAGAGAAAGTTGTATTACCACTCTTCTTCCTCATCGAGTTTTACCTCAAAGGGGCTAAAGAAATAAAGTACAACAATTAATAAACAGATGGCAAAAAATGATTCTAACATACTATCAGTTTTACAATACAAAGGTAAGACGCTGTTTATCAAACAAATGTTACGACATTGTTAAATTTTTAGCCGCATTTGATAAAGAATGTTAAAATGACATCAACAGGGGAAAAAAGACTACGATTTATCCATTCGTTACCTACCATGAAGCAAAAATAACCCCAAATAAAAACCCCATAAGATTTTTCCTACGGGGTTTAGTTCTTTTATAAAGGCCCTTATGCTTTAACGGCTTTCTTTTTTTTGTTTTCTAAATAAATACCAAAAGCTAAACCTGCTAATAATAAAACAGTACCTGCCAAAGATATTTGCTCTCCGGTGTAATAAGATGCCGGATGGAAAATAAATTCAAGTTTATGATTGCCAGCTTCCAGTTGTGCAGCCCGTAAAACGTAATCAGCTCTAAAATATGGTTTTTCAACCCCATCGATAAACATTTTCCAGCCTTTATCGTAATAGATTTCTGAGAAAACAGCTACTACATCTTTGGCACTTGAATATTCGTAAGTTAAATGATCAGGGTTGTAATTGGTTAATTTAATAAAACCTTCCTGGCCACTACCAAGGCGTTTTGTATCAATTAAGCCTTTATAACTTTCATCAACAATAGCTTCTTTTTTAGGATCGAAACTGCTGATTGCTTTCATTTCTTCGTCTGCATTTTTAGCAAATTGTACACTTGGTACAAACCATGCATTTCCGGCAGCGCTAGCATTACGTTCCATTTTATACGATCCGTTTTGAGGATCCTGTGAAATGATATATTTGGTATTCAACATATCCAAAACATCATGATTTATGCTCTTTGCAAATTGATTCTGAATTAATTCATCGTAACGTTTTAGTTTAGCCGCGTGATAACCACCTATCGTTTTATGAAAGGCAGAGGTGCTTGCTGTATTAAAAGTATTAACTGACTGATCGTAAACCCTGAAGTTAGGGTCTTTATCAGCCAGAATGAAATTATCAACGTCACGAGGTTGAAAATAAGTTTCCAGTGAAGATTTACTTTCGAAGTTGTTATTGTTTAAGTACCTTTTATCGATCTGCCACATATCAACCAATACCGCTAAAGCCAATAAACCGAAAGCAAATTGCATATTCATTTTTTTAGTAATGAATGCCCAAACAATACCAAAACCGGCTAAAATGAAGAAGAATGAACGGAATGCATCGGTACGTGCAATAGAAATCCGGTCATCAACCAAAGCGTTTGCAATTTTTTGTGCAATGCTTGCATTGTTTTGAAGACTTTGTGTAAGCGCCTGAACAATTTCCAGGTGGTTTGAGGCTTTAAAGCTGAAAAATAAGGTTGGTGCAATCCCTACCAGCAATGCAAAACCACCAGTAAGACCTGCTGACCAGGTTAATTTTTTAACTAAAACTTTTTGATCAATATTACCTTCCTGTGCTTCTTTTAAAGCCAAAAGAGCCAAAACAGGAACCATTAAACCAACTACCGCTAAGATAGATTCAACTGCTCTAAATTTGTTGTATAGTGGAAAATAGTTAAAGAATATATCACTGATGTAAGGAAAGTTTTTTCCGTAAGAAAGTAAAATGAATAATATGGTTGTAAATAAAATCCACCATTTTAAAGGACTTCGAACGATAAATAAACCGAACACAAAAAGAAAGCAAATGATGGCTCCAAAATAGTAACCACCCTGGGTAAAAGGTTTTTCGCCCCAATATTGCTGCATATTTAATTGTTGCCCTAAGGATAGAATAGCTTGTTTAGTTTGATTCTCGTCACCTCCGGTAATTTCAGAAACTGCTTTATACATATTGCTTTCCGGCTTAACCAAAACTTCCGAGCTTGTTGCACCTCCGTATAAATCAGGAATTAGAAAGGTAAAACTCTCTCCTACGCCCTGGCTCCATTGGTAAGCATATTCTTTTGACATGCCTGCATCCTTTGCTGTGGCTGTTGAGGTTAAATTAGATTTACCGCGGTTGGTTTCTTTTGCATACTCGGCTGTTGACCATAATAAACTGGCGTTAATCATTACGGCAATTACAATCGATAATGCCAGAAAACCAAAAGCTTTACCAAGCGCACTTAGTGTTTTTGTTTTATAAGCCTGATAAATTTCGACCAAAACAAAAACAAGAATAGCAAGAAAAAGATAATAGGTCATTTGTACGTGATTGGTCCTGATTTCCAGTGCCAAAAACAACGCAGTTAAACTAGCGCCATACCAGTACCTGCCCCTGAGTGTTAAAATTATACCCGCTATTATTGGTGCAAAAAAACCAATTGCTAAGGCCTTGCTACTGTGTCCGCTGGCAATTAGTACAAAATTATAGGTTGTAAAGGTAAATGCAATGGCACCTGCCGCCGCGAGCCAGGGATTAATTCTTAATACAATAAATAAGAAATAAGATCCAAAAAGCAATAATAAAACCGTTCCAACCGGATTAGGCAGTGCTTTGGTAATTATAGCAATACCATAGGTAGCACCATTATAAGCATATTGAACCCAAATTTGATAAGCCGGCATACCGCCGAACATTTGATTTGTCCAAAGAGGGCCTTTTCCATCCTTCTCTTTAAAATCCATAATCTCTTTTTGCATGGCCTGCGATTGAAGCACATCACTTTGTGCTGGCGCTTTACCCTGTAAAACAGGACTGAAGTAGGCAAACGTAATGACTACAAAAATTGCAATAATGGCTAAATGGATGCCATTTTTATTAAACCAGTTATTCATTAAGGTTTGTTTAAGTTTAAACGAATGTCAAAAATAAAAAATTGAGCGGTATAAAAAAGGAATTAATTGCATGCCCGGGTAATAAAAATTATATTCATTCAAAGCCCGGGCAACTTATCAATTTTTATGACGGCTTAAAAACATCCTTTTAGTAAGAACTTTCAAAAAAAATAAACTTTCAATAATTATTGAAAGTTTAAAAAAACTATTTATATTTGTTCATGGAATTAGCAGCAGCAAAACTGAAATTTATTGAAGCATGGGGCAAATTAGGCTCTGAATGGGGAATAAACAGAACGATGGCTCAGGTACATGCCTTGTTGTTAATTTCTGCTGAGGCACTCACAACTGAAGAAATTATGGAGAACTTAAGTATTTCGAGAGGAAATGCCAACATGACACTCCGCGATTTAATTGGTTGGGGGCTCATTGAAAAGCAACATAAAGCTGGTGAAAGAAAAGAATATTTTTTTGCAGATAAAGATGTTTGGAACATTGCCCGCCAAGTGGCTAAAGAACGTAAGAAAAGAGAACTTGAGCCTGTTTTAAAAGTACTTACCGAATTATCTACGGTAGAAGGTGATGAAAAAGATCCGGAATTTAAAACATTTAAAAAATCGATAAATGACATTAATAAATTAGCCAATAATGTAGATAAAACACTGGAAACCATGCTAAAAGCAGAAGAAAGCTGGTTCTGGGGTTCGGTGTTAAAAGTTTTTAAATAAAGAAATACTCAATTAAGCCTTAATCGGCTTAATTTTTTAAATCAAACTTTCATTTTTTACTGAAAATACTAAAAATAAAAGAATATGAAAACGCTTGAAAACCATGTGATCTTATTCGATGAAGAATGCCCAATGTGCAACCTTTATACCAAAACTTTTACTCACACAGGTATGCTTCCGCAAAATGGCCGTGAGGCTTATCAAAAAATGCCAGATGAGATTTGTACACTGGTAGATCGGCAAAGAGCTGTAAACGAAATTGCTTTGGTCAATACAAAAACCGGAGAAGTGCTTTATGGTATTCACAGTTTATTTAAAGTAATTGGAAATGCTGCTCCTATTTTAAATCCATTATTTGCGCTTCGCCCATTTATCTGGCTTATGACTAAATTCTATGCTTTTATCTCTTACAATAGAAAAGTCATTATCCCGGCCGAAGTTAAAGATCATCAAATGCAGCCAACGTTCAAACTTAGGTATCGTTTGGCCTATTTATTATTTACCTGGCTTATTACAGCCTATATTTTAACCAGTTACGCACATTTACTAACCGATTTTGTCCCTTTGGGCAATCAATACCGTGAATATTTAATTTGTGGCGGTCAGCTATTTTTTCAGGGTGCTATAATTCTCCTTTATAAAAAAGATAAGCTTTGGGATTACCTCGGAAACTTGATGACCATTTCTTTTGCCGGTTCTCTGCTCCTGCTTCCAGTCTTAATGGCTGCAAAATACTTCACTTTCCATCCAATATTTTTTATTGCGTACTTTTTAGAGGTCGCTGGTTTGATGTTATTAGAACATCTGCGCAGAAGTAAAATTTTAAAATCAGGCTATTTGCTCAGCATTACCTGGGTTATTTACCGCTTAATTGTTTTAGGTTTAATTTTTAGTTTATAAAAACATGAGATACGGAAAAATTATTTTGGTTGGCGGAAATGGCTATGTTGGAGGAGTTTTAGCCAATAACTTTAGCGGCATTGCTGATGAAGTGATTATTATTTCAAGAAAACCTGATGCTCGGAAAGGAAATATAAAGACTGTGTTATGGGACGGAAAAACACCCGGTGAATGGCAAAATGAACTAACAGGAGCAGATTTACTGGTTAATCTTTGTGGCAAAAATGTGAATTGCCGTTATACGACCAAAAACCGGGCAGAGATTATAAGTTCAAGGCTAGTGCCTACTCAATTGCTTGGTGAAGTTATAAACCACATGGATAATCCACCAAAACTCTGGATCAATGTAACTTCTGCCACTATTTACCGCCACGCAGAAGATCATCCTCAGGACGAACTTAGCGGTGAAATTGGTTATGGCTTTTCTATTGAGGTTTGTAAACTTTGGGAGGCTTGTTTTTTTGAAAGCAAAACCCCAAAAACACGTAAAATAGCGCTCCGTATGGGTATTGTTATCGGCAGAAAAGACGGTGCTTTCCCTCGTCTTCTTAATTTAGTTAAATTGGGGATGGGCGGTAAACAAGGTGATGGTCAGCAATATGTAAGCTGGATACACGAACAAGATGTTGCGCTAAGTATTGAATGGCTAATTAATCAACCCGAGATTAATGGCGTGGTTAATTGTACCGCACCGGATGCTATAAAAAATGAAGTTTTGATGGCTACCATCAGAAAAGCTTATGGCATGCCCCTCGGGTTACCCGCACCTGCATGGCTTTTAGAATTTGGGGCTAAATTAATTGGAACGGAAACAGAACTCATCCTGAAAAGCCGCTGGGTTAAACCAACCGTTTTAATTCAAAATGGGTTCCGTTTTCAATATGGAAAATTGGAAGATGCTGTACATGATATTATTAGCCTGAGGATTTAACTATGCCTAAAATTTTGCTTAAAACTATGATAGATGCTCCCATTGAGAACTGTTTCGATTTATCCAGAAGCATCGATTTGCATGTTCAATCGATGAGTTCATCCAAAGAACAGGCGATAGCTGGTAAAACTTATGGATATATAGAACTAAATGAGGCGGTAACATGGAAGGCTAAACATTTTGGCTTTACTTTTCAAATGACAAATGAAATTACCAAATTAAATAAACCCATCGAATTTATTGACGAGATGATAAAAGGGCCTTTCAAGAAACTAAAGCACATCCATCAATTCAGATCAGTGAATTATCAAACCGAAATGACAGATATTTTTATATACTGTTCGCCATTCGGAATTTTTGGTTACCTGGCAGAAAAATTATTCTTAAATAACTATATGAAGAAATTGTTAATGAAAAGGAATGCGGTTATAAAAACACAGGTAGAAAAAAAGCCTGAAACAAGTTTCAGGCTTTAGGTTTTTATTTAATTTCTTCGTAATCTACAAAATCACCCAGCTTATCGGTTTTACTCTGATCCGGTTTAGGCGGCATATAATCAATTGAGATTGAACCTTCGGGTTTTGATCGTCTTTGCTGGCTTTGTTGCCCTCCTGTTGCTTGCTGTTGCATTTTAGACGCGAGGTTATTAAACAACATTGGTAACAACAGGCGAATCAACACTCTGATTACCCAAAGTACCATTATGGCTATAATTATGAATTTTATTAACTGCATATTAATTTACTATTAATACAAATATAGACGTAGGTAAATTTATTTTGTTACTTATCTGTCCTTTAATTGCAATTTGATTACAATCGTCAAATATACGAATTAAGTATAATTCAGGTTTTATTAATCCTCTACAATCTCTGCAACACGACCAATCTGGCCATCTTCCAGTCTTACTTTAATTCCACGGGAATGAAATGCCGAAGAAGTTAACAAATTTTTTACTACACCGTAGGTAATGTTACCAGACCGCTGATCTTTTTTTAAAATAATCCCTACTTCCAGTCCCGGGTAAATATTCTTTCTGTTTTGTCCGTTCATTTTTTTCTAAATAATACCAATAATTAAGGTAGTTTACTAAAATCGATCACTGGTTTTTTGTTTCCGGGATTTCTGATAAACAGAACTTTCGGAACTGTATATTGACTAAAAAAGCCACAGTTTTTCAAAAAGAAAGATCCCTGATCAACGCCACCAGCAAAATCCATCCGATAACCTTTCATCCCGGTATTATCTGTTGTAAATCTCGTTCTGTTTAACTCTGTCCAGCTTCCTTTTTCATCCGCAATCCATTGGTTATTAAATTTTACCATTCTGGTTTGGTCGCCTTGGGTCGGGATAAAATTCTCTAAAAAGGAATGGAAATGTTTTAGATACGTTTGTGTTTGCGGTCTTTTAAAACTCGCAATTAGCTGCCATTTATTTATTTCAGGAGCAAAGAAATAAGCAGTATACGTTGTTGTACTATCTTTTCCTGGCACACCATGCAATAAAAATTTGTAGGTATTTCCTGCTTTCCAGTTAAACCTTAAATAACTTTGTCCACCTGAACCTTCATTTCCAAATTCTCCAGTTTGTACATTTTCACCCTTTTTAAGCATGGTAATTTTATGAGACTCAGGGATACTTTTCGGATCGTCTGTTTTGAAAGGGCTCCAAACCGAGAATAAAATCCTGCGTTCTGTTGCCGAATTTACCTGCATTCCGAAATATCCTTCCCCAAAGCCATTGGCCATAAAATATGAACCAATAAGGTCATTTCCAGCAGGCACGGTTACTTCGTTGTAAAACCATTCTGCATTCGCATTTTCTGGCAGTTGATAATTTAAATGTACCGATGGACCACGTCTGCCCCAATGAAAAAAGCTTCCTTCGTTATTTTTAACATAGGCCGTTTTCTGATCGATAGCAGTTCCACTAACATTTAGCTTTGCAATGGATGGAAAACGCGTTTTAGTTTTATCAATTCCTTTAATGGTTAAAGCAACATAACCTGTATCTTTAATTTCCCAGGTTCCGGCAGGCTCATTGATCTTTTTTTCTTCTTCAAAAAGAACTTTTTTCACCTCATTATTTACCGAAAACTCTAAAGTGGCAGTGCCCTCAACCGAAATTGTTTCTCCTGTTGAAACCGTAATATTGCCGGGTTTTGCAATTCTTAGGTAAACTGTAAAATATTCGTTCGGATCTGTCCAGTTTTCAATTCCTTTATTGGTCACCGTTCGTCCGCCATCTATATGTTTTGAGCTAAAAGCATTACCGCCCATTGGAATGGTGATATTGGTATCCTGCGCTAAAACTGAAAAACTAATGGGGGTAAAAATTAATAAAAAAGCAAAAAGTTTAAGGGATTTCATTATTTGGTTTGATTTTATTTAGGGAATTTTTCGTTAAACATTTTTTCTAAGGCAAACATTTCGTCACGCAGTTTGGCTGCCTGTAAGAAATCCATATCTTTTGCGGCTTTCTGCATTTCTTTACGGGTATTATCGATGGCTTTCTGCAAATCAGATTTACCCATATATTGCACGATTGGATCAGCCGCTATGCTGATTTCAGCATTTTCCACGTAAGCTCTTGCCAAATTATCGCTTGCTTTTTGAGAGAAATCCAATACGGAAGTTTGCTCCAGAATTGCCTCACGCGATTTACCCACCGTTGTTGGTGTTATTCCATGTTCCAAATTATAAGCAATTTGAAGTTCACGACGACGATTGGTTTCTGAAATGGTTTTTTCCATACTATCTGTAATTCCATCCGCATACATAATCACCCGTCCTTTATCATTACGTGCAGCACGCCCGATGGTTTGAATCAATGATTTTTCAGAACGTAAGAAACCTTCCTTATCTGCATCCAGAATGGCAACCAGCGTTACTTCCGGCAAATCCAAACCTTCTCTCAATAAGTTAATCCCGATTAAAACATCAAATTCACCTAATCGTAAACCCCTCAAAATCTCAACACGTTCCAGCGTTTTAATTTCGGAGTGAATGTATCGGGTTTTAATATTCAGACGGTCCATATATTTTGTCAGCTCCTCCGCCATACGCTTGGTTAAGGTCGTCACCAAAATACGTCCACCCTGTTTTATCGTAATGTCTATTTCGTCCAAAAGATCATCAACCTGATTAATGGCCGGCCTGATCTCAATTACCGGATCTAATAAACCTGTTGGGCGAATAACCTGCTCTACCACAACTCCATCAGATTTTTCCAGCTCGTAATCTGCAGGTGTAGCGCTTACATAAATCGTTTGGGGCGCCAGGGCTTCAAACTCATTAAAATTTAAGGGGCGGTTATCTAATGCCGCAGGCAAACGGAAACCATACTCCACTAAAGAAAGTTTCCGCGACCGGTCTCCACCGTACATAGCCCTGATTTGTGGAACTGTTACGTGACTCTCATCGATGACCATTAAATAATCATCAGGGAAGTAATCCAGTAAGCAGAAAGGCCGCATGCCAGGACTACGTCCATCAAAGAAACGCGAATAGTTTTCAATCCCTGAACAATAGCCGAGCTCTTTCATCATTTCGATATCGAAATTGGTTCGTTCTTCCAGTCGTTTTGCTTCCAGTAAATGCCTGTCGGCAATTAATTGGTTTTTGCGAATTTCCAGTTCTTCCTGAATACCCCAAATCGATTGTGTAAACCGATCCTTCGGCGTCACAAATAAATTGGCCGGATAAATGGCCATATCTTCCAGTTTTTCTATGGTTTTACCCGAAACAGGGTCAATAGCAGAAAGTTCTTCAATATCATCACCAAAAAAAGAAATGCGGTAGGCATGATCCAGATAAGCCGGATAAATATCAACGGTATCGCCTTTAACCCTGAATGTTCCACGTTTAAATTCCGTAGTCGCTCTAGAATAAAGAATCTCTACCAAACTATGTAAAAATGCATTTCTGGAAATCCTAAGGCCTACACCAAAACGAAAAACCATTCTCGAAAAATCTTCAGGATTTCCCATACCATAGATACAGGAGATGGAAGAAACCACAATAATGTCCCTGCGCCCGCTCATTAAGGAAGAAGTGGTGCGTAAACGTAATTTTTCAATTTCTTCGTTAATGCTTAAGTCCTTTTCTATATAGGTGTTGCTGGATGCGATAAAAGCTTCCGGCTGGTAATAATCGTAATAGGAAACAAAATAATTTACCGAGTTTTCGGGAAAGAAGTTTTTAAACTCTCCGTATAACTGCGCCGCCAGGGTTTTATTATGGCTTAAAATTAAGGTTGGCTTTTGCGTCTGCTCAATAACATTAGCTACGGTAAAAGTTTTGCCCGAACCGGTTACTCCTAATAAAGTTTGATAATGTTCGTTTGCATTTACACCATCAACAAGCTGTTTTATAGCGCCCGGCTGATCGCCTGTTGGTTGATATGCGGAAGTGATTTTAAATTTCATAGGCAATATCAAATGTACGAAATCCGGTTGAAAGCTTAAAGTTCAAAACCTTGTTCAATAATATTTGATGCTCTGGTGATAATAGCATAAAAAAGCCCTGCAGATTTTGTTTCTGCAAGGCTTATAAATATTATTTCAATACTACTTACCAGAAGCTTTTTGCATTGGGTTTTGCCCTACTGACTGGCCTCTTACCGCAGCATTGGCTTTGGTTTTATACATTTTAAATTTACTTTGATTTGCTTTACCGCCCCATGCATTGTTACCGGTGTCAATATCTGCTGTCTCGCGAAGCGGATCAACCAGAATAGAAGCAACCTCCTTATCTTTCACATAAAATTTGGATGTTTTTAACTCGTTATGTCTCCAGATTTGTGCAGGAATACGGTCAATTTCTTTCGTTCCGTCTTTGTACGTAAACTCTACAATAATTGGCATGACCAATCCGCCTTTGTTGCTAAAGCTTAATTCATAAAAATATTTATTCTCATATTTTTGCTGATCGTTGTCGGCTACAACTTCAAACGGGGCTGTCATTTCAGTTTTAGTTGCAGTTGTGGTATCAACCGTAACTAATCCTCTATCATATTTATAATAGAAATCTTGTGCAGCAGGAGTTTTATCTACATAGAAACTGATCTTTTTATCTGCACGGTTTCTGATTTTAGAAATATCATCAAAAGCATTTAATGCAGGACGATCAATTTTTACCATCCTCGATCTCGCTGCAGGCAAAGTAGTTGGGAAATCGGCTTTGGCAAATTTCACACTATCCAAAGAAATGTCGCATGGATCGGTGCCATAAAACCAGCCTCTCCAAAACCAGTCCAGATCTTCGCCACTGGCATCTTCCATGGTGCGGAAAAGATCAGCAGGTTCAGGGTGTTTAAAGGCCCATCTTCTTGAATATTCTTTAAAAGCATAATCAAATAACTCTCTGCCCATAATGGTTTCACGCAAAATATTTAAGCCCGTAGCAGGTTTTGAATAGGCGTTAGGCCCAAACCGGGCAATATTTTCAGAATTGGTCATAATTGGCTCCAACTCATCTTTTGGTAATTTCATGTAGTCAACAATGGTGTATGCCGGCCCTTTTTTACTTGGAAAAGTATTATCCCATAGTTCTTCGGTCAGGTATTCAACAAAAGAGTTTAAGCCCTCGTCCATCCAGGTCCACTGGCGCTCATCACTGTTTACAATCATTGGGAAGAAATTATGCCCAACTTCATGAATAATTACACCCAGCATTCCATTTTTAGTGCTTTCACTGTAAGTTCCGTCCGCATCTGTACGGCCATAGTTAAAACAAATCATCGGATATTCCATTCCATTTGCAGCCTCTATACTTTGTGCAACGGGATAAGGGTAAGGAATGGTAAAATCTGAATATGTTTTAATGGTATGCGCTACTGCACGGGTAGAAAATTTGCTGTATAAATTATAGGCTTCCTTTCCATAAAAACTCATACACATTACGGTATTGTTGTTGGCGGCAATTTTTTGTGGCATGGCATCCCAGATAAACTTACGTGATGAAGTCCACGCAAAATCGCGAACATTATTGGCCTGAAACACCCAGGTTTTTTTTGTTGTTGCTTTTTTAGTTTCAGCAGCCTTTGCTTCGGCAAGTGTTTGAATTTCTACCGGAGCTGTTGCCGTTTTAGCAGTATTGTACCGGCCTAACTGAGTTGGATTTAAAACAGCGCTGTAGTTAATGCATTCTCCGGTTGATCCAATAAGGTGGTCTGCCGGAACCGTCATTTGCACCTTAAAATCACCAAAAGTTAAAGCAAACTCGCCTCTCCCGGTAAACTGATGATTTTGCCAGCCCTGAAAATCACTGTAAACACACAAACGAGGATACCATTGTGTCATCGTGAACAGGTAATTGCCATCTGCGGGGAAGAATTCATAACCACCACGACCGCCAATACTCATTCTATCGGAAATTTTATAATTCCAATCGATATTGAAAATAAATTTTTGACCTGTTTTTAAAGCAACGGGCAAATCAACCCTCATCATGGTCTTATTTACGGTATAGCTTAATTTTTGACCTGCGGCATCCGTTAATTTGGTAATGTTAATTCCATAACCATTATTTGTTTTATTGCCTAACTGATCAATTCCCTGAGTGGTTCCGGCAGCAGGCATTTTTGTTGCATCCTGATAGTTTGCATTTTTATCTGTACTGTGTTGATTTTCGTCAAGCTGAAGCCAGATATAAGTTAAAGGATCAGGAGAGTTATTGGTATAAGTAATGGTTTCTGATCCTGTTAGCAGCAGATTTTTTTCATCAAGTTCGCACTTAATGTTATAATCTGCACGCTGTTGCCAATACTTAACACCAGGTGCCCCACTGGCTGTACGTTGCTCATTTGGTGTTGGCAGAATGGTACCAAGCTGCTCAAACTTATTTCCGTGATTACTCCCCGGGTTATTCTGAATGTTTTGAGCGAAAGCCAGGCTCCCAGCAAAAAGCATCAGGCCGGTTAGTGTAAACAGTTTATTCATGTTTTATTAATTTAAAATGGTATTCTTTCTAAAGCCATTTTTAAAGCCAGGCTAAATACGGCTGCGGATACAAATAGCACCCAATTTACTCTTTTAATTTGGGTATAGTTAAAAACAACCCAGGTAACGGCTAAGATAATCATAACCACGAATATTTGTCCGGCCTCCAATCCAACATTAAAGCCAAATAAACCCCAGCCTACATGCTGATCCTTTGCCAGCATCATACGGATAGAATTTGCAAAACCCATTCCATGAATTAATCCAAAAACTAAAGCCAGATAGTAGTTTATTCTTATCGACCTTAATGAAAAGTTTTTCCTGAACAAGTTACTGATCGCGGTTAAAACAATTGTACAGGGAATCAGAAATTCTACCCATTTACTATCAAAACGGACAATATCTAAAACACTTAATAAAAGTGTTAACGAATGCCCAATAGTAAAAGCTGTGACTAAAATTAATACTTGTTTGAGATTTTTATAACTATAAATTGCTACAAGTGCCAAAATAAAGAGCTGATGATCCAGTGCATCCGCACTTATGATGTGTTCCCAACCCAATTTGAAGTAAAAAATAAAATCTTGTAAGGGCATTTTTAAATTTTAGCTTTATTAAATAAGCTTTAGTACTTTTGAATGCTTAAAATTAAAATTTTAATTACAAAAAAGCCATAATTGCCATAATGCAACTCTTAAATACCAAATTTGTTACCTTATTTCTGGTGTTTATACTCTCTGCAACAGCAAAAGAGAAAAAACACCCACTTCATGTAAGCACAACTGAGGTAAATTTTAATGCTAAAGATAAAACACTTGAAGTAAGTTGCAGAATTTTTACAGATGATTTTGAATCCATACTTTCAAAGCTGTACAAACAAAAAACAGATCTTTCCAAGCCGGCTATGAAAACAGCGATGGATGAACTGGTAAAAAAATACCTCACGTCTCATTTGCAACTTAAAACCAATGGAAAAGCAGTAGCCATGAGTTACGTAGGTTTTGAAATTGACCACGAGGCAACAAATATTTATCTGGAAGTTGAAAAAATATCGTCTGTTAAATCCATCGAAATTGACAACAATATTTTATACGATTTATTTGACGATCAAATGAGTATTGTGCATGTTGTAAAAAATGGAAACCGGAAAAGCACTAAGATTCTTTACCCTGATAAAAAATTTATTGCAAACTTTTAATTCTGATCTTTGTATTAAGTATTAAATCATTTTTTAATAATTGTTAACTTTAATTTAAAGTACATTGCCAAACAAATGACCATAATTTTGTCGCAGAATTTGTTTGTAATCTTAATTTATACGTCCCTATTGTTTAAATAAGTTATGCACTTGATCATTTTTTCTGTTACGTTAACACCCAGGATTAAGTATGTCTTTAATTTTATATTTAAGGATATTTTAAAGGCTGAAGTAGAGTTTACCGGAAACAGACAGTATTTTTTACAAAGCGATCAGGCTAAAATCAGCTATGGAGAACAACCACTGGGTGATGAATTATTTTTTAAAAGCACAGCACTTCTGTTTTCCAATAAAGTTGAAGATTTCACTATAAAAACAATCAAATTTGGCGATTATCAGGTTCCATTTCCGGTGCAGGATTCTACCCTGCCCTTTGATGTTTTCGCGGCTTCATTTTTTATCGTCAGCAGATTTGAAGAATATTTACACGAAAAAAAATCAAGTGAGGTATTCAGGCCTTCAAAAAGTTATCAGTATAAATGGAAATTGCTTGATAAACCTATTATTGATGGCTGGGCATTGATTTTAAAGAATATAATCCAGAAAAAATATCCGGCTTTTAAATTTCATGATAAAAGCTTTAGTCATCAACCCACATTAAATTTTAAAATATCGCCTGCTGCGCCAAGCGGTTTTTTACTTAAATCAAAATTCTTTTTTCAGGCTATATTTAAAAAAGAAATGAATTATTTCGGCGCTAAATTCGATAGCGTAACGGGCTTAAAAATAAACCATGAAGTACTGATTGCAGAGGTTGAAAAATTATTTGTACACAAGAAAAACAGACCGGTTTATTTTATTGAATTCCCGAACGTACCTATTGAATTTATTCAAAAAGGTAAAATTTCTAAGTTTTTAGAAAACAGGCAGGTGGGCTTACTCCGGCCTTGTACCAACGAAGCCCAAAAAGCAATTTCCATTAAAGAAACGTTGCTAAAACTTAAAAAACTTTATCCCGGTCAGGTAAATTTAATGAGCCAGCAACTGGAAATTCTGAAATTCCCGGCCTGTTATTTAAATCTTTTAAACTCGGGTATTACTTCCGATTATTCAATGGGTTATGCAGATACGCCTGGTTTTAGAGCAGGCACCTGCACCGCCTTTAACTGGTACGATCTTCAACTGGAAAAGGTTACCCCATTAAGCATAAAACCCTACTGCATAACCGATACAGCGCTTGAGTATTTACCCACAAAAGAGGGCTTAAAAATAATACAGGATTATGTTGCCATTGTACGCTTCGTTGATGGTTCTTTTTATAGCAGTTGGCAATTAAAAAATTTATCAGCGGGTTTAAAGTTTAAAAAACTTAAAAATCTATTTAGCGAAATGCTAAAATATGCCGGTAATTAAGGCTTTCTATCATACTGTTACCGGAAAATATTAAATTTACATAGCACAGCCTGTATTAAATTGTATTTTAGCCGATAAACTGATTATGATTTTTAACCTTAGCAAAACCAAATCGATAGCGAATACTTTTATATCCGAACTCCGGGATATAGAAATCCAAAAGGACTCTATGCGTTTCAGAAAAAACCTGGAGCGTGTCGGAGAATTTTTCGCCTACGAAATCAGCAAAACGCTTCCTTATAAAATCAAAGAAGTAACCACTCCACTGGGTATTTCAAACTGTGAGGTATTAGAATCGCAGCCAGTTTTAGCAACCATTTTAAGAGCTGGTTTGCCGCTACAACAAGGTTTGTTAAATATTTTCGATCAGGCAGATTGCTGCTTTATCTCCGCGTACAGAAAGGTGAAGAAAAGTGGTGATTTTGTAATTCAGATGGATTACGTTTCTACGCCCGATTTAGATGGCCGCGTTTTAATTATGGCAGATCCAATGCTGGCTACCGGACAAAGCATGGTGATGTGTTGCAAAGAATTAATTAACCGGTATAAACCATCAGCATTACACATTGTTGCCGCAATTGCCAGTACAGAAGGTGTAGCTTATGTGCGGGCACATTTACCAAAAGCTACGCTTTGGTTGGGCGCTATTGATGAAGAGATGACCAGCAAATCTTACATTGTACCAGGTTTAGGTGATGCCGGAGACCTGGCTTACGGAGAAAAAATATAGTGAATATTCTTTTTGTTTGCAGCCGAAATAAATGGAGAAGCACAACAGCCGAAACCATTTATAAAAACCATGCTGAACATCAGGTCAGATCTGCAGGAACAGAACCTTCCGCCAGAATCAGGGTTAATGAAAAACTTATCCATTGGGCGGATCTGATTTTTGTAATGGAGAAAAAACACAAACAACGAATTACCGAAAAGTTTTCTTATTCAGTAGCGGATAAGGAGATTATTATTTTAGATATCCCTGATGATTACCAATATATGGATGAAGAGCTGATTGAAGAGATTAATGTAAAAGTTTCAGATTATTTCTAAATCGGTTAGAATAGCCTTTACCTTTGGTAGAAAAATTAATCATGAAAAAACACATCTTCTTCGACCTTGACCATACCATTTGGGATTTTGACCGCAATGCCGAAGAAACGTTAAAAGAGCTTTACCATACTTACGATTTAAATAAACTTGGCTTAACTTCATGTACCGAATTTATTGCCACCTATACTGAAAACAATCACCTGCTTTGGGCAGACTATCACCTTGGAAAAATCACCAAGGATTATTTAAGGGCCGAACGCTTTAGCAAAACTTTTATTCAACTAGGCATTCATCCTGATGCCGTTCCACATCAGTTTGAAGATGATTACGTAAATATTTCGCCTACAAAAACTAATTTATTTGAAGCTGCCGAAGAAGTACTGGCTTACTTACAACAAAAATATACGCTACACATTATATCCAATGGGTTTAAAGAAACAACCCTGACTAAAATGAATGTTTCCAAGCTTAATCCTTATTTCCAAAATGTAATTATTTCTGAGGATGTTGGTGTAAACAAACCAAGTCCTGTAATTTTTCAGCATGCTTTAGATAAGGCAAAAGCCCGTAAAGAAGAAAGTATTATGATTGGTGATAGCCTGGAAGCCGATATTTATGGTGCCCTGAATTTTGGAATGGAAGCTATTTTTTTTAATCCCCATAAAAAACAAAAACCTCAGGATGTAAACCTTGAAATCACACACCTTAAAGAATTACTCATTTTATTTTAAGCAGGTTTACAAAATTTGTGGTTCTGGCATTTAATATGTTTCAATCCTTTAATGACAAGGATTCATTTTTAGAGTTCCTGGCGAAACCGTAATTCAATATCTTTTAAATGAATACAGCAAAAGTTAATTCATCAATCAGTAAGGTAATAGCTGCTTACCAAGACAAACTATCTGTTTATTCTGATGAAGTTTTTCAAATTATTCCTCCAATTAATGGCTGGAGTTATAGCGAAGTATATTCTCATATTTTTGATTCGAGCTTACTTTCGGTTATGGCCTTACAACATTGCGTGGATAATAAAGGAGAAGATAAACCGACTGCTTTTGCAGTAAAAGTGATTTTATTTTTAGGCTTTTTACCGCCTGCAAAAAAATATAAAGTACCCAAAAAATTGATGGACAGGGTTAAAAAAATTAGCAAAGCTGAGGCACTTGATCTTATCCATCAATTTGAAAAAGATTTACAAGCCGTATATGGTTCAGTAGCCAACGCCAAAGAGCAGAGCAAAATCAAACATCCACGATTAGGTTATTTAAACGCAAAACAATGGTTTCGTTTTATCGAAATTCATCTAAAACATCATTTAAAACAATTGAACCGTATAGAAAAGAGTTTTCAACGTTAATTTTCGCATATTTGGATAACCAACCATCCGGCACATGAAAAATTTATATTATTTAACAGCAATAGTTTTGCTTAGTGCTTGCAGCAATAACAAACCAGAACCTCAGGCCGTTACACCTACGCCAACCGGAATGGCTGGTTTGCAACAAACTAAGGTTGCATCGCCTGTAAATCAGTTAAAAAGTAATTTAATATACAATCCTGCTCATGGGCAACCCGGACATAGTTGCGCCGTGGCCGTTGGCGCACCTTTAAATCGACCCGCTCCGGCTAAACCAAACTTAAATCAGCCTCAATCACCTGCCCCTGTTTCTAATCCTGCTCCGGTTGCTAAATCAACTTTAACGGCCGTAAATGCAAAAGGGCAAAAGCTAAATCCAAAGCATGGAGAATCGGGGCATAGATGCGATTTAGCCATTGGTGCTCCGTTAAACTCTAAACCTTTAGCTGCTCCAAAAGTTATGACCAGCAGCCCTGTTGCAGACAATAAGGCTTTAGAAGCCAAAAACGGAATAAAAATAAATCCTAAGCATGGTGAGGCCGGACATCGTTGTGATATTGCTGTGGGTGCTCCATTAACATAAAAACCTGAAACATTTTTTTCACATCTTTGCAGCAATGAAATTACCCACCATAAAAGGTTTTGACGAAGCTGCATTTAACAAGTATTTAAAAAATACGGGTTGGCTGATGTTTGGAAAAATGCTGAGTCTTATCGTGGGTTTAATTGTAGCCCGTTACCTCGGCCCCTCCTCTTTTGGTGATTTAAACTTTGGACTGGCCATTGTTACCATTCTTGCAGCCGTTGGAGCACTGGGTCTGGATACTTTTATTATCCGCGAAATTATTCAGGAACCTGCAAAACGGGACGAAATTCTTGGAACATCTCTTTGGCTCAGAATTATAACTTATGCATCGTTAATTCCTATCGCTGTAGGCATTTATTGGGTAAGTCACCAACTTTCCGAAAGCCCGGGTAAACCATTAACATTAATGGTGGGCTTGCTGGCACTGGCCTATTTTTTTAAATCTTTTAATGTAATTGATGCTTATTTCCAATCACAGGTTCAATCCAAATATGTTGTTCATATTCAAAACATCTGTCTGATTATCTCTGCGGTTTTAAAAATAACAGTGGTTTCCTTAGGTTTGCCACTTATTTATATTGTTTTAACCTTTGTTTTCGATGGGTTAATTTTAGCACTGGGCCTGATTCTTGTTTATCAAAAAAGGGGTTTCAATATTTTTAAATGGACTTACAATAAAGCAAGGGCAAAATCTTTACTAAAACAATCTTCACCACTTATTTTATCTGCAGTAATGGTTTCTATTTACATGAAAATAGATGTCATTATGTTAAAAAGTGTGGGCAGTAAAGCCGTGGGTATTTACAGTGCTGCAGCAAATCTGAGCGAAGCCTGGTATTTTATTCCTGTAGCAATTGTAACCTCTGTATTTCCAGCTTTGGTAAATGCCCGGAAAACAGATTATGACCGGTATATTAAACGATTGGGTAATTTATACGATTTACTTACTTTCATCTGTTTACCCGTTGCAATAATTATTAGTTTCACTGCAAATCTTATTATCCATATCCTGTACTCTAACCGGTACGAGGGCGCTGGTGCCATGTTATCTATCCATATCTGGTCGGGTATTTTCGTTTTCCTGGGAAGTGCAAGTTCTCAATATTTAATTGCAGAGGGGTACACCAAAATTTCTTTTTACAGAACAGCAGCTGGTGCAATTGTAAATATACTTTTAAACCTTTGGCTTATTCCAAAATATGCAGGTATTGGGGCATCAATTGCCACCTTAGTAGCCTGTTTTGTTTCTACATTTTATCTTTTATTAATTCCGAAAACACGTCAGCAAGGTATAATGATGTTAAAATCATTATTTTTGGTCACAGCATTTCAAAAAATATTTAAACGTTGAGCAATCTTAAAGCATTAGCAAATTTAATTTCAAAGCCCTTAAGGCTTAAAGCATTATTATCATACGGTCATAAAGGTTATTTAAATAGCATTGGCTGGTTTACTGCCTTCGACAAAAAACAAGCTGTTGATGGAAACGGTAAGGCTTTGCCATGGGTAACCTATTCTTTTATAGATTTTATTAAGGAAAGAATTAATAAAACCCAGCATATTTTCGAATATGGTTCTGGTAGTTCTACTTCATTTTATGCAGAAAGAGCCGCCACTGTCACTTCTGTTGAACATGATAAAAGCTGGTTCGAAAATGTAAAAAATACAAGCCCCTCTAATGCTGAAATGATTTTTTGTCATCTCGAAAAAGATGGCGAATATGCTAAAAAGGCAACTTTACTGAATAAGAAATTTGATATTATTATTGTAGATGGGCGTGACCGGGTAAATTGTTGTAAATACAGTGTAGATGCCTTATCTGCTAACGGAGTTTTGGTTTTAGATGACAGTGAACGTGAGGTTTACCATGCAGCCAGAGTACTTTTAAAAGAAAAAGGATTTAAAGAAATTAGTTTCAGCGGTATTTCGCCTGGCCTGTTTTACGAAAAAGCAACTTCAGTATTTTACAAAGCAGACAACTGTTTAGGAATATAATCTCCAATTAAAACACATGTTAAGCGAAGAAGTAAAAACGGCATACGATAATTTTTATACCCAAAGTGATGTAGCCTGGCGTATGCTTGGAGCCAAATACAAGGCCCAAAATATTATCGATGTTTGTAAAAGCATAAAACCTCAAAAGGTACTCGAAGTTGGTGCCGGCGACGGAAGCATTCTGCATTTTTTAAATGAATGGAATTTTGCACCTGAAATTTATGCACTTGAAATTGCGCAAAGTGGTGTAGATTTAATCCTCGACCGGAAATTAAGTAACCTGAAAGAGGCGAAAACTTTTGATGGGTATAAAATTCCTTACGAAGATGATAGCTTTGACCTGGTTATACTTGCTCACGTTTTGGAGCATGTAGAGCATGAAAGGATTTTACTGCGTGAACTTAAAAGAGTGGCTAAATATATTGTGGTTGAAGTACCAAAAGATTATCGTTTTGGTGTGGATAAGCGTATGAAACACTTTTTAGATTATGGCCACATCAACATGTACACCCCAACATCTTTGAGGTTTTTACTGCAAAGCGAGGGTTTGGAAATTATTGAGGATAAGGTTTCTATGACCGCTACAGAAACCGTTAAGTTTAATGAGTTTATTAACAGAAAAGTTCAAAAAACATTTGCCAAAAACTTAAAAATAGAACTGGAATACCGGATCAAAAAAGCCCTGGGTAATTTACTGGGGCAAAAGAAAAAGGAACAGTTTGCAAATGCCTATACTGTTTTAACAAAAAAATCTGATCATAACCTGCATATTTTTTAAACCATGCAAAACCTTGCACCCATTGCACTTTTTGTTTATAACCGTCCGCAGCATACCTCGCGAACCTTAAAGTTTTTGCAGCAAAATGAGTTGGCAGCTGATAGCCGTTTATACATATTCTCTGATGGTGCAAAAACAGAGAAAGATGAACAAAAAGTGGCTGAAGTGAGGGCTATAATCAATAATATCGATGGGTTTAAATCCGTTAAAATTATCGAACGTAAGGAAAATTCCGGTTTGGCCAATTCGGTTATTGCAGGGGTATCACAATTAATAAAAGATTACGGGCAGGTTATTGTGCTTGAAGATGATTTGGTAACCTCTCCACATACGTTAACCTACTTTAACGATGCGCTAAATCACTACCGAAATGAGGAAAAGGTTATGCACATTGGTGCTTATATGTACCCTTTACCCGAAAGCTTGCCACAAACCTTTTTTTACAGGGCGGCCACCAGCTGGGGATGGGCAACCTGGGAAAGGGCCTGGAATAATTTTGAACCAAATATTGATACCCTGATCAGCCAGTTTGACGGCAAGAAAAAGAATGCATTTTCCATTGATAAAACGATGAATTTTTGGAAACAAATGCAGGAATTTAAGGCTGGTAAAAATAACAGCTGGGCCATTCGATGGTATGCATCTATATTTTTAAAAGGCGGATTAACGCTAAACCCATCTCAATCTCTTGTAAACAATATTGGCCATGATGGCACCGGCGTCCACTCGGGTATTAATGATATTTACAATGTAATTATCAATCCAAAACCCATTACACAATTTCCTGAAGTAATCGCCGAAAACCCTGAAGCTTATCAGGCCATTAAGAACTTTTTAGCCAACCGAAAAGGAAATCTTTGGGATCGCGTTAAGCGTTTCTTGACAGAAAAACTGAATAAATTGCCAATTTTTTAGTTTTAATAATCTTTATCTTAGAATTTCAAATCTAAATGCAGATGAAAATTCTACCCTTTTTATCCCTGCTGCTTAGCAGTCTTTTTACTTTCGCTCAAAACGCACCTAAACCTTATGGCGCAACTCCTTCAAAAAGGCAGCTTGCCTGGCATGATGTAGAAGTTTACGGCTTGATTCATTTTACGCCAACCACTTTCGAAAATAAGGAATGGGGATTTGGTGATGCAGATCCTAAAGCTTTTAATCCTACGGATTTTAATGCGGAACAAATTATTAAGGCGGCAAAAGCAGGCGGTTTAAAAGCGGTAATTCTCGTTTCTAAACACCACGATGGTTTTGCCCTCTGGCCAACAAAAACAACTGCGTATAACATCTCAAAAAGTCCTTTTAGAAATGGAAAGGGAGACATGGTTAAGGAAATTGAGCAGGCGGCACGTAAAAACGGGTTAAAATTTGGGGTTTACTGCTCGCCATGGGATAGAAACAATGCATTGTACGGAACAGATCAATATTTAGCCATTTATCAGGCGCAGTTAAAAGAATTATACAGCAATTACGGTGAGCTTTTTATGAGCTGGCACGATGGCGCTAACGGCGGTGATGGCTATTACGGAGGTGCAAAAGAAAAACGTTCTATTGACAACACAACTTATTACGACTGGAAAAATACCTGGGGAATGACCAGAAAAATGCAACCTATGGCCAGCATATTTAGTGATATTGGTCCTGATGTACGTTGGGTTGGCAGTGAGGATGGTATGGCAGCGGCAACCAGCTGGGCAACTTTTACACCGCTTCCGCCTGAAGGAAAAAGTGTAGCCGTTCCCGGGCAGGCCAACTACCCCCAGAGCCCGATGGGCATTAGAAATGGTAAATTCTGGATGCCTGCTGAATGTGATGTTCCTTTACGTAAAGGATGGTTTTACCATGCAACTGAAAAACCAAAAACTTCTGAAATGCTTTTTGATTTATATTTAAAAAGTGTTGGTTATGGTGCAGGCCTGGATTTAGGTTTAGCACCCGATACCCGTGGCCAGTTGCATGATGACGACGTAGCGGCTTTAAAAGGTTTTGGCGATCTTGTTAAGCATACTTTTGCTAATAATTTAGCGAGTGGCGCTGTGGCTAAAGCAAGCAATACGCGTGGCAAAAACTTCAGCAGCAGTAAAGTTCTGGATCATAATAAACAAACTTATTGGGCAACTACAGATCAGGCGCACACTGCCAGTTTAGAACTTGATTTAAAATCATCTAAAACTTTTGATATTATTAGTTTACAGGAATTTATTCCTTTAGGTCAAAGAATTGAAGCTTTTAATGTAGAGATTTTTGAAAATGGCAGCTGGAAAAAAGTTTATGAAGGCGAAAGTATTGGTGCTAAAAGATTAATTAAACTTGAAGCGCCGGTAACTTCAAATAAAGTTAAATTAAACATTACCAAATCACCCGTATGCATCACTTTAAGCGAATTCGGACTTTACAAGAAAACTTCATAATTAACGCATTTTACTTAAGGTATCGCTCAGTTTATAGCATAACATAACCACATCACCTATTTCTGTCGATGTAGTTTTGCTGTATCTGAATGTGCTGTCTGCCTGAACATCTTTATACATTAACATAGCTGCACGATAAGATTTTCTGGCAATTTCAGCTTTCTTTTCCCGGTCAAAAGCATCGATTTTCTTTAAGGTTAAAGACTGCATTTTTTTTGTGATTTCTATATTCTTTTTAGCAGGAATAATCCCTTCTGAATTAATTAGAAATAATTTTTCGTCTTTGCTTTGCGATATTTTCAAATGCATCAAACCATTAAAAGACATTAAATTTTTATTGAAATCATCTTTTAATTTATAAAATTCTTCGGTTTGATACCTGGGGCTAAAATGCAATACCGCTCCGGAAAGCAGTAAAAACAAGATAACAGAAACCGCATACCTTGCTATGGGTTTGAGTACAATAAAATTGTTCGCTTTAAAAGTTAAAATATAACATAAAACAAACCCGGAAATAAAGCCTCCAATGTGTGCTGCATTATCAACTCTTTGGCCAAATGCACCGTTTATTAAAATATAGCTGACTACACAAAGCGTGCTGATTAACAGAGATTGCCTGGCGTATTTTTCGTAAAAATTATTAATAAGCAAGGCGAGAAATGCCCCATACAAACCCATTATCGATCCTGATGCCCCAATCATGATACCCATTTGGTGAAATGACAAACTCAACAATCCGCCACAGGCGCCACTTAACAAATAAATAAACAAGAATTTTTTCCATCCAAGTTTATTTTCAATCATCAAACCCAGATAAATTAAAGCATACATATTAAAAAACAGATGCCATAATGAACCATGAATAAACTGATAAGTGAATAATCTCCAGAATTGCCCTTCTAAAACCAGATTCCGGTTATTTACACCAAAATTTAAAATCATTTCCAGAAACTCATTCGTAAGGTTAACGTCTCCAGAATTGGGTTGTCTTGAAAATAATATTGATGCGTATATCGCTGAAATGACAAACATTAAAGCGTAATACAAAACATTAAGAACAACAAGAATTGGGGTTACCAAATATCCCTTTTGAGGGAAAAAGAGATACAATACATTTTTGATTTTATTTTTTGTAGCAAGAGGTGCCTTTTCAAAATAAGTATCATCCTGGGTAGCAATCATTTCATGAAATTCTGTTAATTTCTGATCCCAAACTTCCTGCAAATGGTATTGTGCATATTCAAATTCGTGAAAGAATTTTTCAAGGTTTGAATCATTTTTACCATAATCATTGAGTAAAAGCTGTATGCCAACACATTCACTTTTCACAACTGCAAAATTATTTAAAATCCGAATGGAAATTTCTTCACTATACGATTGAAAAGAAATGGGCGTATAGGCAATTAATCCCGTTTCGGAAATATGGCTAAGTTTCCAGCCTAAATTTTCGATCACCTGCCGGGCAATAATCAAATACCGGTCGGCCGGAAAATCAGCCAAAGGAATATATTTTTCAATTTTGGGCGAGTAGCCCCAACTGATGGACATAGAGCGTTAAATTTTCTTAGCCTCTAAGATAATATAAGGCGACAAACTTTTACTCTCGAAAGGAATAATTTTGGTAAAAACTTTACCCGTTAACCAAACTGCTTTTTTAAATAAACGCACCGCAGCAGATTTTTGCTGTTCGTTTTCCAGCCAAATGCTAAACCGGCCAAAATAACCAGCCTTAATTTCCTTTAATCCGGCCTTTTCGCAAATTGAGGCCAACAGAGCAGGATCCATGCTGTTAATGTTATGTTTATCGTAGTTTTCTTTGTCGAAATTTCTTTGAAACCAGCCATTTACGGCCTTAAAGTTTGGCAAGGTGATAAATAAAGTTCCGCCCGGCTTTACAAAAACAATGTGGCGGTTAATAATATCCGCCGTATCATTAAAATGTTCAATTAATCCGCAACTTAACACTAAATCATATTGCTGTGTTGGCTCATAATTAAATAAATCGGTTTCAATGATGTGAATATCCTTTTCTGTTAAGCCATTTTTCTCCAGAAGTTCTTTTACAACCGGTGGATGAACAAAATAATCCAGCAGGGTAACATCAAGCTTTAAATATTTTTTTAAAAAAACTGCATAATAACCGGGGAAACCGCCCAGTTCTATTGCGGTTTTAATATTGTTTTTACTGACTAAATCTGCAAGCTGGCGATGAAACAAGTAATTTGCTGGTAATTGAACCGCTAGTCCTTTTTTACTTTCCCAATAATTTACCCAAAAAGCCCTGTCAGTTAATAAATTTGTCATGTCTTAAAATAATTCAAAGCCCAAAGAAACACAAAGAATAAGAGATTTGATATTTTTACGTTTAATTATTTTATATATTGTAATCGTAAGGCACCAATAGCAGGCTTAAACAATAAAATGTATTTTTGATCGATTTGAAAGTAGTACACCTAAACACTTACGATGGAAATGGAGGCGCAGGCCGTGCATGCTTACGCCTAAGCGATGCGCTGCAGGCATCAGGAGTGCAATCTAAAGTACTGGTATATTATAAGTTTGGCCAAAATCCAAAAATTGATACTTTTAGCAAAAACCCAATAGCAAAAGCCCGGGCCGTTTACAATATTTTAGCAGAGCGGTATTTTTCAAAGTGGCTGAGCAAATCGGTTAAAACTCCTTTCAGTTTACAATGGTTTGGTCGTTCGGTAATTAAACATCCTGATGTTAAAAATGCGGATGTGATTCATTTACACTGGATAAACCATGGTTTTTTAACTCCAAAATTTCTGGCTGAACTCGATGAACTGGAAAAACCTATTGTATGGACATTTCATGATAGCAATGCTTTTACAGGCGGTTGTCATGTACGCTACGGCTGTGAAAATTTTCATCAGCAATGCGGGAATTGCCCGGTACTGAAACTCAGCGGCGATAACGACATTTCTCATAAAACCTGGTTGCGTAAACAAAAAGCTTATACCGAACTTAATTTTCATGTGGTTGCCCCCAGCAACTGGATGGCTGCATCGGTTAAGTTTAGCAGTTTACTCGGTACCAGAAAAAGTTCTGTAATTCCGAACACCATCGAAACCAATATTTTTAAACCTTATGTTAAGGCCGAAGCAAAAAAAATATTAAAAATAAATCCTGAACAGTTTGTATTAATGAGTGGTTTTATGCCTTCTAAGAATGATAAACATAAAGGTACGCCATATTTAATTGAAGCACTGGAAATTTTGTCCAGAAGGGCGGGCATTAAAAAAGAAAACATAGAACTGGTTATTTTTGGAAACAAAGAAAATGCAGAAATGCCCACCTTTCCATTTAAAACTACATTTCTGGGCACCATTAGCAAAGATGATCATCTGGCCAAATGTTACTCGGCGGCAGATGCTTTTATAACTCCTTCGCTGGAAGATAATTTGCCCAATACGGTGATGGAGAGTTTAGCTTGTGCAACACCTGTGGTTGCTTTTACAACCGGTGGAATACCAGATATGGTTCAGCATTTACAAAACGGGTACCTGGCCGAATATAAAAATGCAGAAGACCTGGCAAATGGTATTGAATGGCTGTATTGGCACAATCAAAAAGAAACCATTCAAAAGGAAGCGAGAAGATCTATTTTAGAACATTTCTCAGAAAAGGTAGTTGCAGAGCAGCATATTGAACTTTATAAGACGTTGATAGACTTACAACCAAAATAAATCTTAAAACAGGGCTAATAAAAAGCCTTTTTTTCCAACTAAGAACTATTTTACCTGATAATTCTTCTGTTTTTTCTGAAAATTCTGTTGGTACAGTTTCATTTTCTGCTTTTCGAATAAAATATCGCTCAATGTTTATTAAATTTACTGCAAGACAAAATAAATTCCCTTGCCCAAACTAACTGTAATTACCATCGTATACAATAATGCCCGTGATATTGAACGGACAATTAAATCGGTATTAAACCAAACTTATAAAAAGATAGAGTACATTATTATTGATGGTGATTCTACGGATGGTACGCTGGAAATTATTCAACAATATAAGGAACAGGTTTCAAAAATCGTTTCCGAGCCTGACAAGGGAATATACGATGCCATGAATAAAGGCCTCGCTATGGCTAGTGGTGATTATGTTTTATTCATGAATTCTGGTGATGAAATTTATGATGAAACAACGGTTGAGGAGGTTTTCGATACCGCTGCAGGTGCAGATATTTATTATGGCGAAACCGAAATGTATAATGATAACTGGGAAAGTTTAGGTCGCCGGAGACACGAAGCACCGGAAGAATTTAACTGGACAAGTTTTAAATTTGGAATGAACATCAGTCACCAGGCCATTTATATTCGTCGCAGCATCCTTGTGCCTTACGATTTAAAGTACAAATACAGCTCGGATATCGACTGGATAATTAAGGCGGCTAAAAAAGCTTCGAGCATTGTAAATGTGCATCGTTATGTAGCTAAATATCTGGTTGGTGGAATGAGCAAGAAAAAACATCGTGAAAGCCTCAAAGAACGCTTTTCAATCTTCAGTAAATACTACGGCTTTATTCCCAATCTCTTTAATCATATTATAATTGCCGGAAACCTGGCATTGTACTTCATAAAACATAGAAGAACAAATGATTAAAAGCTAAAAAATTTGTTTCATAATCATCCCGTTAAACTATTTTAATACTGGCATGATACTTTTGTGACATATCAACAAATTATGTTGCAACAAATCAAAAAACATCGCCTCTATTTTAGCCTGATTGCGACAACACTGTTAATTTTCTTTATGGTTTGCGTAATGTTCAGCAAAACAGAAAGTTTTGTTTTTTTAAATGCTTTTCATTGCCCTTTGCTTAATATTTTTTTTACCTTCTACACTTTTCTAGGTGATGGCCTTACATTTATAGTTGTTATCATTGTGTTTATTTTCCTTAAGAAGAGGAAAAAGGCGGTAACCTTATTATTAGGCTATTTAAGTTCTGGATTTATTGCTCAGGCTTTAAAAAGGTTTTTTTACTTTCCGAGGCCAAAAGCATATTTTGAAAGCATTTCTTTTCCATATCAGTATTTTTTACCTGATGTTACAGTACATGCTTCAAATTCATTTCCTTCCGGCCATACCACCTCTGCATTTTGTCTTGCAACCCTATTAACGCTCATTTTTAAAAAACAGAAAATCTGTATTCCCTGTTTTATTGCTGCCGTTTTAGTGGGTTATTCCCGGATATATCTAGCGCAGCATTTTTTGCAAGATGTAGTTTTAGGTGCATTTTTAGGTGTTCTGTTTGGTTTGTTAAGTTATCACTGCGTGTATAAGCAAAAAATGCTAAAGGCCATTAAGAAGCTGCTAAAAAACAAAAAGCAATTGCCCATTCCGCTATCCAACAGCTAATTTGGTTCTGCAATTTTTAAAACAATACTTTGGCTCAGCTGTCTATAGTAAGATTACTATTAAAAATAGCAAACAAAATTTACAGGAGGTGTACTTAATGGGTTAACATATCCAAACGTTTTGGACGCTCTTTCTAGATTCACTCAGAGACGGTTGACGAAGGTCAGCCGTTTTTTTATTGAATGGTTGTTTATAATTTAACTTGCCTGATGATGTTCTTAATGTTCAACTCAACAATATCCGTCATTGTTTTACACTTTAAGTAATGCGCATCCTTAAAATACTCAGCCATTGCATTTTTTAGAGACACAATATTTTCAGGTGTCGTTAATTCCTCTTTATTGGAAACATCCCGTAAATCGGTTAAGCGGTGTCGTTCACTCCTAACCCGGTGCACAATTGACGACCTTTCTTCCTGCTGATATTGCAGTACAGTTTTTTCTGTCAATTGCTCCATGCTCATTTTCACGTAGGGCAAATTCTCTTTAAAAAACTGTGGCAAATAAACTTTAAGGTTCCCTTCGTAAAACTGCTGATCAAAATCTATTGCCCGTATTCTAAACTGGATATCATCGAAATCGGGCGTAATCTGAACGACAAAATTATAAGCCCTCATATCGCCTAACAGCATAATCAAACAACGTTCGTTAAATTTTACAAACTCCTTTGCAATACGCGTAGGATTAAATTCGGGCGAATAAAGCTGACCTTTGGTAAATACATCACCCGGAATACCGGCAATATGCTCTTCCACTAAAGTATCGCCATCAACTAAATAATTGACCTGGTTTGGCGATAAAATTTCTTCCATCTCCAGCCCGTATATCCTTGAAGCATCTGCCTTTTTGATGTAAAAATAATCGTAAACATCGTTTAAGCGGTTTACAATTCTGATCCGGAAAGGGTGGGTATTACCAAAAGTACAATATTCAATTTTATCGATGTATTTATGCTGAACGATGCGAAGATTTCCTGATGCTTTTAAGTTTGCATAAATTTCTTTCAACCCATTATGCAGATTTTCAATTAAATCCTGTGCATAAATTGGTCCTTCCCAAAGAGAATCTTTCCCATTTTTATCCATTAAAGGAAAAGCCTCATTAAACTGCATTAAATCGTTGTATGAGATGGGTAATTTTGCTTCACGCTGGTAACTGCGCAGGTATTTCTGCAAGGCAGGCGTAACCGGAAAAATAGGCTTCTTCTTTGATATTTTTACATCGTTATTTTCCATTCGCAGGTAATTTAACTCAATGTACTATTTCTTATAATATTTCGGGAAGTTAAATTAGTTTTTTGGATAACTAAAAGGAAGGCCCGCTAAATACCTGCTGATTTTACGGTAAGGATAATTTCCGGCACCATGATCTGCAAACTGAACAATAATGGTATTTGTTTTTGGATCAATATATAATCTTTGTCCAAGCATACCCTCCGCAGCATAATCTCCATTGTCTCCTGTTTGAGGAATCCACCATAAGTAATGATGTGCTGATTTTTGCCAGCCTTTTGCTGAAGCAGGCTTCTCTGTCCCAATGCTACCAGATTCATTAACCCACGGTTCAGGAACAACCTGAGTTTGATTATATTTTCCTTTATTCAAGTAGAGTCTTCCAATTTTAGCAAAATCAATGGCTGTAACCTGAAAGCGGCTCGCCGTATTGGCCAAACCATTTTTATGATCCAAACCCCAGGTTGCGTTGTATTCTGTCCCTATTTTTCTCCAGGTATTTTCTTCAAAGTATTGAGTAACTGATTTCCCGGTTGCTTTTTCCAATACCCAACCCAACAAAATCGGGTCTATACTTTTATATTTCCAAACGGTACCCGGCTTATTAACAAGCTTAACTTTCATCAATTCTGCTTTCATATCATGGGTATAGTAATATTTGGCTTCATCAGATAAAAAAGCTTTAATAATCCCACCCAAAGCGTCCTGAAAATCGAGCCCGGATTTCATGTCAACCAGATTCTTTAAAATGATTTCATTAAAAGCGGGGTTAGATTTTAGCTCAGGGATATAATCCGTAACCTTATCGTTTAAACTTCTTATTTTTCCTGCTGCCAGAGCCTGTCCAATCATGATGGAAATCATACTTTTAGCTCCTGAAAAAATAGTGGTTAAAGTACTGTCAGTATAACCGCCTGCATATCTTTCATATAAAATGCTGTCATTTCTAATCACGAGGAAGACATTAATTTTTCCGGTTTTTATATAATCCTTTAATGTAATCGCCTGATTGGTTCCATCCAGTACATGAAGCGTATCCAAATCATTCCGTGGTTTGCCAGTTCGGATAAAATGAAAAGCAGCATCACTTTTATGTACAGTTGCCTGTGGAAAAATCTTATAGGTTTCAGCGTCAGGGGTTCTGTATTTTAAAACACGGATTAAATAAGGGTGCCAAATGAACAATATTACTGCAAATAACAGAATCAGGAGAAAAACAGTAAGGAGGATTTTTTTAAAAGTCTTCATTAATTATGCTGAACTGCAAATATAAGTTTTTGAAATCAGGCCTGTTTCAAATATTGATTTTCAACATAGTTAAGTTCCTGTTTTGGTTTATGCTTCCACCGGCGATGGCTCCACAACCAAAAAGCTGGCGATTCTTTAATATTGTCTTCCAGTATTCGGGTATGCAATTCGGTAATTTCAAATTCGGCTGTTTTAACAGGTTCCAAACAAAGCGGAATACAATCTACTTCATAATATCCCCTTTTCAATACCTTTACCTTTAAATAAAACACAGGGCGATTGGTTTTTTTGGCTATTTTTTCGATGCCCAACTGAATAGATGCCGGTTGATTTAAAAAAGTAGTCCAGTAATGTAAATCGTTTACCGTTGGCGACTGATCGTTTCCAAAACTAAAAACACTGGCCTCATTTTTAGTTTCGCCTACGGCACGAAGTGTTTGACGCATAGGCACCATTTTATTGCCAAAGCGACTGCGAACTTTTATAAACCATTTATCGAAAGTTGAGTTGGTAAGTGGTTTGTAAATTGGATAATGGTTTGCTGATATCGCCAAACCAAAGGCTAAAGTACCCCACTCCCAGTTTCCATAATGTGCCGAACAAATTAATACGCCTTTATTTTCTTTGAAATATTCTTCCAGCTTTTCTAAACCATTAAATTTATATCGTTTTTGCAATTCAACTTTTGAAATGCTTGTCATTTTAATTACTTCCAAAATTAAATTGCTCAGGTATTTATAATATTGCTTCTCAATAGCTAAAATCTCAGGTAAGGGTTTTTCTGGAAATGATTTCACCAAATTCTCACGAACTACTTTTTTTCTGTAGCCGAAAAGAGGATAAAGAAGTACATAAACGACATCGGCAACAATGTACAATACCGATAAAGGAAGCAGGGATAATATAGATAAAAAAAATATTCCCAAATGGGAAAAGCCCTTTTTAATCATACTATAGTTGATAAGCAACAAATTTAAAATCTTGGCTAAAAATTTATGCCACAACAATGTTAGATTTTAAATTCTAAATCATGGGATGTGATTATATGGCGCAAAAATAGAGGACTAAAAAAATTTAATTGCCATGTAATTGTTAGATTGTTAGTGCTAAAGTTTTTATGAAAAACCGCTGACTAAAAACTGCCCTGGCGATTGATAACGCTGTTTAATAAACCTTATTGGAGCGGTATACTTTTAAATAGCAGAAACATGGCCGGGAGGTATTTGTAACGTATGAAGCGAGTACCGCTGACCTGAGCATAACAGCAGTTTTTAAAAGATTTAGCAGAAAGAAGGACTTGCGTTAAAATAAACCAGTGCCAGTGCTTTCCAAAACATCAACCTATTTTTTGTGTTAAAAAGCTTAAAAAAGCACCTTTCTTCTGCATCATAAATTGCAAAAACAAACAAAAAAATCCCGTTTCGAATAAACGAAACGGGATTATATTTTGCAAATAAGCTTTAAAGCTTATCATTATTTAAGCAAATTGCTTTCCTTTAACTTTACGCTCTTGTTCAGTTAAGTAAATTTTACGTAAGCGCATGCTTGCAGGCGTTACTTCAATGTACTCATCAGCCTGGATATATTCCATCGCTTCTTCTAAAGAGAATTTAATTGCCGGAGCGATACGGGTGTTATCATCAGTACCTGATGCACGCATATTGGTTAAAGCTTTACCTTTTACCACGTTTACCACTAAATCATTATCACGGATGTGCTCACCCATAATCTGACCTTCGTAAACATCAACTCCCGGATCAACGAAGAAACGACCTCTATCCTGTAGCTTATCAATTGAATAAGCCGTAGTTTGACCTTTTTCCATTGAAACCAACACGCCGTTTAAACGACCAGGAATTGTACCTTTCCAAGGCTCATAAGCCTTGAAACGGTGCGCCATAATTGCTTCACCAGCAGTAGCTGTTAAAACGTTATTACGTAAACCGATAATACCACGCGATGGGATTTCGAATTCTAAGTGTTGTAAATCGCCTTTCGGTTCCATAATTAACAACTCACCTTTACGCTGAGTTACCAATTCGATTACTTTACCCGAAACTTCAGCAGGTACATCTACAATTAAAGTTTCAATTGGCTCATTCTTTTTACCGTCAATTTCTTTAACGATAACCTGTGGCTGACCAACCTGTAATTCATAACCTTCACGACGCATCGTTTCGATTAATACAGATAAATGGAGAATACCACGGCCATAAACCAACCAAGAATCAGGAGACGCAGTTTCAACAACTTTTAAAGCTAAGTTTTTCTCAGTTTCTTTAATCAAACGTTCTTTAATACGTTGAGAAGTTACCAATTTACCTTCTTTACCAAAAAATGGAGAGTTGTTAATGGTGAACAACATATTCATTGTTGGCTCATCAATACTGATTACCGGTAATTGTTCTGGCGCTTCAAAGTCAGCAATAGTATCACCAATATCAAAACCATCAATACCTACAACCGCACAAATATCACCTGAACTTACTTCTGTAGTACGGATTTTTCCTAAACCTTCGAAAGTATAAAGTTCTTTTACTCTTGACTTAACAATTCTGCCATCACGTTTAATTAAAGTAACCGGTTGGTTTTCTTTAATGGTACCGCGGTGAACACGACCAATTGCAATACGACCTACAAAAGATGAATAATCTAAAGAGGTGATTTGCATTTGTAAAGTACCTTCGTTAATTGGTGCCGGCGGAATATTAGCCACAACAGCATCTAATAAAGCAAAAATATCAGTAGTTGGTACTTTCCAGTCTGTACTCATCCATCCTTGTTTAGATGAACCGTAAATTACAGGGAAGTCTAATTGCTCTTCAGTAGCCTCAAGGTTAAAGAACAATTCGAAAATTTGTTCGTAAACCTCTTCAGGACGACAGTTTTCTTTATCTACTTTGTTTACCACCACAATTGGTTTTAAACCAAGTGCCAAAGCTTTTTGCGTTACGAAACGCGTTTGAGGCATTGCACCTTCAAAAGCATCGCAAAGTAAAAGTACTCCATCGGCCATTTTTAAAACACGCTCTACCTCACCGCCGAAATCCGCGTGACCAGGAGTGTCAATAATGTTAATCTTTACATCTTTGTATTGTACCGACACATTTTTAGATACGATTGTGATACCACGCTCACGCTCTAAATCGTTGTTATCCAATATCAAATCGCCCGTTTGTTCGTTGTCACGAAAAATAGAACAAGAATGTAAAATCTTATCAACCAATGTAGTTTTACCGTGGTCAACGTGTGCTATAATAGCTATATTTCTAATCTTTTGCATAAAATGCGCCTCAAATTTGGCGCAAAGATAGTGTTTTGAAATGGATTTTCAACTATACGGCTCACTATTTAATGCGATGATAATGTTGTAATTATCTCATAATTAATTAGAAAAGCAAGTGTATGGATATTTAGGCAATTGGATGGCGAACCGAAAATATTCATTAATTTTATTCCCCATGGAAACAAACAAGGGTATTGAAACTTTTTATGCAGAAACGAGGCAAAAATGGCGGGAATGGCTTGAGCAAAATGGCCAGTTAAAAACCGAAGTTTGTCTGATTCTATATAGCAAAAATGCTAAAACACCAAGCGTAAACTATGTTGAAGCGGTGGAAGAAGCCTTGTGTTTTGGCTGGATAGATTCTTTAACCAATAAAAGAGATGCCGACAGCCGGTATCAGCGTTTTTCGCAACGCAAACCCAAAAGCAACTGGAGCTCATCCAATAAAGAAAGAGTTGCCAAACTGACTGAACAGGGATTGATGACGGAACATGGTCAAAAAATGATTGATCTGGCAAAGCAAAACGGAAACTGGGAAAGCATTAATTAATAATAATATCACCAATACACCCCTATTGAAAATACCAAATGAAAATTGAAACGCACACCATAAACGATACCCGGATTGCAGAATTAATTTCGGACAGGTTGATCATTAAAACCGCAGAGGATGGTATTGACTTACTGGGAAATTTATATTATCAGGATTTTGATAAAATTATAATCAGCGAACAAAACATCACCTCTGACTTTTTTGATTTAAAAAATGGAATGGCAGGAGAAATCCTTCAGAAATTTTCAAATTACCGTGTTCGTTTAGCCGTAGTTGGTAATTTTAGTCCATATCAAAGTAAAAGCATTAAAGATTTTATATACGAGAGTAATAAGGGCAGGCATATTAATTTTCTGGATTCAACAGCGGAAGCTTTAAAAAAACTTTCCATTTGATTTTAAAAGTAATCTGAGCGCAATGACAACAACAAAAATCTCCGTTATAAAAACAGCTATGCTTTTGACCTTTCTGATTTTACCTGTTCTTGCATTTTCTCAAAAAGCATTTGAATACGAATATTACGTTGGAAAAACAAAAGACATGTCGATTAAGCTTTCGCTTGCGGATGGCTATATTGCAGCCAGCGAAATCAGGACTGTTGCGTTTAAAAATAAAAAAGCTTCAAAGTTTTTAACGGAAACCGGATATGAACAGCCCAACCGAAAAATGAAATTTTATCATTATTCGCCTTCGCAAAAAGAATTTCCGGATTATTTTATTATTGAAAACATTAAAGATACTTATGAGGTTGTGCCCGAAAAAATGGCGGGTAAATATTACTTCAACAACAAGGCAATTGATTTTACGCTGAAAAAAGTAAAATCCAGTCATTAGGGTTACCATTACCAACCGATAGTATTAATGGTGATGTTGCTGTTCGACATCTATAATTCAGCATGACTAAAAAGATTCTACGCCATACCCGAAACTTCCTGTTCTTTTTTATCGGGTCTATTCTGCTTTATTTTGCCTGTGCTTTTTGTTTATCACGGATCACCATTAATAAAAATCCGCTAAACAAGCAGGAAATAGCGATTTACATCATGACAAATGGTGTACATACCGATATTGTGGTTCCGGCAAAACATCTACTGATGGATTGGACAAAAGAAATTAAATATTCTAACACTCAATCTGCAGATAGCAGCTATCACTACCTGGCTTTGGGTTGGGGAGATAAGAAATTTTATCTGGAAACGCCCGAATTTTCAGATTTAAAGCTTAATGTAGCACTGGGCGCCATAACCGGCTTAAATTCATCTGCCATGCACGCTACTTACTATAAAAACATCGTTGAAGATGAAAGCTGCAAAAAGCTAATGATCGATTCAGTTCAATATGCAGCTTTAGTTGGCTATATTTCAAAAAGTTTTGATCAGGATGCAAACGGGCATTTCATCAACATTAAAACTAAAGCCAATTATGATCATGCCGATGCCTTTTATGAAGCTGTTGGGAGTTACAGTATTTTTAAAACCTGCAATACCTGGGCAAATAGTGCTTTAAAAAAATGCGGGCAAAAAAGTTGTTTATGGACAATCTTCGATACCCCTATCTTTTTAAAATATCAATAGACAAATTATCCTTCGAATGCCCAATTCAGGAAAGCAGGCATTGCGCTCTCCCAGGTAGGCACATCATGTTTGCCGCCAACCTTTTCGTAGTAAAAAACATTTTCCGGCCTTTTATAACCTTTCTTCAATAATGCTTTTACAATGTCGATCGTATCATCAATAGAATCAATAATCATATTTTTATTACGGTCTGCTTTTTCATCTTCAGTACCCGTCATCAGCCAAAATTTCATTTCAGGCTTTGTAGAAGTATGATCAATCAGTGAATGCATAATCCGGTCAGCATCTGTATAACCATCTGCCAAATCTTTTTTGCGCCACCAGAATGCGCCTGAGAAAACACCAACTACATCAAAAACATTAGGGTTGTTCCAGGCGATATCAAAAGCGGATAAACCACCTAAAGAGAAACCTGCAAAGGCAACCTTTCCGGTTACAGGCATTGCAATTTTCTTTTTAACAAAAGGTAAAAGCTCTTTAATGATAAAATCGGTATACAAATCTGCTTTAGCACCTCTGCCTTTAAAATCAGGTACGCTTGCAACACCATATTCCATTAAGCGCTCTGTTGATGCTTTAATGGCAACCACAATTAACCGGTTATTTCTTTTTTGTAAATGTGCTTCTTCTAAAATTGTGGTAAAATCCATTTTGGCCACATCCTGACCATCATTTAATAAAAGAAGTTCTATTTTTTCGTTCCCTAAAATACCTTCAGGTACGTAAATATCTATTTCAACCTCCCGCTTTAAATAAGCCGAAGGCACTTTATAACTGACTGTATTAACTTTTACTGATAAAATTGTATTGTACATATGCTTCAATCCCCTATCACACGGCTTATCGCCTCAGAATTCGGGGCAAAGGTACAAAACTCAATAAACTATTAATTAACCACGATCAATTTTTACATAAAGCTTTAATTTTCATTGCTTATAGGTTCTTTTTATAAAATTTAATTTATACCTTAAAACATTCAATTTTTTATATGGTTAAAGAAGAACATAAAAAGTGGTACAGCCCGAATTTAAGTGCTGAGATCGACATGCTCACTTTTGGCCACGGTGGTATCCCTATTCTACTGTTTCCAACGAGTATGGGCCGGTATTTCGAAAATAAAGACTTCAAACTAATAGACTCCGTTGAGGGGTTTATTAATGAAGGAAAGATTAAGATTTACTGTCCGGATGGCATTGATAAATTAAGCTGGTACAACAAAAGTATCCATCCCGCAGACAGAGTAAAAAATCATATCTGGTACGACAAATATCTGCTTGAGGAAGTTGCGCCTTTAGCCAGACATGAAACCGGGCATAATAAAATCATTACTGCAGGTTGCAGTTTTGGGGGTTATCATGCAGCAAACTTTGCATTCAGGCATCCCTGGCTCGTTAGCCATATGTTTAGCATGAGCGGCGCTTTTGATATTACCGGACAGCTTGATGGATTTTACAATGACGACGTTTATTTCAACAATCCTGTTGATTATGTTCCGAATAGCAGTAACCCCGATTTGCACTACATGAAAATTGTTTTGGGTACTTCAGACCGGGATATGTGTAAGCCGGATAATGAGCGTTTATCTAACATTTTAAATCAAAAAGGCATTAATCACTGGCTGGATATAAGGCCAAATGCTGATCACGACTGGCCGATCTGGAGGGAGATGTTTCCGGATTATATTGCACAGCTTTAAATTAAATTTACTAATCATCAGCCATTTGGATAACCAGTAAAAACAATTAACGAATTAACCAGTTACACCATAAAATTAAATAGTACCAATGAAGAAAATAGGGATTTTATTCGGCCAGGAGCGCTCTTTTCCTGAGGCCGTAATTGAAAGGATTAATCAAAAAGCAGAGAAAGGCATTACTGCCGAGGCTGTTAAAATCGATAAAATATTTCAGAATGCTCCTTTAGATTATGCGGTAATCATCGACCGTATTTCGCAGGACGTTCCTTTTTACAGAGCATCACTTAAAAATGCAGCCATTACCGGAACTGCTGTAATTAACAACCCTTTTTGGTGGAGTGCTGATGAAAAGTTTTTCAATAATGCACTTGCAGAACAAATTGGTGTGCCTGTTCCGAAAACAGCATTGATTCCATCCAGAGAACACCCAACAGGAACCACAGGCGAATCTTTTTCAAACCTGGCCATGCCTTTAGATTGGGACGCAATTTTTGAATACACCGGATTTCCGGCTTATATGAAACCTTATGATGGTGGCGGATGGAGAGATGTTTATAAATTGCACGATAAGGAAGATTTCTTTGCTAAACATTCTGGTACTGAACAACTGGTTATGCTTTTACAGGAAGAAATCATCTTTGACGAATATTTCAGATGTTATTGTATTGGTGGCAAACATGTGCGCATTATGCAATACGATCCACGAAACCCACATCATTTAAGATATGCGGTTGAAAAAGCGCCATCAAGTGCTAAACTTTTAAAAACAGTTGAAGAGTATACCCTTAAACTTTGTAATTACTTAGGCTATGATTTTAATACCGTAGAATTTGCAGTACGCGACGGTGTGCCTATTGCAATAGATTTCTGTAATCCGGCACCAGATGCTGACGTTAAAAGCGTTGGACAGGAAAACTTCGACTGGGTAGTGGAAACGACGGCTAATTATGCCATTGAAAGAGCTAAAGCACAAAAACCTGGTCAGGATAACTTAACCTGGGGCGAATACATTAAAGCCTCTGTTGCCGGAAAGCCTTTAGTTGTACAAGCAAACAAACCCGCAGCAGCAAAACCTGTTGCAGCTAAAGTAACAAAAGAAAAAGCTCCGGCTAAACCCAAAAAAGCCGCTGAGAAGAAATAACCAAGGGATTTAAATTAAATGAGCATCAGGATGAATGAATTCACGCTTGGCGTAGAGGAAGAGTACATGGTAGTTGATCCCGTTACCAGGGAACTAACCTCGCACGACCAAAAAATTGTTGAGGCTGCACAAAAAATACACAAAGACCAGGTTAAAGCAGAAATGCACCAGGCTGTTGTTGAGGTGGGTACGGGCATTTGCCGGACCACAGAAGAAGCACGTAAAGAAATTTCACAGCTTCGTTATACCGTATCACAACTGGCTGGCGAACAAGGCTTGCGTATTGGTGCTGCAGGAACACACCCATTTTCGCATTGGGAAAAACAATTAATTACCGAACATCCCCGCTATAATGAAATTGTTAATGAGCTGCAGGAAGCTGCCCGCTCGAACTTAATTTTTGGTTTACATGTGCATGTTGGCTTTCAATCCCGCGAGCTGGCTATCCACATTGCTAACCAGGTCAGATATTTTTTACCGCACGTTTTTGCCTTATCAACCAATTCGCCGTTTTGGGAATCCAGAAACACCGGTTACAAATCTTTTAGAACCAAAATTTTTGATAAATTTCCACGTACAGGTATTCCTGATATTTTTAACAGTATTGAAGATTACGACAACTACGTAAAACTGCTGATTAAAACCAATTGCATGGATAATGCAAAGAAAATTTGGTGGGACATTCGTGTACATCCATTTTTTGATACGGTAGAATTCCGCATTTGCGATTGCCCGATGCTGATTGATGAAACAATGGCTTTCACTGCTTTATTTCAGGCATTATGTGCCAAACTGTATAAACTTCGTTTACAAAACATGGAGTTTATAAGTTATTCAAGAGCTTTAATTAACGAGAATAAATGGCGTGCCGCACGTTATGGAATTGATGGCAATTTGATCGATTTTGGTAAAGAAATGGAAGTAAATTGCCGCAACCTGGTGTTGGAACTGCTTGATTTTGTGGATGATGTTGTGGATGAATTAGGCTGCAGAAATGACATTAATTATGTGCATAAAATATTGGAACATGGCACAGGCGCCGACAGACAGTTGGCAGTTTACGAACAAACTGGTAACTTTGAATCTGTTGTAGATTATATTACTAATCAAACACTTATAGGCGCAAGTAATTAAAAATGGATAAATTTAGATTAAAGGTCGCCGTTATTGACTTAAATAACGGCGCTCCTAATCAGGGAATGCGGGGAATTCAGGAGATTTTATCCCGTTTTAAAGAAGAACACAATATTGACCTTTCTTTCGATATTTTCGATTTAAGACAGAAAGGCGAAATACCGGGTATTGACTACGATGCTTATATTTCAAGCGGTGGCCCGGGCAGTCCGGTTGAAAGCAAAGGCGAAAAATGGGAGAATGATTTCTTTCACCTGCTGGATCAGATCGAAGCTTTTAATGAGGCCAATGATGAACAGAAAAAGTATGCATTTTTAATTTGCCACTCTTTTCAACTGGCTTGCCGGAAATATAATTTAGGCAATGTAACAGAGAGAAGATCAAATGCTTTTGGTATTTTCCCGATTACGCTGACAGAGGAAGGTGAAAAAGATGAAATATTTGATGGCATCACCAATCCTTTTTTCTCTGTTGACAGTCGCGACTGGCAGGTAATCGAGCCAAATTTAGAAGCTTTTGAAGCAAAAGGAGCAAAATTATTAGCCATAGAAAAAGAGCGTAAACATGTAAATCTGGAGCGCTGTATGATGTCTATTCGTTTCACAAATGAAATTATCGGCACTCAGTTTCACCCGGAGGCAGATCCCGTAGGGATGAAAATGTACCTGCTTCAGGACGAAAAGAAAAAGGTGATTATCGATACTCATGGTGAAGAAAAATATTTCGATATGCTAAACAGTCTGGATGATCCGGCAAGAATTGTACTTACACAAAGTGTTATTCTGCCAAACTTTTTAAATAAAGCAATCGGAAATCTCCAGGAGGCATAAACTCAAAACACTTGCAATAAAAGCATTTAAAATTAAGGTAATAATCATTACGGGCTGCGGAACAACTAGAGATCAATCCAAAACGGAAGGTTGTTTTGTGCCCCGCAGTGAGGTAAAATTTATATAATATTCCATGATACCTGCTCAAAGACAAAAATATAATCAGGAATTTACAGCAGAAAAGTATGAGAAATTCATGCAAGAGCTTCAGGCAGATTATCCTGAAATTCCATTCAGAGTTGCAGAAACACCTATTTTCATTCCAAAAGCATTAAAAGAAAAGCTAATTGCAGCAGGAAATGAAATTGTGTCCCTGATTAAACAGCCTAATTTTAAAGCCTTAACGCAAAATGCAATTCCTGCACAATGGAATGTACCCAATGAGAATGATCAACCGCACTTTTTGACCTTCGATTTTGGGATTTGTAAAAATGAAGCAGGAGAATTAACTCCTATGCTAATCGAAATGCAGGGATTTCCATCGCTTTATGGTTTTCAAATCCACCTTGCAAACACTTACCGTGAATCTTTTGATTTGGATAACACCACAAGTCATTATTTAAATGGATTCGATGAAGAAAAATATACCGGTCTGCTAAAAAAAGTTATTCTTGGTAAACACCAGCCGCATGAAGTTGCCTTAATGGATGTAGATGCGCTAAACCAAAAAACAGCCATTGATTTCTTGGTTACTCAAAAAATGCTGGGCATTAAAATCTTAGCCCTTGAAGAAATTAAACAGGTAGGAAAACAACTTTTTTATGAAGAAAATGGCAAATTAATTCAACTTAAAAGAATTTACAACCGCCTTATTTTTGATGAAGTTGCCGAAAACACAGCCATTTTTAAAAACAGCTTCGACCCAAGGCAGGAGCTGGATATAGAATGGGTAACACATCCAAACTGGTTTTATCGGATCAGTAAATACACCATGCCATTTTTAGACAGCGAATTTGTACCCGAAACCCGTTTTTTGAACCAGGTAGATAGCATTCCGGCAGATTTGGAGAATTATGTATTAAAGCCATTATTTTCTTTTGCCGGCATGGGTGTTATTATCGATGTAAACGAAGCTGACATTAAAGGCATTAAGGATCCTGAAAATTGGATACTACAACGAAAAGTGAGTTATGAACCTGCTGTACAATCTTTGGATGGAGGTGTAAAAGCCGAAATCAGGTTAATGTACTTATGGGCAGATGGTGAAGAGCCTCAGCTTTGCATTAATTTGGGCCGGTTAAGCCGCGGCAAAATGATAGGCGTTCGGTACAATGCAGATTTCGACTGGGTTGGTGGTACCATTGGTTTTATGGAACAATAACAATATCGCGAATAAAGGCCTGGTTAAATTGCCAATTAAAATTACATTGATTTGAACACAAAAAGGCAATAGCCACGTATATTTGTATTATGAGTATTCAAACCATATTAGTCTTTTTACTTTTTGCGGTAGCATTAGTGTATGTTGGCCGCATGGTTTATAAATCGGTACAGGTTAAAAAAGATGGCTGCGGCGGCAATTGCAAATGCGGTGTAGATTTTTCTGATATTAAACCTGAAAAGAAGTAATTTCTATTCTTTATGATCGATCAGTTTAAAAATTACCTTCAGGAAAAAATAGATTTAACTGATGAACAGTTTAACAGCATTTCTTCACCACTTCGCGTAAAAAAGTTCGAGAAGAATGAAATCATACAGTACAAAGGAGACATTTTTAAATATGGTTTTTTTGTAGGCAAAGGTTTATTAAGAGCCTATTCTATCGATTCTAAAGGCAAAGAGCATATTTTACAATTTGCGCCGGAAAAGTGGCTGATTTCGGACCGCAATAACATGGTGAATGAACCGTCTATATTTTTTATCGATGCCATTGAAAATACAGAAGCTATATTATTGCCAAATGATTTTTTAGCTGAGGCTGCCCGAAAAGTTCCTTGTTTACTTGCCTTAAATGTAACCATGCTTAATAACTCAATTCGTTTTATGCAAAAACGAATCAATATGTTATTGAGTGCAACTGCAGAAGAAAGGTATCTTGATTTTATAAAACTTTATCCAAATCTTACGCTTCGCGTTCCGCAATGGATGATTGCTTCTTATTTAGGCATTACTCCTGAATCGTTAAGCAGGGTTCGTAAAGAGTTGGCAAATAAACACTTCCGACCTTAACATTAACCTCATAATGAATCGGTTACCAAACAAATAAATATTTAATTTAGTTGTTTACCCCATATTTCTTTCTATCCTCTCATTACTTATCATACATCAATTCTCACTTGAACATCCCGCTGTACTTTTGTGTTGTAAATATTAAACAATCTAATATTAAAAGATATGGCAACTACAAAATGGGTTTTAGACCCAACGCACAGCGAATTACAATTTAAAGTAAAACACTTAATGATTACTACTGTAACGGGTAGTTTAAAATCTTTCTCGGCAGATTTAACTTCTGAAGGTGATGAGTTTGAAAATGCTCAAATTTCTTTCAAAGGTGACATCAATTCTATTGATACGGGTAATACAGATCGTGACAATCACTTGAAAAGCGATGATTTCTTTGATGCAGAAAAATTTGCACACATCGAATTCAAATCAAATTCAGTAGAAAAAGATGGCAGTGATTACATCGTTAAAGGTGACTTAACCATAAAAGGCGAAACAAAACCGGTAAAATTAACAGCCGAATTTGGCGGTATTGCAACAGATCCATGGGGTAATACAAAAGCAGGTTTTACTTTAAGCGGCAAAATCAACCGTTCAGAATTTGGTTTAACCTGGAATGCGGCCTTAGAAACCGGCGGTGTTATGGTGAGTGAAGAGGTTCGCATATTGGGCGAATTACAATTTGTAAAACAAGCATAGTTTGCATACTCAGTCTGCATTTAGCAGGCTGATTTAAATTTTCCATGGAGGTAATGATGGAAACAAAAATAAAAGGAATAAAAAATATCTTAAAAGCACCCGCCCCACATATGGTTGGCGATGGCTTTAGAGTCCATAACTTTTTCCCAGGCGGTTATGAAATCAACATGAGTCCATTTTTTTTATTGGATTATGGCTCAAAAATAGAATTCTCTGCCCGTAAAGAACCCAGAGGTGTTGGTGTTCACCCGCACCGCGGTTTTGAAACCGTAACCATTGCCTATCACGGGGCGGTAGCGCATCAGGATAGTACAGGCAACAGCGGAATTATTTATCCTGGTGACGTACAATGGATGACGGCAGCCAGTGGCATTTTACATAAAGAATATCATGAAGAAGCGTACAGTTTAGCAGGTGGTCCTTTTCAAATGGTACAATTATGGGTTAATTTGCCTGCTAAGGATAAAATGAGCAAGCCGAAATACCAGGCCATTAAACAAGCCGATATGGCGGTATTCAATTTACCCGCCGATGGAGGTAAAATTGAAGTAATTGCTGGCAATTATAAAGGCATAAAAGGTAATGCAGATACTTTTACCCCAATAGAGCTATATAATGCCCGCTTAAATAAAGGTGGCAAGGCAACGCTTAGTTTTCCGGCTAATTTTAATACAGGCTTCGTTATTATTGAAGGCACAGTAAAAATTAATGATGAACAGGAAGTAAAGGTTAATGATTTTGTTCATTTTAAAAATGAAGGAGAAGAAATTACCATTGAAGCCTTAGAAGATAGCATTATTTTGGTTTTAAGCGGTGAGCCTATTAATGAACCCATCAAACAATATGGTCCATTTTTAATGAATACCGAAGCAGAAATTCATCAGGCAATTTCTGATTATAACCAGGGCAAATTTGGATACCTGGAAGAATAAGGAAGGTTTAATAAATTATATATTTTCAGCCGGCATGTTTTTAATGTGCCGGCTTTTTTTATTTCCCTATATGATGAGTTGACATTTAGATTGTGCGTTAACCAGAACATCGGTTTAAAACCCAAGCAAACCAATGCTTCATTCAATCTTCATCTGGTTTATTCAATTTTGTTAAATAAAATCAGATCAGAAAAAATGTCCGGAAAACAAATCTTTCAAACTGAGACTAAAAGACGCTGGCATACTTTTACCTGGGTAAGCAGAACTTTATTTTTAGTCTTCATTATCGCCATCATTTGCGTTGCTTATACCCTATCTTCTGTACAAGCCCCGAATTTACCTTTTATCAATACCAATACACCGCTTACTCAAAAGCAATTAGACCGCTTAAAGAAATCGCAACAGTATAAAGATTTTAGCATTCTAAAATCTAAGCTACAGAAGATCAAAAAAGATCGTGAACATAGAATACTGACTAAACACGGCGACAATAAACGCATTAACATGGCCTTTTACGTAAGCTGGGCTGGAATTAAAGATAAATCTTTGTCTAACCTAAAGCGCAACATCGGTCATTTGGATATGGTTGCAACAGAATCTTTTTTCCTAAACGGCGATTCTATTGTAGATAAAGCCGACACTGCGGCATTAAGGGTTATTAAAGAAGGAAAAAAAGCTGCAATTGCGGTTGTATCCAACTACCATACAGATCACTGGGATGGTGAAGCAGTTAGAAGACTTTTAAATAATTCAACAGCCCAACAGCAACTCATTAGCAACCTGATTAAAATTACAAAGAAACATGGTTTTAAAGGTATAAACATTGATTTTGAAGAACTAAATCTTGAAAACAGTAATGCCTTTAACAACTTTATGAAAAATCTGTACACACAGTTTCATAACGAAAAGCTAATTGTTTCTCAGGATATTTCACCAGAAAACGATGATTATAAGCCGGAAATACTACAGCATTACAATGATTATATTGTTTTAATGGCTTATGATCAGCACAATGATCAAAGCAATGCCGGCGATATCTCTCATCAGGAATGGGTTGAAGATAAACTGGATGACATTTGCAGTAAGGTAGATGCCAGCAAAGTTATTCTGGCACTGGCTTGTTATGGCTATGACTGGCCAAATAAGAGCGTTGGCGTCCCTGTTACTTATGAAGAGGCCATAACCAATGCTGTTAACTATAAAAGTACGATCAATTACGATCCTGCTTCGGCAAATTTAAATTACAATTATAAAGATGCCAGCGGAATAAGGCATGATGTTTATTTTACTGATGCTGCAACAAATTTTAATTTAATCCGTAAAGCAGATGACTGGGGTATTGCCGGTATTGCATTATGGCGCCTGGGATCAGAGGATAAACGATTGTGGCAGTTTATTTCTGACGATTTAAGTTTAGATTCTTTAAAAAAGAAACCTGTTGATTTACGCAAAATTTCGGCTTTGGTTATGGGTGGTATATCTTACGTCGGTAATGGAGAAATTCTTGATCTGGTATCCACACCAGCTCCGGGTAGTGTTAAGTTTACTTTAGATAAAAGCAATTTTACTATCGCAGATCAGAAATACACCCGCCTGCCTTCACAATATGTAATTAAACGTTTTGGTGAAGCAGATAAAAAAATTGCCTTAACCTTTGATGATGGACCCGATCCGGTTTATACGCCGCAGGTATTGGATATATTAAAAAGAGAAAAAGTACCCGGCTGTTTCTTCGTAGTGGGCATTATGGCCGAAAAAAACATGGAACTGCTCAGACAGGAATATAACGATGGTTATGAAATTGGAAACCATACTTTTTTCCATCCTGACATGTCGGCAATTGGCCCGCACAGGGTTAAGTTTGAATTGAATGCCACACGCCGCATCATTGAGTGCGTAACCGGACATAGTACTATTTTATTCAGAGCACCTTTTAATGCGGACGCCGAGCCACAAAATATTTCAGAAATTTTACCGGTAGCACAAAGCAGAAAGGAAAACTACATCAATATTGGGGAATATATAGATCCTGAAGATTGGGAACCGGGAAAAACAGCGGATCAAATCTTTAATGAGGTTGTGAAACAGCAAGATAACGGTAATATTTTATTATTGCATGACGCTGGTGGAAACCGCGAAGCGACTGTTGAAGCTTTACCAAGAATTATAAAATTCTTTAAACAAAAGGGTTATACTTTCACTACTGTTGGTGATTTAATGGGTAAAAAAAGATCTGAGTTAATGCCTGCGGTTAAATCAAGCGCCAACACCGGTTTTACAGGTTCGAGCGATTACCTGTTTCTTAGTTTTTTTTATTATGCCAATATCTTTTTAAATATTGTTTTTACCATTGCAATTGTACTGGCTATACTGCGTACCATTTTCATTGCCTACCTGGCAATCAGGCAAAAAAGAAAAGCTAAATTGAATGCACATTTGCTTGTTAAAAACCCATCAGAGAAAGTGAGTATCATTATTCCAGCCTATAACGAAGAAGTAACCGCTATCCAAACTATAAGAAGTTTATTAAAAACAACTTATTCTAATTTCGAATTAATTTTTGTTGATGACGGATCTAAGGACAGCACATTTGAAATGGTGAACAACGAGTATGGAAACCATCCTCAGGTAAAGGTTTTCCGCAAAGAAAACGGCGGCAAGGCTTCGGCTTTAAACTATGGTATAACTCAGGCCAGCGCCGATTATATTGTTTGTATTGATGCCGATACTCAGCTTAAAACCGATGCCGTTACCGAGCTGATGCGTTATTTTTACGATGAAAAAATTGCCGCCGTTGCAGGTACCGTTAAAGTTGGTAATGCGCACAATATCATTACCAGATGGCAGTCTATCGAATATATTACTGCTCAGAATATGGATAGAAGAGCATTCGACCTGTTAAACACCATTACGGTAGTTCCGGGTGCAATTGGTGCTTTCAGAAAATCCATGGTACTGGAAATTGGTGGTTTTACCATCGATACCCTTGCTGAAGACTGTGATTTAACCATGCGTGTTTTAAGAGCAGGTTATACTGTTAAAAACTGCTCAACAGCTGTGGCTTATACCGAAGCACCCGAAACGGTAAACATGCTTTTAAAACAACGTTTCCGCTGGAGTTTTGGGGTAATGCAAAGTTTCTGGAAAAACAGAAAAACATTGCTGAATAAAAAATATGGTTATTTTGGAATGATAGGAATGCCGAATATATTGATCTATCAAATTATTCTGCCGCTATTTTCGCCATTGGCAGATTTCTTTATGCTCATTTCTTTAATTAGTGGTCTGTTTTCACTTGGCGCAATTAATAACCTAACGCTGACTGGTTTCTCCGGAATACTCAGCCTTCATAATGGTTTTGGGCAGGTATTATTTTATTACATCATCTTCATTATTGTAGATATGGTGTTTGCTGCCATTGCTTTTAAAATGGAAAATGAAAAGTATAAAAATTTGCTTTACATCTTTCCGCAAAGGTTTTTCTGGAGACAATTGATGTATATCGTTTTATTCCGCTCGTTCCGTAAAGCGATAAAAGGAGAACTGGAAACCTGGGGAACTTTAAAAAGAACAGGAAATGTAAAAGAAGCTGTAGCCTGATCTGTAAAAGAATTATTCCTGATGAAAATCGGGATAAGTAACCTAAACGGATAAGTATTGATTAAGTCTTTTTGTGAAGCAGGGCCTGGCTTTCTTTTGAAAGTCAGGCCCCGCTTTATGCTATATCCCCGAAGAAAAATCGGGGGATGCCGCTTCAATCGTGTTTAAATAACGTTGGGTAGTACAAAAACATTAAAGCGGTCGTCATTGCGAGGCACGAAGCAATCTTAAAGCGGTTGTTTGTAAAGCAGCAACATTGTTTATAAACCCGATCTGAGTGGATGTACCGATTCTTCCATCGGGACAGAAACGGGAGCGGGACTACATTAAGCGAAAAGCTAGTGTCTGTTCATTTCCTAGTTATTATTTAAATTGGAATTGTCAAACAGTTTTTCCGTCCATAAACTCCTTCAACAAGCATCAGGATAACCAATCTATATTTACGAGAGTACTTTGATTCTAATTTATGGCCGCTCTATCAGGCAAACTGCATAAGCAACTACACCTTCTTCCCGCCCGATAAAACCCATTTGCTCATTAGTGGTCGCTTTGATGGAAATATCTTCTGTAGAAATGCCAATCGCATCTGCAATGTGTTGTTGCATTGCCGGAATATGCGGATTAATTTTTGGCGCTTCCAAACAAAGCATTGCATCTATATTACCCACCTGCCAGTTTTTCTCGGTCAATAATTTTACAGTCTCTTTTAATAAAACCAGGCTGCTGATTCCTTTCCAGCGGTCATCCGTATTTTTAAAATGAAAACCGATATCACGCAGGTTTGCGGCTCCTAAAAGGGCATCACAGATGGCGTGCAGTAAAACATCGGCATCAGAATGACCAAATGCACCTTTATGATGTTCTAACGTTACTCCGCCAACCACAAAAGGGTGCTGATCTTTTAATTGATGGACATCAAATCCAAAACCGACTCTAATTTTCATAAATAAATATTATTTGTGGTCAATAAGCTTAATAATTAAGCTCGCCAAAACCACTGGAACTTACTTTTTTAATTCCTTTTTGTCGCCAAAGTTAAACAAAAGACTAAAACGTAAGGTATTGGCCAAAGGACTTGTTTGTGAATTTGCTACGAGATAGGCAAAATCGATATTAAAAACATTGTATTTTAAACCTGCGCCTAAAGTAAAATAGCGGCTATCGCCCTTCATTGGGTTCTGATAATTATAACCAGCCCTTAATGCAAATTGCTGATTATACCAGTACTCTAAACCTGTAGAAATACCTACTTCTTTTAATTCTTCATTAAAGCCGCCCGGCGCATCACTAAATGAACCAAAAATACCGGCAGGAACTGATCTGTTTGGATCTTTTCCACTTATAATGTTATTATTCGAATCGTATATAGGTTGCGTGGGTACCAGCAGTTTATTAAAATCAAGTGCTAAAGTAAAGGTACTCAAATCGTCAATAGCAATGGTTGATGCCCCGCCAAGTTTAAAATTTGTTGGCAAAAAGAAATTTGCCCCCCCATCAGAATAACTCATTTTGGTGCCAATATTTGAAATATTTGCCCCGGCAGATAAGATCATATTCTTACCGAACATCATGGTCGATGTTTTGTATAATCCGGCAATATCTACCGCAAGCGCATTGCCGGCATGAACCTGCCCGGTGGAGGAGAATTGTCCGCTGGCGAGGTTAGAATATATGTACCTTACAGAACTGCCCAGTGAAAACTCCTTTCCAAAAGTTCGTGCAAAGGTTACATCAAAAGCCAGTTCATTGGGACTCGAAATACCCAAATCCTGCTGATTAATATCTGTTAGCTGAATTTGCCCTAAAGAAAAATACCTTAAAGAAGCGCCTATTGTATTGCGGTCATCTAGTTTATAAAAACCACCTAAATAAGCAAGGTTAATATCCGGAACCAAACTTTTTAACCAGGGACTGTATGAAATAGAGAAACCGTAAGGCTTATCTAAAAACGCAAGTTTGGCAGGATTGATACTTGCGGAATTTACATCACCCGGTACCGCAACACCTGCATCGCCCATTGCACCTGCCCGCGCATCAGGTGTGATGAGCATAAAAGGTACGGCTGTAATGATGTTATTTGATTCACTCCCATTGGTTTGGGTACCTCCAATAGTAACTTGTGCATTTGATTTACCAAACACCAAAACCATTGAGATTGCAGAAAAAGCAAGTTTACTGAGGTACTTGAGATTCATCCTTGAAGGTACGTATATTTTAGATCTTGGTATTAGTATTAATTGGGGATTATTTAAGAAACGTAAATTAATAATTAATATTTTAATTTGCGTTTACAATTCGTAAAAAAACACTAACTAAACCTACAACTGAAACTAACCTGCTGAATGAGTGGTAATTACAGCCGACCATGCATTTAAAAGATTAAGCGTAATTAGTTTATAGTCATTTCAGGAATGCGATTATAAATACAAATCGTTACACCGCATAAACAATCACATTCCTGAAAAGGATCAGATTAATTCTTTTTTCTAAACAAGCCGTTCAGTTTATCCGCTATTGCATCTTTCACTTTCTCAGTAGCTTTAGCTTTTAGAGTATCTGCTTTGGCCTGTCCTTTAGCCTGAAGTTCGGCTTTCTTATCTGCAATTATGCTATTCACAGCATCTTTAGCTGCTGTTTTTGTATCACCCGCACCATATTTCAAATTAATGGTAGGCTTTAAAAAAGTTCCGCCTAAAACCGCATTTACTTTAATCGTTTCGCTCATGGATACATTGGTACCTGCCTTGCTGTTTAATTTGGCAATCATAGCATTCGCCGTTTCATTTGCTTTTGCACCCAGCATGGCACGTGGTAAATTTAAGCCCAGGTTATAATCCATCGTTTGATCCAATCCGTTAGAACCTTGTACATTCATCACTACGCCATCTTTTTTAATATCAAACGGGGCAACATTTAAACGGCCATCTTTTATTTTAAACTTAGTGATTACATTATTCAGTTCCAGTTTTTTAAATTTATCTGAGCTCAGTGTTGAAGCCAGTTTATTTAAAGGTTCAAAACCATCAACAACGGCCTGGATAATATTGGTTAATCCATCTGCATTAATTGTAGAATAAACCGGCATCATATGCTGATCCAAATCTGAATTAAATTTAAGGTTTGTAGAGAAAACCCCTTTAGCAAATTTGGCTACCGGAGCAAGCAATTTTACCGTATTGAAAGCACCAAATGCTTTTTGAATATCCATTTTCTCAATACCAAAATTAATATCAACCTTTGGCGATTTAGGATTAACGGTGGCATACGAGCCATTCATTTTCACGGTACCATCTAACATATTCATAGACATGTTTTCAAAATGAACTGTTTTATTTTTTACCAGCAAAGTACCTCTGGCGTTAGAAATATCATAGTTATCATATAAAATTCTACCCGCATTAGCAGCCATAGTAAAATCTATATTGCCCGGTACTTCAAATACTGAAAGTTGAGATGAAGTTTTCGAATCTGTCTTTTCTGTTGCGGCCTTAGGACCAACCAACTCATTAACATCAAGCAAATTAGATCTTAAATTAAAATTACCCTGCAGCGGTTGGTTCTTTTTAAAGAAATAACTTAAATAATTATTAAGTGATCCATTGGCTGCAAAATCACTTTTACCCACTTTAGCGGTCAAATTGCTTAAAGTAATGTTTTTAGGGCTAAAAACCATTTTTGCTGTTGGTACACTTACGGGCATTGGTACATTTTTACCTGAATAATTAAAATTACTAGCCAAAACTTGTCCTGAAGCTTTAAAAGCATCATACTGTCCTTTATCTATCGATGATTTTCTTCCGGCCGCTTGCACATCAGCATCTAAAATTCCGCTCAAAGTCATATCTTTCATCGGAAAAATAGTGGTTAATTGCTTTAAATCTAATTTTCCTTTTAAAGCCATATCCACAAAAGGATCTGTTACCGGGTTTTTCACCAACAACCTCCCATCTACCGGAACCTGCCCAAATTCTAAGTGAAATGCGGGTACGTTAACAACAGTGTGATCGATTACCCCATCAGGATTACTGATTTGAGATTTTACCTGGATATTATTAATTGCCGAAGGCAAAGAAGGGTATTTTATTTTACCATTTTCGATAGACAAATTCACATCGAACGCCGGCAGCGACTTATCATTATAAATACCTTTTGCCGTTCCGTTCATGGCAAACTTTCCGGTAGCCTCCATATCTTTGAAATTGGCTGCATAAATTGCCGGAATTAAAGAAAGGAAGTTTTTTAGCTCAGATTGCTTGGCGTCAAATTTAAAATCCATCACCATATCTTTTTCATTTGGCATAGCCAGATAACCCACAGCAGATAAGATGAGTTCATTCAGTTTAATTTTATTTTCAGCAAAAGTAAACTTCATGTTTTTCATATCCATTTCAATCGGCAAGTCAGCGTCAAGCTTTACTTTGTTTAAATATGGAATACCACCATATTTAACCGTTAATTTTTCAATATCTGATTGCGTTTTTAGAGTGAAAAGATCCTGAGTAAAATCTCCTTTTCCGGTATGGTTTAAATTATTCAGTTCCATAAAGAAACCCATAGAAGCATCGTCATAAATTACATTTCCGTTTTCGATGGCATATTTTTGTAAAGCAACCTTAAAAGCCGTTGCAGCAGTGTCCGTTTTAGCGGTAACACTATCTTTCTTCATAATGTCCCAATTGGCTTTACCACTTTTTAAAACCTTTGCTAAAATATTAGGTTCATCCAGATTAATGGATTTAATCTGATAAGTTTTTCCGCTTAACACGCTTAATAAATTAACATTTAATTGCAATTGTTTAACATTTGCCAATGTATCTTTAGCAAAACTATCTACACCAACAATGGTGAGGTTGTTGATTTTAATGCCCAGATTGGGGAAAGAAGTAATCAAACTTAAATCAAGATCTTTAAAATCGACCTTAGCATTTACGCGATTATTGATAGAAGATTTGATTTTAGCATCTATTTCCTTTTTAAAAAACATTGGAATAGCGGCTGCAACAATGAAAAGGAGCGCAAATAAGGTGATAAGTACGATGGAAACTTTTTTAAGCATGATATAATCTTTATACGAAATTAATATTTGGATGTAGATCAACACAATAAACGAACCAAAACATATAAGCCTTATTATTAAAAGGTTATAAAAAAACACATAAAGAACGGCCTTAACACAATACCGGATAAAATATTACGTTATGGGTTAAAAATTATATTCAATATTTTGTTATCGCAAAGTTTATTAAAATCGTATAAATTTGCTTAATTTTATCAATTGATTGCCTACAGGCAATATTCCATAGTATCATATGAAAAAACTATTACTATATTCTTTTACTTGTTTATCGCTTATCGGCATGCTTTCGGGTTGCAGTAACTCTAAAAATGCAAATAGGTCCAGTAAAACGGGTATTCCTTATGCAGATAAGAAAAACAAAACCTATGGCAGCTTTGCTGTTGCTACGAAATACAAACGTGCTCCCGGACCTGGATTAATTCCGATTGAAGGTGGTGTGTTAGTTGTAGGTGGTAGTGCAATTGAGGTTGCAGGTGTAGAGCCAAGCATTTACAATTACAAAAGACAGGTTACGGTTCCTTCATTTTATATGGATGAAACGGAAGTTTCAAATACCGATTGGTTAGAATATTTACACTGGATTAGAGTAAGTTACCCTGAAGACCGTGAGTATTATTATAATGAATTACCGGATACTTTGGTATGGCGCAGAGCTTTATCTTATAATGAACCTTATGTTGAAAATTATTTAAGACACCCTGCGTATCGTGATTATCCGGTAGTTGGTGTTTCCTGGGAGCAGGCTTCGCGTTTCTGCGAATGGAGAACTTCTCAGGCAAATGAGTTTATTTTACGTGAAAAAGGCATCTTAACAGACTATAAAACACTTGCAGGTGGCAATACCGGTCGTGGAAATAACAGCACTACCGCTGCAACCACCAGACCAGATAAACCTTTCAATACTGACGCGTACTTAAACGGTCAGTATGATGACAGAGGTAAAAATGCCCCTAAAGATTATAATGCCGCTGCCGGTGCTTCAATTGGAGCAGCAGGAGGCCGTGGAGGTGCAGTTCCTACCAGAAATGCAACTTTAGAAGATGGTGTAATTATGCAACCTTACCGTTTGCCAACGGAGGCTGAATGGGAGTATGCTGCTTTAGGTTTAATTGGTAATACGGAATATGAAAACATCAACCAAAATAAAATTTACCCATGGAATGGCTTGGGCGTTAGTTCTCCTAAGAAGAAAACCAGAGGTTTGATTCAGGCCAACTTTAAAAGAGCATCAGGAGATTACATGGGTGTTGGAGGCTCTTTAAATGATAAGGGAGATTTAACTGTTCCGGTTATTTATTATGCTCCAAATGATTTTGGTTTATACAATATGGCTGGTAATGTTAACGAATGGGTTAATGATGTTTATCGTACGGCTACATTTACCGATGCTGACGCTTTTAACCCTTATCGTGGTAACCAGTTTCAGGATAAACAATTAGTTGATGCTGCTAACGGTAAAATTGCTTTAGATAAATATGGCAAACCGATTAAAGAAAATGCTTATTCAGGCAAAAAATTAACCTGGGCTGAGAAACAAGCACTTGCAAAAAGAGCAGATTCTATTGCTAAATCTCCGGATCCGAAAGCACCTGTTACCGCGTATCAGGCTGACGAAAGGGGTTACCGCGACAGACAAAACAAATTGTTAAACGAAGAAGGTGTTTCTTTAGTTAACGATAAATCGAGAGTTTATAAAGGTGGTTCATGGAATGACATGGCTTACTGGTTAAACCCTGCAACCCGCCGTTTCTTACAACAGGATGAATCATCAGCAGAAGTTGGTTTCCGTTGTGCAATGACAATGCTTGGTGCACCTGAAATTAGCACCAAAGGCAAAAGAGAATTTAAAAGTGCTGTGCCCAAACCTTTCAGGGTTAGCAAAAGCAGATAATATAAAAGCCCCGATTTTACGTCGGGGCTTTCTTTTTTAAACAATATTTAAAATCCGTTTTACTTGAACTGAATTAAAACCTGGTTCTTTTCTACTTTATCACCTTGTTTTACCAAAATCTTTTTAACAATACCATCCGTTGAAGATTTAAGGATATTCTCCATTTTCATGGCTTCCAGTACCAGTAAGTTATCTCCTTTTTTCACTTCTGCACCCTCTGCAACTATTACATTTAAAACCAGACCGGGCATAGGTGCCTTAATCTCCGAAACTTTGCTGGTTGCCAGATTATCAAGTCCAAGTTGTTTCAAAAGCTGATCAAATTGATCCTCTACTTTAATTTTGTAACTGTTGCCATTTACTTTAATAATGCAGGTCTTTTCAGCTCTGTCTACTGCTGTAATTTCGGTATTAAAAGATTTATTCTGATACAAAACATGAGTTAAACCATTTCCTAGTGCACTCCTATCTATTTCTATAGGTGCACCATTAATTAGTAATTCTGCAGATTTAGCTTCAACCTCAAATTGAAATTTATTGTTAACTTTTACTTTATGCATGGTATTATTGTGTTAAAGCATATTGCACTAAATTTGCGCCCATTTTAAGCGCTTTTGTCCTTGTTTCCTGCGTGTCTTCCGGATAGGTACCTAAATCTTCCCAGCCATTCCCTAGATCGCATTCAAAGGTGTAATAGCAAACTACCCGTCCTTTATAAATTAAAGCAAAACCCTGAGGCCGTTTGCCATCATGTTCGTGTATTTTAGGTAAACCTCCCGGAAATTTAAATTTTTGATTATAAATGGCATGATTAGCCGGTAATTCTACAAAGTTCAGTTCAGGAAAAACCTTTTTCATTTGAGGCCTTATAAACTTATCCAAACCATAATTATCGTCTATATGCAAAAAACCTCCGCCAATTAAATATTGTCTTAAATTTTTAACTTCCTGATCGCTAAAAACAACATTTCCATGCCCGGTCATGTAAATAAAAGGATAGTTATAAATTTCTTTACTTCCAACATCAACAATGCTTTCTTCGGGATAAAAATTGGTTTTAAGGTTAGAATTACAAAAAGCAATTAAATTCGGAAGCGCTGTTCTATCGGCATACCAATCACCTCCGCCGCTGTATTTCAATTTCGCCATGCGGTAAGTTGGCACAGAACTGAAAGCTAAAAGCAAAAAACTGAAAGTGCATAGCAAAAAACAACAAAGCAAAAGCTTTATATTTTTGTTTGAAAAATGAAAATTAAAAATTGGAAACTTCAAACTAACTACCTATTAATATAATTGACCTCAAAACAAGCACTTAAAGCCGCAGTTTCGGTTCTAAGCCTGTTATCTCCTAAAGTTATGGCTTTATAGCCTTTATTCAAAGCTAAATTAACTTCATCGGGCGTAAAATCACCTTCAGGTCCAATTAATATTAAATATTTTTGATGCGGTTTTACAAGATTTGCAATAAATTCTTTTTCACCGGTATTTATACAATGTGCAATTAGCTGATCGCCTTCAAACGGAAGTTTAAGAAAATCGTTGTAGTGTATGGCTTCATTAATTACCGGATGATAAGCCTTAATTGACTGTTTTACTGCTGAAGTGATGACCTTGCTCAGGCGATCTGTTTTAACCACCCTGCGCTCAGAACGATCACAAATTAAAGGTGTAATTTCATCAATCCCCAGTTCGGTTGCCTTTTCAAGGAACCACTCCAAGCGATCGTTATTTTTTGTTGGCGCAATTGCAATGTGTAAGTAATGGTTTTGTTTGCCATACCCCAGTTCGGCCTTAACAATATTAAGCTGTACCTTTTTAGGGTTATCAGAAATAATCTCGGCGGTATAAAAACCACCTTTTCCATCTACCAGGTAAATAAGAGCACCAATAGGTAAGCGTAAAACTTTAATGCAATGTTTACTTTCTTCTTCGTTGAGTGCGTAAACGGGTTGAGTAATATCTGGCGTATAAAAAATATGCATTGTTGAAATTAGTGATTATCAACCATATCTTCTTTATTAATAACCAATTCTAACTTGATCGTTTCGATATTTTGTTCGGTCTTTTTAAGGATTGTAAACAGATAACCATAAGACTCATTGTTTTCTCCAACCTCTGGAATGCGGCCGAAAATGTGGGACACCAAACCTCCTACGGTATCGAAATCTTCATCTTCAGGCAAATCATGTGGTAAATGCTCATTTACATCATAAACCGTTGCAAAAGCATTTACGATAAATTCGTTGTCAGAAACTTTTTCTACCAAAGGTTTTTCCTCGTCGTACTCATCCTGAATTTCACCAACCAATTCTTCTACAATATCTTCTAAGGTTACCATTCCGGCAGTTCCCCCAAATTCATCCAAAACAATAGCAATTTGAATGCGGTTTAACTGCAACTCGCTCATCAAATCGTTAATTTTTTTGGTTTCCGTTACGAAGTAAGGTTTACGGATAATGTCGCTAACTGTCCAATGCTGATTACCGGAAGCCACCAAAGGCAAAATATCTTTAGCGTGGATAATACCGATAATCTTATCCATGATTTCATCATAAACAGGTAATCTCGAATACCCTTCTTTAATGATGGTATCAATCACTTCCTCTTTTGGCGAATTTAGTTCAATACCCGAAATCTTGGTTCTTGGAACCATGATATTTTTAACAACACGTTCGTTAAAATCAAAAACGTTTTTAATTAACTCGTGTTCGTTAGTATCTAAGGCTCCACTTTCTTTACCCTGATCTAATAAATATTGCAGTTCTTCGGTACTGTGCAGGGATTCGTGACCGCCCGCAGAATTAATTCCGAAGCCTTTTAAAATGATGGATGCAAAACCGTTTAGCATCCAGATAAAAGGTTTAAAAACAAAATAGAAGGCCTGTAGCGGAACGGAGATAAACAATGTTGTGGCTACAGGTCTTTGAATTGCAAATGATTTTGGTGCCAATTCACCAAAAACAATGTGCATAATCGTTATAATAGAAAAGGCAACAATGGTTGACACTGAAGTAATATAAGCTTCAGCAATACCAAGATTTGCCATTCCATCGTGAATAATTTGGTGCATTACCCTTTCTCCTACCCAACCTAAGCCAAGTGAAGCCAAAGTAATACCTAACTGAGTTGCTGCCAGGTATCCATCTAAATTGTGAATAATATTTCTGGCAATTTTACCTACCCTGCTTCCGGTCTTTGCTTTAATCTCTATTTGAGAACCACGCACTTTTACTATTGCGAACTCAGCCGCAACAAAAAACCCATTTAAAGCTACTAAAAAGAATGTCCAGAATAAGTCCCAACCCATTAAGCTAATTCTCTAAATGTTGTATTATAAAGTTCTATGCTTTCTCTAATTACCTTGTGCGCATAACGAACACCAAGTAAATGCTCGATAGTTACATTTTTACCTTCTAATGCTTTGTAGTCCTGAAAGAAACGAACAATTTCTTTCATTTGATGAGGAGGGAGTTCCTCTAAGTCGTTTATGTAATTAACAGACATATCGTGAGCTGCAACAGCGATAATTTTATCGTCCTGCTCCCCGTTGTCTACCATGTGCATTACACCAACAACTTTAGCTTCAATAAGCGTCATTGGATATACGTCAACAGAACAAAGTACCAAAATATCTAATGGATCTTTATCATCGCAATAAGTTTGCGGAATAAAGCCATAGTTAGCCGGATACATTACTGATGAGAAAAGAACCCTGTCTAATTTAATTAAACCAGAATCTTTATCTATTTCATATTTTGCTTTTGAACCTTTTGGAATTTCAATAATTGCATTAACCGTTTCTGGAAGGTTACTGCCTGGTGATACGCTATGCCACGCGTGATGATCGTCTTTGCCCATTTCTAATTTAAATCTGTTTATCCTCGTCCGGATCTTTAACCACTTTATTTTTTACAAAGGTAATTAATAATGGTATAGTTGTGATGATGATAAACCCAATAATAATATATAATAAATAATCGTTTATTTCTTTCTCAAATCTTTTGCCCAAAAAATAACCCAGCAGTGTTAATGAAGTAATCCATAAAACACCACCCACAATATTGTAAAGTGCAAATTTTTTGAAATCAAGTTTTACTACACCAGCAAAAATCGGTGCAAAAGTTCTAACTATCGGTACAAACCTGCCCATTATTAATGCAAATGCTCCTTGTTTGTTGTAATAATCTTCTGCAGCTTTTAAATATTTCTTTTTAAAGAAAAAACTGTCTTTTCTATGGTACAATACTGGTCCTGTTTTACGTCCAAACCAATAACCGGTAAAATTACCCATGATGGCCGACACGCATAAACCGGCGAGCAGCACCGCAATATTAACATCGAGCTTGCCCGTAGCCACGAACATACCCGCTAAAAACAATAAATAATCGCCGGGAAGAAAAAAGCCAAAGAACAGACCTGTTTCTGCATAGATTACAAAAAGCACTAGATAGAATCCGCCTTCCCTCAATAATTTTTCGGGATCAATTAGTTGCTGCAGGTTACTCCAAAAATCGTGCATATTTCAATTATTCATAAAACTACAAATAATTATCAATATCAACATGATGTTAAATCAGGTTTAAAATAATTGCCGGATAAATACCTATGACAATCGTAATTACTACTGAAATCAACAAAACAACCTTGTATTGAACCGGTGTGCTTAGCTCTGTTTCTGCACCATCTTTAAAATACATAGCCACAATTACCTTGAAATAGTAATAGAAGCCTACCAATGCATTTAAAATAGCGAAGGCTACCAAAAGAATCTGGTATTCTTTCATCACATTTAAAAACATTAAGTATTTACCTATAAAACCTGCAGTTAAAGGAATACCGGCTAATGACAACATGGCAACGGTTAAACATAAGGCAACTAAAGGATTACGTTTTCCTAAACCATTAAAGCTTTCAAAGCTATCGCTTCCTGTTTTTTGCTTAACCAATATTAATACGGCGAAAGCAATAATTGAAGCAAATGTATAAGCGGCCGCATAAACCAAAACATTACTGCCTGATTGCGGGGTTAAAGTAATTAGTGAAAATAAAAGATAACCTGCGTGCGAAATACTTGAATAAGCAAGCATCCGTTTGAAGTTCTTTTGGAACAAAGCCGTAACGTTACCGATAAATAAGGTTAAACAAACGATAACCAATAGTGGTGCCATCCAGAACTCGTGTAAAGGAGACAAAGCACCAGCAAATAACCTTAAGAAAGCAGCAAAACCAGCAGTTTTAACCACTGTGCTCATAAAAGCTGTAATTAAAGATGGTGATCCTTCATATACATCTGGTGTCCAGAAGTGAAAAGGTGCTGCACCCACTTTAAAACTTAATCCAATCATCATCAAAATTACTCCGGGATAAAAAATTGGAGAAATGGTTTGAGGATTTGCAATTAAATAGGCTTCGATTTTATCCAAATCAAATGATCCGGTTGCACCGTAAATCAGGGTAATACCAAATAACAGGAAGCCTGTTGAGAAGGCACCCATTAAGAAATATTTTAATGAAGCTTCATTTGAAGCAAAATCTTTTTTTCTGATTCCGGCGAGGATGTATAAACTTACCGACATGATTTCTAAGCCAACAAATAACATCGCCATGTTTTTGTAAGAAACCATCATAATCATACCCGCCAGCGCAAAAAGAATCAGGGCATAATATTCAGCGATATTATCACTTTTAGAATGAAAGTAGTTTTGGGTAAGCAGGAAAATAAATAAAGTACCTACAATACAAATACCTGAAAATGCCAGTGCAAAGTTGTCTGTCTGCATCATGCCATAATGAACGGCATTGCCACCCCAGGCACAGAAAGTAAATCCTAATGCAGTAAGTAAGCCAACAACTGTAAGCGGTAGTAATGCTTTATTTGCTTTAAACAAACCTGCATAAAGCACTAAAAAAGCTGTTATACTAATGGTTATAATAATATTCATTGCTTAATTTACTGTGTTTAGTTTTTGATTTACCTGTTCTAATAAATGTTGTACAGATGCCTCTGTTAAGTGCAATAATGGTTTAGGATATACCCCTAAAACAATAATTAATGCACAAATTATATAAAGAACTAATTTCTCAGTTCCGTTAATATCAGTAAAACTGATGGTTAATTCGTTGGTTTTGCCAAGCATTACATTTTGGTACATGCGCAACATGTAAACAGCGCCGAAAATAATGGTTAAACCTGCAATTGCTGCTGCCCAGATTCCATAATTATAAACACCCATCAGCAACAGAAATTCGCCAATAAAACCATTGGTACCCGGTAAAGCTACTGTTCCTAAAACAATAATCAGGAAAACAATTGCCAATTGCGGCGCAACTTTAGCAATACCTCCTAAATCTTCTATTTTATTTGTTTTTAAACGGGCGTAAATAATATCCAGTACAAAGAACAAACCCACCACATTAATACCATGACTTAACATTTGCACCATTGCACCTTGCATACCTTGTTGGTTCAGGGCAAAAATACCTGCTGAAATTAATCCAACGTGGGCAATAGATGAATAAGCAACCAAACGTTTTGCATCCTTCTGGGTAAAAGCAATAACTGATGCATAAACAATACCTATAATTGATAATGCGATTGCAACATTAGCCCAATCGTGTACACCTTGCGGTACAATTGGCAATAACCATCTGATTACACCATAAATACCCATTTTTAACATAATACCAGACAAAAGCATAGTTCCTTGCGTAGGTGCCGCTGTATAGGTATCTGGCTGCCAGGTGTGGAAAGGAAAAATCGGCATCTTAATCGCGAAAGCAATAAAGAAAGCCCAAAACAGCCATCCCTGCTGGTACGAGTCAAGATTTAAAGCATAAAAAGCATTGATATCAAAATTGTGTGCCGGGTTTTGTAAATACAAATAGATAATGCCCAGCAGCATAAATAAAGATCCGGCTATGGTATAAACAAAGAACTTCATGTTAATACGAATGCGATCTTTACCACCCCAAAAGGCGCAAATAAAGTAAACCGGAATTAACGCGGCCTCCCATCCAATGTAAAACAAAAATGCATCCATTGAGGTAAACACAAGCAGTAAACCACTTTGCATAAACAGAATTAAAGCGTAAAATGCAGATGGATTTTTATAGTCGTGCTTATAACTCGATAAAATGATAATCGGAATTAAAATATTCGTCAGTAAAACCACAAGCATGCTAATGCCATCAATACCCGCATGGAAACGAATACCTAAATCAGAAATCCAGGGTAAGTTGGCTTCAAATTGAGTACTTGCATCAGGAATAAAGCTGCATGCCATAAACAGAGCCAGGCCTAAAGAAATCACCGCAATTACGGTAGAAATTATTTTGGCCGACTTGCCTGAAAATGCTGTGATAACTGCACCTGCAAGCGGTAGAAATATAAGTAGTAAAAGTTGTTCCATTATTTAATTTTGAACCCTTTTTATATGTATAAAAATGTATATAACAGCAATGCGATGATACCGAATACCATCATAAAAATATAGAAACCAACGTTTCCACTTTGTAACAAACGAATCCCTTTACTTGCTTCATTTGTTCCCCAGCCTAAACCATTTACAATTCCGTCGATAAATTTACTGTCCAATATTCTGTAAAAGAATTTTGAAAGTGCATCTAAAGGTTTTGTGATTAAGAAATCATAAACTTCATCTAAATAGAATTTATGGTAAGATAATTTTGCCAATGCAGAACGCGGTGCTTCATCAGCAACCGGAACATGAGCGCCCTTAACATATTTACTATAAGCATAAATTGTAGCCGCTAAAGCAGCCAGTACAGAAACACCCATTAAAGCATACTCAGTCGCATGATCCAAACCTAATTCGTGCTGTGCTACAACTGGCGATAACCAGTGTTCTAACCAGGCATTGCCACCAAATACATGAGGAATATTGATTGCTCCACCAATTGCTGCTAAAACAGCTAAAATAATTAATGGAATAGTCATTGCTTTTGGCGATTCGTGAATGTGGCTTTCTGCATGATGTGTTCCTCTATATTTTCCGGAGAAAGTAAGGAACATCATTCTGAACATATAAAATGCTGTTAAGAATGCCGTGAATAAACCAATTGCCCAAAGTACTTTATTGTGTTCGTAGGCGTTTGCTAAAATTTCATCTTTTGAAAAGAAACCAGAGAACGGCGGTAAACCTGCAATTGCAATGGTACCAATCATCATGGTTAAAAATGTAACCGGCAGTTTTTTTCTTAATCCGCCCATGTGGCGCATATCCTGCTCATGGTGCATGGCGTGAATAACTGAACCCGCTCCTAAGAATAATAACGCTTTAAAGAATGCGTGGGTTAATACATGGAAAAAGGAACCAGTGTAAGCACCAACACCTAAACCTAAAAACATGTATCCCAATTGAGATACCGTTGAATAAGCCAGTACTTTTTTAATATCTGTTTGTGTTAAAGCAATAATTGCAGCAATTAAGGCTGTTGCTGTACCAATAATTGCAATAATATTTTGGGTAAATGGAGCAAGATCAAACAATACACTTGAACGTGCAATCATATAAATACCTGCTGTTACCATTGTTGCAGCGTGAATTAAAGCAGAAACGGGGGTTGGTCCGGCCATTGCATCGGGTAACCAGGTAAATAAAGGTAGTTGTGCGGATTTACCACAGGCACCGATAAATAATAAGATGGTAATTAAAACAATGGTATTATTGCCCGGCAACATATTAGCGGCCTGAGGGAATATTTTAGCAAACTCAACACTTCCAAAAAAGTTAAACATTAAGAAAACGCCTAGCAAAAAGCCTAAATCACCAATACGGTTCATTACGAAAGCTTTTTTAGCTGCTGATGCATAAGCGCTGTTGGTATACCAGAAACCGATTAAAAGATATGAACATAATCCAACACCTTCCCAACCGATAAACATAACGATATAGTTTGATCCTAATACCAGCAAAAGCATAAAGAAAACAAACAGATTAAGGTAACTAAAGAATTTACCAAAACCTGCATCATCGTGCATATAGCTTGTAGAATATAAGTGGATTAGAAAACCAATACCTGTTATAATTAAAAGCATTATTGAACTTAGCGGATCAACCAGAAAAGATAATGGAATGTGCAATTTACCAGCACTTATCCAATCAAATAAAAATACTTCGTGAGATTTTTGTGCATCGCCATTTAAGCTAAAAAAGATAAAAAGGCTGATGATAAAAGAGGCCAGAATTACTCCGCTTCCAATAACACCAACAAGCCCTTTTGATAAAGAGTTTCTGCCCAGTCCATTAATTACAAAACCTAAAAAAGGAAGTAATGGAACCAACCAAATCAATTGTTCTATTGTCATTCTTAGTATATATTTACCACTTAAGGCGATTTAAAACATTAATATCTATAGATTTCGTATTCCGGTAAACCATTACAATGATACTCAAACCAACAGCAACCTCCGCTGCAGCCAGTGCCATAATAAAGAATACGAAAACCTGTCCTGACGGATCGTTACTGTGCACAGAGAACGCAGTTAAAAGCAGGTTTACTGCATTTAACATTAACTCTACCGACATAAAAATTACGATCGCGTTTCTACGGGTTAATACGCCAATTACACCTATTGTGAAAATGATTGCACTTAAATAAATGTAATGGTTAAGCGGAACACCCTGAAGTTGTGTAGTTAAATTTCCCATTATGCTTCTACCTCATCTTTTTTAGATAATAAAACGGCTCCAACCATTGCTGCCAATAACAATAGCGACGACAATTCGAAAGGCAATAAGAACGGGCCAAAAAGTTCCTTTCCTAAATTTTCGACCAATCCTAATCCCGGGTTTTTCAGGATTAAAGGACTTGAAATGGTTGCTGCTTTTAACGATCCGATTAAAGTGACCACTAAGCAACAGCCTGCAATAACACCTACTATTTTAATCAGTGGCGATTTAGATGGCTCGGTTTCCTTATTCAGGTTAAGTAGCATTAACACGAATAAAAATAAAACCATGATGGCTCCCATATAAACAATGAAGTTTACCACAGCTAAAAACTGCGCATTTAACAGCACATAATGCACCGTAAATGTGAAAAAGGTAAGGATTAAGTATAGAACACTGTGTATTGGATTTTTTGCAAAAATCACCATCAGTGAAAAGATGATACTTAATGTGGCTACGAAATAGAATACTTGTGTACCCATTAATTTGTTATTTATTTACTTTGTTTCTCCATACCATATGAGGCACAGAGCAATCTTATTAATTTAACGTCTATTGCATCAGGCCCCGACCAGTCGGGAGACGGAATGGTTTTATTATTTTTTCATTTCTAATGGCGCCTCTACCAGCTTATCTTTTCCGTAAATAAAATCTTTACGTAAATAATCTGCCGGTACGATCGGACCATCAAGATAAATCGCTTCTTTAGGGCAAGCTTCTTCACATAATCCACAGAAAATGCAGCGCAGCATATTAATTTCATAGGTTGCAGCGTATTTTTCTTCACGGTATAAATCCTTCTCTTCTGGTTTACGTTCGGCAGCAATCATAGTAATCGCTTCAGCAGGACAAGAAAGTGCGCACAAACCGCAGGCTGTACAACGCTCTTTTCCGTTTTCATCACGTTTAAGTGAGTGCATACCTCTGAAGTTTGTTGAAAACTCACGCTCAACTTCCGGATATCTTACCGTAGCTTCTTTTTTAAATAAGTGGCTAATGGTGATGCCCATTCCTTTTGCAATTGCCGGAAGGTACATTCTTTCCATAAAGCTTAAAGGCTTTTGCTCCAGTACTTTTTTCTTATTACTTAATGATTCCATAATTAAAACTTCTCAATAATCGCAATCACAATTCCTGTTATTATAATGTTGGCAATTGCCAAAGGTATCAATCCTTTCCAGCCTAAGTTCATCAATTGATCGTAACGGAAACGAGGAATTGTCCAACGCACCCACATGAAGAAAAAGATGAAGGCAAATATTTTAGCAAAGAAAACTGCAGTTCCAATCAATGGTGCCCAGGTTGTACCTGCATGTGCAGCTACCCAATCCATTCCAGGATAATTGTAACCTCCCCAATATAACGCGGCCATTACTGCTGATGATACAAACATATTGATGTATTCAGCGAAAAGGTAAAAACCTAATTTCATGGATGAATACTCTGTATGGTAACCACCGATTAACTCGGTTTCGCATTCAGGTAAATCGAAAGGTGCACGGTTAGTTTCAGCAAAAGAGCATACCATGAATATTAAAAAACCTAATGGCTGATATAAAACATTCCAGTGCCAGCCATGTTGCTGATCAACAATTTCTTTTAAACTTAAGGTATTCGTCATTAAAAGCAAGGCGATGATCGATAATCCCATTGCAATTTCATAACTGATGTTTTGTGATGCCGCACGGATAGCACTCAACAATGAATACTTATTATTTGATGCCCAGCCACCAATCATTACGCCATAAACCCCTAAAGAAACTACACCAAAGATGTATAATACACCAACATTGATATCAGAAACCTGTAAAGGAATTACTCTGTCGCCAATAACCATTGGACTTCCCCACGGAATAACCGCGGTACCGATACAAGCACAAAGTAAAGCTAAACCAGGACCAGCAATAAATAACCATTTGTTTGATGTTGTAGGAATAATTTCCTCTTTCATAAACATTTTGATACCATCGGCCAACGGTTGTAAAATACCAAAGGGACCAGCACGGTCAGGCCCCAAACGATCCTGTAAAAATGCAGCCACTTTACGCTCTGCATAGGTAGAGTACATGGCAATTAATAAACTGATGCCGAAAATTACAGCTACCAGGATAAATTTTTCTATAACAAAACCGCTATCCATTAGTATTTAACTGTTTTATGTAATTCAATTTCATTCGCTGCCTGTAATGCCGCATTTGGCTTAATAACCGGAAGCGGAATTAAAGTTTCGTAGTGGTTTGATGCAATTACCGAAGTATCATCAATATGTGTCGGGTGTTCAATTGTCCAGTCGGAAGTTGCTTTTTTATCAAATCTGCATGTATTGCAAATAAATTCTTCAACCTCTCCAAACTGGTCTTTACGGGCCGTAACACGTAAAACATCTTCTCCTTTATACCAAAGTGTTACTTTACCGTTGCATTTTTCATGATCGCAGTTGCGGTGTGCATCAACGGGTTTGGTAAACCAAACACGATTTTTAAAACGGAAAGTTTTATCAGTTAAAGCGCCAACAGGACAAACATCAATTACGTTTCCTGAGAAATCGTTATCAACAGCATGCTGGATATAAGTAGAAATTTCTGAATGATCACCACGGTTTAAGATGCCATGAACGCGTTTATTGGTAATTTGATCAGCTGTAAAAACACAACGGTAGCACAAAATACAACGATTCATGTGCAATTGAATTTTATCACCAATATCGATACGTTCAAATGTACGGCGCTCAAATTCGTAACGGGTTTTTTGTAAACCATGTTCGTAACCTAAGTTTTGAAGGTCGCATTCTCCTGCCTGATCACATACCGGGCAATCCAGCGGGTGATTAATCAATAAAATCTCTACAACACCTGCACGTGCTTCCAAAACTTCCGGTGAAGTAATATTCTGCACTTCCATCCCATCCATTACTGTTGTACGGCAAGATGCAACCAATTTAGGCATTGGACGGGGATCTTTTTCAGAACCTTTGGTAACCTTAACTATACAGGTACGGCATTTACCACCACTGCCTTGTAACTTGGAATAATAGCACATGGCCGGCGGAACAATATCACCTCCTATTTGCCTTGCAGCATTCAGAATGGTGGTTCCGTTATCAACCTCTACCGTTATTCCATCTATCGTAACCTTAACTTTTTCACTCATGGTTAATGATAATCTTTATTTTTTATTTCTCTTTCGAGATTTTATAACCAATTTCTTTTCTTGGTTTTTCTTTTTGTTCTAGTAATTCATCAAAATATCTGAATATAACTTCAATATTTTTATCCTGATTATCTACTTTCTTTTTAATTTTCTCTACTTCCAATCTTATTTCTGTATTACTTAAAACCATTGTTCTAAGTTGTACAAAGACATCTATAATTTTAATACTTACCTCTACCGCCCGCTTACTTTTTAAAACGTTTGATAATTGCAAAATACCATGTTCGCTAAATGCGAACGGGAGATATTTTGAATGTTGTCCATGTTTTAAGGTCACAAATTGTGACCTTAAAACTTCATTTTCTTCTCTGCTCAATTCAAACATAAAGTGTTCCGGAAAACGCTCTATATTTCTTCTAACCTGTTGTTTAAGCTGTTTAGTTTCAACCCCAAATAGTTCTGCCAAATCAGAATCTAACATCACCTTAACTCCCCGAAAAAGATATATTTTATTAACTATTACTTCATTAGGGATGATTGCCGGCGATATTTCATCTTTCATTTACATATCTTTCTAGTGTTAAGTAAGCTGTCTAAAGTCGCAAATTGCGACCTTAAGTTCTTTATTTTTCTTCTGTTACCGGCGCTTTTTCTATTGGCACAGCATAATTTGCAATGCCATAATTTTGTTGCTGACTTTTTACCGGCTCTTTAATGTGCCATTCAAATTCATCTCTGAAATGACGGATTGCACTTGCCACTGGCCATGCTGCTGCATCCCCTAGCGGGCAAATGGTATTTCCTTCAATTTTACGTTGAATATCCCAAAGTAAATCCACATCTTCCATGCTGCCATGGCCGTGTTCGATTTTGTGTAATACTTTTTCCATCCATCCGGTACCTTCACGACAAGGTGAGCATTGACCACAGCTTTCGTGATGATAAAATCTGGAGAAATTCCAGGTATTACGAACAATACACTGGTCTTCATCAAAAGCAATAAAACCACCTGAACCCATCATAGTTCCTGTAGCAAATCCACCTTCAGATAAAGATTCGTAACTCATTAAACGGGGTTCGCCGTTTGCGTATTTCAATGTTAAGTTAGCAGGCAAAATTGGCACAGATGAACCACCTGCAACCGTTGCTTTTAAACGTTTTCCATTAGCAATACCGCCACAATATTCGTCAGAGTAGATAAATTCTTCTACTGGTAAACCCAGTTCGATTTCGTAAACACCAGGTTTAACTAAATTACCCGATGCAGATATTAATTTTGTACCTGTACTTCTACCGATACCAATTTTTGCATATTCATCCCCGCCATCGTTGATAATCGGAACAACTGCGGCAATGGATTCAACATTATTTACAACTGTTGGGCAACCATATAAACCTGCAATTGCCGGAAATGGTGGTTTTATACGAGGATTACCTCTTTTGCCTTCCAGTGATTCTAATAAAGCCGTTTCTTCACCGCAAATATAGGCTCCACCACCCGGCTGAACGTATAATTCCAAATCATAACCTGTTCCTAAAATGTTTTTACCCAACCATCCCGCAGCTTTTGCTTCAGCAATTGCTTTTTCCAGAATACGGATTTGAGGCATCATTTCCCCACGAACATAGATGTATGAAACCTTTGCACCCAGGGCAAAACTCGACACAATCATTCCTTCAATTAAAGCATGAGGAATATAGGTCATTAAATAACGGTCTTTGAATGTTCCCGGTTCAGATTCATCAGCATTACAAACCAAGTAGCGTGCAACACCTTCTGGTTTTGCCAAAAAGCTCCATTTCATCCCGGTTGGGAAACCCGCACCACCTCGACCGCGTAAGCCTGATTTCTTAACTTCTTCAACAATCTCTTCAGGTGTTAAAGTTTTAAGAGCTTTTTCCACGGCACGGTACCCGCCTTTTTGGCGATAGACTTCAAGTGTATTGATGCCTGGTACGTTTATATGCTCAAGTAACAGTTTTCGAGACATTTTAATTAGTCTATAGTCTGCAGTCTATAGTCCTTAGTCCTGAATCAAAACGACTCATGGCTTAAGACTTTGGACTTAGGACTTATTTTTCAAATCTTCAATCAATTTATCTACACTTTCGGTAGTCAGGTTTTCGTAGAAAGTATATTCCGGGCTAATTTGCAAAACCGGACCAAAACCGCAGGCGGCCAAACATTCAACTCCTCTAAAGCTGAATAAACCGTCGGCAGTAATTTCGCTTTCTTTAACACCTAACTTATTTTCTAAGTGGCTCAATATTTTTTCGGCACCAACCAGGCAACAAGGACCAGTACGGCAAACCTCCAAGGCATATTTACCTTGTGGTTTTAAAAAGTACATGGTGTAAAAAGTTGCTACTTCGTAAACTTCAATGGGCTGAATGTTTAAATATTCTGCAACTTTATCCATTGCAGGTGTGCTTACCCAAAGGTATTCTGCCTGCACCAGGTGTAAAAGTGGTAACAAAGCAGATTTGTGTTTTCCTTCCGGATAACGGCTTTTTACTTCATCAAACTTGGCAAGCAATTCTGATGAAAATTCTACAGGTGTTTGTTCTTCTACTTTAAGCATCTAATTCTCCTGCAATAATGTTCATACTACTCATGTTTATAATGGCATCAGACAATAACATGCCCTCGCTCATTGGTGCAAACATCTGGTAATTTATAAAACTTGGTCTGCGGAAGTGCAAACGATAAGGCGTACGGCCACCATCATTAATCAGATAGAAACCCAATTCTCCATTTCCGCCTTCAACCGCATGATAAACTTCTGCTTTTGGTGCATCAATTTCGCCCATCACAATTTTAAAGTGATAGATTAATGCTTCCATATTGTTGTAAACTTCTTGTTTTGGAGGAAGATAAAATTCAGGAACATCGGCATGGAAAATACCTTTTGGTTCTGATTTTAATTTCTCCAGTGCCTGTTCAATAATGCGGACACTTTGCCACATCTCTTCATTACGCACTAAATATCTGTCGTAAATATCTCCACTTGTACCTACCGGAACTTCAAAATCGAAATCCTGATAAGAAGAATACGGATCACTTACACGAACATCGTAATCTACACCGGTAGCACGTAAAAGCGGACCAGTCCAGCTGTATTCTAAAGCAGTTTCTTTTGTTACCTCAGCAACACCAGCTGTTCTGTCTATAAAAATACGGTTACGGGTTAAAAGGTTTTCAAACTCTCTTAATGCAACTGGAAATTCTTTTAAAAATTTATTGATTTTCGCAAATGCAATATCATTGAAATCTCTTTCGAAACCACCAATACGACCAATATTTGTCGTTAAACGGGCACCACAAACTTCTTCAAAGATTTCGTAAATGTGCTCACGAAACTGAAAAAGATATAAGAAAGTGGTGGTTGCTCCTGTATCCTGACCAATAATCGTGTTACAGATAATATGATCGGCAATACGTGACAATTCCATCACGATTACGCGAAGATAATCCACACGTTTTGGCAACTGGATATTCAACAACTTTTCAACCGTCATATGCCATCCCATATTATTAATGGGCGAAGAGCAATAGTTTAAACGGTCTGTTAGTGGTGTAATTTGATAAAATGGGCGATGCTCAGCAATTTTTTCGAAAGCACGGTGAATGTATCCAATGGTTGAAACACCGCTCACAATACGTTCGCCATCTAATTGCAAAACGTTTTGGAAAACGCCATGCGTAGCAGGGTGTGTTGGACCTAAATTTAAGGTTACCAGCTCACTTTGCGGGTCGTTATCTGTATATACCGGATGGTTATGATTCATATTTTACCTTCCAAAAAATTCGTCTTTTTTATCTACCCTGTTTGGGTCTTCTAATGGATATTGTTTAAGCATTGGGTGAACACCTAAATCATCCATATTTAATATTCTGCGTAAATCCGGATGACCTTCAAACTTAACTCCGAAAAAGTCATAAGTTTCACGTTCCATCCAGTTTGCACCTTTCCAAACCGTTGTTGCAGTAGGAATAGCAGGATTTTGCTCAGAAATAAAAACTTTAATCCTTATCCTTACTTTCTCCACCATGTTGTGCAGGTGATACACAACGGCAATACCATGATCCTTTCCGGGATAATGAACCGCCGTAATATCTGTTAAGAAATTAAAGTTTAAATCGTTTTTAAGAAACGAAAGTACATTTACAATAACATCTTTTGTGGTTGCAAAAGTTAATAAACCATAAGGCTCAGAAACCGCAGTTACCTTATCCCCAAACTTATCACTAAGCTTGGCTAAAATATTGCTATTTAGAGTCGTTTCTTCCATTATTTAATGCCGTATTGACCTAAAAGTTCTTTATAATAATCAGAGTTTCTTCTTCTGCCAGATTCGTTTTTAACTAAATCCTGAATGCGCTGAAAACCATCTAAAATAGCTTCCGGTCTTGGCGGACATCCCGGAACGTAAACGTCAACCGGAATAACTTCATCAATACCTTGTAAAACAGAATAAGTATCAAATATACCTCCACTACTTGCACAAGCTCCAACAGCCATTACCCAACGTGGTTCGGCCATTTGGATATACACTTGTTTTAATACCGGGGCCATCTTTTTAGCAATTGTACCCATTACCATTAAAACATCGGCCTGACGTGGGGAGAAACTTAAACGCTCTGCACCAAAACGACCTAAATCGTAGTGAGAACCCATAGTTGCCATAAATTCGATTCCACAACAAGAGGTTGCGAATGGCAGAGGCCATAAGGAGTTTGAGCGAGCCAAACCAATCACTTTATCTAAAGAGGTGGCAAAGTAGCCTGGTCCTTCAGTTCCGGGCGGCGCATCTACTATATTAATTTCACTCATGTTTATAAACAAAAAATGCTCACCCTTTTACAGAATGAGCAACAAATTTACAATATTTTAAAGGCAATCAAACTAGCTTAACCTGATTTAGAACCTTTCTAAATAATTAAATGTTTTTATAGCTAAGTGTAATTGATACACTTTAATTTTCGACGGTTAAATAGTGGTTTTAAATCCTTATAACTGCCAACTGAAAATTAACAATTGCTTAAGTCCAGTCTAAAACTTTCTTTTTAATAACGTAGATAAAGCCTAATAAAAGTGTTCCCATAAAGATGAACATTTCAATCATTCCATCCATTTTTAATGCTCTGAAGTTAACTGCCCAAGGGTACATGAAAATTACCTCCACATCAAACAAAACGAAAAGAATAGCGACCACAAAATACTTAATAGAGAATGGCTGACGGGCATTACCTACTACCTTAATACCGGCTTCAAAAGTTTCAAGTTTATCACTCGTTTTACGTTTTGGACCTAAAAAATGTGTGGCAACCAGGGTGGTAACCACAAATCCTAAAGCAACGATTACCTGAAATATAATGGGTAAGAAATCTATTGGAGCACTTTGCGCTTGCATAATCTTTTATTTTTCTCTGCAAAAGTAAAAGAAAAAGGCAGGATAACAAAATCCTGCCTTTTCTTATTCATATAATTATTTAAACTACTTGCCTTTTCCTTTTGGAGCCGGTGATTGCAAATCTTTCAATTTAGCAGCAGCGTAAGGTCCTGTTGGATCTATTTCAACACTTTTCTTTAAGTAATCAATAGCTTTTGCTTTATCCTTATCAGCATACCAACCGCCCAAAATATCATAAGCAACACTTAAATTTCCTTTATTCGAAGCTGCTTCTTCAGGCTTGATCATGCTAACATATTTCTCATAAAGAGGAATAGAAAGCCCTTTAGGATTTGTTTTATCATCAAGTAAACCATTAATTCTCGCTCTGAACAACACGCCTAAAGCAAAGGTTGAATCTTTAGTTGCAAGGAATTTTAAAGCTTCATCGGCTTCAGTTAAACCTGCTACATTTAATGGTTTATTTTCTTTTTGTAAAGCATAAGACTCAAAAAATCTTGCGTAACCAATATAATAGTAGTTGGTTAATGATCCTTTACCCAGTGGGTTATATTTTGTCGCCAGTTTATAAACTTCTGCTGCTTTAGCATATTTTTTAGCTTTAACTAAAGCCAAACCCGCTTCAGATAACGCATCTGCATTTGTAGAATCTAATTTTGCGGCTTCGATAATATTACCAACAGCTAAACTATCCTGACCTGCTTTTAATTGAGCTTTACCTAAATAAAGGTAGTCATTACCTAATGCCTTAGATTTATCTTTATTTTTTGCAAAAAACTCTGTCATATAAGTCAATGCCTGAGGATAATTTTTATTCTCATAAGCTGCCCATCCTTTCATTCTGGCTACAACAACACCTTTAGGGTCATTAGCCGGAACTTGCATAGATGAAGCTACCTGCTCTAAAGTTTGGTAATCTTTTGCGTAGAATAAGAATTGAGCATAGCGTAATTGAGATTCAAGAGATTTATCTGTTAAATCCATATACTTTTTGTAAAACTCAACGGCTTTAGTGGCTTTTTCTTTATCCACACCAAAGCTACTCCACCATAAGTATAACTCTCCTAACTCACGATAAGCAGGGCCATAATTAGGATCAGCAGCAATTACATCCTGTAATTCTTTTTCACCTTCTGCAAAAGCTTTTGATTCTTTATACATTCTGCCAATTTGAGTTTTAGCTCTTCTATTGGTAGGATCAACATCATTAACACGGAAATAAGGACCTAAAGCTTCAGAATTTTTTTTCTGCAAAGCATAAGTATCCCCTAAAGCTAAGAACACCTCAGCATCTTTATCTTTAGTATCTAACTCGTCTGCTTTAGTAACATTAGCTAACGCATTTGCAAAATCAGGTTTAGATGTTTCATCATCTGGTTTGTCCTGTGCTAAATACGCTTTACCAAGTGCTAAATAAGTTTTGTAATCTTTTGGAGCCATTGCTACGGCTTTATCAAAATTACTTTTAGCTGAAGTTGGATTATTAGATAATAAATCTGCTTCGCCTAAACCAATCAGATTTAGATTGTTTTTTGCATCAGCTGCTACACCTTTAGTAAATACTGCTCTTGCAGAATCAATGTAGCCGGTTTTTAAATAAACAAGACCAAGGTTATAATAATTATCACCATTAGATGCTTGTGAGCTCACCAATGATTTAAGCATTGATGATGCTTTCTGATACTGTTCAGCGTCAATGGCTTTTTTCGCGTCGTTTAAATTTTGAGCAAAAACTGCAGAACCCATCAACACTAAACCTACATTTAAGGTTATTGCTTTCTTTGAAATTTTCATTGGATATTCTGTTTTTTTAAATAATTATGAAGTTTCTAAATTTAGCTACTTCGTGGTTCAATTTATAATTTACTATTTTTTAGTTAAGTTAATTTCTCTGGGCATCAGCTTATGTGGTGCAAGTCCAGATTTAAGTACAATTAACTGTCCCCTCTGACTTCTTAACCATGTTGCAAATCCTGTGCCTAAACCGTTCCGTCCCTCGCAATCAATAATATTAATATTTCTTAAAAAAGGATAAACACCATTAATTAAGTTATCCTGGGTTGGTTTATAAAATTGGTCATCTCCCGGTTTCCCCTTTATATTTTTAACACCAAGCATTTTTATTTTTCCCAGCTCACTTGTCATTTTTGTATTTCTTTCAGAAATCCAGTTTACACCTAAAATACCGATGAAGCTTTTATCTTCGGCAATAAGTTTAATAACATCGTTACTGGAATTTTTGGAATAAACGCCGCTTGCAGGGAATTGACTAATATTGGCTAAAGTTTTAAAATACTGAAAAGTACTCGAATAGGTATTCTCGAATACTAGTTTTTTATCAGATTTTTTGCCTTGCAATATATCAATAACCTCACTAACGTTAATTGTACTGTCAATATTGTCTTTATTCGTAATTAAAGCAATTCCATCAATCGCAAAACGGGAAGTATTGATTTTAATATTACGTTTATTATAATACTTTTCTTCGGCTTTAGTCAGCATTCTTGGCAATACAATTACACGAATGCTATCATTTAAGAAAGCAGGCAGGATTTTTTCTTCGGGCTTGTAAGTTGTTTCGAACTTCGCCTCAGGGTAATCCAAACTAAAAATATCTATTTGCTGCTGAACAATCGGCCCTACACTTTCGTCGACCAACATTTTTAAGGTACCGCTTGTACGTGTTTCCTTAACGGCTTCCTGTTTGTCTTTTCGTTTACAGGAAACAAATGCAAGTAAAATAAATATATAAAGGATATTTTTCATCAATAATTAATCACGTCTTCCGAGACTTAGTAACCTAACAAAAGCATAAATAATTAAGAAGATTCCTATTGCTATCCTGCCCCATTGCGGAATTGTATTTAGGCGTAAGGCGATAGGTTCCCAAAAAATAAATGCAAAACCCAATACCACGTAAAATACAAACATGATAAGGCCTAAAATGAGCAAAAACCGCTGTTTAGGCGATTTTTGCTTGAAGATATCAAAATTTAACATCTAATATTCTACTAGTTTAAAGTAAAGTTAACATTGATGTTGAATTTTACCCTTACTGGTTTACCATTTTGAATACCTGGATCCCAACGAGGACTTGCCTTAAGTACGCGAACAGCTTCTTCATCAGTTCCACTACCCAAACCACGGGTAACCTGGATATCTGTTAATTTACCATCTTTCTCAACAACGAAAGATAAAAATACTTTACCCTGAACGTTATTTTCCTGCGCCATTGGCGGGTATTTCATGGTTTTTTGAAGGAAAGAGTAAAACTTCGGCATACCACCCGGGAAACCAGGTTGTTTTTCGATACTAACAAAGTCATAAACTTTATTATCGTCTACTGCTACTGCAGCCTCTTTTTTTGGTCCTTCACCTACTGGCTCAGCGATAACAATATCAGCCGTAGGATCACCTTTAATATCTCTTTGACCTGGATCAGCCTCTTTCAACTTTTCAACGGTTGGTGGCTCCTCGTCACGTACCAATTCATCCGGCTTCACAATCGCAGGTGGCATTTTTACCTGATCCACTTTTGGTGGCGGTGGCTCTACCGGTGGCGGAGGTGGGGTTTTTGGATCCACTGGTGGTGGCGGTGCTATAATTACCTCCTGCGCTTTTTGCTGATCATCCTGTGTATCTATTGATCCTTTAATAAGGCTATAGATTTTAGGTGAAAAAAATAACACTAAGAAAATTATAGAACCAATGATCAAAGCTTTAGTTGTGTTAGACCCATTGGTCTTACGCAACTGATAGGCTCCATAGTTTTTGTTTTTATCAGCAAAAACTACCTCAAGCCATTCTTTTCTAAAAATATCTAATTTTGACATGGTTTCTGTTTTTACTTATTATAAAATACCTTGTTCTTTCATGGCCTGTTTCTCATTGTCAAGGATATTTTCATCGTCAATCTGACGAACCTTAACCTTAAGAATTTCTAAATCGTCCATAATATCTACAAAGTTTTTAAAGGTAGAACCACTTGTTGGCTTTACAAGCACAACAAATTCACCTTTAACACCCGATGCATCGGAAACTTTTCTGTTCGAAATAATTGATTTATCTACTTCAGATAAATTTTCAACTGTTGGAGCTGTTTTACCAGCTTCTCCCATATACCATGCAACTTTATCTTTTTTACCTAAAAGGATGGTCATGGTTTTTGAAGCTTTTAACTCCAGCCTGTTATCTTTATTATTGTCGTCTTTATCTGGTTTTACAATATCCATTGCCTGTGGCGTAGAGATTGAGGTTGTTAAGATAAAGAAAGTTACCAAAAGAAACATCAAATCCACCATCGGAGTCATATCAACCCTTGGTGTGGCCTTCTTCCCGCCTGTATTTAATTCTGCCATTTCTTATTTCTTTTTAGCTTCAGCGTTAGTAACCAACAAAAATTTATTCACTTTTTGTTTCTGAAGCACATCAACAATCTTTTTAATTACAGGGTACTCTTCTTTTGAATCTCCTTTAATACTTACACGCATTGGCTGTTGATTAATCTCAGCTGTTGCAGTACGAGCCTGTAAAACCCATGAGTTTAACTGGTTATCAGTAGAATCACTTGGAATACCTGTTTGTACGCCTTTCTTCATCCTGTCAGAGCCAGACATTGCGATAAACTTTTTCAACTCTGAAACCGGCACACCAAAAGTTGAGATTACAGAAAAACGTTTTATTTCTTCTGGTGTAAAATCAACGTTGTATTGTTTACCAATTAATTCAAGAGTTCTCGCTCTTACTTTATTTCCTGCTACTTCAAAGAAAACCTTTCCCTGTCCAATTGTTAAAATGGCATTATTTTCAGCCGGAACTTTAAACTCATACGTAGAAGTAGGAGTTGTTACAGCCAGTGGTTCGGGTTGCCTTGCAGTTGCAGTTAATATGAAGAAGGTAAGCAACAGCGACGCCACATCACACATGGCAGTCATATCTGTTACCGTACTTGTTCTTTTAACTTTTATTCTAGGCATAATATAAAATTACTAGTTTTTAATAATGATGATCTTTTTTCCGGTTTTCCATAAAGCCGGTAAAAATTTTTTCAAAATTTTTATTTATGCGAACTAGCGTATGTTTGAACGATACTGAAACCAGCTTCGTCGATTGCGTAAGTTAACTTGTCAATTTTAGAAGTTAACACATTGTACATGATAATTGCTACAGTTGATACCAAGATACCTGTTGCTGTATTGATAAGTGCCTCAGAGATACCTACTGCTAATGCTGACTGATCTGGAGCACCAGAGTTTGCTAAACCGGCGAATGCACGGATCATACCTGTTACTGTACCTAATAAACCTACTAATGTACCGATTGATACTAATGTTGCAATTACAGTTAAGTTTTGCTCTAACATTGGCATTTCTAAAGCTGTAGCTTCTTCAACCTCTTTTTGAATAGCAACGATTGATTGCTCAACATCCATATTGGTGTCAGCTTCAACTTCGCTATATTTTTTTAATCCTGATTTAATTACGTTTGCAACAGATCCTTGTTGTTTATCGCATTCTGCTTTTGCAGCGTCGATGTTACCTGCGCTTAATAATCCTTGTACTTTACGGATGAAAGTATCCAGGCTGCTTTTACCACTTGCTTTACCAATTACGATAAAACGCTCGATTGAGAATACGATTACTACTAATAATAATCCAACTAAGATGGCAACAATTGGGCCTCCCTTATAAGCTGTTCCAAGATAGTTTCCAGGTAGAGGTAACTTCTCTCTATCGCCATCAATAAAGTTAGTGCCTTCTCCGAACACGAATCTCCAAACACAGAATCCAATTACGATACAGATTGGAATAACGAACGTTGCAAATAAATTTGCTGCACTTGAAGAGCTCTCTTTTTTAACAATTGTTGGTTTTGGTGCGTTTGCCATTTTTTTTAAATTTTTAGTTTTTAGTTCTTGTTTTTAATTTTTAGCTGTTTTTTTCTCTTTTGTAATACTCACAACGTTTGTTTATCTTGATTTGTTGCGAAAAACAAATTTATAAATTGATTTTAAATTACAAATTAATAAATCAATAAACAATTAAATCGTTACTTAATGCTTTTAGTTTTACGGTTCATCACTTTGGCGTATAACAAAAAAATTGCCTCAGCCGGAGGCAATTCTTTCACAATAAAAACTAAAAAAAAACCTAATTGCAAATTTTTCGATGAAAAAATGCATTTTAAAGCATAATTAGCACAATTTTAACTCTTCTTTGGAAGAATTGGAGTGTTTCACTCCTTCAAATTGCTTAAAGTTCTCTAAAAATGCGGCTGCTAATTCTTTCGCTTTAAAAGTATATTCTTCTTTATTTGCCCACGTTGCCGAAGGGTCTAAAATTTCTGATGGAACATCCGGACAACTAACCGGCATCATCAGTTTAAATATATCATGCTCTTGGTAATTAACATGATTTAAACTTCCGTTTAATGCAGCAGTAATCATAGCCCGTGTAAAGCTTAGCTTCATTCTTTTACCTGTTCCGTAGGCGCCACCAGACCAGCCCGTATTAACCAGCCAAACATTTACCTGATGTTTTTGCATTTTTTCGCCCAGTAAATCCGCGTATTTAGCCGGATGCAAAGGCAGGAAAGCTTTACCAAAACAAGCAGAAAAAGTTAACTGGGGCTCTGTAATACCAGTTTCAGTACCTGCAACTTTAGCGGTATAACCACTCATGAAGTGAAACATCGCTTGCTCTACATTCAATTTTGAAATTGGAGGAAGCACGCCAAATGCATCTGCAGTTAAAAAGAATATATTTTTTGGAACTGCTGCAACAGATGGTAAAATTGCATTATCAATATAATCAATTGGGTAAGCAACACGCGTATTTTCGGTTTTTTCAATGTTTGAAAAATCGACCTCCCTGCTGTCTCCAAAATAATTTATGTTCTCTAATAAAGAGCCAAATTTTATTGCTTTATAAATTTGCGGTTCTTTTTCAGGTGTTAAATCAACACATTTTGCGTAGCAACCACCTTCAAAGTTAAAAACAGAATCCTGCCCCCAGCCATGTTCATCGTCTCCGATTAAACCTCTTTCCGGATCAGCGGATAATGTAGTTTTTCCAGTACCGGACAGTCCAAAAAAGATTGCCGTATCGCCTTCAGCACCAACATTAGCCGAGCAGTGCATTGATAATGTATTTTTATAAACCGGCAGAATAAAGTTAAGAACAGAAAAAATACCTTTTTTAATTTCGCCTGTATACCCTGTTCCGCCAATCAAAATCATTTTTTTACTGAAATTGATCACCGAGAAATTTTCTTGTCTGGTGCCATCAACCAACGGATCGGCTAAAAAGCCCGGTGCTGCTATAATGGTCCATTCCGGATTTGAGCCTAAAGAACCTTCTTCCGGGCGGATAAATAAGTTATTTGCAAATAAGTTTTGATATGCTGTTTCTGTAATTACTCTAATGGATATAGAATAATCAGGATCGGCACAGGCAGATGAATCTCTTACATAAATCGCTTGATCAGCCAGATAGTTTGTAATCTTGTTAAATAACTGGTCAAAATTTGCAGGACTGATTTTAATGTTAACATCGCCCCACCAAACTGTGTTTTCAGTTACTTCATCACACACTATAAAGCGATCTTTTGGTGATCTGCCGGTGAATTTTCCGGTGTCGATAGCTAAGGCACCTGATGATGCCAGGCTCCCTTCTTTATTCAACAATGCCTTCTCAATTAGCTCTGCGGGAGACAATTGGTAATGTACAGCAACATTTTTCCCTAAATTTAAATAGCTTAAATCGGGCGTTTGCAGTTTCTTTATGCTCATAACAATAAGTTAGTTAGTGGAGCAAAGGTAAAAAGATATCTTTCAAAAAACCGAGCCTTTTTTGCTTATTTTTTACATATTGTAGCAAATACACTATCAATTAACAAACTTATAGTCAGTTAATTATATTCAAAATAATAGCTTTAAAAAAATCGATTTTTACACTAAGTCAATAAATTTATCCGCCTGCTTTTTTTACTTTGTAACCTTCTTTTTGAAGAATACCAACCACTTTGTCTCTAACATCTCCCTGGATCAATATTTCTCCATCTTTAACTGAACCTCCTACGCCGCATTTGGTTTTAAGCATTTTTCCTAAAACATCAAGGTCTTCACTCTTCCCTTTAAAGCCCGTAATTAAGGTTACGGCTTTGCCGCCCCGATTTTTTTTATCAAGCTGTACTCTAAAATCCTGCTGCTGATTTGGAAGCGTTACGGTATCATCAACCTCTTCTTCATATTCAAATTCTGGATTTGTAGAGTACATAATTCCACCCAAATCGCTTAAACTATTTTTCTTTGGTTTCATGACTATAAATTAATTGGAACCTGGATAGATAACGTATCCTTTAAGGAACAATTACCTGCAAAGATAACGGCTTGATATTGATTTCTAAATCTTTTCCCATGTATAAAGGTTCGCCGTCTACATGTACAGCTGATTCTTTTTCACGAACGATTTTAATGTTTTTCCCTTTTATAATTTCAATCATGTCCGAAGTTTCAGCAGTGCCTCTTAGCATGACATAACTTAGTACAGGTAATTTAAAGAGCGAAAAGGGTTTAATGATGCATACATCTAATAAACCATCTTTTACAGAAGCTGTTGGCGCTATAAATACATCATTGCCATATTGCGATGAATTGGCAATGCTAATGGCAAATGCTTTTCGTTTATATTCTACCCCATCAATATCAATCAGGTATTGTTGCGGCTTATAGTTAAACACTTCCTTAAGCCCAAGTTTTAAATATCCGGTTAGCCCTCTTTTTTTATCATTGGAAAATACCGAGCTTAAATGTGCATCAAAACCCATTCCGGCCAGATTAAAAAATGGCCTTCCATTAAATACGGCAGAATCTATTTGTTCTATTTTTTGGGTATTCAGAAGTAATATGGCTTCTTTTAAATCTTTAGGAATATTAAGAAACCTGGCCAGACCATTGCCTGATCCTAAAGGTAAAACACCAAGTACTTTTTGATGCTGCATAACTTTGGTAGCCACCTCATTAATGGTACCATCGCCTCCTGCTGCCACAATTATGTCAAAATTTTTGCCTGCAGCCTCATCCGCTATCTCCGATGCATGCCCAACATATTCAGTAAAACTAAAGTTAGGGCTAAACTTTTCTTTGTCCAAATACCTATCTATAAGTGCCGGGATGCGTAATTTTCCTTTCCCACCAGAGATTGGGTTTATAATGAATAGAATATTGGTTTTGACTTGCAAAGCTTTTGAATGAGGCCACAAAATAATCTATAATTTTTGAAATAAAGAAAATATGCTAATTTTGCAGCATTAAAAAGTGGACTGATTTGCTACTCTAATTAATTGGAGCCGGATTGCAACCACTTAAAAAAAAGTGCTAATGCCACCTTCAATCATTTTAAAACCTGTTTCCAGGGGTCATTGGCAATTATTAATTTGTTTATTTATATTGTTAATTTTTAATAAATGTCGTATTTATTTACATCAGAATCCGTTTCTGAAGGCCACCCGGATAAAATTGCTGATCAAATTTCGGATGCATTGATTGATAACTTTTTAGCTTTCGATCCTGAATCGAAGGTTGCCTGCGAAACGCTGGTTACCACAGGCCAGGTTATTTTAGCAGGTGAAGTAAAATCTAAAACTTATTTAGACGTGCAACAAATTGCCCGTGATGTGATCAAAAAAATTGGTTACACTAAAAGCGAATATATGTTTGAGGCAAATTCTTGTGGTATTTTATCTGCCATTCACGAACAGTCTCAGGATATTAATCAGGGTGTTGACCGTACCACTAAAGAAGAACAGGGTGCCGGAGATCAGGGTATGATGTTTGGCTACGCAACCAACGAAACTGAAGATTTTATGCCTTTGGCTTTAGATCTTTCTCATAAACTTTTACAGGAACTTGCCGTTTTAAGACGCGAAAATAAAGAAATCACTTATTTACGCCCGGATGCAAAAAGCCAGGTTACTTTAGAATATGATGATAACAATAAACCTGTTCGTATTGATGCCATTGTAATTTCTACTCAGCATGATGATTTTGATGAAGAAAGCACTATGCTCGCTAAAATCAAAAAAGATTTAGTAGATATTCTGATCCCGAGAATTATTAAAAATAATCCTCAATATGCACATTTGTTCAACGATAAAATTGAATACCACATTAATCCAACCGGCAAATTTGTTATTGGTGGACCACATGGCGATACCGGTTTAACCGGAAGAAAAATTATTGTCGATACTTATGGTGGTAAAGGTGCTCATGGTGGTGGTGCTTTTTCAGGTAAAGATCCAAGTAAAGTAGATAGAAGTGCAGCTTATGCTACCCGCCATATCGCTAAAAATTTAGTAGCAGCAGGTGTTGCTGACGAAATTTTAGTACAGGTGTCATATGCAATCGGTGTTGCAAAACCAATGGGAATTTATATTAATACCTACGGTACAGGTAAAGTGAACAAAACAGATGGCGAGATTGCTAAAATTGTAGAATCTATTTTTGATATGCGCCCTTACTTTATTGAGCAGCGCTTAAAATTAAGAAATCCTATTTATAGCGAAACTGCTGCTTATGGTCACATGGGTCGTAAGCCGGAAACCGTTAATAAGACTTTCAGAACACCAAACGGTGAAGAAAAAATGCTTTCGGTTGAATTGTTTACCTGGGAGAAATTAGATTATGCAGATCAGGTTAAAACTGCTTTCGGCATTTAATTGATTCTATTATAATATTAAAAGACCCTTTCCGATATTCTGGAAGGGTCTTTTTGCTTTATAACCCTTTGCTTTTCATGAAATCTTTTTCCCGGTCCGAAATATGATCGTCATCTATAGAATAAGATTTTATATCCCCTATTTTCATTTCGTCCAAAACATCAACAAAATCCTGAAATTTTGAGGTTTTGGTTGGTTTAATAATTACAATCATATGTTTTGCTGGATTATTATGATGTGTTTTGGCAACCAGTTGCTTGTTTGCATTAATTTCCTGTTTCATATTTTTTATAGAAATGGCTTTCATTTCCGCCTTTTCCATCTCGCCCATGTAACAGGCCGCTTCATTATTTTTACCCAGCAAAATGGTCATTGTCCTCGATGCGGGATAAGGCATAGCCTCATCAGCAGGAATTGGTTTTGCTATTTCTGCGGCATTTAAACTCCCCAGCGACGTAGTAAGCATAAAAAACGTAGTGAGTAAAAACATCAGATCTACCATAGCTGTAAGGTCTACCCTTGGGGCCGATTTTTTGGTTCTTCCTTTAACAGCCTTGCCATTTTCAGGAGCATTTAATGTTGCCATATAGTTTAGTTTTTTTTAATGATGATGACAACATGAAGCGAATTACATAAAGCAATTTGAATTTAACTTTTAATTAATGATTTGATAAAAACCATTTGCTTAACCACTTGTTTAATTAATACTTAAAATCATATAACTATGGAACAGTCAACCGCAATGAATACCTTAAGTCAGATTTTAGAAAAGCTGAGGTCAAAAGGAAAAGATAACGAATTAAAAATGTCTGATCATGGTAAAATGCAGGCGTTAAGTTTAGGAAAAATTTACAAACCAGAAGATTTAACTATTGTTAAAACATACCGCTTTGAAGGCGACTCTGATCCGGCAGATAATTCTGTTTTATACCTGGTAGAAGATCAGGATAAAAATATTGGATACATTTTAGATGCTTATGGTATTTATTCTGATCATACAGGATCGTCATTTGACGATTTCTTAAAAAAAATACCAACCGCTGATCGCGATGAACAAGAGTTGTTCTCTTAAAAGACTCAAAAATTAATAACAGGGGTTTGTAAACGTGGCATTTGCAAACCTCTGTTTTGATTAAAAAGGCCTAAATATTGATCAAATGGCTTAATGTGTCATTAAATTAACCTTTCAGGGGTTTGAATTTGGTAACTTTGCCCGCTCAAAGATCAAACCTGTTAATGAAAAGTAAGTTACTCAATATTCCTCCACTTCCTGCAGTATTATTAGCCATTTTAAGTGTTCAATTTGGTGCAGCAATTGCCAAAGGTTTATTTCCTTCTATCGGCGCAGCGGGTACTGCTTCATTAAGAATTGGTTTATCGGCTATTATTTTACTGATTGCTTACCGCCCAAACTTAGGTAAACTCTCTGCAAAACAATGGAAAGCCGTAATTCCTTATGGACTTTCTTTGGGGGCTATGAATATGATTTTTTACATGGCCATCGAAAGAATTCCCATTGGATTAGGCGTAACGCTTGAGTTTTTCGGGCCGCTATTGGTGGCTATCCTGGGTTCAAAAAGAGCGATAGATTTCCTTTGGGTAATCCTTGCAGGTGCAGGTATAGCATTAATTGCACCGTGGACAGGTAAAGGCGTTGATCTTGTTGGAGTATTACTGGCACTTACCGCTGGAGGTTTTTGGGCAGCCTATATTTTACTTGGGGGCCGGATTTCGAAAATTATGAACGGCGGCGAAGCTGTAACTGTTGGAATGCTGTTTGCAACAGCACTGATATTACCTTTTGGCATTTTTAGTGGCGGGTTAAGCAACCTCAATCTAAAATTATTAGGCTTGGGCGCTGCTCTTGCATTATTATCAAGCGCTATTCCCTTTACCCTTGAAATGAAAGCTTTAAAACAACTCCCTTCGCGTACTTTTAGTATTTTAATGAGTTTAGAACCTGCAGCGGCAGCAGTTTGTGCTTTTATCTTTTTACAGGAAAAACTCAACTTTACTGAGTGTTTGGCGGTTGCCTGTGTAGTTATTGCCAGTGCAGGTTCAACGCTTACCGCCAAAAGGGTTAAGTTGTAATGTTAAATAAATAAGCCACAATTGTTCATCACGCAATTGCAGCCTATTAACCTTATAATTGATTATCTTTATTAAGCTAGTTTTTTCGTGCTGTAAATCACGATATCATCTGCCAGATCTTTGGATTTTTCTACAAATGCTTTAATATAACTTTGTTCATTGTGCGCATCCAATCCGGCCTGATCTGCCCACTCTTCATGGAAAATAAATATGTTTTCTTCAACCTCATGATGCAAATCGTATTGTAAACAAGCGGTTTCTTTCCTTGAATTTACAACCATATCCAGTAAAAGTGATTTTAGCGCTTCTGTTTTTTCCGTTTTACCCTTAATGGTTACTGTCAGATAAATGCTCATATTCTTTTAAATTAATAAAGTTTTGGGTTAAATGCGCTTTGTACAATTCCATATCGTTTATCACATCCGCATTTTTCTCTACATCATGAAAGTGGATTCCCGGAATAGGCTCCATCCCGGTAAATGCATTCATTCTGTGGAAGCCAAATAAAATACCCTGGTCTACACTGGTTTGATTAAAAAATTCGCCTGGCAATGTAAATGCCTCTTTTGGTGCATTCCATGATGTCGTTACCATATATTTTCGACCATGCAACATGCCGCCTGTTCCATAATTTATTTTTGGATTTGCTGATGTACGGCCATCGCTGTGGTAAATTCCATTTTTATGCCCTTCACTAAAAACAACATCAATATATGCTTTAAACCCATGTGGCACTTGAAACCACCAAATTGGGGTATGATAAATTACAACATCGGCCCAAACATATTTTTCAACTTCCTCTTTTGGATCGTAATCGTCGTTAATATTAGTAGTTTTAACTTCAAATTCTTCTAAGCCTGAAAAAAAATCTGCCGTTACACCTGCGATGGTTTCATTAAACCTTCCACCAGAGTGCTCAAATTTTTGTCCTCCATTAATGATGAATATCTTTGTCATATCGTTTTCTTTTTTTGATAACACAAAATTACCACCGTATTTCTTATCATAAAAATAAGTTAAATCATATCTTTGTATCATAATTATAATAGCACATGGTCAATTTAGAATGGTACAGAAGTTTTAAGGCGATTTACAAAACCGGGACTTTAACAGGCGCCGCCGAAAGCCTTTTTATCTCGCAGCCGGGCGTGAGCTTACATTTAAGCTCGTTAGAAAGTTATGTGGGTTACAAATTATTTGAACGCACCGGGCGAAAAATGTTACCAACAGAAAAAGGTAAGGTATTATACAATTTTGTAACAGAACCTTTAAGCAAGTTGGAAGAAGCAGAAAAACATTTCCAAAAAAGTACAGAGAAACACACCCCAACCATCAGTGTAGGCATGTGTTTCGAAACGTTTCAAATTACCCTTGAGCAATATATTTCTACCCTTCCATTTAATGTGATTATCAAATTTGGAGAATATCCTGAAATGTTAGACCAATTGGATAAGGGCATTCTGGATTTAATTATTACTCCTCAAAAAGGCAATTCTCCTAATATTGAACACGAGGCTTTTTCGTCAGAAACCATTGTTCTGGTTGGTGGGAATGGAACCGATGATGAGGCCTTTAAAAAAATTGTAAAGAAAAAAGATAGCTTCGCTATTGAGGAATGGTTAAAAAACCAGAAATGGTACGGAACTACCGGAGATATGGAACATTTGCTGCGCTTTTGGCAATTAAATTTTGGTAAACATCCCGATTTCAGGCCTAATTATATTGTTCCAAATTTAAATTCTATTGTGCGTTGTCTTTCTGGCGGTAATGGTTTAGCCATTATTCCAGATTTTTTATGCAAAAGAGAAGTGGATAAAGGCCAGATTAAAGTAATATGGGAAGGATCTGTTAAACTTAAAAATATCCTTTATTTTGGTTGCAGAAAGAAAACCCAATACTTAACGGAAATCGATTTAATTAAAAATTTATTTAAAAAAGTAATGGCCAGAATAGAAGGTTAACAATTTTTGATCGTCTGAAATCTCTTTTAAAAAGCATTAAACATACATTTTGCCTATAAATTGATAAATTATTTAATAAAAACTTTAAAAGTTGTCCTATTTCCAAAAGTTCAGTTGTCATTCGGTTTTAACAATTAAAATTAATGAACATGAAACAGAGAATCAACCTACAAGAAAAAGGACAAGGTGCTTTTAAAGCAATGTTTGGTTTAGGCAGTTATTTAGCAAAATCAACCATTAAAAAATCAATTTTAAATTTAATTTATTTCAGGGTATCTCAAATTAACGGTTGCGCTTATTGCCTGGATATGCATGCGAAGGATTTGAGAGCAGAAGGTGAGACAGAGCAACGTTTATATGTATTAGATGCATGGCGGGAAGCCCCATTTTATTCGGAGCAGGAGCGTGCCGCATTGGCTTTTGCTGAATCGCTTACCAGAATTGAAGGCGGTTTAGTGCCTGATGTGATTTATGATGAGGCAAGCAAACATTTTTCTGAAGCAGAATTAATAGATTTGGCTATGGCAATTGTTGCCATAAACGGTTGGAACAGAATAAACATTGCCTTTGGAGCCGCTGTTGGCACTTACCAAGTGGGCCAGTTTGGTGGTTAACTTAATTCTTATTTCTATAACGGACTAAAAAATAAACGAAAATGAAAGATTTCTTATTAATATTTAGAAATGATTATAAATCTACGTCCCAGCACTCGCCAGAAGAACTCCAGGCCGTTACTAAACGTTGGATGGACTGGATTGGTGGTATTGCCGCACAAAATAAACTAACAGATAAAGGAAATCGCCTTGAACCTTCTGGAAAAGTAGTCCGTTCAAGCGAATTGATAACAGATGGACCTTATACCGAAACAAAAGAGTTTGTAGGTGGTTATATCGCCATTAAAGCGGCTTCTCTTGATGAGGCAACGGAAATAGCAAAAGAATGCCCGGGTTTAAGCATTGGTGCAACTGTAGAGGTTAGAGAAGTAAGCGTATTGTAAGCTAAAAATGATAAAGCCTTTGTATTAAGTGCAGAGGCTTTATTTAAAATATGGAACAACAAGAATTTATCCCTCATTTATTCCGGACAGAGTACAGAAAAATAACTTCGGTGCTGTGCAAATTATTCGGTATTGATCATATTGAAATTGCGGAAGATATTGCAAGCGATACATTTTTAATGGCCACAGAATTATGGAGCATCAAAGGTTTGCCGGAAAATCCTACAGCCTGGCTTTATACCGTGGCAAAAAACAAAGCCAAAAATTATTTTAAGCATAATCAGATTTTCAGGGATAAAATTGTACAGCAGGTACAATACTCCACTTCTGAGATCCATGAAATTGAAATCGATCTTTCTGAAAAAAACATTACCGATAGTCAGTTGCAAATGATGTTTGCGCTTTGCCACCCGGCAATTTCTACTGAAGCACAAATTAGCTTATCCTTACGCATCCTTTGTGGTTTTGGCATTACTGAAATTGCAGATGCATTTTTAAGCAACAAGGAAACCATAAACAAACGCCTTTTCAGGGCAAAAGAAAAGTTGCGTATTGCGCAGGTAAAGATTGAGTTTCCGAAGGAAAAAGAAATAGACGAAAGACTGGAAACGGTATTAACTACGCTTTATTTATTGTTTAATGAGGGCTATTATTCTTCCAGTCAGGACACAAGCTTACGTAAAGACCTTTGTTTAGAAGCGATGCGGTTAACTTTTTTACTCGTCGAAAACAAACAGACCAATACGCCCCCGGTCAATGCCTTATTGTCATTAATGTGCTTCCACTCTTCAAGGTTCGAAGCCAGAACCGATCAGTATGGGGCTACAATTTTATACCAGGATCAGGATAAATCACTTTGGAACGAAGAACTCATTAATAAAGGCAAATATTATTTAAGCGAAGCCTCTCAAGGCAACCGGGTTTCTAAATATCATCTGGAAGCAGGCATCGCTTACTGGCATACCCTTAAAACCGAAACTACTGAGAAATGGGAAAGCATTTTACAACTTTACAATCGGCTTTTATTAATTGAGTATTCTCCAATAGCAGCACTAAACAGAACGTATGCACTTTCTAAAGCCAACGGGAATGCTGAAGCAATTATTGAAGCGGAAAAATTAAAACTAACGGATAATCATTTGTATCATTCGCTGCTTGGCGAATTGTATCGGGGGGTGGATGCCACTAAAGCTATTTTACATTTCAAAACGGCTTTATCACTTGCTAAATCTCCGGCAGACAAAATGCTTATTTCAAATAAAATTCTGGATTTTGAAAAAAAAGCCTGACCTATTCTTCATCAAGTTTATGGCTGTACAAAAGTAAACCGAAAGGAATCTTTGGCTCTATAAAAGTAGATTTGGGGGGTAAGGTAACGTGCTTTTCTACCTGCCCGATTAACTGGTCTACACTCATAGGATAAAGACTAAACACCACTGCAGTTGGATTATTTTTTGCTTCGGTTAACATTTCCTCCCATCGATTGGTTGGGAAAGAATGTAAACAGGGATTTGTTGCAGGATTATCAATACCAAACAGCGGCTGCAAAATTTTATGTTGTAAAATAGCAACATCGGTTTCCTGCTTAAGCATAGCTTTGTCTTCTTTTAAATCCAGCTGATACCATACCCCATCAAAGCAAACACCAAAACAATGTTGCTTATTTGGCCGAAACGGGACATTACCGGGAATTGGTGAGATGTAAAAATACGTTTCAATCGCACTAAATAATTCTGATTTCGACACTTTTTTTTCTGGAATAACAACGCGGTTAAATTCACTTATTTTAATCTGATCACTCGACACGTACAAAGCAGTAATCCACTGTGGTTTAACCTTATGCAGTTCCTCTGCAGCAGCGAGTCGATGGTGCCCGTCGGCAACATAAACGCGGTTAACTTTTTGAAAAGCATTTTTAAACTTTAAGATAAAATTCACTTCATTAACTTTCCATAAACGATGTGCTATCCCACCGATTGAAAATATTTCTGCCTCCCTGCTTTTTACAATCTGCTCAATTAAAACATTAATTTCAGCCTGTGGCCGATACGTTAATAATACCGGAGACCCCTCCAGGCCAATATCTTTCCTGTACTCGTGCAAACGGGCTTCCCTGTCTGCTAAAGTATTTTCATGGGTAATCATAGCACCATTAAGCAAATCCTGAATATCCGTCATTACCCAAACCCCATATTGCCTACCCTGGTTAATTTGCAGCTCGTATATATAAATTGCCGGTTCTTTTTCCTGATGATATAATCCCGAATCAATCAGTTCATTTAGGTTATCATCGTAAGTTTGAATGGTTCCCAAAACCAGTGAGCTACCCTTTTTGGGCACTAACATCCGTTTTATTTCAAGCATTTCTTCTCCTAGCCCAACTTCTGCATGCTCAATAAACCGGTTATTAATCCGGCTGCCATTAGGATGCAGAGCCTTGAATGCTTTTATATTTGCCATGATTTAAGTTGTTTTTACGTTTATTGAGTTTGTAAGGCTTCAAATTCCTGCATTACTTTTACTAATGCTTTAACGCTATGCAAAGGCAATGCATTGTACAGCGATGCCCTAAAACCACCAACCGTACGATAACCTTTAATCCCAACCATGCCCCTCTCTGAAGCAAACGCTAAAAAGTCCGATTCAATTTCAGGATTACGCATTCTAAAGGTAACATTCATTCGGGAACGGTGTGCTAAATTCGCATTACCAACAAACAAGGAATTCCGATCAATTTCAGCATACAACATTTGCGCTTTCTTTTTGTTTTGAATCTCAATTCCCTCTACTCCGCCTTCATTTTTTAACCAAAGCAGGTTTAGCATAGATACATAAATGGCGAATACCGGAGGCGTGTTAAACATACTTTGATTATCCCTATAAATGCGGTAATCAGACATAGATGGCACCTGATGTTTGACGCTGTCCAACAGATCATTTTTTACAATAACCAAAGTCATACCTGCAGGCCCCATATTTTTCTGGGCACCGGCATAAATCAGATCGAAGTCGCGGACATTAATTTTTCTGGAAAAAATATCAGATGACATATCGCAGATTAGCGGAACACCTGTATCATGAAAATCGAAAATTTCGGTTCCCTCAATTGTATTGTTAGAAGTAACATGTAAATAGGCCGAAGCATGCTGTACATGGTAATGATCGGGGATATAAGCATAGTCTTTATCACGTGAAGAACCTACGATTTCAACATCGCCAAATAAACGAGCTTCTTTAATTGCCTTTTGCGCAAAATATCCGGTATCCAAATAAGAAGCTATCGTTTTTCCCTGCAAAAAATTCATAGGGATCATTGAAAATTGTGTGCTGGCACCGCCCTGCAGACACAAAACCGAGTAATTCTTCGGCACATTGAGCAGTTCTCTAACCAATAACTGGGTTTTAAGCACAACTTCTTCAAATTCGGGAGACCGGTGAGAGACTTCCAGAATAGAAAGACCTGAATCATTCCAGTTTAAAACTGCATCAGCCGCTTGTTGCATTACTGAAGAAGGCAGAATACAAGGTCCTGCTCCAAAATTATGTTTCACTAAGGTTTGTACACTCATATTTGGTTAAAATTTACTCCGTAAATATCAGTGGTTTAAACATTTAAAGATTATAGACTCAAAATTTTGATTAAAAAAACTATTTTATGTCACTCCAACCTTTCGTTTATTTGGTTTAGAATTAATTCTTTTAATTTGCACAGAATTAAATTCTTTTTTACTCCGGCGTAAAGTGATATTTATTGTATAATTTACACTAAGAAAACAATCGGTTTTTGGATATTTTATTGCTTCACAATAAAGAAAATCTAATTTTTAGGTATATTTGAAAAGCCTTAAAAAAATGAAAAATAAACACTAAGTCAAACATCTATCTATGAGTGCTAATACATTGGATCAAACGGATATTGCCATACTAAACCTTTTGCAAAAAGATGGATTAATGACCCAAAAAGAAATGAGTCATCAGCTTCAAAAAAGTATAACTTCAGTTGTAGAGCGGGTAAAAAAATTGAAAGAGGCTGGTTTTATTAAAAATACAGTGGCTTTGGTTAACATCCAAAAGATAAAGTCGCTTTTTATTGCTTTTCCACATATACAGCTTACCAATCATTCGGAAGAGGTATTGCGTCAGTTTGAATTGGAAGTTGTGAAATTGCCCGAGGTGATGGAGTGCTATCGGTTAACGGGTAATTTTGATTTCATGCTGAAAATGGTAATGCCGGATATGGTTTCCTACAATGAATTTTTGCAGGGAAAATTAAGATCACTCCCGCATGTGGGTAACATACAAAGCTTTTTAGCATTATCTGAAGTTAAACATCAAACCGCCTATCCTTTGTAAAGTTCAGATATTATAAAAAGGGGTCATTTAAATTTGGTTTAAATGACCCTTTTTTATTTTTATTAACTGGCTGGAAGTTTTATTTTTTCTTCACCAAACTGATCAGAAAAAGAATTACCCATGCTCCACCTGCAGCAATTATAATTTGCCATAGCAAACCTCCGCCTCCGATACCAAGCTTACCGGCTATCCAGCCGCCAACAACACCACCAACTATACCGGCAATAATGTTACCAAGCAAACCAAAGCCTGAGCCTTTCCAGAGCTGACCAGCCAACCAGCCTGATACTGCTCCGATTAAAAGAAACCAAAGAAAATCCATAATTTTTTTATTAAATGTTTAGTTAATGTATAAATGAAATTAGCGATTTATTTTAATAAAAATTCTTTTTATATGGATTAAATAATTGGTTTAAAAGCAAATTCGTGTGAGCAGATGGTTTAAAGTCAGCATACCCTTTTTCAAATATGTCTATAGATATCACATTTATAAAAGCATTTAAACCAAAAAAGCCTCAACTTTTTCAAGTTAAAGCTTTTGTTGCGGAATGGACGGGACTCGAACCCGCGACCTCCTGCGTGACAGGCAGGCATTCTAACCAGCTGAACTACCACTCCTTTTGTTCTCCTTTAAAGTCAGAACCTCTTTCCCCTTTCGGGATTGCAAATATAAAGACTATATTTTGTTTATTGCTATAGCAGGTCACAATTTCGCTGAAATTTATGTAACCTACTGAACCTCATTTCAAATGCTTTAATTAAATTTTCTGAAAGAAAGATTATTGGGAGTTGTTTTTAAAAAATTTCTCCCAATAAGACTTTAAGGTATTTTCCCATTTATTCAATAAGATGAGGAGCTTTTATTTTAATTTAGTTCTCGTTCCTCTATTGTCTGTTGTATAGAAATCTCCTTTCTCGTACCATAGTGCAAACATCTTTCCTTTGTCTGAATTTGCTTTATGCTCCAAATCAATGTCGATAACTTTTTGCTTATAAAGATATTTTATTTCATCAACGATGGTATGTCCGATAATCATTTTATCTGCCTTATAATTCAACAGCGTTTCATCAACATCTTTTTGTGTTTCTTTTTCTGTTGAAATGCCTCTATACCAAACAGGGCTTTCTTTTCCTATAAAAATATCATTTGCCTGTTCACTTCCTGCAAATACTTTGTCTATGCCATTTCTGATCTGCTGATTGATTTCTTCTATGGTATATTTTTTAGGAAAGTCTTTGCTTATACCTGCGTGAACAAATAAGAAACTTCCTATTTTTTCAACTCCGTTCTTTGTTCTTAACCACCTTCCCAATTCGGCATTTTTAGCATACCAATTTTGATAATCTAATTTTAATGTGTCAGAATTTTCCTGGTATTTATCTCTCAAATATTTTGTCTGGCCCTTCAAGTTCATCATTTCGTGATTTCCCAATATAAAATGGACTTTTCCCCCTTGTCTTTCTGCTTCATCTTCCAATTTATAAGTTAACCAAAGACATTCGGTAACATTTAAATTTCTGTCAAAAAAATCTCCAACCAAAACCAGATGATTCTTTCCAAATGTCCATTTAAAGTTTTTATCAATAATATTATTCCCAATCAAAATGGACTTAAATCCATTAAAGTTGCCTTCAATATCTGAGATTACAAGCATTTTTTCTGGTAAAATATATTCACTTTGTTCGTTTTTCAAACTGTCTTTCAGTTTAAATCTGAAAGTGTCTTTTGTTTCATCAACATAACAATTAAGCGTATCTTTTTTAGTAATTTCTCCTTTGACTAACGAAAATTTATTCCCGCTGGGAATAATTTGATATTTAATTATTTTTCCATTTTCATATAAGATTATTGGCCCATCACTACTCACGGTCGAATCGTCTTCATCAGTTGCACCATGTTTTATTGACCAGCCTGGAAAAATATAAAGCCGCTGAATGACCTCATAATTCAAGAGCAATGCTCCAATTCCAAGGTATACAAAGATCGGCAAGAATAAATAGAGCGTAATTTTTTTTAATTTCATTGTTTGTTTTTTTAGAAATACCTGATGGTTTTGAATATGATCAGCGAAAATCTCTTAACACCAATACATATTTTAAATATTTAGTATCAAAAAGTCAAAATTTGTTACATTGACTTAGACCTATTTACTATGCTTGTTTTTCAGACGAATTTCTAAACAATAAACATTGGTATGATTATAAATCATTCTGTTAGGAACCACTGATACCTGATTGTCAGTTTAATTTTACCGCCTAATTTATATTTACCCACCATTGTTTAAACTGTTGATTGCTCTTATTTAGCAAAACAGACTCTCCAATCATTGGTGTTGCCAAACGGTAGGGCTGGTGCACGGATAGTTTGGTTATTCTGATCAGAGGTTCATCCCAGGGATGTTTGCCCAATGTAAATTTGGAATGATGTACAGGAATAACATTTTTCGCCTTTAAATCCAGGCTTGCTTTTACCACTTCTTCGGGTAAATTATGTACCGATTGCCAGGCCTTATCGTATTGCCCGCATTCCATAATTGCCCAATCTATTCCTCCATATTTTTTCCCTATTTCGATAAATCTATTGTCGTAACCACCATCACCACTAATATAAATCTTTAAATCAGGCGATTGAATTAGATATGACATCCACAAGGTTTGTCCTTGTGTAAAACTCCGTCCACTTTCATGATGTGAGGTTTCGGTAAAAAGCACAAAATCTTTTTCTATCGCTATTTTTTCGTTCCAGTCTTTTTCTAAAAGTTGTTTGGGTAAATATCCCCAGCGTTCAAAATGTGCACCTACGCCCAATCCGCAAACCACAAATTTAACTTTGTCTTTTAGGGCAACAATGGTTTCATAATCTAAATGATCGTAGTGGTCATGAGAAATCAGTAAATAATCTATTTCAGGCATATCATCGGCGGTGTAAATATCGCTTCCTTTATACGCCTTTACCGAACCGGGCAAAGGTGATGCCTGGCCGCTAAAAACGGGGTCAATCAAAAAGCGCTTTTTATTAAGCTGAATAAATACCGATGAGTGCCCAAACCACACCACCACATTGGTATCAGGCGATAATGTTTTCAAATTGGTTTTAATAGAAGGCAAACTATCAATCGGAGTACGTCTTGGATGGCTTTTGAAAAGCGTATTATACGTTTCACCCCAAATGCTATACCCTTTCGATAAGGTTGGCGTTTCAATTAGATTGTGAAATTTGCCGTTTTTATAATGGATAGATTTCTCAATTTTTGCCAGCCTGTCACCAGAAGGCGCTTGCCCGAACTGTGCCTGTTTAAGGTAAAGAAAAGTAGCCATTGCAAGCAATGCGACTAAGCACAAAAGTACAAGTCCTATTCGTTTTAAAATCTTAAAGGAACGTTTCATAGACTTATAACTTTGCCAGTTTTTTAATATCGGCAACCTCAATAATTTGTTCAGGATACCCCTTTAGCACACTGTTAATCATGGCCTGCCCTACTTCCTGCATGGTACAAGTCCAATTGGGTAAAAATGTAATCCATAAGGGATATAAAGCTGCAAAAACCTTATAAATAGTATTTATATTTTTTTGCCCTTTAATGGGCTTCATAAAGCCCGGACGAAAATTATACTGTGCTTTAAAGGGCAAATTCATCAGCGCATTTTCGGTTTTACCTTTTACACGTGCCCACATCACTTTTCCTTGCTCCGTACCATCTGTTCTGCGACCCGACACATAGTTAAAAACCATGTTAGGGTTTATGCCAGAAAGTGTCTCGGCAAAAGGTACGGTAATGCCATAAGTTGCCTTTGTAAAATCATCTTCTGTTACACCTACAGAACTTATACCAGCACAATAAAAACAAGCATCGTAACCCCTTAACTGCTCTTTAAATTCATCCAGCCTCGAAAAATCGGGCAACAACAATTCCTTTAATTTAGGATCATTTCTATCCAAATGTTTCCTGTTGATAATCAGCACCTCAGCTACATTCGGATTTGCTAAACAGGCCAGCAAAACCCCTTCGCCAACCATACCTGTACTTCCTGTTATTATTACTTTTATTTGCATTGTTTTATTTTTTAAAAGCCCTAACCTGATCAGTTATACGGACTTATCGTTTCTTTTTATTTTTAATTAAACAAAGATCATTTAAAATAATGAACAATTAGTTTGTTCAAAAGTCCAAATTTATCATTTTGGGAAATCCAGGAATTAGATCGAAATATAAATGAGGTACTTCCTGAATGTAGGGATGGGCGAATTTTATTTCATTAAAACAAAAAAGCCTCAACTTTTTCAAGTTAAGGCTTTTGTTGCGGAATGGACGGGACTCGAACCCGCGACCTCCTGCGTGACAGGCAGGCATTCTAACCAGCTGAACTACCACTCCTTTTGTTCCTCTTTAAAGTTAGAACCTCTTGTCTCTTTCGAGGTTGCAAATATAGAGACTATATTTTTATTTGCAAACTTTTTTTTCAAATACTTTCAACTGATTAATTTACAGCACCTTCCTGCATTTTCTCTGCATTTTCTGCAAACTGTAAAGCAGAAATAATCTCCTGGATGTCACCATCCATAATAGTTGGCAGGTTATACATGGTTAAACCAATACGGTGTTCGGTAACCCTTCCCTGAGGATAATTGTATGTTCTGATTTTTGCTGAACGGTCTCCCGTAGATACCATTGTTTTACGTTTAGCAGCAATATCACCATTCTTTTTTTGCAATTCGATGTCATATAACTTGCTGCGCAACATTTCCATCGCAATAACACGGTTACCCAATTGCGAACGCTCCTGCTGGCACACAACAACAATACCCGATGGTTTGTGTGTAAGCTGAACTTTCGTTTCAACCTTGTTTACATTCTGTCCACCCGCACCACCTGAACGCGAAGTCTGCAATTCAATATCGGCAGGGTTGATGTATAAATCAATTTCTTCTGCTTCGGGTAACACCGCTACCGATGCCGCCGAGGTATGTACACGCCCCTGCGTTTCCGTATCAGGTACACGTTGCACACGATGTACTCCACTCTCGTATTTTAACTGGCCGTAAACATCTTCGCCGCTAACCTTTAAAATCACCTCTTTATATCCACCAGCGGTACCTTCGGTAACATCAACAGTTTCAACTTTCCAGCCTTTAGTTTCAAAAAAGCGGGTATACATGCGGTATAAATCGCCTGCAAAAAGCGCAGCTTCATCTCCACCGGTTCCTCCACGGATTTCAAAAACGGCATTTTTAGCATCTTCGGGATCTTTTGGAATCAACATTAACCTAATGTTTGCCTCCATTTCCTCCTGCTGCTTTAGTAACAAGTCTAATTCTTCCTTTGCCATATCACGCATTTCAGGATCTTTTTCAACCGATAAAATCTCCTTATTTGCATCAATATTGCTCATCACATTTTTGTAGACTTTATATTCATCTACAATTTTGCCTAAATCTTTATATTCCTTGTTTAAAGCTGCAAAGCGTTTCATATCCTGTATCACATCAGGATTACTCAATTGCTCTTCTACATCTTCCCAACGCAGCTTTATGGCCTCTAATTTATCTAACATATTCTAATTTCAATTTGAAAACGCTCTTCATTGCATAGAAACAAATAAGTTTCACTTTTTGTTCCTGGGGTTTTACACCAAATTAACGGGTAAGGATTTAGTTTTACTAAACACCTGCAATAAAAGAAATGCAAAAATAAGGAAAAAAGCTGAATTAGTTTGGAGTAGAAATAATCGGTTTCAACCTGTTTTTTAGTTTTTACGGGAAATAAGTGGTTCGGTAAAATAAGGGCAGCCGAAAGTCCCGCTATCCCTTCTGCCAATGAAAAATTGGCATCCGTACTATCGGGTTTAATAACAAGGGCATTTCCTTTTCAAAACATCCAGTTGCAATAGTCGCGATTGCCGCGGTTAATAAATGGGATTGAAATGGCAGCTTCCGGTTTTTCAATCGGAACTATAATGAAAAGCAAGGCTAATTTAAATAGTTGCACAAATAATGCTTTCAAAAAAAATAAAAAAGCCTTTTAACTCCCCTGCTTAAAATATTCCAATTTTAAATCCTGCCCATCAAAAATACCATATGAAAAATAATTTAACCACTCACCAATATTCACATAGCGACTTCCATTGCCTAAATTTATATCCAAAGGCAAGTGCCGGTGTCCGAAAATAAAATAGTCGAAATGTTCTTTTTTAAGTTGTTCTTTGGCATAAATGGCAAGCCACTCGTTTTCTTCTCCTAAAAAAACTTCTTTCTCATCTCCAGCTGCACGGCTGCTTTTACTCCATCCATTGGCAATGCCAATACCCAAATTTGGGTGCAAACGGGCAAATAACCACTGACAAAGTCTACTTCTGAAAATTTTACGCAAAAATTTGTATTTCGCGTCACCTGGCCCCAAACCATCACCATGGTGCAGATAGAATTTCTTCCCTCCACGCTCCATAATTAGTTCATCACTTATAATTTCAAGGCCTATTTCTTTGGTAAAATAATCCCGAACCCACATGTCGTGGTTGCCTTTAAAAAAGTAAATTTTAATTCCGCCATCAGCCATTGCAGCAAGCTTACCCTGCAAACGGATAAAACCTTTTGGAACTACCTTGCTGTATTCAAACCAGAAATCAAAAATATCACCCATTAAAAATAACTCGGCACAATTGGGCTCAATAAAATTAAGCCAGTTTACAATGTGTGCTTCACGCAAGCGGCTTTCGGCATAATTGGGTGTGCCTAAATGAAAATCAGAAGCGAAATAAATGTTCTTGCCCATGTATAACCTCAAAGGTAAAGAAAAAGAACAAAGCAGGAAGCAAACATGCGCCGTTCATTAAGTTGCAAAATCATATATTAGTAAATAAATATGAATCAAAATGAAAAAACCACTCATTTTAGGCTTATTTGCAATAAGTCTTTTTGCCTGTAAACAAAGTCAAAAACCTGCTGAAAAAATTACTTTAATGACATATCCTGAAACTAAGAAAGATGCAACAGCCGATAATTATTTCGGTACAACCATAACCGATCCTTATCGCTGGTTAGAAAACGATACTTCTGCCGAAACAGCCAAATGGGTTATAGCAGAAAATAAGGTTACTCAAAATTATTTAGATCAAATCCCGTATCGGGCAGATATAAAAAAACGCTTGACCGAAATATGGAATTACCCAAAAGAAACTGCGCCTTTTAAAGCTGGAGCATATTATTTTTTCACCAAAAATGACGGCTTGCAAAACCAAAACATCTGGTATATTAAAAAAGGACTCGATGGGAAAGAAGAATTATTTCTTGATCCGAACAAACTTTCTTCTGATGGAACGGCTTCTGTTTCTCTGCTCGGACTTTCGCACGATAAAAAATACATCGCTTATTCAGTAGCACAATCCGGATCAGACTGGAGCAATATTTATGTAATGGATATTGCCTCTAAAACTAAACTAGCGGATGAATTAAAATGGACTAAATTCTCTGGCGCTGCCTGGAAAAATGATGGCTTTTATTACAGCAGATATGATGAGCCTGCGAAGGGAATGGAACTTTCGGCAGCGAATAAATACCAAAGAATTTATTTCCACAAACTGGGAGATCAGCAGAAAAATGACAAGTTAATTTTCGAAGATAAAACGAATCCGAACTTATATTTTGGCTCCAGTGTTACCGAAGACGAAAGTTTTCTTATTATTTATGCTTCAGCGGGCACCTCGGGCAATGCTTTATATTATCAGGATTTAAAAGATCCTGCTGGTAAAATCTCGCTTTTGGTAAAGGGTTTTGAAAACAACCACAGTATAATTGAAAATGTTGGCGATCAGCTTTTATTAAACACGGATTTAAATGCGCCGAATAAACAGGTAGTTTTGGTTGATCCTAAAAATCCACAACCGGAAAACTGGAAGAAAATTATTCCTGAATCCCAGTTACCTATCGAGGGCATTAGTACCGGTGGAGGCTTTTTATGGGCCAATTACCTCAAAGATGCGAGCACACATATTATTCAATTTGATTTATCGGGTAAGAAAATTCGTGAGGTAAAATTACCCGATATTGGTACGGTAAATGGTTTTGGAGGTTACAAAGATGAAACTGAATTTTTCTATACCTTCAGTAATTTCACTACGCCAGGAACAACTTATCGCTATGATGTGGCTAAAGCCGAATCAACACTTTATAAAAAATCGGAACTGAAATTCAATACCGAAGGTTATGAAACCAAGCAAGTTTTTTATCCTTCAAAAGATGGAACCAAAGTGCCCATGTTTATTGTGCATAAAAAAGGAATTAAGCTTGATGGCAACAATCCTGTTTTTCTGTACGCATATGGTGGGTTTCAAATCAGTTTAACTCCGGGTTTCAGTTTATCAAGAATGTTGTTTCTGGAAAAAGGAGGGATTTATGTTCAGCCAAGTTTACGTGGTGGCAGCGAATATGGCGAGGCCTGGCATAAAGGCGGAATGCTGGAGAAAAAACAAAATGTTTTCGATGATTTTATCGCAGCAGCAGAATACCTGATTAAAGAAAAATATACCAAACCGGAGAAAATTGCCATTTCTGGTGGTTCAAATGGTGGTTTATTGGTTGGGGCCTGCATGACACAACGTCCGGAGTTATTTAAAGTAGCTTTACCGGCTGTTGGCGTTTTGGATATGCTGCGTTACCATAAATTTACCGTTGGCTGGGGTTGGGCAGTTGAATACGGCACGAGCGATAAAAAAGAAGATTTCGGTTACCTGATTAAATATTCGCCTTTGCACAATGTTAAAAGTGGAGTAAATTATCCAGCAACTTTAATTACCACAGCCGATCATGACGACCGGGTGGTTCCGGCACACTCTTTTAAGTTTGCAGCAACCTTACAGGAGAAATATAAAGGCCCTAATCCAATTTTAATCAGAATTGAAACCAAAGCGGGTCATGGTGCCGGGAAACCAACCACCAAAATGATAGAAGAGGCTTCGGATATATGGAGTTTTGTATTTCAAAATTTGGGAATGAGCTGGTAATCCCTTAAAGCAATTCGTCTTTTAAAGGCTATTAAAATAATTTCTACCAAACCTATAGACCAATTATAATTTGTTTTAATGGATAAAATCACTTTAAGTTTTGTTTAAGGTTAAGCTAAAGCATATAAAATACTGGAAATTAATTTCTTGCAGAATTATCTGGAATATTTCTAAATAACAATATTGATAATACTTTATTTTGTAACTTTGCATCAAATTTTTTTTGAATGATCTCTACTGATATAGCCGTAATTGGCGCTGGTCCGGTTGGTTTGTTTGCCATTTTTGAAGCCGGTTTATTAAAAATGCGTTGCCATTTAATTGATTATCTGCCTCAGGTTGGTGGTCAGCTTTCTGAAATTTATCCTAAAAAACCGATATACGATATTCCGGGTTACCCTTCTGTTTTAGCTCAGGAACTAATCGATAATTTAATGGAGCAGGCAAAACCTTTCCATCCAACATTTACTTTGGGCGAGCGTATTGAAGGTTTAGAAAAACGCGGTGAAGCTGATTTCGTTTTAACCACCAATATGGGTACCATAATCGAAGCAAAGGTTGTTGTTATTGCAGGCGGTTTGGGCTGTTTTGAGCCCCGTAAACCTGCAGTAGAAAATTTAGAGAATTTTGAAAATGGCAAAGGTGTAAACTACATGATCCTTGATCCTGAAAAATATCGTGATCAGAAAATGGTGATTGCCGGTGGTGGTGATTCAGCCCTGGACTGGACCATTTACCTTGCTGAAGTTTGTTCTGAATTAACATTGATTCACAGAAGCGAAAGTTTCCGTGGCGCACCTGATTCTGTTGCTAAAGTAATGGCATTGGCAGAAAGTGGAAAAATCAACCTGGTTTTAAACAGCAATTTACACGCCGTACACGGAACAGACAAACTTGAAAAAGTGGAGATTGTTCAAAACCGTACCATGGAAAAATCTGTGGTAGATGCGGATCACTTAATTCCATTGTTTGGTTTAAGTCCTAAATTAGGTCCGATTGAAGACTGGAATCTAAACATCAGCAAAAGTGCTATTGAAGTAAACACAGACGATTATTCAACCAATATTCCGGGTATTTATGCAATTGGCGATATTAACACTTATACCAATAAGTTAAAACTGATTCTTTGCGGTTTCCACGAAGCAGCTTTAATGAGCCATAGTGCGTACCAGTATATGAACCCTGGTGTGAAGTACACGATGAAATATACAACTGTTAACGGCGTAGCTGAATTTTAATTGGCTTTACTTATATTTGCATTTTAGTATAAGTAAACCCTTAACATGGAAAATAACATTAACATATATATGCAGGAGCCGGACGGCTCTGTAACTGAACATGTTGCCCCAACCGATATGGGCCTTAGCCTGATGGAGTTTTTAAAGGCATCAGAATATGATATTTTGGCTACCTGTGGAGGCATGGCTTTATGTGCAACCTGTTGTGTTGATGTTTTGGAAGGTGAAGAAAAGTTAAATGAAATGACTGACGATGAGTATGCAATGTTAGATACCTTGCCGGATTTGTTGCCAAACTCACGCTTAGCCTGTCAGCTTCAGTTAAATAACAATATGGATGGTTTAAAAGTTAAATTACACTAGGTTTCCTTTTGTAAATATCAATAAAAAGCAAAAGCCCGGCTACATTAACGTAAGCCGGGCTTTCTATTTAAAATCAATTTCTAATTTACTGAAGCCGTATCTTTAATTGGTTTTCCGATTATTTTATAATTGCCATCGCCTTTTAGTATGGCTAACATTTGCGTTTGGTTGTTAAATAATGTTTTAGCAGCAGCCAGTTCTTTATCGTATTGAAAACTTTGTTCTATCCGGCCTTTATCATAAAAATAGCGACCTACAATTTGCGCTTCCAGCACCCGTTTAATTTCTGCTTTATGCGTAGCCAGGTCGTTCTTTTTTGAAGAGGTGAGTTTATATTTAAGATTTTCCAAATCGGCTTTAACTTCTTCTGATTTATTTTCCTTCTCGGCCTCTAAACGCAAATCAGAAAGCAAACGTTCTGTTTTACTTTGATAACTTAAATCTTTATCGGCAAGTGAATTGGTAAAAGCGGTATAATCTGCATCCGATACCTGAAAAGCTTTCGCTGATGGCAGGCTGGATTTATTTTTTACATATTGATTGATGTAGTTAAAGAATAAGTTTTTATTCAGCATGGAAATTGTAACCGGACTTAACTTTAAAGCATCAGTTACCACATCCGGATAAACGCCATTGCCACTATAAACATTTCTGCCAGCTTTGGTTTGAAACATGGTAATGGTTGAATCGGCAAAACGCTCTGCTCTCCCCTCTGCGTCTTTATGTGCATAATCCAATTTCTGAATACATCTTCCTGATGGCGTATAATATTTAGCCACTGTTACCTTTACCAGGCTATTGTAAGGAAGATTAAACGTTTGCTGAACCAAACCCTTTCCATAACTCCTTTGGCCAATTATAACGGCTCTGTCTAAATCCTGCAAAGAACCTGCAACAATCTCTGATGCTGAGGCAGAATTTGCATTAACCAACACAACCAGCGGAACCGAAACTGATATCGGCATCAATTGTGTTTTATAGGTAACGGTCTTCTCTACATTTTTACCCTTTTGCGTTACAATAAGTTGATCTTTATTTACAAAAAGGTTAACAATCTTAACCGCTTCCTGCAAAATGCCCCCACCGTTATTTCTTAAATCCAAAATAATGCCTTTAGGATTTTCTTTGTTTAAGTTAACCAGGGCATCTTTAACTTCCTGGCCAGAGTTTTCAAGGAATTTATCCAACTTAATATAACCTATACCATCGCCAACCATACCGGAATAAGATACATTTGGTTGTTTAATTTCTTCACGGATTAATTTCTTTAAAATCTCTTTTCCTTCGCGGAGAATGGCTAAATCTACCGTACTTCCTTTTGGCCCTCTTAACAAATGGCTCACCTCACTACGGTCTTTACCCTTTATCTCTATTCCATTAATTTTTAATACCTGATCTCCGGGTTTAACTTCCTGTTTATTTGCAGGATAACCTTCGCTCACATCATTAACAAATAGTTTCCCATCTATAAATACTGTGCCTGCGCCAATACCACCATACTGAGTACTAACATATTTAAGCTTGTAATCTTCTATTTCCGATTCGGGAACATATTCAGTATACGGGTCCAGACTATCAAGCATCGCATCAATACCTGTTTTCATCAATTGTGGCGCATTCGTATCATCCACATAATTAACATTGATTTCTTTATAAAGGGAAGCAAAAATATCCAGGTTTTTAGAAACCAGAAATAAATCCTCTTTAAAAGAAAAAGATACAATTGCAATACCCGAAACAACTGCAATTATGCCATATTTAATTTTTTTCATCGTTTATGCTTTTATAGGCCTATTGAAATAACGCCTGAAATATTTGTGATCTGTTGACGACTTGTACAAGGTAAATGTACAAAAAGAGATAAATATTAAAAACAGCATGTTTACACCTTAATGCAATAAGCTACAGTTTCTGAAGAAATGTTCAGCAGGAAAAGAAATTGAGTTTAAAACTAAAGTCTGTTTCCTTTAGTATCGGCTAGTGCTTTCTGGATTGTAAATTCTATGTAGGTACGATCGCGTTTTACCAGACGCATTAAATCACTTACAAGCTGATCTTCTTTACCAGGTGTAAAATCCAAAGGCTCATTGGCAAGGTCACGATATTTCCTTAAGAACTTTGTTTTTACTTTAAATGCAGTTTCTGCGGTAAGTTGAAAATTAGCCATAGCAAAATTTATTTGATGCAAAAGTAAAAAATATTTGTGGCACAGCCGGTAGCTTTTTATGGATACTGACAAAAAAAGGTGAAATTAGCGGCGATTTTACACACGATAATTCTGTTAAAATTGCGTTATAGTCTAAATCAGGTTTAAAAACCATAAAATTTAAGTTAAAAGATCAGAGTCTTAATTGACTTTAACCCTAAAAACAAATTAACAAAAAATGAAAAAGATCATCATCCTTATTGTCCTTCTAACAAGTGGCTGGGCAACATTACAAGCACAAACTTTTAACCTCGGTGTTAAGGCAGGCGTAAATCTTGCTAAAATAAATTCGGATTTCGCCAGTGAAGAAAATCGTTTGGGCTACCAAGTTGGGGCGTGGGCACGTATTGGCGGAAAAAGCTTTTATGTACAACCTGAGGCTTATATTGGTAGCAAAGGCAATAAATTTATAAGCTTTATCAATAATAATAATAACGAAGTTACTGCAGAAGGTAAAGTAAAGTTTACCACTTTAGACATCCCGGTATTATTGGGTACAAAATTTGGCGCCAAAAATTTAAACTTCCGTGTAATGGCTGGTCCGGTTTTATCTTTAGTATTGAGCGACAATTCTACTTTTAACGCTGCCTATGATCAAGCTACGGATTTTGACAATTACAAAAATCAGGCATTTGGTATTCAGGCGGGTGCTGGTGTAGATGTGGGCAGCATTTCTGTCGATTTACGTTATGAAGCCGGCGTTAGCAACATTAGCAAGAGTGATAAGTACAAACAAACCCCAAACCTTTTTCAATTGAGCTTAGGGTTTAAAATATTGTAATTTTAAAATTAAAGCGCTGGAATCTAATTTTATAACCCTGAAGGTTAGCGAGCATTAATAATGCTTTACTGTGTTCTAAATGCAATTAGATTCCTATAAAAAGCAAAGCCGCTTGTTAATCATAACAAGCGGCTTTGCAACTTCAAAGTGAAATTAGTATAATTTGGTTGGACATTACTAAAAAGTAAAACCAAATCAACAGGTTACCTATTTGGTGTATTGTCGATAAATGGCCTATTGGTAGCTGTTGTAGAAGTTACCGTCATATCACCTCTAATACTAAACGTATAAGTATTTGCTTTAATCACGGAAACTGCCGAAGTTCCATTTCTTGAGATTACATTAGTTGAAGAATTGGGATAACGGCAATATAATTCGTAAATACCAAATGGCACCTTTACAAAACTTGATGCTGATTTATATGCAATATTAGTAGCAACAACCGTTTCTGCTCCAGTAGTTGTATTTTTCAATACCAAATTAAAAGGGTTTGCATTTGAAATAGCATGTACAAAACGAACATAACCACCAGATGTATCAACAGGCGGAAGTACATCCTCAACAATAAAGGATTCTATTGTTTTAGCTGAGGCATTGTATATTCCTGATAGATACAAAGAATAATTTTTACCTTCCTGTACAGATGTATTCAATGTTGATATCGCCAAATTGGCATCAGTAGAAACGGTTGAAGGCCTTTGTCCTTTAAAATTATAAGTACCAGGTGCTATTACTGCATACGAATTAACGGATGGGTATACAGCACCGTAGGCAACACCTGTAGTGCTACTTTCCGATCCGGTAGCAGATAGTGCCGCAGAAACTTTTGTATCGTTGGCATAAAAATTAACTATAGGCGCATTTACTCCAAAATTGAAGAATTTTAATTGGGCACCACTAACGGGTACATCAATAATTTGGACAGCATTCTTTTCACATGAATACAACAGCATGGATAGCAAGAATGCAAATACCGGAATTATAATATATTTATTTTTCATGTTATTTCGAATTAGGGTAAAGTGATCCAAGTTTCTTTGGTATGGTAATCAGTAGCCAAGCCACCTATTTTATCAAGTTCAGCTCTATTCCAAACGTATTCAGAATTATATCTTGGTCTAATTCTATAAACGAACTTGCCTCCATTGTCTTGGTAAAGATTTGTTGGTACTGTAAACCCAGCAAAAACTTGTTTATCAACAACAGGATCTTTATCGGTATAATGGTATCTTCTTAAATCTGTCCATTGTTCTAAATGGCCCCATCCCCATTGTGCAATATATTTTTGACACATAATTTGAGATAAAGTTAATGCAGCAGCGCTAGTTGGAACCACAGAAGGCAATGCCAGATATGCTGATTTTTCAGCTGCACTAATTTGTGTTGGCGATTGACCGTCATCTGTATTTCTCGCATTAACAAAATCGATATGAGCAGAAATCCCCTTCGTGTATGCATCTAGCGCAGTCGCTTTATCACCTTTTTTATAAGCTGCCTCGGCCTTAATAAACTGTAGCTGGGCATAAGTCATAGCAGGCAATTTACTTTTTCTTCCAAAAATATATCTGGATGGTGTAGAAATTGATGCATTTGCTAATGCCAAAGAGCTATATCCCCAAAAATTATTTGGCTGTTGAGCGGCAGTTAACGCTCCGATACCGAAAGTTGGCTCCAAGCCACGGTATACACCATCGGGCGCCGGAGATAACATACGTGTTAATCTCGGATCCTGAGTTCCGGTAAAAACAGTTCCATCCAACATACTCAAAATAAATCTTGTCTGTCTGTAACTTGTTAAGTTATCACGAGCGGCAGCATAGAAATTGATGTCGTCATTTGCAGTTCCTGTATAAGCCAATAAAGCATCATCTGCGTTGCTGGTAAATGATGCGTCAACAAGGGCAATTACATCGTCAGGTTTATAATTGGGTTTATTAGAGTAATGATTCAAAATCATCGCTTTTAAGCCATTAGCAAATTTAATCCATTTATTAACATCTCCTTTATAAATGATGTCAGTTTTACCTAAAATAGTTGCATTAACCCCACCATCAGTACGTTTTAAGTTGGCAATTGCCGCATCTAAAAGCCTTAATGATTCTTCATACGCGTACTGTTGAGTATCGTATGCGAATGTTGTTTTAGCAGGATTTATAGCCTCTTTAACTATAATTTCACCATGTAAATCAGTTGAAGTAATCCATCCCCATGCTTTTAAAATTTGCCCTACACCTAACAAGTCCCATCTTTGTTCTTGTTCGGCTCTAGTATTCATATCAACCAGGTTTTGACCAAAGTCGAAATAAGTCATTCTAAATACTTGACCACCATTGTCCGAACTCGGATCATAACCTTGTCTATCCCAAGTACTGTTTGTTGATGTTAAAGTCCAGTTTTGAGTATATCTACCAACGAACCTTGCATCATAAGTTGGCGCGGTAATCATCCAATGTAACATCGGGGACAAATATAAATTTGCTTCAACCCGCTCAGGGTTATTTGGATTTGTGTTGACATCCAGAAATTTTTTACAGCTACCTAAGGAAAGTAGACTGAAAAGAATTATTATTATATATATCTTTTTCATTTTTATTTTCTTTATAAACCAATTTTAATTCCAAAGTTCAAGCCAACAGGCATTGGAAAGTTGCCATAATCTACACCTTGCGCCCCAGATCCACCAACAGCAGCTGTATTTCCGCTAACAACAGGATCCAGACCTGAATAGTTCGTGATCAGGAATAAATCTGTTCCGGTTACAAACACACTTGCACTTTTAACAAATTTTTGCCTTTTTAATAGGTTCTGCGACAAACGATATTGCAATGTAACATCTTTTAATCTGATCCAGTTGATATCTTTTTCTATAAAAAGCTCTTCACTCATCGTTGAATAAAATCCATTTTGATAGAAAGGCGTTACTGAGATGTTATTAACTGTTGGGTTTGCAGAATTTTCTTTACCATCTTGCAATACACCAGTAACTACCCTCGGTTGCAAACGATCTAACGTTTTGGTTGACAGACCGCGTTGTGTTAAGAAAGCCTGTGTTCCATTAAATACATCACCACCTTTTCTAATATCAAGTAAGAAGGAAAGAGAAAAATCTTTATATGTGAAACTATTGGTTATACCTAACTGAAAGTCAGGTTGTCTATCATAGCCACCTTCGATAAAGATTGTTGAACGTACAGGCAAACCATTTGCCGGGTTGATTAAGATATCACCGTTATTATTTCTCAAATAAAAATATCCTGTTAATGAACGAGTAGAAAAGCCTGGGGTTACACCATTTCTAACATTCCCATATAACCAGGTATCAGAAACATATGATTCAGGTAATGAGCGTGGCAATTCCAAAACTTTACCACGTGTAGCATCAAAGTTGGCTAAAATATTCCAGCTAAAACTTGGGGTTTTAACAGGCGTGCCTCTCAAACTTATTTCCCAACCTTTGTTTTGGGTTTTAGCTCCGTTTAAGTTAAATAAAACATAACCGGTAGCATAACTACCTCTAATATCATTAACAATTTGGTCACGTGTTTCTTTATTATAATAAGTAACGTCAAGACCTAATCTATCACTAAAGAAAGCCAACTCTGTACCAAACTCGTAAGAACTTGCAAATTCTGGTACCAAATCAGGATTAGGCCCTGTAAAACCATAGCCATATCCACCACCTACGGTTGTTTTACTCTCAAGAGCAGGCACATACGCATAAGGTCTTGCATCTTTACCCACATTGGCATAAGCGGCTCTTAATTTACCAGAGGTAAATATTTTACTCAAAGCTGGTTTAAATGCAGGCACGTCAGTGAAGATAAAACTGCCTGAAATTGAAGGGTAGAAGAACGAATTTGCACCTGGAGGAATAGTAGATGTCCAGTCATTACGGCCAGTAGCTGTAATGTATAAATAGTCTTTATATCCTAAAGTAGCCCTTCCAAACAAACTTACTACCCTTTGCTCAGCAATTGTTGATTTGGCATTTCTCAATGTTGCTGTAGTATTGTTAATTGAGATAAAATTAGGGTCTAAAAAGTTTTCACCATAAGAACTTTCGATGGTAGATTTTAAAGCTTTGATAGCATTACCAGCTGTAAAATCAATAGTAATATCTTTTGTTATATTTTGCTTAGTTAAGTTAACTAATGTTTGTGAGTTTACGTTTCTCGTATTATCATTGGCAATATCCAGAATACCCCCCTTTAATAAACCTCTTCTACTCTCCGGGTGGCTAACCAACATGGCATTGTTGTTATAAGCATCAATACCAAAAATAGATTTAATATTTAACCATTTAACGGGCGTAATTGTAAAAGAAGCATTTGATAAAATACGGTTGTTCTTTGTTGTATTTCTGTTTTTATTAACATTAAAATAGGGGTTTTCGATTTCAGAAGTCAAATCTGTAGCAGTAGTAAACCTTCTGCGTGCACCCGATGCTGTTAAGTAATTTTTTGCATCATCTTCCTGAGGCCATAAAAGTAAGCCAATTAATGCTCCACCATCACCTTTAAAAGCCTGGTTATTTAACGCATAAGAATAATTCATTGAAAAATCGACAGACAACCAATTATTCAATTTACCTCCAGCCGAACCGGTTAAGGTAAATCGACTATAATCTGAACCTGGCACTACCCCATTTTGATCGGTGTAAGACGTAGATACACGATAGTTTGATTCATTACGACCACCTTCTAAAGATAAATTATGTTTTTGTGTAAATGCTGTCTGGAAGAAACCATCAATATTATCATAAAACTGTGTATTTTCGGCATATCGAGGGCCAAAGTAAGTAAAAGCCGTACCAGCAGCTACCCCGCCACTTCCTAAGCCAAATTCTCTTTGTAATTCTGGCTTATAGCTTGTTTTTTCAACCCTGAAGCTATTATTGTAATTGATAATTCCTTCTCCTGCTTTACCTCTTTTTGTGGTAATCACAATAGCTCCATTTGCTGCATCAATACCATATAAGGCCGCAGCCTCTGGACCTTTTAAAACCACCAAACTTTCAATGTCTTCAGGATTAATATCCGCTGCACGGTTGGTAAAATCGACCCCCCTGTTAAATAAGCCTGTTGTAGAACTGTTATCTGAATAAAAGGCAGATGTATTTAATGTTTTATTATCTATTGGCAAACCATCTACAACAAATAGCGGTTGATTACTCCCGCTTATTGAACTTATACCACGAATAGTAATTGAAGATGAAGCACCAGGAACACCAGAAGTGCTTGTTACCTCAACACCTGCAACACGACCTTGTAAAGCATTTACAAAGTTTTCACGTTGTGTTTGAGCAATATCTGCACCTTTAACAGTCTGCTGGGCCGTACCTAACGACCTCTTTGAGGCGGTTTGCCCTAACGCTGTGACAACAACCTCATTAAGTGAATTTGTATTTTGTCTTAAAACAACATTTAATATGGTATTATTGCCGACATTTTTTTCCACAATTGCATATCCAACATACGTATAACTTAATACATCTGTTTTTAATGCTTTAATTGAATAGACTCCATCGCCATTCGTTTGTGATACCACGGTACTCCCCTTCACTCTGATGGAAACTCCGGGTACTGGTCCGTCTTCTGACGTAACCTTACCTGTAACGGTTATTTGTTGCGCAATGGCATGAGCCAGCAACAAAAACGTACCGATAAAAATTAAGAGTAGTTTTTTTTTCATAAACTGCCAATTAGGTTTTGATTAATAATAGTTTAGTTGTTTTTTGTTAGTTATTTTGTTTGTTGTTTGCCAAACACGCACAATAACGCATTCTTTTCCAATGTTTAGCTAATATCATAAATGTTTTCCAATAAAAAAACAAACAAGAAAGATTTTTCTATCTAACGCACAACACATTATTGCATAAAAACGCAAAAACACGCAAATTTTAAAAAATTAAAATCTTTTACACCTCTGCTTAAGATCAGATGTTGTATCCCTAAAAGAATGTTCTGGTTTATGACGTAATTGATCTGATTACGATAATTTAACAGAAGAATGAGGCTTTAATAAATTATAACCTGGATAAAACGAATATTTTATATTAAAAAAGTGCTTTACAGCCTCTGCAAAAATTTAAAAGGGCAACAAATTAAATTTGTTGCCCTCTCTTTCTTAAAATGCCGGATCGGCAGGAGTGTTTGTATTATTATCCCGCTCGGGAAATGGATATGGAAAAAAGTTTCTCTTGCGATCTGCTAGCGGCTGATTAAATCTTCTCATATCTTCAACTTTTAAACCTGAAGCATACAATTCAATGCAACGATGCTTATAAATTAAATCTAACAACTGTTGTTGTGTATAACTACCCGTTAACGCTGGCAAATCTGCACCCAAACCATAAATCAGGTCAGATGCTGGAGTTTTAGTAACCACCTTGTTTAACTCTGTAAGTGCATTTGGCAAATCTGGTTGTCTTGCCAAAACTTCTGCTTTTATCAAAATAATTTCACCTGGCAAATAAATAGGGAAAGGACTTGTAGTTAGTGCTGCAAAACCTTTCATTCTTAATGTTGCGGCAGGACTACCCTGCATAAATGTATAAAAAGGAATCCTTTTATCTGCTGCATCAGGAGCGTAAATACCGTTTAAACCCAAACTTGCATTTAAAGGTTGAAAAACATTATTCGAAGAAATAACGGTAAACAGCACATTTGGGGAGGTAGCATCAAATTTAAGAAAAGAGGCTTTAGTTAAATCAACAGCGTTAGCTTCAGTTAAAGCAAGCGGGTAATTACCTGAAAACAATGCATAACGAGCCTTTAATGCATGAATTGTATTTATAATATTTACATCCGAAGGTATATTACTCAAAAAGGCTGTTGATATCGGGTTTGCTGTTATTGTAGTTAATGCATTATCTAAAACTGCCAATGCTTTTGTAAATGCAGCATTTCTGGTTATAAAAGGTGCATTAGTACCAGTACCATCAGGCACTTTTTCCCAGTACTGCGCCATGTTGCCAATTGCCAGCGCCTTAAAAATACTTGAATAAGCAATTAATCCGGATGCATAACCCTTGTCTCCCAGCTTAGCCGCATTTGCAATGACTAAATCCGAATCATAAACTATTTTATTGGCACTTGTCCACAGATTCAATAAAATAGTATTCGTTCCATCCACTGCAACCCCACCCGTACTCAACTGCAGTTCGGGAACGTTACCAGCGTTTAATAGCAAGAGTTCATTCGTTATAAAACCATTTGCAGCAACAGAATTAAACATCACCCCTGTTCTGTTCAAAGAGTAAACCCGTTGCAATCCGATAGCCACAGCTGTTAATCCTTGTGAAGAACCTAATGCGACATCTGTTTTTGCTCTTGAAGGATCAAGGTATTCTTTTTTACAAGATGTCACTAATAGCATCGTTAAAAAAGCAATACCTGCTATATATGTTGAAGTTATATTTCTTAAACTTTTCATGTTATTTTCTTTATCAATTAAAATTTAACCTGTAATCCTAAGCTAAAAGTTCTTGGAATCGGAACAGAACCAAAGTCAATATTTCTAAGTAAAGTAGATTGACCGCCAGAGTTTAATTCGGGATCATATCCCTTATAATTATCCCACGAAACCAGGTTTCTACCGCTAAGTGTAACTGTCAAATCTCTGATGTATTTTACTTTACCGATATTATAACTTAACGAAACTTCTCTTAATTTAACAAAAGAACCATTATCAATTCTCCATTCTTCTATGGCATAAACACCAGCAATGTAGCCCCTTGGCAATTGACCTAAGTCTTCTGCTTCAGTAACTTTACCATTGCCAACACCTTGTCGCGTTCTCCAATCTGCATTCCAAACATCACCACCCTGTACAGCATCTAACTGAACATGAAGATTGAATTTTTTATAGGTAAAATCGTTCACAAATGAAGCCGTATAATCCGGATTCGGATTACCCAGCACTTTACGTAAAGGAGTCCCGGTTGGTAATCCGTTAGCATCCCGCTGCGGTGTATAGCTTAAGGTAGAATTCTGAGTTCCTTTTTCAATTTGAGGAATACCTGCAGCATTGGTTAATAAACTTCCATCTGGATTTCTCGCGAAAAATGTTCCGTAGAAAACACCTATTGCTTCTCCATCAATAATAGCAACGGGTGCACCAGGATTTGTAGAAAACAATCTTAAACCCCCAACGTTAAGCGCTTGATTTCTGTTTCTGTTAAATACAAATGAAGTATTCCAGGTAAAATCTTTGGCAGCAACTGGTTTCCCTGATAAAACCAGCTCAATCCCTTTATTTCTTAATGAACCAATATTATCGAGCAAACCTGAGAAACCCGTAGACGGTGCAGTAACACTGGAAATTAATAAATCGCTAACTTTTTTATTGTACCAGTTAAACTGAAGTCCTAACCTGTTTTTAAAGAAAGACATGTCTGTTCCTAATTCAAGTTCACGCTGACGTTCAGGTTTTACATTTTCATTTGCCAGAGTAGCACTCGAGAACAATGATGCTCTACCCAGAAAAGACTGTGTAGAATAAGCATTAATACGATCATAGGCACCAATTCCGGTTAAGTTACCTGATTCTCCATAAGCTGCTCTTAATTTAAAAGCATCCCACCATGATGAAACACCAAGATTTTTCCAGTAATCAGCAGATGACAAAACATAACTCACACTTCCTTTCAAATATTCCTGTGTACGATTATCCGCTCCAAATACAGAAGATTGATCTATCCTTAAAGCTCCGGTTACAAATAAATGGTCTTTATATTTAAAATTCTGCTGAATATATCCCCCACTGACAGATAGTTCTGTACGTCCATCCACACTTGGCAATTGTGTTGCAGCTGCATTTACTGTTTCAATAATTGGCGCTAATCCACGACCGTTAATTAAGCCATATCTTGTTTTCTCGTATTGAAAAGAGTAACCAACTTGTGTGGTTGATGAAATCAAATCTGATAGTTTAGCCTGGTAGGTAGCATTAAATTCATTATTGAACATAAATGCATTATTTGTTGCTGCACCAGCATATCCATTTAAAGTTCCATCCAAACCTGCTCCACCACCATAGAAATCGGGGTTAACATTGTAGGCGAAAGGCGGTATATAAGTTGTACCACTCTGACTTGCATTGTCTACTCCTACTGTAAAATCCAGCGTTAAATTTTTAACCGGAAACAATTTTAAATTGGCATTTGCAATGATCCTGTTGGTTTCTTGTTTTTGTTTAATATCTTCAATAACAGAAACTGGATTAACCCTTCCGCGTTCACCAATTGCTAAAAGATTCCCGTCAACATCTCTTGCGAAAATATCATGAAAATTGCCAATAATAGTTACAGAGTTCATGGGAGAAAAAAATGAATTTCCATCAGGTTTTTCATTAGCCGAACTGCGAATGTAATTTAGTCCTGCACTAAGCTTAGCCCATTCAGTAATTTTCTGATCCAGGTTTGCCCTAAAATTATACCTTGTAAAATCTGTTTTTTTAATAATCCCCTGATTACTGAAATAGCCCGCAGAAGTATAAAATTTAGTATTATCATTACCCCCGGCAACAGAAATCGTATTATCTGTGCCCACCCCTGTTTGAAATATATAATCCTGATAATTATATCTGGCAACAGGTGTTGTAGTGGTCAAAGTTGGTGTTAAAATATCCTGGGTTTGCGTATTTACCGAGCCACCAAACTTAATTGGCGCCTGGTTTACTTCAATTTGTTTTCTAAGCTCACTAATGGTTAAACTTGTACTTAAACTAACCTGAGGCACTCCACTTGCCCCTCTTTTTGTAAATATCTGAATTACTCCCGAATTGGCTCTTGAGCCATAAATAGCTGCGGCTGCTGCACCGTTTAAAACCTCTATCCGTTCAATATCTGCCGGGTTAATATCAACCATTCTGTTTTGACCAATTGAACCTACCACATTATTTCCATCATAATTAGTGGATGTATTGGTCACCCGGGCTGTAGAGTTATTTACAATAACCCCATCAATGATATATAACGGTTCTGAAGAAGAGTTAACAGAACTTATTCCTCTTAATCTTACAGATAATCCGCCTGCAGGATCACCAGAGTTTTGGCTAATTTGCGCCCCGGCAGTCTTACCCTGTAATGACGACAATACATTACCACTGGGCGCTTTATTTAAATCATCTCCCTTTACAGTGCTTACATAACTTCCGAGTTCTTTCCGGGTTGTTCCTTGTGATGTACCTGTTACAATTACTTCGTCCAAACCAACAGCATCGCTCCCTAAATTTTCATTCAGTTTAACTTCTGTATTGCTTCCTAGTTCAACTGTTTGTACTGATGTTTTATAACCCACAAAAGAAAACTGAACATCGTATTTACCTGGCTTTAAATCAACTACAAAATTATAACCACCGGTACCAGTGGTACTCGTAGCCAGATTTGTGTTTAAAATTTTAACCACCACTCCCGGAATTGGGTCTTTGGTAGCGGCTTCCGTTACTTTACCACTGATGGTGTAACGTTTATTTTGTGCCTTCGCTGTATCTGCAAATAGCAGCAGCAGAAACGGAGTCATCAAAATTAAGAGTAGCTTTTTTTTCATAAACTGCCTGTTAGATTTGGTTAAAATGTTAGTTGTATTTATACGGTTAGCTATAATATTAAAAACGCATAATCACGCATTTATATTAACATTAAGCTAATATCCTAAATGTTTTCCAATAAAAACCAAATATATAACAGATTTATTTCCGGCTGACAATATATTATTGCACAAAACCGCAAAAACACGCAAAATTTAAAAATTTTAAAAAATCTTTTATACATTCGTTTAAATGCAATAGCGCTATGCTCAAAAAAGAAAGGCATGATTTCATCATGCGTCAGATTAATTTACATAATCGGGTACTTACCTCTGATTTGGTTCAGTTATTAAATGTCTCTGAAGATACGATCAGAAGAGATTTACAAGAATTGGTTGATCAGGGCCGACTTTTTAAAGTACACGGAGGTGCTTTATCTAAATCTTATCACTCTTCTTTTGACGATAGTACCGTATACGCCAGGGATAGTAAAATTATTATAGCCAAAAAGGCCACCAAACTGATTAAAGATGGAATGGTGGTATTAACAGGTGGAGGAACAACTATCCTGGAATTTGTAAAACAGCTTCCTGAGAGTTTACAGGCCACATTTTTTACAATTAGCCCGTTGGTTGCTGTTGAACTTGCCAAATACAATAATGTGGAGGTTATCCTAATCGGAGGCTTGTTTTCCAAAAACTCACAAATTACTTATGGCGGCCATGTAATAATGCAATTATCTGAAATAAAGGCAGATTTATGTTTAATGGGTACCAGCGCCATTGATGCCATAGAGGGTTTAACGGATACCGACTGGGAAATTAATCAGTTAAAAAAAGCAATGCTTGCAGCATCCAAAAAATCGGCTGTTTTATGCATTTCTGAAAAATTAGACATTGCATTACGACTAAAGGTTTGCCCTATTGAGCATATAAATTATCTGGTTACCGAATTGGACAAAGGCGATCAGCTATTAAAATCTTATAGCCTTAAAGAATTGCAGATCCTTTAATCACTATTCTGGCAAACTAATTTTACCCATACAAACAGAGGGGATTCCTTTTCGGTCTCCAAAATTTATGGGGCTACCACATAATGTTTCATTAGCCAAAACGGTAAATAAAACAGCTTCTTTTGCATCGGGATTAATATTCAAACTGTTTGTATCTAAAAATTCCGAATGGGACAATCTCACTTTTAGTATATCAACAAGTAAGGGATTGTGCATTCCGCCACCACTCATATAAATTTTAAGTGCGGGTTCATTGCCGAAACAAACTTTAATTTGATTGGCAATAGTTTCAGCAGAAAAATGGCATAAAGTTGCCATCACATCTTCCTGTTTTATGTTTACTGTCGACGATTTTTGTTGTGCTTTACTTAAATAATCAAGGTTAAATAATTCGGGGCCAGTAGTTTTTGGCACATCAAGATCAAAAAAATCGTCATTAAGCAGTGCAGCTAAAAGATCTTCATTTAAAGTTCCTGACAAGGCTATTTCTGCATTTTTATCATAAAAAAGATTATAATATTTTTGAGCGTATTGATCCATGAGCGTATTTCCCGGGCCAACATCTGTCGAAAAAATTTCACTGGCTTTTAAATTACCTGGTAAATAGGTAAAATTTGCAATCCCACCGATATTAAGCATAATCCGATCCTCACCACTTTTAGAAAACATCAAATAATCGCCATAAACGGCTAAGGGAGCCCCATCACCGCCCGCAGCAATGTGTTTCTGTCTAAAATCAGAAAGGGTTATAATTCCGGTTTTTACTGCAATATGATCTCCATCTCCAATTTGCAAAGTCCCGGTTGGGTACGCTTCCATTTTATGCAAAGATTTCGGCGCATGGAAAATCGTTTGTCCATGACTGGCGATGAAATCAATTTCAGTATTCTCATATCCCCATTCTTTCAAAGCTTCGTTGATGAGTTCAGCATGTGTAATGGCCACTAATTCATTCATCAGGCAAACCAGTTGCAAATCAACCTCTTTTTTAGAAAAAATAGCCTTAACCTTTGCCCTGAAATCATCGGTATAATCTCCGGTTTTAAATTTTAACACTTTAATATCCGTGTTAGCGCCGCTGTTTTTTACAGAGCAAAGGGCAATATCCAAACCATCCATTGAAGTGCCAGACATCAAACCAATGATCAGGCGTTCTGCTTTATTTGCTTTTAAATAAAGATTTTGTAGCTGAGTGTTCATCTTGTTAAATTTTTTTCAAATAATCAAACGTTTGTTTGTCAAGATAAAACGTTTTTTATCTAATTCTTGCAATAAAAGTAAAAAAACCTTTACTAAAAACGGTTCATAACTACTATATTTACTGCTCCGTACATCAAAAACCATATAAAATAAAATGGCTAGATTAAATTTACTGGAGGAAACACGCTTTGAAAAATTACCTGTAAGCGTATTTGAAAATCCGAAAATTGCTTCTGTTAATGTGGCGCATCGCATTGCAAACCTCATTAAAACCAAACAAGCAAACAACACACCTGCCGTACTGGGCTTAGCAACAGGTGTTACCCCAATTGCAGTTTATGCTGAATTAGTAAGACTGCACAAAGAAGAGGGTTTAAGTTTTAAAAACGTAATTACTTTTAACTTGGATGAGTATTATCCAATGCAGCCAAATGCGGCGCAGAGTTACGTTACCTTTATGAACGAAAACCTTTTCGATCATATCGATATTGATAAAAATAATGTTCATATTCCTGATGGCACACTTGCGCTTGAGGATATTCCGGCTTTCTGTTTGGATTATGAAAAGAAAATCGGTGATTTAGGTGGTCTCGATATTCAAATTCTGGGTATTGGACGTACAGGTCACATCGGTTTTAACGAGCCGGGTTCTGCTCCGAATTCAGGTACACGTTTAGTTACTTTAGATGACTTAACACGCCGTGATGCTGCACGTGATTTCGGTGGAAAATCTTTTGTACCAACAAAAGCTATTACCATGGGTATTGGAACAATTTTCAAAGCCCGTGAAATTATTTTAATGGCCTGGAGCAGAAAGAAAGCATCCATTATAAAAAAGGCTGTTGAAGGTGAAATATCGGGCGATGTTCCGGCAACTTTTCTTCAACTCTCTGATAATGTTGAATTTATCCTGGACCAACCGGCAGCTACTGATCTTACCCGTTTTAATACACCTTGGTTGGTTAAAGATTGCGTTTGGACGGATGCCTTAATCCGTAAAGCTGTAATTTGGCTGGCAAATACCTTAAAAAAACCAATTTTAAAGTTAACTGAAGACGATTACAATAATAATGGTATGGCGCAACTGGCAACTGAAAAGGGACCGGTTTACAATATCAACATTCATATTTTTAACAAATTACAGCACACCATTACAGGCTGGCCGGGTGGTAAGCCGAATGCCGACGATTCGCAAAGACCTGAAAGAGCTGAACCTGCAAAAAAACGGGTTATTATTTTCTCTCCGCATCCTGATGATGATGTGATTTCAATGGGTGGAACATTTATCCGTTTGGTTGATCAGAAACACGATGTTCACGTAGCTTATCAAACTTCTGGTAATACCGCAGTTTGGGATGATGATGCTTTACGTTTTGTGGAGTTTAACGTAGATTTTACTGAGAAAATGGGTATGGATAACACTCACTTAAAAGAGCTTTATCAAAACATGCGTACTTTTATTGAGCAGAAAAAGCCAAATCAGGTAGATACGCCAGAAATCCAAACCGTTAAAGGACTAATCAGAAAAGGTGAGGCTATTGCGGGCGCCCGTTACTGCGGACTGGAAGATGACCATATTCATTTTCAGGCACTTCCTTTTTATGAAAGTGGTAAAAATCAAAAAAACCCGGTTACGGATGCCGATATTGAATTGACGATTGAATTATTACAAAAAGTAAAACCGCAACAAGTATTTGCTGCCGGTGATTTCGAAGATCCTCATGGCACACACATTGTATGTTTCAACATTATTTTAGAAGCCTTAAACCGCCTACGTAAAACGGAAAGCTGGGCAAAAGATTGCTGGTTATGGATGTATCGTGGTGCATGGCATGAATTTGAAACCTATGAAATTGAAATGGCTGTTCCAATCAGTCCTCAGGAATTAGAACGCAAAAAATATGCAATTTTCAAACACCAAAGTCAAAAAGACAGAGCTGTTTTCCCTGGAGATGATGCACGTGAGTTTTGGCAGCGTGCTGAAGACCGTAACCGTGATACAGCAAAAGCTTATGATGATTTAGGTTTAGCTGAATACGAAGCGATGGAAGCTTTTGTTCGCTGGAAATTCCAGGACTAAAATAAAATACTTTAAAATAAAGCCTGTTTTGTTTATTCAAGACAGGCTTTTTTATTGGAGGCGTGTTCAGGCAGATAAAAAACTTAGAGGATTTAAGAATCGGAAAGGCTATTTATTTCACTTTGTAAGAACAATATTCTAATTTAGTTTTCCAATAACCAAAACATCCTTAAAATGACAGAACCAAAACAACGTTTACTTTCTCTTGATTTTTTCAGAGGGTTAACTGTAGCTGCCATGATCTTAGTAAATAATCCAGGTAGCTGGGGCCATATTTATGCTCCTTTGGAACATGCTGAATGGAACGGTTGTACACCAACAGACTTAATTTTTCCTTTTTTCCTATGGATTGTCGGAGTATCTATCGCTTTTGCCATGAGCAGCAGCAAAGCTGATCTTTCAACACATAAAAAAACCATTTTAAAGGCTATAAAAAGAGGTTTGATTCTCTACTTTTTAGGTTTTTTTCTGGCCATATTCGGTAAATTAATTTCTGATCCTTCAACGGCTTTTCAAACCGTTAGATTACTTGGTGTTTTGCAGCGTATTGGAATCGTATTTATCATCAGCAGTATTATTTTTATTAAGGCTTCGCCAAAAACGATCTTTAAAACCTTAATTATAATATTGGCTGTTTATTGGGCCTTAATGACATTTGTTCCGGTACCCGGAATAGGTTATGCCAACCTGGAAAAAGAAACCAATTTGGCGGCATGGATAGACCGGGGTATTTTAACTGAAGCACATACCTGGGCTTCATCAAAAACCTGGGATCCGGAAGGCATTTTAAGTACCCTGCCAGCAATAGGCACCTGTTTATTCGGGATTTTGGTTGGCATTTGGATGCGCCGCAAAGATGTGGATAGTGCAACAAAAGTTTCCTGGTTATTTTCTGTTGGTATCTTAACAATTGTTGCAGGCTTGTTATGGGATCTTCAATTTCCGATTAACAAATCATTATGGACCAGTTCGTATGTGCTATATGCCGGCGGGCTTGCTTCTGTAGCGCTGGCACTATGCTATTGGATTATAGATGTACAGGGTTATAAAAACTTCACCAAACCGTTTGTGGTTTATGGTGTAAATGCCATAACCGTTTTTTTCCTTTCAGGCTTAATGCCACGTTTACTTAATTTTATTTTAATTACTAAGCCCGACGGCACAAAAACCGGCGCTCTTGCCTACCTGTACAATACCTATTACGCACCACATTTTTCGCCAATAAATGCTTCGTTAATATGGGCCATTAGTTATGTCCTTATTTTCTATGTTCTTTTGTGGTTTATGTACAAAAAGAACATCATTATTAAAGTATAAACTCTAAATTGGCGGCTCAGTTTACATCGATGTATTTCTGCAAAAATAGGTCGGGATCATTAATTATTAGCATTGAAAAAGAAAACCACTATATACGATATTGCCCAGGAACTTAATGTAACAGTTTCTACTGTTTCAAGAGCCCTTAGCGGTTTCCCGGCAATAAGTGATGCCACCCGGAAAGCCGTATTGGAAGTAGCCAAAAAATTAAATTATAGCCCAAATAAATTAGCTTCGGCCTTAAAATCCGGCAAAACTTATATTATTGGCGTTATTGTTCCAAGCGTGCAGGCGCAATTCTTCGCATCGATTATTCACAGTATTGAAGACGGCCTTAAAGACAGCGGTTACCGGATTATTCTTTACCAGTCGAACGAATCAATCGATAATGAAATTAATGGCGTAAAAACGTTGCTGGAAGCGCAGGTTGATGGAATTATCGCTTCATTATCATTAGAAACCAGTGTTTTTGAGCATTTTAATGAAATTATCAAACAAAATAAACCTTTAATTTTATTCGATCGGGTACACGAAAGTTTAAACGTGCCTACTGTTACCCTTGATGATTTCGAAGCAGGTTACCAGGCTACCAAACACCTGATTAAGCAAGGTTATAAAAAAATTGCCTTCGTAACGACCGAACATCAGATTAAAATCTTTGATGATCGCTTAAAAGGATACAGAAGTGCTTTATCGAAGCATCGTTTAGCATGCGCTGAAGATCATGTTATTTTTGGTGATCTATCTATTTCTGCCGGGCAAAAAGGGGCCGAAAGGTTAATGAACAGTGAAAATACACCTGATGCTATTATTGCAGGAGACGATTTTACAGCGCTGGGCGTAATCAAAAAATTAAAGGAAATGGGTAAAACACCTCCTCAAATCGGAGTTATTGGTTTTGCCAATGAAACCTTCTCTGATTACATTACCCCAAGTCTTTCTACCATTGATCAGCACCCTAATAAAATGGGTACGGCTTGTGCAGAAATGTTTTTGAAAATGATCAGACAAGAAAACCCTTACAAAAACACAGATCATATTGTGCTTAGTCCAACATTGGTGGTCAGGGAATCTACATCTAATACAAAATAGTTATTTGGCCAAAGGAATTTCCACTCCTACCGGGCCGCTTGGATCGCTTTCATTTTTTAAACGGTCTAATGCGGTAACCAGATAGCTGTATCTTTTTCCAGCCTCTGCACCAGTATCTATGAAGGAAGTATAATCTTCAAAGCTGATTTTAATAATATTTTTAGGATCAAGTACAGAGATTTTCTCTCCTTCACTAAATCTATACACTACAAAACCTGAGGATGTTTCGCCATCACTCGCTTTTACAGGTTTTTCCCACTTTAAATGCACACCATCTTTTAATGCGTCAGCAATAAGTGCCTGTGGTTCATTTGGTGGCACCTCATCCAGCCATGGCATTTGAGGCGGCAAGGCAGGATATTTATAAAAATCGTTTCGCAATGAATCTCCTACTGCCCGGGCAACTGTACTTAGTGATTTTGAAGAGAAGAAAACACTCCCCTGCAACCGGTTATTCTCTCTGATGTATCTAATTTGCTTAGGAATTTCGCTAAGGTTTCGCCAGGCAAATTCTGCTCTCGAATTTACGAGATAAGCCCCTTGTCCGATATAAACATGCCGCCCGTAACTATTATTGCTCCACCAATCTGCCAAAACAGCAAAAGGCGCTACTCTACGGCTAAATGTAAAATAGATTTGAGGATTAATGTAATCTACCCAACCCTCTTTAACCCATTTCCTGCTGTCAGCATAAAGCTCTGCATAATTAGAAAGCCCGTTACTGGCTGAACCTTCCGGGTCTTCATATTTGTTTCTCCAGATACCAAAAGGACTAACTCCAAACTTAACGTACTTTTTATAATGGTGAATGCTATCGTCCAGCATTTTAATTAATACATCAACGTTATTTCTACGCCAGTCTTTAATGTTTGAAAATCCATTCGGGTACTTATAAAAGGTATTTCCATCGTTTATACTTTGTCCTTCTATTTTATAAGGATAAAAATAATCATCGAAATGGATTCCATCTACGTCATACTCCTTAACCACATCTAAAATCACCTGAACAATGTATTCTCTAACTTCCGGAATACCCGGATCAAACTGCTTTTTTCCGCCATATACAAAAAACCATTCAGGGTGTTTTCTTGCCGCATGCATCTCACTTAAAACCGCTGAGCTGCTCATGGTACCCCGGTAAGGATTAAACCAGGCATGCAATTCCATTCCCCTAAAATGCGATTCTTTAATGGCGAAAGCCAAAGGATCGTAACCCGGTGCAGGTGCCAGCCCTTGCCTGCCCATTAACCATTGACTCCATGGCTCTCTTGATTTTGCATACAACGCATCACCTGCCGGTCTGATTTGCAAAATAATTGCATTAAAACCCTGGCTTTTGTGTTTTTCCAGTATTCCAATTAACTCTTGCTTTTGCTGATCGACGGTTAAACCCGGCTTAGAAGGCCAATCTATATTGGTAACTGTAGCCACCCAAACCCCTCTAAATTCTCTTTTTGGTGCAATTTTTGTTAGTGGTTGTGCATTTAGTATATACGGTGCTATAATTAAAGTTAAAATTGCGTATAGAAAGTTTTTAAGCATTATTTTTCTGTGTTTTTTTGTTGAAGCTGCTGGTTTGTGTTATTTACCATACAATCTGGAACATTAGCAAGTAAACGATTTTTTTTAAAAACTCATATAATTATTAGTAAAAATTTTAATTTAAGCTCTAATATAAGCTCCGATTGTGTTGCCATTTACCTATGAAGATACAAAGTATATTAAGTTAGAAATACAGAGCATAATTAAAAATGGACCCAAAAATTGTTAATAAAGGTGATAGAAATAAAATTTACCTCCTTATTATTGTTATCGCAGCCTTAATTGGCACAAATGCTTATCTGTTTTTCAAAGATAAACAGCAAAACAAAAGATTTGTAACTGTAAGCACCGAAAAAGATAAACTACGCCTAGAAGTTGAGAAAATTGAGGTTGAGCTGGATAAAGCAAATGCCTTAAATCTAAATCTGAACGAAAAGCTGATTCAAAGCGAAAAACTTGCCAGAGAGAAGATTGCTGAACTGAAAATCGCTTTGCAAAAAGGGCAAATGACGCAAGAGCAACTGGACAAAGCTTATGCTCAAATAAACGAACTCAAGAGTTTTGTTAAAAATTATAACGATCAGATTATTCAGCTTCAAAAGGATAATCTTTTTTTGAAAAATAGCCGGGATAGCCTTGCCAATGCCGTCAAAAACATAAGCAACAAGGCTTCGAACCTGGAGGATGAAAACTCTAATTTAAATGTAAAAGTTAAGGCTGCTTCTGCATTGAAACTTCAGAATGCTGAAATTATCGCATTCAGAACGAAATCAAGCGGCAGGAAAGTTGAGGTGACCAAATCATCAACAGCAGAAAAGTTAAGTGTTCGGTTCAATATCATTCCAAATGAGCTTGCAAATAAAGCACATCATAATATCTATCTAAGGGTATTTGATCCTGCAGGAAACCTGATTGCTGATGAAGAAAACCGCTTTGAAGCAGATGGACAGGAAATGCAGTTTAGCCACTCCATATACATCAATTATAATAACGATGAAAGTACTTATGTAATTGACTGGAAGAATCCCAATCCATTCATTAAAGGCATTTATACCGTCATTTTGTATACAGACGGCAGCACAATGGGTAAAGCCCAGATAGACTTAAGATAAAATCATTCCCCCACCCTTCCCAACATCCCAAATCCAATCCACAAAATTCATTATTTTTTATTCTCGTTAAGCCAAAGGAAAGCTTAAATAAAATGTTGTGCCTACTTCTGCAATGGAAGTGAAACTTATGGTACCACCTGCATTTCCGACTGCCTGCTTTACAAAAGCCAGACCTAAGCCTGTACCTGATGTTTTGGTGGTGAAATTAGGAACGAATATTTTACTGTGCAAAGAACTTGGAATGCCTTTACCATTATCCTTTATTTCGATATAGGCATTGGCTTCATCATTGTACAAAACAGCCGTTATACAGCAAGGTTCGTCGCCATCAATGGCTTCAATTGCATTTTTAAATAAATTATTAAACGTACGCAAAAGCTGATCCCGGTCTGCCATAATCTGCATATTAACATCAGCCTTGTTTAATATGTTTATCTCCACGTTCTCTGTACTTTTAAATACTTCTCGGGCTTGCTCTATAATTGGCAAAATAGATAGTTCTTCCAGATTTGTATCCGGCATTTTTGCAAAATTCGAAAACTCAGATGCGATTTTAGAAAGACTGTCTATTTGCTCAATAAAAGATTTACTGAACTTGTTAAACTTAACTTCAAAATTAGGATCTTTTTCTCTCCACGATTTCTCTAACAATTGAACCCCTAATTTTAAAGGCGTTAATGGGTTTTTAATTTCGTGGGCAACCTGTTTTGCCATTTCCCGCCACGCACTTTCCCTTTCAGAACGAGCCAGCTTAATCGCACTGGCCTCCAGTGCAGCAATCATACTGTTATATTCCTTAATTAAGGAACCAATTTCATCATGTCTGCGCCAAACAATAGGTTCGTTTCGTTGTCCTATTTTCGTCCGGCTAATACTTTCCTGAATAAAGGTTAAAGGGTTAGTAATTTGATTGGCCAAAAATACAGCCAATACACCGATGGCTACAAACACCAGTGCATAAATATTAATCAGGTTACTTACAAAAAGAGCAATTTTATCTTTGTACTCTTCTTCGTTTGAATAGTTAGGCAGGCCAATGTAGGCTATTGTTTTATTTTGAGCATTCCGTATAGGCGCATAAGCCGCAGCATAATCTAATGACCCTATTTTTTCTGCATTTATAAACTCCGATCGCTGTAACTGCTTTAAATAAATATAAGGTAACGGCGCTATTTTCCGGGTTATAATTTTGTAAGAGAATAACTTGGGATAGGTTGTCATAATTAAATTTCCATCCAAATCAAAGAGATGCAAATCGGCATTATTAATGTCGGCGAAGTTATTAAACTCCGCAATTGAATTTTCATCTGTATTGATATTGCCATGGTTAAAAACCTGCTTCTCGTAGTTTTGCTGTACTTTTCTAATTTTATCTTTAATTAAAAGATCCTGCTGACTTCTATATTCTTTATCCATATAGAAATAGGTTGTCCAGCCAACAATAAGCAGCGTAGCCACAACTGAAAGTACGATTGACAGCTGAATACGGGTTTTGTATAAGATTTTGTTCGCATTGATCATTAACGATCTGTTGATGCTGAACCAGCCCACTTTATCATCATCAAGATTTTTAATCAGCCAGATTAAGCCATAAAGAATAATAGAAAACACAATAAAAATCAGGAAAAAGAAAGATAGTGCAGCTAAACGTTCAATATAACTTACCTTTTCTTTACTGATAACAACCATTTTGCTTGATGTTGGCATATAAACCATGTGGCTATAGCGCAAAAACTTATCATCACTGGTTACAAAATCATCTATCTTCCCTTTAAATATTTGGCCATCAAGCGGGTAAGTAAAATTTCCGGATTGATTGAGTAGCTTGTTGTTATTGTAAAGGGCAAATGAGTAATCTTTAAAATTTTCTTCCCTCATCAATCGCTGGTCGCCCAGAAGATCAGGCAACCTGTTGTTGTAGTTATAGGGTTTGGAGCGAAGTTCGATAATAAAAGTACCCAGTAAGCTATCATTACTTAGTACAGGAATGATTCCGAAATAATCCTGGTAACCAAAAGTGTTATTAACCTGGTAGAAATAGTTGGAGCGTTCAATTTTAATAGAGCCATATTCTACCAGTGTTTTATATTTAGATATAAGCGGCTGTGTTTCAGGATTATTCAACGATTTCTCCTGTTCATCGTAAGGATAAATCTGATAATCATACTTGGTTAAATATCCATCAAGGTAACTTTTGAAATGGTTTTTTAAAACCGAATAATTATTGCCCTGCGATTTAGTAAAATATTTGACCAGATATGGATCATTTATAATTTGTTGTTCTAAATTACCCAATGCAATTATGGCGTTGGGATCTTCTGAGGATTGTACTTTCCTGGCAAAAGTTTCACGAAAACTACGCTCCTTAATATCTTTATACTTAATGTATTTTATGGACGTATTAAATGCAAGACAGAAAAAAACAATAGCGAAGAGACCCGTCGAAAAGTAAACATTTTTGACATATACGCTCCTCGTAACGATAAAAAGCACAAGTGCAAAAACAATGAAAAAAGCGGTAAAATCAGTAATGCATTTATAAAGAAAGATCATTAAAAAGCCGCTTAAAAAAATAATTAAGCGCTCTTTATTGGTTACATTTAATTGCAAACTCACCGTGGTAGAAATAATGGTCACCAAATAAATATGAAACCAAACGAGGCATAAAATCACAATACTTACCCAGCTTGTACCACTAAGTTTTAAAATATTGATGATTTCAAAATTTATTTTTGAGTTGTAAATCAAACCAAAGAAAATGTCATCAACCACGAGGGCCATATAGCCTATTAAACCCAGAAAAATAATATGAATGATGATTCCGGCTACTTTACTTTTCCTGATGCCCTCGCTAAATTTATATTCATGCCGGTGGTTGTACATAAATAAAAGCACCCACGTTAAGGAGAGTACATTCAATAAAAAATCACCTAATGAAGGCATTAACCAGCTTTCGGAATAAATTCTTGGATCAAAAAGTTCGAGTACAAACCGATGGTTAAACCAGCCGTAATACAAATCGCTTAAACGGGCCACCAGAAAAAAAACGGCAAGCAGAAACGTTGCCGAAAGTAAATAACCCCGCTTTGCAATTAACGAACAAAGGGAATTAAAGAACATGCAAACGCATAAAACCCCCAACAGAAACAGCCAAAGTTGTATACCCGAATAATATTTTTCTGCATAGCCGGGTTTAACCTTTAATCCGAAAAGAAATTTATTTTCAATACTTTTTACTGCATAAATCTCTTTATCGTTAAAGCTGGCTAAAGTAAGTTTGTTTGATCCGGACAAAAGCGGATCGATATCATTTTTAAAATACTGATTTTCTTTAACCTGAAACTGAGATTGTATGGCGATTAAAAATATAAGGTTAAAATCCTTATTTGTTTTTTTTATCACCTCGTACCATCCATTGGATAAAAATAAAACGGAATGCCCCTCTCTTATCGCAGAAGGATCGAGATCTGAAACTTTATTGGTACTCCAAAATTTGAGCTGATTATTTTGATAGGTTAGCAGATTTATACCCAGTTGTTTCCGGTAAACATCTATAAAATTGAGTGCTTTAGCAGGGTCTAAATGAAATTTCTTCGTATTTTCAACATCGGTTTTACTATTCAGGAAATTTTCGACGATTCTTTCGCTAACCAGTAGTTTTTCTTGTATCTCTTTTGAATCCCGTTCTAAGAGTTCTGATTTGGTTGTAAACCTGCTTAATGATATAGATGTTGCTATGAGGCAAAAGCCCAGAACAAGCAGTAGAAATCTTATTTTTACGCCAAAGGTTAATTTCATCTATGCTGATAAAGGTATTAATTATTCCTAAAAAAGGGTGTCCTGATTATAACTCTCTAACCAAATTATATTTCATTTCCTATGTACAAAAATTATGCTACATATAGAAATATGTTTTGCGAATCGTAATTAAAACACCCTTTCTAAAACAATATACCTGATCAGGCTATAGTTGCGCTGCTGGTTTGCACCTCGCGGCTTACTTTTTTTACCAGGCCTTGCAGTACATTACCCGGACCAACTTCTACAAATTCTGTAGCGCCATCAGCAATCATATTTTCTGAAGTTTGAGTCCATCTAACTGCCCCGGTTAATTGCTTAATTAAGTTTTCTTTAATTTGAGCAGGGTCCGTATAAGGCTTCGCGTCAACATTTTGGTACACAGGACAAATTGGAGCATTAATTATTGTATTTTCAATTGCCGCCTGTAATTCAATTTTTGCAGGTTCCATTAAAGGTGAGTGGAAAGCACCACCAACGTTTAATTTCAATGCTCTTTTTGCGCCTGCCTCCGTTAATTTAGCACATGCTAAATCAATACCTTCAATACTTCCTGAGATAACCAGCTGCCCCGGGCAATTATAATTAGCAGGTACAACAACCGCATCAATTTCTGAGCAAATTTTCTCTACAACATCATCTGCCAGGCCTAAAATAGCAGCCATAGTTGATGGTTGTGCTTCGCAAGCTTTTTGCATTGCATTTGCACGGGCAATAACCAGTTTTAAACCGTCTTCAAAGGTTAATGCATTTGCAGCAACCAAAGCAGAAAACTCACCTAATGAGTGACCAGCAACCATATCCGGTTTAAAATCGTCTCCTAAAACTTTGGCTAAAATAACGGAGTGCAGGAAAATTGCCGGCTGGGTTACGTTAGTTTGTTTAAGTTCTTCATCGGTACCGCCAAACATGATATCGCTAATGCGAAAACCGATGATTTCGTTTGCCTTTTCAAATAGTTCTGCAGCTTTTGCGTTTTCATAAAGGTCTTTACCCATGCCAACAAACTGCGCTCCCTGTCCGGGAAAAATATATGCTTTCATACGCTCAAATCCCCAGGGGGAATTTATATTTAGTTAAAATATTTAAATAATGATTCTGGTTAATCTAAACTTGCAGTAATTAACCTTAAAAATTCTGCCCTTGTTTTATCGTTGCTCAAAAAGCTTCCGGTAAAGGCCGAAGTGGTGGTAACAGAGTTTTGTTTTTGCACGCCACGCATCGCCATACACAGGTGCCGGCATTCCATTACAACTGCAACCCCTTGTGGGTTTAAGGTATTCTGAATACAATCTCTGATTTCGTTGGTTAAGCGTTCCTGCACTTGTAAACGACGGGCAAAGGCATCAACAACACGTGGTATTTTACTTAATCCCACAATGTGTCCATTCGGAATATAGGCAATGTGCGCCTTTCCAAAAAACGGCAGCATATGATGTTCGCACATGGAATAAACCTCAATATCCTTAACAACAACCATTTGACTGTAGTCTTCTTCAAACATTGCTGATTTTAAAATCTGATCCGGTTTTAAATCATAGCCATGCGTTAAATATTGAAGGGCTTTTGCAACACGTTCGGGTGTTTTTAATAACCCTTCTCTTTCGGGATCTTCACCCAGCTGACCTAATATATCTTTGTAATGCGTGGCAACAGCTGAGATTTTTAAGTCGTTATAGCGGTCTATTTTAACATACCCGTCTATTGATTCTTCTTTAAATATGTCTTTATCTTCCATTGTGGATTAGCCAAAATATTCAACGTAGTTATTCTCGGTTTCGTAAATTTTAACCGAATGTAAAATTGCTCCGCTTTCCGCAATAGGTGCCAAAAGCTGATCCCAGATTGCAATAGCCAGGTTTTCGGTTGATGCCAGTTTATCTTTCATAAAATCAACATCAAGGTTTAAGTTTTTATGATCAACTTTATCTACAACATAGGTGTTCATTACATCTTTAAGCCATTTCAAATCTACAAGGAAACCTGTTTCGGGATTTACTTCTCCTTTAACGGTTACGTATAACCAATAATTATGGCCATGCCAGTTAGGGTTAGCACACTTGCCATAAACCTCATTATTTTTGTCATCATCCCAATCTGTCCGGGCCAGCTTATGGGCTGCATTAAATGATGCTTTTCTCGTTATATAAATCATTATAAAAAAATAAAACACAAATATACGGATTAAGGATGAACGCGGAATACCAGAAACGGTAAGATGGAAATAGAATGATAGAAATTAGCCGTTATATTGTGTAATGCACCAAATTTGAAGGCTGGCCATTAGCCTTTTCGACCATGTTTAACTACCTTTACCTTATGAAAACACTGGTTGTGGCCGCAACAAAAGCCGAACTTACACTTCTTTATCAACATTATAACTTAGCGGCGGAAGATTTTATTGAAACTAAAAATTTCGATATTTTAATCACCGGCGTGGGTATGGTGGCTACGGCTTTTGCTTTGGGTAAACAGCTAAGTTCCAAATATAACCTGGTTTTAAATTTAGGTATTGCCGGGTGTTTTGACCGGAAAATTGAATTGGGAAGCCTATTAAATATCACACAGGATACTTTTTCAGAACTTGGTGCTGAAAATGGAGATGATTTTTTAACCATAAGCGATTTAGGGTTTGGAGAAAGTACGTACCCCAATAAAACCAGGCTAAAAATTGATTTACCAACTGCTACTGCCATTACTGTAAACCGGGTAAGTGGTAACGAAAAAAGCATAAATGCCATTGCTAACAGATTAAATCCAACCATCGAAAGCATGGAAGGTGCAGCTGTTTTTTTTGCCTGCAGCTGCGAAAATATAGATTGCCTTCAAGTCCGCAGCATTTCAAATTATGTTGAACCACGCAATAAGGACAACTGGAAAATTGGACTTGCTATAAAAAACCTGAACAACTGGGCCATTACTTTTCTTTCAGAAATGAACTGATTATGACGAACTAATATATTGCAGTCGCTAATTTTGATTTATGAAACTTACACTCGGTTTTTCGCCCTGCCCCAACGATACTTTTATTTTTGATGCACTTATTCATCACAAAATTGACACCGAAGGTTTAGAGTTTGAGGTATCCTTTGATGATGTTGAAACCCTAAATCAAAAAGCGTTAAAAGGCAGGCTGGATATTACCAAATTAAGTTTTCATGCATTTGCTTATGTTGCAAACCAGTACGCCTTGCTGGATGCTGGCAGCGCACTGGGTTTTGGAGTAGGTCCGCTTTTAATCAGCAAAAACAAATTTTCTGAAGAGGATCTTTTAAACTCTGATTTAAACGTTGGAATCCCGGGAAAATACACAACAGCCAATTTCCTGCTGGGTATTGCCTACCCTCACCTTCAAAATAAACAGGAAATGGTTTTCTCTGCGATTGAATCAGCCTTGCTGGAAGATAAAATTGATCTGGGGTTAATTATCCACGAAAACCGGTTTACCTATCAGGATAAAGGTTTGAATAAAATCGTGGATTTAGGAGATTACTGGGAAAAATTAACGGGTTGTGCCATTCCGCTTGGTGGCATTGTAATTAACAGAAATTTAGACCGGGACGTTCAGCTAAAAGTAAACCGATTAATTCGTCAGTCTGTAGAGTATGCATTTGCACATCCAAAATCGTGTATTGATTTTATTAAACAACACGCCCAGGAAATGGATGAGGCCGTAATGTACAAACACATTGAACTTTACGTAAATAAATACAGTATTAATTTGGGCAATGAGGGACGGAAAGCGGTTGATACACTTTTTACGCTGGCGCAGGAAAGAAATCTGATTCCTGCAGTTGAGGCTAATTTGTATATATAACGGTCATCCTGAAATAAATTCAGAATAACTGTCCGAATTTAATTTACAAGTAATTTATAGCCTTTTCCATGTACATTAATAATCTCAACGGAAGGGTCTTCTCTAAGGTATTTACGCAGTTTACTTAAAAATACGTCCATACTTCGCCCGTTAAAATAATTATCATCATGCCAAATGCTTAGCAGGGCTTCTTCACGGGTTAAAACAGCATTTTTCTTTAAACAAAGCAAACGCAAAAGTTCTGCTTCTTTTGTAGAAAGTTTTTGCTGCTGTTCGCCGGCTGTTATAATCTGAGTTGTATAATCAAAATTATATTTACCTACCGAAAATTGTGTTTCAATGGCTTCATCAGCACCGCCTTTATTTGCTATCCTTTTAAACATTGCATTTATACGCAATAAAAGTTCTTCAATACGAAACGGTTTGGTAATGTAATCATCTCCACCTAAATCATAGGCTGCAGATTTATCTTCCAGCATGGTTTTAGCTGTTGCAAAAATGATGGGCACTTGTGCATTTGTTTTTCTAATATCCTTCCCCAATGTAAATCCATCCTTCTTGGGCATCATTACATCAAGTATACAAAGATCAAAAGCTTGTTTTGTAAATGCCTTTAAACCCTCTTCCCCGTCAGTACATAAAACCACATCAAATTTGCCTTTCAATTGCAGATAATCCTGCAACAACAAGCCTAAGTTAGGATCGTCCTCTACCAGAAGTATTTTTTTCATTTTTTTTAGTTTATTCTCGTAAGCAATACGGCTTACACTTAAAGTTTGAGTATGATTATGCATAACAGTTTAATTTACAGGGATAGTAATCGCTCACTATATTATAAAAATTACATTTGCAAAATCTTAATATATCGGTAAAGCAACACCTTGTACCGATTTAATCATGTTTTATGTAAGGTAAAGATATTTCGAACGTAGTTCCTCTATCTTTTTCGCTACTTACTTTAATACTGCCATTTAAACGCTTAATAATATCCTGCACATAATTTAAACCCAAACCAAAACCTTTTACGTCGTGCAGGTTTCCTGTCGGCACTCTGTAAAACTGATCAAAAATTCTCTTCGAGTGCTCTTTAGTCATTCCAATACCTTTATCCGAAATTTCGACAATTAAGAGTTTATTGCTATTCCGGGTGGTAATGCTTATTTCAGGTGCATTTAAACTGTATTTATTGGCATTGTCAATCAGGTTATAAATTACACTTGACAAATGCATTTCATCACCAAAAACAACCGCATTTTCAGCATCTGTATTTAAAGTTATAATGGCGTTCCTTTTTTGCAGCTGTAAGCTCATGCTATCCAAAACTATAGCAATCAAATCATTTACATCCACTTCGGTGTTTTCTAATTTAAGCTCGTTTTTTTCCAGTCTGGCAATACTCAAAACACGTTCGATATGATTACCTAAACGTACGTTTTCATCATAAATAATTCCTGCAAGCCGTTTTATCCTTGATTTATCTTCCGTTACCTCCGGGTCTTTCAATGCTTCACTGGCAATCATAATGGTAGCCACAGGCGTTTTAAACTCATGCGTCATGTTATTGATAAAATCAGTTTTCATTTCCGATATTTTCTTCTGTTTCAAAATGGCATACAGCGTATAAGAAAATATAAAAACCAAAACCAGCAATAAGCCAACAGATGAAGCCAGAGTAGCGCTTAGATTGGATATAATTGCAGAATTTTTATCCGGAAAACTCAGCATTAACAAACCAGGATCTCTGAATATATCGTTCCCGAACAATGGGACTTTATAAGTGTTTTTTGGCAAAAAGGCGGTGTTCGGGTTTGATGCCTGTAAGTATAAAACAGAATCCTTTTGTTCAACCTGAAAATCAAATTTTTGATCAATGTTATGATCCAGCAGTTCTTTTTCAATAAGCTTGGCGAGTGAACTAAAGTTAATGCGTTTATAAAGCGGAACATTAACTTCTTTCATTTCATTTGCTACATCTTCCAATAGTTTGGGGGCCGAGTAAACGACTGTATCCTTACCTAATGCCGCAATTTTTTTATTCAGTTCTGCTTTTGCAAGCTGATCTTCTTTTTTAAACCTCAGGGTAAGTTCATCCGGTACTTTGGGGAAACTAATAATGCCCGGTTGCAAATTTCTTGGGTCGTAAACCAAATAGCGAAGCGTATCCGGAACACTTTTTGGCGAATTGAAACTAAATACTTTCCTTTCAGGTGCAAACAATTTAGAACGCATGTTTACTGCATTTAAATTGAAGTTTTCGTCAACCAAACCTTCAATCTGAATATCTAAACGGGCAGATCCCTTTTGTTTATCTGATGCAGATAAAGATTTAAAAGTGTTTTCACTCACCATTTCCGGTTTGCGGTAAGATGCTTTAATAATACTATCCTGCTGATTTAAGTAAGTTTCGATTTCACGCTCACGTTCTCCGTCCCGCGCTTCCTGACTCTGAACAAATTGTTGCCTCAAATCTTTAATATCAAGTTCTCTCTGCCTCGAATCCTGAAGTTGTTTTAATCTGTTTTCGGCATCTTTCCGGTTAATATGGTCAGCGGCGTACCTTCTTTGCACCTTACTTACTACCGCGTTAAGGGTTTGATTGACCTGCTCATCAAAAAGTTGGGATTTTAGATTATACGCCTCCCTGATGTAATACAACTGCATTACAAAAACACCAAGTAAGGCGACCGTCATTAAAACGGTAATTAACCAAAAACTTTTTTTCTTCATTAAATTGAATGATCAGCAGATTAAAAATCTATCAGACATCAAAAATACTCAATACGCTGTTTAACCGAATGTTTTTAACATATTTTAACACGCACTATACCGCTGTAAATGAAGCGTTAATCAATCAGAAGAAAATTTTAATCATAAAAAATGCCGGAATAAATTCCGGCATTATTCAAAATTGTTTGCTTAAAAAAGATTCTTTATTTAGAAAGGTAAATCATCATCTTCACCTGGTGTGTTGCTCACATCAACCGGAGCAGCGTATTCTGGTGTGTTTGCAGGTGCAGCACCAGCCGCAATTGCATTAATACGCCAAATAACCAAACTGTTAAAATATGATGTTTTTCCTGCTTTATCTGTCCATGGACGACCACGTAAATTAAAGAAAACTTCAACCTCATCGCCCGCTTTAAAGCTATCTAATAATGCAGTTTTATCTTGCAATGCCTCAAAACGAATATATTCCGGGTATGTTGGGTTTTCTGCGTATTCTACTATTAAATCACGTTTTTTAAACGTTTCACTTACTTGCTGTGTGGCACCTACTTCGTGTACTTTTCCTTTAATTTCCATATCTAATACTACTTAATGTACTATAAACATCAAATCTCTATAATTTTATTGATAACTTCGCATATATTATGATGCAAGTTTTCCACAATAAAAGTAAGGTAATCATTACCTGCAATAAGCGACTTTCTCCCTATTTACAAGACGAGGTTACGGCTTTAGGTTATACCATAGAAAGAGCCTTTGCTACAGGCGTTGAGCTTAATATAACGCTCACAGAGTGTATTAAGCTCAATTTAAACCTGCGTTGTGCAAGTCAGATTTTGTATGCAATAAAAAGTTTTAAAGCCATCACACCTGATGATTTATATAAAGAAGTTTCTGAAATTGAATGGGAAGAATTAATCGATTTTTCAGGTTACTTTTCTGTAACCTCAAATGTGGATAATCCAAACATTACTACGCCGCTTTTTGCCAATTTAAAAGTAAAAGATGCAATTGTCGACCGTATAAAAGAAAAAAAAGGTATTCGTCCAAATTCCGGTTCAGATGCGAATAAAACGGTTGTGCATTTATATTGGAAAGATGCAGATGCAGATATGTTTTTAGATACCTCGGGCGAAACATTAGCCAAACATGGCTATCGTAAAATCCCCGGTAAAGCCCCAATGCTCGAAGCCCTGGCTTCAGGCGTAATTTATGCTACCCAATGGGATAAAAAATCTCCTTTTATAAATCCAATGTGCGGATCAGGAACACTTGCCATTGAAGCTGCTTTAATTGCAACCAACAGAGCGCCGGGTTTGTACCGTATGAATTATGGTTTTATGCATATTTTAGGCTATAACGAAGAAGAGTTTTTCGCAGAAAGAAGAATTTTAAAAGATCAGGTTATAAAAAACATTGATTTAAAAATCATTGCTTCAGATATTTCAGAAGACGCCGTAGAGGTTACCCGAAGAAATGCTAAAACTGCCGGTGTTGATACTTTAATTGATTTTGAAGTATGCGATTTTGAGTTAACACCAGTACCTGAAGGCGGCAAAGGAGTGGTTGTTTTTAATCCTGAATATGGAGAACGCCTGGGAGTTCACAGCAAACTTGAATTAACCTACAAGCGTATGGGCGATTACATGAAAAAAGAATGCAAAGGTTACTCGGGTTATATCTTCACAGGCAATCCTGATCTGGCTAAAAAGATTGGCCTGAAAGCTTCTAAAAAAGTAGAATTTTACAACGGAAAACTCGATTGCCGCCTTCTTGAATATGAATTATATGATGGAAGCCGCAGAGCTCCACAAGCAGAAGAACAAGTTTTACCTGAAAATTAATATATAACAATCCCTGTACTCCCATAACGCAGTTTAAAATTGAAAATATGGATATTGATGACATGAACCACATGCCCGAATGGGAACAATTTAGTCGCTTGGGTGAAGATGGAACCTTTTCGCAACCAGAAACGGAAAAAAGCAGATTAAAAGCATTAAGTGCAAAAACTTTATATAACCAGGCCAGGGCAGTTTACAAATATGCTGCCCTTTTCTGCGAAACGCTTAAAGGCGAAATGGCAGATTTAACAAGCAACCTGATTATGCAAAACGCCTTAATTATTTGCCCTAAAATTGTTGGTGCAGAAGGTGCAGATATATATGTATTGCGCATGGAAAATGCCTCAATTATCCGCACCAATTGCCGTGAACTGGAAATACAGGTTAGGGCAGCAGATATGCTTCGCATTTGTGCACCTGAGTATAAAGACATTATGTTAAATGAAATTGAAAAATTTCGCCTGATTTTTATAGAATGGGTTAAGCTATTTGAAAAAGATCAATACAAAGATGAGTGGGGGCTTTATTAATTTAATCTAAACTTAATCTTCCCTATTAATTAAAAATCATGCCCAACATCCACAAATTTTCTCCGTGTTAAACCTGACACTTAAGGGATTTAGAAATTCTATTTCCTTAATAGTATCGTCGATTTTTCTTTCAAAATGATTTTTCTTAAATAAAAATCATTTTTTAAAATCTTTTATAGTACAAACTTCGTTTATATCATAATTGTAAATAAAAACCATCCCTTTTTATGGAAAATCTATTGGCTTTAAAGACCAGGAATGTAGCTGCAAACATTAGAAAAATAAGAGAGTATAGAGATTATACCCAGGACTATCTGGCGGCTAAACTAAAAATATCTCAAAATGCCTATAGTAAAATTGAACTGGGCTACAGCAAATTAACGGTAGAGCGTTTATTCCAGGTGGCTGAAATTCTGGAGGTCGAAGTTTTGAATTTAATTAATGTTAATTCTGTTGATATTGTTAAACTGATTAGTGAAGAAAAACAGCCGTAATACATTTAAGAAATAGCTTTTTCTGGATTTTTCATTTAAAACTCAATCCTTTTATTTCACTGTATATAATTTCAATATCTTTGATTTTTAAACTTTGAACTATGCAGGATACCTTAAAAAGCACCATTACTTTTGTAAAAAAAACACTCGAAAATGCAGAAGCAGGACACGATTGGTTTCATATCGAACGTGTTTACAAAACCGCTTTGAACATTAATGAGAAAGAAAAAGGTGACGAATTGGTGGTTGCTTTTGCGGCTTTGCTGCATGATATTGCCGATCCAAAATTTAACAATGGAGATGAAGAATTAGGCCCAAAAATTGCCGAAGATTTCTTAAACTCTATACAGGTTGAGGAGGAAACCATTAAACATGTAAAGCTGATTATTCAGAATATGTCATTCAAAAATAGTTTTGACGGAGCCGCCTTTACTTCTAAAGAAATGCAGATTGTACAGGATGCAGATCGGTTAGATGCTATTGGCGCTATCGGAATTGCCCGGGCATTTACTTACGGGGGGTTTAAAAACAGAGTTTTATATGACCCGGCCATCAAACCCGAGCAACATCTGTCAAAAGAAAGCTATAAAAATACCACCGCTCCTACTATAAATCACTTTTACGAAAAACTACTGTTGTTAAAGGATATGATGAATACTGATGCAGGTAAAGCTATAGCTAAAGAAAGACATGATTTTATGTTGCAATACCTGGATCAATTTTACAAAGAATGGGAAGGCAACTAACCAAGTATTCTCCTCAGGAATACCTTTAGTGCTATTTTACTAATTTTTTTAGCTTTTATTCGCTACTTTTGTTAGCAAATAAAAGCTATGTTTGATCGAATCCGTGAAAAATTAAATATTCTGGCCGACGCTGCAAAATATGATGTTTCCTGCTCATCAAGTGGTGGTACCCGTAAAAATGATAACAAAGGATTAGGCGATAGCCATGCTTCGGGCATTTGCCACACATATACGGAAGATGGACGTTGCGTTTCTTTGCTTAAAATTCTTTTAACCAATCATTGCATTTATGATTGCGCTTTCTGTGTATCCCGCAAAAGCAATGATGTAAAACGTGCTGCTTTTACGGTAGATGAAGTGGTGGAACTGACCATGAATTTTTACCGCCGTAATTATATAGAAGGCTTATTTCTAAGTTCTGGAATATTTAAAAATGCTGATTTTACAATGGAGCGCCTGCTTCTGGTTGTCAAAAAATTAAGATTAGAACAGCGCTATAATGGCTATATTCATTTAAAAACAATCCCCGGGGCAAGTGATGAACTGATAAAGGAAGCCGGTTTGTACGCCGACCGGATGAGTATTAATTTGGAGATGCCTACAGAAGCTGGCTTAAAATTACTTGCACCCGAAAAGAGCCATGCTGATGTAATCAAACCTTTAAGTTTTGTTCAGAATAATATCGTTCAGTTTGCTGCAGATAAAAAGTTAATCAAACACATTCCAAAATTTGTGCCTGCCGGCCAGAGTACTCAAATGGTTATTGGCGCAACACCCGAAAGCGATAAAGAAGTGATGTATACGGCAAATGCCTTTTACAAAAAATTTTCTTTGAAACGAGTTTATTATTCGGGTTATGTACCTATAAGCAACGACAGCCGAATGCCAATATTAGGTACTCAGCCGCCACTTTTAAGAGAAAACAGACTTTACCAAACGGATTGGTTAATGCGTTTTTATGGATTTAAGGTTCAGGAAATTTTAAACGATGCCAATCCTAATCTGGATGTGGATATTGATCCTAAATTAAGCTGGGCCATCCGCAATATGCAACATTTCCCGGTGGACATTAATAAAGCGGATTATGCTATGATTCTTCGTATCCCTGGCATTGGCGTAATGTCAGCAAAAAAAATTGTACAAGCCCGGAAGTTTGGGAAATTAAGAATAGATCAGCTGAAAAAAATTGGTGTTGCCTATAACCGGGCCAGGTATTTTATGATTTGCGCAGACAGTCCATATCAATTAAAAGATTATCAGGGTACACAAATTAAGGCTTTTATTTTAGCGGAAAGCCAGAGTAAATACTTAAAAACAGACAGCAATCAGTTGATTTTATTTTAAACCCTGTTTATGTTTTAATCTCAACAGTAGCTAGCACAACAAAAGGGATAAACAATGACGTATATTTTCGATGGCTCCATGCCTGGACTTTTAACTGCGGTTTTTGAATGGTTTGAACGCAAGCCGGGAAAAGTTGTACTCAAGTCTATCGAAATTTTTCAGCCCGAAGCTTTTGCAGAATCTTTTACCGTAATAACCGATCATCAAAAGGCCGACCGGGTTTGGGCAGGGCTCAGGAAAAAAGTTAATCAGGAATGGCTGCGTAAATTCTATTGCAGTTACTTATCAGAAATTCCGGCAGCTTATAATCACCTTTTCCACTTTTGTTTATATACTTTTAAAAATGCACCCGGCGCCGAAAGTAATTATGGAAATGAACACGTAATGGCCCTTTCTAAATATGCTAAAAGTGTAGAAAGGGAAAAACACCGCATGGAAGCTTTTATACGTTTCCAAAAAACCAGCGACAGCATATTTTATTCGGCCATTGATCCTGATTTTAATGTTCTGCCCTTAATTTTGATCCATTTTAAGAATCGTTATGCTGATCAGCAATGGATTATCTATGATTTAAAACGTAAATATGGTCTTTATTATAACTTAAAAGAGGTTGAAGAGGTGACCATGAGTTTTACAGATCAGATGAACAAGAAAAATCCGGATGCAGTTTTTATGGATGAGAAAGAAGAACTCTACGCTGTTTTATGGAAAGATTATTTCAAAAGCGCCAATATTATTGCCCGTAAAAACACTAAACTTCACTTGCAGCATGTACCCAAACGGTATTGGAAATATTTGACCGAAAAGCAATCGAGTTAACATTCCATTAACATAAAACTCTTAAATTGCAGCATGAAATTAAGTGTGCTGGTTTTATTTACGGCTCTTGCGGTTGGCCTTTCAATCGGACTGGTTAATTTCCACTTTCAGGGAAGCTGGTATTATTTGCTCATCTCTTTTGGCATTTCCTTTATTACCAGTTTTATTGTTTTTTACTACCTGATTGAAAAATATATTTATACTAAAATTAAGCTCATTTATAAGCTGATTCACAACCTTAAACTTGGAAAAGACTTAAAAGAAGCACTCGGAGAATATGTAAGTTCTGATCCGATTAATGATGTAGAACAGGAAGTAAAAGAATGGGCCGGAGCCAAGAAAAAGGAAATCGACTTATTAAAAAAACAGGAACAATTTAGAAGAGAATTTCTTTCTAATGTATCCCACGAATTTAAAACACCTCTTTTTGCCATTCAGGGTTACATTGAAACTTTGCAGGATTGTGTGGTTGACGATCCTGAACAAGCTGTAATTTTTTTAAAGAAAGCAGGCAACAATGTAGAAAGGTTAAGTTATTTAATTAATGACCTGGATGTAATTTCAAAACTGGAAACCGGAGAGTCTCCTATTCATTATCAGAAATTTGATTTTGTACACCTTGCTAAAGAAGTAATGGACTACCTGGAAGACCGGGCGCAATCCAAAAAAATCAACCTGTTTTTTAAAGATAAATATTCGGGGCCGACTATGGTTAGTGCCGATCGGGAAAAAATCCGTCAGGTATTAATTAATTTAATTGTAAACAGCATTAAATACGGCATAGAAAACGGTGAAACAGCAATTAAGATTTTCGAATTGCACGATCAATTTTTAATTGAAGTAACCGATAATGGTATTGGTATTGAGGAAAAGCACCTTACACGCTTATTTGAACGTTTTTATCGGATTGATACCCACCGTGCAAGAGAAGTTGGCGGAACAGGGCTTGGTTTGGCCATTGTAAAACATATTCTGGAGGCCCACCAGCAAACTATTTCTGTACGCAGTACACCAGGAATAGGTACAACATTCGCCTTTACACTACAAAAAGGTGGGTAACCCGGCAATGAAATTTTATGCCATTAGCAACCTTTAAATTTATAAACCCGCTATAACTCCGGTAGAAAAAACCGGAGTTATAGCGGTTAGCGGGACTGCTGTTCCCGAAAAACGACTGACTCTGGTTTTCCTAAATCCCCATTAAAAAGACTTAACCCTTATAAATCAGCTTGATAAAGCATTAAGACTAAATTAATTCCTTAATATAATTTATAACTTAACATTAACTTAACATTGAGCTTGTAGCTTTGCAACATATTATAAATTAAGATGAACAATATTTTCAAGTTCTTTACCCCACAAGATAGAAAGTTCCATCCGCTTTTCGAACAGGCCGGTAGCAATGCACTTAAAATTTCAGAAGCACTTTTAGAAATGGTGAGCACTGCGGATCCGGAGAGCAGAAAAACAATTTTTAAAGAAATTGAACGCTTAGAGCATGTTGGCGATGACATTACGCATTCTATCTTTCTTGAATTAAGTAAGAACTTTATTACTCCGTTTGACAGAGAGGACATTCACCAATTGGCAACTGCTGTTGATGATGTTGCTGATTATATTTATGGCACGGCTAACCGCATGCAGATGTACAACATGAATGCAATAAGCGAACCGATTGTAAAAATTGCTGAGCTTTTGGTAGAAATGTGTACTGATATCGATAAGGCTATTAAAGAGCTACGCAGTTTCAAAAACATCCGTGTTATTGCTGATGCTTGTATCCGCATTAACAGCGGAGAAAATCAGGCTGATTACGTATTTACTTTAGCCGTAGCCCGTTTGTTTGAGTACGAGACTAATGCAATTGAACTAATTAAACATAAAGAGGTTTTACAAACGATAGAAAAAGCGACCGATAAGTGTGAAGATGTTGCGAATGTACTTGAAACTATCCTTGTTAAAAACGCTTAATAAAAAATAAACATGGTAACTACCTTATTGGTTGTTGTTGTAATACTGGCTATTGCTTTCGATTACATTAATGGCTTTCACGATGCCGCCAACTCGATTGCAACAGTTGTTTCTACAAAAGTACTTACGCCTTTTCAGGCTGTTTTATGGGCCGCTATTTTCAATTTTGCTGCTTATTTCTATTTTACAGACCATAAAGTGGCAAATACGGTTGCTAAAACCGTAATTGAGAGTTACATTACTTTAGAAGTTATTCTTGCCGGATTAATTGCTGCAATTATCTGGAACTTATTAACCTGGTGGTATGGCATTCCTTCAAGTTCATCGCACACACTGATTGGTGGGTTTGCTGGTGCGGGTATGACACATGCCCTGCTTACAGGCGCTAGTCCGGTAGATGCCGTTAATATGGGTTATGTAATTAAAATTGTTTCCTTTATTGTATTGGCTCCGGTAATCGGTATGGTTATTTCGGTTGTTATCACTTTAATCATTATTAATATTTGCCGGAATGCAAAACCTGCAACGGCAGAGAAATGGTTTAAACGTCTTCAGCTTTTATCATCTGCTGCTTTAAGTTTCTTCCATGGAGGTAACGATGCACAAAAGGTAATGGGTATTATTGCCACAGCTTTAATTGCGGCCAAAGTAATTCCAAACTTCGAATCTATGCCGGGTTGGGTTCCTGTAGCCTGTTATTCTGCAATTTCATTAGGAACTATGAGTGGTGGCTGGAAAATTGTAAAAACAATGGGATCAAAAATTACGAAGGTAACAGCTTTAGAAGGTGTTGCGGCTGAAACCGCTGGTGCAGTTACTTTAGGTATTACTGAACATTTCGCAATTCCCGTTTCTACCACGCATACCATTACAGGTTCAATTGTAGGGGTAGGTTTAGTAAAAAGTGTTTCTGCTGTACGTTGGGGGGTAACCATTAACTTAATATGGGCCTGGATTTTAACGATCCCGGTATCGGCGACATTAGCTGCAATTATTTATGGCTTAATTTATTACTTCAGATAGAAGTTACTAAAATATTGAAAAGGCCAAAGTTTTAAAACTTTGGCCTTTTTTGTTTTATAACGGATTAAGAAATAGCGGAGAGATCTTATCATCCAGAAGCTCGAAGGATCTCGTTACAGCCAGCACTCTTATTTCATCCTCTCAGATGCTTCCCATCGTCAGCATGACAAATATATTGCTTTGTTCTGGCTCGAAATGAGGTTTATGAAGACCCTATTTCTTCATTTCCTTTGCAACGGCTTGCGCCATTACATCATCACTACGTTCTAAATTTTCAATAATGGCTTCCTGGTTCTTAGCTGAATGATTCTGGCTCATTTTAAAAACATTATCCAGATGGGAAACCAAAATCTCAAATCCTGTGATCGCTTTTAAATGCTTTTGGATATAGCTTTCGTCCATCTTATTAAATGCCGCAGGACTTGTTTCCGGATTTTCATAATGATTTGTTAAATCTTTGATAACCTGATAAGTTTCTGCCGGAGACATCAGTCTGATAGTTCCTTTGGCCTGCACCGTTTTATAATTCCACGTAGATGCGACAGCTGGGTTTTCATAAACGGAAGCGCTGATATAAGCATGCGCACCAGAAAAAACGGCCAGTACATTCGGATTTTGTTCAAAAGCTTTGCAATGGTTTGTTTTGGTCATCACATGGCCAATCAGCTTAATTTTATCGCCCTCAATTACTGTTTTAACAGGAACTTGGGTAGCAACTGGAAATTCACCGTCAAATCCAATTAGGGTAACGAAAGAGTTTTTATGCATAAAATCCAGAATATCATCCTGGTTTTCGGTAGTGAAATGTGGTAACTTGTACATAAAAGAATATGTTTTAACCAAAATTAATTTGGCTATAGAATGATAAATAAATACACCTGGAGATTGGTTTTCGCCAGGCTGGAACGAGATTTAGAACTTAATTTTTAACTCCGCAGTATCGGTTCCATTTTTTGGCAACACCCAGTCCGGTCCTTCTTCAACCAGCCGCTTTGCTTCTGCATCTGCGTCTTTATTTAAGCCTTTCAGGATTTTTATGGAAGCCGGCCGTCCTGATTTCCGAACTATAAAACTTAAGGTAACATATTGTTCCGGACCTTTTGGATTATATAACTTGTTATTATATTTCAAATAATCGTCGTAATTAACCGTCGAAACGGGAACAGGTACCGTAATTTCTTTAGAAGATTTAGAATCCAAAGCCGGGCTACCTCTTAAAACAACCTTTTTAGCAGGTATCGATTTATTTTCTCTGCCATTGGATCCGGTCATAGCTGCAATCTGACTTAAAGATAAATCACCACTTAATGCAATTCGTATGGCATTTGGATCTTTAACATTCGATACTTCCGCTTCTTTATACCCTTCAGCTCTAACGACAAGATCCCTGTTTTTCAGACTGCTATCCACAGGTAAATAAAAATTACCATTGGCATCGGTTTTGGCTTCGCTTTTAGTACCCGCTACTTTAACAATAGCACCTGAAACGGGTAGGCCATTCCCTTCAGCACTAACGGTACCACTATAAACCGCTCTATTGGAAATCATTGCCGGCGCTGTTGCAACTCTTGCTTCTGGCGCAGAAAATTCTTCCGCACTTTTGGTTGCAGCCTCGCTTACCACCTTGCTTTTCTTTAATGGAGCAGAAATAGACTCATCCATAAGAACAGGACTGCTTAAGGGCTTGTTATTTTTTGCTAAATTATTTGTTTTTGCCTCTTCAATGGCGCTATCAATTAAGGCAGATTTAGCCCCTTCTTGTTTATCTGCAGTTTCTGCCTCCGCTTTAGGTTTGTTTGCGGCTATAGCTGTATTTGTATCCAGATTAACGATTACACCATTTGTTTTTCGCAGTGCAACTTCATTACGGTGATTAATTTCACGCATAAAAAATAAAATACTCACTGTAATAAAGGCTACAGTTGCAGTTGCTGCAATACTTAATCTTTGTGTGGTAATGCCCCAAAGTCTGCGTTTTACAGGTTTAGCGGCAGTGCGATCATGAAGTTGCTTTTGAAGAATAGAGAGGGTTTGCTTTCTTTTTGGAGATTGGCGCAAGCCTTCAAGGGCTTCAGCCACAAAAGGATCTTCCAATGCTTGTCGCTCTACAAAGTGCATAGCTTTAGCATCAAGTTTACCATCCAGGTAATCTTCCAGAACATCAATATCTAACCAATCGTTACTCACTACTATTTTTCTCTATACAAATCTTCAAATTTCGCTTTCCATTTTGGATGTAGCTTTTTACTTTAAGTATGTCGTAGCCAGTAATATCGGCTACTTCTTTATAACATTTCTCCTGCAGATAAAATAAATCTACACTTTTTCGCTGTTCTTCAGGTAAAGTTTCCATACACTTTTCCATTATGGTAAGCTGTGTTTCTTTTGTGTTGTCGATATCAAGATGCACAAACTCACTGTTTTCCACAAATGTATCATCTAAAGAAACGTTATTTTGCTTCGCCGATTTCCTGATCGCCATTAAACAATGGTTACGCGTTAAAACATGCAGCCAACTTTTAAAGTTTTGCACCTCATGGTTTTTGAGTTTGGTAACCAGTTCTTCAAAAATATGCATTACGGCATCTTTGCTTTGCTCCTCATCTTTAAAATAATTGAAACAAACCCCAAAAACCAAATGCATGTATTTATTATAAAGTTTACCCAATGCATTTAAATTGTCGGTATTTTTATACTCGGCAATCAATTTTGCATCATCTTGCTGGTTATTCCCAGCTGTATTTTTTATAAACTTCAAAAAATCGGGTAGCTAAAGCGAATTATCTTCAAGTATAAAAAATATTTTTGAGTGATGAGACATAAACTAAATTATTAGGCTAATTAAACCCTGATAACTTACTGCACTCTAATTTACCGGTAAAGATTAATTTGGAGCAAAGTCCAATATTTTAGCGAAGAATGCGAAAATATAATTTATGGCAGCGCTTTTGCTAAACATAATTAAACACACAAAATGAAGAGTACTACTATTTTAGCATCATTGGCACTAACGTTAGTTTGCAGCCTGAATGCACAAAGTCAAACAAAATTAAGCGACTTGTTTAAAAAGGTTACGGGCAAGCAAACCACTACAACAACTACTGCCTCATCAAGCCTGGGCACGCCATCAACTTTAGAAATTGGCCAGGGAATAAAACAGGCACTGGAACTTGGCGTTTCTGCAGGTGCAGACAGGCTGTCTGCCAAAGATGGCTTTTTAGGCAACCTTGCCGTTAAAATTTTAATGCCACCTGAAGCACAGAAAGTAGAAAAAACATTAAGAGGACTTGGTTTAAATTCGCTTTGCGACAATGTAATTACCAGCCTGAACCGTGCAGCTGAAGATGCAGCGAAAGAAGCAAAACCTATTTTTGTATCGGCCATTAAACAAATGACGTTAACGGATGCAACAAATATCCTTTTAGGAAATAATGATGCAGCTACGGAATATTTTAAAAGAGTAACCACATCGCAGTTAATGCAAAAATTTAGTCCTATCGTTTCAACCAGCTTAAGTAAAGTAAACGCAACGAAGTATTACAGCGATTTAACTTCACAATACAATCGCCTGCCGCTGGTAAAACCGGTTAACACAAATTTAAGTGAGTATGTTACGCAAAAAGCAATTGACGGTTTATTTATAGAAGTTGCTCAGGAAGAACTTAAAATAAGAGGAAACCTGGGTTCACGCAGTACTTCTTTACTTCAAAAGGTATTTGGTTACGCGGACAAGAAAAAGATTTAAGTCGATATTTTATCATAAAACAGAGGAGATCCGGATTCTATAAGTTCCGGATCTTTTTTGTTTAAAAGTATTTTGTAAAATTGCAGCTTATCAAATACAGCAACTTTATAAATAGGCTGTCGTGCTGAGGCACGAAGCACCCCTAACTATGCGGGCAGTGTTTGTTGTAGCAGACACTTCGGGAAATGCTTTTCGAAAAAAAAGAAGAAAATTTAAAGTAATATTGAGTTCCATCCGTTTACTGGTTTATAAACAATAAATAGTGCCAACAAACGAACCTCAAAATATCATTTTAACGGTTGCCAATTATGGCAAACGCCTGTTCAGTTTTATCCGTGGCCGGGTAAATACGGATGAGGATGCGGAAGATATTTTGCAGGATGTGTGGTACCAGTTAAGCAATCAGCCGGAAACGAGTGCAATTGAGCAGATTAGTGGATGGTTATATCGGGTAGCCCGGAATAAGATAACAGACAAATACAGAAAAAAACAGGATGAACTGCTGGAGGATTTGAGTTACGAAGATGAAGACGGCGAAATTAATTTCAGAGAGATTTTATTGGCCGATGCGGGCAATGAAGAGACCGAAGAATTGAAAAAGTTATTTTGGGATCAGCTATTTGTGGCCCTTGACGAACTGCCCGAAAATCAACGGTATGTATTTATTCAAAATGAACTTGAAGAAAGAACATTTCAGGAAATTGCTGACGAAACCGGTGAAAACATTAAAACATTAATATCCAGAAAAGGTTATGCAGTAAAACACCTGCGTAACCGTTTACAAAATTTATATCAGGAATTTATTAACTATTAAATTTGCAGGCATGATGAATAGAAATTTTAATCGGGGTAAGAAATTCGCTTTCTTTTTCCCTGTAGCGGTGCTTATTGCACTGGTACTCGGGTATGTGGTTATGTTTTTATGGAACCTGATTTTGCCGGAAGCGGCACACGCAGGAAAGCTAAATTATTGGCAAGCGCTTGGCTTGCTTGTACTTTGCCGTATTTTATTTGGAAATTTTGGCCGGGGTGGTGGTTGTAAGGGTCGGCCCGGTTTTGGTCGCGGCGGCAGATACATGAGAGAAAAGTGGCACAACATGAATCCTAATGAACGTGCTAAATTTCGTTCAGAATGGAGAGAACGTTGCAAACAAAGAAACCAAAGAGATTCAAGATAAAGAGCAGCCGGCAAAAAAGCCGGCTTTTTTATTGGACAAATTTTATCCGTCAATGCTTTAGTATGCAGTAAAAATGCCCGGTTTAAAAAAAATAAAAAATTTAAAGTAAAATCAAAAATCACTCGTCTTCCTAACTAAACAAGAAGAAAGATGAAAAAGATATTAAAAGCTATAGGATTCGGGATTGTACTGGGTGCAGTCATTTTCTTTATACCATTTGTGTTTAAGTTTATTCTGATTGCTGCGGTAATTGGGTTAACCATAAAAATGGTTTTTAGAAGCCGAAGAAGATATTTTGCTACCCAGTTTGAAGGGTATTACCCAAATAATTTTCAGCGGATTACTCCAATTGACGGGCAGTGGTACAAACCAGAGATTCAGGGAAGCGGAATAACCAGCAATGTTAACGTAAACTAATCAAGCGATGAGAATATTTAGAGGACTATTGGCACTTGTTGCTGCAGCGGCAACTTTTTATGGCCTAAATGTATTAGCGGTTCAAAACGGCTATCCTGATAGACTGGATTTTAAAAACAAGCATTATCACACAAATTGTTCTCACGGACATCGGAGTGATAATGATCTTAAATAAATAACAATTAAAATTAAACAACATGTATAACGAACAATTTAAAACAGATAGAATGAATAGAGGTTGTGGCCGCGGGGGTCACAGATTTGGCGGCCGCTTTGGACATGGTCATGGCAGAAATTTTGAAGGTAGATTTGGTGAGGCTTTTCGTCGCGTACCGGTAAATATTGAAGAAAATGACGATCATTTCATCATCCACCTTTATGCTCCGGCATTGATTAAAGAAAATTTAAAGGTGGTTACCAAAAATGATGTTTTAACCATTAGCTACAAACCTGCTGAAGAAAATAAAGAAACAAATACTTTTAGCCGCAGAGAATATGCCAATGGTGCTTTTGAAAGAGGTTTTGCCTTAAATGCAAAGGTTTTAACCGAAAACATTTCAGTAACTTATGCCGATGGAATTTTGAAGGTAACTTTACCTAAAAATCCGGAGACTAACACGCCTGCCAAAGACATTTTGGTCGACTAAGCAATACCTTAAATATCAAAGAGGGTGTATCATTAAACATATTGATACACCCTCTTTTTACCAAATAAAAAAACTAAACATTAACAGATCTTGATTTTTTTTGAAACTAAAGCGTTCCTATTTAATTAAAAATCGCAGCTGAATAATTTACAGCTTGCTATTGGCTACAATTTGAGGTACTTTTGTTGAAATAAAAAAATTACAACATATTGAATTTTAACGACTTTAACTTCAACCCCGATTTATACGAAGGCTTAATGGCCATGGGGTATAAAAGCGCTACTCCTATACAAGAACAAGCTATTCCGGTCATTTTAGATAACCATGATATTATTGCCTGTGCACAAACCGGAACCGGAAAAACGGCCAGTTATCTTTTACCGGTAATGGATAAAATAAGCAGAGCGGAAAACAGGCACAACAATACATTAATTTTAGCACCAACAAGAGAGCTTGCCCAACAAATCGATTTACAGGTTGAGGCTTTGGCTTACTTCACCAACATCAGCTCCCTGGCCGTTTATGGTGGTGGTGATGGAATTGCATACGAACAGCAAAAACGTTCTATGCGTGAAGGTGTGGATATCATTATTGCAACTCCGGGCAGATTAATGGCGCACTTATCGTCGGGTGTTTTAAAGCTGGAACATTTACAGCATTTGATTTTAGATGAAGCCGACAGAATGCTGGATATGGGTTTCTATGACGATATTATCCGCATCATCAGTTACCTGCCTAAAAAAAGGCAAACACTTTTGTTTTCGGCTACCATGGCTCCAAAAATACGGACTATGGCCGGACGAATTTTACACGAGCCAAAGCAAATTACCATTTCCATCGCTAAACCTGCAGAAGGCATTGATCAGCAGGCTTACAATATTCACGATCAGCAAAAACAAGCTTTATTAACGGATATTTTTAAAAGCGATCAGTATAAAAGCAGCATTATTTTTGTTTCTACAAAGGATAAAGTTAAAGCGCTTTACAAAACCTTTAAAAGTTTAGGCATTAAAGCGGAAGCTTTCCACTCTGATTTAGGTCAGAAAGAACGTGAAGACATCTTACTGGCTTTTAAAAACAGAAGATTACCCATTTTAATAGGAACGGATGTTTTATCCCGCGGCATTGATGTTGAAGGGATTGATTTGGTTATTAATTACGATGTTCCAGGTGATCCGGCAGACTATGTACACCGGATTGGCCGTACGGCCAGAGCCGCAACAAAAGGAACCGCAATAACACTGGTAAACGGCCGGGACAAACGCAAGTTTGATAACATTGAAAAACTAATTGAAAAGCAGGTTCCCAGAATGCCTCTGCCAGAAAGTATTGCAGCAATAGAAATTACACATGTAGAGGAAAAACGCCCTCAGCATAATAAAAATGGTAAGAAAAAGGTTTGGCATAAGAAGAAAAAACCCAATCCTTCGGGCGAAGTTTAAGTCTGTTTTTATTAATCATTCTTTACTGATTATTTAACAAAAGAGTAATTTTTGCAAATGAGTACGGCGATGCCGGCACAAGTGATTTTATTACCGGTTTAATGGAAACACACGGAGAAATGAGCTGGTTTTTAAGGACTCATTTAAAATAGCCGGCAGAAATTTGTATATAAATGCCAACAGGAGAAATCTTATTGGCATTTTTCTTTTATCCCTATCTTTGCCCCAATCATGGCAAATTTCTTCCTCATCGGCTTATGTATTTTAGCCGGTATTCTCTTCAGAAAAAGTAAAACACTACCCAAAGATGCACATAAAGGCATTAATGCATGGATTATTTACATTGCACTCCCTGCGGTATCCTTTAAATATTTACCGCACATACAATGGAGCAAAGATCTGCTCTTTCCTGCCCTGGCACCCATTGGTGTTTGGATGCTTGGCTGGCTTTTTATCACCGTTTATAAGAAATTTAATAGCGGAATGAGCAAAGCCACGGCCGGAGGATTAAAATTAACCAGCGCTTTAAGTAATACTTCTTTTGTGGGTTTTCCTTTAATTGTAGCTTATTTTAGCGAAAAAGAACTCGCCATTGCAATTATATGCGATCAGATTACCTTTACTTTATTGTCAACCATCGGAATTATTGTTGCCATCCGCTCTTCACAATCGCAAAAGCTAAGTGCAAAACTGGTTTTAAAAAAAGTATTAACATTTCCGCCGCTTATTGGTTGCGTGTTGGCCTTGATTTTACCCAAATACGTTAATCTTTCTGCTTTTGATCCAATGTTTGATAAACTTGCAGGTACTGTAGGTCCGCTGGCTTTATTTTCGATTGGATTACAATTAAAATTTGGTGGCTGGTACGGCGAAATCAAACACATTAGTACAGCCTTACTTTATAAATTAATTCTTGCCCCGGCAGCCATTCTTCTTATTGCCATTATGCTTGGTACGCACGGTACCATTACTAAAATAACCATATTTGAAATGGCAATGCCTACACTTTTAACCGCAGGCGTTGTTGCTGATCAATATAGTCTTAATCCTAAATTATCAAACCTCGTGGTGGGGATTGGGATTTTACTTTCTTTTATAACCACAGGGCTATGGTGGCTGGTGCTCCATTATTCAGCATTAGTTTAGAACGGAAAATTTAACATAAAAAAGGGCTGCACAAATGATGTGCAGCCCTTTTTTATAAACTCAATCAAGTTTGGTTTACAAACCTAATTTCTTAGAAATAGCACCAGGGATACCTGCTTTATTCAATAAGATGGCCGTAGTTTTATATTTCACAAAGTTTTTAGTTACGTACAAATAACCTTTATAATCATTGGTTACACCCCATGAGTTTTTAACAATATAATATTCTTTACCGTTTTGATCTTTAGCTACGCCAACAATGTGCATACCATGATCATCGGTGGTCTGGTAATTATCAAATGCCAGCTGACGGTTTTCCTGGGTAATCTCCATTTCTGGTTTCGGACCGTCAAACATTTCTGTTTTTTGTTTTGCTGTCATTTCTGCAAAAGGAGTTTCAGGAACGTAAGCAACACCGTTTTTGTAACTGAAAGATTTCTCGCTCACATCCGTTGCCCATGCAACTGTATAGCCAGCTTTTAAAGCATGATCAATGATATCGGTTAATTCATTTACCTGAACGTTATAAACCTGATCGAAAGACCAGTTATCAGGCACTAACAAAGTAAACTTCGTATAAAAAGGATGATCGTTGAATGATGATAATTCTACATAGTTATCCGGGTTGATGCCCACCACTTCATTGGCGAAAGTTTTTGCAGTATATTTTTTCCCTTTGTAGGTAAAGTTTTCAGGTACTTCGCCTAAATAAGCGTCGATAATACCGGTATAAGCTTTTATCCAGTTTGGCGTTAATTCGCCATTAGAATTTTTAACAACAGCATCTAAAACACCTTTTTCAAGATCGCCCAGCTCAGCTGTTTTATTAATTTTAGTACCGTAGTTTAAGCCGGTATAAACCTCCTGCGGTACTGCACCATACTTTCTGTACATGTTAATCACATCATGTAAAGCGCCGCCATCGCCTAAGGTAACCGCACCATGCATGCGTACATAGTTTTTTCCTTTTTCTACATAAGCGTTACGTGCTGTAAAAAGCTGAGATAAGTTTACAGGTTCTTTTCCTGCCTTAATCATTTCCGACTCTAAAAAAGAGTTGGTAGAATAACTCCAGCAGGTACCTGATGAACCTTGATTTTTAACGGGGGTGTTTGCAAGGTTAATTACATCCGTAAATTTAAATGCATCCTTACTGTTTTCGCTTTGATTGTTTTTTAAAGAATTTACAAGGTTGTCTTGTGCATATGTTGTCATTACAGATAACGACAATGCCAAACCAACCACACTTAGTTTTGTGTATTTGATCATTTTTATGAATTTATTAAGATCGGGCTAAGTTATAAAAATGTTAATATTCAGAACGGGATTTGACCATAATAATTCAGCTTCAGCCCTACTTATTACAACAATATTGCGTTTACATTAACATTCGGGTAAACTGATTGGAATATTAGTTGCCAAACCACCATCTGAAGTCTCTTTATACTTTTCATTCATATCCAGAGCCGTTTCCCACATGGTATTTACAACAGCATCCAAACTCACTTTTGCTTTGTCGGGGTTACTTTGCAAGGCCAGTTGACTTGCTGTGATGGCTTTAATAGCCCCCATGGTATTTCTTTCAATGCATGGAATTTGAACCAATCCTCCGATAGGATCGCAGGTTAAGCCTAAATGATGTTCCATGGCAATTTCTGCGGCCATTAAAACTTGTCTTTGCGAACCTCCGAGACATTCAGTTAAAGCTGCTGCAGCCATGGCTGACGATACGCCTATTTCGGCCTGACAACCGCCCATAGCAGCTGATATTGTCGCTCCTTTTTTGAAAATACTTCCTACTTCCGATGCGCAGGCAATAAACTGGATAATTTTGTCTTCAGAATAGCCATCGCAAAAGGTAATAAAATATTGCAATACAGCCGGAATTACACCTGCTGCACCATTGGTTGGGGCCGTTACTACCCTGCCAAATGAAGCATTTTCTTCATTTACGGCCAGTGCAAAACAACTTACCCAGTCTAAAATATAATTAAAGCCGTTTCCGCCCTTTCTTATGGCGGTTATCCAGCTGTCGTAATCGTGGTATTCACTTTTACCTGTTAAACGTTTATTTAAAGGAAATGCTCTTCTGGCTACATTTAATCCTCCAGGTAAAAAACCAGTTGTGTGGCAGCCCCGGTAAATACAATCACGCATAACATAAAAGTGCTGCAAAATTCCTTTTTTGGTTTCTGCTTCGGTTCTCCAGGCCAGTTCATTTTCCATCACCACCTCGCTTACCTTTAAACCTGTAGATAAACACCAGTGCAATAAGTCTTTTGCTTTTTCTACAGGAAATGGTAAATCAACCTGTACTTTTTTACTATTGTCCTCTCCTTCTTTTACCACAAAACCGCCACCAATAGAATAATAGGTTTCGGAAATGGCTTTTCCGCTTTTTAAAAAAGCCTGAAAAGTTACCGCATTGGGGTGATAAGGTAAACTTTCTGCAAATAAGAAAAGAAGGTCGTTATCATAATCAAAATTGATTTCCAGACTTCCAGCAAGATTAAGTTTTTTCTCTTTCTGGATACTTTCAAAAGTTGGTGTTACTGCATCCACATCAAAAGTTACCGGATCAGCACCAGTTAAACCTAATAAAATGGCTACATCGGTGCCATGACCTTTCCCGGTTTTAGCCAGGGAGCCATAAAGTAAAATTTTAATACATTCTACCTCTTTCAGCAGATTATTTTGAAGCAGTGAAGATGTAAATTGCTGAGCGGCTCTCCAGGGGCCTAATGTATGTGAACTGGATGGGCCGATACCAATTTTAAAAATATCAAAAACTGAAATTTGTTCCTTAATCATTTAACTAAATTTTTCTGCCGGGATCTGCAAAAATCCTTGCACAAATACAAAGCTACTATAGTTTTTCAGGAAATGCATCTTTATTAGCGGGTATAATTCACAAAATAATCGGGATTGGGTTGTTTTAAAAATCAAACTCGATAATGTCTTTATCCTTGAGCATGTTTTCAACAAATTTTTGATGGTTGGCTGGCTTGCCAACAGCGGTCCAGTTTCCAGTAATCATTCCGTTTGCAAGTTCCTGTTTCCCGCGTTGAGGTTTTAATTTATATTGAATAAAAAGTTCTTCGTAAGCATTTAAAGTATGAGGTTCGTGTTTTTTTACAATGCGGTAATTACGTTTCGTAAATCTTCTGTCGCCAATTTCCTCAATAAAAGGGAAAGTGAATAAGGCGAGCAAAACCACTGCAGTTACACCAATAGCCTGCTCGTAAAAGCCGGCCCCTACGGCCATCCCAATGGCGGCAACAATCCAGATTACACAAGCTGTTGTTAAACCTTTAACCCTGTTTTCTTCTTTAAAAATAACACCTGCACCCAAAAAACCTATTCCGGTTACAATGTTAGAGGCAATTCGATCGTGACTCGTTAATCCAATTTTTATGGATAGTATGGTAAAAAGTGTTGAGCCCAGGCCAATCATTATCATGGTTTTTAATCCGGCTGATTTACTTCTATACTCCCGCTCTGCACCAACTAATCCACAAAGCAAGGTGGCTAATAAAAATTTATTGACTTCTGTTTGTGTTAAAAAATGACTGCTCTCGAAAAAACTTTCCATATTAATTGTATCGATTATGAAAATTAGTAAAAATCAGGATATGTTACGCCATTTAATCCGGATAATTTAAAATGGAGAGAGAAAATGCCGACCGGCAAATGCTCCAACAGCTGTAAAACAAAAATTCCCCTAAAGCTTTGGCCTTAGGGGAATAATTTTATAATAAACCGTTAGGTTGTACGAATTACATCATACCGCCCATACCGCCGCCGCCCATTGGAGGCATTGATGAGGCACCACCTTCTTCTGGTTCGTCAGCTAAAACAACTTCTGTTGTTAATAACATAGCTGCAATTGAAGCTGCGTTTTCTAATGCTACACGACTTACTTTAGTTGGATCGATAACACCCGCACCAATTAAGTTTTCGTAAACATCAGTACGTGCATTATAACCGAAATCGGCTTTACCTTCTTTAACTTTTTGAACGACGATAGAACCTTCAATACCTGCGTTTTCACAAATTTGACGTAATGGTTCTTCAATAGCACGGCGAATGATCTGAATACCTGTATTCTCATCTTCGTTAGCACCTTTAAGGTTAGCTAAAGCTTCTACCGCACGGATGAAAGCAACACCACCACCTGCAACGATACCTTCTTCTACAGCCGCACGGGTTGCATGTAAAGCATCATCAACACGGTCTTTTTTCTCTTTCATTTCAACCTCACTAGCTGCACCAACATAAAGAACTGCAACACCGCCAGCTAATTTAGCTAAACGCTCCTGTAATTTTTCTTTATCGTAATCAGATGTAGTGGTTTCAATTTGTGCTTTGATTTGACTAACACGAGATTTAATATCTTCTGAATTACCAGCACCATTGATTACTGTTGTATTGTCTTTATCAACAACAACTTTCTCAGCAGAACCTAAATAAGTTAAATCAGCGTTTTCTAGTTTGTAACCTCTTTCTTCTGAAACAACGATACCACCAGTTAAAATTGCGATGTCTTCTAACATTGCTTTTCTTCTGTCACCAAAACCCGGAGCTTTAACCGCTACAACTTTCAATGAACCACGGATTTTGTTAACCACTAATGTAGCTAAAGCTTCACCATCTAAATCTTCAGAAATGATCACCAATGGTTTACCCGTTTGAACTGTTTTTTCTAAAACAGGCAACAATTCTTTCATGTTGCTGATTTTTTTGTCGTAGATTAAAATGTAAGGGCTATCTAATTCAGCTTCCATTTTATCTGCATTGGTTACAAAATACGGAGATAAATAACCTCTGTCAAATTGCATACCTTCTACAGTTTTAACTTCTGTTTCAGTACCTTTTGCTTCTTCTACAGTAATAACACCATCTTTACCAACTTTGCTCATTGCTTCAGCAATTAAAGCGCCGATAACCTCATCGTTATTTGCTGAGATAGATGCAACTTGTTTAATTTTATTGTTGTCATCACCAACCGCCTGCGATTGAGATTTTAAGTTTTCTACAACTGCAGCAACTGCTTTGTCGATACCACGTTTTAAATCCATTGGATTTGCACCGGCAGCAACGTTTTTAATACCTGTTGTAATAATTGCCTGAGCTAAAACGGTTGCAGTAGTTGTACCATCACCAGCAATATCGGCTGTTTTTGAAGCTACTTCTTTAACCATTTGAGCACCCATGTTTTCAACCGCATCTTTCAATTCGATTTCTTTAGCAACTGTAACACCATCCTTAGTAATGGCTGGAGAACCGAATTTTTTATCAATAATTACGTTACGTCCTTTTGGACCTAAAGTTACTTTTACTGCATTCGCAAGAATATCTACACCTCTTTTCAGGGCGTCACGAGCTTCTACGTTATATTTTACTTGTTTTGACATTTTTAAGGAATTATTTTAAAGTTTTCATGTTGGAAAGCTGAAACATTTCAACCCTCCGCTTTATATTATTGCAACGTTTAAGGTTACAACATTAGATTTTTACCCAACGATTGCGTAAATATCAGTTTCACGCATAATTAAGTAATCTTTACCTTCGATAGGAAGTTCTGTACCACCGTATTTACCATATAAAACTACGTCACCAACTTTAACACTTGGTTTTTTTCCTTCAGAATCTTCTTCAGAAACAGAAACTACAGTTCCTTTAGATGGTTTTTCTTTAGCAGTATCAGGAATATACAAACCTGATGCAGTTTTTTCTTCTGCCGCAGCCGGCTCCACTATTACTCTGTTCGAACTGCCAGCAATTGGTTTAAGGTTTAACGCCATAACTTTTATTATTTTTTATTTTGATTTGAGTTTTTTACTAAACATACAATTAACACATTTTATGCCAAGTGCTTTTCAGGGACAAATTTGCACCTGTACTGTCAATTTTATAAACAAACCAAGAATCTTATTAAAAAATGGTGTCAGCTTGGCAGGCAGGATTTTGGTTTTTCGCCAGCACCAACCAAAATCAGTGTTTACGCCTGGAATAAGTGATTGCTCAAAATTTGCAGAAACTGCATATACTTTGGGGTTTAAACAAAAAAAGCTTTCCCTTTTGAGGAAAGCTTTTCAATACCGACTGGGTATAATTATTTTTTAGTTGTATCTGTTGTTGCCGGAGCAGGTGCTGCCGGTTTAGTGTTGTTTAAAGAACCGCCACCAATTGCAGATGGTGTAGGTGTTTTATTTAAACGCTCCTGAATTTCAGTATTACCTACCGCAGCAGAACCGCCAGTTTTAGCAATTGTAGTAATTGATAAGGTTAATACAACAATTGCCGCTAACAATACCCACGATCCTTTTTCTAAAACATCGCCTGTACGTTGTACGCCAAACATATTGCTACCGCCGCCGCCTGTTGCCAAACCACCACCTTTAGGATTTTGTATCAACACAAATAAGCCCAAGGCTACACATACAATAATTAATAAAATGATTAAAAAGGTTATCATGGTTAAATATATTTTAAAATTTCTTTTCTATAGATTGGATAAGGTCGGCAAAGTAACGGCTTTTTTCTGGATATTTCAAACTTAATTTTTTATAAGTATCTATGGCTTTGTGGTAAAGCATTTGCTCGATATAAATTTTAGCTAAAGTTTCCGAAACAAGGTCGTAATGATCTTCTGCACTCTTTTTGGCTTTATTTTCGTTATCAATCTGCTCTGGTTTAGGTGGCTTAATGGTTGGGTCTTCTTTTAAAAACTTATCAATAATCTCTGCTCCCTTTGCATCTTTCAGTTCTGCTGTTGGATATTCGGCTAAATGATCGGCAACTTCAAATGGCGTTTGAATGTGAAAAATATGCTCTACATACTGTTGTTGAAACTCAGCGCCTCCGCTTTGTTTTTGTACAGGTGGTTGCTGTTTTTCTAAACCTGGTTTTGGTTGCGCATAAGGCTGAAAAATTTGTTCATGCTCTTTGCGGGTTTTGGCCAGCCACCATAAAAAAGTATACGGAAGCTGATCGTCATCGTACCTGGAAACAAAATTTATTTCAGGTTCATCTGGTACAACCGTTTCAATTTCCGGTGCTTCAGCAATTACATCTGTGCTTAATTTTTGTTCAAAAGCAAAGAAATCCGTTGCCACTACACTTTCTACAAACGTATCTTCCAGAGGAGGACTATCCATTAAATGCTGGTCTGTTCCCGGCAAATTGTTGGGTGTTTCGATATGGATATTTCGAGTGAGGTCAGTTTTAGCTACCGAAGGCTCAATAATATCCTGATCAAGTTCTCTTATTTCTTCAAAAACCTCCTCTTCATTATTTTCTTCAACCAAAATATCTTCCTGCTCTGAAACATCGCTGTCAGCAGTAGTTTGAAGAATGGAATATAAAATGTTTCGGTTGCTGTATAAAGCAGCTTTGGAAATAAACTGAGCATCGGCTTTAGCCAAAAGCACATGTATTACCTGTGCATAAGGATATTGCACCAGCATTTCCTGCAACATAGGCACATGCTCCGGCCTTACCTTTTCAGGTTTTGCTATTAAATTTGCCAGTAGCTGTTTGTTATCCATTATTGAGGTTTGCTGCTAAGTTAGAAATGTAAGTGGTTTTTTCCAAAAGTTTCTACCTTGATGAGGATGCTATCCTAAGCATCAGGCTGTAAGTTTTTCTCTAAATAAATTTCAGACGAAGAATTATTCCTTTAAAAAATTGCAACCCTACCATTGTGCAAAGGCACGGTTAAACACATCGTCCGTTAGTTGCTTGTTAATGGTTTCTATTGCGGCAGGCAATAAGGATTGAATAGGTGCACCGTTAAGGAAATCATAATAACGGGTAAAACTTTCTTCAAAGCTTTCTTTCTCATGATCTTTAATGGTATTGGTATATTTGACAGAAACCGTAATGGTTAACCTGTTGGCCGCAGCTGTTGGGGTGCTGTTTGATTGTAATGCAGTAGGTTTAATTTCATAACCGGTAATACGTCCTTCAAATATAGCCTGACCTTCGGTTGGTACAATACTTAAACGGGTTTGGTTACGGATTTTGGTTTTTACAGCTTCGGTAAACTGATTGCTCAGTCCCGGCACCACCAATGGCGCATTATTTTCGAAAACTCTAACGGTTACCGTTTTCATATCCGGAGGGATAGACGCCCCGCTAAATTTATAAGAACAAGAATAACTTAGAGCAGCAATAATCAGTAATCCAAATAGTTTAATCTTCATAATGATAAAGGAAATTTTCGTAGTTAAACGACCTTATAAATTTAATTCTTTAATTTTTCTGTAGAGGGTACGTTCAGATATTCCCAATTCCTGAGCGGCAAATTTACGCTTGCCTTTATGCTTTTTCAATGCTTTTTTTATCAGATCGGATTCTTTATCAACCAATGACAATGATTCTTCCACTTCTTCTGCATCATGCGCATAATTGTAATCCGCATTATTATTGCTGTTGTTATTCGGCGTTGCATGCTGAATGGTAAAGGCGTGTTCCTGTCCGGCGGGTAACTCCACATCTCTGTAAAGCTGGTTAATATATTGAGGATTATCAGCCAAAACTGTTGCGGTGTTTCCCCCATGCTGAATAATTTCGGCAACCAGTTTTTTAAGTTCTACCATATCCTTTTTCATATCAAACAAAACTTTATACAAAATATCTCTTTCTGTAAAATCTTCTTTTGATGATGAATTAATCGCCATTGGCAAATTGCTGCCGGCTTCGTTCGGAATATAGTTTAAGATGGCTTGTCCGGTTACGTTACGATCTTTTTCAAGCACACAAATTTGCTCAGCAATATTTTTTAACTGGCGCACATTACCCGGCCAGCTGTAGTTTGTTAAAATCTGTATGGCTTCTGGTTCCAGGTTTAACCCCGGACTCCGGTATTTATCGCTAAAATCGGCAGAAAATTTCCTGAATAACAGGTAAATATCTTCTTTACGTTCTTTTAACGCCGGAATACGCAAAGGAACTGTATTTAACCTGTAGTATAAATCTTCGCGAAACTTCCCGCTTTTTACGCGGTTATATACATCAACGTTGGTTGCTGCAATAATACGAACATCCGTTTTTTGAACTTTAGAAGAGCCTACACGCAGGTATTCGCCACTTTCTAAAATCCTCAGTAAACGGGCCTGGGTACCCAATGGTAATTCTGCTACCTCATCTAAAAATATTGTTCCACCGTTTGCAACTTCAAAATAACCTTTACGTGCTTCATGTGCACCGGTAAACGACCCTTTTTCGTGTCCAAACAATTCAGAATCAATTGTTCCTTCAGGAATGGCACCGCAATTTACTGCAATAAAAGCACCATGTTTGCGGGCACTTAACTGATGAATAATTTGCGAGAAAACTTCTTTACCGCTACCACTTTCGCCTGTAATTAACACCGACATATCTGTTGGCGCTACCTGACCGGCAATATCTATAGCGCGGTTAAGCAATGGCGAATTACCAATAATGCCGAACCGCTGTTTAATATTTTGTGTATCCATTTATTCCGTTTTCAATAGGTAAAGTGTTTAGCAATCCTAATGTTTTCTACTATACAATCTTTCCGATCAGCGTGGCTGAAGTACATTTTTCTATGTAAACATTTGCATACTGACCAGGTTTTACGCCATCAATTACAGGAAAAATGGCCATCGCACCACTATCTCCCCTTCCGCAATAATCTTTATCTGACTTTTTTGATGTTCCTTCAATTAAAACTCTAACCGTTTTACCTACCCACTCCTTCAAACGCATTAATGAGTGGGCTTGTTGTTTAGCTAAAATTTCGGCTAAACGACGTTTTTTAACTTCTTCAGGAATATCATCTTCCAGTTTTCTGGCTGCTAAAGTTCCGGGTCTTTCCGAATAAGTGAAATTATAAGCAAAGTCATATTGTACATAATCCATCATGCTTAATGTTTCTTCGTGTTCTTCTTCTGTTTCGGTGCAAAAACCCGCAATAATATCGGTAGAAATGGCGCAACCCGGGATAATTTTACGGATGGCATCAATGCGGTTGATGTACCACTCTCGGGTGTAAGTACGGTTCATGAGTTCCAATACACGGGTATTACCTGATTGAACCGGTAAGTGAATGTAATTACAAATGTTATCGTATTTTGCTATGGTATATAAAACCTCATCGGTAATATCTTTAGGATGTGAAGTAGAGAAACGTACACGCAAATCAGGGCTAACCAAAGCGGTTTGTTCTAATAAATGGGCAAAATTTACGGTTTCTGTACCATCTTCTGATGTCCAGGTGTAAGAATCTACATTTTGACCTAAAAGTGTAACCTCACGGTAACCGGCATCAAATAAACTCTGAGCTTCTGCAATAATTGAATGTGCATCTCTGCTGCGCTCGCGACCACGGGTAAAGGGCACTACACAGAAAGAACACATGTTGTTGCAGCCACGGGTAATGGAAATAAATGCAGTAATTCCGTTGCTGTTTAAACGAACGGGGCTAATATCTGCATAAGTTTCTTCACGTGATAAAAGTACATTTACCGCTTTATGTCCGGTTTCTACCTGTTCAATTAAGTTAGGTAAATCCCGGTAAGCATCCGGACCCACTACCACATCAACCAAACGTTCTTCTTCTAAAAATTTAGATTTTAAACGTTCTGCCATACAACCCAAAACTCCAACGATTAATTTAGGATTACGCCGTTTTTCAACCCCAAACTGCGATAGGCGATTTCTAACCCGTGTTTCTGCATTCTCGCGAATGGAGCATGTATTGATAAAAATAACATCAGCCTGATGATAATCATTGGTGGTTTCAAATCCTGTTTCTGATAGAATGGAGGCTACAATTTCGCTATCCGCAAAATTCATCGCACAACCATAACTCTCAATATATAATTTACGTCCATCGGCTTTTTCCGGGGTATCTAAAATTAAAGCTTCACCCTGCCGAGCCTCATCGTGTGTCTTATCCTGTACTTGTAAATCAATCATTATTTAAAAAGATTTTGGGATTGCAAAAATACATAAATAAAATTAAAAATGACAGTTTGACATGTTTGGGCCTGATCATTACTTAAAACTGACGATTAACTTTGTTTTTCGGAGAAAATTGTTTTAAAAACCTTTTCTACCAGAATCTGTTTTATAGCGATAAACAAATCAGACAAATGACAAATAAGAGAAAAAAATTATGGCTTTGGATTACCGGAATAACAGGTGCTTTAATTTTAATTGTCTCGGTAGCGGCCATAATTTTATCTGCTACATGGAAACCATTACTGACTGAAAAAATTAAGGCTGGTGTTTACAATGGCTCTCACCATCTTTATAAAATTGATTTCAAAAATATTAACCTGAATATAATTACCGGAAGTTTAGCCTTGCACGAGGTTACGCTTACACCCGACTCTGCAGTATTTGACAGTTTAAAAATGAAAGGGTTAGCGCCACCTAATCTTTTTCTGCTCAAGCTTAAAAAGTTACAGATTTCACGTGTGGGTATTTTAACCGCTTATTTTAAAAAACATGCTGAAGTGGGTTCTATTGTACTGGAAAAACCCTCCATAAACATGATTTTTAACAAAGTACCCAAGAAACCGGATGCTGTTGAACCTGAAAAAACATTATACGATCAAATATCCGGTACATTAAAAGCCATCCACGTTAAAAATATAAAAATTGTAGATGCTGATTTCGACTACATCAATAAAAGTACTTCAAAAACGACTATCAATTCTATAAAGCATCTTAATGTAAACATCAAAGATTTTCTGCTGGATTCTCTTTCTCAAAGCGATACCACCCGATTTTATTACACGAAGGATATTTCTTTTGAAATTGCAGGATATAAGTCTTTAACCAAGGATAAAATGTACACCATGAAAGTAGATACCATTAGTGGTTCTGCTGCTTCAAAAAAGATTAATATCAAGGGGTTTAAATTAATTCCGATGTATCCGGAGTTAGCTTTTGCCCGGAAATATAACGTGCAGAAAGACCGTTATAATTTAGCTTTTGACCGGATTGAATTTGCAGGTGTAGATTTTACAGGCCTTAGTAATGATCAAAAAATATATGCCAAATCGTTAAAAATTGGTCCGGCTAAAGTAGAAGTATTCATGAGCAGGGAGTCTCCTCCGCCACCAGGTTTGGATAAAGGCCGGAATTTTCCGCACATGGCCTTAAAAAGATTAAACATTCAAACTTTAATAGATACGGTTAAAATTAGAAACATTGATGTTAAATATGGCGAATACAATCCGGCAAGTAAGAAAATTGGTTCCGTAGAATTTAAAAATCTAACGGGTAATATTCTCAATGTAACTAACGACAGTACCCAGCTGACTAAAAACAATTATGCCCATGCAGATTTAAATAGTTTGCTGATGGGATCGGGTAAGTTGAATGTAAAAATAGATTTTAATTTAACGGCAAATAATGGCGCCTTCGGTTATAGCGGAAGTTTGGGCGCTTTTAATTTCAAACAGTTAAATCCATTATCGGTTGCATTGGGTCTTGTGGAAATAGAAAGCGGCCAGGTACAACATATAGATTTTAAAGCCAATGGAAATTTACACAGTGCAACAGGTTCGATAAATATGCTTTACACCAATTTAAAGGTTAAACTCCTGTCGGATAATATTGATGGCGAAGGCACCAAAGAAAAAGGTTTATTGTCATTCCTTGCAAATTCTATTTTGGTAAAAGATCAGAATCCGACCAGGGGTGAGGCACCAAGAACAGCCACAATGACCAATACAAGGATCAATTCGGCCTCTTTCTTTAATTTGATGTGGAAGACTATTTTTACCGGCATCAGAGACATTACCGGTGTTGGAATTGTTCCGGTAAAAGATCCGGTAAAACAGCAAAAGGTAATTGCTAAAAAAATAAGGGAACAAAAAAGAGCCGATAGAAAAGCAGCAAGGCAGGCAAAAAGAGATAAAAACTAGCAACACATCTTTAACAAATACGTTTATAAATGTATATTGCTAATCAAATCCCATACTTTTTAAATGCCAGAGAAAAAAAGATACCGATATAAAGTAATAAAATGGATTGGAGCTGTGCTACTAATCCTTTTTATCATACTGGCCGGGATAGCATGGTATTTAAATTATAAATCTAAACCTGCCATCAGCGAACAAATTAAATCTTTGATTTACAAATCAACTGATCGTTTGTATACCATTAGTTTTACCAATATTACAACCAATATTTTAACAGGGCATGCGGTATTAAGAAATGTAAAAATAACACCTGATACCAATCGTTATCACCAGCTGATAGCCTTAAAAAGAGCACCCAATAACTTATACGAGGTTTCGCTAAAGAAATTGGTAATCAAAAATTTCCACCCTTTTACTGTATACCGTGAGCATAAGCTACAAATTGACGAAGTACTTTTTGATAAGCCCGATGTTTCCATGATGAACAAGCAGTTCGATTTTAATGAAAACCGTCCGCCGAGACCCATACAATCGCCTTATACTTTCATTAGTAAACTGCTTAAAGAATTCAGCATTCAAACCATATTATTTAAAGATGCCAGCTTTAAATACATCAATAAAAACCTGCCCAAGGCAGAAATATTTTCTATAAAAGACCTCAACATCACACTAACTGATTTATTAATCGATTCTACTTCAGCGCAGGATCCTAAACGTTTATACCTGTTAAAAGATGTGCTGATTAATTTAAACGATTATACCTATCCTACTCCGGATAAAATGTACGATATTAAGTTAAGCCAGCTGGATTTCAGGGCCTCGACAGGAAAATTAAGGATCAAAAAATTTGCTTTAGTGCCCTTATATGATGAAATGAAATTTGGATCTGTTGCAGGCTATGCGAAAGATCGTTTCAACATCCAAATGAGCGATATTCTTTTAAACGGTATAGATTTACCTTTATACATTAAAAAACAGGAATTAAGGGCTAAGGAAATGGCTATTGCCAACGGCTTTGTATCTGTTTTTAATAACCGCAACCTTCCAAAACGGGAAAAAGAAAATAGAATCGGCCGCTTTCCACACCAACTTCTTCAAAAGTTGGAAGCCCCAATCTTGGTCGAAAAAATCATTTTAAAAGAAATAAATATAAATTACTCTGTATTTGATGACCAAAGCAAACAAAAAGGAAGAATTTCGTTCGATCATACCTCAGGTACCATTACCAATGCCACCAATATAGAAAAGGTGAAGGCAGTACAGCCAATTATGGAATCTAAACTGAGTACCTATTTAATGGGACAGGGCAAGCTGGATGTTGATTTTAAGTTTGATTTGCAGGCAAAAAATGGAGCTTTCTCTTACGCAGGCGTATTGCACAGCACCAATGCCAGAACGCTAAACCAAATTACCAGACCACTGGGCCTGGTACAAATTAACCGGGGCTATGTAGATAAACTTGATTTTAATTTCAGCGCAAATGATTCTACCTCAAAGGGAAAGGTAAATTTTTCATACTACGATCTTTCTGTTGCCTTAATGCGAAATGACCCTGAAAAAGGTCATTTGGTTAAACGTGGCTTTCTTTCCTTTTTAGCAAATGCTTTAATTATTAATTCGGAGAATCCTGACCGGAACGGCAAATTTATTTCTGCTGATGTAGTGTACAGTCGTCCTGCAAATACCTCATTTTTTAATCTGATCTGGAGAAGTCTTTTTATTGGCATTAAGCATAGTGTTGGCCTTACCGAAGAAAAGCAGAATGAAGTACGGGAGCATATTGCAAAGTTTAAAGCCATAAAAGCGAGTCGTAAAGAACGGAAGCAAAAAAGGATCGAACGCAGAAGACAAAGAGCGCAGGAAGAAAGAGAAGAAAAGCGTTAGGCTTAATTAATTACTTTATTATATTTACCTAACTATATTAAACTCACATTATGATCATTGCCATCGTTATTATCGGACTCCTTTTCATCATTGGTATTGTTATCTATAACTCGCTTATTGGTAAGAAAAACCAGGTAACCAACGCCTTTTCTGCCATAGATGTAATGCTTAAAAAGCGTTTCGATTTAATTCCAAATCTTGTAGAAGTGGTCAAACAATACACCACTTACGAACAGAGTACCCTGACTAAAATTGTAGAACTGAGGGCAAAAGCAACCTCAGGAAACATTAGCGATACCGAACGTGCTACACTTGATGCACAATTAAGCAGCAGCATTAAAGGTTTAATGGTTAATGTTGAGAATTATCCGGATTTAAAAGCAAACGAGAATTTTATTAACCTGCAAAGTACCTGGACAGAAAGCGAAGAGCAAATTGCAGCGGCAAGAAGAGCCTACAATGCTTCGGTTACCGATTACAATAATGCAATTATGATGTTTCCTGGAAGTATTTTTGCCGGAATGTTAAATTTTCAGCCGGTAACGGTACTTGCTACGGCAGAAGAAGAACGTAAAAACATTAGTGCGAAGGATCTTTTTAACAGTTAATGCAGGCTGAATTTGAAAATAACGCCGCCTTTCAAAGTGTACTGGCAACGTTAGAAGTTGAGCGCAAAAAAATTGCTTCTACAAAAACCAAAGGTTATATTTTTATTGGAAGTGGAATAGCATTTGGGATTCTGGGTGCAGTATTAGGTATTCCAATGCCCTCCATACTGATTGGTTTGGGCGGTGTTATTTATGGAGGAATTTTACTTTACCGCATCACGGAGCAATCGCGGGCCTACGCAGGTGCTTTTAAGCGTGATGTGATTGGCTCTGCATTAAAATCTTTAGATCAAAGCCTCACCATTGAACCATATAGCGGAATAGTGGATGATGAATTTGTTTCTTCACAGCTTTTTACAACTAATCCTGACCGTTATCATACTGAAGACCTGGTTAGTGGACAGGCCGGGAAAACCAGATTTTATTTTGCCGAGGTGCACGCGGAATATAAAACAGAAGAACAAACCAAAGACGGTCGTCGTGTAAACTGGCACGAAATATTCAAGGGAATTATTTTTGTAGCCGATTTTAACAAAAATTTTAACGGTGTAACGGTTGTTAGGCCTAAAGGAATTACTGCGGCCTTTGGTGTGTGGTTTTCTAAAAACATCTTTTCCTTTGGTGATAAGGATGCGATCTTACTCGAAAACCCCGAGTTTAACAAAACGTTTGTAACTTATGGTAATGATCAGGTAGAGGCCCGCTATATTTTAACCCCGGCTATGATGGACAGAATATTTTCTCTGAACCGAAAAAGCGCAAGTGCGATTTCATTATCCTTTATAAACTCACGAATGTATATTGCATTCCCGCTGCAAAGGAATTATTTTGAAGCGCCTGTTTTCAAAACTTTATTAAATCCGGCACTTTTAAATGAAGATATTTCTGTAATCCGGTTTATGTATGATATTGTAAATGAGCTGGATTTAAATACCCGCATTTGGGGTAAAAATTAAAATGAAATAATAGCTAGCTCAGGTGTTTTTTCACAATTTCTTCCAGGGCCGAAATATCAAATGGTTTAGACAGGTAGCTATCTGCACCGGCTTCGCTGGCAAGTGATGAAATATCATTATTTGCTGAAAAATAAATAACAGGAATGTGTTTTAAGTCGGGGTGCCTTTTAAGTGCTTTTGTAGCCTGAATACCACCTAAATCGGGTAGCCAGTTATCCATAAAAATAATATCAGGCATATATTCTGCCACTTGCTGCTCAATATTTTTGGCGCTTTCAGAGGTTTTAATTTCATACCCTGCATCTTCCAGAATGAAGGTACAAAGATCCAGGATATCCTTATTATCATCAAAAATAAATATTCTCTTAGTTACCATTTCCATTTAATTTTGAAGGGCAGTTGTAAGCCTAATCAATTAATTTATTTATAAAATCTGCCATTTCAGTGGCATCCAAAACAACACTGTCTTCAATGTTTGTTACGGCTTGTAATGGCATATAAGGCATCAGCGCTGTATCCGGGTTTTGTATAACCACTTTCCCCCCAAAATTGTTTACCGCTTTTAAGCCTTCTACCCCATCAGCGTTAGAACCTGATAATAAAATACAAACCAGGCCGCTTTTAAAAACCTCAGCTGCAGATTGAAAGGTTACATCTATTGACGGGCGGGAGTAATTAATTTTTTCAGAGTAATCTAAAGAAAAGGTTTTGTCTTCTTCAATCAATAAATGATAATCAGCGGGTGCAATATAAACCTTACCTGCCAGTATCCTTTCTTTTTCTTCTACTTCTGCAACCCTCAGCGTTGTTCTGCTTTGTAATAAATCACTTAGTAAAGATTCATTTCCTGATTTACGATGGGTAACTAAAATAATCGGAAAATTAAGGTCAGCATTAAGCCCGGGAAAAATTTCCAGCAAAACGTCTAAACTACCGGCCGAACCACCAATAATTAAGGCATTGCACTTAGCTGACGTTATAGTTTCCGCCATATTTTCTCTGTTTTAATTCGCCTGTATTCTTTTGCTCTTGGCCAAAAATCCAAACTTTCCTTGCTTCCCAAAGCCAAATAGCCTAGTTTTTCGATGCTGCTATCAAATAAATTAAATACTTTATGCTGCAAATCCTTATCAAAATAAATCAGTACGTTTCTGCACAATATAAGCTGAAATTCATTAAATGAGTGATCGGATACCAGATTATGTGTAGAAAAAATCATTTTTCCGCTTAAAGACTCATCAAATTTAGCCAAAGAATAGTTGGCGGTATAATAAGTAGAAAAATCTTTAGACCCGTCTGATTGCAAATAGTTTTCTGAATATTGTTTAAGGTAATTTAACGGGAACATCCCTTTTTTTGCTTTCTCCAAAACCAAAGGGTTAATATCTGTTGCATAAATCAATGATTTGTGCAACAGGTTAAGTTCTTTTAATACAATAGCAAGCGAATAAGCCTCTTCTCCGGTTGAGCAGCCTGCAACCCAGATCCTGATAAACGGATACGTGCCTAATACCGGCAAAACCTCATTACGTAAAGCCCGGTAAAAAGAAGGGTCGCGAAACATCTCCGTCACATTAACCGTAATTTCTTCTAAAAAACGTTTAAAATATTGTTTATCTGATTTTATTGTATACCTAAACTCCGCAAAGCTTACAAAATTATCCAAAGCATAGAGCCTGGATATTCTGCGTTTGATAGAGGCATGTGAATATTCCAGAAAATCATAACCATGATTTTCTAAAACATCGTTAAGCAGTATCTCCAGCTGTTCGTTATCTATTGCTTCGTTAATCACTTCTATGTTGTAACTTCTTCTATCTGAACCAATAATTCATCCACATTTATAGGCTTAGATACATACCCGGAAGCTCCAGCGCTTAAACATCTTTCTTTATCGCCAACCATAGCCTGCGCAGTAACCGCAAGCACCGGAATATTTTGCATTTTTTCTGATTTTTTCATAACCGAAATCGCCTGATAGCCATCCATATCCGGCATCATCATATCCATTAAAACAACAGCAATTGCGGCGTTTTCTTCCAGAATGGCAAATCCATCCTTTGCACTGGTTGAAGATAAACAATCGAAACCCTTTGCTTTTAAAACAGCTTTAAGTGCGAAAATGTTTCGATTATCATCATCTATAATAAGTATTGTTTTTTTTAACATGTTAATTTAAGGGCATTAAGATTTATGATGATTTTCGTATAACCAAACACGTAAAAGAGAAACCAGCTGATCCATATCTACCGGTTTGCTGATGTAATCAGATGCACCCGCAGCAATACACTTTTCGCGGTCGCCCATCATGGCTTTAGCGGTTACAGCTAAAATTGGCAGGTTCCGGTACTTAATATTCTGTCGTATCGCAGTGGTGGTTTCATAACCATCTAACTCGGGCATCATCATGTCCATTAATACTACATCAACCTTTTTATTTTCATTTAGCAGTTTAAGGGCTTCTTTTCCGTCTATAGCCGTTAAAACTTTCATTTGATGCTGCTCCAGCATTTTTGTTAAAGAGAAAATATTCCGCACATCATCATCAGCAACCAACACGGTTTTATCTTTCAAAACATCCTGCAATTCCGAAAACTTTTTTGGTGTTTTGTTTGCATCCTTATTTTTTTCTTCCACAAGGTGAAGAAATAAACCAGCTTCATCTAAAATCCTTTGATAAGAATGCGCCGTTTTTACTACGATAGAATCTGCATATTGTTTAATTCTATTTTCTTCTCCTTTTGAAAGATTTTTACCTGTGAAAATAATAATCGGTAAATTTTCCAATCCGGGTGTTTTCTTTACAACTTCTAATGTTTCGTAGGCATGTTTATCCGGAATACCCATATCTAATATTACACAGTTAACTTCTGGTTTGTGTAAGGCAGAAACACTTTCATTTACCTGATTAACAATTTCTGTTTGAATATTAAAGTTGCCCAGGAAATAACTTAGTGCTTTTGCATGTTGCTCATTTTCTTCTACAATGAGTACTTTTTTAGGGTGACGGCTTAAAGCATGCTCCAGTTTAGAGAAAATCTCCTGCATGTGCTCGAAAGCAAAAGGCTTATTTATAAAATCAACGGCTCCCTTTAATAAACTTTCTTTTTTAACCTGCAAAGAAGACATAATATGAACCGGAATAGGCCGCGTAGCCGGATCAGATTTTAACTCTTCCATAACCTGCCATCCATCTTTAACCGGCAGTTGAATATCCAATAAGATGGCAACAGGTTTAAATGCTTTTGCCATTTCTATACCTACGTCGCCACGCACCGCTACCAAACCTTTATAATTCCGTTTTCGGGTAAAATCGAGCAATGTTTTTGCAAAAGGCGTATCATCTTCCACAATTAGAATTACTTTATCATCCGGCTGAATGTTATCCCGGTCGTCTTCAATTTCCTGAGGAATGTTGGAAACGGTCAAATCTTTCACTTTTTTCGGTAAAACCTCAAGTGTTTCCTGCGGTTTTTCTACAGCAATTTCTTCAAAGCCTTTATTTTTATCGATTGGCAAGGTTAATGTAAAAATACTTCCCGTACCTTCTTCACTTTTTAAATCGATATACCCGCCCAGTAACTTAGCCAATTCGCGGCTGATGGAAAGCCCCAGACCAGTACCTCCAAATTTACGTCTGGTTGACCCGTCAGCTTGCTGAAAAGCTTCAAATACCATTGCTTGTTTTTCTGCTGCAATACCTACTCCCGTATCTGTTACCTTAAAAACAAGTGCATTAAGTTTCTCATTTTTGGTAACGTTTAATGTAACCGAGCCCTGAGTGGTAAATTTAACTGCGTTGGAAAGCAGATTTTTTAAAATTTGCTCCAACCGCATTTTATCGGTATGGAAATATTCAGGAACATCTGCAGCGGTATCGATAATTAATTCCAGGTTTTTATCCTTTGCCACCGGATTAAATAAAGAGCGCATACCACTGGTTATCTCCTCAATTTTAATATTAGCCCTGTCGAGCTCCATTTTTCCGGCTTCAATTTTCGAAAGATCAAGGATCTCGTCGATTAAACTCAAAAGCCCCTGACCTGAACTTTGAATCACTTCGGCATATTCCTGATACTCCCGATCCATCTTTTCATTTTCTGCCATTAATCTGGATAAAAGTAAAATGGAATTTAATGGGGTACGCAACTCATGAGACATATTGGCCAAAAACTCTGATTTGTACCGGGTACTTAATTCTAAAGCTTCGGCTTTCTGCTGAATTTCAATATTTCGTTCTTCAATCAGTTCATTTTTTTCTTCCAGCAAACTGCTTCGCTCTTCCAGTTCCTGGTTACTTTGTAATAACTCTTCCTGCTGCACCCTAAGTTCTTCTTCTGATGCTTGTAATTTTTGCGATTGGGCTTCCAATTCAGCATTCATGCCCTCAAGTTCATTGTGCTGCACTTGTAACTCTTCCGATTGTGCCTGGGTTTCTTCCAATAATTGCTGTAATTTTTGTCGGTTTTGGGCACCCAACAGCGCTGTTCCAACATCAGACAAAATTAGATTTAAGAAGTGTAACTCTAATTGGCTATAGTGCCCGATGGTACCCAATTCCATTCCACCAATAGAAATTCCATTTCTGATAATAGGCAGAACGATTAATTGTGCAGGTTTAATTTTTCCAGATGCAAAGCTGATGGTTAAATCATTTTGCGGTACCTCGTCCAGCAAAATTTGTTTACCCGATTTAACAACCTGGCCAATAAGCCCCTGACCAATTTCTAATACTTCATCTAAACTTTGTTTTTGTAAAGCGTATTTGCCCTTTAAATGCAGGTATCCATCATCTTTAAATAAATAAATGGCCCCCATCTGGCTTTTTGTATATGCCGCCAGAAATTCTATGATATCATCTGCCAAATGGAAAACGTCTTTTTCGCCAACCATTTTTACGTTTAAATTGGCTACGCCAGTTTGTAGCCATTCGTTTTCTTCAAGCGTATCAAAAGATTTTTTTAAAGACAAGGACATATTGTTAAGCGACTCGGAAAGTTCGCCTAAATCATCTCCGGAAACACTGTCCAGCAGCACACCATAATTACCTTTTGAAATTTGAGCAGCAATTTCTTTTATGGCGGTAATTCTTGTATCCATTTCCCGTTTCTTATCTTCCAGCTCTTGTTGTAATTTAACCCGTTCATCAAAATCGACAGAAACCTTTCTATAAAAAAATAGGGTAATCAATATGGCTAAAATGGCGGCAATTAAAATTAAAACCGGAGTATAAGCTGTTAGTTTATTTAATTCGACGGTTCGTTGTTCCAGCAATCTTTTTTCTTCGGCTACCATCCGTTTCACAATTACCCTGGCCTGATCCATGTAGGTTTTGCCCTGAAATAAAACAGTTGGATCTACTACGCCTCCAAGTGATTTAATTTCGACCGTTGATCTTAAAATATCCATCCGGCGTCCCATAATATCGCGTAATGCAGCAATATTCTTCTGCTGAACAGGGTTATCTTTGGTATTTACGGCTACGCGATTTAAAATTGCTGTGGCGGTATCGCTGGCACCGATATAAGGATCCAGAAAAACTTTATTCCCAGTCAAAAGATATCCTCTTTGTCCGGTTTCAGCATCTTTTAATATAGAAATGATATTTTCTGAGTTAAGGATAATTTCATCACTGTGCTTAACCAGATCTGTATTCTTAATCAGGTTTTTAATGCTTACATAGGATGCAAGCGAACTGATAAAAAGGATGATAAGCGACAAGCCGAGACCTAAACGCAAATTGTTTTTAAGAGTTGTTTTCATTAAAGATAATATGCTTTTGAGATGTAATAAATTTGGTTAAACAGATTTTATTTAACCTTCAACCGTTGCTTCCTGCTGTGTTTTTAAAATTGTCTCTTCCGCTGTTGGAATGATAAAATAAAACTCAGACCCCTCGTCCGGTACGCTGTTAACACCAACAATACCTCCATGTCTTTTAATAATTTCCGAACAGATGTACAAACCTATTCCCAAACCATTAAAACGGTTGCTGTTTTCTTCTACCCGATAAAATTTTTCGAATATTTTATGCTGTTGTTCTTTCGAAATCCCAATGCCAAAATCCTTTACTGATAAATATAACTTACCATCTTTAATATTGGTAGTTACATTTACCTGGTTAGTGCCCGGAGCATACTTAATCGCATTGGTAATAAAATTAATTACGACCTGTTCAAGACGCATTTCATCACCATAAATGGTTTCGCTGGTTTTGCCAAGCTTGGTGATTTTGAAATCAGGATTGGATTGCTGCAACATTTCAATGGCGTTGCTCACCATATTATCGACGCAAAAGTTTTGCATATTAAACTTAAGTTTGCCACTTTCTATTTTAGAAATGTCCAGCAAATCAACAATAAGTTCGTTTAGTTTTTCCAGCTGAATGCTTGCCTTCTCTAAATGCTTTTGAGCTGTTGTTTTATCATCTTTATTCAAACTGCGTTGCAACAGCTGAATATATCCTTTTACACTGGTTAGTGGTGTTTTTAATTCGTGACTGGCAATACTGATAAATTCATCTTTTTTGTGTTCTGCTTCCTTTCTGAATTCAATTTCTTCCAGCAACTTTTCCTGTACTTCATTAAGCTTTCTGCTTTGCTCATAAATGCGGTAAAAAGTTTTTATTTTCAATAAAAGCACATTAATATCAACAGGTTTGGTGATGTAATCCAATCCTCCGCTCATGTACCCTTTGGTAATAAACTTTAGCTCAGTGTTTACAGCAGACAGGAATATAATTGCAGTATCTTTGGCTTTGCTAAAACCAGAAATAGCCTCAGCAACTTCAAAGCCATCCATATCGGGCATTTGAACATCAAGAATAATTAAGACGTAATTATTTTTAAGAACCTTTTTAAGGGCCTCCTCGCCTGACGAAGCCGTATCGACCTCAAAATTGTGCGCCTGGAGTACTTTCTGCAAAGAAATCAGGTTTTCAGGCCTGTCATCAACAATGAGGATCATGTTTATTAAACAAATAAGAATCTTGGGATGTGATTTAATTCAGTTGCGGGAAATATAAATCTCCCGCAACTGTAAACAAACAGTGTTGTTTTAAAAAAGTTTTGCCTTTTATAAATTATTTGAATTAAAGGTGTCGCCTTGTCTGATATCTCCGGTTTCAAAACCTTTTTTAAACCAGTACATACGTTGTTGGGATGTGCCGTGTGTAAAGGAATCTGGTTTAACATCTCCGGTAGCTTCTCTCTGCAGTTTATCATCACCAATTGCATTGGCTGCAGTTAAAGCTTCTTCAATGTCACCAGCATCTAATCTAAAATCTTTTAAGTTTTGAGCATTATGCGCCCAAAGGCCTGCAAAAAAATCGGCTTGTAATTCTAATTTAACTGATAAACGATTGTATTCGGCTTCGCTTACGCGACCACGGGCCTGATCTAATTTTTCTGAAATGCCTAATAAGTTTTGAACATGGTGACCAACTTCATGTGCTATAACATAAGCCTGAGCGAAATCTCCGGCGGCCCCAAAACGGCTTTTTAGTTCATCGTAAAACGATAAGTCAATATAAACTTTATGATCGCCCGGGCAATAAAATGGCCCAACTGCGGCACTAGCATTACCACAAGCGGTTTGAACTCCCTCTCTGAAAAGTCTCAGTTTTGGCTGTTCGTATTGTTTACCCAATGCCTGAAATTCTTTATCCCAAACCTGTTCAGTGGATTCTAGTACACCTGACACAAATTTTGCCTGCGCATCATTTTCAGGAACCCCCTGCTTAACCTCTGTATTATTATCTGCAGAAAGTGGCATCTGGCTTACCAAACCCGTTAAGTCTTTTCCAAAAAACAGACCTAAAACTACGATTATAATACCTATACCACCACCTACAGCCGTGCGGCCACCGCCACCGCTTCTTCCGTCTTCTACATTATTACTTCCTTTGCCAAACCATTGCATATCTAAATCATTTTAATTTACTGAATAAAATTTTATCAGGAATTGTTATACTAAAGTATAAATTATTTTTGTTGAAAAAATGAATATTATTCTTTTGAGTTTATACTCAAAGAAAAGGCCAGACTTTATGCCTGACCTGCTTTTATCCTATTTAAGTTTAGCTGTTAAAAACTGTAATTGCCTTTTCAATTCTGTTTTTAGTTTCTCCGGCACCGAATAAAACAGCAATATCAAATACGCCCGGTCCAAATTTACCACCAACCAACATAATTCTGAATGGCAACATTAATTCTCCTGGTTTAAACCCTTTTTCTTCTGCCAATGCTTTAAAAGCGAGTTCAGCAGATGTGGCATCTGATAAATTCTGATTCAACCCTTCAGCATAAGCCGTAAAAAATGCGGCTTTCTCCTCCGTCCATTTTGGTTTAACTGCGGCTTCATCATACGTTGCCGGTGAAGTAAAGAAATAGCTGCTTTGTGCAACAAAATCAGTTAATAAAGTACAACGGTCTTTAATTAAATCAATAACCGTATTTAAAAATGTATTGTCTTTAACTTCTATATTATTTTCAGCTAATAACTGTTTAACCGTTGATTGAAGTTTATCTGCTGATGCATTTTTAATCCATTCGTGGTTATACCATTTTGCCTTTTCGAAATCGAATTTAGCTCCCGCTTTACTAATTCTTTCAATAGAGAATTTTTCTTCCAGTTCGGCCAGGCTAAAAATTTCCTGCTCCGTACCATCATTCCAGCCCAATAAAGCAAGCATATTAATAAAGGCTTCCGGCAGGAAACCCATTTCTTTAAATCCTTTAGTTACATCGCCGGTTTTTGGATCTGTCCAGTTCATTGCATAAACCGGAAAACCTAAACGGTCGCCATCCCGTTTACTGAGCTTACCATGTCCATCAGGTTTTAAAATTAACGGAAGATGCGCCCACTGTGGCATTTCACTTTCCCAGCCCAAGTATTTCCAAAGTAAAATATGGATCGGTGCCGATGGCAACCACTCTTCTCCTCTAAAAGCATGGGTAATTTCCATGGCTTTATCATCAACCACAACAGCCAGGTGATAGGTTGGCATTCCATCCGCTTTAAGCAAAACTTTATCATCAACCAAAGAGGTTTCAAAGCTCACATCACCACGAATAAGATCGTTAAAATGCACATTTTCGTTTTCAGGAACTTTTATCCGGATTACATGTGGCGTTTTAGCTGCTAAAAGTTCTTCAACTTCATTTATGGTCAGGGTTAAAGAGTTGCGCATGTCCATTCTTGACGCCTGCCCATATTGGAAATTTGGTATTTCTTTACGTTTAGCCTCTAAATCTTCAGGAGTATCAAAAGCATAATAGGCATAACCATCGTGAATAAGCTGTTCAGCAAATTTTCTATAACCTGGTTTGCGCTCACTTTGACGGTATGGGCCATAAATGCCTGGGTTAACCGGGCTTTCATCGGGCGTAATGCCGCACCAGTTTAAACAATCAGCAATATATTGTTCAGCGCCTTCAACAAAACGATTCTGATCGGTATCTTCTACACGTAAAACGAAAGTTCCGTTGTGCTTTCTGGCAAATAAATAATTAAACAGGGCGGTACGAACACCTCCTAAATGCAAGCCTCCTGTTGGGCTTGGGGCAAATCTAACTCTAACTTTTTTATCCATGATTGGGTTGTTGAACAATAAGTGATGATAATAAGTGCTAAAACACCTGCATCATCCACATATCGCGTAGCGGTACAAAGATATGTTTTTTATGATTTTTTCGTTTTGTTATTGTATTTTGGCAAACCAAAGCATGAACCCTTACGAAAAAAAACGCCGCTGGAAATTTTTCCTCCTTTTTTTTGCCATACTAATCGGCATAGCATCAGTATTTTACACTGATTCTTTTGTTAAAAAAATGGAGCGTGAAGAAGCCGATCAATTTCACCTTTGGGTAAGAATACAGGAACGATCGATGTTATTATACGATAATGATGATTTTCGAACGATTGTTGAAACCGTTAGAAAAAACACCAAAACACCCGTTATCATGGTCGATTCTGCCGGAAGTATCAGTTCCTTTTTTGGGCTCGACAGCACAAAAACTAATTATCCTACGGATTCAAAATTAACTTACGATAGTTTATATTTTGTCCATCAGCTGGCAAAAATGAAAGCACAGCACTATCCGGATGAGATGAATATAATTGGCCGGAAATTTAAAGCCTATTATCGCGATTCCTTTATTTTAACCCAGTTAAGATACTTTCCATACATTCAAATGGGGGTGATTTTCCTTTTCCTGTTAACGGCTTATGCCGCGTTCAGTTCCTCGCGGAGAGCAGAACAAGACCATGTTTGGGTTGGTTTAGCAAAAGAAACGGCGCACCAGCTGGGTACACCAATATCTTCATTAATGGCCTGGACAGAGCTCATGAAATCTAAATTTGATGCTGAAGATGATCCATTGATTGCCGAAATGGAAAATGACATTAAGCGACTGGAAATTATTACTGACCGTTTTTCTAAAATTGGTTCCAAACCCATTCTGGAAGACCATACCGTTTATATTGTCATCAGTAATTTTATTAGCTATTTCAAAGTAAGAACATCGGATAAAGTGAAATTTTCAATTACCGGGGATGAGCAGGTTCGGGCAATGTTAAATGTTCCGTTATTTGACTGGGTAATTGAAAACCTGCTTAAAAATGCGGCCAATGCCATCGAAAATGAGGGTTCTATTTCGGTTAATATTATTGAAAATTTAGCCAAAGAGCAGGTTTTTATTGATGTGACCGATACCGGAAAAGGGATTCCAAGATCTAAGTTTGATGCGGTATTTCAACCGGGCTACACGACCCGGAAACGCGGCTGGGGCCTGGGTTTATCTTTAACCAAACGTATTGTTGAGAATTATCACAGTGGAGAAATTTTTGTAAAGGAATCAGAAATTGGGAAAGGCACAACATTTAGAATTATATTAAAAAGTAGTTTAACATATGAACCGACCACTGCCTAACGAATACCCGGCTTGGGGAGAAACTTATATCGGAAAAGTTGACGGAGACATTTTCCAGGTTTTGAATGATCAGATTACCAGCATTCCTGACCTATTTAGAAACAATGCTGGCAAAGAAAATTATGCCTATGCTGAAGGCAAATGGACTTTAAAAGAAATGTTGGGACATATTATAGATACGGAACGTATTTTGGTGTATCGACTGACTTGTTTCGCCAGAAATGATCAACAACCTTTACCTGGTTTTGAAGAAGATGATTATGTGATTAATGCCCGTTTTCATCAAAGGGAATTAGAAGATCTTCTTGAAGAATTTGTGGCACTGCGTAAAGCAAATCTTTATCTTTTTAAATCTTTAAATGAGGTAGAATTGAATAGAAAAGGAACTGCATCGAACAGAGAAATCAATGTAAAATCCATTTTATTTATCGTTGCAGGTCACATTATTCATCACGTAAGCATATTAAAAGAGCGTTATCATGTGGTTTAAAAAGTATACGCCTGAAGAATTAAACAACTGGCCCAAAAATAACATCGGCGGAACGCTGGACATCAGGTATACTGAAATAACGGAGGATTCTATTTCGGGTACAATGCCTGTTGATGAGCGTACGCATCAGCCCTTCGGGATTTTGCATGGTGGCGCCTCAGTAGTGCTTGCTGAAAGTTTGGGTAGCATTGCTTCTTTTATGTGCATTGACCCGGAGAAATACCTTGCAGTTGGTTTAGAAGTAAATGCAAACCACCTGCGTCCGGTTAAAAGCGGATTGGTTACAGGCGTTTGTAAACCATTGCATATTGGTTCTAAAACGCACGTTTGGGAAATAAAAATTTACAATGATCGTGGCAAAATGAGTTGCATTAGTCGTTTAACGGTTGCGGTAATTAACAATATCCAAAAAGGCCAATAATTTTCGGATATTTATTACATTTAAGTTAATCTACTAAATATCCTCCTATTATGAAAAGTGTCCTTCTTATTTTATCTATTGCATTAATTTGGAGCTGTAATCCAAAAACATCAAGCAAAACTCCATCTCAGGATACCGTTGTGGTCGCAAAAACTCCGGCAATAGGTGGGGCAAAAGACGAACATGGCTGTTTAATAGCAGCCGGCTATACCTGGTCTGTTCTTAAAAATGAATGCATCCGAACTTTTGAACAAAACAAGCTTCTGCCTGTAGAAAATAAGGAAAGCTATATTTTAGCAGCTTATTTTTTATTTAACAGCGACCAGACCAAAGCTGAATTATTTCTTCCGAAGGAAAAGCAAAGCATCATTTTGGAAAGAAGCGGAACTGAAGGAAATTACATCTGGAAAAAAGACGACTTACAAATCTTTGGCTGGAAAGGTTATGCCTTAAGCAAAAATGGTAAGGTGATTTACCATAGCGAATAAAATAAAAAAGCCTGTTCCTAACTACTTGAAACAGGCTAACAACTAAACTAAATTTTTATTGTTGTTTATCAAGCCATCTTTTTTCAAAAACGTAAGATAATACAAGACCTAAACCGCCAAATATTCCAATTGCTCCAAAATAAATGGCTACTGCTTGTCCTTTTTGACCGTATTCCAGCTCTGGACCTAAAACACCGCGAACCGTAAATAATGCGACAATAAGACCTAAACCAATACCGATTAGCAGTAAACCAAACTTTAAACTTAAAAAAGGTTGGGGGGCTGATTTGGATAATCCCGGATCAATGCCACGCTCAATCATGGCCATTTTTTCTTTGTTTGATAAATAACGTATTCCAAATATCATGGCGAATGCTCCTAAAAACATTGTTATCGCGACTAATTCTCCTGGCATAATTATAATTTTTAATGTTAATATTATTTTAATTTCTTTGAACCGTGTTCTGTGTATTATGACAACATGATTTTTAATCAGGTTACACCCTTACTAAAAAAAGTTTTTAATAGCTTTATCGCATTAAAAAAAGAAATTGCAAAATCAGCTTAAAAATATCCCTGTCTTTTCTATGCTCAGCAATTCTTCTTTATTGCTTCTGGCTCCTCATTTTAAAATAATAGAGATGCAAAAGGGTGATGTATTAATTAAAGCGGATAATACAGAAGCATACTTTTATATTATTGACGAAGGTATTGCCCGTGCATATTCGCATGGAGAAAATCAGCAGATTACCTTTTGGTTTGGTCAAAAAGGCGATGCTTTATTTTCTTACAACAGCTATATTAATGGCAAACCGGGGTACGAAAACATTGAACTTTTAGAAGATTGCCGCTTATTCAGGATTAAAACGAAAGATTTACTCTCTTTATATTCTACTCATATTGAGATTGCCAACTGGGGCAGAAAAATTGCCGAAAAGGAATTAATCGCTACAGAAAAACGGTTAATAGACCGCCTGTTTAAAACGGCAACGGAACGTTATCTGGAGTTTCTGCACCAATCTCCTCAACTGGCCAAAAAGGTTGCGTTAAAACACATTGCCTCTTATTTAGGGGTTACCCAGGTTACTTTAAGCAGAATAAGAGCCGATATTAAATGAATCATTTTTTAACATTTGTAAAATTGAATGCAACTTCCCAGGCCTACCTTTGCATCAAATAACAAAAACATGAACTGGATTATATTAATTATTGCGGGATTATTTGAGGTTGGTTTCACTACTTGTTTAAAATTATCAAACAACTTTACAAACTTAAAATGGAGCCTTGGTTTTTTTATAGCCATTACCCTAAGCTTCGTTTTACTTAATAAAGCGGCGCAAACCTTGCCAATGGGTACTGCATATGCCGTTTGGACGGGCATTGGAGCGGTAGGAACCGTAATTATCGGGATTGTTTATTTTAATGAGCCAGCTACCTTTTGGCGTATCTTTTTTATCTGCACCCTTATTGCATCTATAGCCGGATTAAAGTTTTTTGCATCTCATTAAGATAAATCTGTAACCTGTTTGCCCCTGATGTTGTCTTACCACTAAGCATGGTGCAAAAATTTACTGATTTAGAGTTGATACAAAATATATTGAACGGCCAGACCGAACAGTATGCTTTGCTGGTAAAACAACACCAGCGCTTTGTATTTACCCTGGCTTTAAGATTTGCAAAAAACAGAGAAGATGCTGAAGAAATTGCGCAGGATTGTTTTGTTAAAGCCTATAAAGCTTTGGGTACATTTAAACAAACCTCAAAATTTAGTACCTGGCTGTATACAATTACCTATACAACCGCAATGACTTTTTTAAGGAAAAAACGTTTAGATACTTCTTCTATCAGTGATGAAGAGACTTTTATCCAATTAGAAAATCATACTTCGGCGTTTAATGCAAATGTTTATGAACAACAAAACAGCCATGTGTTTTTAAATGAAGCCATTAACATGTTGCTGCCAGACGATGCGGTAATTATTTCCTTATTTTACAAAGGTGAACAAAGTCTTGAGGAGATAGGAGAAGCGTTGAACATGGAGCCGAATACCATTAAAGTAAAATTGCACAGGGCCAGACAAAGGCTTAAAGAAAAATTGCAATATTTGTTAAAAGATGAAGTAAAGGAGTTACTATGAATACAATAGAACAACAGCTTTGGGATTATATTGATGGAAACCTCAATGACGACCAAATCAAAAACATCCGAAAAAAAATTGAATCCGATCATTCAGTTCAACTGCAATATGAAGAATTGCTGAAGCTTAATGCTGCTTTTTCTGAAATGGAGCTTGATGAACCGTCTATGTCTTTTACCCGTAATGTGATGGAAGATGTTGCAATTCTTCCGGCTCCGGTAGCGTTGAAAACGAAGGTTGATCAAAGAATTATTTATAGCATTGCGGGGTTTTTCGGTCTGGCCCTTGTTGTAGTGTTTGGTTATATTTTATACAATTCTACCTTTAGCTTTAAGGAAATAGATTTTAACTTTAAGATTGATTTAAAGTTTAATCAGTTTTTAGATTCAACCGGAATTTATATCTTTTTATTTGCAGATTTAATTATTGGATTGGTTTTTCTGGATTATATTATAAGGAAAAAAACTGCAGATAAAGCCAGTTAAATAAATAAAAAACCTTTTTGTTATCAAAAAAAAGGGCTGCTTTCTTGCGATAGCAGCCCTTTCTTGTAAATATGATAATAAATTAAATTACTTTCACATTAACGGCGTTTAAGCCTTTTTTACCGTTAGCAACTTCGTACTGTACTTTGTCGTTTTCACGGATTTCGTCGATAAGACCTGTTGAATGAACAAAAATTTCGCTATCGCCATTCGCAGGGATAATAAAGCCAAAACCTTTAGTTACATTGAAGAATTTTACTGTGCCTTCTTGCATTGTATTAAATATTAAAAATTAAGTGTGCAAGGTAAGTTTTATATTTTAAAATCAAAATATTTTTTAACATTATTTTAACGTTAATACTTTGTAAACAGCGGGTTACTGTTACTTTTTAATTGCTTTACCTACAATGTTTAACGTAATTTCGCTGTTGTGTGCTATGCCCAATGTGGTTCCAGGTATAACCGTAAAAAGGTTCCTTAAATAAATATCTGCCACACCCTGAATGATCTTTTTTCTGGGCGCCATATCCTCCGGCAATACACCATATACATTCTGCACTCTTATTGTTCCTTTTGCATCAACAACGGCTGAGCATTGATAGGCAAAATCTTTATAAGCCCTGTTGATTACAATTTTATATTGCGGATACATATAATCGTAAGCTTCGGTACGTTTTAACAATTTATCTACAGTACTTAGTTTCTCCGCAGTAACGATTTTACTATTAGGTATAAACTGAACAGGGCTAGTTGCGGCGAATGCACTATCGCTATTTAAATTAACTTCCGCAGCACGCTTTTGGATAAATAAAGTATCGGCCTTCGTTGTTTGTTGTAGTTTTTCTGCAAGTACTTTTAGCTTATCTTTAATGTAACGCTGCGCATAAAAGGTCATGTTCACATCCGACCTTATATCGGCCGCAATTACTTTGCCATCTACCTGCACACGCTGAAAAACTAAACTATCCTTACTAATGTGTTTTACCTTAAAAAACTCTTCAGCAAAATTGTAAACATTACCATGATCGTATTGCAGATAAAACTTTTGCATAATTTGTTTCTGCGGGCTCCAGGCCATCATCGTATCCTCAGCAGCGACCTCAATAATCCAGGATGGTTTTTGCATAAAGCCATCCTTATTAAAAGAAAGACCATCGCTAAAACGGCGCTTTACCTCTTCATATCTGATTCCTTTAACGGGTGCAAAAGTAAAGTCTCTTAAAGTAGCATCGGTAGACTTTGTTTTATTATTGCAAGCCAGCAAGCTAAACAATGCTAAACACAGACACAAATTTCTTATCATACAGGTATAACGTCGTAAATTAAATTTTGCGCTAAAATAATTATTTCTTCTTAACCAGTATTACATTGGCTACTTTCCTTTCGCCTTCATGATCCCAATTTTTATTATCCGTGGGATAGTTAATAACACCTGCGTTATTTATCCATAAAGTTGTAGAACCTCCACCATCAAAATTTATAGCACTTGTACAGCCCAGCCAACGCATTAATTTGGTCAGTTCAAATAAACTCATACCTGCCGAATTTTCATTCCGGCCATCAACAGTTAACAAAATGATTCTTCCGTTTGGCTTTACACCTACACAGGTTCTGGGGTGACGAAGCCTGTTAAACGCAGTGGTATCTAAATCTTCTTTTATTCCGTTTAAAAAAAGTAAGGGACCATTAAGCAATACATTTTGTTCGGTTAATTTATTCTCCCAATCTGTGGTTACATCCCACTTCTTTATTGCAAGTTTACCGCTTTCAATAACTACTGCAGCTTGCTGATGTCTTGCCCGGTTTCCACTTTTTTCCAGTCGGTTTTGATTTATAATTTTTCCGTTCAGCTTTACAAAATCAACTGAACCTCCATTTTTTACATCAAAGAAATTTCCGTTTATGGCTACAATTGCAGAATCTCTTTTCCCAAAATTACTGGTAGTTATCAATTCTTTTTCTTCGGCATCAAGTGCGAAAACCGCCTTCCTCCCGGTATTTTTTACCTCTACAAAAGAGATATTTTCATTTGCTCCGAATAGGTTTTTATCCTTGAAATGATGGTTAAATAATAAAACCTTTCTGGCTATTCTTGTTTTTTGCCACTTCGTTTTCTGCACCAGTATAGAATCCTGGTTTTGGGCAAAACCTGTTAAGCTAAGCGCAAGTAATACAGTAAAAAATGAAATTTGTTTAAGCATGGAATGTCTGTTTAACATAAAGGTAAAAAAACGGAGCAGCCAATTAAGACTGCTCCGTTTTATAATCTTGAATCACAAAGAATTTACTTTTTAGGATCTAAGATGTCTTTAATTCTAACACTCAAATCATCGTAATGCGCTTTGGTTATTGCATCACCTGCAGCCGATCTGGCTTTAATTGTTGTCAATAAAGTTTTAAGCTCAGCCCTAACTAAAGGTCTGATATCTGATAAACTTACATTAATAGGAGTTAAACCATAATTTGCCGCTGCCTCAACCGGAAAACCTGGCGGAAGATCAGCATTATCGGTCATTAAATAACCCAACCGATCTACATAAGCCCGTTGTAAATTACGTTTAAAAGCATCGGCTCTGCCGGCTGCAAAAACGGATGTATTTAGATCGGCAAATAAATCTGGTAATGTATAAGCTTTAGCTGTTCCATTTTTGGTCTCGTTGTCTAATAAACGGGCAATTCGTGGTGCAGATAAAAGATTTACCAGCGTGTTTGCCTGAACCGATTTAATGCGGTTTAACAATGTACCGTTATCAAATTTGCTTAACTGATCGTTATTAATTAACCAAAGCGGCGTAGTAAATAACTGTTGACCAAAAAAGGTAACGGCTTCTTTTTGTTTGGCTTTCGGTAAATATGCATAAACCGGGCCTGCCTGGTCATAAGTTTTAAAGTTTTCACTCATTCCACCTACATTGGTTAGTACATGCCCCATATAACGGTTATACTGACCAACAATTTCCGTATATATCTCTTTTAAATCACTGTAATCTTTCCCTTTTTGAAAAGTCCATTTCTCCACGTTAGGAAGAATACGCTTTAAATTTTCAATACCATACGTACTGGCTTTCATGGCATTATCACCCAAGTCTTCACTCTGTAAACGTGGATCTAAAGATGTACCCTGGCGGCCATAGAAATAAAGTGGATTGCCTGCATTTTTAAGTACCCATTGATTTAAAACTTCTCTTTCCTGTTCAGCAGTTTTATCTCCGGGAATCCAGGAATAGCCCCATTTAATTGCCCATTTATCGTATTCGCCAATTTGAGGATATAATTTAGTTACGCCATCACCAGGCTGCGCAATGTAGTTAAAACGGGCATAATCCATAATTGATGGTGCGGTACCATGTTTATCGGTAAATGCTTTTGAACGTAAAGAATCAACCGGGTAAGCATAGCTTGAGCCAAAGTTGTGCGGTAAGCCTAATGTATGACCGATTTCATGTGAAGAAACAAAGCGGATTAATTCACCCATTTGTGTATCACTAAACTTTGCTTTGCGTACCTCAGGATTAATTGCTGCGGTTTGTACAAAGTACCAGTTGCGCAATAAGTTCATTACGTTGTGGTACCAGCCAATATGAGTTTCCAAAATTTGTCCGGTGCGTGGGTCGCTAACATGCGGTCCGTAAGCATTTGCAATATCTGACGCAAAATAGCGAACAACAGAATATCTTGAATCCTCTACACTAAATTCAGGATCTTGCTGTGGTGTAGGCGCTTCTTTACCGATGATTGCATTTTTAAATCCTGCTGCTTCAAAAGCAACCTGCCAGTCATTAATGCCCTGAATTAGGTATGGCACCCATTTTTTTGGGGTTGCCGGGTCAATATAAATTATAATTGGCTTTACCGGCTCTACCAGTTCGCCACGCTTATAAGCATTGGTATCTTTTGGAACTAAATTCCACCTGTGAATATATGCAGTACGTTCTGCTTTTTGTGCATCGGTTCCGTAATCAATTTGCGACTGACCAAAGTATCCTACACGGCTATCCATGATTCTGGCTTTTACAGGAACTCTTGGCAATAAAAGCATAGAGGTATTAAACTCAAAAGTAACGGCACCATTGCTGTTATCCGTTGGAGATTCTGCTGCACGATAAGTTTTTGCAGTTTTAACCTCTACATTAATCGGAAATGTTTTTACCGTATCAATATAAGAACGACCTGCATCGTATGTGGTAATTTTATAGGCCTTACGGATTGCATCAGTTGCACCAATAGCCATAATGTCTCCATTATAAAAATCCGTCACATCAATTACCACACCTGTAGTATCTTTATTATACGATTTAATTTCGAAATTTGCCAAAATTTGGGCCAGGTTTGAGTTTTGTACAGATTCATACATATCGCTGTTTGCATCTGCTTTTGTAGCATAACTCGGTATGCGAATATATACTTGTTTACCTCTGCGTTCCCATTTCCAAACTTGTTCATTTAATTGCTCACCCCCATATTGCTGATTGCCCACTTTAACTCCAACCGGCGATTTAGCCAGGCGTGTTACCACAAGCATTTCGCGGTTTAATAAGGAGTCAGGAATCTCAAAATACCATTTGTCATCAACCTTATGTGTTTTAAATAACCCATTGGTTGTTCTGGCTTTAGCCGTTATAATTTCTGAGTAAGGTTTTATTCCTTCTTTTTTAGCCGCAGGAGCAGCTGATGCCGGAGCCGCAGCTGGTGTTTTACCTGACTGGGTTTTTGATTTTTTTTGAGCGTTTGCCACATTGGAACCGACCATACCAAAAGCGACAATACCTGCTACCGCAAGTACTTTAATCTTTTTATTCATATATGCTTAAAATGGTTTATTTTGCTTGATAATAAGAGCCTAAAGGTAAATGCTTGTTACAGGGATTTTTTTTTGTAACTAGAAAATTACCACGAGGCTTATATTCGTTGTTCAAGCTTAACCACTTTAAAGAATATTTTATTATCACGATAAATCTCCAGTATAATATTACGTTCTGATTTTGACTTAAAAAGATTAGTCAGATCATTTAAGGTATAAACATCAACAGGGCTGAAATTCACACTTAAAATCTCATCATCCTGACATAATCCCGCCTTTTCGGCAGGCGAGTCTTCGTCAATTTCTCCAATAATAACCTTTTTATATTTATTCTGATCAAGATAGATTACCATCCCAACCATATCGTGTTCAAATGGTTGTTTGCTATAGCTATTAGGCTTAATGCAGATAAAATTTTCACGGTAGTTGAATTGAATATCAAACTTACGCAACACATCTGCCCCAATATTACCATTACGGCTGGTTAAATCTATTTTTTCAGAAATAGATTTAAAATCCGGAAAACCCGCCACAACATTCTTAAATGTATATTTTCCAATATAGAGTTCTTTTATTCGGCCGATATAACCTTTAATCTGGCCGCTAAGCGTCATCCCTAAATTGGCTTTAATTTTAACATCCGGTTTTGGAAATTCGCCGCCGTTTAACATTTCCATGGATAAAGCATGACTGGCTCCTGTATCCATTAAAAACTTAGTCTTCACCCGTCCTTCGGGTAAACCCACCTCAGCAGTAACATAGGGTTTCAGGTTTTCTATTTCAATCGGAATCTTCGTTCCTCGGTATTTAATCTTCGCATCAGGATCGTAAAAAATAATTCTATTCTCACTATAACGAACATCAACCACGAAGCTGTTAAAAAAGCTGAAACCAATAATGCCGTATATTTTTAACCCTAAATGACCCGATAAATTAAAAAGATCCTCTTTTAAAATGGCTGTTGGAATTCTTGAAATTGTAGCTGCGCCAATTTTAACACTGATGCTTTGAGACACAAATGCTTCAACGGTTTCTAAACCCAAACCAGAAACTTTTATTTTACGTAATGCATTAAAATTTAAAGAGTCGATGATTGATGGATCAGTAATAATCATCGGACCTACACCGGTATCTAAAACAAAATTATAAGGGCCTTTTCCATTAACAAATAAAGGAATGATAATCAGATTTTTAATACTTTTAAAGCTCAGCGATTCCCTTGTTCGTTTATTCGGGAAACTAAATTCCTGCCCATAAGTATGGCTAAAAAAAAGTAAAAATAAGCTGGCGCAAAGTGTTAATTTACGAAGGGTAAATGGGAGGATCAGCTTATATTTGGTTAACATTAAATTAAATTTAATAATTTAGTTTGTAATATCACGTACATCAACGAAACATGATTCAAGCCATCCGTTCAAAATTTTTACAAACTGCGCCATTATTAATAATTGCCCTGCTTTGGAGCTGCTCTGCAGATAAAATCATTTCCCATAAAGTAGCCCGTCAATTCAAAAATTCTGAAGTAATTAAGCAGTACAATGTGGGCTTTGCTCTATATAATATTGGTCATAAAAAAATGCTTTTTCAAAAAGATGCTGACAAATATTTTACACCGGCATCCAATACTAAATTATACACGTTTTATGCAAGCTTAAAGATGCTCCCCGGGTCCATTCCTGCCTTAAAATATATTGAACAGGGTGATTCTTTAATCTTTTGGGGAACAGGCGACCCCTCATTTTTGCAAACTGAATTAAAAGATAAAACCGTTTATAATTTCCTTTCCGGCTCTAATAAAAGTTTATTTTTTGCTCCAGGCAGATATTCCGGTAATTTTTTTGGCAGTGGCTGGTCTTGGGATGATTATAACGACTACTATCAGGCAGAAATTAACGAATTGCCTATTTTTGATAACACTGTTTGGGTAAAGGCAACTGGCAACGGACGGTTTTCTGTCTCTCCTAAAAATTTCTGGAGTTGTTTTACTGCAGACAGCACCAAAACAAGCGATGACTTTTTTGTGAAAAGAAAGTACAATACCAATGAATTTGTCTATAATTCGGCAACCCCAAAAGCAAATTATAATCAACAGATCCCATTTAAAGTGAGTACTGCAACCACGCTAAGTTTACTTGCCGATACGCTGCATAAAACGGTTGGCCTCATTAATTTGAAAATACCAAAGAATGTTAAAACCATTTATAGTGCCAACCGGGATTCAGTGTTAAGGCATATGCTTCAACCTAGTGATAATTTTATTGCTGAACAGTTGTTGCTTCTTTGTTCGGATCAAATTAGCGATACTTTAAGTACTGAAAAAGCAATTGACTATGTACTTAAAAACTACCTTTCTTCACTTCCGGATAAACCGAGATGGGTAGACGGTTCAGGACTATCGAGAATGAATTTATTTACGCCAAGAGATATGGTTAAACTTTTGGATCTAATTTACGAAGAGATTAAAGACGAGAAAAAGCTATTTTCTATGCTGGCTGCTGGTGGGCAAAGCGGAACACTGAAATATGCTTATCCCAAAACAAATAATCCTTTTGTATTTGCAAAAACGGGATCGTTAACGGGTATTCACAATCAAAGTGGTTATGTTATTACTAAAAAAGGGAATACTTATATTTATTCTTTTATGAACAACAACTTTGTACTGCCTACTGCTGATGTTAAGAAAGAAATGGTTAGAATAGTCACTTATATTCACGATAATTTTTAAGCAGATTAGTCTTAAATATGAAAGCACTTTTTACGATTGTGATTGCCTTTTTTTGTTTTTCTGCTCTGGCGCAAAAGCAAATCATCTTTAATTCTAAAAATTTGCCTCAGGCCGATACAACCTGGGTTTTCGCCCCAAAAAAGTTGAATAAAAAACAGAAAGTGCCCACTGTAATTTTACTGCATGGATATGGAGGAAATTATAAACAGTGGAATAAGATTATGAATGCCCAAAAATATGCTGATGAATATGGGTATATTTTAATTTGTCCTGATGGTTTATTTAAAAGCTGGTACTTAAACAGTCCGGCTAAAACTGACTGGCAATATGAAACTTTCTTTTTTGACGAATTATTGCCAAAAATAAAATCAGATTTTCCAATAGACACTACAAACTTATTTATTACCGGATTGAGTATGGGTGGGCATGGTGCCCTGTGGCTTTTCTTAAAACAACCAGATCAGTTTAAAAGTGCTGGCAGCACCAGTGGAGGGATCAATCTTCGTGATGCAATTGGTAAATTTGGTGTTCCTGAACTTTTGGGCAATCCGGACAAAGACAGCAACATCTGGTCAGATTATTCAGTAATAAAAAACATTGACAAACTTAGTGGCAATAAAAAGGAGATCATTTTCGACTGCGGATCTTCCGATTTCTTTTATCAATCCAATAATGCCTTAAAGCAAAAGTGCGACAGTCTAAAAATTAATGCGACTTACACCTCTCAGCCGGGATCTCATAATGCATCTTATTGGAAGAAATCTATTAAGCAACAGTTCGAATTTTTTAAAACACAAGTTTCATCTATACCCAAAAGTTAATTGTATGTAATCTAATCAAACACCAACTTCTATGAAAAAAATCTATCTTTTATTCAGCATGTCTACTTTGCTGTTTATCGTTTCCTGTAAAAAAGATGCTGTTTTAGAACCAGACAAACCAACGACTCCAGAAGTTTCCACCACACCTTACGTTCCAGATAACAGCTTCAAAATCGTGTCTTACTTTCCAAGTTACCGCGATCCTGAAGGTGTAAATATTTCAAAATATAAAATGCTGACGCATTTGTTTTATGCTTTTCTTAATCCAAATCCCGACGGATCTTTAGCAACGCTGGAGCAGCCTGCCCGTTTCAATCTGGTGATGCAAAGAGCAAAGGCAAACGGAGTTAAAACAGGCATTTCAGTTTCGGGCACCAAAAGCATTTTCGTAACCATGGCCAGTGCGGCTACTTCAAGAAATCTTTTCGTTAAGAATGTACTTGCTTTTGCCAAAACGAACAATTTGGATGGTGTAGATATGGATTGGGAATACCCGAGCACAAGTGACGGATCTGCCGACAACTATGTTTTGCTAATGAAAGAATTATCAGATTCGCTGCATAAATATCATAAATTTTTAAGTGCTGCGATTACACCGGGTGTTTATGCAGGCAGCATTAGGGACGGTTTAAAAAATGAGGTGTTTCCAGCGGTAGATTTCTTTAATATTATGGTTTATGATGGTGTTGGCTGGGATAAAAATGATCCTGTTCAGCATGCGTCGTATGATATGGCTACATACAGCATGAATTACTGGCTAAATACGCGGGGCATGCCTAAAGAAAAAGCCGTTTTAGGAATTCCTGCATATGGTAAAAATGCGGCTAACAGTTCAAAAGCTTATCGTGATTTTGTTGCAATAAATGCAAATACAGCTTTGGATTCGGCTTCGATTGCCGGGGTAAAATATTATTTTAATGGAACAACAACAACGAAGAAAAAAGCTAAACTTGCAAAAGATGTTGGCAATGGCATTATGTTTTGGGAGTTCTATCACGATGATAACGGAACAAAATCAATCATAAAAGCCGCCAACGATACGCTGGGCAGAAGTTATAACTAAAAATGAAATCAGAATTCAGATCAATTTATAAACCCTTTTCTAATCAAATTAATATTGAAGAAAAATCTTACCTCTACTTTGGGGGTACCGCTTATCTGGGCATTCCTCAAAATAAGGATTTTATAGATTTATTTATTGAAGGCATTAAAAAATTTGGATTAAACAATGGTACCAGCCGCAATAACAACATTCAGCTTGGTATTTACAACGATGCGGAACGTGCCGCAGCCCAAAGGTATGGCGCTGAGCACGCTCTCATTACCTCAAGTGGTTATCTTGCAGCCCAGCTTGTTGTAAAAGCGTTGAGTAAAGCAGGAAAAGTAATTTATGCTCCTGCAACGCACCCGTCACTCTGGCTGGAAAATGAACAGTTTTTGAATAAATCTTTTTCCGCATGGGCAGAAGAAACCGTCAGCTTTATCAATCAATCCAAACAGAAAAATTGGGTATTGATCAGCAATTCAATGAACAATCTTTTTCCTGAGATTTATAATTTTAATTTTTTAAAACAAGTTAGTCAGGATAAAGAAATTATTTTAATTGCAGATGATTCTCATGGAATTGGAGTTGTTAATAATGGTTTAAGTGCTTTTTCTACCTTACCCAGACAAAAAAATATTCAATGCGTACTTGTTGCATCTATGGCCAAAGGCCTGGGTGTAGATGCGGGTTTGGTTTTAAGTTCTGAAGAAATTATTAACCAACTTAAACAAACCAATGAATTTTCGGGTGCATCGCCGGGTGCCGCAGCAGGTTTGTACGCCTTTATGGGCGCAGAAGAAATATATCGAAAAGCATGGATCAGGCTACAGGAAAATATAAACTTATTCGGTTCTGCCTTAAGCCCGTTATGGAAATTTGAGCCGGGTTTTCCTGCATTCCAGATTAATGATCCTGATTTAGCAAATAAACTTCTTCCGCAACAGATTTTAGTTTCATCCTTTCCCTATCCGGGCGTAAACGATGCGCCGGTAAATCGTATTATTTTAAGCAGTTGGCACACGGAGGAAGATATAAATCATTTAATCGAAGTGCTAAATCAAAACCAGGCCATTTAATTATTCACAATTGATAAAATTAACCCTATATTTATTTTCAGCTAACATTAACCAAATAGTTTTGAGCCAACAACGTGTCAAACTATATCCAAAATATAAAAGAGGGAGATCATATATCTTTTGAAATAGTTTTTAAGCTATGGCATAAGAAGATTTTTGCCTATTTTTTTAAAAAAACGGCATCCGAAGATCAGGCCCAGGAGTTAACACAGCTCGCTTTTATCAAACTTTGGCGCTTTAAACATACCTTATCTGAAGAACTTGCCTTAGACCTGCAGTTATTTAAGATTGCTAAAACAACTTTACTGGACTATTTTAAAAAACTGGCTAATGAAGAACGTAATCTTAATGTTTACTATCAGGAGGTCCAAACAGAAGCCACGCAGCAAAGTGAGGTTTTTGAATACAAACAGCAGTTGGAAGTTGCCTTAAACTGTTTGCCCCCTACCCGCAAAAAGGTTTTTCTGCTTAACCGTCTCCACGGTTACAGTTATAAAGAAATTTCTGAACAACTTTCAATTTCTCCCCGTACGGTAGAAAAACACATCTCCCTGGCCATGAAACAACTAAATGGCTACGCTTATCTTCCTGCAATTATTTTTCTGGTCGATTTTCTGAATTAATTTAAAATTTATTTTTTTTCCATTACGGGTTTATGCCCGGTTCAATCGTATTAATAAGTATGAGTATATCTGATGAGTTATTGGATAAATATTTAAAAGGACAATGCAGCCCGGAAGAAAAACTTTTGGTGCTTCAGTATTTGGATAAAATTGATGAATTACCCGAGCATTTGTTAAGCAAAAACGAATGGGATAATACTACAGATGCAATAATAGATGATGCCAAAACAGAAGAAATGTTTAATGTGGTTAATAAACATACCACGGTAAAGGTTTCGAAATTAAAATGGTTAAAAATCTCTGCTGTTGCCGCAGTATTTTTGGCTGTTTTAACCTTTGGATTTTTGAAGATAAAGCAGAATCAGCCAAAAGCAGATTTTGCCCGACATATAAGTTTAGATCAAAACAAAAAGAGTGCTATTAATTGGAAATCGGTTATGAATTACACAGACCACACTCAATTATTAACCTTACCGGACCAATCTACAGTGCAACTATACCCGGGTGGAGAACTGAGGTATGCCCTTCCTTTTATAAAAACCAAAAGAGAAGTTTACCTGAATGGAAAAAGCTTTTTTCAGGTGACGAAAGATAAAAAACATCCCTTTGTAGTTTATGCAAAGGGAGTATCGACTACTGCCTTGGGGACCTCGTTTACCATTACCGCATTAGAAAAAAGCAAGGAAATTAAAGTAGAGCTTCATACCGGAAAGGTTTGGGTTAAAAACATAGATTCTACATTACATGTTTTGCCGTTCAGTAAAATTTTAATGCCGGGGAATGAGCTGGTTTATAATCAAGCCATAAATAAAGTGAAAGTAACTGATGTAAAACTTTTGGTTAAACAAGCAGACCCGGTTAAAGAATTAAATTTTACGCAGGCCTCCTTAGTTAATGTTTTTGCTCAACTACAACAGCATTACAAAATAAAAATCATCTATAACCCTGCTGATTTACAGGAAATGTCGTTTACCGGAAATTTAAAATTAACGCTGTCAATAGATGCCATACTAGAAGAAATAGCTGAATTAAATAAACTAAACAAAATCAAAACAACCGAAGGTTACCTGATTAGAAAATAAAACCATATCCATATTACAATGAACTTAACTCGTCAAAAAAGCGTGAAAGGGAATGCTTTTGCCAAAAAACAACCAAATAAAACAATATAATATGCTTAGAAAACTTACTACACACTTGTTCATTTGCCTGTTTCTGATATCAGTTGCGGCAAAGACCCGGGCTCAAACATCAGAGATTACCGGAATTGTAAAAGATGAAACCGGGCAACCATTGTTAGGTGCTTCCATACTTTTACTCAATACCAAAACCAATGAAAAGAAGGGAATAATGGTCAATACGGAGGGCAAATTTATCATTAGTGGCCTTTCTGCAAATGTTCCTTACAGCATTAGTGCTTCTTATATTGGTTATACCACCAAAACCATTGATAATTACGTATTAAAAGCCGGCGAACAGGCTACTTTACTGATTCAGCTTAATCCGGCTTCTGCATCGTTAACAGATGTTGTGGTAGTAGGTTACGGCAGTCAGAAAAAGAAAGATGTAACCACTTCAATTGCCAGCATTAAGGCTTCGGATCTTGAAAATCAACCTATAAATAATGCCGCCGAAGCTATGGTTGGTAAAATGGCCGGGGTTCAGGTTTCGCAGGGCTCAGGAACTCCTGGTGGTGCGTTAGCCATTAAAGTACGTGGTGTAGGTACCATTACAGCTGGTTCTAATCCGCTATATGTAATTGATGGTGTCCCAATTTCTAATGATAACATCAATACTTTAAACACGAATGATATTGCTTCAATTGAGGTCCTTAAGGATGCTTCCTCAGCTGCTATTTATGGATCAAGGGGATCAAATGGTGTGGTTTTAATCACAACAAAACAAGGTAAAAGCGGCAAGGCCACCATTAGCGCAAATAGCTACGCGGGCTGGCAAACACTTGGGCATAAAATTGATATGATGGATGCCTATCAGTATGCGCAAATGACGCTGGAATCCAGAAATAATACTTATGCCGATCAGATGGATCAGATTAACAGAAAAAATATTTCTCTGGGTTTACCCATCGTTAATTACAGTCCAAATGATAACAACAGTACCCGGTTGGTTAATGCCGGTATTAACTCTACCAGCGCCCTTATTCCTTTAGAGATTTTTCCTTATTTGCAAGGGCAACAGGGTTTAACCAATACAGACTGGCAAAATGAGATTTTTAGAACGGCTCCTATTCAAAGTCATTCAGTGTCTGCTTCCGGTGGAGGCGAAAATCTGAAATATTATGCTTCTATGGAGTATTTTGATCAGGATGGTATTATTTTAAATAGTGGTTTTAAGCGTTATAGCGGCAGGTTAAATCTGGAAGGGAACAGAGGTGTATTCAGGTATGGCGTAAATTTAAGCCCATCTTCCATTAAAGAAAACAGGGTAAATGCCAATGGTGCATATAGCACTAATGGAGGGGGTATTGTGTCTTCAGCATTACATTATTCGCCAATATTTCCAGTTTACAATACAGACGGGACTTATAGTTTTGCTCAAAACTCATGGAGTCCGGGAACCATAACTACATTGCCTGGAGGCGCTACCCAAACAGGTAACGGCGAAACACAGGCCTGGAATCCTGTTGCGCTTGCAATGCTTCAAAAAGACGATGTCCGGTCAAACCGGTTAACTGGTAGTGCCTTTGTAGAAGCCTCAATTCTTAAAGAACTAAAATATAAAATTCAACTAGGTATTGATTTGTTCAATAGCTCAGAGGATACTTTTCGTCCTTCCATTATACCGCAATCTAATTTCGCGGATAACCGCTTATCAGATGCCTCGGGATCATCAAGAACCATAAGAGAAAGTAACTGGCTGCTTGAACAGACTTTAAATTACAATAAAAGCTTTGGCGACCATAACATTAATGCCTTATTGGGATGGTCGACCCAAAAAGATGATTTAAGTGGAAACTATGCGCTGGCTACAAAAGGTTTTATCAGTGATCAGGTAGAATATTTGAATGCGGGTATTGTAACCAGCGGAACTTCAACCAGACAACAATGGAGTCTGGCATCGGGCATTGCAAGGTTACAGTATAGCTATAAAGGAAAATACCTTTTTACTGGTTCGGTAAGGGCTGATGGATCTTCAAAATTTGGAACAAACAATAAATGGGGTTACTTTCCATCTGCATCAATTGGCTGGAGACTTTCAGAAGAAGATTTTCTTAAGAATTCTAAATCTGTTTCTGATTTAAAACTTAGAGCCAGTTATGGTTTAACCGGAAATTTTAACATTCCAAATTATGCCGCTCAGGGATATGTTGGCAATTATGCTTATGTTTTTGGAGGCTCAACTCCTGGTGTAGTTAACGGAGCGGCACCATTAACACAACCAAATGATGATTTAAGATGGGAGAAAACGGCACAGTTAAATATAGGTTTCGATGCTGCTTTTTTCAGAAACCAGCTTACCCTTTCTGTTGATGTTTACAACAGTAACACAAACGATTTATTGTTAAACGTTCCCGTTCCTTTATCAACGGGGTTCTCAACTGAACTTAAAAACATTGGAAAAGTAAATAATAAAGGTATTGACATCAATTTAGGCACCCAGCAACAATTTGGGGCTGTAAAATGGACCGCCAATGCAAACTTCTCTAAAAACAAAAACAAGGTCGTTGAGCTTGGTTCTGGTGTTAACGAATTTATCAGAACAGGATCAGTTGCAAACGCTTACTTTTTAACAAGAGTTGGCGAACCAATCGGATCTTATTATTTACCTGTTGTTTTGGGAGTATTTAAGAATCAGGCAGAAGTTAATGCCTACCCGCATTATACAGATACACCGGGCAGTTTTGACTTAAATACGGCTAAACCGGGAGATTTCAAATTTAAAGATGTAGATGGCGACGGTGCAATTGATTTAACAAAAGACCGGGAAATCGTTGGAAATTACCTGCCTAAATTTACTTATGGTTTTTCAACAGCTGCCGAATATAAGGGCATTGATTTAAATGTAGCATTGCAGGGCGTTTATGGTAACAAAATTTTGAATCTTTCCCGCAGGTATTTTGCCAATAAAGAAGGAAATATGAATAACATGATCAGCTCATTAGACAGATGGGTATCAGAAAGCAATCCAGGAAGCGGACAAGATGTTAGAGCCAACCGTGTAGCAAAGGGAAGTAACGGAACAACTTCAACCTGGCATGTGGAAGATGGTTCTTACCTGAGAATCCGGAACATTGCTGTGGGTTATACATTTCCAGCAGATTTAGTAAAGAAAATTGCTTTAACCAAAGTAAGATTATATGTTGCCATGCAAAATCCTTTCACCTTTACTAAATATACAGGTTACAATCCGGAGGTTACCAACCGGTCAGAAGCCACTACAAACGGAGAAGATTATGGCGTATATCCTACGGCCAAAACAACATCAATTGGATTGAACATTACTTTATAAAATTAAGACCATGAAAAAATACATTATACCAATTATAATCTGTGGCTTAATTGTCACAGCATCATCCTGCAAAAAATTTCTGGATTTAAAGCCATTGGATTCCTACACCGAGAATACTTTTTATGTTGACGAAAAAGGCTTGCAAGGCGGTTTAGTTAGTTGCTACGATGCGCTTCAAACAGATAGTCTTTATGGAAATAATTTCTTAACACTCGGCGAAATCAGAGGTGATAACGTTACAGATAACGACCCTGGATCTGGTGCAGGCGTTCGCAATTCAATCGAAGTTTTTTCGGAAACTTCTGCAAATAATATTTTAGCAACGTCGTGGCAAGGGCACTATAAAGCAATTTACCGGAGCAATATTATTCTGGACAGAGCGCCGGGCATTAGCATGAATGAAACAACTAAAAATCAAATCATTGGACAGGCAAAATTTATAAGGGCACTAAGCTATTTTAATTTAACCCGCTTATGGGGTAATGTTCCTTTAGTGCTTACTGTGCAAAAAACGGAGCAAGCACGGGAAAATGTACGTGCAACTTCAGAGCAAGTGTATCAACAGATCATAAATGACCTGACCGATGCGGCGTCAAAACTACCCCCAACCTGGGCTGATGCTCAACGTAGCCGTGCAACAAGTTATGCCGCCTCTGCATTATTGGCTAAAGTGTATTTGTACCAAAAGAAATATGATTTGGTGGTTTCTACTTTACAGCCTCTCGTAACTTCAATTTATGCAGGAACGGTATTATCTGTAGTTCCTCAAACGACAACTTTCCCTAATGGTCTTAAAACCAGTAAAGACGTTATTTTTGCAGTATTATACTTAAACGGAGGGGTTAAAGAGTCTGTAAATCCAGATAATCGTTACAGAAATAACAATAATACAAACACCATAACCATTTCGCAGAGTTTATTTGAAGCTTCTGATAATCGTAAAGCATTGGTTGCATTAACGGGTACTGGTGTTCGCCCGGGAAAATTCAATAGCCCTGCATCACCTGCAACTGAAATTAGCGGAGACTTTCCTATCCTTCGCTGTGCAGATGTATTGCTTATGTATGCCGAAGCATTAAATGAAGTAGCTTACGGAAATACTGAAGCTTTTAAAGCACTTAATGCGGTTCGTACTAATGCAGCAGCATCTATAAAAACACCGGCCATGCTTACTTCACAAGCTGATTTTAGAACAGCGGTGTATTTAGAGCGTCGCTTAGAACTGGCTTTAGAAGCAGATCGTTGGTTTGACATTGTTAGAACTAACCAAATGGCAACTATTTTCCCTGGGATTCCGGCTTTCAGAAGCATATACCCTGTTCCACAGGCAGAAATTGATAATGTTAACAATAAAACTGGCTGGCAAAATACAGGTTACTAAAATTGTTAATAAGTTTAGGCCGTTACTATTTGGTAACGGCCTTTTCTTTTAAGCCTTTAAGGTTCATCATTCTACATTATGAAAATATATTGCTTACTGCTTTTCAGTTTAGTTATTTCGCTAAACTCATTGGCACAAAATAAACCTCAAAAGGGCTACCAGCTGCAAAGCACTAGTAACGCCGTTCAATATAAAAACTATTATCTGCTTACTTTATTTCAAAAAGACCCCGCAGTAAAAAAGTTGCTCCAAAATGATGCTGAACTTAGCAATTTCCTTAAAAATAAAAGAGCCAAAATTACAGCAGCCATAACAAACTGTACAAATGATATTGGTTGTTTTACCAATGTTATTAAGTTTAGTGATGATGAAATTGATCTGGTGGGTAAACATCTGGCGGATTTGTATAAGCAACAAAATGAACTAGGCCTGCTGGTTAAAAATCATCTGATCGCATCCGGTTGTTATGCCCTTTATGAAAATTTAGCGTCAAAAGAAATACTGCAAAAAGCCTGGGTGCAAGATGCCAAAGCAATTAATTACGCCATAAATGTTTATGTTGAAGGGCAAAAACCCAATTATCCAAAAATAGATTCTATTGGCTTTAATGTGAAGGATAAAAGCTATGCTGAGCTGGTAAACACAAATGCCTTATTAAGTCTGGATGCTAAAAATACTTTATTTTTTGAGCCTGCTTTGCAATTTGCATTGGTAGCCCTTGAAATTAATGAAAGAAATGATGCAGCAGATTACGAACCCATGATAAGCACCGTAAATAAAGCTGCGCTTTTAGCCATCAGAAAAACAAATTTTTCTGCTTACAAATATAGTTTAATATTAGTACCAGGTGAAGGGCCGGAAGAAGAAGCTACTGCATTAAGTGCCGGAGGCATGTTGCGTTGCAGACTTGCCGCCGAACAATTTAGAAAAGGTTTGGCGCCATTTATTATGGTTTCCGGAGGAAGAGTCCATCCTTTTAAAACCAAATATAGCGAGGCTTTTGAAATGAAAGTATTTTTGATGAAAAATCTGCAAATCCCGGAAAGCGCTATTATTATGGAACCTCACGCCAGGCATACAACTACAAATTTACGCAATGCGGCAAGGCTTATTTTCAGGTATAATATGCCTGTGGAGAAACCTGGTCTTATAATCACTGTTAAATCGCAAAGCACGTACATTAGCGACGTGATGTTACAACGATGCACTAAAGAACTGGGTTATGAGCCTTATAGAAATGGCAAACGCTTATCAGATACGGCACTTGAATTTTATCCAGATGCGATGTCGCTGCAAATCGATTTTGACGAACCCCTTGACCCTTAATTAATCTTAAATTAAATTTTACGGATATATTTTTCAATATTTATACCATGAAGTCATTAGAAAACATTGCTTCTGATAGCTTCGCTACCATTGAAAATCAAATTATATTCCCATGAAAAAGCTTTTATTATTCCTTTCGATCACGCTCCTGTTTACTCGGTTTACAATTGCACAAACAACCGAAGTTTGGATTGTAAGACATGCTGAAAAGGATAAAACGAATCCCTCTGATAAAAATCCGGGTTTATCTGAAGAAGGAAAAATAAGGGCCGGTGATTTAAATACTTTCCTGAAAAAAGAAAAATTGGATGCCGCTTTCAGTACTCCATTTAACAGAACACATCAAACTTTAGATTCTTTAATTGCTAAAAATAAAATAACCGTAACGGATTATAATGTAACAGAGCCAAAGGATTTGGTTGAAAACATCAAAAAGAATTTTGCTGGCAAAACCGTTATTGTAGCAGGTCATTCGAATACCGTTTTAGAACTTATTGAAGCCTTTGGTGGCAAAAGACCAAAAGAAGAATTAACCGATGATGATTATGACTATATCTTTCATCTAACTTTAAAAGGAGACAAAGCAAGGGTTAAGATGGATCAGTATGGCAGACCGCATCATTTATAATTTTTCAAATGGAATATCCATTAAATTATAATTCTGCCAGCCATTAAAATCAAAATGCCACCATTCATTAGACAGCACTTTGAAGCCATGTTTTTGCATTGCTGTGATTAAAAAATTCCGGTTCCTTTTTAGTTCAGGACTTACATTTTCGTAATTAGCTGCTGCTGCTGCCGCAAAGCTGTCGTATGAGGTGGGCATAGCAATTTCTTCGCCTGTTTTTAGGTTAATCAGAGTTAAATCGACTGCACAGCCGCGGTTGTGTTTCGAGCCCTTATTTGGGTTTGCCACAAAATTTTTATCGCTTGCCTTTTTATAAAAGGCTACTGTAATGGCATAAGGACGGTAGCCATCAAAAATTTTCAAGCCATACCCTTTTTTATTTAAATCTCTCTGAATTCTTTTTAAGGATTCTACAACTGGTTTCCTGGCAAAAGCCCTCGCCTGATTATACATTACCTGTTGCATAAAATTATCATTGGTCGCGTAACGAATATCCAATTTTATATCGGGAATAGACTTCGTAATTTCCACCAACTCATTGTTGGGGTTGGTTTTAACAGAGGCTAAATATTGATTATAAGAACTTACAACAACAAGTTTTTGAATAGGCTTAGGTCGCCCCTGTGCAAAGGTTATTATTGGAAAGAACAGTGTAAGCAGCAAGATTTTCATAAAAGAAAAAGAATATACGCCCATTATTGATTTGATACGACTAACAATTCCAAGTCTTTAAAGGGCAGGTTAAACATATCAGCAAGGTCTTTATTGGTTACGTTGCCCTGGTAAATGTATAAAGCCTCCCGAATCCCCGGATTATTCCAGATCATATTTACTAAACCTCCTGAATCGCCGATTTCCAATAATATTGGAGCAAAGATATTTGTAAGTGCGTAAGATGCCGTTCTGGGAACCCTTGAAGCAATATTAGGTACACAATAATGAATTACATCGTACTTTCTAAAAACCGGATTGGTATGGTTCGTTACCTCGGAGGTTTCAAAACATCCACCCTGATCAATGCTTACATCAATCACAACAGAATGTGGTTTCATTCGGGCAACCGTTTCTTCCATTACAATACAAGGACTTCTGCCATGGCTTGCTCTAATGGCTCCAATCACCACATCGCAGGTTACTATTGCTTTATTTAAAACAATGGGCTGCATAACAGAAGTAAACACCCGGCTATTGCCTAAATTATTTTGTAATCTGCGTAAGCGATAAATAGAACTATCAAAAACTTTAACCTCTGCACCTAAAGCAAGCGCTGTTCTGGCGGCATATTCGCCTACTGTTCCGGCACCTAAAATTACGATTTCGGTTGGCGGCACTCCGGTAAATCCGCCAAGCATTAAGCCTTTTCCTCCGGTTACATTACTCAGGTATTCAGCCGCAATTAATATGGATGTTGAACCCACAATTTCACTCATTGCCCTCACTACACTCAATACATTGCCTTCATCCCGCAAGTGCTCAAAACATAAAGCATTAATTTTTTTATGCATCAGCGCCTTCAGGTAATCCTGTTTTAAGGTTCCGGTTTGTAAAGAAGAAATTAAGGTTTGCCCCTTATGCATCATGGCAATTTCTTCGAGCATAGGCGGCGCAATTTTAACCAGGATATCGGAATCAAAAACTTCCTTTTTATCGTAGGCAATTTTAGCCCCCTGTTCGGCATATTCGCTATCCGTAAAATTAGCAGCAATGCCAGCTCCGCTTTCCAATATAACCCGGTGTCCGTTATTAACCAATAGCGCTACAGATAAAGGCGTTAGTGCAATCCGGTTTTCCTGAAAAGAAATTTCTTTAGGGATACCTATATTAAGATGATTTTTTTTGTTTTTGGTTTCCAGTGTCGCTTCCTGAGTTTGAAGTAAACCCTGACGAGCTATATCGGCCATTCCTTCTCTTAATCCTGTAGCCATGATTGAGTAATGTTCTTTTAGTTTTTAGGTTGATGAAGATACGGAAATTCTCCTAAAATTTGGATAACTAAATAGCAATCAACCTAATGTTAACAATTAAATTGACGAAAAGACGATAGTCCTGTGACTTTCATCAATAATTGCAATTTGTATTTTAATAAAATGATCAGTCAATAACTCTTCTACCCTTTCCGGCCATTCGATTAAGCAAATTCCATTGCCATAAAAATATTCTTCATAACCTAAATCGTAGGCTTCCTGAATATCCTTTATTCTGTAAAAATCAAAATGGTATACCGGGCCATCAGCGCCTTCGTATTCATTTACAATTGAATATGTCGGGCTCGAAACTACCTCCTTTACCCCCAAAACTTCACAAAAAGCTTTTATAAATGTGGTTTTGCCGGCCCCCATGTCACCCTCAAAGATGAATGTCTTTTGATTGCCTGCAAAATTTAAGAGTTGACGTGCAACTTTTGGTAAATCTGCCAGGCTTTTAACTTCTAGTTTCATTTAAAAAAATATTCACAAAAATAAAAAAGTTAACCACGGAAATAATAGAAAAGACTTTTTAATTCCATATTACTCCATGCTTCGCTGGCAAATTAATTAGCTGGCAAAAGAAAAACACAGATTAAAATTTTAATCTGTGTTCATCTGTAAAATATGTGGTTAAATAAGCCTAGTTTCTCGGCGAATAGGTTACTACCGGAATAATCATTTCTTCCAGCGAAATTCCTCCATGCTGAAAGGTTTCGTTATAATAATTTACAAATTGATTGTAATTGTTCGGGTAAACGAAATAACTATCTTCCCTTGCAAAAATATAACTGCTGCTGATGTTAATTTTTGGCAACAAGGCATCATGTGGGTTTTTAATCAGGAAAACGTCTTTAGCATTAAAATTCAGATTCCGGCCTTGTTTATACCTCAAATTGGTATTCGTACTTCTATCTCCAATTACCTTAACCGGCTTTTTAACACGAATGGTTCCGTGATCTGTAGTGATAATTACTTTAACTTTTTTCTGAGAGATTTTCTTCAATAAATCGAATAAAGGAGAATGTTCAAACCATGATAAAGTTAACGAACGGTAAGCGGCGTCATCATTGGCCAGCTCCCGAATCATTTGCATATCCGTACGGGCATGACTCAGCATATCAACAAAGTTGAAAACAATTGCATTAAAATCATTTTTTAGCAGGTTATTAGTTTGATCAACCAAATCTTTACCCTGCTCAAAGGTTAAAATTTTATTATAACTGAACTTACAATCTTTTCTCAGGCTACGCTTAATATTATCAGCCAGAAAAGCTTCTTCGTGCATATTTTTTCCACCTTCATCATCGTCATTTTGCCACAAGCCTGGGAAACGTTTCTCCATATCCAAAGGCATCAAACCAGAAAAAATTGCATTACGGGCATATTGTGTTGCCGTAGGCAAAATACTGGTATACATATCCTCTTCATCAATACGGAAATACTCGGAAATTAATGGGTTTATAATTTTCCACTGATCATAGCGCAGATTATCAATCAAAATAAAAAACACTGGCGTCGTTTCATTAATATGCGGAAATGCTTTTTTCTTTAATAGCTCATTAGAAAGCAACGGCGCCTTATCTTTTTCCTTAATCCAATTTAAATAATGCTCTTCAATAAATTTAGAAAACTGTGTATTGGCCTCTTGTTTTTGCATGGTTAAAATCTCATGCATTTGTGGATCATCTAACTTTTCAAGCTCCAGCTCCCAGAAAACAATTTTTTTATAAACCTCAACCCACTCTTCATAACTCAGCTTATCGCCTAGGGTCATACCCAAACGTCTAAAATCCTGCTGATAAGCCATAGACGTTTTTTCACTTACCAAACGTTTATTATCAATCAGTTTTTTAATGGTCAATAAAACCTGTTTTGGGTTTACAGGCTTAATCAGGTAGTCATCAATTTTGCTCCCAATAGCATCTTCCATCAAATTCTCTTCCTCGCTTTTGGTAATCAAAACCACGGGAACGTCGGGATTTAAGTTTTTAATAGCAGAAAGCGTTTCAATACCACTCATTCCCGGCATATTTTCATCTAAAAAAACAAGATCAAAATGTGTTTTGCCAAAGGCTTCGAGCGCATCATTACCGTTAGTAAAAGTGGTTACGTTGTAACCTTTATCATTCAGTAATAATATATGAGGTTTTAACAGGTCGATTTCATCATCAGCCCATAAAATTTTAGTTTCTTGCATGTTTTTGTAAAAATAGGTGATTATTGCCGTTATATATTTACAGGCAAATCAAAGTATAAATAAAAATAGCAATTTTTGTACCGTATCTGTCTATTTAACTATTTTTAACGATTGAATAAGAAGAAAATAATAAATGATCCGGTTTACGGATTCATAAGCATTCCGTCTGAATTGGTTTACGATGTAATCTCACATCCGTATTTTCAGCGTTTGCGCTATATTAAGCAGCTGGGCATGACTCATCTGGTTTATCCGGGTGCGCTGCATACGCGTTTTCATCACGCCTTGGGGGCTATGCATTTGATGGGACTGGCTTTAGAAATATTAAGAAGCAAAGGCCATTCCATAACTGCCGGAGAAGAAGAAGCAGCCATTTTAGCCATTTTACTACACGACATCGGTCATGGTCCTTTTTCGCATGCACTTGAACATTCTTTAGTTACCGGTATAAAACACGAAGACATTTCTGCCAGACTGATGCAGGAGTTGAATGAGCATTTTGGAGGAAGATTAACCCATGCGATTGAAGTTTTTAATGGCACCTATCCTAAAAAGTTTCTTCATCAGTTAATTTCCGGTCAGTTGGATTTGGACAGAATGGACTATTTAAACCGGGACAGCTTTTTTACCGGAGTAAGCGAAGGGGTAATCAGTTTCGACAGAATCATTAAGATGTTTAATGTATACGATGATGATTTGGTTATTGAAGAAAAAGGAATTTACTCCATCGAAAAATTTTTAATTGCCCGCAGATTGATGTATTGGCAGGTTTACCTTCATAAAACGGTAATTTCAGGAGAAATGCTGTTGGTTAAACTTCTTGAAAGAGCTAAACAATTATCAGTTGGCGGCGAAGACCTTTTTGCTTCCCCATCTTTAAATCATTTCCTCAAAAACAATATTAACGAAGACGATTTCTTTAAAGATCAGATTCATTTAGAGCATTTTACTAATTTAGATGATCAGGATATTTACGCCGCAGTAAAAGTTTGGGTTAAACATCCGGATAAGATTTTATCTACGCTGTGCCGAATGCTGACTTCAAGAAACTTATACAAGGTAGAGATGGGAAATGAAATGGCTGATGAGGACCGGATTCAGTTTTTGCAAAATGCAGCTGTTAATTTGCTTGAGATTCGTCCGGAAGAAGCCCGTTATTTCGTCTTTACCGAGTCGATTAAAAACAGAGCTTACAATGCCGGAGTTGGAAATATTAAAATTTTAATGAAAAATAACGATATTGTAGATATTGCAAAAGCTTCGGACTTATCCAATCTGGAATCGCTGCAAAAAACGGTAGAGAAATACATTCTTTGCTACCCTAGAGGGATTTAAGCCTTTTTAACAAAATATTTAACTTTAACTGCCGTTTTTAGTCTTATTATTGTGTAAAATATACACTTATTAACCTTAACAGGTTTTTTTGTTCATATCAATTTAACATTTACCTTTGTACGATGCAATTTACTGCCAAGCAGATAAGCGAGTTTTTGAATGGTTCCATTGATGGCAACCCGGATGTAGCTGTAACAGAACTCTCTAAGATAGAAGATGGGAAAGAAGGCTCTTTGTCTTTTCTTTCCAATCCTAAATATGAAAACTTCCTGTACTCTACGCAGGCATCTGTTGTTATTGTATCTAAGGATTTTAGCCCAACTCAGGAATATACAAGTACATTAATACGTGTTGATAATCCTTATAGTTCTTTTACCATTTTACTGGATAAATATAATGAAGCTATAAATGCTCAGACAGAACAATCGGGTATTGATAAACTGGCTTATGTAGATCCAACGGCTAAGATTGGCAAAAATGTATTTATTGGTGCTTTTTCTTACATTGCTGAAAACGTTGAAATTGCGGACGGAACCAAGATAAAAACACAAATTTTTATTGGTGCTAATTCTAAAATTGGTGGTAACTGTACTTTTTTCCCGGGTGTTAAAATTTATCACAATTCCATCATAGGAGATCGGGTGGTTATCCATTCTAACACCGTAATTGGCAGCGATGGTTTTGGCTTTGCTCCACAAAAAGATGGCACTTACAATAAAATACCTCAAATCGGTAATGTAATTATTGAAGATGATGTTGAAATTGGTGCCAATACAACGGTTGACAGGGCAACAATGGGCTCTACAACCATTAAAAAAGGTGCAAAAATTGATAACCTGATTCAAATTGCACATAATGCCGAAATTGGCGAAAACACAGTTTTAGCTGCTCAATCTGGCGTATCCGGAAGTACAAAAATTGGTGCAAATAGTGTAATTGGTGGCCAGGTAGGTATTGCGGGGCATTTAACCTTAGCAAAAGGCACTCAAATTGGTGCCCAGGCCGGAATTAATTTTAATATAACAGAAGAAAATAAACAATGGCACGGTAGCCCTGCCCAACCTTTACGTAACTGGATGCGTGCCTCAGTAATTTTTAAACATCTGCCGGATGTAGAAAAAAGAATCAACGCACTTGAGGAAGAACTCAAAAAACTTACATCCGAGTTGGAAAAGAATACAATACACAATGAACGTTAGACAAAGAACGATTAAAAAAGAAACATCTGTATCCGGAGTTGGTTTACATACCGGGGCAAATGTTACCCTTACCTTTTGCCCGGCGCCAGAGAATCATGGCTTTAAATTTCAGCGTATTGATCTTGATGGGCATCCCATTATAGAGGCTGATGCGGATAACGTAACCGATACTTCACGCGGAACTACAATTACTCAAAATGGTGCCAGCGTAAGTACCGTAGAGCACGTTATGGCTTCATTAGTAGGTATGGACCTTGACAACGTTTTAATTAAGCTTGATGGTCCTGAAACACCAATTATGGATGGAAGCTCTATTCAGTTTATTGATTTACTGGAAGAAGTTGGCACTATTGAGCAAAACACCGACCGCGAGTATTTCACCATTCCACACAACATTACCTATACCGAAGCAGATAGAAAAGTAGAAATCGTGGCCATGCCATTAGATGACTATCGTTTTACCTGCATGATCGATTATAATTCTCCTGTTTTGGGCAGTCAGCACGCTGGCATCAGCACCATTGCGGAGTTTAAAAAGGAAATTGCTTCCTGCCGCACATTCTGTTTCTTACACGAACTGGAATATCAGTTGCAACACAACTTAATTAAAGGCGGCGATTTAAATAATGCCATTGTTATTGTTGATAAAGAAGTAACCAAAGATGAGTTAAACCATCTTGCAAAATTATTTAACCGTGCCGATATTGATGTAGCTCCACAGGGTATATTAAACAACATGGAGTTGCGCTACCAAAATGAACCTGCCCGTCATAAACTACTGGATATGATTGGTGATTTAGCTTTGGTGGGTATGCACCTTAAAGGCCATATCATGGCTGCACGCCCGGGCCATGCGGCAAATGTTGCTTTTGCTAAAAAGATAAAAGCAGCAATTAAAAAAGAAAAAAACAAAAAAATACAAAAAGTGTACGATCCAAGCGCAAAACCATTGTACGACGTTGTTCAGATTATGGACATTTTGCCGCATCGTCAGCCATTTTTATTTGTAGATAAAATTTTAGAACTCTCAAAAAATCACGTAGTGGGCGTTAAAAACGTAACCATGAACGAAGAGTTTTTTAAGGGCCATTTCCCTGGTGCTCCGGTTTTTCCCGGGGTTATCCAAATAGAAGCCATGGCACAGGTAGGCGGAATTTTAGTTTTAAGTACCGTACCTGATCCAAGAAATTATTTAACTTACTTTTTAAAAATAGACAACGTACGATTCAGAGCTCAGGTACTTCCCGGAGATACCATTGTTTTCCGTTGCGATTTATTAGAACCAATTAGAAGAGGTATTGCACAAATGAAAGGCGTGGGTATGGTTGGCGAAAAGATTGTTGTAGAGGCCGAAATGATGGCCCAAATTTCTAAAATAAAACAAACAGAACCTGCACAATAATGATACAACCATTAGCATATATACATCCTCAGGCCAAAATTGCCGAAAACGTAGTAATTGAGCCCTTTGTTGTAATACACAAAGATGTTGAGATTGGCGAGGGCACATGGATTGGTTCTAACGTAACCATTATGGATGGCGCACGTATTGGTAAAAATTGCCGTATTTTTCCTGGCGCTGTGATTTCCGGCGAACCGCAGGATTTAAAATTTGCAGGTGAAGTAACTACAGCCGAAATTGGCGACAATACCACCATCAGAGAGTGTGTAACCATTAATCGTGGTACAAAAGATAAATGGAAAACAACAATTGGAAGCAACTGTTTAATTCAGGCGTATTCTCACATTGCGCACGATTGTGAAGTAGGCAATAATTGTATTTTCTCAAACAGCACAACCTTAGCCGGGCACATCACTATTGGTAATAATGTGGTTTTGGCAGGTTTGGTTGCTATCCATCAGTTCGTTAAAGTAGGTTCTTATGCTTTTGTAACCGGTGGTTCATTGGTTCGTAAAGATGTCCCTCCTTATGTTAAAGCCGCCCGCGAGCCCCTTTCTTATGCAGGGATTAACTCGGTAGGTTTACGCAGAAGAGGCTTTACAAACGAGCAGATTGACGAAATTCAGGAGATTTACCGTGTCCTTTTTGTAAAACACAACAATGTAACCAAAGCTTTGGATATGATTGAGGCCGAATTTAAGCCAACTGAAATTCGGGATGAAATTGTAGATTTTATCCGCAATTCAAACCGTGGCGTAATGAAGGGCTTTGGCATGGGCAGCTAATCCCTAAACTTTTATATTCATGAGCACTGTAACGCTAATCAGAACGGATTCAAATCATCCTGGCTTTAAAGACCTCGTTGTTTTGCTGGATAAAGATTTAAGCATTAGAGATGGCGAAGAACATGCTTTTTATGCACAGTTTAATAAGATAGACACCATAAAAGAAGTTGTTGTTGCTTATAAAAATGACATTCCGGTTGGCTGCGGCGCAATTAAACCTTTCTCGGAAACAACTGCTGAAGTTAAACGTATGTTTGTTCACCCTGATCACAGAAATAAGGGCATTGCAGCCATTGTATTAAACGAATTGGAAAGCTGGGCATTATCGCTTGGCTTTACGAGCTGTGTTTTAGAAACGGGTAAAAAACAACCGGAAGCAATTGGCTTGTACCAAAAAACAGGTTATAAAATCGTTCCTAACTACGGGCAATATATTGGTGTTGAGAACAGTGTTTGCATGTCTAAAACACTAAATGCCAAATCTTAACTTTATGAAGATCAGCCTGAATAATGTTGGCAGAAGATTTAATAAAGAGTGGATCTTTAAAAATCTGAGCACAGAATTCGTGACCGGAAAAAGTTATGCCATTTTAGGCCCAAACGGTTCAGGTAAATCTACTTTATTAAGTGTATTAACAGGAAGTTTAACCCCTTCAGAGGGCGAAATTACTTATCAGGCAGAAGAGAATATTCCTGTTGAAGATATTTATCAGCACATTAGCCTTGCAGCACCCTACCTTGAACTGGTTGAAACATTTACCCTAAAAGAAATCATTGATTTTCATTTTAAGTTTAAAAATTTTGCTGCCGGCGTAAATGCAAAGGAATTAATTGCCATACTGGGTTTAGAAAAATCTGCGAACAAGGAAATCAAGTATTTTTCATCAGGAATGAAGCAAAGAACCAAACTTGCTCTTGCCTGTTGCGCCAACACCCCAATTTTATTTTTAGATGAACCAACCAGCAATTTAGACGTTCAGGGTGTAAATTGGTACCTGGAGCTCATTGAAAATTTTGCAAAAGACAGGTTAACAATAATTGGTTCAAATCAAATTCAGGAATACGATTTCTGCACAGAACAGCTTCAAATAGCTGATTATAAGTAAATTAAATAAAAAATCTCTCTTCTTCTAAACGTCTATTTTGTCATACATTTGTATTATAAACAAATTTTTAAAAATTTATTTTGTATTTAAAAAATAGTTCTTACCTTTGCACCACCAAAAAGAGAAACAATTAATTAATTCTCTTCGGGGAAACGAATTTATTTCTGCACTGCAGAATCAAAGATATAGCCGTAAAAGGCAAAAAATTTTTCATAGTTTAGTTTGAGGTTTAGGTTGATTATGCCTTTGGAGTGGTTCCCAAAGGCATTTCTTTTATATAAGCTTTTTTGTTAATTTTTTTACCTTTGCCTTTCAAAAATCAGATCGAAAAAGATTATTTCTAACAAAACATGGCAAAAGCATCAGAAGTAAAAAGCGGAAATGTTCTTCGTTTTAACGGAGAGTTGGTCAGTGTAGAAGAGTATATCCACCGCACGCCTGGAAATTTAAGAGCCTTTTATCAGGCCCGCATGAGAAATGTGAAAACAGGCAAAATTGTCGAGTATCGTTTCCGTACAGATGAAGAGGTTACCATTTGCCGCGTTGAAACAAATGACTATCAGTACTTATATGAAGATGGTGATTATCTAGTGGTGATGGACAATAACACTTTTGAGCAATACAATATTCCTAAACTCCTTTTCGGCTCCGCAGTAAAATTTCTTAAAGAAGGCATGAATGTAACCATCGCCTTTGAAAGCGAGGAGCCGATTGTTGCGCAATTGCCCAACAGCGTTGAACTGGAAATTACCTATACAGAACCTGCTGTTAAAGGCGATACCTCAACCAGTGCGCAAAAATATGCTACTGTTGAAACAGGTGCCGAAATCAGGGTGCCCTTATTTATTAACCAGGGCGATAAAGTTAAGGTGGATACAAAAACCGGCGACTACATGGAACGTGTAAAATAAAAATTAAAAATCATTGATATTCCTTGTCATTCTGAACGTAGTGAAGAATCTCCAGAATTGTTGCAAAAAGAAACAACATGGCTTTCCAAATCCTTATAAACAGGCTATAAAAGTAAAAATCGATTCAAATTTATATTCTGCGTAACCTTCAAAAATCGTAGTGCTTTTTTATTAAAATAGTTTTTACCTTTGCCATCACGAAAAATAAAGAACTATAAAAAATCCAATTCAGGATAACACAATATGGCAAAAGCATCAGAAATAAAAAATGGCAACATCCTGCGTATAAACGGGGAATTGGTTACTGTTGACGAATGGAATCACCGCACACCGGGTAAAGGTGGCGCATTTTACACTGGTAAATTTCGTAACATTAAATCAGGCAGAATTGTTGAGGCTCGTATGAACACCGATGAAGCTGTAGAAATCTGCAGAGTAGAAACCAACGATTATCAATATTTATACGAAGAAGGCGACTATTTAGTGGTGATGGACAACAACACCTACGAGCAGTTTAATGTCGATAAAGCTTTATTTGGTTCGGCTATTAAGTTTTTAAAAGAAGGCATGAATGTTTTAGTTTCCTTAGAAAGCGAAGAAGCTATTATGGCTCAATTACCAAACTTTGCTGAATTCGAAATTACTTATTCAGAACCTGCTGTTAAAGGCGATACTTCTACCAACGCATTAAAAGCGGCCACACTTGAAAATGGTGTTGAGGTAAAAGTTCCAATGTTCGTTAATCAGGGCGATAAAATTAAAATCGATACCCGCACAGGTGACTATGTAGAGCGTGTAAAATAATATTCTTTAACTAAGATTAAGCCTTTGAATTAACTTTCAGAGGCTTTTTTTATTTATTTTTTTCGATCCAAACGGAGTTTCGGATTTTCTCAATAAAAAATTTCTTGATTTTCGTGTTTTCCGTGACAATAATTCTCCTTTTTTGAAAGCAAAACATAAATTTGAGTTCTATGTTAAAAGCAGAAATCAGAAAACAAGCTTTAAAAGAAAGATTATCTTTAAGTGATGAAGATTACAATCGCTTATGTAATCAGCTGTTAAATCAATTTAAAACCCTGGATTTCGACAAAATTAAAACGCTACATATCTTTTTACCAATAATTGAGAAAAGGGAGCCAAATACCTTTGCCTTGATTGAATGGCTGCAGCAAAATTATCCTCAAATTAAAATCATTGTACCAAGAGCCGATTTTGAAACTTCTTTACTAACAAATCATGAATACATTGACTTTGATGATTTAAAGAAAAATCTTTACAACATTTTAGAACCGCAAAAAGGAAATGTTCATAACGGCGAAATAGACATGGTGATTATTCCTTTATTAGCGTTTGATAAGCGTGGTTACCGGGTTGGCTATGGAAAGGGTTTTTACGACCGGTTTTTACAAAATGTAAATGCTCAAAAAATAGGCTTATCTTTGAGCCCGGCAACAGACAAAATAGATGATGTTCATGAAAATGACATTCGTTTAGATTTTTGCCTTACGCCAACAGAAATAATTGCATTTTAACACAGTCATGGAAAAAGAAATCGTCATTAAAACCGAAAAACAATACGAAGACAATATGATTGCGGTTTTCGAGCTACAGGAAAAAGAGGAATTAACCGCTGAAGACTTAAAGCAAATTGAACTGATGTTAAAAGCCGGCGAAAAATACGAAGCGGAGCATTTGTAAGCTATTTCTATTAATAACTCTATAGTAAGCCCTGAATTTATTGCGCCTTCATAAAATCACTGACCAAATAAGCAATCAGTTTAGAAGTTAATTTATCTACCCGCCCATCCAGCATTCTCGATGCGCCTTCTGTTAAGTGCAGATAAGTATATTTTTTATTTCCGGCCAATATCAATTTCCGAATGTCGTTTACAGCAAATCCCGAAGGCGTTTCGGCACTTGAAAGCACATTTTGAATACAATCTAAATCGATCTCTAAACCTGGATGTTCGCTTAAGCCAGCCAATAAATCCTGATAATCCACCCCTTTTAAAACATCATCAAAAAATACGGCCTTTAATTTTGGGTTTTCTTCAATCTGATTTAAAATGGCTTCGTTGTTATAATTTTGATGTAAGCCAAAAATGCTGTACCTATTTAAAAATCCGTCATTTAATGCGTAAGAAAATCCATTACCACTGTGCCTGCCCTCAAGCGTTCGTAAATCAGCGTGTGCATCAATATTGAGCACATCAATTGGTTTTTTTAAAGCAATGGAAGCGCCTTTAATAATTGGATAAGCATTATTATGCCCGCCACCAATTATAATGGGAACTTTTCCTGCAGCAACAATTTTTTCTATAACAGGATAAACCAGGTCATCAATTTCCGATACTTTATCTCTTAAGCCCTCAACAGATCCCTCTTTAGGCTCTTCTATTTCAAAATGACCTAAAACCAAAAGTTCATCACCGCGAAGAAATTTATTGCTTTGAATATTTAAAATGGCAACCAACCCGGGTTTCCAGGTTGATGCTGCCCCGGCAATGCCATAATTTGCCCTTACTCCAATATCTTCAGGAATGCCCAATAAAACAAATTTAGCAGCGGAAGATTTCATTTCATCCAGCGATTTTACCACCTGTACTTTTTCAGCAAGCTTAACCTCTCCCGCTCTGCGAATAAGAAGTTTATCGATATCTTCCTGCTTATAGAGTTTAAAACTATCCATTGTAAATTTTCCCGTTTAAAATAACAGTTTCTATTTGGGGCTGTCCGAAACTATAAGGCAAGTAAGCCACAGATGACATGGGTTTGGTTATAAATAAATTTGCCTTTTTGCCAATGGCAATGCTTCCAAAATCTTCGCTAATCTCCATTGCTGCTGCACCGTTTATTGTAGCTGCATTTATAGCCTGCTCAGGCAATATTTTCATTTTTATACAAGCTAATGAAACTACAAAATTCATATTTCCTGACGGCGTTGATCCCGGGTTGTAATCTGTGGCCAAAGCAACAGGTAAATCTGCTGCAATTAGCCCTTTTGCATTTGCAAACGGAATCCCCAGGTAAAACGAGCATGAAGGCAATAAGGTTACAATGGTATCAGAGTTTTTTAAACTATTAATTACATTTTCATCTGTTTCTTCAAGATGATCTACTGAAACTGCATCATTTTTTACTCCAACTTCCACTCCTCCTGAAACAGACAATTGATTTGCATGAATTTTAGGTTTAAGGCCATATTTTGCCCCAGCCTGTAAGATAAGATCAGTTTCTTCAACAGAGAAGAAACCTTTTTCACAAAAAACATCTATATAATCGGCAAGTTTTCCGGCAGCAATTTGGGGTAACATTTCATTAATAATTAAATCAATGTAGCCCTGATGATTTTCTTTGTATTCAGCTGGATAAGCATGGGCGGCTAAAAATGTCGCCTTAACCGGAATAGGAAACTGTTGCTTTAAGCGGCGGATAACCCTCAACATTTTCAACTCGCTCTCGACAGTTAAACCATAACCGCTTTTAATTTCAATGGCCCCGGTTCCCATCATAATCATTTGTTGTAAACGATTAGATGCACGCTTAAATAATTCGTCTTCTGTTGCTTGCTGCAATTTACGGGCAGAATTTAAAATCCCGCCACCAGCAGCAGCAATTTCTTCGTAGCTTTTGCCTTCAATTTTCATGGCAAACTCTTCTTCGCGTGAGGCTGCAAAAACAATATGGGTATGGCTATCGCACCAGGAAGGGAAAACGTATTTCTCCTGTACATCAATGGTAGGAAGGCTGGAAACAGCAGGCGGCATTTCGTCCATGCGTCCAAAATCTTTAATTAAATCGTTTTCGATTAAAAGCCAGGCGTTTTCTAAAACAGGTAAACTGGCCATTTCATTTCCACGAATAACCAGTTTATCTTTAGGATGTAAGCCAACAAGGCCTTTAATATTTACGATTAGCATTTTTGGTCAGTTAATTGATCAACTGGTTAACCGATTTAAACAATTAACCTTTCTAATTAAATTTTATTCTAACTCCAATAAAACCGGACAATGGTCAGAATGTATGGCATCGGCTAAAATTCTAACATTTTTTAAACGGCTCTCCATTGGTTTTGTTGCCAGATGATAATCGATACGCCAGCCCAGGTTTTTACCTCTTGAACCAGCCCTGTAACTCCACCAGGTATAATGATGCGGATCTTTATTAAAATGACGGAAAGCATCTATAAAGCCATTTTCTAAAAATAACTGCATCCATTCCCGTTCTTCCGGTAAAAAACCTGAAGAATTTGCATTCGATTTCGGGTTATGGATATCTATTGGAGTATGGCAAATATTGTAATCGCCACTTACAATTAAATTTGGAATTTCTTTACGCAGCTCTCCGATATAATCATCAAAGAAACGCATAAACTCGTATTTCTTAACCTGTCTTTCGTCTCCGCTAGAGCCCGAAGGCATGTACAAGCTCATTAAAGAAAAATCATCAAAGTCAGCCCTCAATATTCTTCCTTCTTTATCTATCCATTCTTCTCCGCAACCATACTCTACATGATTGGGTTTTACTCTGGTTAAAATGGCTACACCACTATACCCCTTTTTTTCTGCAGGAAACCAGTAATGATGGTAACCCAATTGCTCAATTAAAGCAATAATTTCAGGAATTTGCACCGGTAAGGCTTTAACTTCCTGCAGGCAAATCATATCAGCATTTGTTGCTTGTAACCAGCCGAAAAAGTTTTTGGTACTTGCGGCACGAATGCCATTAACATTGTAAGAGATTATTTTCATTTAAATCATTCCGGCTTAAGATTTAATTAGGGTACCTTGCAAAAGCTGTTTTTCAAGCTTTTTAGCTTCTCTTTTTTTGAGTATTGTAATTTCCATTTTTACATCCTCTTTTGGTCTGTTGTTTTTATCCGTTGCCAAAACTGCAATTTTATCAACTACATCTAAACCGGCAACAATTTCGCCATAAACGGTATAATTCCGGTCAAGGTGCGGTGTTCCACCAATGGTTTTATAAACCTGTCTTTGCCAGTCGGGGATTTTAAATTTCAAGCGGTTTTGCTCCAGACTGTTCAATTGCTCATCTGTAAAAACCTTGCCCTGCACCAGATAAAACTGGCATCCGCTAGACTCTTTTCCAGGATTATTATCCCTTGCCGCAGCCAATACACCCTTTTTATGGAATAAGCTGTCCCGAAATTCAGCAGGAATTTTATACCCAACATCCCCATTACCTAAAAGTGAATCTGGTTTTACCGTTTTTGAATCGGGATCGCCACCTTGAATCATAAAGTCTTTAATTACCCTGTGAAATAGGGTTCCGTTATAAAAGCCTGATTTGGTTAGCTTAAGGAAATTATCCCTGTGCAAAGGCGTTTCGTTATATAATTTAACAATACATTCTCCGTATTGCGTTTTTATTCTGACATACTGATTTTTAGGTTTTACAGCAAAAGCAGAAAGCACAGAAAATGTGCATAAGAACAATAATAATCGCTTCATTTTAATTGTGTTTTGGCTAAATTAAATTAAAAAATGAAATTCAGTAAATAAATAGCATACTTATTAGCTATTTTTTCACATACCTTTGTATTAATGAAAGTTAAACAAAAAATAGCACTGTCTATGGCTGTATTTTATGCAGTTAGTGTTATTGGTTTGGCTGTGAGTTTGCATTTTTGTGGTGGAAAACTGGCTAATGTTCACTTCTTTAGCAGCGAAATTGCCTGTAAACTTTGCAAGGATATTCCGGTATCTAAAAAAGATGATGGCTGTTGCCAAAACACAGCCGTAAATGTTAAAGTAAAGGATAGCCACCAGAGTGAAGCGCAGTTGCAAATGCCCAAGTTGTTTTCAATCCAGCTTTTTTTACATCCTCCGGTTTTAAACTTTCTCCAAAACATTACCCCGCAATTTTTTAGTAAAATTGCAAACAAGACGCCGCCATTATCAACGCGGCTCTCCCTTCATATTTTCAATTGCATTTTTAGGAATTAGGATTGTCAGATCAATCCATTTCGCTGAATAAATCAGCAATGTTTTGCTATACCGCTGTGAATAAATCACTTGCGTTATTGGCTTAAAATTTAATTCTAATTTCAAAAATCATGAAAGCAATCAAAATACTTAGCATTTTTATGCTGTTCTTTGCCGTAAAAGTATCGGCGCAACAAATTTCTACAGCAGATTTACAAGTAACAGGTTTAACCTGTTCAATGTGTTCAAATGCTACTGAAAAATCATTGAAAACCCTCAATTTTATTGGTTCCATTAAAACTGATTTAAATAAAAACATCTTTGTTTTAACTTTTAAAAAAGGTGCAGATATCAATTTAGATCTGGTTCGTAAAAAAGTACAGGATGCTGGTTTTTCGGTAGGAAATCTAACGGCCAATTTCAATTTTAACCAGGTTAAAGTTGATGATAAGGGACAAGCCATTGTTGATGGAAATGTTTATCGTTTTGTAAATGCAAAAAATAAAACGCTAAACGGAATTGTAAAAGCAACTATTATTGATAAGGATTTTCTATCGGGTTCTCAATTTAAGAAACAAGCTTCCTCTGTTAATTCTGATGCCTATGCCAGCGGTACAGGTATTGTAAACGGTAAAAAAACCAGAATTTATCATTTAAGCATTTCTTAATGATGAAAAAATTATGCGTAATGGCGTTGATTATTACCGGCGCCTTTACAACCGCTTTTAGTCAGGAACTTTATGTTTTTACGGAGCCAGCAAGTAATATGCCTTCCAAATCAATTGGTGTTAGAATTACCAATGAGGGCATGTTTAATAATCCTGGTTTTGTAAGTCGTACCATTCCGGAAGTTATGATTGGGTTCAACAAAAATCTGATGATGCATGCCCAGGCTTTCCTGTCTGACATGGATGGAAACTACAGATTGGAAGGCGGAAGTTTATATGCCAAATACAGATTTATTTCTTTGGATGAAGCTCAAAGCCATTTCAGGGCTTCTGCATTTGGAAGAATCAGCACCAGCAAGCGACCAACCTACACAAAGGATATAAACCTGGAAGGCGATAATAGCGGGCTTCAGGGTGGTTTAATTTTTACACAACTGCTTCATAAGCTTGCGCTGTCTGCTACTTTGGGCTATGCTCATGCCTTTCAAAATAATGAAAGACAGGTAGTTGGTATGCCGCAGCCAAAGAACATGCTTTCGTATAGTTTATCCTCTGGTTATCTGGTTTTACCGGTGGTTTACAAAGATTATAAACAACCCAATTTTAATGTTTATCTTGAATTGCTGGGCAAAACCGATCCCCAAAGTGGAAAATCTTATTTGGATTTAGCGCCAGCAGTTCAAATGATTTTAAACAGCACAACCCGTATTGATTTAGGCTACCGCTTTCAGGCAGCCGGAAATTTAGAGGGACGATACACGAAAAACATGTACATGATCCGTGCTGAGTTTAACTTTTTTAATGTTTTAAAATAAAAATTATACAAATGAAAAAAATATTATTTACGATGGCTTTTATTGCCATCTTCTCGACAAAATTTACTTTCGCACAAAGCAAAACTGATGCTGCTTTTAATCAGGTATTAACTGCTTATTATGATGTTAAAAATGCTTTAGCTACAGATAAGAAAGATGTAGCGGTTGAAAAATCAAAAGTTTTACTGGCAAAAGTTGAGGCGGTTCCGCATACAGACATACCTGATGCAGCGCATAAAATCTGGATGGAACAGGCAGCCATTATTAAAACAAATGCCAAAAGTTTATCGGCTTCAAAGGATATTAAAGTCCAAAGAAAATCATTTGAAAACATTTCATATGCGATGATTAAAACTTTAAAAGCGGTAAAATTTAATTCTGCAACTGTTTATGTGCAGCATTGCCCAATGGCAAAAGCAAGCTGGTTGAACGAAAAGGAAAACATCGAAAATCCGTACTATGGAAAAATGATGTTCGATTGTGGAGATGTAAGCGAAACCATAAAAGCTAAATAATGAAATTGCATATCAAAAATATGGTATGTAACCGTTGTAAAATGGTGGTTAAAGCCGAGCTCGAAAAGCTTGACTTTAAACCGCTATCGGTTCAATTGGGAGAAGTTACGCTTCTGGAAAACATTAATGCTGAGGATAAAGAAAAGATTTCAAACCGTTTAAAACCAATGGGCTTTGATTTATTGGAGGATAAAAAAACCCAGATTGCCGAACAGGTTAAAACACTTATTATTAATTTGGTTCATTATAGTCTGGAACCCTTAAAAGTAAATTTATCTGCTTATTTAAGCGATCAGCTTAACGCAGAATATAACTACATAAGCACCATTTTTTCTGAAATAGAAAATCAAACCATTGAAAAATATTTCATTGCTCAAAAAATAGAAAAAGCAAAAGAAATGCTCAGCTACGGCGAACTTACACTTAGTCAGATTGCCTACCAGCTTAACTATAGCAGTGTTGCACATCTTTCTGCACAGTTTAAAAAAGTTTCAGGTACGACACCTTCCGTTTATAAAATGGCCTCAAGGGATCAACGCAAAACTTTAGACGAAATTTAATGTTATTTAAACGCGTTTAATTTTACCTTTTCTTATCATACATCAAGACTCAAACTGCTTGTATTGCAGTACTTTTGCTTTACATTATTAAACCCGAAAAGGCATGAGCTACCACCTCCTTTTCACAAAAAAAATCCACTATGAAAAAATTATTCTTATTCCTGATTGCTGCTTCAATGAGTGTGGCATCATTTGCACAAACGAACTGGAAAATAGATCCGATGCACTCTTTTGTAAATTTCTCGGTTAAACACATGGGCATCTCATTTGTTGATGGGTCATTTAAAAAATTCGACGGAACAGTTACAGCTTCCAGTCCCGATTTAACAGATGCTAAAATTAGTTTTACCGTTGATGTAAACAGCATCACCACTGGTGTGGATATGAGGGATAACCACTTAAAAACTGACGACTTTTTTAATGCAGAAAAATTCCCTCAAATGAAATTTGAAAGTACTTCTTTCAAAAAAGTTGCGGTAAAAATGAAAGGTCAGCAAACCAACAGATACATTTTAAAAGGTAAGTTAACCATTCGCGATGTAACGAAAGATGTAAGCTTTTTTGTTGAATATGGTGGAACCGCTAAAGATCAGCAGGGTAATACTAAAGCTGGTTTTGCTGCAACAACAACCATAAACCGTTTAGATTACAACATTAAATACGATCCAACAGGTGCTGGTGTTGCTAAAGATGTTTCCATAAAATTAAACCTTGAATTTGTTCAGGGAAAATAAAAATATAAGATCGTTATTCTGGGCTTGTCCCGGAATCTTTCCTTTATTACGGATCCTGAAACAAGTTCAGGATGACGGGTTTCTTTAAAAAACAATATGTCAGCATTATCTCAATTCAGAAATTTTAGTCAGGGCTTAAGTCAAACCGATTTAATGCCTGCGTTATTTATCGGCCATGGTTCGCCCATGAACGGAATCGAAGTAAATGAGTTTAGTAAGAGTTGGGCAGATCTGGCAAAAAACATCCCGGTTCCAAAGGCTGTACTTGTTGTTTCGGCACATTGGTACACCCATGGAACTTTTGTTACCGCCATGGATTTCCCTTCTACCATCCACGATTTTGGAGGGTTTCCGCAACAACTCTTTGATGTTCAATACCCTGCTCCCGGTGATGCGAAACTGGCAGCAGAAATTCCGGATTTGATCCATTCTACCAATGTTGGTTTGGATCACGACTGGGGCTTGGATCATGGGGCCTGGACTGTAGTTCGTCACATGTATCCGGAAGCAAATATTCCTGTTTTACAGTTGAGTATTGATTACACAAAATCACCAGAGCAGCATTACGAAATCGCCAAAGAAATTTATGCACTCCGCAAAAAAGGGATTTTGGTTTTAGGCAGTGGCAATATGGTGCACAATTTGCGCATGTTAAGCTGGGAAATGATTAATGGCGGGGGCTACGACTGGGCCATTGAGATGAATGATAAATTTAAAAGTCTGATTGCAAATGGCGATCATAAACCATTAATCAATTACCGTAATCTGGGGCCTGAAGCTATGCTTGCCATTCCTACTCCCGAACATTATCTGCCGTTAATTTACACTCTTGGCTTAAAAAATGAAAAGGAAGAGTTATCTTTTTTTAATGATAAAGCGGTGGGCGGCTCTTTAACCATGACTTCTGTTCAGGTCGGATAAAATTCTATAATACTTTATGGTTATTCTATAACATTTACCCATGCTTTATAAGGTAAATTTGCCTAAAGATTTTAATTATGACACATACCTATCAACTAAACGGAATGACCTGCGGTAGTTGCGAAAATAAAGTAAAAAGTAATTTACTGGTGCTGCCTGATGTAACTTCTGTTGAAGTTTCTAAGGATACGAATTCAGCAACCATAAGCATGAACAAACACATTAGCCTGGATGCTTTGCAACAAGCTTTAGGCGGGGCGAACAGTAAATATCAGATCTCTGCTGTATCACATAGCGAAGCTTTGGAGCAAACTAAATCCTGGTTTGAAACCTATAAACCAATCGTTTTAATTTTTGGCTACATCATCGCAATTTCTTCCATTGCTTCCTGGCAAAATGGGGGCCTAAATTTTATGGGATTTATGCGTGTTTTTATGGCTGGCTTTTTTCTTACTTTTTCTTTTTTTAAAATGCTCAATTTAAAAGCATTTGCAGAGAGTTATGCCATGTATGATCTGGTTGCTAAAAAATTTGGTGCATGGGGTTATATTTATGCTTTTATTGAACTCGGATTAGGTTTGGCCTTTGCCTTAAATGCTTCTCCGCTAATTGTAAACTGGGTAACCTTAATTGTAATGACTGTTAGCATTTTGGGGGTTTTAGAAAGTGTGATCAATAAGAAGAAAATTCAATGTGCATGCTTAGGCGCTGTTTTTAATCTACCGATGAGCACCGTAACCATTGTGGAAGATGCGTTAATGATAGCCATGAGTGCGGCAATGCTAATATTAATGTAAACTAAATCCGCTTGTACTTAAACTCCGATTTCTTGTTTTGACCATTTATGGCACCCTCTATCCAGGCTAATAAATGATCTTTACCTTGATTCTGATAAACAATTCGCTGAGGAAAATCATGGGTTAAGTTTTCGAAAATATAGGTGTTTTGTTTGGTAGAAATTAATTTAAAACAAACTTCTTTACCATCATTTTGCCCGGTAACAGTCGAACAATAAAACACCTCTTTACCGATTTTTTTAATGGTAAGGGTTTCAGTTAATAAACTGTCTCCCTTTATATTTATTCTATAACTCTCCCCTTTTAAGTTTTGATCTGTATTTATTTTCCAGTGTTCAATAATTTTTCCTTTAGAGGTCTGCATTTCCCATGAGCCCAAAAGAAAATTAAATGCTTTAGGTAAACGATTCTGTGCCTTTGCCCCTAAAGTCACATAGAAAATTAATAATAAAAACAGGTTTAAGGTTTTCTTTTTCATTTCCCGATGGTGTTGGTAATGTGCGCCAGGTGATGTTTTCCGTGCCAGGCATAAGTTCCAAGCATATTGGCCAGGCTTAGCTCTTTTCCAATGGCTGGATGAATATATTTTCGTTGATAATCTTCCTGCTTTAATGTTTTAAGAAAAGCAACCCAGCGTTGATGTAGCACTGTTAACAATTCGATTGAGATTTTAATATCTCCGTTTTTGGCTTCTTCTGTTTCTGCCCAACGTTCTTCATAATAAGGCCTTATAACCGGAACATCTTCCGTTATCGCCTGCTTAAACCGGATGTATGCATTCAAATGGCTATCCGGAATGTGGTGTACAACCTGCTTTAATGTCCAGCCATCGGGCCGGTAAGTTTGGTTTAACTGCACTTCGCTTAAGTTTTCGGTAGCTTGTTTTATTTGACTGGGTAAAGCTTCAATTTCTGAAATCCAGATTTCGGTTTGGCGTTCATCAAAAATTTCAGGCATCAGGAATTGTCCAATTGGGTATTTAAGTTTTTCTAAATCCATTACTTAAAATTACATCAATTTCTTTAACCATTTTAATAATCCCTGTTTTTCTTTATAGGGTGGATAAATCATCTTCGTTACCCCTAGTTTGGATTGAAAAACAACCGCTCTTTCATGAGAGAAATTTTTGAACCCGAAAATTCCGTGGCAACTCCCCATCCCACTGCTGTTTACGCCGCCAAAAGGTAAATTAGGATTGCCAATGTGCACCAACACATCGTTAACACATGTACCCCCGGCACTGGTTTCTGTAATGATTTTTTCTTTGTTTTCAGCACTATCGCTAAAAATATAAAGGGCCAGAGGTTTATCTTTTGCATTAATAAAATCTATGGCTTCCTGCAAATTTTTGTAACGTACAACAGGTAAAACCGGACCAAAAATTTCCTCCTGCATAATTGGGTTTCCAGCATTTACTGATATTAAAATGGTTGGATTTATTGTAAGATTCTCTTCATTGGTCTCTCCTCCCCAAGCCAGTTCAGCACCTTCTTTTAAAGCCTTTTTTAACAGCGTATTTAAACGGTGAAATTGTTTTTCATTAATTATTTTCCCATATACTTCCTCATTAATTCCTTTCCCTGTAAAAAACATTTTTTCTGTCGCTAACTTATAATGCCTTACAAAATCAGCTTCCAGTTTTTCGTCAATTAAAACATAATCTGGTGCAATACAGGTTTGTCCGGCATTAACCAGCTTGCCCCAGGCAATTTTCTCTGCAGCTTTTTTCAGATCGGTTGTATTGTCAATAACCGCAGGAGATTTCCCCCCAAGTTCCAGCGTAACAGAGGTTAAATTTTTGGCCGCAGCCTCCATCACTACTTTTCCAATTGCTGTACTTCCGGTAAAAAATATATGATCAAATGGCAACTTCAACAAAGCAGTAGAAACTTCCGCATCACCTTCGAAACAAGCAATTTCCTCCGGATTAAACGTTTCTGAAATCAGTTTATGAATCACCCTGGCTGTTGTATTGCTTACTTCAGAAGGCTTCAAAATCACACAATTTCCGGCGGCAATAGCGGATACCAATGGACTCATGATTAATTGTAAGGGGTAATTCCAGGGCGCAATAATTAAACACACACCCTTAGGCTCATAATAAATCTTGTTGCTTGCGAAAAAGTTGCTTAAAGTTTTAGCTGCAGATTTGGGCTTCATCCAGTTCCGCAATTTTTTAACAGCATGATCTATTTCTGCATAAGTAAAAAACAATTCGGTTACAGCAGTTTCAAAACGGCTTTTGCGCAAATCTATCTGTAAAGCAGCATAAATTTCATCTTCAAAACTTTCGAGTGCTTTTTTTAATCTTTTAAGTTTGGCAATTCTGGTTTTAGCATCTGTTTTACGCAGTGCGAATTTGTGTTGCTGTTGTCTGGCAAAAACTAACTTTATTTCTTCTTCCATTTTATTTGTTGTCATCTCAAATTTTGCTAAACACTTGAACAGGTTTTCGGTAAATTCAGACAGACATAACTAAGGTGCGAGTTAAATTTAGTTAAAATGAACTCATTTCATTAAAAATTCATTCATTTAAAGCATATTGCAGTTAATTTTAAATCCCACGAATGAAGAAATTGTTTTTTGTTTTGGTATTACTAATCCCCTTGATTATAAATGCGCAAACGATTAAAACAGATGTATTGGTTTTAGGCAACAAAGAAGCTGCCTTTGCTGCCGGCGTACAGGCATCAGAATCGGGTGTAAATTGTATTGTTTTTACGCAAAGCGATGGCTTTAAAATAGAAAACCTTAATCGCTACAAAACAAACGGAGTAATTAAAGCATTTGAAAAAAGGGCAAGAAAATCTTTAAAAATTGCCGATAGCTTAGCCCTTCCGGTAATGTCCAATCAAATTACAAATGCGGTAATAAAAAACTGGGCTGACAGCTCAAAGCTTTTTGATGTAATGAATAATGTACCTTATCAGGAAATTAAACGTACTGGAAATGGTTGGGAAATAAAGTTAACAACTGAAAAAAGCATAAAAGCAAGGGTTCTTGTAATTGCGGATGGTTTGGATAAAGTGATGGCTGCCTTAAAAATGACTCCATTAAAACCTGCCGAAACTAAATCCTTGAATTACAATGAAACTTTTTACCGGACTACGCTTGCCGGAACAACCGGTAAAGCAGAATTTCTATCTCTTTACGACCTCCTTATTCCCAATCAGGAAAATTTATTATACATCCCTGCTGATCATTTAGAACTCGGGCAAGCGGCGGGAGCAACTGCAGCCTATGCCGCATTTTATCAGAAAAAAACAAGTGAATCTGTTTTAAAAGCAATTCAGGGAGAATTGCTGAGTTATAAACTTTCGTTAATGCCTTTTGATGATGTTGAAATTGCAGATTCAAACTGGCTTGCCATGCAAAAAATTGGCATCACCGGAATGATTAAAGCTGAATTAAAAAATGGAAAGGCATATTTTAATCCTGCACAAGCGGTTACTTACGACGAAATTAAACAACCCTTAAAAGATTATTACTATAAAGCACAAATTTGGCTCGATGACCATAAAAATGAGCTCATTAATTTAGAAAATGTAATCTCTCTGGTTTGCTATGTTGGCAATAAATCAGTAGACGCAACGAAGGCTGAACTTGAAAAAAAGTGGAACAAATCTTATAAATTCGATTCAAAATATGACTTAAAGAAGGTATTAAACCGCCGCGAATTTTCGGTTATTATAAACGAATACTTAAAACCATTTGACACTGTAAATGTAGACAAAATGGGGCGGGTTATTCGATAGGCCTTTGCCTCTGAAGATGATATCAGGTATATTTTTGGTAATTTCAGTAGCTCCGTGGCAATTCTTTTATTCATTAACTGGTGTAACATTTCCATTTCCTTACTGATTTAATTTCTGCATTATCTAAATTGCGTTATCCAAACTAAATTTCATGAAGAAATATTTACTTTTCCTTTTGCTCTGCCCGGGCGGGTATGCTTTTGCACAACAGATTGCCCCGCTTACTGTTGATAAGATTATGCGTGATCCAAAATGGATGGGCGTTGCACCAACCAATTACCGCTGGACAGCCGATAGCAAAACCCTGTATTTTAACTGGAATCCTGAAAACAAAACCAAAGAAGAGTTATACAAGGTTTCAGTAAATTCAACAAAACCTGTAAAAGCTACAGAAAAAGAGGACGAAAAATTATTAAGCTTAAACTACGTTTACAATAAAGAAAATACTCTTGGTCTGGTTGAAAAAAGTGGAGATATTTATCTTCAAAACTTGAAAACCAATAAAGAAACCCGCTTAACCAATACGCTTGAACGGGAAAGTAATCCGGTTTTTTTAACCAATGGAAATATCGTTTTTCAAAAAGAAGATAATCTTTACGAAGTTGATCTTCAATCTGCAGAAACCAAACAACTAACCAATTTTGTTAAAGGAAAAAAGCCTTCAAAAACTGATGGTAAAATATCTGAACAGGATAAATGGTTAAAAGCAGAACAAACTGATCTTTTCGATATTATTAAAAAAAGAAATGCCGAAGCCAAAGATAAACCCAGAAATGCGAGAGGGCGTTTTGCCGCGGACACAAAATCACTAAAAGAAATTTATACCGAAGAAAAGTTTTTAAATGGTGTGGTTATTAGTCCTGATGGGCATTTCATTACCTACAAACTCATCAGTCCCGCTCAAAATAACCACAACACCATCGTACCTAATTATGTTACCTCATCGGGTTATACAGAAGATATTCCCGGACGAACAAAGGTTGGAGAAAATGAGGGTACTTCGCAAAGTTTTATCTACGATACACAAAAAGACACCGTTTATGTGATTCAAACAGCTACCATTCCCGGAATAAAAGATTTACCGGATTATCTAAAGGATTATCCTAAAGCACAGGAAGAGGCTAAAAAGAAAAATGAAGATCGTAATGTAAACCTTTTTGGCCCCATATGGAATGAAAACGGAAGCACGGGAATTATGATTGCCGTTTCTACGGATAATAAAGACCGCTGGATTTTAAAACTCGATGCACCAACAGGTAACCTTTCTTTAGTTAACCGCCAAAGAGATGAAGCCTGGATTGGAGGTCCTGGAATTGGGAGTTACTACTCCGGAAACGTTGGTTGGATAGACAATAACCGTTTTTATTATCAAAGTGAGGCTACGGGGTATTCACATTTATATGTTGCAAACCTTTCAACCGGAGAACAGAAACAATTAACTTCAGGAAAATGGGAAGTACAAACATTAAAACTATCTAAAGATAAAAGTACCTTTTATTTTACCGCCAATAAAGAACATCCGGGAATAACCAATTTCTTTAAAATTGGGGTAAACGGAGGCGAGCCAATCCAAATTACCAGCATGAAAGGCTTAAATGAAATCACACTTTCTCCTGACGAAAAGTGGATTGCCATTAATTATTCTTTTATGGATAAGCCATGGGAACTATATCTGCAAGCGAATAATGCGGGAGCAAATGCCGTTAAAATTACTCAATCTACGTCAACAGAATTTAATTCATATAAATGGCGTCAGCCCGAGTTGGTTAGTTTTAAAAACCGATACGGTGCCGACGTGTATGCAAGAATTTATAAATCTGAAAATCCAGATCCCAATCGTCCTGCGGTTGTTTTTGTTCATGGCGCTGGTTATCTTCAGAATGTGCATTATGGCTGGAGTCAGTATTTCCGCGAATATATGTTTAACAACTTGCTTGCAGACAATGGTTACACTGTAATTGACATTGATTACACCGGAAGTTCAGGGTATGGCCGCGACCATCGTACGGGGATTTACCGCCACATGGGTGGAAAAGATTTAACCGATCAGGTAGATGGCGTGAAGCTTTTAGTAGAAAAATATGGGGTTAACCCCAAGCATGTGGGTTTATATGGCGGCTCTTACGGCGGATTTATTACCCTGATGGCTATGTTTAATGAGCCGGATGTATTTACAAGCGGAGCCGCATTAAGATCGGTAACCGATTGGGCACATTACAACTACGGTTATACTTCGAACATCTTAAATGAACCATTTAATGATCCGATTGCCTACAAACAAAGCTCCCCCATCTATTTTGCGGATAAGCTGAAGGGAAATTTATTAATGGCCCACGGAATGGTTGATGTAAACGTTCATTTTCAGGACATTGTAAGAATTACGCAACGCTTTATTGAGCTGGGCAAAAACAATTGGGAACTGGCTGTTTATCCGGTAGAAGATCATGGTTTTATTGAACCCAGCAGCTGGACAGATGAATACAAGCGAATTTTTAAGCTGTACGAAAATACATTGAAGAAATAACTTAGCGCCCAAATACTGTCATACTGAGGTACGAAGCATCTGAAACAAATGAAACAGATACTTCGTACCTTAGGTGTGACAAAAACCTACAAAATACCGAAATAGAAATCTATTATAAGTTTTTTAATAAATATAGTTTTCATCTATATTAATATCAATAAATACAATGAACTATTAATAAAACCGGGTTGATTGGCAAGTGATTTAGCCTTACCTTTGTGCCACAAAATTAAAGACAAAAAATTATGGCAATAGTAGGTAAAAAATTCCCAAGTGTTAGTATTGATGCAATGTCAGATATGGGTGATGACTTGAAAATCAATGTATTTGAAGAAGCTGTAAATAAAAACAGTAAAGTATTATTATTCTGGTATCCAAAAGACTTTACTTTCGTTTGCCCTACAGAGTTACACGCTTTTCAGGCAGCATTACCTGAGTTCGAAAAAAGAAATACAATTGTTATCGGTGCTTCATGCGATACAAACGAAGTCCACTTCGCATGGTTAAATACTCCAAAAGATAATGGTGGTATTGAAGGTGTAACTTATCCAATTTTAGCGGATACACACAGACATTTATCTAACATTTTAGGTATTCTTGATCAGGAAGTTGAATATGATGAAGAAGGAAATGAAGTGTTTACAGGTTCAAACGTTTCTTTCAGAGCAACTTATTTAATTGACGAAACTGGTAAAGTTTTCCACGAAAGTGTAAACGATATGCCGCTTGGCAGAAACGTGAAAGAATATTTACGTTTAATTGATGCTTATGCTCACGTTCAAAAACATGGCGAAGTTTGTCCTGCAAACTGGGAAGAAGGAAAAGAAGCAATGAATGCAAACAGAACTGGCGTTGCTGAATATTTAGCCGCTAACTAATTAAAACAACCATTATGTTTTTAGAATTAACAGAAGATAATCTTCAACAATATCTGGCCGATAATAGCAAGGTAATGGTTCAGTATGCTGCATCATGGTGTGGTAACTGCAGAATCATGAAACCGAAGTTTAAAAAGTTGGCTTCAGAAAATGAAGATGTTGCTTTCTTAATTGTTGATGCTGAAAAATTTCCAGGCTCCCGCAAATTTGCCAACGTAGATAACTTGCCAACATTTGCAGCCTTTGAAGGCGGATCTTTGGTTGATCAGGTACAAACCAACAAAGCAGAAGGTTTAGTAGAATTATTTAATAAAATAAAGTAATGAAGATTCCAGTAATAAGACAATTATTTCAAAATACAACCCCTGAACAACTTGAAACAACTTTGGAGGTTTTAGAGGCCTTTTGTGAGTTTAGAGGCGTTAGCGAAGCAGAAGTTGATGTAGCCGGCGAGATGATCACTAATATTTGTGGTGCGCTTGAGGTACACCAAATGGTGAAAGATGGTGCTGTAGAAAAAGATGCGCTTAATGCATTCGGACAAAAAGTAATGGGGTCTATTGACAGGTAAGCGATCTTAAAACTGATTTACTTTTATTAAAATATAAACCCTCGCAGATGAAAATTTTCGGGGGTTTTTTAATGGCATTCTTTTTAACCAACTATAGTTTGATTTTTATAACTTTACTAAATGAAAACGGAAACTATAGAGGATTTTTACAGTCGCATTTCGCCGGGTTATTCATTAGGGCAGCGTTATAAGCCTCAACAATTTAATGTACAGCCCCGTAATTATAATTGCGGGACCTCTGCAACCGCTTATAACCGCCGTGATTTTTATAAAATATCATTTGTCATTGGCGAAGGGACACTTTATTACGCCAATAAAGGCATAAAGATTGATCGCCCAGCATTAATGTTTTCCAATCCAATGATTCCTTATGCATGGGAACCGTCATCGGAAGAACAAAGGGGTTATTTTTGTTTATTTACTGAAAGTTTTATTCATACTGAAAGCCATCAAAACAGCGTTTTAGAATCTCCTCTTTTTAAAGTAGGTAGCGACCCGGTATTTTTTCTGGATGCAAAGCAGGAAGAAAAGGTAAGTTCTATTTACGAATCCATGATGCAGGAAATAGAAACGGATTACCTGCATAAAACCGAGCTTTTAAGGTCTTATGTGCATTTGTTAATCCATGAAGCATTAAAAATGCAACCCGCACAAAGTTATTTTAAACATGCAAATGCCACTTCCAGGATCACCAATCTTTTTCTTGAGCTTTTAGAGCGGCAATTTCCGATTGATACGCCAAAACATTATTTATCACTTAAGACCCCAAATGATTTTGCACTTAAACTGTCTGTCCATGTTAATCATTTAAACCGGGCGGTAAAACAGATTACCGGAAAAACAACGGGATTACATATTGCAGATAGAATTATGTCTGAAGCCAAGGCGTTACTTAAACATACCGACTGGAATGTAGCAGAAATTGCAAATTGCCTGGGCTTTGAATACCCTGCCTATTTTAACAATTTTTTCAAAAAACACGCCTCAATCACGCCAAGCTCTTTCAGGTTTCAATAGTTTGATTTTTATAACTTTTGGTTAGATTAGCTTAATTCGCTTCTTCCTGTTGTGCTGTAAATTTGTTTAATCAAAAACAAAGAAAATACAACGATTATGAAATACAAAAAATTAGGTAAAACAGATGAGCAGCTTTCAGCATTGGGCTTAGGTTGTATGGGCATGAGTTTCGCTTATGGTCCAACGGATGATGACGAATCCATTGCCACGTTACACAAAGCACTGGATTTAGGCATAAATTTTTGGGATACAGCCGATATGTATGCAAACGGCGATAATGAAAGTCTTATTTCAAAAGTATTGGTTCCAAACCGTGATAAAATTTTTATTGCCACAAAATTTGGATTCCGTTTTAAAGGAGATGAAGCAAGCCCAAGTAGCTCTGCAAACACTTATTTTGATGGTTCTCCGGCTTATATCAAAATTGCTGTAGAAAAAAGCTTAAAAAGGCTTAAAATAGAGACCATAGATCTTTATTACGCACACAGAATAGATCCAAATGTGCCGGTTGAAGATATGGTAGGTGCAATGGCAGAATTGGTGAAAGAAGGGAAAGTGCGTTATTTAGGCCTTTCAGAAGCTTCTCCTGCCTCAATCCGGAAAGCACAAGCCGTTCATCCCATCGCGGCATTGCAAAGTGAGTATTCTTTATTAACCCGGGATGTTGAAGGCGAAATTCTGTCAACGGTAAGAGAGTTGGGCATCAGTTTAATTCCATACAGCCCACTGGCCCGCGGCTTGGTTACCAATACCTTTACCAATGTAGCTGATTTAGCCGAAACTGATTTCAGAAGAACATTACCCCGATATCAGCAAGAGTATGCCGATAACAATAAAAAACTGGTTGAAGGTTTCGCGGCTATTGCAAACAATAAAAATTGTACCCCAGCTCAACTGGCTTTGGCGTGGGTATTGGCTCAGGGTGATGATATTATTCCTATTCCGGGAACTAAAAAAAGAAAATACCTGGAAGAAAATGCAGGTGCTATCGATGTGAATTTATCCGCAACTGATTTTAAAGCTATCGATGACCTTTTAAATCAGTTTCCGGATACGGGAGCCAGATATAGCGAAGGCGCCTTGAAATTAGTTGATAAATAATTGATTTTGAGAGAGGGTTTATTTTACATAAACTCTCTCTCAAAATCGTTTTTATTACATAAATTATAAAGAATCTATACCATGAACAGAAGAAATTTAATTAAGAAAAGTCTTTTTGCAGGAGCATTATCTTTAGCTCCTTTTAAAAAAATTTTGGCCCAAACTCCATCAAAGCCTATTATTTCGGGTAATAATTTGGGTGGATTTAAAAAAATAAATTTTGGCGAAATTGAACTATATATTTTAACGGATGGGCACATTTTGCAAAGCCCTGTTCAACCTTTTATGGCACCAAAAGCAAGTTCTGATGACGTAAATAAAATTCTTGAAGAAAATTTTAGGTCTACAACAGATATAGATTTGGCCATGAATGTATTACTTGTTAAAAGCCAGGATAAGTTGATTTTAATTGATGCCGGGATGGGGATTTTTGCGGATAATAATACTGGTATTTTATTACAAAGTATTGCTAAGGCTGGATTTAGCCCTGATGACATCACTGATATTTTAATTTCACACGCTCATCCCGACCATATCGGCGGTTTAGTTGATAGAAAAAATGAGCTGATATACCCCAATGCAAAATATTTTATTTCGAAAATAGAGCACAATTTTTGGGAAAAAGCAACAATTGACGATTTCAAAAACAGCGAATTAAGAAAACAACCCGATTTGCTTAATCAGCTTATTCCGGGTTTAAAAAATGTGCTTAAAATCATACAACCTAAGCTTAACTATTACAATTTTGATAAGCCCCTATATAACTTATTTAGCTTTCAACTTGCGCCCGGCCATACTCCCGGCTTAACCTTAATTACCTTACACTCTGGTAAAGAAAAATTAATTTACATTGCCGATTTAATACATTCAGATATATTGCTGTTTCCACATCCGGACTGGGGTTTTTCTGGTGATACTGATATTGATTTGGCTACCACAACCCGTAAAAAAGTATTACTTCAGTTAGCTGATACAAAAATAAAAGCTTTTGCTTACCATTTACCCTGGCCGGGCTTAGGTTATACTAAAAAAAGTGGCGGTGCCTACCAGTGGATACCAGAAATTTTTCAAACGCCATAACAGGATTCGTTTTTTAAGGGTATACATGCCTTAGAAAATGATATTTGATGATGGCACTTAAATCGTTCTGTTCTTTATCCCTAAGCCAAATTTCTACCAGCATTTACAATACCGAAAACCGTTCTAACCGCTAATTTTTCTAATGCCTGTTGTTCTTTTTCGGTATGGTTGTGCTGTAATTTTTCTAACGCAAAATGTTGAATCAATACTAAAGGAAGAATAATTCTTTCGCGAGTAGCGATGGATTTTTTATCTACCGGATAATTAGCCATTAAAGTTGGTTGTCCTGACAGTTTTAAGAGCATCTCCTTTGCTAATTCAAACTCATCGTGTAGTTGAGTCCAAAAAGCTCCAAACTCCTTATCGTTGGCCAAATGGGCCGTAATGGTAAAGTCTGATTTACTCATACTCATCATACAATTATCTACAATAGTTTTTAAGTAATCGGAATCCTGGTAAACTTTAACCACTTTATTCCAGTTGCCGGCCTTCTCCTGGTTTTTTAAAGAAGTTCCCATACCATAAAATCCTGGCACATTTTGTTTCAGCATACTCCAGGCCGTAACAAAGCTAATGGCCCTTAAGTCTTCCAGTTTCATTTCGCCGCCACCATTTCTTTTTACAGGCCTGCTGCTGATGTTTACCTGAGACAATAATTTTAATGGCGATAATTTTTCCAGATAACTTACAAATAGCGGGTGTTCGCGTAAATCAACAAAGGCTTTATAACTGTCTTCAGCCATTTCATCTAAAAGGGTTTTATTTTCTTCGTCCAAAAGAATGTTGTGTTTTTCTTTTAAACCAGAGGTAAGTCCCGCATTAATCAATTGTTCAATGTTAAACTCTGCACTTTCTACCGATCCGTATTGCGAACTGATGGTTTGCCCCTGAACGGTTAATTGCATATTTTTATTGGCAATTTCTTTACCCATTGAAGCATAAAAACGATGCGTTTTTCCTCCTCCACGTGCAGGCGGGCCACCACGACCATCAAAAAATGCCAGTTGAATGTTGTGTTTTTCTGCAACTGCTGTTAAAGAGGTTTTACCATTAAATATAGACCAGTTGGCCATTAAATAACCACCATCTTTTGTACTGTCAGAATAACCAAGCATAATGTGTTGCTTGTTTCCCCTATTGGCCAAATGTGCTTTATAAAATGGGTTACTGTAAAGGGTATCCATAATTTTTGCAGCGCCTTTTAAATCGGTTACGGTTTCAAAAAGTGGTACAAAATCAATTGTTAAATTATCTTTACTCCAGCCGTTCCAAAGGAATAATTCAATAAGCTGAAGAATATCACTGGCTTGCTGACAATTACTGATGATAAACCTGTGGCAGGCTTTTTCGCCATTGCGCTTTTGAATGCCTCTAATTTCTTTAATCGTTTGGATGGTATCCGTAATCAAATCGTCCGCTTCTGTGGCCTCATTGATTGTTGCTTCTTTAAACGAAATGCTTTTTAGCTTTTCTTCTTCTGAAAACTGATCATAATCCGCAGGATAAAGTGATGAAATAGGCTTGTTTTGTCTGCAATAACGGTGCACGTTACGCAATACGCGGCTATCCTGACGAATATCAAGTGAAGCAAAGTAATTGCCGTACAAATCAATCTTTCTGATTAAATCATTCACCAGGTCTACAAATAAACCATCATGCTCGACCAGTAAAGTATCTTTTATTTTGTTCAGGTTTTCTCTTAATGCATCCGAAATGTCTTCTATTTCGCAAGTTTGATCAAAAGCATTTTTGTAAAGCACATCGTGTAAAATGGCAATATTTTCTTCAACCCCTCTAAAGGTAATACGGCGTTTAATTACCCTGAAATCACGGTAGTAGCAACGGAAAAGGATCTGGCGCAGCATTTTAGAAACCTCTAATGTGGTATCAGCATGAATGTTTGGATTACCATCTCTATCACCGCCTGGCCAAAAACCCAGTTCTAAAATTTTCTTGGTTTCTAAATTATATTCATCCAGGTTTTGATCAATTTCTTCCTGAATATTAGCCGCAGCAAAATAAAAGGTGTTTTCTAAAAACCAGGCTAAATTTAGGGCTTCATCAACTGGTGTTGGCGATTTTTTATTGAAAAACGGTGTTTTACCCAATTGCTGTAAAAGGGAGTTCATAACCGTAATGTTATTGTCTCTTATCGCCGAAGTTAAATCGGTAATAATAGCCAAAACACTGCCTGGATAAAATTGTGTTGGGTGTGCGGTTAATACCAAACGCAAAGACAGTTCATCAATAAGCTTCTCTATTTTAGCCAGCATGGGTTTATTTTCGGCATTCTTTTTCAAAATAAAAGAAAGCGTACTCTGTTCGTCGGTGGTGTTAAGTTTAGTAAAAGAAGCATCTTCAACTGCATCAAAAAGTACCACCTGGCGCTCTATATATTGTATAAAACGGAACAGTAAATCAATAATATCGGTGCGATCCTTATAACTGGTGTATTTCGCAAAAAACTCTTCAATAATTTGTGCCGGCTTCTGGTCTTGTTTGATTCCTTCTTCGCAACTCTTAAAAAACAAAGGCAACAATGTTCCCGTATCTTTAATTTTGTAAAAGGGAAGGGTTAGAAAAAGACTGTTAAAAAGCTCAAATTTAGAGATCACCTCATTGTTAAAAATGGATTCCCGCTGAGTTGTTAAACGAAGTTTAGGCATAGCTTAATCGAAAGTTTTGTATATGGTAATACTACAAAAAATGCGTAAACTATTAAAATTACCGGGCTTACAATTTGGATTATTGTAGAATAAATTTTAATTTTAGAATCTTATTTGGGTATTTGGTACCTGAATAAGAACATTTGCAATGTTTAAGGGCATTGCATTGATTGTTAATTTTTTGGGTTAAAACAGCCGATCTAATAAAATAGACCGGCTGTTTTTGTTTTTTGCCAATATTTATGGCTTTTCGTTGCCAACTTTAGTGTACATCGGCAGGAATTTCTACATTTTTCTTAAACTTCTGAAGATATAATAAAGGAATTGAGAATAACATAATTAATCCTGCAACCCAATAAGCATCATCATAAGTTAACAACATGGTTTGCCTGGTTACAATTCCTTCCATTGCTTTAGCGGCCATGATTTTTGCATCCATAAAACTTTGCCCTTTTGCCATAAATCCTTTAATCAGAATATTAAAGCGCTCTACAAAAGCCGGGTTATAATCGTTTACATTACTCAACAGGTTACTTCTGTGAAAACCCGAACGGATGTGGATTAAAGTTGTTAAAGCTGCAATACCAAATGAACCACCTAACTGGCGCATCATATTATTTAAACCTGAACCCTGACCAATTTCGGCACCCTTCAAATCCTGAATCGCCAGTGTGGTTAAAGGCACAAATAATAGCGCCATACCAACACCTCTAATAACCAAAGGCCAAAAGAAATCACCTGTTCCCGACTGCAGGGTTGAATTGCTTAACATCCAGCAGAATATAAAGAAAGCCAGCATTCCAAACGTTGCCATAAACTGAGCCGGCACACCTTTTTTAAGCATAATACCAATAAAAGGCATCATGATAATGGTACATAATCCACCCGGAAACAAAATTTCTCCGGTTTGCAATGGCGAGAAACCCAGTAAGTTTTGACAGAAAACCGGAAATACAAACACTGATCCGTATAAACCGAAACCTAAAATAAATGAGGTAAACATACCCACAGAGAAACTTCTGTGCCTCATAATTTTAAAATTCACAATCGGGTGATCGGTTGTCATCTCTCTCCAGATAAAAAGCAATAATCCGAATACTGAAGCAACGGCCAGTGCTGTAATGTATGGCGTAGAGAACCAATCTTCACTCTCTCCTTTTTCCAACAAGGTTTGCAAACTGCCTACTGCAATTGCAAGCAATGCGATGCCCCACCAGTCGACAGGTTGACCCTGCCCTTCTTTAGGGGTGGCTCTGACGAACGTGTACGTACAGTAGGCCGCGAGGATTCCGACGGGAATATTTACATAAAAAATCCATGGCCAGGAGCTGATTTCTAAAATATATCCCCCAATGGTTGGACCAACAGTTGGACCAACAACTGCACCTAAACCAAATAAGGCCGTTGCAATTCCTACATCTTCGCGTGGCCAGGTTTCAATTAAAATAGCTTGTGCCGTTGATATTAAACCTCCACCAGCCAAACCTTGTATAATCCTGAATAAAATAAGTTCGTTTAGTGAGGTAGCATTACCGCATAAAAACGAAACGAGTGTAAAAACAATAATGGAGGTTAGAAAATAATTTTTCCTACCAAATCGGTTTCCCAACCAGCCGGACATAGGCAATACGATAACGTTTGCTACCGCATAGCCGGTAGAAAGCCAGGCTACATCCTCCAATGTGGCGCCCAGGTTTCCCTGTATTTGTGGAATTGCCACGTTTACGATGGTGGTATCAATCAGCTCCAATAAGGAAGCCGTGATCACCGTAAAGGTAATAATCCACTTTTTTAAACCTACTTCGGCCATTTTAAATATTAATTAGTAGATACTGAAGCTTTAACACTCATTCCGGGACGTAGTTTAGCCAGTAATTCTTTTGATGGATGAATTTTAATTTTTACCGGAATACGTTGAACTACTTTAACGAAGTTACCTGTCGCATTATCAGGAGGCAATAAGGATCCTTTTGCACCAGTAATTGGTGAGAAATTATAAACTTCTCCTTCAATTTTCTCCTTTGGATAAGCATCAACTTCGATCTCCACTTTTGATCCGGTTTTAATTTTCTCCAGTTGAGTTTCTTTAAAATTTGCAGTCACGTAAATACTTCCATCATTAACGATAGAGAATAAAGACTGGCCAGCCTGAACCAATTGCCCTTTTTGAACATTCTTTTTAGAAACAATACCCGAAGCCGGAGCTTTAATGTCGGTATACGATAATTGAAGTTTTGCAAAATCGATATCGCTTTGACGCTGACTGATTACGTTGCTGCTAACCGCTAATTGAGATTGAGTGGTACCAACTTGTTTAACCGCCGCATTGTATTGATCCTGCGCACCCTGATATGCGGCTTGTGCGGCTTGTTTAGCTGCTTCTGCTGCTTCTTTAGATGCCTTTGACTGATCGAAAGCTTGTTGGGTTATAGAACCATCTTTAACTAAGTTTGCATAGCGGTTAAAATCTTTCTGCGCTAAATTTAATTTAACAACCGCAGCTTGAACATTTGCTTTAGCGGTTTCTACATTGGCTTTTGCTGTACTTGTATTTGCCTGTGTGGCAACAATTTGAGATTGAGCTACGCCAACGCCTGCGCTCGCCCCTTTTTGACCAGATTGGGCTTGTTCTAACTTAACTTTATAATCGTTGTCATCCAGTTTAACCAAAATCTGCCCTTCGCCAACATGTGTATTTTCTTCAAAATTAATATCCTTAACGTAACCGCCAACACGCGCAACAACAGGACTGATATCGCCGTCAATCTGAGCATCATCCGTATCTACATGTTTGCTATAATAATTCCACTCGGTGATACCAAATATCACACCTATTACTAGTAAAACACCTAAAATGATGGGTACTACTATGTTCTTTTTTTTCTTTTCAGTTGTCATTGCTGTATTTATTGCGTTATTTTTCCTGTTGATTTTAGTAATGTATAGTAAGCCAAACCTGCATCGGCTTTTGCGATTTCTAAGTTTATTTTTGCCTGGTACAATAAAGTTTCTGCATCAATACGATCGGTAACAGAAGCCACATTGTTTTTATATTTTGAGGCCAATAATTTATCGTTTTCAGTGGCCTGGGCAATCGATGTTTCTAAAACCTTAATCTTATCTATTGCAACCTGGTAGTTTTGATAGTTTTTATTGATATCAGTTTTTACCTGATCAGATAAAATATCTTTCTGAATGCTAATTTCGCTCTGCTGAATTTTTGCTTCGGATACTTTATTTTTGTTCGTCCATATACTACCGATATTCCAGCTAACCGTTGCACCCAAAGTAACCGGAAGCAAGTATTGATTTACTGGTGGAATAAAACTGCCGCTTGGATTAATGTAGTAAAGATTTGCACCCACACCTACAGTAGGTAAAGTGTTTGCCTTTATCGTTTTAATGTTGTAATCCGCAACTTTGTTTTGCACATCAAGCTGTTTTAGCTCCTGGCGGTTTGCCATAGCCAAACCAATGTATTCGTTTAAGGATCCTGCTACTTTTAAACCTCCGTCCGGATCAGCAATTTTAACTTCAGTATCTTCCGGTAAGCCCAACAAAATATCTAAATTGTAATTGATGATTTTACGGTTGCTTTCAATATCCATTCCGGTAAGTGAAACGTTTGCCTGTTGCAATTGAAAACGCAAAACATCGTTCTTCGTTACAATACCCTGATCGAAAAAGCGCTGAGCCTGTTTAATCTGAGCAGCAATCGACTCTAAGTTTTGATTAACTACTTTTTTGCTTTGCAATACTTTGTATAAAGAATAATAAGTATTGATGACTGCATAAGTAATTTCTTCTTTGCTTTTATCAGCATCTAAACGAGCTACATCTGCCAGCAATTTGGTTGATTCTTTAGCGTATTTTAATTTACCGCCACCATAAACCAGTTCCTGTACCGCTGCTGTACCCACAAAAGCATCTGCTCTTTTTGGCAAATGGAAGGCACTGCTTCCTTCGCCTAAACTAAATGTGTTGGTTGGAATTTCTGCATGATTATACATGAAACTTGCATTGGCCGTAGGTAAAACGTTGTCTTTTACAACCTCCAGCTGCGCAATAGCCTGATCAATTTTGTTTTGGGAGAGTTTTAAATTTTTACTATTGGCTATGCCAAGTTCTATTGCCTGGTTAATGTTTAATTCCTTTGTGCTTTGTGCAAATAAGGCTGCAGGAATTAATGACGCCGCAAGCATTAATCTAATTGATTTGGGTATCATCTTTTTGTTGTTAAATAAACGGTAGTTAAATCTTGTAAATGGGCTATTGCACGCTCTTTAATCATTTTTTTGTCTTTCGGGTTGTTCAAATCGAAGTTAGAGCAAGGCATTACCTTGTTTGGCGCAATAACAATATTGGTAATGGTGCCCATAATCGTCGCAATTACCATTCGCACATCAACCTTATTAAAGCTGCCATCCTCTATACCATCAGTTATAATCCGGTCAATCAGCTTCATATTCTGGCTCATTGCGTCCTTAATTTTATCGTACATTTCCGGTCTTTGGGTTAATGACAGTTCTCTGTGCATCATTTTATGAAATGCCGGATTACTCATGATTCTGTTAACATAACCTTCAATAACTTTGTGCAATTTTTCCAATGACGAAATCTTATCTTCATTGATGATTTTTAGCTGAGAAGCAAAGCCGGCAATACGCCCGTTCATAATCTCAACAAAAACACCTTCTTTAGAACCGAAATAGTAATTTATCATCGCCATATTCGCTCCAGATTCTTTTGCAATCTGACGGGTAGAAGTACCTTCATACCCGGTTTCACAAAACAGCTTTTCTGCTGCTTCAAGAATGGCTTGTTTTTTATCTATCTTTTCTGTTTTCATTTCTTTTTAACAGCGCAAAATTAATCAAACGATTGATTAATTTCCAAATGTTTTGATACATCTTTTACATTTCCTTGATAAAAGCCTAATTTTAGAACAAATAATCTCCTTGTTATGAAAATTAGTTACGGGTATTTCTTCGTTTTTATCTTATTTATAATCGCCTTCTCTTCTTTTAAACGTAAAGAAAAAGATCAGCAAAGCTGGATTAGAATAAATTTACTGGGCTATCCTACCCAATCCGGTAAAGTCGCCGTTTGGGCAAGTAAAACCGATCAGATTCCGGATCGCTTTGAGATTATAGAAAAGGAAAGTGCCAAAGTTGTTTACTCCTCAACAAATATTAAAAGTTTTGGTGCTTATGGGCCATTTACTAAAACCGCCAGACTGAATTTTTCTGATTTTAAACAGAATGGTCAGTTTTTTATCAGAGCCAATGGTGTTATATCTCCTTTGCTATTAATCAATAACGATGTTTATAAAGGGGCCGCAGATTTTTGCCTGCGTTATATGCGCCAGCAACGCAGTGGATTTAATCCTTATTTAAAAGACAGTTGTCATACTCATGACGGTTTTGTTTTGTATGGACAAAAAGCCGGGATAAAAGACAGTACTCATTTCGATGCTTCGGGTGGCTGGCACGATGCGAGTGATTACCTTCAGTACAGCACCACCTCAGCCAATGCTGCTTATCACTTACTAATGGCTTACCGCGATTTTCCTCAAGTATTTGGAGATGAAAAACAGGCTAACGGACTGGATGGCAAAAACGGAACCGCTGATGTTTTGGATGAAGCCAAATGGGGCCTTGACTGGTTGTTAAAAATGCATCCGGAGAAAGACATTATGTTTAATCAGCTGGCCGATGACCGCGATCATGTTAATATGCGCATTCCGAAGGAAGATAACCAATACGGAAAGGGGTTTGAACGCCCGTTGTATTTTATTTCCGGTGAGCCACAGCAAAGAGGAAAATTTATGAATAATACAACCGGGACAAGTTCTACCGCAGCCAAATTTAGCAGTGCTTTTAATCTGGGTGCCGTTTTATTTAAAAGTCAGGATACCCATTATTCAAAAATACTCAGTCAAAAAGCTAAAACGGCCTGGCGATTTGCCCTAAAGAAACCAGGTGTTACTCAAACTGCTTCAGTCAAATCGCCTTACATTTATGCGGAAGACAACTGGGTTGACGATATAGAACTGGCCGCAGCTTTAAATTTTAAGAATGCTAAAAACGATGCGCTAAAATATGCGGAGCTGGAAAAAACTACGCCCTGGATGTTAAAAGATACAGCTGCTCATTATCAATATTATCCATTTATAAACCTAGGCCATTACGAACTGGCAAAACAACTGGACGGAGAAGAGAAAAATAAAATTACAGGTTATTATAAACAAGGGATTGAGCAGGTTTGGAACCGGGCAAAAACAAATGCTTTTTATAGGGGCATCCCGTTTATCTGGTGCAGCAATAATTTAACGGTTGCCTTTGCCATGCAGTGTAACTGGTATGCTGGTTTAACAAATGATGACTCTTTTACTGAACTGGAACAGGCAAATTTTGATTGGATTTTTGGCTGTAATCCCTGGGGAACCAGCATGGTTTATGGTTTGCCCAACTGGGGCGATACACCTGTTGATCCGCACTCGGCCTTTACACATTTAAAAAACTATCCTATTGATGGTGGTTTGGTTGATGGTCCGGTTTACACCAACATTTACAAAGGATTAATTGGCATTAAACTTTCGGAAGCAGATGAATATTCAGACTTTCAAAGTGATTTGGCCGTTTATCATGACGATTACGGTGATTATAGCACCAACGAGCCCACAATGGACGGAACGGCTTCTTTAATTTATTTATTGGCCGCAAAGGAGGCACAGTCGAAGCCAAAAAAGCATTAGCCTCCGGCACAGGGGGCAAAACCATCAGTTTGGGCGCAACCATTCGAGGAGATTCCTTAATGAAAAAAATTGCTCTGGTTTTTACCGGAGATGAATTTGCGGATGGTGCTGAAATAATTACTAAAACGCTGCAGACAGAAAAAGTAAAGGCTTCTTTCTTTTTAACCGGCAACTTTTATAGAAATGCCAGCTTCAGGTCTTTAATTACAAATTTGAAAAAAGACGGGCACTATTTAGGGGCCCACTCTGACAAACATTTACTGTATTGCGACTGGACCAAACGTGATAGCTTACTGGTTACACAAACAGAATTTGAAGAGGATTTAAATGCAAATTACCGGGAAATGGCAAAGTTCGGAATAAGTAAGGCAGATGCTTCGTTTTTTCTCCCTCCCTACGAATGGTATAATAAAACCGTTGCCTCCTGGACGAAGAAGGAAAATTTAAATCTGATTAATTTTACACCGGGAACCCGTTCAAATGCCGATTATACTGATCCGGAAATGGGTAAAAGTTACCGCAGCAGCGATGAAATTTTTCAGTCGATAGTTAAATACAACGAAACAAAGCCAAATGGCCTAAACGGTTTTATTTTATTGTTACATATTGGAACGGATTCAAAAAGAACAGATAAATTTTACGATCAGCTTCCTAAATTGCTTCGCTATTTAAAAACCAATGGTTACGAATTGGTTCGGATCGATAATTTATTAAAGGATTAACGATTATCTCAAATTAAAATTTAAAATAAATATTAACTTTGCCTCCAAATAATAAAAAACATGAGTGTACAAGAAAACAGCAACAACAATTTCAACTGGCTTTACTATGCTTTGGGCTTAATTTTCGGTGTTTTAACCGCAGTAATTATTACACAGAGTTACATTTTTGCATTTGTAGGTGCTATATTGGGCTTGTTAACAGCGGGTTTATTTTTAAACGCCATTGTAAAAGGCAGAAAATACTAATTCGTTAGTATTCAAATCAGAGGTTGCTTACCTCCTCTATTTCACCATTTTATAAAATAATTCACAGCAGATGAGGAATATCTTAATTGTTGTTTTTGGTTTTTTATGCCTTGGATTAAAGGCTCAGGAAGCTATAAAAGAAGAAGTTAAATTTGCTGCTCCGGATGCAAGTCCTGCAGACATTGTTTACTTCCCGTTAAACGCACACAAATCTAAAGACGATAACCTTTCTAAACCTGTAATAAAAGTTATTTATTCACGTCCACAAAAAAAAGGCCGTGAAATTTTTGGCGTTTTAGAACAATATGGTAAAGTTTGGCGTTTTGGAGCTAATGAAAACACCGAAATCAAGTTTTTTGAAAAGGTGAACATTGGCGATAAAAAAATTAAAGCTGGTTCTTATAGTCTGTTTGCCATTCCGGATAAGAATAAATGGGTGATTATCATCAATAGCCAAACCGATAAATGGGGTGCTTTTTCTTATGATCAGTCAAAAGATATTGTTCGTGTAGAAGTTCCGGTTCAAACGCTAACTAAACCAATTGAATATTTCTCTGTAACTTTTATTAAAACAGACAAAGGTGCGAACTTAGTTGCTGCATGGGATAAGGTGCAGATTCAACTTCCAATATCCTTTTAAAGTTCTTTCCTTTTGTAACTGTTTTTCAATATTATAAGTTATACTCATCAAGCGATTGATATAAAAACAAAGCCTTTGGAATTCCAAAGGCTTTGTTTTTTACTGAATTTCTCCGGCCATAAACGGATCCGTAGTGGTTATTTCTCCGGTTTCTATTTTACCAGCGTAACGATGTTTAAATATAGCATTGCTAGTTTGTAAAATGCTAAAGTCGTACCAATTGGCATTTTTAGCCAGATTTAATACAACCATCAGATTCGACTTCGGTTTTAAAACTACATTTTGAGTAGTCGCTTTATATTTATTATCTACAATTTGTAAAGTAATGGGCAAAGCACCTTTGTTATCAAAAGAAAAAACGAGGCTTCCGGTTAATTTTTTAGTCACCAACCCATTTTGCTCCGGAAAAGCTTTAATTCCTAACTGAGCACTTTTTTTGTCGCTTTTAAAAAATCTATAAAAACCATTTGGCCCTGTAATGGCAAAATCATAAATATTGCTATCAAAATCATCCAGGTTAATTTTATCCTTGAGCATATCTCCACCTTTAACTGCATAGTCCCACACCTTACCATCAACTCCCTTAAATTTTGAAGCAGTATTCATGGTAAATGGAGCGCCAATGGTTTCCGTTGCATTTCCAAATAAGGTTTTAACAGATTGAAAGGTAATTTCAACTTCGTTATTAATTAAACTGGCATCAACATTTAAATGATAAGGCAAAGCGCAGGCAGGCTTAGCACCATGCTCCTGTTTAGGCAGGTATGCAGAAGTTTGCACTGAAAATGCTTCGTATTTATTAATTTTAGCAACTTCGCTGCGGTTTAAAGCTGTTGGGCCAACCTGAGCGGGTTTATTTTTTGCATTGCCGATATTAGTTACAACAACTTCGCGTTTTAATGGTTGAGGAGATTTTATTTCATCACCCTGGTAAGGCCTGAAAACAGAGGTTAAATCTCCTGAAACGGCTCTCCTCCAATCGCTGATGTTATTACTTTTTATATTTTTCCCCGTTTTTTTGCTCAGCCATTTTTCCATAAACATCAACGACGAGGTGTGATCCAAAACCTGCGAATTTACAAAACCGCCTTTGCTCCATGGTGAAGCCACCACTAAAGGTACACGGTAGCCCATTCCGATTGGACTGCCTTTTCTTGGTTCAAAATCTGTGGCGTAGTTAATTCCTTCAGATACTTTCCCGCTTGACGGATCATTCGGGTTTGGAACAACAAAAGGTGGCTGGTGGTCAAAATAGCCATCGTTTTCGTCGTAAGTTAAAATGAAGATCGTTTTCTTCCAAACTTCCGGGTTTTTAGTTAAAATATCCAAAGCTTCGCTTACGTACCAGGTGCCATACAGAGGAGAACTGGTATGATCAGAAAAACGTTGTGGAGCAACCAGCCAGGATACCGGCGGTAGTTTGCCGTTGTCAACGTCTTTTCTAAACTGGTGAAAAATGTCTCCTTTCGGGATATTTATCGTTTCAGATTCGCCCTTGTCATTTGTAAATGTAAAGGGAGCAAGCTCCAGATAATCCGATTCGTTAATATTGGTTTGAAAAGCCTTATCAATTAAGTTTTTTTCTTTTTGGGAAAGCTTATCATATTTCGCCTGAACTTCTTTCGCACTCAGCGGGGGTTTAACCGTATTATCTCCATTCTTTCTGAAATAAGCCGATAACTTAACATTATGCCTGCTGATGTATTCCAGTGGATTATCTCCATAATTACCCAGCCAATCATCCACCTCACCCTCAGGAAGTTTCGAGGTCCAGAGTTCATTTTGGTAAACTCTCCAATCGATGTCGCTGTCTTCCAGTGTTTCCTGAAAGGTAGGCCAATCTACAAATACATTGTTTTGTGATTCTGCCTGATCGTTATTTACCACGGCGATTTTATTTTCGCTTTTTTCACCTCTAACTGTACCGGTAAAGAAAAACAACCTGTTGGGTGTTGTTCCGGTTAACGACGAACAAAAATGCTGATCACAGACGGTAAAAGCATCAGCCATGGCGTAATAGAAAGGAATATCATTCCGGTCATAATGCGCTAAGGTCATTGGCGATTTTACAGGCAGCCATTTATCATAACGCCCTCCGTTTCTGGCCGCCACCTGATCATTCCATGAATGCGGCAAACCACCCTGCCAGGTAATTTTGGTTTTGTTAATGTCTACATGAAAAGGGGCATAAGTATAGCCTGCCAGATCTTTTTGCAGCCAAACCTTGTTGCCATCGGGCTGAATGTGTGGATGCGGATCATTAAATCCCCTAACCCCTTTCATTGTACCAAACATGTGGTCGAATGACCGGTTTTCCTGCATTAGAAATACAATGTGTTCCGCATCGTAAAACGTGCTTCCGGGTTCGGGATTGATTGACATGGCTTTGAGTACCGAACCGGGCAGGGCATTGGCCATACCCGTAGCACCGGCAAACAGTGCTGCCTTTTTTAAAAATTCTCTACGTGAGTCCATAATTTATACAATATAGCTTAGATATTGCAATTTAGATAAAGGCAATCAATTAATAAAGAAGTAATGAGATTGATGCAAATTCTGTTGGCAATCCAGGTAAAAAGTTACCTTTTGGTGGTCCAACAGTGCTGTTAAATCCTATATGTTACTTATCGTTGAAACACCCTTACATAATCAACTTTCATGGTTGCCGGGTATGCAGACTCGTCTATTCCCTTTTTTCCACCCCAGTTGCCTCCAACAGCAAGGTTTAGGATGACGTGAAAGTTTTGATCAAATGGCCATTCGCCGGCTCCTTTTCCCGAATTTTTAAAGGTCAGGTACTTTTGATCATCTACATAAAAGTCGATTTTATCTTTAAACCATTCAACAGCATACACATGATAAGCCGTATAAAGGTTTTCTATTTTAATTCCTTTGGTAACCTGAGTATGGATAACATGGTTAAATTTTTCAGTATGCACACTCCCATAAACGGTGTCCGGGTCAAAACCAACGTGCTCCATAATGTCTATTTCGCCACTTTTTGGCCAGCCCCCATATTTCCAATCGGTTGGCAACATCCATATAGCTGGCCAAAGCCCTTTACCTTTTGGCAAAATAGCCCTTACTTCTACCCTTCCGTATTTAAAGTCGAATTTATTTTTGCTCACCAGGCGGGCCGAGGTATAGTGATTTTTTTCTTTATCCGTTTTATTTGCGATAATGTTCAGGTTGCCTTTTTTAACATTTGTATTTGTCGTGTCGGCACTGGTATAGTATTGAAGTTCGTTATTTCCCCAGCCATCTCCTCCAACATCATAATTCCAGTTTTTTGTTAATGGCAAACCATTATCGTTAAACTCATCTGCCCATTTAAGTTTCCAGCCTGAAGCAACTGGTCCTTTTTTAATTTCTTCGAAAAGCAATTCGGGCTCATTTGTGGTAATGTATTCAACTTTATGCGCTAAAAGCCATTGCATTTCAGGAACCGTATTTACTGTCCATGCATTTACGGTTAGCCCTAATTTTTGTGCATTTTCTATCCAGCTGTCTTTCTGATAAACGCTGAAATAATAATCTGCACCGGTTAATTTATCTTCTTTTAGTTGTTCGGCGGTTTTATCTCCGTTTAAATAAGCAACCTTAGCTTTTGGTAATACTTCTAAAATACGTTTGCAATAATCATAATCGAAACTGATGTATTCTACCCAATCAATAGCCTTTAGTTTCTGAACCATTTCTATACACTTATTCGTCAACTCAATACCCCGTTCTTTACTAATTTTAGATGGCTTTATTTCCAGAATAAGTTTGGTTGTTTTTTGCTTTTTACCGGCCAGTAAATAACTTTCTAATGTTGGAATTTTTTCTCCGTTAGACATTGTTTTAGTCAGCAAATCAGCATAGTTTACTTTTTCTATGGTCAATCCCTGAAATTCCGGATCATGATTTACAACCAGAACATGATCTGCGGTCATCCAAACATCAAATTCAGAACCATAGCAGCCAATACGAACCGCCTCATTTAAAGAAGCGATTGAGTTTTGCGGAAAATTATTCTTTTTCCAGGCACCCCGGTGTGCAATAACCTGGTTTTTATTCCAGTTAAATTTTTGAGCAAAAGATGCTGATGTTACCATCATGATTAATAAAAGAGTAGAAAAAGATTTCATCGTATTTTGGATCATTCAATAAAATCAAAAATAGGCTATTTATGTAAATCCGAAGTTAACTTTTCGATGTTGTTACATTAATGCCGAAATTATCATTAAAAAGGGCTATCCATCCGGATAAACCCTTTACTAACTAATCATTAACTAACTGCTTCTACCCAGCTGCTAACACCTTATTTTAAGAAATGGAGACAATTTTTAAAAGACCAGCCGTTTAATATTCGTCTATGCCTTTTTTAATATAATCTGTTTTTTACCGTCCTGATTGTACTCTATGTTAAAGTTTGAGCCTGCCGGCAAACGGATAATTTTATCCCGTTTTAGTGGCTCCTTTAGTATTTCCTGACTACTAATGCCATTAATTTTTTCAATTTCGTCTCCTTTTTTAATTGGAAGCGTTTCGGTCAATACCCGGATAATCCCCTGCACAACCAGTTTACCCGTTTCGTTAAAACCCAGCAGATAATTGTTTAGAGTAAAGTCTAATGGATTTTTAAAGCTGCTATTCGGCATCAGGTGAATTTCGTTTTTCTTTCTGTTAATGGTAAAATTGTACCGGCTAATTAAGCGCATCCCGATAGAACCATCAAAACCCGGAGTCCAGCTCTCACTTTGTCCGCCGCCCGCCATTAATGTAATGGGCATGGCTTTAATTTTAGGCATGGCATTAAAAGAAAAAGAAGCTGCCTGACCTGAAAAAGTTGGTGTACTTATACCCATACTGGTAGTACTGCCCTGGTATTCAGGTTTAAAACCATTAACCAGCAAGCGGTTTTGTTTTACAAAAGGCCTGAAACAAATTAAGTAATAAGAGGCACCGGTATCAAAAATAAAGTGTCCTTCGTTTGTTTTTTCTGCCGAAATATTTACAGATCCGGGAATGCTGTAAACACCTGAAAAGTTAACCGGAACTGCTGTTCCTCCTTTTTCGTATTGATAACCATCAAAATCATAAAGGCTAAGTATTTTATTATCAAAATCGATTTTAGTGATAAAACTGCTGGTCATGCTATTACCGATAATTCCATCCGTTTCCTGGTCTAATTTTTTAAATATGGCTATACTTTGATTCTTCAGCACAAAAGAGTCGAGGTGAACATCATTGCCTGTCGAAATGGAGATTTCCATGTTACCTCCCACAACAGAGGTACTTTGCTTTCTGCTTATTTTTAAGCCCAGAGAGTCTGCAAGGGCTTCGCTTAAAGCCATGCCATCTGCACCGGTATCGAATAAAAGTTTCAAAGGCTTTTGGCTCTGATTGATCTTTACGGATAAGATTATAGATCCGTTTTTCATTTCAAATGGAATTTTGAGCCTAAGCTTTGATTGTGCCCAAAGTTGTTGATTGGCAATTAAAATCAGCAGGGTTAAAATGCTGTATAGTTTATATTTGATTTGCATTAATTAAAGGGTGATAAAAAAGTACAGACAGGGATAAGCCTATCCCGTACTTTCGGGTTGTAAAACAAGAGGAAAACTGCTTTTGATTATTTATTTAATGTTTTTTCCAGTAATGCTTTTAAAGCAGGTTGCGATGGTCTTGGCGAATCTACCGTTACAATTTTACCTTCTTTATCAAAAACCATAAATCTCGGAATACCATTAATTTTATAATATTTACTGATGTCGTTTGAAGCTGAAGCAAATAACTGCATACCACCAAGATTTTCTTCTTCAATCATTTTAAGCCACTTCGCTTTATCTTTAACGTCATCTACCGATATACTTACAATTTGTACATCTTTACCCTTCATTTCTTCTTCCAGCTTTTTCAGGTGTGGAATTTCTACTTTACATGGGCCGCACCAGGTTGCCCAAACATCAACTAAAACCACTTTTCCTTTCAAATCTGCAAGGGTTACGGTTTTTCCATTCTTATCAGGATACGAAAAATTTAATCCCTGATCGCCTTCTTTCAATAAGGCCAAAGGTGTAAGAATATCAAGGTCTTTCTTTTGCTGACTTTTAGTTAAAATGTATTTTCCATAAGTCTCTTTTAACAGTTTATAGTCTGCAAAAGCTTTATATCTTTCTGCTGTTTCTAAAATTAAATCCCCCTTCAAAGTATCATTTGGCACTAAGTTGGTTTGTATTTTAACCCACTCTAATCCAGGTACATACTTCACATTGTTCTTTCTAAGCTCTACACTTATTATGCTTGACAGTGTTCTGATTCCCCATGGATAGTTGTAAATTAAACTTGTATTTTTTGAGAGTCCTGCCGTGTTTAAACCCGCATAATAATCGCTGTACTCTTCAACAGAAGGATGTGCTGACCGCGGTGTGTTTAAAAAGCTGGTTGCATAACTTGTCATGTCCATTTGCATAGTTGACTTAATCTGCTGGTCGAATTTTTTATTCCCCGTTGCTTTTCCGTTTAAAAAGGTTTTTGATTTAGCTGCCAGCGTTTCCAGCTCCGGGAAAAAATCTACATAGGTACTGTTAACTTTCATAAAATTAATAGACTTTCTTTCTACTGAATAAGCCAGGTTATGCCACTGGGTTAGTACTGTATTCTCTTTGCTGTTTAAAATACCGCTTAAAGTGTAGGTTGAATCGTTAAGCACCAGGTTTAATTTATCGCCCGGCTTAAAATAAAACTTATAGTTATCGGCAGCGCTTAAAGCATTACCTGTGCCTAAAACATATAAACCTTCGTATTCGGGATAAAACTTAAAACCAAACTGGCCCAGGCTATTGGTTTGGCTTGAAGCAATTTCTTGTGTTTTGCCTTCGACTACCGAAAAAAGCTTAATCGCTGATTTACGTGTTCTTTTAAATACACCTGTAATTTCAGCGGGTGCTTGTGCATTAGCTCCCAGAGATATAAGCGCTAAAAGGATTAGTGTTAAATTTCTTGTTATGTTCATGTGTGTGATTATTTTAATTATCTTTCTCTATACGCCAGGCTTTGTACTTTTCCAAATCCCGAAAACGTAGAAAGCGGTACAAGGTCTGCGTTAATAGTTGGCACAGTAAATATTTCCATTTTGCCATTTTCTCCTTCTGGTAAAGTCGTATCGTAACTGCAAACAATTAATTTATTGCCATCCGGATATTTTATTTCGGCTTTAAATACATTAAACTTTAAAAGGGAGATTTTTTGATTGCCTTTATCCAGCATTAATTTTGAGGTTTTAAGAAACATATCGTATTCATAAACTTTTCCCCCTACAGTATAAAATAGGTAACCTAAATCGGGGCTTATGGCATAATGTTCGGCCTTATCGAAATCTGTTCCCAAAATTTCACTATAGTAAGATTGAATATTGTTTGAATTGTTAAACCTTGCTAAATAGCGTTTTCCTGTTGCAGGATCTTTTAAAATCGAAAACACTTCTCCTCCATTATATTTTACCCAATCCATATAAAGCAAATCTTTACCCGTTGAAAAACTGAATAATTTTAAGGCGCCTGAAGGATCAGGGATAACGGTGCATGAAGAAGCCGAACCAACATGCTTTACAAAGCGGCGATTATCTGTATCATAAAAAATTCCTGGTGTAGTTGTGGTTTCGCTCGTCGCGATAAAAGGTGCTATGGCAAATTCTTTTTTCTCAGCATCTATATAATTAATTGGCGCACTGTAATATGTATTAACGGGCCGATCATATACATATGCCGCACTCTTACCAAGCATATAAGCCGTATTACCGTATCTGGTTTTAATCTGATCTGCATAAAAACCTGCCGGAATTGCGCCATACATTTCATATTTCAACCCCATAGTTGGGGTCCATTTAAATGTATTAGGCTCAATTTTTTCTGTGGTTTGATTGGTGCCAATATACATTCCGTAATTCAACTTGTCCGGCCCTGCCAGCACTCCGGTACTATACATATAAATCATAACTGGCTTGCCACTTAAAACCAAACCCGATCCTGTTTGCCCCAAAAGATCATTTGCCAAGCGAAATGTGCCATTATTATCTTTATACAACATATCTAAGCGGGCAACTCCTTTAACATCACACATCAGCATCCAGCCTTCGTTAATCTCATTGGTTACTTTTACGGTAAAAATCTTACGGTAATTTACGCCCGATTCTTTATCTGTTATGGTATAAAAAAAAGTATAATTTCCAGCAACTAATGACATGGTTATATCGAGGTCTTTAGTATTTGCCAAAGAATAAATTTCCTGACTGCTGCCTGAACTTGTAAAGCCAATGTAAGACCAATTGTATTTGTACTTTGTGGTATCGTTTCCTTTATCCTTTGTGAAGGAAACCACTGGTTTTATAATCAACCGTTTCCCATACAAAGCTGAAATGTTATCGAATGCGGTACCAAAGTCACTGGCAGCATTTAATTCTTTATAATCATAATTGCCCAGGTCTTTTTTACAAGCTGCAAAAACAAGAGCAATTAAAACCGTTATAAGGTATATTTTTTTCATAATTGTGCGTTCTAATGTTTAGGTTATTGACTTGAAGGACCCATAGCCATCTCAGTTCCATCCTCTTCGTAAATGGTATTGCCTGCGTTTTTTTGTTCGTTTAAATAACGTTGCATATACTTGCCATAGGCTGCAACCTCTCCAACCGCAACCGATTTATCTAAATAGATCGGATCTAGGTTGATAACCTGAGCCATCAGCATCAATTTTTTCTTAGAAAACGTTCCCAGATAAGTATCCAGCCATCGGCCAGGCTTTTTCAAAATATCATTTATATAAAGTCGATATTTAATAAAGCTCATTTTCTTACCGGATAATTTATCGATGATCTTGTCTTTCATTTCAGTTACAAAATTCTGATTAGGCTCGAGGTTAAAGAACAGCGTTACACCAGTAGTTTGAATATCAGCGGTTCTGATTAGTTTTAACGGAATGGTATCCCTCACCTTGTTTTTTTTAATCGTAAAGGATTGTGGCAATGCCACATAGTGTTTTCCAGCAATGGCAGTTGATGCTGGGTCAATTACCATTTTATACTCCCGGTCTTCATTAACCGGTGCACCGGTTGCTGCAATAATAATGGGCTGAATAGAATCCTGTGCTTTCGATAATGAAAACGAGATGGCCACAGAGTCTGTAAGTATTTCGCCCTGAGATTTTTGCAATCTGGCCGTTTCGTTAAAATAAATGTCTGGTAATCCATGATAAGGTTCCAAACTTTTCTCGCAGGAAAGTATGGATACTAAAATCAGCAGTGCTGAAATACGATATAAATTCTTTTTCATGTCTAAGGTTTATGGTCTATATTGACTTTCGGACAATGGCAATGGTAAAACGGCTCCCATAACTACGGTTCCTGATGTTGCCATTCCATTCGGAATAGAGGTGATGTTTTTACGTTTGTAGTAGTAAAATAACTGTCCTTCTCCAAAAAACTCTTTTTGATATTCCTTTTGTAATTCTGTATTAATATTTACGGTTGAGGCCAGGTTTAATAATCCCCTGTTTACACGAACGGTATTTAAATAGCCTACTGCCGTTGTTGCATCAGGTTCACATTCTGCAGCGATATAATACATTTCACTTATTTTAACCAGCGGAATTGTAAACCTGAAGTTTACTTTATCCTTATTTACAACATCAGCATATTTGTAAAAGGTCCGGTAAGTTTTTCCTCCATTTGATGGTACGGTCCAGTTTAAGTTATACCTGAAATCATTTTCGTTTGTTTCAAAAACAGTTGCCAGTCTGCTCGCTAAAGGAGCCAAAATAACATTATCTGCCAGAGAAGGATTAAACAGTGCATCGTAACGATTGTATAAATCTGAATTTTGAACGCCCAGAATCATCTCTGTGGTAAATACCCGGTCAGGATCGGTTTTTTCGTTTAATGCATTATTACTTGTTGTCCATTTAAATTTATCCGCATTTTGAATCAGCAATTTAGCTGCAGCAAGTGCTGAAACTTTATCGCCACGATAAAGGTGTACGCGGGCCTGTAAAGCTTTTATTGCATAATAATTCATCCGATAATTTCTGCTGCTGGTTAAAAAGTTAGCCGGATCACCTATTGCAGGAATCATTGTTCCGTTTTTAATAACCGGATCGTTTTTTAACATTTGTTCTGCTGCAGCCAAATCATTAATGACCATTACGATTGCTTTATTGGCTGGTAATAATTCATTTATACTTGATTTTGTTGTGCTGTAATAGGGAATAGAGGCTTTGAGAGAATCGGCCGTGCTGTAACGGGGGCCAAATAAACGCAACATGTCAAAATGCAACATTGCACGAATACCCAATGCTTCACCTCTGTATATAGAATCTGTTTTTCCATCTATTACATTGGGATATTTATCCAGATTGTTTAAAAATTCGTTGACATTTAAAATCCCAGTATAGGCTCCGGTCCACATTGCATCAATCTTTTCTACTATTGGTTTATCCGCGTAAGCGTAGGTTGCTGCCTTGTAAAGATCGTGAGAGGAAGCAATGTTGTAGCGCTGCGCTAAAATATCAACGGTAGAAAGGGTTAAGTTTTCGCCATATAGGTTTTTATTCGTTAAGCTGATATACAAACCATTTAAAGCACTGTTTATTCCTTGCTTATTGGAAAATAAAGCACCTTCAAGTACTTTATCCTCCGGTTGCACATTAAGGTATTTTTTACATGAAAAAATCGTTGATAGAGCAAAGAGCGCTAATAATATATTTTTGATTGGTGTTTTCATCATCATGTCAGTTAAAAAGATGCTCTTAAACTAAAAGATACTGTTCTCGCAAAGGGGTAATCAATACCACGCTCCCGTTTAACGGTCGAGATTCTAAAAATTTCGTTGGTAACGGCATTAATATTTAAACTGCTCATGCCTATTTTACGCATCCAGTTTTTGTTATTAAAAGTATAGCCGAGGTTCAAAGATTCTCCGGTTAAGGTGTTTTCTCTTTGAACAAATCTTGAAGACATTGGCGTTACCTGGGTTTGAGAAATCGCTTTAAACAGGGCAATATCTCCTGGTTTCTTCCACCTGTCGTATAAAGCCCTCTTATCCTGATTTAAGGAAATCCCTGAATAGGTAATATTTTCTACTTTGTTGTATAAAGCGGTATTAAAAACGTCCCCGCCAGTGCGGTATCTTAAGTTGATTCCTAAATTAAAGCCTTTGTAAACCAGCGTGCTGGTTAAAACACCTTCGGCAACCGGGGTCGTGTTTCCTACAGCCTGTAAATTTGCAGTGTTGTAATCGAAGGTATATTGCCCGTCTGAAGCTACAAATACCTCTCTTCCGGTTGCAGGATCAATTCCGAGTGATTTGGCAGCCCAAATATCATCAGGACTGTAACCATCGAAATAACGAATTAGCGATTTGTTGATTTCCTGCTGCTTATTTAAAGAGGCAAGTTTGTTTTCAAATCCGTCATATTTACTTTTATACAAGCTTGCTGTTAGGCTTAGGGTCCACACGACTCTGTTTTCAGGGTGATAAATGGGAGAAAATCCGATTTTAACCTCCGCACCCTTGTAAGTTAAATTACCTGCATTTAGAGGGTAATTAAACACCCCTGTTGACGAGGGCAAATCAACGGGAACCACTAACGGATCTGTTCGTTTCATATAAGCATTTAAATAACCCGTTAAGCGGTTACCCAACAAAGAAAAATCTAATCCGGTACTGATTTGTACTGTTTTTTGAGGTTCCAAGTCAGGATTTCCCAGCGAACTTAGAGTAACACCCTGGCCAAATTGGTTATAATTTGTATTAGTATTATAATCATACACCGAAACTGATGTAATTGTGCCATAATTTTGATTTCCGGTTACACCGATATTCGCAAATAATTTTAACCTGTTTAACCATTCTTTGTTTTTAGCAAAAGATTCCTGATGAATATTCCAGCCAATGCCGGTTGACCAGTATGGGGAAAACTGGTTGTTTTTTCCAAATGCTGTAGAACCATCCAAACGATAAGAAAAATCAAACAAGTAACGGCTATCGAACGCGTAATTGGCCGAAAGTGTTGCACTGGCTGTTCTATAGGTATTTAAAGAAGCGGTTGGCGCAGCATTGGGCAAATAACCATAGGCAAACTTAGGATTGCCCGTACTGCCTTCGGGAAAACCAACTGCTGTATATGATTTTGTACTGTTTTCGCTATTTGTAATTTCTGCCCTTGCATTGGCCGTAACAGAATGTTTTTGGGCAAAAACTTTTCCGTAGGTTAATAAAAGGTTTGCCTGATAAGAGAAATTGCTCAGGATAGAGTTTACATACTTTCCTTTTTGCAATATAGGCGTACTTTCAAATTGTGTATTTTCAGGCGCTGCAAAACTTTCGTTTGTTGTATTTCCTTTTACCATTTGCAAGCCTGCCCTTAGTCTTAAATCCGAAGTAAAATCATAGTTAACACTCAGGTTATTCTGCACCTCCAGGTTTTTCCCGGTATTGTAATTTGGTAAGCTCGCATTATACAATGGGTTCGCAACCTTCAACCTGATATATTGAGACGTAAAAGTGTCTTCCAGATAACGATTTTCTGATTCTTTTACATAATATGGATTCGCATTTACAAAGTTTGAAAAACTACCGTAAGGAGATTCTACTGAAGAATAGCCCCGTACATACAAAATGTTATTAATGTTTAATTTTGCTTTTCTATAAGTCAGGTTAATATTTCCACTCCAGGAGTCTCTTCCTGATCCTTTTAAAGCACCGTCTTTATTTTTGTAATTAAGACCAACGCCATAGATTAAAGATTCGTCTCCTCCCTCTGCAAAAATGGAGGCATTATTTGAAAAACCATTTTGCACTGGATCATTTAACCAATAACTATCTACGCCCCGCTTAACTGCTGCCAGGTGATCATTATAAAGCTGATCCATGTACAACTGACTGGTTGGCTGACCGTTGGTTACTATATATCTTCCCGAAAGCCTTTCAAATTCTAGTTTCTCTGCGGCATTCATCATATTGTAACCAGACAAATCTGCTATTTCAAGGGATACATCATTTGAATAAGAAAATCTAAGCTGACCCGGTTTGGGTCTGATCGTTTCAATGACAACCACCCCATTGGAAGCCCTTGCACCATACAAAGCAGTAGATGCTGCATCTTTTAAAATCGTTACTGAACCTACTCTGTTCATATCCAAATCCACCACGGTTTGAAGCGTTGTTTCAAACCCATCTAAAATAAATAAAGGTTGGTTCGGATCCTGACCGTACTGATCTCTAAGCGTAGCTGATGGAACACTTGTTTTCCCCCTCACTTCTATCTGCGGCAAAACATTTGGGTTCGATCCGGCCAGATTGTTTTCAAATAAAATAAACGATGGATCTACTGTTCTTAAGCTTTGAATTACATTGTTGGTTCCCAGCATTTTTAGCTGATCGCCAGAAAATGTAGCTGTAGAACCTGTAAAGCTATTTTTATTTCTTGTAATCCCGGTACCCGTAATAATTACGTCTTTATCAAGTGTTGTACTGCCCTCTTTTAAAACAACAGACAAAGAAAAAGTACCACCATCTTTAACATCTCCAACCATAACTTTAGGGTCGTAACCCACAAAAGTGATAGTGAAAGTGTATTTTCCTGAAGGAAGCCTAAAAAAGGAAAACACACCATTTTTGTCTGTTGTGGCAACAGCTTTTGCTTTGGTTGCTTGATTTTGAGCAGTTATGGTTGCCCCAACGATGGTTACCTTTCCGTCTTTAACAACCCCGGTAACTGCCGGCATTTGTGCCATAATGCTTAATCCGGTGCATATTAAAATGCATAAGAACAAAAGCCGTTTACGTACATTTTTTTTAGTAAATAGTTTAATCATATAGTTTGTTTGGTTGGTATAGTTCTTTTTTGGAGTATTATCTGGTCCTGATTACATATCCTTTCTCTGTTTTTTCTACGGTTAAACCATTAATAAAAGTCAGGGTAGTTAAAAACTCATCTGCATCATCTCTGCCAAATTCATATTGACCAGAAAATGTCTTTTTATTAACCAGTTTTGGGTTGTAGGCAATAGAAATGTTTAATTTTTGTTCCAGCGCTTTAAACACTTCAGATAAAGGCTGATTGTTAAAAATCATTGCACTTTCTGTAATCAATACACTGCCTTTATTTATTTTAGCAATAATGGTTTCTTGTGGTTTAGCAAAATCTTTTACTACGGCGGCGTAATTTTCCATATTCACCGTAAATGATTTTCCCGGGGTTAAATACACCATTTTTACACCTGCATTTAACAAGATATTTTGTGGTTTAACCACCACTTTTCCTTCCAATAATTTAACGCTTGTGTATTTATTATTTGCAAAAGCACTCACCCTGAATATGGTACCCAGTGCTGTTGTTGCTAGATTATTCCCGTAAACGGTAAAGGGCCTGGCTTTATCTTTATGAACCCTGAATAAAGCTTCTCCTCTTAGTTTTATATCTCTTTTTTGGTTAAAGGGTAAAAAGCTGATCTCACTTTTAGGTTCAAGCTCTACAATTGAACCATCAGGTAGTGTGTAACTTCTTTTTATAGCCAAATCATTTTTATAAATGGTTTCGGCTACCTCTTTTATTAATTCTTTTTGTTTATTGGTGCTTACATTAAGGTCTGTGTTTTTATTTCCCGATAGAGAAACGAACAAACCAACAGAAACCACAACAGCAATAGTTGCGGCATAAGCAAGATATTTTAAGCGTTTAACCCTAGCTTCTTTCTGATCATAAATGTGACTTATAATCTCTGAATTCATTTTTTTAGAAAGCGCCTCGGGCAATTCTTCTTTCATTTTAAATGCATTCCAATCTTCAAGATCCCAGTGCTTTTCAAAGTGCTCCTGGTTTTCTAAAAATTTGCTAACCATGCAGGCTTCATCAGCCGAACATTTGCCTGCAAAAAACTTTTCAATAAGCTTTTGATCTACTTGCATAACTCCATTACGTTTTTGAGAAGGGATAACCCCTACTCTGTTAAATTTTTTAATTAATCTTTAGGAAATATTTATCCTGTCTATAGAAAAGCGGATTTTTGAACAATAAATTTCTGGTTAGCGGTTAATAAGGAAAGAAAATACCGCTACAATTGAAAAAAAAGAAGACAAAGCTGCTCTTAATTGTTTTAATGCTTTTGAAATGTGGTTTTCTACTGTTTTTGGAGAAATAGAAAGCTCCTCGGCGATTTCTTTATACGAATAGCCTTCGATTTTACTAAGCTTAAAAACTTTTTTCCGCATTGGGGCCATCTGATTGATTGCCAATTCAAGGTTTTGGGCATTTTCAGATTGCTCGTCTATATGCAGAATTTCCATCGGAACAATTTCTTTGAGGTGTTTTTTCGATACCGCCTCTTTGCGCAGCTGATCAATTAAAATACTTCCGCCCATTTTAAATATTTGCGCCGCAAGTGAATAATCTAAAGACAGATTTTGCCGCTTTTCCCATAAACGAATAAAGGTTAACTGAACAACCTCTTCAGCTAAATATGCTGATCCGGTTTTTTTCAATATATAAGCATACAATTTGCCATGATGCAACTGATAGGCGCTTTGAAAAGCTTGCAAACTGCCTGATTTTATACCAAAAATTTGTTCCATCTGCGGTTCGTCTTCAGAGAAAGGAAAGACAAGTTCGTTTTTTATAATAAGGGTTGATAAGATGACAAATATATTTTACTAAAACTTAATAATCAATACATTACAAAACACTTTAACTTTACAAAATCCGTTTTATTAAATTAAAGCGGTAAACAAACGATTGTCTTAATTTTTTAAAGTTCATTTTTATTTGATTTAAAACCAAATTTTAATTTTACAAAAGCCTATTTTACCTTAAAAACAGAATAATGTTTTGTGCTTGTCTGATGTTTTTCTTTTTATGCCGTTATATATTTTTTTACATTTACACATATGGCCGGCAATAATTATAATGAGCTGATTAAAAAGATAGATGAGTTTATCCGAAAGTTTTACCTCAATAAAATTTTACGGGGAAGCATTTACGTAGCCGCTATTTTATTGGCCTTGTACCTGCTTGTTTTTTTAAGTTTATATTATTTAAATCCCGGAGCCGGTTTTAAAACCTTTATTTTCTTTGCTTACCTTTTAACAGGCGCTTTTCTAATCAGTATTTTAATTGTGAAACCCTTATTATCAATGCTAAAACTAGGGAAGCACATTTCTTTTGATGAAGCTTCGGTAATTATTGGAAACCATTTTTCTGATATTAAAGATAAACTGTTAAATACCCTGCAACTTCACAAACAGGCAGAAAAATTACCTGAAAACAATCAGTTAATTTTGGCCAGCATTGATCAAAAAATACACGAATTAAAGCCGGTGCCTTTTTATACTGCTGTTAGAATTAACGACAATAAAAAATATTTAAAATACCTGTTTATTCCGCTTTCTATTATTTTACTTATCGGCATTATTGCCCCTGCTATTTTAAGAGAAGGAACCAGTAGCTTTTTAAAATACAATGAATACATTGCACCAAAAGCTCCGTTTGATTTCAGTTTGTTGAATAAAAAATTAACCGTTACACAGGGTGACGATTTAACCTTAAACTTAAAACTAAAGGGGAACGAATTACCTCAGGAAGTGTATGTTGAAGATGGAAAAAACACCTATAAACTTGAAAAAATAAACATTAGCCAGTTTAATTATCTTATTAAAAATATCCAGGCCGATAAAAAATTAATTTTCAAAGGCGGCGGTTTCAGTTCTTCAGCTTTTACCATTACAGTTAAACCCCGCCCTGAATTATTGAACGTTACTGCTACCTTAAATTATCCTGCATACCTGGGCAAAAAGAATGAAGAAATTACCAATGTTGGTGATATGCTTTTACCTGAGGGAACCCGGGTAAGCTGGAATTTTAAAACTGCCAAAAGCAACGAGCTTTTATTTACCTTAAATGGAACCGAACACCTTTTAAGTGTGAAGGACAATGAATCTGTGTTTAGTACCACACTAAAAAATAATTCGAAATACAGCATTACACCCAAGAATGAATTTACAACACTAAGCGATTCCCTATCTCATTTAATTACAGTGATCAAAGATCAGTCGCCAGGTATTTCTGTTGAAGAAAAGCCCGATTCCGTAAGCAATAAGGCTTTATATTTTTCAGGACAAGTTACGGATGACTATGGGTTCAGTCGTTTGAGTTTTAAATATAACATTAAAGAAAATAATAAAATTGTGGGCACCGTAGCTAAAAATATTCCGATAAAAAGTAATGTGCCCGAAAATCGTTTTTTCTATTTCTGGGATTTAAAATCGGCAGCACTAAAGCCTGGCCAAACGCTGGAATATTATTTTGAAGTTGCAGATAATGATGCTGTAAACGGAGCCAAAATAACACGTTCTGAAATTAAAACATTTAAACAACCCACCAAAACAGAAACGGCTGAACAGATAAATGCTAACAATCAGGCTTTAAAACAAAAAATGCAATCTGCCATTCGTTTGGCATCTACCATAGAAAAAGAAAGTAAAAAGGTTGCTGAAAGTTTAATTGATAAAAAACAGATTTCTTTTGAAGATAAAAAGCAAATTGAACAATTGCTGGATAAGCAAAAACAACTGGAGGAAGCGGTTAAAGAGATTAAAGATTTAAATGAGAAAAATGGTCAGCAAAAACAAGAAGACCAGCAACAAACGGAAGAGCTTTTAGAAAAGCAAAAACAAATTAAAGACTTGTTTGACAATGTTTTGGATGATAAAACCAAAGCGTTATTGCAAAAACTGCAAAATTTGATGAATGAGCAGAATAAAGATCAAACGCAAAACGAGCTTTCGAAAATGCAGCTGGATAATAAAACGCTTAAAAATGAGCTGGACAGAATTTTGGAGCTTTATAAACAGCTGGAATTTGAACAAAATCTTCAAAATGACATCGATAGGTTAAATGATCTTGCCAAACAACAAAAGGGATTGGCTGAACAAACCAAAAATAAAAAACAAGAGAATAGTGCTTTAAAAGAAAAACAAGAGGCTTTAAATAAAGAGCTTAACGACCTTAAAAAAGACATTAAAGACCTGGAGAAAAAGAATGAAGGTTTGGAGCGACCAAATCCATTTGAAAACCCCGAAAAGGATTTACAGGAAATTCAAAAAGAACAACAGGACAGTAAAGAGGCTTTAGATAATAAGGATTCAAAAGGTGCGAGTCAAAAACAACAAAAAGCAGCTGAACAAATGGAAAAACTCTCTAAAAAGATGAGTGACATGCAACAGCAAGGCGAGGAAATGGAAAATAACCTCAATGCTAAAGAGTTGCGCCGTTTACTGGAAAATCTTTTAAATACTTCTTTTGAGCAGGAAAAAGTAATGCTTACCCTGAAAAAAATGACTGTAGCAGACCCTTCTTATATTGGCAATGTGCAAAAACAACGCAGTATTAAAGATAATCTTAAAACCATCGCCGATAGTTTATACGCTTTGAGCAAAAGGGTGCCACAAATAGAATCGACGGTTAATGAGGAAATGAATAAAATTAACTTCAACCTGGATAAAAGTTTAGAAAGTTTAGGCGAAAGAAGAACACCAGAAGCCAATCGTTATCAGCAATTTACAATGACTTCGATTAACAATTTAACTTTAATGTTGAGTGAAGCTTTAAATCAATTGCAAAACATGTCTAAAAACTCTAAGGGAGGTAAAGGCAAACAAAAGCAAAGCATGAAACAGCTTTCGCAAATGCAGGAACAGCTGAATAAAAGTATGCAAAAAGCCAGAGAACAAATGCAAAAGTCTGGCAATCAGGGCACTGTTGGTAAAGGAGAAATGAGTAAAGAGTTTGGAAAAATGGCTCAGCAACAGCAAATGATTCGTCAGGCACTGGAAAAAATTAACCGGGAAGACAATAAAGACGGTACGGGTAAAATGGGTAACCTGAACGAAGCCATTAAAGAGATGAAGCAAACCGAAAGTGATTTGGTTAATAAGCGATTACAACAGGAAACCCTGCAACGCCAAAAAGAACTGCTGACTAAATTATTAGATGCTGAAAAAGCAGAACGGGAGCAGGATGAGGACAATAAAAGAGAAAGTAAAGCGGCAAAAGAATTTCCGCCTTCGTATCAAAAAATGATCGACCAATATAAAAAGCAGCAACAAAACGGAACGGATATGTTGCAAAAGCTTCCGCCAACTTTAAATTATTACTACAAAAATAAAATTGCTGAATATTTAAAATCTTTAAAAGCAGTGCAGTAACCCTCGGGGCAGCCATAAAATATTAATTGCTAAATTTGTGCGCTTAAATAGATCAATATGCCTGCAATACAATTTTTCTCAGAAGACATAAGTTATAATCTGCCACAAAAGATTAAAATCAGAAAATGGCTTAAAACTTCCATAGAAAAAGAAGGTTATCAATTACAGGAACTCAATTTCATTTTTTGCAGCGACGAATATTTGCTGGGTATTAATCAGCAATATTTAAACCACGATACTTATACAGACATTATTACTTTTGACAATTCTGAAGAAGAAAAACAAATTATAAGTGATATTTTTATCAGTATTGACCGGGTTAAAGAAAATGCCACCACTTTTAAAACAACTCCTTTTGATGAGGTTTGCAGGATTATGATCCACGGAACCCTTCACTTACTCGGCTACAAGGATAAAGGAAAAGCTGCAAAAACCTTAATGACTCAAAAAGAAGATGAGCATTTGGCTTATAGAAACGAGGCTGGATTAATGTGATTACCACCGAAATCTGGCCAGACTTAAATAAACCCAATTATACAAATACCTCTCTTAACTGCAATAATATCGAATCTGGTGTCATGCTTCGTGCCTCAGCATGACATTAATTTTTAAAAATTGAAGTAAAAGCACTGTTTTCTCCAATTATTTCTTCAGAAATTGCTTTCTGATTAAATTTTTCCTTCCTGTTTGTCTAATAGTTAAGGGCGTTCGTCGATAATTAGCTCTAGCTGGTATAATACGGCCAAATCTGCTGAAACGTTTCCTGTCAATCAACGTCTTATATTCAAAACAACAACAAAAAGATTTAAAAAATTAAAAATATACCGTTATGAAAACTTCTATTAAAACATTATTCGCAGCAGCTTTAACTACAATCATTTTAAGTTCTGCAACGATAGCAAATGCAACTGAAACCCGTTCAAATTATACCAATTTAACTTCAGTAAAAAATATCAGTAAAATCAAAATTAGTGGCAACGTTAAATTAATCCTGGTACAGGATGCAAAGGAAAGTGTAATGGTTTATGATAACTACTACTCAAAAAATGCTTTGGTACAACAACAAGATGGTGAGCTTCGCATTAGCTCTTTCAATAAAGAACCGCTTACAGTTATTGCTCATGTAAATAACATTTCATCAATAGAGGCCTCAAATACCTCCAGTGTAAGCACAAGTGGCAGTTTTAACCTGATTAGCTTAAAAGTTGCCTTACACGATTTAGCCACTGCCAATATTAATGCCAACACGGTTAATTTAAATACAACAGTTAACAACGGCGCTTCTTTAAGTTTAAGTGGTTATACAGATAGTTATACAGCCATTTTAGGTACGGTTGCTAAAGTAAATATGAATAATTTTTCTGCTGCTGACAGCAATGTAAGCACTGCTCCGGTTTATTCTTACAATGCATCACGTTACGAAGATTTAAAAGTTGATTTATTAGAGTCTTTATTCTAATAATCCATATAAAGATAAAGTTTAGTTTTAGTTAATGATTGAACAGCGGCGGAGCGATTCCTACCGCTGTTTCTTATTTTAAGGTCTATTTAAAGTAGTTGATTTGTAATAAGCGTTTTCCGGGTTTCTATATCCAAATATTTTATACTTACTTTTGCAATAATTTTCTTTTATAAAATCCGAAACACAAAAAACTTTGAGCACTTTAATTGCGGCAGAAGGCTTAGGTCATGGTTACCATGACGAATGGCTATTTAAAAATTTAACCCTGGGTATTAATTCCGGACAACGCGTTGCGCTTGTAGGTATTAATGGTGCGGGTAAGAGTACCTTATTGAAATTACTTGCCGAAAGATTCCCTCCCCTCGAAGGTAAAATTGTAAAAAATAAAGCCGTTAAAATTGGCTTTTTAGATCAGGACCCTCAATTTAATGAAGGCGATTCTATAAGTGATTTTATATTTTCTTTAGAAAACAAACAACAACAGTTAATTAAAGAATATGAGGAGTTAATTGAAGATCCTAATCCCGATGAAAGATCGCTTAATCGTTTATACGAAGAATTAAGCGAACACAATGCATGGGAATATGAGCATGAGATTAAAACCATTTTAAGCAGAATGGGCATTACCCGTTTGCAGCAAAAAATATCAACCCTTTCCGGTGGACAAAAGAAACGTTTGGCCCTTGCTAAACTTTTAATTGAAGATCCGGAGATTTTAGTACTGGATGAGCCAACCAATCATTTGGATATTGATACGATTGAATGGTTAGAAAAATTATTAACGACCGGGCAAAAAACCATTTTACTGGTTACGCATGACCGGTACTTTTTAGATAATGTTTGCAATACTATAGTGGAATTAGACCGGGGTAAGATTTATAATTACAACGGAAATTATGCTTACTTCTTAGAAAAGAAAGCTGAAAGGGAAGCCACAGATGCAACAGTTTTACATAAGAACCAACAGCTATTAAAGAAAGAATTAGAATGGATGCGCAGGATGCCACAGGCTCGTGCGACAAAATCTCAGGCCAGGATTGATGCTTTTTATGATTTAGAAGAAAAATCAAAGAAAAAGTCTGATAATCAGAGTATTACGTTAAAAGTTAAGATGTCTCGTCAAGGTGGGAAGATTATTGAGTTAGATCATGTTAAACAATCTTTTGATGGCCGTAATATTATAAATGATTTTAGCTACACCTTTAAAAAAGCGGATAGAATTGGTCTTGCCGGAAAAAACGGAACTGGAAAATCTACTTTATTAAATATTATTACAAGTCATTTAGTACCCGATGGTGGTAAAGTAGAAACCGGTGAAACGACTGTTTTTGGATATTACAAACAGGGTGGTTTAACTTTCGATCCGAAAGAAAGAGTAATTGATATTGTAAAATCAGATGCCGAGTACATAAAAATGGCAGATGGTTCAATCATTACCGCCTCTCAATTACTAACCTTATTTCTCTTTCCGCCCAAGAAACAACATGGTATGGTAGAGAAATTAAGTGGAGGAGAAAAGAAACGTTTACACTTAATGAAAGTGTTAATGCAGAATCCGAACTTCTTAATTTTGGATGAACCGACCAACGATTTAGATATTGACACCTTAAATGTTTTGGAAGAATTTTTAGAGAATTTTCCGGGCGTTTTAATGTTGGTTTCTCACGACAGGTACTTGCTTGATAAAATGAGTGACCAGCTTTTCATTATGGAAGGCGAAGGGGTGGTTAAAATATACAATGGAAATTATTCGGAATACCGGATTAGTTTAGATCAGCCAAAGGTTAAGGTTGAAACAAAAAAGGCTCCCGCCCTCGCTGTTGAAGCTCCGGTTAAAGCTGTAAAAAAATTAAGTTTCAAGGAGCAAAAAGAATTAGAGGATAGTGAAAAGTCAATGGCTTTAATAGAAGAAAAGATAGCGGCTTTAACAGAAAGTTTAATTAAAATTGATGCTGCCGATTATATTAAGATTCAGGAAGTGACAAAAGAAATTGACTCTTTAAAAGCCGAACTGGATGAATATACATTACGCTGGCTGGAACTATCTGAATAAAAAGATTAACAATTCTAAACCTGTTTTCACGTTTATGTTTCACGTGAAACATTAGAATTTGATTAAATAATTACAACAAAAAACAAATTGTTTCACGTGGAACAATTAAGGAATTAAAGAAAATGTTTTCAAAATACGATTTAATTGTAGTTGGTGCCGGACATGCGGGCTGTGAAGCTGCTGCTGCCGCTGCTAACCTGGGCTCATCTGTTTTATTAATTACAATGAATATGGGCACCATTGCTCAGATGAGTTGTAACCCGGCTATGGGCGGTGTTGCCAAAGGACAAATCGTTCGTGAGGTAGATGCCCTGGGTGGATATTCTGGTATTATTTCAGATAAAACAACCATTCAATTCAGAATGCTTAATCAATCTAAAGGCCCTGCGATGTGGAGCCCAAGGGCACAAATTGATAGAATGCGTTTTGCTGAAGAATGGCGTTTAGCTTTAGAAAGAACTCCAAATTTAGATCTGTGGCAGGATAACGTGGTAGGCTTACTAGTAAAAGATGATACCGTATATGGTGTAAAAACATCGCTGGGTATTGAAATAGAGAGTAAAGCTGTGGTACTAACCAACGGAACATTTCTTAATGGAATAATTCATATAGGAGAAAAGAAATTTGGTGGAGGCCGTACAGCAGAAAGATCATCAACAGGTATTACCGAACAACTGGTAGAATTAGGGATGGAAGCTGGCCGAATGAAAACCGGTACCCCACCCCGTGTAGATGGAAGAAGTTTGGATTATACCAAAATGGATGAACAATGGGGTGATCAGGATCGTGGTAAATTCTCTTTTACCGATACCGAATTACCAACCGATCAACGTTGTTGCTGGATTACCTATACCAACAGTGAGGTGCACGAAACTTTGAAAGAAGGCTTCGAAAAATCTCCAATGTTTACAGGTCGCATTAAAGGATTAGGCCCGAGATATTGTCCATCAATTGAAGATAAAATTAATCGTTTCGCGGAGCGTGACAGACATCAGATTTTTGTAGAACCTGAAGGATGGAATACTTGTGAAATTTATGTAAACGGTTTTTCTACTTCCTTACCTGAGGATGTACAATTTAAAGCATTAAGACAAATTCCAGGATTTGAACAGGCAAAAATGTTCAGGCCGGGTTATGCCATTGAATACGATTTCTTTCCACCTACCCAATTATCTTTAACCTTAGAAACTAAATTAATTAATAATTTATTCTTAGCAGGTCAGATTAATGGGACTACTGGTTATGAAGAAGCCGCTTGCCAGGGATTCATGGCAGGTATAAATGCGCATCAAAAAATAAATGATAAACACGAACTGATCATGAAAAGATCAGAAAGTTATATCGGCGTATTAATTGATGATTTAGTTACTAAAGGTACTGAAGAACCTTATCGCATGTTTACTTCAAGAGCGGAGCACAGGTTATTATTAAGACAGGATAATGCTGATATTCGCTTATCTCCTATTGGCCATCAATTGGGATTAATTAGTGATGAACGTTTAGAAAAAGTGAATCAAAAAATAGCGAATGCAGATGCATTAGTTAAATTTACCAGAACACAGGGTATAGAAATGGCAGACGCAAATCCAATGCTTGAAAGTTTAGGATCAAGTGAATTAAATCAAAATGTAAAATTGCACAGTTTGGTTAGCCGTCCGCAGGTAGGTCTTTTAGATTTAATCAAAGTGAGCAAACCACTGGCTGAAAAAACTTCAACATTAGATAAAGAAACGATAGAGCAAGCTGAAATAAAAATTAAATACGAAAGCTATTTTGAAAAGGAAAATGAGATCGTAGATAAAATGATGAGAATGGAAGACAAAGAAATCAATCCCGATTTTGACTATAATAAAATTGTTTCCATTTCAAAAGAAGCCCGAGAAAAATTATTTAAAATAAAACCGCGTACTTTAGGTCAGGCATCCAGAATTTCAGGTGTTTCACCTTCAGATATTTCGGTTTTAATGATATATATTAATAAGTAGCTGATAATCAGTATTTTAAACATTTATTAATTGACTTAAAATAAAGCGATTTAAGAAAGAAAAAATATTTTTTAATCATATTATTCAAAAAACAATAAAAATTAAACAGAACGTTTAAAAAATGCCAAATTTAAGACACCAGTATTTTAGCCCTGTTAATTTTGTAGTTGTAATCACCCTGCTCCTACTTTCTGCTTGTGCAAGTATCCAAACGCCCCAGGGCGGACCAAAAGATACCACGCCTCCCAAAATTTTGAGTATGACTCCTAAAAATCAAACGTTGAATTTTAAGGACAAAAAAATTGTAATTGAATTTGATGAATACTTTAACATCAAAGATGAATTTAAAGAGTTTTCAATTTCTCCGGATCAGGAAAGAGCGCCACTTTTAAAAAAGCGTCAAAAAAGATTAGAAATTACTTTACAGGATTCTTTAGAAAAAAATACTACCTATACTTTAAACTTTGGTAAATCAATTGCTGATGTTAATGAAAACAATGTGGTTAAAAATTTATCTTATGTATTTTCTACCGGACCAGAAATTGATTCTTTAACAATAAGCGGAAAAGTAACAAGTGCATTAACTGCAGAAGTAGAGAAAGAAGTAACTGTATTTATTCTGCCCCTTGAAAAAGATACCTTATTTGGAAAAAAACGTCCATCTATTTATACCTTAACAGACAGCTCTGGTAATTATAAGTTGAATAATTTAAGAAAAGGCAAGTATAAAATTTATGCAGTTAAGGAAGCCAGTGGTGGTGGTGACAAAATATACCAGCAGATTTCAGACGAAATTGGTTTTCAAAAAGAACCTTTAACTCTGGAAAAAAATATGGAAAATGTTAATCTGGAAACATTTAAAGAACTTGCACCTGAATTTAGGGTAATAGAAAGAAGGCTGAATAACGACGGCAGCATTTTATTAACTTTTAACCAGCAATTAAAAAGCCCGAAACTGACTGTTACAGATCCGCCGGCAGTTGATGCAGACAAAAAGGTTTTCTTTAATAAAACCAACGACACGGCTAAAGTTTGGCTTAATGATTTGAGTTTCGATTCTGTAAAAGTTGCCATTCAGGATCAGGGTAAAGTTTTACAAACTGTTAATTTTACACGGGCTAAAAAAGATACTTATACCAGAGATCTTATAGCATCTGATAATTTAACCAACGGTAAATTAAATCCTTTTCAATCTTATACTTTAACCTTTGGTTTTCCAATCACTGCTGCTGATGCAACAAAAGTTACTTTATTGGAGGATTCTGTAAAAAGAACCAATTTTGAACTGGTAAAAGACAGCATCGATTTTTTAAAATACCACGTAAAATTTCCATGGAAACAAAAAAGAACTTACGAACTTAGCTTTGCCCCTGGTGCTTTTACCGCCATTTTTAATGTTAAAAATAAAGAATTTAAGAAAACCTTTAAACTGGAAACAGCCGATAGTTATGGTACCTTATCTTTAAAAATAGAAGTTCCTGATACCACTAAAAGTTATATTGTTGAATTTATAAATGAAAAGAAACTTCCGATTAAATCGTCTGTGATTAATCGAAATTCTACCATAAACTTTGCCAATTACCCTGCCGGAAAATACATGGTTAGAGTGGTTTATGATGACAATAAAAATGGAATATGGGATACCGGAAATGTTAAAAATGGCGTACAGCCAGAAAAAATATGGTATTCAACTACAGAAATGTCGCTAAGGGCAAATTGGGAAAGAGAGGAGAAATTAGTTATACCTCCCCCTGCTCTTTAAACTCGATTAAGGATTAGTAAACCAGCCCGAATACATTATATAATTATCAGGCAATTTATTTAATAAAGCCCTTTGCTCTTCAGTAATGGGCTTTATTTTTTTTGCAGGTGTTCCTGCATATAAATAACCACTTTCGCAGATTGTATTTTCTAAAACAACTGCTCCTGCAGCAATAATGCAATAGGGTTCAATAATAGCGTGGTCCATTACAATGGCACCCATCCCAATTAACACATTATCTTCTACTATACAACCATGTACAATTGCATTGTGCCCAACTGAAACACGATTACCAATGTGCGTAGATGCTTTTAAGTACGTTGCATGAATTACTGCACCATCTTGTATATTAGATTCATTTCCAATGGTAATGGCATTTACGTCGCCTCTAATCACGGCATTAAACCAAACAGAACAATTATTGCCCATTACAACATCACCAACGATTGTCGCATTTTCTGCAATAAAATTATCTTTTCCAATTGCTGGAAGTTTTCCTTTTACCGGAAGTATTAAAGGCATAGTATTAAGATTATATTTTCTGAATTGATTTCAGAAGAATGATTATAGTTTATTTATTAAAAAGAAATATTTAAAAGATTAGCCGTTAAAAAACAGTATCTACCAATTCTTCAGCATGATTTGGATAATCCGTTGTATAATGTAACCCCCTGCTTTCTTTACGTTGAATGGCGGATTTTATAACCAGATAGGCCACTTGTATTACATTCCTAAGTTCGCAAAGCTTAACAGATACTTTATTCATTTTATAAAATTCTTCTGTTTCCTGATACAACAGAAATAAACGTCCATGCGCCCTTTCCAGCCTAAAATCAGAACGGACAATGCCAACGTAATCACTCATTATTTTCTGCGTTTCTCGTAAATTATGGGTAACTAAAATGTCTTCATTACTCTGTGTAACCCCATGTGTATCCCATTCTGGTATATTTTCAGGTATTACATTATCTTTAAAATTCTCAATAGCATCCTGGAAAATACGGTGTGCAAAAACAGTTGCTTCCAATAAAGAGTTAGAAGCCAATCGGTTAGCACCATGTAAACCTGTTGAAGAGCATTCGCCACAAGCATATAAATTTTTGATAGAAGAACGTCCATATTCATCAACCAGCACACCGCCGCACATATAGTGAGAAGCAGGTGTTACCGGAATAAAATCTTTGGTCATATCTATTCCAATCGATAAACATTTTGCATATATATTCGGAAAATGCTTTAAAATATCTGCCTTGCTACGCATGGTAATATCAAGATAAACAAAATCATCGCCAGACTTTTTCATTTCCGCATCTACCGCCCGGGCCACAATATCTCTTGGCGCTAATGATTTCCTTTCATCATATTCCTGCATAAATTCTTCCCCGTTTTTACGGCGAAGTACTCCTCCAAAACCACGAACTGCTTCAGAAATTAAGAAAGAAGGATACTCTCCAGGATGGTGTAAAGCCGTTGGATGGAACTGAATAAACTCCATATTTCTAACTTTTCCTTTTGCACGATAAACCATTGCCATTCCATCACCAGTTGCAATTACCGGATTTGTAGTGGCCGAATACACATGTCCGGCACCTCCTGAAGCCATAACCGTAACATTTGCCACAATCTTTTCAACATCGTTAAGCTCTGTGTTAAAGGCATATATACCGTAACAGTTAATATCTTCGGTACGTTTATCAACAAACTCACCCAGGTGATGCTGGGTAATTAACTCTAGTGCAAAGTAATGTGTTAATATCTCTATGTTCTCATTTTCGTGAATTTCCTTTAACAAAACACGCTCAATCTCATACCCTGTAATGTCTTTATAGTGCAAAACACGGTGTTCTGAATGACCTCCTTCTTTGGCTAAATCATAGAAACCTGAGTTGTCTTTATCGAAATTTATTCCGTAGTCAATAATCTCCTGGATACGTTTAGGTCCCTCTTTTACAACAATTTCTACAATTTTTTCATCGCATAAACCGTCACCAGCAATCAAAGTATCTTCGATATGTTTCTCAAAAGAATCTCCTTTATCTACAACTACAGCAACACCACCTTGGGCATATTTTGTATTGGATTCGTCCTCATTAGATTTGGTAACAATTAAAACCTTACCAAACTTTGCAGCCTTAAGCGCAAAACTTAAACCTGCTATACCTGAACCAATTACCAGGAAATCTACTTTTCTCATCAATAAAAACCTTTAATTATAAACCCTGTTAACAACTCTGTTAATAATGTTAACTTTATGTCTAAATTATTATAACAACTAAATTTGAATGTTTAAAGCTAAGCTAAAAAGACAATTTGCCACAATCTTTTCACCAATTTTTGAGCACCTTTGTACAAGTAATTAACTTTTTGGCAGGTTACAAACAATTAACATTAGAGTATTGGCAAGTTTTATACGGTTTTTCAATATAGCTGAAAATCAGATTTATAATATTAATTAAATATCATCTGAATGTTAGTAAACAATTAACAACTTATTTAAAAGAACTTTTTTTTGAAACTTGCCAACAAAACTAACACACTAATAAACATTAAAGATTTATTTAATTAAAATACTTATTAATTATTGAACTGTTGAAACTCCTATCTTTGAACCAGCTTCAAAAACAATAGAAGAAATATTTTTAAAATGAACATGGATACCTTAGCAGAAATAAATATCAAGGGATTTGTAGAAGAAGAAATTGATCCAACACTTGATCTTTTTGCGGAAATAGAAAAACTCAAAAAGGAAAAGAATGCAATTATATTGGCACACTATTATCAGGAACCTGATATACAGGATATTGCAGATTATATTGGCGATAGTTTAGGCTTATCACAAGAGGCTGCAAAAACGGATGCCGAGGTAATTGTATTTGCTGGTGTGCACTTTATGGCAGAAACAGCTAAGATTTTATCCCCAAATAAAAAGGTTTTATTACCAGATGTTAAAGCTGGATGCTCGTTGGCCGACAGCTGTCCACCCCATTTATTTAAGAAATTTAAAGAAAAATATCCTGATCACCTGGTTATTACTTACGTAAATTGTACAGCCGAGTTAAAGGCTTTAAGCGATATTGTGTGTACCAGCACCAATGCGGTTCAAATTGTAGAAAGTTTACCTAAAGATCAGAAAATTATTTTTGGCCCTGACCGGAATTTGGGTGCTTATGTAGCCAAAAAAACAGGTCGTGATTTGGTCCTTTGGAATGGTGCCTGTATGGTACATGAAATTTTTTCTCAGGAGAAAATTACGAAGCTTAAAGAACGTCATCCGAAGGCTAAATTTATTGCACATCCGGAATGTGAGGAAGTGGTTTTGAAAATGGCAGATTATATAGGTTCTACAACCGGCTTGCTTAAATACACCATTAATGATCCGGCTACAGAATTTATTGTGGCTACAGAAAGTGGAATTATTCACCAGATGGAGAAGGCAAATCCAACAAAAACATTCATTCCGGCACCGCCAAATAATAGCTGTGCTTGTAACGATTGCCCTTATATGAAAAGAAATACACTCGAAAAATTGTATTTATGTATTAAAAATGGATTGCCGGAAGTAACTGTACCAGAACATATTATTGATCAGGCACGTAAACCAATTCAAAGAATGCTGGATATTTCGGCAGAGTTAGGTTTGTAATTAAAAAGATCGTCACTACGAAGAATGAAGGAACGACGAAATTATATAAAGAATGGAAAAAAACAATATTCTTAAAAATTATTCAGGCTTGTTATGGCTTTTAGCAGGTATAACTGTCGGGAGTATAGCAGGTTTAATTTTTGGAAATAAGATTGAAAGTATAAAACCTTTAGGCGATATATTTTTAAATCTATTGTTTACCGCTGTTATTCCTTTGGTATTTTTTGCGGTTTCTTCGGCTATTGCCAATATAGACCGCTCCAAAAAATTAGGAAGATTAATGATGATTATGGTGATGGTTTTTTTATCAACCATCTTAATATCAGCATTTTTAACGATAGTAGCAACCTGGATTTTTCCGATTCATCAGCAATTATCATCAAGTCCATTGCCTGCAGAAACTGAAAAAATTCAATCTGTAGGAGAACAAATGACTCAACTTTTAACCGTAGGAGAGTTTTTTGAAATCGGGAGTAGAAAAAACATGCTGGCACTGATTATTTTTTCAGTTTTAGTTGGTTTTTCTACACTTTATGCAGGTGAAGAAGGTGAACCTTTCAAAAAGTTTTTGGCATCTGGAAATGAAGTGATGAAAAAACTCATTATCCTGATTATGAAATTAGGACCAATTGGTTTGGGTGCTTATTTTGCCTATCAGGTAGGTGTTTTTGGTCCGCAGTTGTTTGATACCTATGCAAAAGCACTGGGTTTATATTATGGAGTTGGTGCTTTTTATTTCGTTGTATTTTTTACCTTATATGCTTTTATATCAGGAGGTTTTAAAGCCATAAAAATATTCTGGAAAAATAATATTGTACCTTCTTTAACTTCAGTAGGAACTTGCAGCAGTATTGCAACTATTCCGGCTAATTTAGATGGAGCAGCAAAAATGGGTGTTCCTGCTTATATTGCCAATGTTACGATTCCGCTGGGATCAACTTTACATAAAGACGGATCAAGCATTAGTTCCATTATAAAAATTGCTGTCGTTTTCGCCATTTTTGGTAAAGATTTGGTTCAAGTAGATACCATTATACTTGCTTTAGGCATTACTGTTTTGGTCAGTATTGTTGAAGGCGGAATTCCTAATGGGGGTTATATCGGCGAATTATTGATGATTTCTGCTTATCAGTTGCCACCGGAAGCTTTACCGCCTGCAATGATTATTGGTACTTTGGTTGATCCGATGGCCACGCTTTTAAATGCAACAGGCGATAATGTTGCAGCGATGTTAATTGCCAGGTTTACAGAAGGAAAAAATTGGATGTTAAATAAATAATATTGTCATCCTGACAACGGAAGGATCTGATAAGAAAAGGAAATTGTAATAATAGATTCTTCTTTCCTCAGAATAGTAGAGGTATTAAAAATAAAAAATCGAAGGCTTCGCCTCTAAATTAGAAAAACTTATGTTTGAAAATAAAGAACGCACAGATATAAATGAATTGGGAGAATTTGGGTTAATTAAACACCTGACAACCAATTTCAAAATTAAAAATGATTATTCTGTTAAAGGTATTGGCGATGATGCGGCCGTTTTAGATGCTAAAGGCAAGCAAATCTTAATTTCTACTGATTTACTATTAGAAGGAATCCATTTTGATTTGGCTTATGTGCCTTTAATGCACTTGGGTTACAAAGCTGTACAGGTAAATTTAAGTGATATTTATGCGATGAATGGTTCTGCAAGTCAAATTACAGTTTCCATTGGCCTATCAAGTAAATTTCCTTTAGAGGCTGTAGAAGAAATATATAAAGGAATTGAATTAGCCTGCAACAAATTCAACATCGATTTAATTGGAGGGGATACCTCATCGAGTAAACAAGGTTTGGTCATCAGTATAACGAGTATCGGCTATGCGGACGCAGATAAAGTGGTATACAGAAGTGGTGCCCGGGAAAATGATTTGCTTTGCGTTTCGGGAGATTTAGGTGGTGCTTATGTTGGCCTGCAAATTTTAGAACGTGAAAAATTAATTTACCTTGAAAATCCTCAGATTCAGCCTGATCTGGAGGGAAAAGATTATATCATTGAAAGACAATTGAAACCAGAAGCCAGAATGGATATTGTAGCGCTGTTGGATGATATGGGTATAAAACCAACTTCAATGATTGATGTTTCTGATGGTTTGGCTTCTGAAATTTTACACCTTGCTACGGAAAGCGATAAAGGAATTACAATTTACGAAGAGAAAATTCCTTTAGACCCAATGACTTACGAAACTGCCCGTGAATTAGGCATAGATCCAACGGTTTGTGCATTAAGCGGTGGCGAAGATTATGAATTATTGTTCACCATCAGCCAGGATGACTATAAAAAACTAAAACATGATGTAGATATTACGGTAATTGGACACGTAACCGATAAAAACTCAGGCTGTAAAATGATTTCAAAATCTAATAATGTGCATGAACTGAAAGCACAGGGTTGGAATGCTTTTAAGAAATAAAAAATATTTTATTTTGAATAAAAAAGTGCCTGGAATTTCCAGGCACTTTTTTGCTTAAATCTGCTTGTCATTCTGAGGAACGAAGAATCCCCAGCAGAAAAACTTCAAACTTGATAATCGGTATTGCGATAGAGGTCCAGTGTATGGTGTCTCAGAGATTCTTCGTTCCTCAGAATGACAGAAAACTGTTTAAGGGCGAAAAGCCAAAAACGGCCAACTATTAATCAAACTCATTCTTCACCATCTAAATACTTAATATCAATCTGTTTCGTAGCCTTTGCGCCAAGCTTTTTAATTTTTTCTGATGTATTGGTTAAGTTTCCTGCGCCTATGGAAAGTTTGTTAATGGCCTTATCGTAGGCATCCTGACTTTGCTTTACATACCGACCGATATTTTCCATATCACTGACAAAACCCACAAACTTATCGTACATGCTTCCGCTTAAACGGGCAATTTCCATTACATTCCGGTTTTGGCGCTCTTGTTTCCACATACTGGCAATGGTGCGCAAGGTAGCCAATAATGTAGATGGGCTTACAATTACGACTTTCCTGTCCCAGGCAAAATTAAAGAGTTCAGCATCTTTTTGAACCGCAATACTGAACGAAGATTCGATAGGAACAAAAAGTAAAACAAAATCAGGAGAATTAATCTGATACAAATCATGATAGTTTTTAGAAGATAGTTCCTGAATATGATTTTTAATTGAAGCCAGGTGCTGTTTTAAATAGCCCTCACGCTCTTCATCCGTCTCTGCGGACACTGAGCGATCATAGGCAACTAAAGATACCTTAGCATCGATTATAATGTGTTTTTCATCAGGAAGGTCAATAACCACATCGGGTTGCAAACGACTGCCTTCGGCAGAAGTTAAACTTGCCTGAATACGGTATTCATGATCTTTAACAAGCCCTGAGCGTTCCAAAACTTTTTCTAATATCACTTCACCCCAGTTTCCCTGTTTTTTACTATCGCCTTTAAGTGCTTTAGTTAAATTATTAGCATCTTCCTGAATGAGTTTACTCTGGATTTGAAGTTCAGAAATCACCCCTTTTAAAATATTTCGTTCGTCAGACTCTGCTTTATAAACCTTTTCAACCTTGTCTTCAAAAGCCTTAATATTTTCTTTAAGCGGATTTAAAATCAGGTCTAAATTGGTTCGGTTCTGTTCAATAAATTTTGTTGATTTTTCTTCCAGTATTTTATTTGCAATCAACTCAAAATCCTTGTTCAATTTTTCCTGAGACTGTTGCATACTGCTTTTTTGTTCAGCTAGTTTTTCTTTCTCCGCCAGGTAAAAAGATCGGGTACTCTCCAGTTCGCGGTTGGCATCGGCTAAACGATCACGCTCTGCCTGTAACTCATCAATTAAGCGTCGCTGTTCTTCCTTTAAAAGTGCCGTGATATTCTCCTTTTCAATAGATAAACCATCTGCACGTTCATCCGCTTTGGCTAAAGCTATTTTTACCTGTTCATAATCTGATTTCAGTTTTTCAAGGTCTGAAAAAGAAATAATTTCAGGATTTATTGATGGCTTTTTAAGCAATAGAAGCACTAAAACAATTAAAATTATAATTAGTAAAGCAATACCAGCGATTTCCATAATGATAAAAATTTTAGCAAAAATGAAGATTTAAAACAGATATACCAAAAATTTTTAGTCAAGAAGTGCTGTATTTAGTCAAAAAAATATTTATAATTGAGCCTTAGTATTTTAATGATGAATGAATTAACGATTCTTATACAGTGCCCTGATCAGGTGGGTTTAGTAACCAATATTACAAGAGTACTTGCGGGTCAGCAACTCAATATTATTGCCATGAGGGAATTTGTTGACGAACAGCATAAAACCTTTTTTACGCGTATTGCCTGCACGGGGGAGTTGGCAGAACCCGCTAAACTCAAAGAAAAATTACTGGAAAATTTACCAAACTCTGCAGAGGTTAATTTAATTAGTCAGCAGGAAAAAAATATTGCCGTTTTGGTTACTAAAGAATACCATTGCCTGGCAGAAATACTAATTAAAAATCAATTTAAAACACTCGGTGCCAATGTAAAATGTGTAATTGGAAATTATGAGGCACTTAAAGATTTTACAGAAAAATTAGGCATTCCGTATTATTACGTTTCTCACGAAGGAAAAGAAAAGGCACAGTTTGAATCCGAGATCAAAGAAATTATCGATCAGTTTGAAGTAGATTATATCGTATTGGCTAAGTTTATGCGAATTCTTTCTGCAGATTTCGTTAAAGATTACGAAGGCAAAATTGTCAACATCCATCATTCTTTCTTACCAGCTTTTATTGGTGCAAACCCCTACAAACAAGCTTTTGAGCGTGGCGTAAAAATTATTGGCGCTACGGCACATTTTGTAACCAATAACCTCGATGAAGGACCCATTGTAACTCAACATACCACACATGTAGACCATACCTTTGGCGTAAAAGAAATGGTGAGATCGGGAAAGGAAATTGAAAAAGCAGTTCTTTTAGAAGCGTTAAACCTGATTTTTGAAGACCGGGTTTTTGTAAGCGGAAATAAAACGATCGTATTTAAATAAAGGATTTTAAAGACTGTTGATTAGCAGCTGGGCTACATCTTCTCCTGTTTGCGAGCCCATTGCTATGCCCATTCCATTACACCGGGCGGCACAAAACACATTTGGTTTAACTTCTTTAATAATAGGCTCCAGTTGTTTTCCAAAGGCCATAATTCCGCTCCATCGCTGGTCAATTTCATAGTCAGTATCGGGTAAAATTACTTTTGACAACAGATTTTCTAAAGCATTTTGCACCAAATCGGTCTGCCCGAAGGTTGTAGTGGCTTCTGCGTTAAAATCCAAATTTCGGCCGCCACCCAATAAAATCCGATCATTTATATTTCTAAAGTAGTAATAACCTCTATCGTAGTGAAATGTACCCTTTATTTTAAGGTTTTTAATAGGTTTGGTAATCAAAATCTGTCCTCTGCCTGGTGTGATATCCAGATCAGGCAAAAGAGATTGTGTAAAGGCATTGGTGGTAACGACTACTTTATGGCATTTAAATATTCCTTCATCTGTTAACAGGCTAATGCCTTTGTTTTCGCCTTCAATTTTATTTACTGTACAATTATTGAATACCGCTATGCCAAGGCTTTGTGCATACTGCAACAAGGCAAACATCATTTTGCCCGTATCAATTTGTGCTTCATATCGGTTGGCTATTAAATTTTCGATGTTTTTAAAACCAAATTCCTTAATCTTCTGGTTTTGTAAACTAAAAGCGTTTTCTCCGACAATGTTTTTAATTAAATTATTAAAATGTTCAATTTTGGATACACTAAGGGTGGTCAGATTTTGTTCAGTTTTTTTAAATAACTCATAACCACCCAAACACTGATAATCAATCTTTTCGTCACTCAATAAGTTGCGTAATTTTAATAAACCTTTCCATCTTTTTTCAATAAGAAAACTAAGCCCTTCCGTGCCGCATATACTTTCCTGGTCTATCAGTTCAGAAATACTTCCAAAACACGCAAAACCCGCATTTTTGGTGCTGGCTCCAGAGGGAAGAAAGCCTCTTTCTAAAATGCAAATCTTTGAATTTGGCTTGAATTTTTTAAGATGGATTGCCGCATTTAAACCTACAATTCCACTACCAATAATAATGAAATCAAAAAGGAAGAATGATGTTTTTTCCCAATAGGATTGTGCTGTAACCATAGCTTAAATGTAACATAATTTAAAATGAAATTAATATGGGAACGCTTTTTGATATATGTCATCCTGAAAAACATACATAGAAAATGGGATTTTATTTAATATTAATAATCCCGGTATTATTGCTGAGCATGTTTGTACAATGGCGCTTTAGGAATAAATTCTCTAAATACGCAGAAATGCAACTTAGCTCTGGGTTATCGGGCAAGGAAGTGGCAGAGCGAATGCTGCACGACAATGGGATATACGATGTGAAAGTGATGAGCACTGAAGGACAATTAACAGATCATTACAATCCATCCGACAGAACCGTAAATTTAAGTACAGATGTATATTATAGCCGGAGTGTTGCTGCTGCTGCTGTAGCTGCACACGAGTGTGGACATGCCGTACAACACGCAAAATCGTACAGCTGGCTTAATTTAAGAAGCAATATGGTGCCTATTGTAAGCATCTCTTCTAATTTATTACAATGGGTTTTACTCATTGGTGTAATGCTTTTGGTATTCTCTGTAACGCCAATTGTTTTAGCGATAGGCGTAGTTGGTTTGTTCCTGATTACCGTGTTTAGTATTATTACCTTACCGGTTGAATTTGATGCCAGTAACAGGGCGCTCGATTGGTTAAAAAACAATAGAGGTGTAATGCAAACGCAGGAAGAAAATGTGCAGGCTAAGGATGCTTTATGGTGGGCTGCTATGACTTATGTAGTGGCTGCCGTTGGTGCATTGGCCAATTTACTTTACTACGCATCTATGCTTTTTGGAAGAAGCAGAGACTAAAATAACTACCTATGAAAACAAAAAGGGGTTAGAAATCAATTCTAACCCCTTTTTTATTTAAAATATCTTTATTAATTCAGTTTATAAGGTGCAATTAAGGTAAACTCCGGAATATCAACTTCAAATTCAGCTTCATCCATCAGGCGTTTCATTAAATATTTGCCTTGCATACTGCCCATATCAGTTTTTAAATTACAACCCGATACATATACATGAGTTTCGCCCGGATTTATAATTGGTTGAATGCCTACTACACCCTCTCCTTCTACTTCTCTGCGACTGCTGTTGGAATCAAAAATAAACCATTGACGACGCATAAGCTGTACGGCATAATCTGAAAGGTTGGAAATCTCTATGCGGTAGGCGAACATAAAATGCTCATTAGCCGGATTTGAATATTCTGGCTGGTAAACGGTTTCTACTGAAACTTTAACTCCATCTGTAATTGCTGTAACCATGATGATTTATACGAATGTACAAAAAGCTTTTCAAAAATCAAGCCAGTACATTTGTTGCATCGTAGTTGGCAAATTTTTCTGCCACTTCGTCTAAAATGCTGTAAATGTTATTAATATCCGGCTCCGCAACCAGGCGCATGCGGAAGGGTTTAAAATCTGGCAAACCTTTAAAATAGTTTGCATAATGACGGCGCATTTCGAAAATACCTGTTTTTGGGCCCTTCCATTCCAGCGATTTATCTAAGTGCGTACGGCACACAGAAATTCTTTCTTCAATGGTTGGTCCGGCTAAATGTTCGCCTGTTTTAAAAAAGTGTTTTATCTCTCTGAAAATCCATGGATAACCAATGGCCGCACGGCCAATCATAATTCCATCAACTTCGTATTCCATGCGCCAGTTAGCCGCTTTTTCAGGACTGTCAACATCTCCATTTCCAAAAATTGGAATTTTGATACGTGGATTTCTTTTAATTTCTCTGATTAATGACCAATCTGCACTGCCTTTATAAAGTTGTGCACGTGTACGGCCATGTATGGTTAATGCTTGTATACCAACGTCTTGTAATCTCTCGGCAACTTCGTAAACATTTTTGGTGTTGTCATCCCAGCCCAAACGGGTTTTAACCGTAACCGGTAAATGTGTGGCTTTAACAACGGCCTCTGTCATTTTCACCATTTTATCAATGTCCTGCAACAAACTTGAGCCCGCACCTTTACAAACCACATTTTTTACCGGGCAGCCATAGTTAATATCAACAAGATCTGGTCCGGCTTGCGAGGCTATTTCTGAAGCCTCACGCATATGTTCAATATCGCCACCAAAAATTTGAATGCCTATCGGGCGTTCATATTCAAAAATATCGAGTTTTTGACGACTTTTTGCTGCATCACGAATCAGTCCTTCAGAAGAAATAAACTCAGTGTACATCATATCAGCACCATTTTGTTTGCATACAAAACGGAAAGGCGGATCGCTCACATCTTCCATTGGAGCCAGTAATAATGGGAACTCACCTAAATCTATATTTCCTATCTTAACAGACATTTTCTATCTTCAAACTTTAATAAAACATACAAAGGTACAAATAATGAATTTTGTAACACCTAAACAGGAGGAAATCAACCCTTTCTTTCAGATTCTTTTACTTTTAGCTTACGCGATTGCTGGTGCATTGCTGTTTTCTTTTATAGGTTTGGCAATTGCCTGCACGATGTACGGGTCATTTTCGCTTGAAAAAATAAATCTCTTGATTTCAGGAGATCCCAAATACACAGATGGATTGAAAGTCATTCAGATTTTGAGCTCAATCGGAACGTTTATTTTGCCACCCATAATTTTGGCACTTAACGAAAGAAAAAAGCTTTCCTCATTTTATGGTCTTTTAAAACCAAAGCTTTTGCTCTTAATTGTCGTTTTGGGAATTATGATTGTAAGTATGCCTTTTATGGAGTGGGTTGCCGTTTGGAATCAAAAAATGGTTTTGCCCGACTTTTTAAAAGGACTTGAAAAGTGGATGAAAGAAAAGGAAGATGCAGCGATGCAAATGACCATTCAACTTATTACCGCCAGAAATAACTTTGATTTTATGGTAAACCTTGTCATGATTGCGGTTTTGCCGGCAATTGGAGAAGAATTAATGTTTAGAGGCGGCTTGCAGCGGTCGATAAACCGAATGTTTGGCAATCCACATTTAGCCATCTGGATTTCTGCCATTATATTTAGCGCTATTCATGTTCAGTTTTATGGTTTTATTCCACGATTGCTTTTAGGAGCTGGCTTTGGTTATTTATATTATTTCAGCGGCAACATTTGGTATGCCATTACCGCACACTTTTTAAATAACGCCTATGCGGTTTGCGCCGCTTTTTACATGCAAAAACATAATCTTCCATTAAATAAAGCCGATGAACCAATTGGTTTTCCTTGGTACGGATATGTAATTAGTGCAATAATTACCATAGCTTTGTTTAAATTTTTTAAAGATACAGCACAACGTGAGCGAAAATTGGGTTAAAGTATATACAACAGGCGATGCTTTTGCAGCAGAAGTGTTAAAGCAGGGATTAACCGAAGCAGGTATTCCGGCGGTAACCATTAGCAAACAATTGGCTGCCTATAATTTTGGTGAAGTAAATGTAATGGTCAGTCAGCTGGATTTTGATAAAGCGATTGAATACATCTTTCAAAACGAGATCGAATAAAATGCGTTACACACCTTACATTTCAGCTTAAATTTTATTTTTTTCAAATGAAAACCCGTGCAATAACCGCATTCTTTTTTACCATCGTGATGTTGGGTTCTATCTTTTTAGGATCTTATACTTTCTCTATCTTTTATCTTATTTTAAGTGTTTTATCTCTTTTTGAGTTTTATAAACTGATTAAAAATTCGGGAATCCGGCCACACAGAAATATTGGTTTGGTGGCAGGCGCACTGATCTTTTTAATGGCGGCGGGTTTACACTATTTAAAATATGATGTAAAGTATCTTTTGCTTTGTATTCCATTAATTTTCTCTGTTTTTATAACCGAGTTGTATAAGAAAAATAAAATTCCATTTGCCAACATTTCCTACACCTTTGTTGGTTTTGTTTATGTAACAATTCCATTTTGTTTTTTCCATGCACTGGGCTTTTTAAAAGATTGGAATACCTATAATTTTCATTTACCGCTGGCTTTTTTATTGATGTTGTGGGCAAATGATACGGGAGCATATCTTTTTGGCGTAAAATATGGTAAACGCAAATTGTTTGAGCGTCATTCGCCTAAAAAAAGCTGGGAAGGTTTTTTTGGAGGAATGTTTACAGCCGTTTTAGTCGCTGTAGGTTTATCGTTTCTGTTTACAGAAAACCAACCCTGGGTTTGGGCCGGAATGGCGGTTTTAATTGCCGGTTTTGGTACGCTTGGCGATTTAGTAGAATCCATGCTTAAAAGAAGTTTAGATACAAAAGATAGCGGAGGTTTACTACCGGGACATGGTGGTTTGCTGGATCGTTTTGATGGATTATTGCTGGCTGCCCCGGTTGTTTATGCCTATTTATACCTGATTCTTTACTAACCAGCTTTAAGGGCTCTGATTACATAGTATTTCCGGGAAACAGGTTGGCCAATATTATTGTAAATTTCTTCAGTTAATTCAGCTGTTTTTTCAATATCAAAAGCCGATTTTTTGAGTAGTTCCGTTGCCGAATCAACATTATAGAGTTGGAAACCGAAAGGAGTAAAAGGTAAGTTTTCCATAAAACTTTTATCTGCAAAGCATAAAACAAAAGTACCTCCTGGTGTTAAAATCCGGAATATTTCATCTAAAAACTGTTCTGGGTTTTTCCAGAAGTAGATGGTATTTACCGTGAATACTTTATTGAAAACTGCTGCAGCAAATGGAAGTGTATCCGGATTTGTTAAAGTAAACTTCGCCTGATTATTTTGAATAAATGAAGCATTAATTTTGGAAGCTTCTTCTATCATCAAAGGAGAAATATCAGCACCCGTGTAGGCTAAATTTTCAGCCTGTTGAAGCAGATATTCCAAATGATTGGCATTGCCGGGACCTATTTCTAAAATTTGGTTACCGTCCTGAAGCGTCATTGCAGAAATGGCACTTTCTGTCATCCCTTTATTGCTGATATTCATCATCGCTGCTGTTTTTAAGCCTTTTTCTCCTTGCGGACAGCTTAACTGAGCGGCAACTTCTCTTAAATCGTTTTCAGAATATTGATTTTCCATAATGCAAATTACCAATTTCTTAAATGGAATGTCTTATATCATTTCATTCAAAAATCACGTAATCATGTGGTTCAGTCAAGATTTATTTAATTACCTGTACGGGTTTTTTATGTTCGTCAATGGCTACAAAGGTAAAATCGCCATGCACGGCAAGCTCTCTGCCTTCAGCATACATTTGTTCAATATAAATTTCGACATTAACTTTTAAACTGGTGTTGCCAACTTTGGTTACCTGACCTATTAATTCAACAATGGTTCCGGCCGGAATCGATTTTTTAAAGTCAATTCTATCGCTGCTTACCGTAACCATAATTTGACGGCTAAAACGTGTGGCGGTTATAAATGCTACTTCATCCATCATGTGCATGGCTGTGCCCCCAAAAAGAGTGTCGTAATGGTTGGTTGTGTTTGGAAATACCGCTTTGAAAATGCTGGTTTTTGAGGCTACAATTCTTTCTTCTAATGTCATTTTTTAAATAATTTCAGATAAATCAGCCACGGAAAACAGCTTAAAAAGGATAAAAATCCATGTATTTCTGTTTCCGTGGCAAAAATTACTTTGTATTTTGCACAAAGTTAAGTTTTAGTTTTTACGCATTTCTTTTGCGGCTTCTACCATTTCGATTAAAGCTTTTTTGGTCTCATCCCATCCACGGGTTTTTAAGCCACAATCCGGGTTTACCCAAAGCTGTTCAGCAGGAATTACGGCTTTGGCTTTTTTAAGCAGTTGAACCATTTCTGCTCTTTTAGGTACCCGGGGCGAGTGAATATCATAAACACCAGGACCAATTTCATTTGGATATTTAAAATCAGCAAAAACGTCCAGCAATTCCATTTGTGATCTCGAAGTCTCAATTGTAATCACATCAGCATCCATATCGGCAATATTTTGGATAATATCGTTAAACTCTGAATAGCACATGTGCGTGTGAATCTGGGTTTCATCTTGCACCCCACTTGCAGAAATCCGGAAAGCTTTAACCGCCCAGTTTAAATAATGCTGCCAATCCGCCTTGCGTAATGGTAAACCCTCCCTGATTGCAGGTTCATCAATTTGAATGATTTTAATTCCTGCTTTTTCCAGATCGTTAACCTCGTCTCTTATGGCCAAAGCAATTTGAGCACAGGTTTCAGCTCTTGGCTGGTCGTTACGCACAAAAGACCATTGCAAAATGGTTACAGGTCCGGTTAACATACCTTTCATGTATTTTGACGTAAGTGATTGGGCAAAGGCAGTCCATTTTACGGTCATGGCTTTTGGCCGGGATACATCGCCAAAAATAATAGGTGGTTTAACACAACGGGAGCCATAACTTTGCACCCAGCCATTTTTTGAAAAGGCAAAGCCATCAAGTTGTTCTCCGAAATATTCAACCATATCATTGCGTTCAAATTCGCCGTGCACCAAAACATCCAGGTCAATTTCTTCCTGCCATTTTACCGCTTTAACCGTTTCTTCCGCAATTAAAGCATCATATTCTTCGGCACTAAAAGTTCCGTTTTTAAATTTAGCTCTCCAGCTTCTAACCTCTGCTGTTTGCGGAAAAGAACCTATTGTTGTTGTGGCATAAGCGGGCAAGTTTAACTTTTGTTGCTTTATTTTTCTGGATGGATAATTACTTAAACGCTCTGCGTCTTTATCTTCAATGTTCTTAACACGCTGTTTTACGGAATTATTATGAATCAAAGCAGAGGTTTTTCTATTTTGCTGCGCCAATTTGTTTTCTGCAAATTTACGTTCCACAGATGCAGCGTTTTCTCCAGAGGCTAATTGTTTTATGGTAACGGTTTCGGCTATTTTTTGCTTTGCAAATGCCAGCCATTGTTTAATCTCTACTGATAAATTTTGCTCATTGGTTTCATTGTCCAGGTTAACAGGCGTATGAATTAAAGAGCAGGAAGGTGCAATCCAAACCCGGTCTTTGCCCAATTTATTTTCAGCTTGTTTTATCACGGAGAGAGAATTTTCAAAATCATTTTTCCAGATATTTCTGCCATCAACCAAACCTAACGATAAGATTGTTTTAGTGTTTAATGCCGCAATAACTTCGGGAAGTTGTTGCGGTGCACGCACTAAATCGATATGCAAAACGGTTGCCGGTAAGGAAGTAGCCAGGGTTAAATTATTTCCCAAACCTTCAAAATAAGTAGCCAATACGATTTTTAACCGTGGAAAAGCTTTTCTAAGCTCTTTATAGGCATATTCAAAAGCTTTTTGCTCTTTTTCGGTTAAATCTAAAGTTAAAAAAGGCTCATCAAACTGAATATATTCTACGTTTAGCGCATCTAAACGGGTTAGAATATCCTGATAAACCGGCAGAAGATTTTTAATTAAATCTATTTTTTCAAAACCGGCTTCTTTTTCTTTACCCAGCAGCAAATAGGAAACGGGCCCAATTAATACCGGTTTGGTAATAATGCCGAGTTGTTTGGCTTCGTAAAACTCATCAATAATCTTGGTGGAGAATAATTTAAAAGGCTGATCTTTATAAAATTCAGGTACAATATAATGGTAATTGGTATCAAACCACTTGGTCATTTCCATCGCAACCACATCTAAATCATCTTTTTGATACCCTCTGGCCATCGCGAAATAAAGATCTAATTCCGTATTGCCCTTTTTTAAAATCACTTCATTGTATCTTTTTGGAATGACACCAAATGTTAAAGAGTGATCGAGGACCTGATCATAAAAAGAAAAATCATTTGATGGAATTACATCTATTCCAGCCTCTTTTTGCATCAGCCAGTTTTCGTGGCGGATGTTTTTTCCTACCTGAAGCACATTTTTGTACCCGGTTTTACCTGCCCAGTAATTTTCGCAGATTTTTTTCAATTCGCGGTGACTACCAATTCGCGGGTAGCCCAAATTTTGCGTTAGCATTTCTTTTAAAGATTAATGTAAATAAATCGTTTAAAAGCTCTTTACACTATATTTTACAATGCTTTTTAGAATAAATGAGGAAAGGTACAGACACAAACAATTAATTTCCCGGCCAAATCGGCTAGAGCAAATTTTTAATAAAACGGTTCATTTTATTGTTGTACAAATCAGACCTGACCAATTACTTTATAACGCGAAAGCATCGTCAATTCAATATTGGCAGGTCTCCTGACTTATCCCCAATTTTATCGCCTTCCCATTCCAAACGGAACAGTGGCCTAAATGATAAAATTGTTGCTTCTTTTACAGAGGCAGAATTTACAGTTGCGCGACAGCTCGTGATTTACACACGATTCCCTATTAACCCCGATTTTACACCGGGGACCATTACCGGTTGATGAAAAAATAAAGTTAAGAACTTACATCGGCAGCAAATGTAGTTAATAAGCACGAAGAAACGAAAGTGTTATTCACTGTAACAAATTTACAGCAAGCCTGTTTGAAATCTATTTCTCCTTTATATTTGATTCAACCCAACAAACTATTTAAGATTATGATAAAAAATTACGCTAAAAAACTTTGTTTTGCTTTTTTGATTATCAGTGGCAATTTAGCCTATGCACAGGATGTTCCAAGTCCTAAAACGCATTTTGGCTTTAATATTGGCGACGATTATCAATTGGCTACTTATACGCAAACCGAAGCTTACTTTAAAAAGGTAGCCGAAACATCTAAACGTGTAAAACTGGTTGATATCGGCAAAACAGAAGAAGGCAGAACCCAATACATGCTGGTGGTTTCATCACCGGAAAATCTGCAGAAGTTAGACCGTTATAAAGAAATTTCGCAGCAACTGGCACATGCTGAAATCACCCCTGAACAGGCAAAAGCGCTGGCACAGGAAGGAAAAGCTGTTGTTTGGATTGATGGTGGTTTACATGCTAACGAAACTGTTGGTGCACACCAGCTAATACAAACTTTATATGAGTTTGCTTCAAAAACAGACCCTGAAACGCTAAGGATTTTAGATAATGTGATTATTTTATTTACCCACGCCAATCCTGATGGGCAGGAATTGGTGAGCAACTGGTATATGAGAGAGAAAGATCCAAAGAAAAGATCCTTATCAAACATACCGAGGTTATATGAAAAATATGCCGGGCATGATAATAACCGGGATTTTTTTATGCTCAATTTAAAAGAAACCCAAAATATTGGCCGTCAACTTTTTGTAGAGTGGATTCCGCAAATTATGTACAACCACCATCAGGCAGGTCCCGCAGGTACGGTCGTTGCAGGGCCGCCATACCGCGATCCGTTTAATTATGTTTTTGATGCAACCATATTAACCAGTTTAGATGCAGTGGGTGCAGCTATGCACAACCGTATGAATGTTGAAAGCAAGCCCGGCTATACTCAAAGAGGTGGATCGGTTTTTTCAACCTGGTATAATGGGGGTTTACGGACCACAACTTATTTTCATAATATGATTGGCTTACTTACCGAAATAGTAGGTAGCCCGACTCCTTCAGAAATTCCGTTGGTTCCTTCGAGATTATTGCCAAACAGTGATTCGCCAAACCCTATTACGCCGCGTAAATGGTACTTTAAAAACTCAATTGATTATTCCGTATCTTTAAATTATGCTGTTTTAGGTTATGCGCAACGTTACCGCGATGAATTGCTGTACAACATTTACCAAATGGGCAGAAACTCCATCGAAAGAGGTAAAAAAGATACCTGGTCTTTCTCTCCTAAGAAAATTGAAGCCATTAATAATGCTGCAAAAAAAGATAAAATCGCTGCGGGAAGTGGCGATTCTGAGTTCGGCCAGAGACAGATGGACATTAAGTATTTTGATACAGTGATGAAAGCTCCTGCAGGCCGCGATCCAAGGGGTTATATTTTATCTGCCGATCAGCCTGATTTTAACTCCGCTATAAAGTTTTTAAATGCTTTAATCCGAACCGGAATTGTTGTTCAAAAAGCAACAGGAAGTTTTACTGTTGCAGGTAAAAATTATCCTGCCGGAAGTTATGTTGTAAAAACAGACCAGGCTTTCAGACCACATATTTTAGATATGTTTGAACCACAAGACCATCCAAACGACTTTAAATATGAAGGTGGGGCACCAGTTCCTCCATACGACGCTGCTGGCTGGACATTAGCTTATTTAATGGATGTTAAATTTGACCGGATTCAGGATGATTTTTCAGGTCCTTTTGAAAGAAATCCCTACGGACAGTTATTAACGCCAGAGAACAAAATTGCCTCAGGCTCGGAGTTTGTATTAAGCGCAGCCCAAAACGATTCATATACGGCAGTAAATGATCTTTTAAAAAACAAAGCTGAAGTTTACCGGTCTGCAGAAAACGGAGACTTTTATGTTTCGGCTTCGGGTGGAGCAAAAGCAATTTTAGAAAAAGCCAATATTAAACTAAAATCTGCTGCGGCGCCAAAGGCCAAAGTTAAAATTGTACCCGCAAGAATAGCCCTTTGGGATACTTACGGTGGCTCGATGGCTTCAGGCTGGGTAAGATGGATGATGGAGCAATACCATTATAATGCAACGGTTATTTATCCGGGAGATATAGATGCTGGGAATTTAAAATCTAAATATGATGTAATTATCTTCGTTGGTGGAGCAATTCCATCTCAACAAGCGGGCGCTTTTAATGGCCGGTCTTTTGGTCCTAAACCCGAAGATACTCCCGAAGAATATAAAAACCGCCTGGGCAGAATATCAGCGGATAAATCTGTTCCACAGCTTAAAAAGTTTTTAGAAGAAGGTGGAAACATTGTAACGATTGGTAGCAGCACAAACCTGGCCTACCAGCTAAATCTTCCTGTTCGTAATGCAATGGTAGAAATTGTGAATGGAACAGAGAAAAAATTGCCGGGTGAAAAGTATTATGTACCTGGAAGTGTTTTAAATGTTGGTGTAGATTTATCGGTGCCCGCAACCTGGGGTATGGAAAAAGAGGCCGATGTTTACTTTGATAACAGCCCGGTATTCAAATTAACCGGTGATGCAATTGCTTCGGGAAAAATAAAACCTTTAATGTGGTTCGAATCTGCAACTCCGCTGCGTAGCGGATGGGCATGGGGACAGGCCTATTTACAAGATGGTGTTACCGCTTTTCAGGCTAATGTTGGTAAAGGAAAGTTATTTGCTTTCGGACCAGAGATTGCTTTTAGAGCTCAAACCCATGGTACATTTAAACTGATATTTAACCAGTTGTATAAATAAAAGAAAGCCTCGGATTTTATTTCCGGGGCTTTCTTTTAAGTATTATTTTTTTGAAAATACCCTTAACTCATTTTGATAAACGTAATATAAATTATCATTAACACCATCAACTTCATAAAGAGGTTTAGTGTTATCAATCGTAATTTTATCAACCTCTGTCCCGTCAGATTTTCTCACTTTTACCAGATAATTTGACTGATCGGCTTCGCCCCTTGCAAAAATAAAGGCAAAATCATTGTTTTGTTTCAATGCTTTAAAACGCGAACCCATTTTGCTGGTAATTGTTGCATCTATACTTCCTGAAACCGATGCATTTGTTGCAGCCTTATCACTTAAAGCTTTTTTTGAAGATTCTGTAAATAAATAATCCTGTCTGATGTTTCCATTTGCATCTTTAGATACATAGGTTGCTTCTGAAAGGCCTTGTTGTAAGCTTGATTTAGCCCCAAAATAAGTACTTCCCAAAATACCACCCGCTTTTAATAATCTCCTTCCAGCTTCTCCAGGCTCTTTATATACTTTTTGAAATTTAACAGAACCATCTTTGTTTACTCCAATTACTTCATACTCTCCGGTTAAGGATACACCCCAGTCAAATAAGCCAATAGAAGATAAACTTTTATCGTTTTTTACTTTTATTTTGGCAAAGGCTTCCGGTTTTTCTGTTGCATTCGGATCAAACTTGAATAGTTTTTCGTCATTGTATACCAGAAATGATTTAGCGTTTTCATCGTATGCATATAACAAAGGCAGTTTTGGTTCAAACTTTATATTTCCTTTCCAGATTTTTTTACCGGTTGTATAATCAACCATATTGCCATAAGTACCGGTTAAATAAAATACTTTGTTGTTATCTATTTTATCTAAAAAGTAAACCGGATCTGCCTTATCATCACTAATTTCGACAAAGTTCTTCCATTTCTGCTTTCCTTCATTATCAATCAAACTCATTTCATTGTCAGCAATATACAGGTAGTCGCTGCCAATCGGAATAACCTTTTTAATATCGTCACCTTTGGCATCTTTTTTCCAGATTTTTTTTCCTGTAGCATAATCGAAAAAGTTAAAACCATTAGAGTGAGCAACCAAAAATTTATTACCCCAATCTTCTATATATGAAACATATTTTGTACTGATATCGTCTTTAAAAATTGGAGTGCCCGATTCAGTATCCAATGCATTTAGTGCCCGTTTAGAAGAAATAATGCTGCCAGCATTACGCATGGTGATGACATGTTTGTTGTCATTTGAAAGGTAAAAACGATGCACATCCTCAGGCGCTGACCATTTTATTTTACCACTTTCTTTATCCAGTTTAAAAAGCTTATTGTTTATGGTTGCGTAAATTGCATTTTGACTGGCTACAACCTGATCTTTGGTGGCTAATTTGTTCATGCCGAAACTCAGACCAAGCGATTTAAGCATACTTTCTTTTGTGCCTACAATAGTAGCCCATTTATCTGTTCCGGTTTTTGGATCGAAAAGCACACATTTGAATTCTTTTCCTTCGGTAGCCAAAAATAGAAATTTATCATCGCTGAAAACATATTGACTAAGCACAACCCGATATGGTGTAGTAGCAGAGCTAAATAAAATTTTACCCGTTAAAGTATTTATAATTACATCGTTTGAATTTACATTGGCCTGTACAAACGGCGTATTTTCTATGAAATTTAATTGATCTGGCGATTGAAATACCTTTAATAAATCAGCGTCATTTAATAATTCGCTGGCTTTATTTATTGTTTTCATCGTACCCATTTTAGCAATCTGATCATTGTTGATTGTCCACTCAACCTGTTTGGTGTCAGGATTGAAGGCCGATATTTTATCTTTTTCTTTAACAATAATATTTCCAGTTAAATTATCCAGTAATATAGATTGAATTTTGGTATCGAATTTAGATACATAATCTGCCTGACGCTGGGCAAAAAGACTGGTACATGCTGCTGATAAAATCAGGAGTACGGAGAGCGTTTTCTTCATAATTAATAATTTTTGATTGTATTTAAAAAATGATGCCAAAGACAATTATGGCTTAATTTGCTATTTAAAAGCACTTTAGATTAAATTAAGGTTCCCCAAATTGAGTAGTTTTTACCCTTTTTGGGGATTTAAGGCATCAAACCTTTTTACTTTTGGCTTACTGTGCTTCGCTTTAATAGCTTTAATTTTGCATTATGAAAGTTGAAATCTGGTCGGATGTAATGTGTCCGTTTTGCTATATCGGCAAAAAACATTTTGAACAAGCTATTGAAACCTTGCCCTTCAGAAACGAAATTGAAGTTGAATGGAAAAGTTATCAGTTAAATCCTGAGTATCATAACACCAGCAATGAAACGGTTTATGATTATTTGTCAAGAAGCAAAGGAATGCCTGTTGCACAAGCTAAACAAATGACCCAGCAAGTGGCAGATATGGCCAAAAATGCCGGATTGACCATTGATTTCGGAAAGAATATTCCAGCTAATACTTTTAATGCACACCGTTTAATTCATTTGGCGGCTAAACATAACCTTCAGGATTTAGCAGAAGAAAAACTTTTTGAAGCGCATTTCGTTCAGGGAAGAGATATCGCTAATTTAACCGTACTGGGAGAAATAGCAACAGAAATAGGTCTGGATAAGACAGAAGCAGAACAGGTTTTACAAAGCGATCAGTTTGCGGAAGCGGTACGTTATGATGTTTACGAAAGCCAAAACTTAGGTGTTCGTGGTGTGCCATACTTTGTTTTAGATAGAAAATATGCGGTTTCAGGTGCACAACCTGTTGAGGCATTTGAGCAGGCGCTAACGCAAAGTTTTAAAGAGTGGAAAGAAACACAACCGAAAACAGAATTAAAATCATTAAATAAAAACGACGATGCCATTTGTGATGAAAATGGTTGCGAGATATAGTAATCAAAAAATATTTCAGCTTATAATTTAAACATTAAGAAATTAAGGCAATTAAGCAAATTCAAATCTTAATATCCTTAATTTCTTAAGTCACATTACAGTTATATTTTGAATTAGGTAATTCAACTTAATTCCACCCACCACCTAAAGCCCGATAAATATTCACTACGGCATTTAGCTGTTGTTTTCTGGTTTCGATTAATTCTAATCTGGCTTCAAGCGCATCACGCTGAGTCATCAACACTTCAAAATAATCGACTCTGGCAGAACGAAAAAGATCGTTTGAAATATCCACCGACTGTGTTAATGCCTGAACTTGCTTTGCTTTTAAGGTATAACTTTTTTCTAAATTGCTAATGTTAGAAAGCTGGTTAGCGGTTTCGATATAGCCATTTAAAATGGTTTTTTCGTAATTATAAACGGCTTGTATCTGTTTTGCATTTGCGGTAAGGTAATTGGCTTTTATGGCGTTTTTATTAATCAAAGGTCCAGCTAAATCGCCCGCCAAAGAATACAACAACGATTCTGGAGTTCTAACCAAATAAGATGGATTAAAGGCCTGAAAACCTAATGTAGCAGAAATTCCGAAAGAAGGATAAAATTGTGCTTTTGCTACTTTAACGTCAAGTTTTGCAGAAGCCAAATCCAATTCTGCCTGTTTAATATCAGGCCTGTTGGCCAATAATTGAGATGGAATACCGACTTTGACCAGAGGTGGTACTAAGACGTTGAAACTTTCTGTATCTCTTTTAATGGCCTGGGGGTATCGTCCCAATAAGAAATTAATCTTGTTTTCAGTTTCTGTAATGTTCTGTTGAATGCTGAACTCTAAGCTTTTAGAATTATACACTTCGGCTTCAAATTTACGAACAGCCAATTCTGTAACCCTCGTTGCTTGTTTTTGGATCTTCATCAACTCTAATGCATCGCTCTGTAAAGTAATGTTTTTCTTTATGATAGCCAATTGATTATCTAAAGCCAGAAGTTCATAATAAGAGTTGGCAACTTCGGCAATTAAGTTGGTTACCACAAAGTTTTTGCCTTCAACCGTAGATAGATAACGTGTTACCGCAGCTTTTTTTGCATTGCGGAGTTTATGCCAAATGTCCACTTCCCAATTAGTGGTTAAACCAAATTGATAATCAGGCAGAACCTCAGGAACCTCTTTGCCGGGTGTAATTTCGGTACTTGCATCGCCCGCACCCGAACTGGTATATCGACCAACTTTTTCAAATCCCGCACCCACGTGATAACCAACTGACGGCAAAATCTCGCCTTTTTTAGCCCTCACTTCATTTTTGGCGATTTCGATTTCCTGTAAGGTTACATTCAGTTCTTGGTTATTTTTTAACGCCGTATCTATTAAATCAACCAGATATTTATCATTAAAAAACTGGCGCCATTTTATATTCACCACATTTGTAGTGTCTTTTAAATCGCTAAAAGCATTAGGAACATTTTTATTTTCGCTTTTTTGCGCCGTTTGTGGCACTTTGCAAGCGGTATAGGCCATGCAGATTAAAGCAAATCCGAAACCTGTATATATCTTCTTGTTAAACATTGTGTTCAATTTCTTCAGTTAATGGAAGTTCTTCTTCAACTTTAATCAGTTTTCGCTTTGCGGCAATGGTGGCGAAAATGAAGTATAAACCCGGGATGATAATTACGCCAAACACGGTACCAAAGAGCATACCTCCGGCGGCGGCAGTACCAATGGTTCTGTTGCCAATTTTTCCTGGGCCTGTAGCAATCATTAATGGAATTAACCCGGCTATAAAAGCGAATGAGGTCATTAAAATCGGGCGGAAACGCAAAATGGCAGATTCTATTGCCGATTTGGCTACAGAAACACCTTGACGATGACGCTGTGCGGCAAATTCAACAATCAGCACTGCATTTTTACCCAACAAACCAATTAGCATAACCATAGCGGCTTGCGCATAAATATTGTTTTCTAAACCCATAATTTTAAGCAAAAGGTAGGTTCCGAAAATACCGGCAGGCAACGATAAGATAACGGATAATGGTAAAATAAAACTCTCGTACTGTGCAGCTAAAATCAGGTAAACAAAGCCTAAACAGATTAAGAAAATATAAATGGCTTCATTTCCCCTCGAGACTTCGTCTTTTGAAATACCGGCCCAATCAATACCAAAACCTCTTGGTAAAGTTTTTTGCGCCACTTCAGTAATGGCTTTAATGGCTTCCCCAGAGCTATATCCCGAACCAGATTGTCCGCTAATTTCTGAAGCATTAGACATGTTGTGGCGTGTAATTTCTGAAAGACCGTAAACTTTATCCATTTTCATAAAGGCAGAAAACGGTACCATTTCATCACGATTATTTTTTACCGAAAGCTTTAAAATATCACTTGGCAAAGCTCTATATTGTGGTAATGCCTGTACCATAACCTTGTACTGGCGATCGTATTTAATGAAACTGGTTTCATAATTACTGCCTACAAAGGTTGATAAGGTACTCATGGCATTATCAATAGTTACGCCTTTTTGCTGGGCCAGGTCATTATCAATATTTAGCATATATTGAGGGAAACTGGCGCTGTAGAAACTAAATACGGATGAAAGCTCCTTGCGCTTGTTCAGTTCGCGAACAAAATCATTACTCACCGTTTCCATCTTTTTATAGTCGCCACTCCCCGCTTTATCCAATAAGCGCAATTCGAAACCGCCTGCGGCACCATAACCCGGTACAGCCGGAGGTTGGAAAAACTCGATAGTTGCGCCCGGAATATCTTTTGCTTTTTCTTCAAGCTCTTTAATTACATCAAGCGATGAGTTTTTGCGCTCGCTCCAATCTTTTAAGTTGATTAAGCAAGTACCTGCATTTGAACCTGTTCCTTCGGTAAGGATTTCATAACCAGCTAATGAGGAAACAGATTTTACGCCTTCAACCCCCTTGGCTACAGCTTGTAAGCGCTTGGCAATTTGGTTGGTTCTTTCCAGTGTAGATCCGGCTGGTGTTTGAATAATAGCATAAACCATTCCCTGGTCTTCATTCGGAATAAATCCCGAAGGTACGGAGCTGTTTAAAAGCCATATTCCGATACAAAAGGCAATTAATGTTCCAAAGGTGAACAATCTGCGTGTAACTACTTTATCTAAAATGTTTTTGTAGCTTCCGGTTAATTTGTTAAACCAGTTGTTAAAGCCATCTAAAATACGGTCGATCAGGGTTTTATTTTGAGTCTTGCCATGACTGTTTTTTAACATGATGGCACATAAGGCTGGTGTTAAAGTTAAGGCTACAACACCTGAAAGGATAATTGCTGTTGCCATTGTGATAGAGAATTGACGATAGAAAATACCAACGGGACCTGACATAAATGCAACAGGTATAAATACCGAAGCCATTACAAATGTAATGGCGATAATGGCACCACTAATTTCTTTCATGGCTTGTTGCGTAGCTTTTAATGCAGATATTTTACTGTGCTCCATTTTGCTGTGCACCGCTTCGATAACCACAATGGCGTTATCTACCACCACGCCAATAGCCAAAACTAGCGCAAATAGAGTAATCAGATTGAGTGTGATGCCAAAGAACTGCATGAATACGAATGTTCCAATTAAGGATACGGGTACAGCAATAATGGGGATTAATGTTGAACGCCAATCGCCCAAAAATAAGAACACCACCAAACCGACCAAAATGAAGGCCTCAATTAGAGTATGGATTACCTTTTCGATGGATGCATCTAAGAATTTCGACACATCATAACTAATCTCATAATCTAATCCTTTAGGAAATGAAGATGTTTTTATTTCGGCCATTTTTGCCTTAACATCTTTAATTACCTGGCTGGCATTACTGCCGTAAGATTGTTTTAATACAATAGCAGCAGATGATTTTCCATTTAAGTTGGAATATAAGTTGTAAGCAGAACTGCTGAAATCTACGTCTGCAACATCTTTAAGGCGCAACATTTCGCCGTTTGCACTGGCACGTAAAACAATGTTTTCGTATTGCTCTTTTGTGGTGTATCGACCAGAATATTTTAATACATATTCAAACGCTTGTGAACGTTTACCAGAACTTTCGCCGGTTTTACCTGGCGATGCTTCTAAACTTTGCTCATCAAGGGCTTTCATTACCTCGTCTGCAGAGATTTTATATGCTTGCATACGATCTGGTTTTAACCAAATCCGCATGGCATAATCGCGATCACCCAAAATATCGGCAAAACCTACACCATCAACACGCTTTAACTCAGCTAAGATGTTAATGTCAGCAAAGTTGTAAAGAAAACTTTCGTTCATTTTAGGGTCTTTGCTATACAGGTTGATGTACATAAGCATATTTGATTCTTCCCGGGTAATTTTTACACCTTCTCTTACTACTAATGGAGGCAATTTGTTGGTTACTGCGGCTACCCGGTTTTGTACGTTTAATGAAGCCTGGTTAGGGTCTGTACCTAAATTAAATACAACCTGGATACTGGCCTCCCCATCATTTCCGGCATCAGAAGCAATATATTTCATCCCGGGAACGCCATTTAGGGCACGTTCTAAAGGAATTACTACAGATTTGATTAATAGTTCATTATTGGCTCCCGGGTATTCTGCCGTGATGTTTACCTTAGGGGGCGATATGGATGGAAATTGAGTTACAGGTAAACCGGTAATGGCTAAGGCCCCTAAAAACACAATAATTAGGGATATAACAATAGAGAGGACTGGCCTTTGAATGAATTTGGCGAACATAAATTTTAATATTAAGCGTTATTATTCTGCATCTAATCTCAAACTATTGATTACGCCTTTTGCATCCAGCAATTTGAATTTGATTTTATCATCTTCTTTTACCTTTTGTACGCCGTCCAATAAAATCTTATCGTCTTCTTTTAAACCATTAGCTACAACGTATAAATCGGGCATTTCATTGGCTATAGAAATTTCTCTTGACCTTACTTTATTGCTTGCATCAACAACAAATACAAACTTTTTATCCTGAACTTCGTAAGTTGCTTTTTGTGGAATAACAAGAACATTTTTAAGTGGAACCAGCATTTGTATTTTACCGGTTTCACCATTTTTAAGTAAATTTTTTGGATTGGTAAACCTGGCTCTAAAGGCAATATTACCAGTTTCATTATTAAACTCACTCTCCACGGTTTCTACTGTTCCTTTTGATTTTAAAAGCTCATTATTGGCCATTAATAAATCAACAAGTTGTTTTCCTTTTTCTTTAACGGCACCAGCGTAGTTTAAATATTCAGGTTCAGAAACGTTAAAGTAGGCAAACATTTGGCTATTGTCTGATAAGCTTGTTAATAAAGCGCCTTCATCAACCAAACTGCCCAGTTTAAGCGGAATACGGTCAATTGTTCCATCAAATGGTGCACGGATTTCGGTAAGCGCCAAATGCATTTTGGCAAGAGAAGTTTCTGCATTTGCGGCATCTAATTTGGCTTTTGCCATATAGAGTTCGTTTTTCGAAACCACATTTTTATCCGATAATAACTTGGTATTTTGCAACTCAATTTCTGCCGCTTTGGTTTCTGCTTGCGCTTTAAGCAATTCTGCCTGAAACATTTTAGGCATAATCCTAAAGAGTAACTGCCCGGCTTTTACCGATTGACCCTCGTCTACATAAATGTTTTGCAAATACCCTTTTTCCTGAGCTCTTAATTCGATGTTTCTAACCGATTTAATTTGAGAAACATATTCTTTTGTAAAAGAAGTATCTATTTTAAGTGGTGAAGTAACCGTATAATTTGTTTCTTCTTCCTTTTCTTCTTTTTTTGAAGTACAACCTGTTTGATACAGCAAGGCACTCACCATTGTGAGCATTATAATTCTCTTCATTACCTGATTTTATTTTAGCTTGGGCTTTACCCTCTTAGTTGAGGGCAAAATAAATGTAGGATTATGAAGTTTGTATGAATTAAGGCAGCTTACGAGCGATAAAAGGGTTTTTGAAATATATTTTTATAAGAAATGTGATCTTTAAGCGTAAATTTTGAAAAGCTCAGAAAGTTCGTCTGGTTATATTGGTTGCTCTATTGACGTTGTTGATTTTTCAACGGCGTTAACAAATATTCAAGCCCGTTAACCCGGATTTCAAACATGGTAGCCATTAAATCACCCAATTTCCCTTTCGGAAAACCTTTATCTTTGTACCAAAGCAAATAACTTTCGGGGATATTACAAATTAAATAGCCTTTGTACTTTCCGTAAGGCATTTGCATTTTTACAAGATCAAGTAGTAAGGTTGGGTCCATTTTAAAGTATAAAGTCTAAGTAATTATCTTTATTTATTGTTGAAAATAGTGCCTGAGGGTAATTTTTAGCAAAAAATCCAGGAACCTTCTTTTTTTTATTTCCCCATTTAAAATCGGTTGCAATAATTTGTTCATTTTTGGTTTCTATTAAATCAATTTCCTGCTGGTCATATGTTCGCCAAAAATAATAACGGGTATTTTGTTGTTGATAATCCATTTTCTTTATGCGCTCGCTAAAGCAATAATTTTCCCATAAAATGCCCTGGTCATTACGAAGAGCAAGCAGCTTGAAGTCATTTATGATGGCATTTCTAATGCCATTATCGTAAAAGTACCACTTTGATGATTTCGTTACTTCTTTGCGCAAATTATTGCTAAAGCCGCCAACTTTATAAATGATAAATACCTTTGAAAGTAAATCCAGATAACGGTCTACCGTATTTTTGCTTAAACCCAAATTACGGGAAAGCTCATCAATAGAAACTTCTGAACCAACCTGATAAGCAATAAGTTTTAGTAATTCCAATAATTTTGCACTATTCTGAATATTTTCGTACATCAGAATATCTTTTAATAAATAAGACCTTATCAATTCTGTTAAATATTGGGCTTTCTCTGCGATTGAATCTAAGTTAAATAACTCAGGGTAGGAACCAAAAATTAATCTTTCTTCCAGATTTTGAGCTGTTTGTAGTCCGTTTTCGCGTTCATTAAGTTCTATTTGTGCAATTGGATAAAGATAATAGGTTAAACTTCTTCCTGTTAGTGGCTCCCCTGTTTGTTTGGAAAGATCAAATGTGGATGAACCGCTGGCTATTATTGTTAAGTTCTTAAAAGAATCAATAAGCAATTTTAAAATCTTTCCTATTTCTGGAATAACCTGCGCTTCATCAATGACAAGCAGCTTTGCATTCCCTATTATGCGGGCATAATTGACAACAGTTCTTGTCGATAATAGGGCTTGTACATCCTGATCTTCTCCGTTTAAAGTAAGGGAATCAACACCCGCTTCTTTGGTGATTTTTTCAATGAGCCATGTTTTGCCAACTCTTCGGGTTCCAAATAGCAGAATAACCTTATTCTTACCTATTCTATTCAGAATAACTGATTTTAAATAACGATTAATTTGGCCTTCCATTGATCAAATATATATATAAAAAACGTTAATTTGGTCAATGAACTGACTGAATTAACGTTAATTTGGTCAATAAACTGACTGAATTAACGTTTTAATCTATTAATTCTAAAGTTTGTATGGCTTCCTCAACGGTGCTGATGTTGTCAAAAGCAATTCGCAGGGTATTTTTAACTTCTTTTAAGTTACACATTCGTGGGTGATTTTGAGCAAAAGTTAAAATCCTGGTAAAGGTGTTAGAATCAAAATAAGCCGATTGTTTGTCGCTTAAAAAGTAACCCCTTAAACTATTTTTCTTGAAACTTATTTTCTCAAAGCCAAGTTTCTTACCCAGCCACTGTAAACGAACAACACTCAACATGGTCTTTACCTGTGCTGGAACGGGCCCGAAACGATCGGCAAGATGTTTTTCAAAACGCTCCAGCTCTTCCTCATTTTCAAGTTTTGATAGTTCCGTATATAAATTGTAACGCTCGGTTATGTTGGTAATGTAAGCATCCGGAATGTACAGTTCTAAATCGGTATCTACCTGCGTAAAGCCAACAAACGGTCGCTGCGGCTCATTTTCAAACAAACCTTTAAACTCGGCATCCTTTAACTCCTGAATGGCTTCATCCAATATTTTATGGTACATTTCAAAACCAATTTCTGCAATAAAACCACTTTGCTCTGCACCCAGTAAGTTTCCGCTTCCGCGAATATCCAGATCCCGCATGGCTACATTAAAACCGCTTCCCAAATCAGAAAATTCTTCGATGGCACTTAAACGTTTTCTGGCTTCTGAAGTAAGCGTTGATAAAGGGGGAGATAATAAATAACAAAAGGCCTTTTTGTTGCTCCGGCCTACGCGACCACGCATTTGGTGTAAATCACTCAGGCCAAACATGTGCGCATGATTAATAATAATAGTATTGGCGTTCGGAATATCCAAGCCTGCCTCGATAATTGTTGTGGCCACCAAAACGTCTTTTTCACCGTTAATAAAATCGAGCATTACATCTTCCAAAGCATCGCCGTCCAGCTGGCCGTGTGCAATACCTATACGCGCTTTAGGAACAAGTTTTTGAATCATTCCACCCAATTGCATCAAATCATTAACACGGTTGTGGATGAAGAATACCTGCCCGCCACGATCGAGTTCAAACTGTACCGCTTCTTTAATTAATTTATCGTTAAAAACGTGCAATTCGGTGCTAACGGGTTGCCTGTTTGGTGGTGGTGTGCTGATGATGGATAAATCCCGGGCGCCCATCAGTGAAAAATGTAAGGTTCTTGGAATGGGGGTTGCTGTTAAGGTTAAAGTATCAACATTTACCCTCACCGCTTTAAGCCGCTCTTTTGCTGTAACGCCAAATTTCTGCTCCTCATCAATAATCATGATGCCAAGATCTTTGAATTTTACATCCTTGCTTAATAAACGATGCGTGCCAATTAGGATATCAACTTTTCCGGTTGCAGCCTCGGCAAGTGTATCTTTAATTTGTTTGGAGGTTTTAAAACGATTAATGTAATCTACGGTAACCGGAAAATCTTTTAACCGTGAAGAAAACGTTTTAAAATGCTGTAAAGCTAAAATCGTTGTTGGCACCAATATAGCGGCTTGTTTACCTTCGGCTACCGCTTTAAAGGCCGCACGAACGGCAATTTCTGTTTTACCAAAGCCCACATCCCCGCAAACCAAACGATCCATCGGATGCGGCGCTTCCATATCTTTTTTTACATCCTGAGTGGCTTTTAACTGATCAGGGGTGTCCTCATAGATAAAAGAAGCCTCCAGTTCGGTTTGTAAATACCCATCCGGAGAAAAAGCTGTTCCTGCCTGAGTTTTACGCAGAGCGTAAAGCTTAATCAAGTCTCTGGCTATATCTTTAACTTTTTTTTTAGTGGTTTTTTTTAGCTTATCCCAGGCATCGGTACCCAGCTTATTCATTTTGGGCACCCCACTTTCCTTTCCGCTATATTTCGCAATCCGGTTTAAAGAATTGATGTTTACGTAGAGCAAATCGTTATCTGCATAAACCAAACGAATCATTTCCTGGGTTTTACCATTAACCTCTACTTTTTCTAATCCGGCATATTTTCCGATTCCATGATCAATATGGGTTACATAATCACCCGATTTTAGCTCACGAAGGTCTTTTAAGGTAATGGCCTGGCTTTTTTGATAGCCCTTTTTAAGTTTGTATTTATAGTAACGGTCAAAAATCTGATGATCGGTATAAAATGCGGTTTGAATTTGCGGGTCTACAAAGCCCTCACGCAGCATGCTGTTAATCGGAGTAAACTTTGCCGTTTTATCAATATCATCCAAAATGGCATATAACCTTTCAATCTGCTTAACCGAATCTGTAAAAATAAAATTTACAATTCCTGCCTTTTCATTCTCTTTAAGGTTATGAATCAACAGGTTAAAATCTTTATTAAACGAAGGTTGCGGTTTGGTTTCAAATTCGAAACGATGCTCCGTCTGGTAAAAAAATTGTTTTCCAAATTCGATTAAAGGGAAATCCTGTAAATGATCGCCCAACAGTTTTTCATCAGTAAAGGCAAATTTTGGATCAATCCATTCAGGGTTTTGACTTTTATCCGCTGCGGGCAGGGCTTTCCAAAGCTCTACTGCTTTTTTATAGCCTGCTTTAATAATATCGAGTGTAAATTCTACATCTTTAAACCAAAGCTGCGTATCCTGATCGATGTAATCCAGGATGCTGATGTTACTTTCGGTTAAAAACTTAGCCTGAACATTAGGTACAATCGTAAGTGATTTTACGTCATTAACAGAAAGCTGACTTTCAATTTCGAAACTACGGATGCTTTCTACCTCATCGCCAAAAAACTCTATCCGGTAAGGCAAATCAGAAGAAAAGGAAAAAATATCGACAATACCACCGCGAATCGAAAACTGACCGGGTTCATAAACAAAATCACGGCGATCGAAATCATAATCAATTAAAAATTCATTAATAAAATCAATGCCCAGTTTAGCTCCGATGCTAATTTCTAACGTGTTTTTTTCAAGTGCCGAACGGTCAATAACCTTTTCAGCAATGGCCTCGGGGTAAGAAACTACAATTTTACCATATTCCGAATCGTGGTTAAGTTCATTTAAAACTTCGGCACGGGCCAAAACATTAGCCGTATCAACTTGCGTAAAATCAAACGATTTACGGTAAGAGGAAGGAAAAAGTAATACCTGCTGGTCTAAAATGCTTTCTAAATCCGACTGAAAATAAGCCGCCTCTTCCCGGTCAGGAAAAATAAAAAGCAAAGGTTTGTGCAGTAAAAAATAAGATGATAGGGCAATAACAGCATCTGCAGAACCTACTAGCCCCTTGAGTTGTATTTTAGGGTTTTTAGAACTGTTGAGCACCTTATTAAATGCGGCTACCCTATCGTCTGTTTTATATCTGTTTATTAAATCGCGAATGTTCAAGGCACAAATTTAATGTTTATTTCTGAATTGATTTTTTCCAATTGTAATCTTGATATTAAATTAACCTCTCTTTTGAGTTAAAGGTTTTTTAGTTTTATCGTCATTGTAGGATGCGATGCGATTTTATTATAATTTCGATGATTAAAACCAGACAAATTAAGATTGCGCTATTTTTCTTCGGGGGAATAAGCTAATTTGTCGGATATTTACTGCAATTCGTCGAATAAACGTATTTTAATGTAACAAAGCTTTTCCACGAACCTCTAAAATATATAAAAACTGAAACATGAAATACATTAAAAGCTTTCCTTTAGAACTTTGCTTCTGGATAATTGCTTTAGTGTTATTGGCAACAGCTAATAGTCATCAACATCATTTTACTTTATGTCCTTTAGCAAATTTAGGCTTAGAGAGTTGGTGTCCGGGTTGTGGTTTAGGCAGGTCAATAAATTACATTTTTCATGGCGAATTTAGCCAGAGTTTTAAAGAACACTGGTTTGGTTTTCCAGCTTTGCTGATTATATTTTATAGAATTTACACCTTAATAATAAAGAAAAAAGAATTTAAAATTTCAACATTTAACACATAAAAGTCATGGATATATTTCAATCACCTCTAATGTCGTTACCAGGTATAACACCAGAGGAATACTCATATTTACAGCAAGCAACCGCAGGTTTAAGCGAACAACAGTTGCGTAACTTCTTAATGGTTTACAGCAGCAAAAGAAAAAGCGCATCAGATATGTTAATCTTTTGTTTGGTCGGTTTATTTGTAGTGCCAGGTTTGCAAAGGTTTATTGTTGGGCAGGTTGGAATGGGTATTTTGTACCTTTTAACCATCGGTTTATGCTTTATCGGTTCAATTATCGATGTAGTGAACCATAAAAGCCTAGCTTTTGAATATAACCAGAAAATGGTTTTCGAAAGTTTGCAAATGGTTAGAATGGGTGGATTTCAATAAGCCCCTTTTTTAGAAAAGCAAAGACAGAACTAATTTTAAGGTTCGTTCCCGCCATACATAACAAGTCCGCACCCGGAGAAAAACCGAGTTTGCGGGCTTTTTGTTTCTGTCGGGTTTAGGTTTGGGCTGTTGTGCAAAAATAGTGGAGCATCTTCAGGCAAGAAGAAGAGATGCTTGGGCTTATAACAAAAATGATGTTCGGGCAGCCTTTCTGCTAAATGAAGAAAACACTAAAATTTCTATCTTTATAAAATGAAATTAGCGGAAATAACAAATTACCTCGAAAGCATAGCCCCACTCAATTACCAGGAAGATTACGATAATTCGGGCTTAATTGTTGGCGACCCAAACATGGAAATTCATGCCGCATTAGTGGCTTTGGATTGCGTAGAAAAAATTGTTGATGAGGCGATTCGCACAGGTTGCAATTTAATTATTACGCACCATCCTATTGTTTTTAAGGGCTTAAAAAAATTTAACGGTAAAAATTATGTAGAGCGTGTGGTGCTAAAAGCCATAAAAAATAATATTGCGCTTTATGCTATTCATACCAACCTGGATAGTGTTCATACCGGGGTAAATGCCCGGATTTGTGAGCGCCTGGGCTTAAGCGGTACTAAAGTTCTTGCACCTAAAACCGGGTTACTGAAAAAACTGGTTACTTATTGCCCTCATGCGCAGGCAGAACAATTGAGATCAGCTCTTTTTTACGCGGGTGCGGGAAATATTGGAAATTATAGTGAAACCAGCTTCAATGCCGAAGGCTTCGGTACTTTTAAAGGAAATGAAAACTCAAATCCATTTGTTGGAGAAAAGGGGCATCAGCACCACGAAGCCGAAATCAGGATAGAAACCATTTATCCGGTTCAGGCAGAGCGGAAAATCCTGGTGGCCTTATTTGAAAATCATCCTTATGAGGAAGTGGCCTACGATATTTATAAACTGGAAAATAAAAATGATCAGGTAGGTTCGGGTATGCTGGGCTGGCTGGAATATGATATGGATGCCTATGACTTTTTATACCTGGTAAAAGACAGGTTGCAGGCTAAAGTAATCAGACATACCGAAATTTTGCCGAAAAGGATTAAAAAAGTAGCTGTTTGTGGAGGTTCAGGAAGTTTTCTGTTAAAAGAAGCCATTGCTGCCGGAGCCGATGCTTTTATTACTGCTGATTTCAAATATCATGAGTTTTTTGATGCAGAAGAAAAATTGATCATCGCCGACATCGGACACTTTGAAACTGAACAATTTACCTCAAATTTATTGGTTGAAATTATTCAGAAAAAATTTGCTAACTTTGCAATCCGTTTAACGGAGCAAAATACAAACCCCATAAATTACTTGTTTTAATGGAACAAACCGTAGAACAAAAGCTAAAAGCTTTATACGAATTACAAAACATCCACACTAAAATTGATAAAATCCGTCAGGTAAGAGGCGAATTACCAATGGAAGTAGCTGATCTTGAGGATGATGTTTTAGGATTAGAAACGAGAATTCAGAAAATTAAAGGCGAACTTGATGATCTGGAAGATTCTATCGTAACCCGTAAAAACACAATTAAAGATGCTCAGGCAGCAATCAAAAGATACGATACTCAATTAAAAGAAGTTAAAAACAACCGTGAATACGATGCTTTAACTAAAGAAATTGAGATTCAGGGATTAGATATTCAGGTTTCTGAGAAAAAAATTAAAGAACACGGTTTTGAAATCACTTCTAAAACTGAAATCTACGAAGCTGCTAAAGCTGAACTGGAAGGCAGAAAAAAAGATTTAGACGTTAAAAAAGCGGAGCTAGGTGTAATTACTGCAGAAACTGAAAAAGAAGAGCAGGATTTACAGAAAAAAGCAGATAAATCTGAGCCTTTAATCGAAGAGCGCTTATTAGTTGCTTACAAACGTTTACGCAAAAATGCAATAAATGGTTTGGCAGTAGTAACAATCGATCGCGATTCTTGTTCAGGTTGTTTTAACCAAATTCCACCTCAACGCCAGTTAGACATCCGTCAACGCAAAAAAATTATCGTTTGCGAGCACTGTGGTCGTATTTTGGTTGATGAAGCCCTTACTCACGAAGTAGCTGAAGCTTAGTCAATTCTAAAAATTATTTAAAACGTCCCGGTCAAACCGGGACGTTTTTTGTTTTTATCATAAAACAAGAATTGTTATTTTGCGTTAAGGTTAGATATTAATTAGATTAATTTATTGCCTTAATCGTACCGGGCAAAATTTAGAATACAATTCAATGGTTAAAAAGTTCCGTTTTTTTTCTGTGCTCTTTCTGCTGGTTTCACCCCTTACTTTATTTGCAAATTTCGATTTTAATGCCAATTGCTTAAATGCCTATAAAAGTATTTTCGAATTAAAACTCGGTAATGCAAAAGCCTATATTTCTACAGAGAAAAAACTCAGACCCAATAATTCGATAATTCCGTTGCTGGAGAATTATGTTGACTACTTTACCTTGTTGACCTCTGAAAGTAAGGCAGATTTCGATCGCTTGAAGGGAAATAAGTCGGCCAGGCTGGATAAAATCAGCGATGATGATAAACAATCGCCTTATTATTTATATGCTCAGGCAGAAATCAATTTGCAATGGGCATTGATTAGAGGCCGTTACGGAGAATATTTTAATGCAGCAATGGAAATTAAAAAGGCGAATAGTTTATTGCAGGAGAACGCAAAGAAATTCCCGAATTTTCACCTCAACCTAAAGGGGCTTGGATTAATTAATGCCGTTTTAGGAAATCTTCCTGATGGAGCATTAAAAAGCACTTTATCAACCCTTGGTATTAAAGGGAATTTGCAAAACGGTCTCGCCATGTTTGAAAAGCTAGCCGATAACCTGCCTAAATCATCTTTTGAGCCTTTTTACGAAGAAGTTGTTTTTTATTACGCTTACGTTTTAACTGATGTTGCACACAGCCCGTCTGCTTATGCTAAAACCATGAAATATACGGAGCGGATAGCAGATACCAGTTTACTTAAATCTTATTTGCAAAGCTACGTTTGCATTAAAAACGGGCATAATGATGAGGCCATAAATATTTTAAAATCGAGACCTGAAGGTGGCGTTTACCAACCTTTTCCCTATCTGGAATACCTGGAAGGCGTTGCACACTTAAACAAGCTGGATTTAACGGCCTCTGTTCATTTTAATAAGTTTTTACAGATAAATAAGGGCGTAAACTACATTAAAGATGCTAATTTACATCTGGCCTGGATTGCGTTGTTAAAAGGAGATAAGTCAAATTATACAGCTTATGCTTCTAAAGCTGCAAATGGAGGCTATACCTACAATGAAAAAGATAAACAGGCACAAAATGAAGCGGTAGCGCCGGCACCCGATGCAGATCTTTTAAAGGCGAGGCTTTTATTTGACGGAGGTTATTTAACAAAAGCACAGCAAATCCTGGAAGCATCTAAAGCCGCGGATTACAATACGGATAAAGACAAAACAGAGTATAATTACCGTTTGGGTCGTGTGTACGACGATCTTGGAAAAGATGATCAGGCATTGGTGGCTTATCAGGCAGCAATTAACCAGGGAAAGAGTCTGAAGTATTATTTTGCTTCAAATGCAGCCTTGCAGATGGGTAAAATTTACGAGAAAAAGAAAAACCCAGCCAAAGCGAAAGAAGCTTACAATACCGCTATTTCTATGAAAAATCATGAATATGAAAATAGTATTGAAAGTCAGGCTAAGGCTGGATTAAGAAGAATTTAAAAACGGTAAACAAATGCGTTAATGTGCATGCCCGCACCTACGGATGCGAATACGGCAACATCGCCTTTTTTAACCTTATAACCTTTAACCTGTTCTTTTAAAACTAAATCAAGAAGCGTTGGTACCGTTGCTACAGAGCTGTTACCCAGCCATGAAATCGTCATTGGGACCAGATTTTCAGGTACAGTATCTATATCGTAAAGCTTAAACAGACGTTTCATAATTGCAGTATCCATTTTTCCATTGGCCTGGTGCACAAATACAATATTAACATCCTCTACACTTAATCCGGCTTTATCAAGTGCCTTTTTAATAACCTGTGGCACCTGAACAACAGCAAATTCATACAATTTACGGCCATTCATTTTCAGATAAAAATTCCCACTGGTTTCATCCGGGTGGGAGCCTTTTCCCATGGTTAGCAGGTTGCCATAGTTTACGGCATGAGTTTCAGTTTTATGTGCCAGGATACCGGTTTTATCTTCCTGCTCTGCAGCCTCATAAATAACTGCTCCGGCGCCATCAGAAAAGATCATACTATCGCGATCATGTGGATCGATGATTCTTGAAAGGGTTTCGGCACCAATAACCATTACGCGTTTGGCATCTCCACTTTTAATATAGTAATCTGCTTGTATAGATCCCTGAACCCATCCCGGACATCCGAAGATTATATCGTAAGCCACGCAATCAGGGTTAACGATGCCTAATTGTTGTTTTACTTTTGCCGCCAGAGAAGGCAAAACATCTGTACGGTTGCTGTTTAATGGAATATCACCAAAATTGTGGCAAAAGATAATATAATCTAATGTTTCTTTATCTATTCCGGCGTTTTCAATTGCTCTTTCGGCAGCTTTCGCACCAATCTGATTGCTTAGCTGCTCCGGGCACACGTAGCGCCTTTCTATAATTTCTGTAATTTCCGAGAATTTGTGAATAATCTCAGCATTCTCCTTATCCAGCTTATTTCCGTTTTCAAAAAAAGTTGAATTGAGAAACTCGTTTCCGGAAATAATATTCTCTGGAATATAGCTCCCTGTTCCGGCAATTACCGTATTTAATCTTGCGCTCATAATTATAATACCATATACTAAATTGGTATGTAGTATAAAACTATCATTAATAAATTAGAAATAGAAATTATTTAAGAAAAATCGTCAATAAGAAAAACGAAAAGTTCTTTAGGGCCATGCGCTCCGAGTACTAAGGTTTTTTCAATATCGGCGGTTCTGCTTGGTCCTGTAATATTGCTGATCATGGATGGGATTTGATTGCCATACTTATTTTTCAGAAGTTGGAAGCCATCTTTCAGGTCCAATACCAACTGACTTGTACGTGCAATAACAATATGATGATGGGGAAATATACTTAATCTTCTGCCTGCGGCGCCTTCATTGCTAACCATTACACTACCATTTCTGGCAATTAAGGCTTCACAAAGTGTAATGCCAACCTCGGCCTGGTCAAAATCTTTGTCTGTTTGATAAAAAGGGAATTCATATTTAGCTAAAAACTCCTGTAATTCAGGTTCCCAGCAATAAATTTTGCGCCACTTAAACCGTTCGGCCAGTTGAAGCATGTTCTCAATAAAGTCGATTCCATCTTCACAAAAAATAAAATTGCCCGATATAGCGGTTAACTGTTCTGCAAATAATATTTCCAGCGCTTCTGTATTTTGCTTATACAATGGGCTTTCTTCTAAATTAGGATAGGGGTTTTCGCGTTTCTCTAAAAGCGCCTTCCTTATCTTTTTTAGTATCTGTTCTTTCGCTGTCGTATTATCCTTCATCATCTAAAAAAATGAAACCTTGAATTTTTTACGTCCAAGGTTTCAAACTTATATATAATTGTTTTTATATGCAATTTATAACATAATGTGTTTTTATTCTTTTTCTGAAGAAGGGTTTAACCCCGTAACTTCCTGATTGATATCAGTATCGCCTACTCCATCATGCACTAATCCTTCTGCAGCAGGGCTTTGATCGCCTGTTCCATTTACAAATTCGTCATAAGTAGTACGCGTATCAAACGGACGTTTTCCTAAAATTTCTTCTAAATCAGCCTGGAATAAAATCTCTTTTTCCAATAATTTTTGAGCTAATTTCTCTAAACCATCACGTTTATCCGTTAATAATTGTTTCGTTTTAATGTAAACATCTCCAATTAACTTACGAACCTCAATATCAATTAACTCTGAAGTTTTTTCAGAATATGGTTTGTTAAAATTGTATTCGTTCTGTGGGTCATGGAAAGAAACATTACCCACATTATCATTCATACCATAAATAGTTACCATGGCATAAGATAGTTTCGTGATGCGTTCCAAATCGTTTTGCGCTCCCGTAGAAATTTTACCAAAAGTGATATCCTCAGCAACACGACCGCCCATTGTCATACACATACCATCAATTAATTGCTCTGTAGTGTACAAAAATTGCTCTTTTGGTAGATATTGTGCATAACCTAGCGCAGCAACCCCACGAGGAACGATTGATACCTTAACCAAAGGATCGGCATGCTCCAGGAACCAACCCGCAATGGCGTGACCAGCTTCGTGATAAGCAACAATGCGTTTTTCTTCAGGAGAGATGATTTTATTTTTCTTCTCTAAACCACCAATTACACGATCAATAGCATCCTGAAAATCCTGCATATCAACACTTTCCTTGTTGCGGCGGGCAGCAATTAAAGCCGCTTCATTACAAACGTTTGCAATTTCGGCACCTGCAAAACCAGGTGTTTGCGCTGATAATTTTTTTGCATCAACCTCTGCAGAAGTTTTAATCGGTTTTAAGTGAACATTGAAAATGTGCTCACGGCCAACTAAATCTGGTTTGTCAATAGAAATTTGTCTGTCAAAACGACCCGGACGTAACAAGGCTGAATCCAACACATCTGGTCTGTTGGTTGCTGCCAGAATAATAATTCCAGAATCGGTTCCGAAACCATCCATTTCTACAAGTAATTGGTTCAACGTATTTTCACGCTCATCGTTACCACCCATTACGCTGTTTTTTCCACGGGCACGTCCAATAGCATCAACCTCATCAATAAAGATAATACAAGGTGCTTTATCTTTAGCCTGTTTAAACAAATCGCGTACACGTGAAGCACCTACGCCCACAAACATCTCTACAAAATCAGAACCTGATAAAGAGAAAAATGGAACTTGTGCTTCACCTGCAACAGCTTTTGCTAATAACGTTTTACCTGTACCCGGAGAGCCAACCAGTAATGCTCCTTTAGGGATTTTACCACCCAGATTGGTGTATTTTTTTGGGTTTTTAAGGAAATCTACAATTTCCATTACCTCTTGCTTTGCTTCTTCAAGGCCGGCAACATCGTTAAAAGTAATGTTTACCTGACTTTCTTTGTCAAAAAGAGTTGCTTTAGATTTACCAATACTAAAAATCTGACCGCCACCACCGGCACCACCGCCCATACGGCGCATCATAAAAATCCAGAAACCAATTAATAACAATACTGGCAAAATGATGCTTAAAAACCAACTGGCTAATGGATTGCTGCGGCTTGTTTTTTCTGCTAAAACCTTCGGTTGCGTAGCTGGTAAATCTTTTTGAGAATCTGCCAATTGTTTGTCCAGGCCATCCATTGTACCAGAGTTAAAGTAAACGGTAGGACCAGAAGAGGATACGTTTAAAGAACTGGTATTTTTATAGGCTTTATACTGAGGTTTATTTAAGCTATCTTTTTTAATGTAGACTTCTGCTTTTACCAAATCATCGGCTTTGTAGGCAACTACTTTACTAACATCGCCCGTTAACAACATTTTTTGTTCAAATGTTTGGTAGTCAACTTCTTTTCCTCCGTCTGAGCTAAGAAAAAACTGACCGGCAAAAATAGCGACTATAATAGCTGCATAAACCCAAAAAACATTGAATTTTGATCCTTTTTGTGGCTTTTTCGGGATATTCGGTATACGTTTTCCCGGTTTTTTGTTGTCGTTTGTATTTTGATTATCGTTCATTTGTATCGTTCAAAAGGTATGTTTATGGTTAAGCGCTCTGAAAGTTTGTGCTTTCTGCATCGCCCCATAATTCTTCTATGCCATAAAAATGGCGTTTTTCTGTTTTAAAAATGTGCACAACCACATCAAAATAATCCAGTATTATCCAATCTGCACTTTCAAAACCTTCTTTATGTCGGGGATCAGCCTGGGTATTTTTATAAATTTCTTTTTCTACACTATCTGCTATAGCTTTTACCTGTGTGCCAGAGTTAGCACTGCAGATAATAAAGAAATCTGCTACTGAGGAATGAATATTTCTAAGGTCCAACCGCACAATATCTTCTCCTTTTTTTTCCTGAATGCCATGTACGGCTAATTCAGAAAGGTATGTAGAAAGGGCTACTATTTTCTTTTTTACCATTAAAATGCTTTAATTTTGAGATTACAATAAATATAAATTCAACACTTGCAAAATAACACTTTTTCGACACTATTTGTTGGTCAAAATTTAATCAAATTAAAAGAAGTTGATTCTACTAATAACTATTTAAAGAATCTGGCTTCAAATTCCGAGCCATTACCCGAAGGAACTGTAATTATGGCAGATAATCAGTTTGCAGGCAGGGGGCAACAGGAAAGTGTTTGGCAAACAGAACCAGGAAAAAACATCAGCACCAGTATTTATTTAAAGCCCTCATTTTTACCGTTAAATAAACAGTTTTATTTAAATATAGCCGTTAGTTTAGCCGTGAGTGAAGCTTTAACACAATTTGTTGATGAGCCTGTTGAAGTGAAATGGCCTAATGATATTTATTGTATGGGGCGTAAACTAGGTGGTATTTTAATCGAAAACACACTGACAGGTGTTTTTATAAAATCGTCCGTTATTGGCATTGGTTTAAATATTAACCAGCAAAACTTTAGACCAGATTTAACTCAAAAAGCAATTTCTCTGATTCAATTGCTAAAAAAGGAAACTCCTTTAGAAATCATATTAGAGAAAATATTCGTTTATATGGAAAAATACTATTTAAATTTGAGAGAAGGTAAATACGATTTTTTACAAAGCGATTACCTTAAAAGGTTATATAACTTCAATGTTACCGCCACATATAAGCAAAATGGAAAGGTTTTTGAAGGGATCATAAAAGGAGTTGAAGATAACGGACGTTTAATTATGGAAACTGAAACCGGCGAAAGCGTTTTTAACTTCAAGGAAATAGAATTTATACACACAAAATAAACACACAAATGAAAAAAATCACCTTAGCACTATCTTTAGTGTTGTTTACCATCCTCGGGGCCTTTGCGCAAATTGAAAAACCAGTAACCTGGGCTTATGTAGCGAAAAAAGTTAGTAAAACAGAAGCCGTTTTATATTTAAAAGCGACTATCGACGACAGATGGCACATTTATTCACAAAATATTAAAGATGGTGGGCCAGTAAAAACCACTTTTACCTTTACTCCATCTAAAGACTTTAGCCTGGTTGGCAAAACAGTAGAACCTAAAGCGGTTGTTAAATATGAATCTACATTTAAAATGAATGTTAGCTATTTCGAAAAACAAGTTATCTTTCAACAAAAGGTTAAATTGAATAAGGGAACAACAACCATTAAAGGTAAAGTAGAATTTATGGTATGTAACGATAAACAATGTCTTCCTCCGGAAGAAGTTGAGTTTAGCATTCCGGTAAAATAAAATTGAAAAATTTTTTATAAAACAGTCCCGAATTTTCGGGACTGTTTCTGTTTAAAGTAAAATCTAAGTGCTGTAGGGGTTTAAAGATTAATCCTTTACAAAATTATGCTTAATTTCACGCTTTCAAACACACACAAAACACACAAATGAAAAAGGTTTTATTATTGTTACTAATGGTTTCAATGTTTATTGCATTGCCAGCCGTTAAAAGTTTCGCTGTAGTGATACAGGATACTACTGCAACCGCCCCCCCGGATGATTTACAATTTATAGAGGTCGGCTCTGCAAAAGATAGTGCCGCAAATAATATTGTTAAAGATTCTGTCAAAAAAGACACGGTTTCGACCGCCAAAGTTGATGCTGTAAAAGCCGAAAAAAATCTTTCTAAGCCCCTTCTTTCTATTTTTGCCGCAGGTTTTATTGCGGGGTTAATTGCCTTTTTGCTTCCATGTATTTTCCCAATGGTGCCCTTAACCGTTAGTTATTTTACCAAAAGAGCCGAAACAAAAGGAAAAGGCATACAAGGCGCTATAATTTATGGTGTTTCCATTATTGTAATTTATGTAGTGTTAGGTGTATTGATTACAATAATTTTTGGAGCCAGTGCCTTAAATGAACTGGCAACAGATGGCTTTTTTAACGTTTTTATATTTCTGATTCTATTAATTTTTGGAATATCCTTTTTAGGGGCATTTGAGATTACACTCCCGAGCTCTTTTGTAAATAAAATGGACTCTAAATCAGATTCAAAAGGATTAACCGGTATATTTTTCATGGCCGCAACATTGGCTGTTGTTTCTTTCTCCTGTACCGGCCCTTTAATTGGCACCCTGCTGGTAACCGTTGGCCAAAGCGGAGGCTTTTTAGCTCCGGTTATGGGGATGTTTGGCTTCTCATTGGCTTTGGCACTAATTTTTGTTGTTTTTGCAATTTTTCCAAGTTGGATGACTTCTTTGCCTAAATCTGGCGGATGGTTAAACTCCGTAAAAGTTGTTTTGGGTCTTATTGAAATCGCCCTGGCACTTAAATTCTTATCAACAGCAGATCTTGCCTATCACTGGGGGATTTTGGACCGCGAAGTATTCATTTCTATATGGATCGTGATTGCCTTTATTTTAGGGTTTTATTTGCTTGGAAAACTAAAATTCTCTCACGACAGTGATGTTCCGTATGTTTCTACGCCGAGATTATTTTTAGGTGGTGCAGCATTTGTTTTTGCTTTTTACTTAATTCCCGGTTTATGGGGTGCGCCACTTAAAGCCGTGAGTGCTTTGGTTCCTCCTCTTTCTACTCAGGATTTTGTAATCGGACAGGAAAATAATAGTGGAACACAAACTAAAACGGAACCGCATTCTAAAAGAAAATATGCTGAGTTTTTGCACATCCCACATCATATTGATGGCTTTTTTGATTACGAAGAAGCCTTAGCTTATGCCAAAGAAGTGAAAAAACCACTGTTTTTAGACTTCACGGGCCATGGCTGTGTAAATTGCCGCGAAATGGAAGCCAGGGTTTGGTCTGATCCCCGGGTATTAAAAAAATTAAAGGAAGATTATATTGTCGTATCACTTTATACGGATGACAAAACGGCCTTACCCGAGGCGGAACAATTTGATTCAAAAGTATTAGAGACAAAAGTAAATACAGTTGGTAAAAAGTTCAAGCATTTGCAAGCTGAACGTTTTAAAACAATATCTCAACCATACTACGTACTTTTGGGCACTGATGAAAAAGAATTAGTTTCTCCTCCAATCGGGGTAGAATTTGACATAAACAAATATTTGCAATATCTGGATAAAGGATTATCCGAATTTGCTAAGAAACAAACAAATGAGTAAGATAAAAAACATTGGTGTTTTAACCTCTGGCGGCGATTCGCCAGGCATGAATGCCGCAATTAGGGCTGTAGTAAGGGCCGCAATTTATTATGATGTAGAAGTAACTGGTTTTCTTCGCGGATACGAGGGATTAATCAACAACGATTTTATTCCAATGGACCGTAAATCTGTTGCCAACATTATCCAACGTGGCGGAACGATTTTAAAAACAGCCCGGAGTGAAGCATTTAAAACGGTAGAGGGAAGAAAGAAGGCGTATGAGAATTTAAAAAAACTTGACATTGACGCCTTGATTGTGATTGGTGGAGATGGAACCTTTACCGGAGCCAATATTTTTACCAAAGAATTTAATTTCCCAATTATTGGTTTACCAGGAACAATTGATAACGATTTAGCGGGAACAGATTTTACAATAGGCTATGATTCCGCAATTAATACTGTAATTGACGCAGTGGATAAAATAAGGGATACTGCTGAATCGCATGACAGGTTATTTATCGTTGAGGTAATGGGTCGCGACTCCGGCCTTATTGCTTTGCGAAGCGGTATTGGAGTAGGTGCAGAAGCAATTCTTATTCCGGAAGCCAATATGGGCGTTGAAGATGTTTTACATAAACTGGAGCATAGCCGTAAAGACAAATCATCGAAAATAATTATTGTTGCCGAAGGAGATGATGCTGGCGGGGCATTTAAAGTTGGCGAAATTTTAGAGAAGAAATACCCTCATTACGATACCAAGGTTTCGGTACTTGGACATATTCAGCGTGGTGGAAAACCAACTTGCATGGACAGGGTACTGGCCAGCAGATTAGGTGTGGTAGCTGTAGAGGGATTACTTAAAGGCGAAAGCGGAGTTATGGCCGGGCAAATAAACAAAGAAATGGTTTTTACACCCTTCGATCATGCCATTAAACATATTGATGCTGAGAAAGTAAGTTCAACCTGGATAAAATTAATTGATATTCTGTCTTTTTAGACCCGAAAAGAATGATAAAAAGAAAAGTCCTTCCCGCACCGGAAGGACTTTCTTGTTTTGCTTAGTTTTCGCAATAAGCAAATAAAAATTCATTAGCAGAGACGAACCTGAAGTTTAACTCCGTTAATAAAAAACACTAGATATCTTCAATAACAACAGCAGTACCACTTGCGGTAACCATGAGCATACTACCGCCGCTACCAACGGTTTCATAATCCAGGTCTACACCAACAATTGCATTTGCACCAAGTGCTGCTGCATATTGTTGCATTTCGTTTACGGCGGTATCCTTTCCTTCTCTTAAAACTTGTTCATAAGATCCGGATCTTCCACCCACAATATCACGAATTCCCGCAAAAAGATCTCTAAAAATATTTGCACCAATAATGGTTTCGCCTGTTACCAGACCAATGTACTTCACTATTTTTTTGCCCTCTACAGAAGGCGTTGTAGTTATCAGCATAGCATTCTTTTCTCTTTGGATGGTAAGTTATATAATTTGTTACAAATTATTAGAAAATCAGTATTCGTTTTTTGTTGGTATAGCCTGTATTACTGTTGTTTAAGTGTCATTTTAAAACAACTGGTTTTATTTACACAGGTGAAATTTTCCTGGTGCTGAATAAAAAAAATGGAGTCTTAAAACGAAATGCTAAAATAAATTTATGCAATCACAACAAATTTTGCATCCCTATTAAAAACCAATATTATGAAAAAACTAAAAGCCATAATCGTATTTCCCCTATTAATACTGGCAACCTTTGTTCAGGCACAAATGCCTGTGCTTAAAGTTCAGCAAGCAGAAAATGAAGCGCAAAAACAAGCGGTTAATTTGAAAAAGCTAAACATCGATGTACAGATTACCGGAAATATTGCAACTACGGTTATGACGATGACTTTTTACAACAACAGCAATCGGGTGTTAGAAGGAGAATTAACATTTCCAATGCCCGATGGAGTAACGGTTAGCAGGTACGCACTTGACATTAATGGTAAAATGCGTGAAGCAGTACCAGTTGAAAAGGCAAAAGCAACTGAAGTTTTTGAAAGCATCGAGCGAAGACGTGTTGATCCGGGTTTGCTGGAAAAAGTAGAGGGCAATAACTTTCGCACCCGTATATATCCATTACCCGCCAAAGGGAGCCGGACTATAATTGTAGGTTATGAAGAAGAGCTTAATTTTAATCATACAAATGCACTTCAGTATCATTTGCCGTTGGATTACAATCAACCTATAGAAGAGTTTGCATTAAAAACCACTGTTTTTGAAAGCGTTATTAAACCTGAGTTGGCAGAACAGCCTGATGGGACATTTAATTTTAGCGCAAAGGGTAATACTTATGTTGGCGAAATAAAGAAAACCAATTATGAGCCAAAACATGGCTTAACCATAAGCCTGCCTAAGCGTAGTGATTTGCCCGAAGTGCAGATGCAAAAAGCTTCAACCGGCTATTATTTTATGGTTAATGTTTTTCCAAAGGTTCAAAACAGACCAAGACAATGGGCAAACCAAATCGGCTTAATTTGGGATTGTTCTTTAAGCGGTTTGCAGCGGGACGTGAAAAAGGAAATGGAACTTTTAGACCTTATCATAAAACAAAAGCAAAATTTAACCATTCAATTAGGATTGTTAAACAACAACTTTAAAAGTGGAGGTAATTTTGTAATTACTAATGGAAACTGGGCGCTTTTAAAAAAGAAACTGGAAAGCGTTGTTTATGATGGAGGAACAAATTTTAGCGCCATAAATTCAAAAAACTTACAGGCAGAAGAATATCTGTTTTTCTCTGATGGCTTATCCACATTTGGCAAAAATACAGTTAATCTAAATAAGCCCGTTCATACCATAAATACAGCTTTAAAAGCGGATTATAGCACTTTAAAATACATCAGTTTAAAAACCGGGGGTCAGTTTATAAATTTAAACGCCATAAATACAGAAACGGCTTTTAAGCAGTTGAGTCAGGAAAATTTACAGTTTCTGGGCATTAAAAATGGTGTCGATGTAAAACAGGTTTATCCCTCATTGCATGTTAATGTAGATGGGCAACTTTCTCTTGCCGGAATTTTAAACGGTTTAAATACACAGTTTATGTTGCAGTTTGGCTATGGGAATACGGTTGTTTTGGAAGTACCGATCCGTTTAAATGCAACTGAACATACATTAACCAGTATTGACGTAAGGCGGGTTTGGGCACAAAAGAAGATTGCCGAAATGGATATCCAGTACGAAGCAAATAAAGAGGACATTAGTGCTTTAAGTAAACAATTTGGCATTGTAACCAGAAACACCAGTTTGATTGTTTTAGAGAACCTGGATGATTATTTACGTTACGATATTACACCGCCTGCCGAACTGCGCAGTGAATATGATGTGGTAATGAAACAACGCCGGGCAGATATTTTGGAGCGTAAAACAGACCTTATGAATGCTGCAGTGGCGATGACCAAGGATTTGAAAACCTGGTGGAATACAGATTTCAGGGCTTTGAAAACAAATAAAGAAAAAGATAAATACCCAACGGTGGCTGGCGATCCGGTAGCTGATGTGGTTGCTGCCGAGCCTGCAAGCCAGAAAATGGAGGTACAGGAAATGAGAGTGCCTGCGCCCGTGGCCATTCCACCAAATCAAGCCAACAGAAGGGAAACCGAAAGCAATGCCCTACATGAAGTTGTCGTAACAGCCTCGTCTCAGGTCGTTCAAAGAAAAAGTATGGCTAGTGCTTCAGTTGCTTTGCAAGGAAGTGTTGCCGGTTTACAGGTAGCAGATAAAAAAATAATAACGAGAGTGGGCGAAATGATTCAGGGGCCAACCATTATAATTCCTGAATTTAAAAGTGATAAAGATTACATGAAAAATTTAAATGGAAAGCCAGACAGTGCTTATCTGGCCTATTTAAAAATGAGACCTGGTTACATCACTACACCAATGTTTTATTTTGATGTAGCCAATTGGTTTTATCAGCAAAAAGATAGTGTAAGGGCTTTAACCATTTTAAGTAATATTGCCGATCTGGATTTAGAAAATGCTGACTTATATAAAACACTGGCCTATAAATTAAAACAAACCGGTAATTACACTGAAGAAATTTTTGTTACCGGAAAAGTATTGCAATGGCGTCCAATGGAAGCTCAAAGTTACCGGGATTATGCCCTGGCTTTAGCAGATGCCGGACAATACCAAAAAGCCCTGGATCATTTGTATAAAGTTTTAACGCAAAGTTATAATTCGCAAATAGCAGACAGAGATCAGGGAATTGAAGAAATTATTATTTCCGAAATAAATAATCTGATTAACAATCATAAAGACAAATTAAATGTCCGCGGCATTGATAAAAGAATGATTTTTCCATTGCCTGTTGATATTAGAGTAGTTTTAAACTGGAATAAAAATGACACAGATATCGATTTATGGTTAACAGATCCGACAGGTGAAAAAGGTTATTACAGTAATCCAAGAACTCAAATTGGAGGCCGCATTAGCAATGATTTTACTTCGGGTTACGGACCAGAACAGTTTATGGTAAAAAAAGCAGTGAAAGGTAAATATAAAATTGAGGTAAACTATTTTGGGGACAGTCAGATTAATATTAGTGGACCAACCACCATTACTGCCGAAATTTATACCCGCTATTCTACAGGGAAGCAAGAACGAAAAGTAATTGTTTTGCCAATGGAAGCCAATAATAAAAATGGTAACCTGATTGGTGAGTTCAGTTTTAACTAATACACAGCCAAATTTTTAAATAAGCACAAACCCTAATTTTATACGTTAGAGTTTGTGCTTTAAGGAAGAATAATTTTCAAATTACAGTAACTTTTCTTCGATTTCCTGCCAGCTGCTTACTCTTTCATAATCGGTAATGAGTAAATTATGTGGAGAAGTATACAAAAGTGGGCGACCTTTAAAAGTGGTGAAATTCTTGATGCGGTCATCAATCAGTATGTCAGCCTCAATAATTTTATTGCCACAAAAAATAATATGCTGCCAGTCAATAAACGGAAAGTGCTCGGCCAGCCAGTCGTATTTATCCGTTAACGAGTTTCTAAACTCCATTGCTGCGGAAACGATATAAACATCATATTTTTCCTGCAGGGCCTTAATCACCCTTTGGCTATCAGCAATAACGGCTAAATCTCTGAAAAAACCAGGTTCATTGATGTATTCGAACCACTTTTGGTTTAGATGTTCCGGAACATGTTTGTATATTTCGTTTCCCGGTTCAATAACTAAATCTAATGGAACGCCATAATCGCGATTATAAAGTTTAATAAATTTAGGGATAACATCAGCTATCACTTCGTCCATATCAATGGCAATTCTTTTCATATCGTATCAGCAAATATTTTGACGTAAATATCTTTAAAACAAAGAAATTAAACTATGTTTTTAATTTACAGTATTTTAGTTATCTTTGCAACCCCGCAGCACGAAGCTCCGGGAACTATGTTGAATACATAAATACAATTGAAAAATGGCAACTAAAATCAGATTGCAAAGATTCGGTAAAAAAGGGAAACCTTTTTTCCACGTTGTGGTAGCAGATTCCCGCTCTCCACGTGATGGTAAATTCATTGAGCGTTTAGGTTCATACAACCCAAACACCAATCCTGCAACCATCGAAATTAATTTCGAAAAAACTTTAGCCTGGGTTAACAGTGGTGCTGAACCAACTGATACCGCTCGTGCTATTCTTTCTTACAAAGGTGTTTTATACAAAAAACACTTAGAAGGTGGTGTGAAAAAAGGTGCTTTAACTCAAGAGCAGGCAGATGCTAAATTTGCAGAGTGGTTAGACGCTAAAGCTGGTAAAATCTCTGGTAAAACAGAAGGTTTAGCAAGCTCAAAAGCTGAAACCCGTAAAGCAGCATTAGCAGCAGAAGCGAAGAAAAAAGAAGATAGAGCAAGTGCTATCGCAGCTAAAAATGCACCAGTTGCAGAAGAAGTTGTTGAAGAAGAAGTAACTGAAGAAGCACCAGCTGTTGAGGCTGAGGCTACTGAGGAAGCTCCTGCAGCAGAAGCTACTAAAGAAGAAGGCGCAGAATAATTAATTTTATTTAGCGTAAAATAGCGAAGCATCTTTTAAAGGGCTTCGCTATTTTTTTAACTAAAAATGTCGTTCTGAAGAAAGAAGAATGACAAGGTAAGAATATGAAACACGAAGAAGCATTTTACATAGGTTACGTTACCAAAACAAGAGGGTTAAAGGGAGAAGTTCAGGTGTTTTTTGAGTTTGATGACTATGAAGCGCTTGAATTTGATGTTGTTTACGCAGATATGAACGGCAAACTTGTGCCTTATTTTGTAGCATCAGCAAAACTTCAGGCCAATAAAACCGGATATTTTAATTTCGATGATACGGACCACATTGATAAAGTACAGCCACTTTTAAAAAAGAAATTGTATTTGCCTTTAACTCAAAAACCTGAACGCGACGAAGACGAATTCTTCTACACAGACCTTAAAGGTTTTATGGCAACAGACGAAACATTGGGTGAACTTGGTGAAATTTTAGAGGTAAACGAATATCCTCAACAGTTTGTAGCCACTGTTTTATATAAAGAAACTGAAATTCTTTTTCCGCTGAATGAAGATTTTATTGTTGAGATCGACGAAGAAGAAAAAATATTAACGCTTGATTTGCCAGAGGGTTTGCTGGATATTTATCTGGAAAAATAGATAGCTATTCATGCTCTCAATACAAAAATTTTAACTTTGCCCTATGCGTTTCGATATTATAACTGTTTTGCCCGCTTTACTGGATAGCCCTTTTGCACACTCTATTTTGCAAAGAGCCCAAAAAAAGGGGATTGCTGAAATTGTTGTCCATAACCTTAGAGATTATGCAACCAACAAGCAGAAAAGTGTAGACGATTACCAGTATGGTGGTGGAAGTGGTATGGTAATGGGAATTGAGCCTTTTGCAGCTTGTATAGAAAAATTACAGGCGGAACGCACTTACGATGAAATCATATTCATGAGTCCTGATGGCGTTACGCTTAATCAAAGTACCGCTAACGAATTATCTATTAAAAAGAACATCATTATTCTTTGCGGGCATTATAAGGGCATAGACCAGCGCATACGCGACATTTTTGTAACCAGAGAAATATCCGTTGGTGATTATGTTTTAAGCGGTGGAGAGTTGCCGGCAGCAATTATAGTTGATGCTGTAGTGCGATTAATCCCCGGTGTTTTAAATGATGAAACTTCTGCGCTTTCTGATAGTTTTCAGGGAGATTTGCTTGATGCACCTGTGTACACACGCCCTGCAGATTGGCGGGGACATAAAGTGCCTGATATTTTATTAAGCGGACATGAAGCAAAGGTGAATGAATGGCGGCACGAACAAGCGTTGGAACGTACTCAGAAACGTCGTCCTGACCTTTTGAAATAGAAGCAATTAACATAATCGAATGTGGAATTCATAAAGATTGTGGAAAAAATTAAATTAGACTTTTTTATATCAAATTATTTCCCTAATATTGCAATCCGATTTTCAAGGTAAAGAATATCGGTTTAATAGCTTAAAATCATGGATTTAGTAAAATTTGTTGAAGAGCAGGCCATCGCGAAAAAAGATTTTCCTGCGTTCAAGTCTGGCGATACAGTGAGCGTACACTATAAAATTCGCGAAGGTAATAAAGAACGTGTTCAAATTTACCAGGGTGTTGTTATACAACGTAACAGCGCAGGTGCTAACGAAACTTTTACGGTTCGTAAAATGAGTAACGGTATTGGTGTAGAGCGTATCTTCCCTTTCAGTTCTCCAAATATCGAGAAAGTAGAAGTAAACAGTTATGGAAAAGTTCGTAGAGCGAAATTATTCTACTTACGTGCATTAACTGGTAAAGCAGCTCGTATCAAATCTTTAAGAAAATAATATTCTTTATAAAAAGATATAACCTTCACGATTACTTCGTGGGGGTTTTTTTGTTTATATATTTGTCGTCATGATGAATTCTGAATTTTTTAACCAGATTTTTTGGGGAAATAACATTAGAGCATATTTTCTTTTTGGCACTATACTTCTACTAGGACTCCTTTTTAAAAGAATTGTTTCTAAGCTTTTAAGCAAATTACTCTTCAGGCTTTTTAAAAAATTCTCTCAACAAGCTCATGATGATACCTTTGTTTCATTGTTGTTAAAGCCTATTGAGGTTTTTATCCTGTTCTCCACCCTTTATCTTTCTATTAATCAACTTAAACACCCACTTGAGGTTACCGTATACCATTATAGTAAACTTGTTGGTAAGGTGAAAGAACAGATTCCGGTTTCAATTGGAGATTGTATTGATAAAATCTTTCTGTTTCTGATTATTTTATCCATTTTCTGGATTATTCTCCGAATCATAGATTTTATTTCTCATGTGCTTTTATACAAGGCGGCAGTGACACAAAATAAATCAGACGATCAGCTGGTGCCGTTTTTAAAGGAACTTTTTAAAACAATTGTTGTTTTTATAGGCTTTTTTACCTTGCTGGGTTTTGTTTTTGAAGTTAATGTACTCACCCTCATTACAGGTTTAGGTATCGGAGGTATTGCAATTGCGCTGGCCGCAAAAGAAAGCTTAGAAAACTTGTTGGGTTCCTTCACTATATTTTTGGATAAACCCTTCACCGTAGGCGATTTGGTTAAAGTAGATGGTGTTGAAGGTACAGTAGAAAAAGTAGGTTTTAGGAGTACTTTAATCCGTACTACCGAGAAAACAATGGCCACTATACCCAATAAAGGGATGATTGATGGCGTTTTGGAAAACATGAGTTTAAGAAATTTCAGAAGGGTTAAGTTTGCTTTCGGAATTACTTATGAAACAAAGCCACCAACCATAAAAAAAATTGTAGAAGAAATTAAAACCTATATCAAAGAACATCCGGATACAAGTGATGATGGTAATGCTTATTTTGAAGGTTTTGGAGATTCTTCTTTAAATATTGAAGTGATTTATTTTGTTTCGCTAACCGCCTATAACGATTACCTGGCTATAAAAGAGGAAATCAACTTTAAAATTATGGAAATTGTGATGAACAATAAATCTGATTTTGCTTATCCAACACAAAGATTAATCAGCGATCAATCTCCGCCAGTGTCTGATAAGCCTAAAGGAAATGATACAATAGATTTCTAAAAAGGTATTTCAAAAAATTAAAACATAAAAAAGGCGGTTTGAATATTCAAACCGCCTTTTTCTCAAACATATCTTTTTAGCTTAATTCTGCTAAAGTGGTTATTCCGCCTTTAACAACATCGTTAAGTGCAACGTTTACTTTAGTCCCTACGGGAAGGAATACATCTACTCTTGATCCGAATTTAATAAACCCGAATTGCTCTGTTTGAACAACCTGATCGCCTTCTTTAACATACCACACAATACGGCGGGCTAAAGCACCAGCAATTTGACGGAATAATATAGGTGTACCATTTTTATGCTCTACAACGGTAGTGGTTCGCTCATTCTCTGTTGAAGATTTAGGATTCCATGCCGCTAAATATTTTCCGGGGTGATACTTAAAAAATTTAACTACACCCGAAATAGGATTACGGTTAATGTGAACATTTACCGGTGACATGAAAATAGAAACCTGCAGACGTTTATCTTTAAAATATTCACCTTCTTCTGTTTCTTCTATTACAACAACCTTACCATCAGCCGGACAAATTACAAGATTTTCTCCTGACGAAAAATTTCTGCTTGGGTTTCGGAAAAACTGCAGAACAATTATGAAAAGCACTGCCGAAAAAATGTAAATAAACCAGCGAAGCCAGGTTACATCATAATATTTGTAATCAACAAATGCGTTAATGATAAAGATAAATAGTATGCTTAAAGCTATAGTAGTATAACCTTCTTTGTGTATAGTCATTGTGTTATTTGATTGTTGAGCAAAGGTGCGAAAAATAAATTAAACTGTATATTAAGCTTAAACATAAAGGCTTTGTTATTATCCTTTCGTCAAGCAAAAAACACTCAAGTCCTTGTTGTTAAACATTATGAAATTAATGCTAATTTGTATAGATGCTAAGGGTAAGCGCAAATTTTAACGATCAGCTTTTAGAGCGCTTTTGCAAGGTAAATTATATTTTTAATCTCTAAGAAGTCGCTCTATAAATATCGGTTAAATTTCTGCCCAAGCCATTGTAATCCAGTCCATAACCGACTACAAATTCATTTGGGATTTCAAAGCCGATATATTCAAGCTCTTCAATTTTGTGTTTTAATGAAGCTGGTTTTAGTAAAAGAGAACACACCTTTACAGAGGCAGGATTTTTTGCTTTAATGGTTTTTAAAATATGCGTCAGCGTAAGGCCGGTATCAACAATATCTTCTACAATTATTACATCCCGGCCTTCAATATCGTCAGGCAAGCCGATCAAATCTTTTACTGTTCCTGAACTTTCAGTTCCCTCATAAGAGGCAACACGCATAAAGGCAATTTCGCAGGCGCCATCAATTTCTTTGATTAAATCGGCCATAAATAAAAAGCTACCATTTAAAACACCAATAAATAAAGGACATTTGCCTTCATAATCAACATTCATTTGAATACCCAACAGCCTGATGCGTTTATTCAGATTATCATTTTCTAAAAAAATCTCGAATTCTTTATCCTCTACCTGAATTTTGTGCATGTTGTTTTAAAATGTTTAATCAATATTTAATTACAGAAATCGAAGCCTAACCCCCGTCTTCCTGTTCGCGTTCTTTTTTTCGTTGTTCTCTGCGCTCCTGTCTGAGTTGTTTTTTACTTTTTGTGGTATCAGCAGGACTTGTAATTTGCTTACTTGTTGTATCCTTTTTTGAACCACCACCAAATAAACGATCGAAAAGATTTTTATTCTGATCCTGCATAACAACAGGAGCCACATCTCCATCCTCATCAAAGGCATTGGTATCGATAGCTACTGTATCTGGTGTTAAATATTTGCGAAGCCCTTCTCTAAGTCTAACATTGTAGAAACCATAGCCAGATGTATCAGCGGGTGTTAAACCCCTTCTGGCCATAATGTTACCCATGTACCTGAAATAATTAAATAAATAGGGTTTTAATCCTCCGTCTCCGGCAAATTTATACATGGCTGCTTTTGGCTTTGGAACAATGTTGGCCAAAAATATACCTTCCCCAATGGTTAAATCCGCAGGTTGCTTTCCAAAATAATACCTTGATGCTTCGCCAATTCCATAAATATTCTGTCCAAGTTCCATAATGTTAAAATAAACCTCTAACATTCTTTGTTTGCTCACCAGGTGATTATGTTCAATAAGCCAAACAATCAAAATTTCTTCTGCTTTGCGGGCCAGTGTTTTTTGGCGGCTTAAATACACATTTTTGACCAGCTGCATGCTGATGGTACTTCCACCACGTTTAAATTTCTTCTCTTTGTAATTAACAGCGATTGATTTTCTGATCGATTCCTCTACGAAACCGTTATGTGTAAAAAAGGAAGGATCTTCTGCGGTTAATACAGCATTTTTAAAGTTTGAAGAGATGGAAGTTAAAGGGGTGAAATTTGAGTTTGACGGACCAATCGTTATGTCACGCATCGGTTTTCCGTACTCATACGGCGTGTATACAAAAGGACTGTTAATTTTTTGCAAATTTGTTTTGCCCCACTGTAATATCTTAAAGTCAACAGGTGTTAATGTCGAGCTAAAACGAACACTATCCGGTAGTTTGCTGTCGAGATAGAAATTCAGGTTGTATTTAATTTTACCTTTTACTTTTAAACCCTCCAAAGATTCGAATAAGCCTTGCGGAAAGGCATCAAAAACAGATTGAGCGTCCTGTTCTTCTGCATTTAATTTCAGCTCATAAATTTTATTCGGACTAAGTGTGTATTTAATAAAAGGATGGATAGAGGCATTTTTCAAAAAGGCAGTTGAAGAACTATCCAATGCAACATAATTCTTTCCTACTAAAACATCAGCATCCAGTTTTGCACTTTGTACGATAATGTCCTTACTGGCAATTCTGGGTTGATTAATCAACATGTTTTTAACCGACCAGGAACCTGAAATTTTAAAATCGTCACCACTATAACCCGCATCTTTTAACTCGGTTTGCAGCGTATCGAAACTTAATTTAGCATGCAGTTTGTTATTTAAATAAGGTAATTCAAGCTTTTTACCATCTGCATAGGCTGTAAAGCTTAATTTTCTTTTACCCGGTTTCACTAAGCCATCCACATGCCAGGTTGATTCGCCATTATTTACATTAATACTCGATTTTAAATCACCGCCATCAATGATCGCAGTAGTAGCAAAAGAAAGTTTTGCGGTATCATTATCATTAAATTTCAGAACCATGTTTTTCATATCCATATCGTCAGGAATTTTGTATAAAACCTGATTTAATATGTTACTGGCTATTTCTGATAAATCTGCCTTTCCCTTGGCTTCTGTGTTGTCTTTCTTTTTTCGTTTTAACAGAAAATCGATGTTGGTAATAGAATCTTTAAGCACAATGCTTACAAAACCATCTCTTAATTTTACTTCAGATAGTTTAACGTTACCAAATATAAGTGGGAATAACTTTACACCGATACTCAACTCTTCAATGTGCGACAGTGTATCCCTGTCTTTTGGAACCACTGAAATTTGAGTCATTTTTACGGTACTCAAACCCGCAAATCCGGCAGACCCGATTTTGATGTCCAGGCCATAATCTTTATCTGCTTTTGCAATGGCCTTAGCCATCATTTTTTTCAGTAAAGCCTCTCTTTTACTATAAGCAACCGCTCCTAAAGCCATGCAAACAATTAAAAAAACACCCAAAACCCAGGCACCGATTTTTAAATATTTTTTAGGAATGTTAATTTTTGGTATCCGCATATAGTCGTAAAAATGGTTAATTGCTTAAACGTAACAATTAAATGTTTATTTCGTGTTAAAATTACAGTTAAAAACCCTAAATAAAAGTATATATGGCTATGTTTTGTTAATTTTGAATTTAAATTAATACAATGCAAATTAGCCCACAGCAAGTTTTAGATGCACTTAAAAATGTTGAAGACCCCGATTTAAAAAAAGATCTGGTTACCTTGAACATGATTAAGGATTTACATATCGTTGATAACCAGATTAGTTTTACCCTTGAGTTAACCACACCGGCCTGCCCGATGAAGGATATGCTGAAAAATGCATGCACCAATGCCATTAAACATTTTGTTTTGGCTGATGCTGAAATTTCTATCAATGTTACTTCAAGGGTTACGCAGCCAACTAACTCATCTTCACTGGATAACATTAAGAATATTATATTGGTTTCTTCCGGCAAAGGTGGTGTAGGTAAATCTACTGTAGCCAGTAACTTAGCGGTTGTTTTGGCAAAAGATGGAGCCAAAGTTGGTTTAATTGATGCGGATATTTACGGTCCTTCTGTACCTACCATGTTTGATTTGGTTAATGCAAAACCAGGCGCAGTAGAAACCGAAGATGGTAAAACTAAAATTTTGCCAATCGAAAAATATGGCATCAAATTATTGTCTTTAGGTTTCTTTGCAGATCCGGATCAGCCGGTGCCGTGGCGTGGGCCAATGGCCTCTAATGCGGTTAAGCAATTATTTAATGATACAAACTGGGGAGAACTGGATTATTTAATCGTCGATCTTCCACCGGGAACGGGCGATATTCACATTACCATTACCCAAAGTTTTCCAATCTCGGGCGCTGTTGTGGTTACCACGCCTCAACAAGTAGCTTTGGCAGATACGAAAAAAGGACTTGCTATGTTTAAAATGCCGGGAATTAACATTCCGGTTTTAGGGGTAATAGAGAATATGTCTTACTTTACACCTGCAGAATTGCCGGATAATAAATATTACATCTTTGGAAATGGTGGCGGAAGAAAACTTGCTGAGTATTTTGATGTTCCTTTTTTAGGAGAAATACCGATTATACAAAGTATCGCAGAAGCGGGAGATAGTGGTAAGCCGGTCGCTTTAAATCAAAACCCTTTACTCGACACTGTATTTGGAGACATAGCAGGTAAAATAGCCCAGCAAATATCTATAAACAACGCACAACCGGCTAATTGCTAAAAAATTACTATTTTTATACTTTAAAAAACATATAATGAATTTAACAGAGCAGGTAGAACAGGCATTAGAAACCATAAGGCCATATTTAATCGCTGATGGTGGGGATGTTTCTGTTGAGGAAATTACATCGGATAATGTAGTAAAATTAAAGCTTTTGGGTAACTGCGGTTCTTGCAAAATGAGTTTTATGACTATGAAATCGGGCATTGAGCAGGCTATTATGAAAGCTGTTCCTCAAATTACTTCGGTTGTAGCCGTTAACATGGCTGAACAAGATTAGCTTTAACAATATTTAACAAGGAAGTTTTATTAATAAAATTACTTTTGTATTAATGAGATATTGTATTACCCTTCTTTTGCTTATTTTTTCGGTAACCGCTTTTGCTCAGCAAAAGCCAGCACAGGATAAACTTATCCAGTTTTCGGGTATTATTACAGATATTGACAGCACAAACGTAATTCCTTACGTAACGATAACCAACCTTTCTGCCAAAAGCAAGAGGGTAGCCGCAGATTACCGGGGTTATTTTACATTTATTGTAAATCCGGGTGATACCATTTTGTTTACTGCAATTGGCTATAAAAAATTTTCCACAGTAATTCCGTTAATCCAACCCGATAATAAGTATACCATCATGGTAAAACTTAAGGCAGAAGTAATTAATTTACCTTCGGTAAGGGTTTTTCCGTGGGCAACCACAGAAGAGTTTACGCGTGAGTTTTTAACGATGAAACTGGCAGACGATGACATGGCAATTGCCAAAAAGAACCTTTCAAAAGCATCTATAAATGGTTTAATTCAAACACTTCCACGGGATGGACAGGAAATTGGCAGCCAGAATTACCGCTACAATTTTGACAGGATGATTAATAAGAATATGGTTCAAACCACTCAACTGCTAAACCCGTTTGCCTGGGGTAAACTGATGCAACAAATCTTTGATGGGGATAAGAAAAGGAATGAAAATTAACTAAATCAGTATATTCTTTCGTTCAAACCGATTATTTCCAATTAACCGTTTATAAATTTAATTTCTTTAGGAAATTATGTTTCAGACATAAACAAAAAAGGAGCAATTTTACTGCCCCTTTTTAATTATCTCTTTTTGCTCTTATTCGGAAACTTCATTTTGTAATCTGTTTTGATGTTCCCTTTTGAAATGGCATCCAGCTTACTTTTTAACATCGTTTTACGTAAAACACTTACCTTATCTGTAAATAATTTACCTTCAATATGATCGTATTCATGTTGAATTACGCGTGCCGCAAGCCCATCCACATCTTCTGTATGCTCTACCCAGTTTTCGTCCAGGTATTGTACTTTAATGTTTGGTTTTCGTGATATATTTTCGCGGATATCGGGAATACTTAAGCAACCTTCGTTAAAAACCCATGGTTCACCTGTTTCTTCTAAAATTTGCGCATTAATAAATACTCTTTTATAACCAGGCTCACCATCATCATCTGCGCCTGTATCCACAATAAACAGTCTGATTGGCAAACCAACTTGTGGTGCAGCCAAACCAACGCCATTTGCATAATACATAGTATCAAACATATTAGCAATCAGTTCCTTTAATGCGGGATAATCTTTTTCTATATCAGTTCCTACTTTCTTCAACACCGGATCTCCGTAGGCAATAATTGGTAATTTCATTATGGTAATATTTTTTCAGATCAAAATCTGAATTGTTAATGGTATGTTTCAAAATACATTTGTCACCCTGCATGTGATTAAGAATCGGTCATCAGCCATGTTCCGTTTCGCTTTTTCTATGACAAATTTTTTTACAAAAATAAGAATTATTCCCCTATTGGACAGAATGTAAAGATATTCAATTTGTCTTTATCCAAAACTTCGGTGGTTATTTCTGCAATTTCTGCGGTGGTAACGGCATTGATTTTGGCAAATACAGTTTCTAAACTGTCAATTTTATCATGGTCAATCAGGCTTTTAGCCATTGCAATGATCAAACCAATTCTGTTCTCCTCGCCAAGCGCAATCTGACCGATAAATTTATTTTTAGCCTTTTGTAACTGTAAATTATTCAGTGGGTTATCTCTTAGTTTTTTAATTTCCTTAAAGATCAGGGCAAGTGCTTTTTCATATTTTTCACGATCGGTGCCAAAGTAAATGGTAAAAATCCCGGTATCACTAAGCGGAGAAAAACTGGATTCTATGGTATAAGCAATCCCATATTTTTCTCTGATCTGGAGGTTCAAAACAGAACTCATTCCGTTGCCGCCAAAATAATTATTTAAAAGCAGTAATCCGGCTTTATATGGATGGTGAGTAGAATAAGTTTGGGTGCCTAATAAGCAATGTGCCTGTGTAATGGGTTTATATATTGTTTTATTCTCTGGCTGATGCAATACCGGTTTTATACGCTCTTTTAGTGAAGCATTTTCCTGAACCTCAGCAAAATGCTTTGTGCCATTATTCACTACACTTTTAAAGCTGTAGTTGCCTAAAACAGCAATTACAATTTCATTGGTTTTGTAATTTTGTTTTCTGAAATTAATAATGTCTTCACGAGTAAAGTTTTCAACTGTTTCTGTTGTACCTAAAATATTATGACCAAGTGAATGCCCTGCAAAAAGCAAATCTTCAAAATCATCGTTTATGGCCTCTTCCGGTTGATCTATATAGGAAGAAATCTCATCTAAAATTACCCCTTTTTCTTTATCCATTTCTTCCTCAGGGAAAGTAGAATGAAAAATAATGTCATTAAAAAGATCTAAGGTACGATCCAGGTAAGGGTTTAAAAATGAAGCATGAACACAGGTATATTCTTTTGTGGTGTAGGCATTTAAATCAGCACCAACACTTTCCAACCGGTTTAAAATCTGATTGGTGCTGCGTTTTTCGGTACGTTTAAAAATTAAATGTTCTATAAAATGTGCAAGTCCTGCTTTATTTTCAGCCTCATCGCGTGAGCCTGTGTTTACAATAATGCAAGCATGAGATATCGTTGAAGCCGAGGGCACATGTAGTAAGCGGATGCCGTTAGGCAGCGTATGAACGTTGTATTCCATTGATTTGCAAAGATAAGCATTTGTACTCTACCTAAAAGGCGGTGCAAAGGCCCTATCCGTCAGCATACTGTTATAAATTCTATTTTCCTGGTAAGCATATTTATGTGGTTCCCGGGCATGTTTATTCCTTACAAGGGCGAAAAAGAATGCATAGGTTAATGCTTCTTCATGAGTTTCCCTTCCTCGTGCTACTGGCGTCGAAGCTCTTGTCCGCCCGTAATAACTTCATAAGAGCTTGATTTTATGGTTTCTGCAATTTAGAAAAAACCATGAATAAATAACATTAATGTTACACAATTAAAAAACAAATATTAAATTGCCCTTTTATTATCGTACCGGGCAAAAATGAAGTTAAGCTATAAGAAAATCGTTGTTAAAATTGGATCAAATGTTATTACGCAGGCAAATGGGCTGCCCGATGAAGCCCGGATAAAACACCTGGTTGACGAGCTTGCAGGCATTAAAAAACTTGGAATTGAAGTCATTTTAGTTTCTTCCGGTGCGGTAGCTTCGGGAAGAAGTTTAATTTCAATTTCCGAAAAACACGATGCCATAGCTTCAAGGCAGTTATTGGCTGCAATCGGGCAGGTAAAGCTGATTAATACTTATTCATCATTCTTTGATAAACATCAGATAAAATGTGCGCAGGTTTTGGTTACGAAAGAAGATTTTAGAGATCGTGCACATTACCTGAACATGAAAAACTGTATGCAAATTATGCTGCAGCACGATGTAATTCCAGTTGTAAACGAAAATGATGTCGTTTCGGTAACAGAACTTATGTTTACGGATAATGATGAACTTGCCGGCCTTATTGCATCCATGCTTAACGCTGATGCGCTGATTATTTTATCAAACGTAAATGGAATTTACAATGGTGATCCAAAAGCAGAAGGCTCAGCGGTAATTGAAGAAATTAAAGGCGATGTAACACACCTCAGCTCATTTATCAGCACAGGAAAATCGCAATTTGGACGGGGTGGAATGATTACCAAATCAACTATGGCGCAAAAAGTAGCTAAACTTGGCATTTCTGTTCACATTGCCAATGGTACTAAAGATCATATTTTAACTGATTTGTTAAATGGAACTGTGATTCATACCCGTTTTGTGCCTGAAAAAACAAAATCAGGTAAAAAGAAATGGATAGCACATTCTGAAAATGCAGCTACGGGCATTGTTCAGCTTAACGAAGGTGCAAAAACGGTTTTAACCTCAGGCAAAGCCACCAGTTTACTGCCAATCGGAATTATTGGAATACAATCCGACTTTTTGAAAGGTGATATTATTAAAATCGTTGATGAAGATAATAAACTGATTGGATTGGGTATTGCAGAATATGGGTCGGATAAGGCCAGAGAGCGAATAGGACAAAAGAAACAGAAAGCCCTGGTTCATTATGACTATTTTTACTCGGCAATTTAATAAGGCCGAGGGTTAAAAGGCAAAAGGTTTAAGGTAAACCCAGCCTTGATACTTGATCACATAATTACTTTATACTAAAATGACATACCTAAAATATTTTGAAGATGCCAGGAAAGCGAGCCGGGGCATGACAGGTTTATCTAAAGAAAAAGTAAATCAAGTACTTTTAGATTTAGCAGCGATGTTGGTGAGCAAAGCTGAAACTATTTTACAGGAGAATGAAAAAGATCTTGCAAAAATGTCTGTGGAAGATCCAAAATATGACCGGTTAAAACTTACAACACAACGAATTAAAGCAATTGCAGCAGACGTTGAAAATGTGGCCGGTCTGGTTAGCCCGCTGGACCAAATTCTTTCAGAAAAAATATTGGATAATGGGCTGGATTTAAAGAAAATCAGGGTGCCGCTTGGAGTGGTGGGCGTAATTTACGAAGCCCGTCCGAATGTTACCGCCGATGTATTTTCGCTGTGTTTTAAAACGGGGAATGTGGCCGTTTTAAAGGGCGGAAGTGATGCAGAATTTTCAAATCTTGCCATTACTAAAATTATCCATGCGGTGTTGGAAAAACATCGGATTAATAAGGATGTACTGGTGCTGTTACCCGCAGAAAGGGCTGCAACAGAAGCTTTGTTAGCTGCCACAGGTTTTGTTGATGTTTTAATCCCACGGGGAAGTCAATCATTAATTAACTATGTACGTGAGCATAGCAAAATTCCGGTAATAGAAACCGGAGCCGGCATTGTGCATACTTATTTTGATGAAACGGGCGATCTGGAAAATGGCAAAGCCATTATTTTAAATGCAAAAACCCGTAGGGTAAGCGTTTGTAATGCGCTGGATTGTGTTTTGCTACATAAAAAAAGACTAAATGATTTGCCTGCACTATTTGAGCCTTTGGCCAATGAAGGGGTAGAGCTATTTGCAGACAGAGATAGTTATCAGATTTTGAAAAATGTTTACCCTCAGGCGTTACTGAATGAAGCAACGGCAGAAAGCTTTGGCACAGAGTTTTTATCGCTTAAAATGGCGGTTAAAGTTGTTCAGGACTTAGATGAGGCGCTGGATCATATTGCTGAATACAGTTCAAAACATAGCGAAGCTATTATTGCTGAAGATGGGGAACGGATTACCCGGTTTTTAAATGAAGTTGATGCAGCTGCGGTTTATGCAAATGCTTCAACAGGGTTTACGGATGGAGCGCAATTTGGATTGGGCGCAGAAATAGGAATCAGTACCCAAAAACTACACGCACGCGGCCCAATGGGACTAGAGGAGTTGACCAGCTATAAATGGGTAGTGCGTGGTAATGGACAGATAAGAAAGTAATAAATTTCTTCCTGCTATGATGCTAAAACAAAAAAATAGGTTATAATTCAAAAACTGCCCCTCTTTCCGGAATAGAAACAGCAAATCCTTCATCCTGTAATGCAGCAGATAAACTTTGCAAGCTGCTGTCTTCGCCGTGTACCAGAAAAACTCTTTTGGGATGTCCGGTTTGTTTGACTGTTTTTACCAGATCGTTATGATCTCCGTGACCGCTTAATAAATCGGTTTGACGAATGGTTGCGTATACCATCATTTCGCGGTCTTTTATTTTCACAATAGGATCGCCACGCAATAATTTATTTCCTAAAGTTCCTTTAGCGCAATAGCCGATAAAAAGAATGGTACAATAATAGTTTTGTATGTTGTAATAAAGGTGATCCTGAATTCTGCCACCTTCTAACATGCCCGCTGAAGAAATAATAATGCAGGGGTCAAAATAGTTGGAAACATCTTTACTTTCCTTCATGGTATGAACATAAGCAAGATGCTCAAATTCAAATTCATCCCCCATAGTTTGATAAAAATCTTTTGCCTCCTGATTAACAAGGTTATGATGTTTGCGGTAAATCTCCGTTGCCTGAACCGCCATTGGGCTATCCACAAAAATTTGAACTGGAGGCAACAACTTTTTGGTAAAAATTTGATTCAGGGCAAAAACCAGCGATTGCGTACGGCCAATGCTAAAAGCTGGAATAATCAGCCTTCCAGGGCTTTTAATACAAGCCTCGGTAATCTCTTTTATTAAACGTTCTTCCAGGGTTTGATCTTTGGTATGAAAACGGCCACCGTAGGTCGATTCAGTTACCAGATAATCCACTTCGGGTAAAGCTTCAGGATTGGTTAGTACCGGGTAATTTTCTCTTCCGATATCGCCGGTAAAGGCAATCTTTTTCTCCTCCCCATGGTCGTTTATCGTGAGCACGGCTGCAGCAGCACCAAGCAGGTGCCCTACGGGAACAAAAGTTAAACTGATGTCGCCATTAATTCGAAAAGGTTTATTAAAAGCAATGGTTACAAACCTGTCGATGGTATCCATTACATGTTTTTGCAGGTATAAAGGTTTGGGTCCGCTAAAATTACCGCGTTTGGTTCTCGGTTTACGTTTTTCTTTGCTCAGAAAAATATTAACAGAATCAAACAGTAAAATAGCGGTTAAATCTGCCGTTGGTCCGGTACATAAAACCTGCCCGTTGAAACCCATTCTTACCAAAGTGGGTAAGTTGCCCGAATGATCAATATGGGCATGGGTTAAAATCACTAAATTTATACTTGCGGGATCAAACGGAAACTGCTGATTTTCTTCCTGATAGGTATCTTTCTCATAATCAAGGCCACAATCTATCAGTATTTTGTAATGCCCAACTTCCAGCAGGTGCATACTTCCTGTTACTTGTTGTGCTGCGCCCCAAAACGTTAACTTCATCTTTCTTTCTATAGGGTTATTCAGGTGTAAAGTAATATAATTGGATCAAATTTTAAGCAGATCGGGGTAAATTTTTTAATAGACTAAATTTTACGGCGTTAAAAAGTATAGTTTATCTTTGTAAGAAAAAAGACCATGCAAGAGCCATTTGATGTAGAAGTTGGACCCATTACTTATGCTGTATTTCCTGAAGGAAATGATACTTACACCATTTTTAAAAATGGAAAAGAATACATCCAGATTTTAAAGGATACTTCTTCTATCTGGTTAAAATTAGATTACAAAACGGAGCTTCCAATTTTTGAAGAAGATGAAGAGGTAAATGCAATTGGTGCCGCCATTGCCAGTTACACCCCGCAAGAGGAAGACGAGGAAGAATAGTGATCTAGGGTTAGCCCTGATCCATAAAGCGCTCAAAAACATCCTCTGTGATGTTTTGAAGGGTTATTAGCTTACGGCGTTTTAGTTGCTGCCACTTTGTTTTAGGGTTATCTTTTTTGCCAAACATGTTTCCTCCCGAAGTACTCCCTTGTTTGAATGTAGAGAAGTTACTACTGGTTGCATATTTTTCTCCGGATGCCCGGTGATAACTGTGGCTATCGGCACCGATTAATTCTAATTGATTATTCTGATACCGGAAAATATAATCGTTGTTGGTTACTTCCCAGGCTCCACAGGAATAAAAATACTGAAAAGATAATCTAAGCGATCCTTTTTCAATAGCCAATGCTTTGGTTTCACTTAATGGATCTTCCAGACAGCGACTTTCCTCAGAATTTTCTGTTGGAATAAATTTGGTGTTTTCGGCAACGAGCTGATAACCGTCCTTATTTTTGAATAAGACCAATAATTTTCTGGGATTGATATTCAAAACATTTGCACCCATTTCATCATTTTTAAGGAAATTTTTCGGATTGGTATTTTCAATAATTATAGCCTCATCCTGCAAAAGATCTTTATTCAAATCTCCGCTTACACTGTAAATTATTTTCCAGCTATCGGGAACAAAAGCCTTTACAGTAGCGGCTGATTTTTTTATAACCGGATTATCGTTTTGCGCATATAAATGGTATGAAATTAAAGTGATTATACAAACGAAAATATATTTAGTGTAATTTCTATTGCTCATCTTTAGTATAATTTGAAGGCCCGTTAATGTCGATAATTGCGCCCATAAAATGAGGGTTTCTATTTCTAGCAACATCTAATGCAGATTTTGCAATGGCAAAATATTCCCTGAAACGAACATAGTTGTATCCCCCGTAAATGCCACGGTTTGCAACAAAACCATAAGATTTTATACCCAGCTGATCTCCGATGTAAACGGCCCGGTTTAAATGATATTTTTGAGATACTAAAATGGCAGTATCTACCTTAAACAAGTTCTTAGCCCTGTACATGGTAGAGTAGCTGTCAAAACCAGCATAGTCAACATAAATTTTTGTAGTATCAACCCCATGTTCATAACAGTAAGTTTTCATTACAGTTAGTTCATCGTGTTCATCATTGCCGTTATCTCCCGAAAGCAGAAGTTTTTGAACTTTATTTTCTTTGTACAATTTAATGCCTGCATCTAAGCGGTCCTGTAAATATTTTCCTGGTTTATTGTTGTTAATCCCAGCCCCGAAAATTATAGCCACATTACTTTTTGGCAGCTCTTTTTCATTGCTATAAATCGAAGGATTTGTTTTAGATTTTACATAGTAATTAACAGTTACAACAAAAACTATTCCGGCTATTGCAACAAGGATTAATGGTTTAATCAGTTTTTTTATTTTCACAGGTTTGGTCAAATTTCTCTATTAATATTATTCGTTTTCACTTTTATCCAGGCTAAATGTAGCCTTAAAACTCACTTTTTACAAATTTTCTCCCTGTTGGGTTTCTATATAATACTGTCAATTATTTCTTCCTTAAGTATTTTATTTGAAAATAATTATGATGCCCGTTAACAAAAGCTTGTTTTATCAGCACCACAAACTTTTTGGTTTTGAGTTCATATTTAACAATGCCCTGTTCGGTGGCATAAATTAAATCATCATTTTTATCTATTTCGATATTAGAAATTGGCGCATATTTTTTTTCGGTTTTTAAGGTTGTTGTTACATCACCATCTGTGTTTAGTAAAAAAATCAGTTCTCCATTGGTTGCAGTAATTTTATTGCCAACCAGCCTCCATTTTTCAATTCCTTTTAGTTCTGTTTTCCACTTCAATTTTCCGCTATTTTTATCAATGGCTATTATCGCAGGCTGTACTTTATCGGTTTGATTTACACAGGCTAATATGTAATCATCATACAAGTAAGTATTACCGTCTTCCTGTATGGAGCTGATGTTGGGGTTCTCAAATTTCCATTCGAATAGTTTAGGGTTTTTTGCAAAGGTATTATTAGGGTCCGTAATATCCGAAACGGGTAAATTATTGTTTTTGTCGAAGTGCAAAGCATAAAATCTACCTTTTTCATCGCCTACAAAAAGATACTTTCCATCGCTGAGCATTTGGGCATAAATAGGATTGGTAAATTGGCTCGGCTCGGCATTTGGTAATTCATCAGCACCATCAAAAATGCCATAACTGGTATTTGTACCTTCATTTTTGCTATACATGTTTAAAAAAACGGCCGAATTAACAAAGATATAATCGTTAAGTAAAACCGGCCTAAATAGGTTAAATACCGTTGGTAGATTCTCTACCCAATTTTTTTCACCTGTTTTTTTATTGAAGTTGTACAGCGCAGGGTGGTTTTGGCTTTCTGGTTGATTGGTAGAGGTGATATAAACATTGTTTTCAGCAATTAAAGGCTGAGTCATAAACAATGGTTTTAGCGAATTTACAAATGTCGTGTCAAGTGTCCCATCTTGTGTTGCTATGGCCTCTTCCGCCCCATCGCCACCGCCCAAAATATGCTCTTGCCACAAAATTTTACCAGTGTTAATGTTGAAAGCAATCAATTCTCCACTTTCGAAAGGTTGAACCAGAAGATCATCGCTTAACGAAAACAAATTTCGGTTACCATCTAAATTGTATTTAGATTGATATTGCCATTGAATTTTATTCTGCTCAAGGTTGATATTCATCACTCTCCCATAGGTAGAAACGATTAGCGTTTCATGGTCTGCTGCAATTTTCTCGCTGCTATTGTTGCTGCAGTTAGTTAGTAATAAGATGCTTACAAGTATTACTAATGCTAATTTTAGATTTAAACTTTTCTTTAGCATACTATTATTTTCATTTTTTAATTAAAACCAAATCTTCTGATGTAACTGGTTACCATTTGTTATGTAGAAATCTAAAAACGTGAAGTTGTGTTATTCACAATAGTTTTTTCTAAAAAAACGGTATCCCGATTTAAAAAAGCTTCTAAGCAGCCTATAACGAACAATTTGTCACATTCTTCCATCTCTAGTTCGCTTAAAACAGTTTTTGTTTTAGGGGCACCCAAACCTAAAAAGCCTCTGCTTGTTTTTTCGACAGGTCTTATGTATCGAATGTAAAATTGTGGGCCATGAGCCATCAAAACTTCACCATAAGTGTACAAACCACTAATATTAAGGCTATGCTTAAAATTCAGATTATCGGTAAATTCGATATCGAAAAAATAGTAATCGTGTATAACGTCATCGTGTTTTTCGTAACTATCAATATCTAACTGCTCCCAATTTATGGCTAAAAATGATTTAATGGTTTGCTCTTCATTTATGTAGTTAATTACCCTTATATTTTCTTCAAAAGGGTTTTGGAATTTTATGGTAATGTTGTTCATTGATTTAATTTTTTTTATTCTTTATAGAGAACCAAACCATTTTGACACACAAATATTATTTAAATCGAATATTGTTTGTTTATTTTCTCTTCGGGCTTACTGCAGCAACAGTACAAAACCAACAGAAAAAAATATTCAAGCGGTTTCATTAATCGATAAACCAGATTTGAACTTTCGGGAGTGGTAATTTTCTTCGAAAGCGGGTAACCATATTTATCATAACTATTTCTAATCATTTTATGTAAATGGGGGGCAGTTTCCTGTATCAATTCTTCAAAAGCATTGGCAATTAACAACTGTCGGTTAACTACTATTTCATGTCCATGTCTTTTGCCCAGCCGCAAAGGTTTTACTACTTTAGGATTTCCACAAACTGCTACGGTGCACAAATAATGGCCTTTATGATCTAAAAAAGGAGGATGTGTTTTTTGTGAAAACTGCCACGTAGTGGTTTCGGTAAAGACTTTGGTAATCGAGTTATAATCCTGACCAAATAATATGAGAATGCTCACCACCAATATAAAAACAGGAACCAGCAAAGCCAATACCCAAACGGGTTGCAAAGATGTTTTTGCCATTTGAGCGTTCAAATAATTGAGGAACTTATTTTTATACATTCTGGCGGACGAAATTTCGACCTCATTACGGACTATTTTAAATCCAAGAACAATAGAAATTAAGATATAGCTTGCCGGTAAAGGGACTAAGAAAATCGAGATATCATTCGCTTCTGTATTTGATGATACTTGTAAAAGTACTGCAAAACTGATAGCCGTGCCTATTGTTAAAAAAACAAGTGACAATACCAGCAACACCGGCGGCAGTTTATTTCCTTTTAGCCAAAGCGCAAAAATTGCCCAAATGGACAAGCCAAAGAATACCAGGAGCGTAAGTATATGTTGAGATGCAAACGGGGAATAACCACCATCAACAATATCTATTGGGGTGTAATAATCCGCACTGTTTAAGGCCCAAATGAAGGAAAATAACAGTAAGGAGAGCACAAATAAGGTAATAAATATAAACTCTGCAATTCTGGTTGGTGTACTAACACTTTGACGGATATTTTTAAAAATGAAAAAAACCAAAATTGGAATTAACAACAAGAGAAAAATAATGCTAGTCATATCTTTATTTACATGAGGTATTAAACCAATGCCTTTCAAATTTAAAGTAATTGAATATTTTCTTATATATCCGATCGTTTCATTATTCGTTAGTATTTTGAGGTTATTTGCCGGGATCTAACTATTATTCGCTAGAGAGCAGATATTGAAAAAGATCAACTTGAAAAGTAATGTGTCAATTGCCATTAAAGGAAAATCATTACATTTCACAGTTTCTTCTATCTATATAGTTTAAACCTTTCTATTTATCTGGCCCAACCATCTCTATCCAAACTTCTGTAATTGATAGATTCTGCCAGGTGTTCCAGTTCTACATGTTCACTGCCTGCCAAATCAGCAATGGTACGGGCAACTTTTAAAATTCTATCGTAAGCCCGTGCAGATAAACCGAGTTTTTCCATAGCGGTTTTTAAAAGTGTTTGTCCGGCATCACTGATTTTGCAAACTTTACGAACCATTTTCGGGCTCATTTGGGCATTGTAATGCAAGTTTTCATGGTTTTCAAACCGAAGATCCTGAATTTCTCTGGCTTTAATTACACGGGCTCTAATGGATTCACTTTTTTCTGTTTCACGGGTTGAAGCCAACTCGCTAAAATTAACAGGGGTCACTTCTACATGCAAATCAATCCGATCCAATAACGGTCCTGATATTTTACTCAAATATTTCTGCACAACCCCTGGAGCACATACACATTCTTTTTCGGGGTGATTGTAGAAGCCACAGGGGCATGGATTCATAGAAGCAACGAGCATAAAGCTAGCCGGGTATTCTACAGAAAATCGGGCTCTGGAAATGGCAACTTTCCGGTCTTCCAGAGGTTGGCGCATCACCTCTAAAACAGTTCTTTTAAATTCAGGGAGTTCATCTAAAAATAGGACACCGTTGTGCGCCAAAGATATTTCTCCTGGTTGTGGATTTATGCCCCCGCCTACTAATGCTACATCAGAAATGGTATGGTGAGGAGAGCGATAAGGGCGGATTGTCATTAAAGCATCGGCTGCTGACAATTTTCCTGCAACAGAATGAATTTTAGTGGTTTCCAGGGCTTCATATAAATTTAAAGGTGGTAAAATAGTTGGTAAACGCTTTGCCAGCATTGTTTTTCCTGCTCCGGGAGGGCCAATTAAAATAACATTATGCCCTCCGGCAGCAGCAATTTCTAAAGCCCGTTTAATGTTTTCCTGCCCCTTAACATCAGCAAAGTCGTGTTCATAGTTTCCAATGTTTTTTAAAAACTCTTCTCTGGTATTAACTTTGGTTGGCTTTAGGGGGCTATTTTTTTTGAAAAAAGCAATAACCTCCGCTAAAGTTTCTACACCATAAGCTTCAATGCCATCTACAATAGCAGCTTCGCGAACATTTTGTTTGGGCAAAATAAAACCTTTAAAATGCTCGTTTCTGGCTTGTATGGCAATTGGCAAAGCACCTTTAATGGGCTGGATATTTCCATCTAAGGAGAGCTCTCCCATGATAAAGTAACTTTCAAGATCATCGGCAGGAATTTGTCCTGATGCAGCTAAAATTCCAATCGCAATGGATAAATCGTAGGCTGAGCCTTCCTTTCTAATGTCGGCCGGGGCCAGATTGACTACAATTTTTTGTCGGGGCATACGATAGCCCGAAGTTTGTATAGCACTTTCTACCCTTTGCAGGCTTTCTCTCACCGCATTATCCGGTAAGCCAACCATATAATATTTATTGCCGGCACTGATACTTACTTCAACTGTGATGGTTAAAGCGTCTACACCGAAAACGGCACTTCCATAGGTTTTTACAAGCATTAGTTCGTTGTTTACGATAAATGGGATGTAAATAAATGGAGATCAGCTTTGTCTGATTTTTACTAATATAACAATATTAATAGACAAATGATGCTTAAATTAGTAGCCTGTTACCAATAAATTTTTTGAAGCCTTTAAACTGCATTTCTGATATTTTGAATAGGCCATAGCTGCCCTTAACCTGATTTGCTCATTTTTTTCTCCGTTAATATAACCTTTTACGGCATCGTGCAGGGTATAGGCTTCCGGGCACATAAGGCCTGTTGTCCAAACTAAAGGGTTAGCTTTAGTAGCGGTTAAATGATTAGAAAAATATTTTTTGCTTATGCAGGCGAGCATAATTGCATCTCTTTTTTGTCCGTCAACATTAGCAAAAGATTCATTTAGCTGAAAATCCATTAAACCATCGTGACCGATGTAGGCAATTAATTGTGCGTTACCGTTTATACCTATTATTTTTTTATTGATGTGCAGGGTATCTTTTAGCTTTCCGGAGGTGCTGTTAAAAAAATCAAGGGTGGTTTGTTTAATATATTTACCATCATAAGCATCGGCAACCAGGTAGTAATTCTTGCTCACATGTTTAAATATTGCACGCTCCAGCTTTATTGAGTTTAACTTTTGGCTTTTAACAAGCGTCCATTCTTTTGATTTTTTAAAATAAGTATAAATTCCATTACTGCAGCCCCAGTATAAATTATTTTTAGGATCCTGACCATTGCCAATTGCGGCAGGAACGGGTACAATTCCCTGATATTTGTTATCACAGAGTGCAACCAGCACATGGACTACTTTATATTCTGTATTAAGTTTTACCGGGCTTTTATTTGTTGCCTGACCACTGTTGTTTTGGCAGTTGGCATTTAGCGAGATAGAAATTAATACAATAAGATATAAAAATATCTTCTCGTAACTTTTTTGCATATGGCGTATATCTGATTATCCAAACTTAATATTATAATTCAGATATACAAAACGCCCAATAAGTAATTATTGGGCGTTCCTATAAACAAAAAATAAATTTCTATTATCTTCCGAAAGGCATTTTAGGCATACCTTTCATCATTTTAGCTGCTGCTGCAGGATTTGAAAATTGTTTCATCATCTTACGCATATCTTCAAACTGTTTAATTAGCTTGGTTACTTCTTCTACTTTATTTCCGCTGCCTTTTGCAATGCGCAAACGACGGCTTTGCTGAATGCTATCCGGATTTTCCTTTTCAAATGGAGTCATCGATTGAATGATCGATTCGATTGATTTAAATGCGTCATCTTCAATGTCTACATTTTTCATCATTTTACCCACACCCGGTATCATACCCATCAAATCTTTCATATTACCCATTTTCTTAATTTGTTGAATCTGGTTATAGAAATCGTTGAAATCGAATTTATTTTTACGGATTTTCTTCTGTAATTCTGCCGCTTCTTTCTCGTCAAACTGCATTTGTGCACGCTCAACAAGTGAAACCACGTCACCCATACCTAAAATACGCGAGGCCATCCTGTCTGGATAGAAAACATCCAGCGCTTCCATTTTCTCGCCGGTACCAATAAATTTAATTGGTTTGTTAACTACAGATTTAATTGAAAGGGCCGCACCACCACGGGTATCACCGTCTAGTTTAGTTAAAACAACACCTGTAAAGTCTAGTCTGTCGTTAAATATTTTGGCCGTATTAACTGCATCCTGACCGGTCATGGAATCCACCACGAATAAAATCTCGTGAGGCTGAGTTTTGGCTTTAACTTCTGATATTTCGTTCATTAACGACTCATCAATCGCTAAACGACCGGCTGTATCGATAATGATTACGTTATTTCCGTTTTGTTTACCATGTGCAATACCTTCCAAAGCAATAGCTACAGGATCCTTAGAATTGCGGTTTGCATAAACAGATACGCCTACAGATGTACCTAAAACCTCTAACTGATCAACAGCCGCAGGACGATACATATCACCAGCAACCAATAAAGGTTTTTTGCCTTTTCCTTTTAGATGTAAAGCCAATTTACCTGCAAATGTGGTTTTACCTGCACCGTTTAAACCTGCAATTAAAATGATGGTAGGATTGGCTTTTGTTTCCAGCTCAGTAACTTCACCGCCCATTAAGGCAGCAAGTTCATCATTCATGATTTTGGTAAGCAACTGACCCGGAGAAACCGAAGTTAATACGTTTTGGCCTAAAGCCTTTTGTCTAACCTCATCGGTAAAGGTTTTAGCGGTTTTATAGTTAACATCGGCATCTAATAATGCTTTGCGAATCTCTTTCATGGTTTCTGCCACGTTGATTTCCGTAATACTGCCTTGTCCTTTTAATACTTTAAATGCTCTGTCTAGCTTGTCCTGTAAATTATCAAACATCTTATATTTTATGCTGAAAGCTTTGTGCCGGCTACCCAAAACAGGCGCAGCAAAAAGCAGTGTTGTCAAATAAAAAGCAAATGTATCAATTTTTGACGGTAATTTTTATTAACTCAAATTCAAAACTTTATCCCTTTTTGGATATAAATTTTGCCGCCGGTGCAACATAATGAATAGGATACAGTCTTATGATTAACTAAACCAAGCAAATGAAACTTCGCATCATCCTTTTTTTAACATTTATATATTCAGTAAGTTTTGCGCAAACTGCGGTAAAACCTAAAGAACTTCAAGCCATAAGAACTGGTCAGGCACCGAAAATAGATGGTGTATTGGATGATGTCTGCTGGGGCGATGTACCTATTGCTACAGGTTTTGTAGAAAACAGACCGGTTCCGGGAAGAGTAGAAAGTAACGAAAAACGTACTGAGGTTAAGGTTTTGTATGATGATGGGGCTGTGTACCTCTACGCCCGTATGTTTGATAAGCCGGATAGCGTTGTACATGAGTTGGTAACACGGGATAATATCGGGAATGCCGATTTTATCGGGGTTGTTTTTGATACGTTTTTAGACCGCAGAAATGGCAATGGCTTTTTTGTTACCGCTGCGGGTGTGCAGTTTGATGCAAAATACTCACCGGATACGGATGAAGATCCAAATTGGAATGCCGTTTGGGAAAGTGCAGTTAAAATAGATGATAAAGGCTGGACTTGTGAAATGAAAATTCCTTATTCTGCCCTGCGCTTTTCGAGTAAAGATGTACAAAGCTGGGGTATAAATTTTATCAGAAAAAGACAGGTAGCCAACCAGCAAACCTTCTGGAATTTTGTCGATCCAAAGGTGAGTGGTTTTATAAATCAAAGTGGTACTTTAACAGGCTTAAAAGAAATTAAAGCGCCTTTACGTTTATCTTTTTCTCCCTATGTTTCGGCTTATATCAATCATTATCCAGCCAATTTACCAGGTGTGAAAAATACAACAGCCCGTTTTAACGGCGGTATGGATGTTAAATATGGCATTAGCAACAGTTTTACGCTAGACATGACGTTAGTGCCCGATTTTGGGCAGGTGCAATCTGATAATAGAATCTTAAACCTAACCCCTTTTGAGGTAAAGTTTAATGAAAACCGTCAGTTTTTTACCGAAGGAACGGAATTGTTTAATAAAGGGGATTTGTTTTACTCCAAGCGGATCGGTTCTATTCCGTCTTATTACGATTATAGCGGTATAAATGCCAACGATAAAATCATAAAAGACCAAAGCGAAGCAAAAGTTTTAAATGCAACCAAAGTTTCGGGCAGAACATCAAAGGGCTTGGGGATTGGTATTTTTAACGCGATAACCAATGCTATGCATACGGAGGTGGAAGATGAAAACGGAAATATAAGACAGGTTGAAACTCAACCTTTAACCAATTACAATATTTTAGTTTTCGATCAGTCTTTAAAAAATAACAGCTCGGCAACTTTTATTAATACCAATGTTTTAAGACAAGGCAGTGCTTACGATGCCAATGTAAGTGCCTTAATGTTTAACCTGAATAATAAGAAGAACGAATACTTTGTGAGTGGAAATGCTAAAATGAGCTACTTAAAAGGTGCTGAAAGTAATACCGGGTATAGTTATGAGTTTAAAGGAGGTAAGCAGAGCGGAAATTTTACCTGGAATTATTTACAGCGATATGCCGATCATAAATTCGATCCATCCGACATGGGTTTTTTTACCAATAATAACTTTCTGGATCAGGGTGTAACGGTTCATTACGATGTTTACAAACCACATTCATGGTATAATAAGTGGTTTAACTATATGAATGTAACGTATTCAAGAAGAGTTAATCCGGGCGATTACCAAAGTTTTAGTGTTGAAGGCGGACCTTATATCGAGTTTAAAAACTTTTGGTCTGCAGAAATCAATTTAAGTTACGCCGCATCCGGAAATGATTTTTACGAAGCCAGAAACGGCCAGTTGTATAAAACACCGGAACGGTTTAGTGTGGCCTTATTTATAAATCCAAACCGGGCTAAAGCTTACAATTTTGGTGGAAATGTACGATACCGTGAACAGGAACTCTTTAAAGGAAAAGAGTATAATTTTTACTTCTTTCAGAATCTGAGGCTGAGCGATAAAATTGCATTGGGACTGGATTTAGACTTTAACCCGAACTACAACTATGTAAACTGGGTAAAATCAATTGGTAATCAAGCCATCTTTTCAAAATATGACAGACAGACTGTAGAAAATTCTTTTGATGCGAAATATACTTTTACCAATAAAATGGGCTTAACGGTTGTATTGAGGCATTACTGGAGCGACAGGAGAAATAAAACCTTTTATTTGCTTAAACCCGATGGAAACTTAGCCGACTATGAGGGGGCACTATTAACCGGAACAGACCGTAATTATAATGTTTTTAATATCGACCTGATTTATACCTGGCAGTTTGCGCCCGGCAGCGAACTCTCTCTATCGTATAAGGATGCGGCTGAGACAAACGATCCTTATTATACTAAACGATATACTAAAAACCTGGATGGAATTTTATCTGCACCACAAAATAATAGCATATCAGTAAAGGTTTTATATTACATCGACTACTTAAATCTGAAGAAGAAAAAGAAGGTATAATTTAACCGTTATTGGTTTGCAATACTGAACTTGGGAAATTGGTGTTTTAGGTTTATAAGCTTATCTCGGAAATATAAAAGTAAAGCCAAGGGCCAGTGTTTGGCTGGCTTGTACCTTCGTATCGGTATCTCTGTCGTAAAGTACAACTCCGGTTAAACTGGTGTTCATAAAGCGGTTAATTTTTGCTGTTAAGGCAACATCCAGGCGGTGATCTACATTTTTTACTGCAATATCCTCATACGGAACAAACATGGCATAACGTGCTTTTAAATTGGTGTTGGTAAAAATGTCTTTATCAAAGGCCGCTACAATTTGAAAAGCCAGCTCGTTTCTAAATGTTTTTCCAATTGGAACACCAAAGTTTTTTGCTGGATTTCCACCGGCCAGGTTTTTATCCAGAACAAAGGTTTGGCGGGCGGTACCGGTACCAATCCGCGTTGAAAAATACTTGTTTGGTTTATACTCAAAACCGACAGATTCAGTTAAATAACCCGGCCCCATAAATTTAGAGATCAGGGTTGCGGTTTCGGCACCGTTTACCGTGCTGTAAGAATAACCATTATCAAACTGTGATTCAAAGTTTATGGAACCAAAGAAAAACCAGTTTTTAGATAATTGAAAAGAAGCTTTATTATCCCAGTAAATACGGTCGGTTGTTTTCTTTTGCAACTGTGCTTTGTTTTTTACCTTACCGTATTGTAAAATAACCTCGCTAACATAACTGTAACTATTTTTATTGTATTCGGCCTTGTAGTTAAGTAAACCACCAACGGCAAAAGAGTTTACTCCCCCACCTTTCCAGTTATCACTAAAAGCAGCCTGATTAATGTTAATACCGATTGCGGTTTTGGTTTTCCAGTAATTTACCTTCGCATTTACAATGAAAGGTTTCAGTTTTACGGGTTCAAAATTAAGCGGCCCCTGTCTGCTGGGCAATGGATTACGCTTTAATTTTATATTCAGGTCTTTTGTATTGATTGGGATCGTATCAATTTCCTGTGCATATAATTTTTTAGAGCAGATGCTTAGAATAACTAATAGTGCGGCTAAATAATTCTTCATTGGTTACAAAGAAAACGAAAATTACTTATAGATAAAAGGTTTAACCTAATGATTATGCTGTTCAGTTTTACATTTATCGTTTCCAGTTTCTTAACCAGCCAAACCAGTTTCCTTTTTTTAAATAGTCCAAATCAGTTTCGTGTTTATAGGCTTCGCGTTCGAAAATTATATTGCGGTAAGCCAAATCGTGGTTTTGGTATTTAATCAGATTAATTAAATAATTGAAGAGATAAAAGGTGTAAAAAGGTAAAATTAATAATTCTAATTGCTGACGAAGATGGATTTTTTCGTGATTGATAATTTCCTGATCTTTTTTGAGGTAGGCAGATTTTACCAGGATAAAAGGAAATATAGCCATTCCGGCTGCAGGCAATTTTTTTATAATTAATATCGGTGCTTTCACAGCTTATCAATACTTAATTTAGGCAACGCAGGTAATTGAAGTGCCCTTGGGTTTATCCTATAGCTTTTATATGCGTTTCTGATAAACAAGTTAAAAGAATAATCGCTGGCATCCAATACAAATTGATAGGTTGGCCTGTATTGCTGCATAAAATCTGTAAGTTCAGCATCCTTAATGCCTAAAACCTGCTGCACTAAATTTGCATTAAAACGATAGTCAATCAGGTCTTCCCGATAATCTTTTTCCAGTATTTTTTGTAAATGACGGGCATTTCTACCTTGTTTGCTCAACAGGTTATATATGGCATCTATTCCTAAACCCACGCCGCCACTGCCTAAATTTAATAAATCTTTGCTGCTGCCTTTCATGGTTTGGTAACGATATTCCTTTATCGTTTTTTCATATTGCTGCTGCGGCGTTAATCTTTTTTGCTGAATCAGGACATCTCTTAACCTGATTCCTAAAGATTTTAACTGGAAATAGGCTGCAGGCTGGCCCTTAAACACCAGCGTATCTACACCATAACCACTTAAAGCAGCCACCAATGTATCGCCGGGAATAGCAAAGGTGCTGAATTCGCCTTTGGTATTGTTGTATAAGCCATCGCCTGTACGGATGTTGTAGATGTAAACCTTTGCCAGCCGTTGTTTGGTTTCCTTGTCTATAACAATTCCCTGTACCGGTTTTTGTTGGGCATAAAGCATCACCGAAAGGCAAAAGAAGGAAATAAAAGCAGCAATAAATTTCATTAGTCTACAAAACTACAAATAAGCAACAGTCAATGTTTAGGATTAACATTATTTAACCTTAAGCACCTGACCTAATTTTATGCCATCTGTTGTAATGTTGTTCAGCATTTTCAACTCATCAACACTTAAATTAAATCTTTTAGAAATGTTGTACAGTGTATCCCCCTTAATTACGGTGTATGTACCATCAGCAGTAATGGGCTTTGCTCCCGGAGGAGGCGTTTCAACCGGTGTAAATTTCTTTTTTTCCAGTGGGATGTTTTCATTGATTTCGTTGAAAACACGGTCCTCACGGGCAATTTTTTGCTTCTCGCTTTCCGACTGATCGTATTGGTTCAGCTGGTATTTTTCTATGGTATTAATCAGTAAATCCGGATATTTTGGATTTGTGGCATATCCTGCTGTTTTTAGGCCCTGGGCCCAGCTTTTATAATCATTTTTATCCAGCTGGAATAAAAAGCTGTAACGTTTACGTTTTAAAAACTCGGAGTGATCTTTGAAAGATTCGCGGGCATCTTTATAAACCCTGAAACAATCATTCTTCTGGTCATCATCACGAAAATAATTCTTTCCTTTCCAGTCAGAAGTACATTTAATCCCAAAATGGTTGTTTGCATATTTTGCTAAATCGCTGTTTCCACTACCCGATTCTAAAATGCCCTGTGCCAGTGTAATACTTGCCGGAATTCCATAAGCATTCATTTCTTCTATCGCTACGCCCTTAAACTCTTCAATATAACTTAACGTGTTATAACTTTTATAAGTGTTATTATTGGCTTTGTTTGCCGCTTTTTCTATTTGCTTATTGTTTTTACTGTATTGGCGTGTTTTACATGCACTAAATAAAACAACAATTAAAGCTAAACAGAGATATTTTGATTTCATTTTAAGGGTGAAGTATAGTGTGATTATTAAATTTTTGCGTTTATAAAAGTCTGATTTATACTTTAATTTTTTGTCCTGGTTTTAAGCTGGCCTTCTTTAAACCATTTTTTTGCATCAGTTTTTTAACGGTCGTGCCTTTCTTTTTGGCAATAACACTTAAATTATCACCAGATTTTACCGTGTAGTTGCTGGTTGATTTACGATTTTTGCTGACTGTACTTTTTTTGTGGTGAGAAACTGTTGAGGTATATACTGGCTCCTCATAACCTGCTGGCCTTTCGTCATATTGATACAGCTCATACTTTTTAATCAAAGCAATAACCTGACTAGACCAGGTACGGCTGTGCGCATAACCACAACGCTGAATGCCCTTTGCCCATCCTTTATAATCGTACTGATCATATTTGCTGAAAAGATTATTAAACGGCGCCCGGGTTTCCATAATCTCTACAAAATGACTGTAAGATTCATCTGCATTTGAATAATCACGGTAAGCAGAACGGATTTCAGTGTTATTGTTTGGCCCTTTAACGCCAAAGTGATTGTTTAAATGCTGAGCAATTCTGCTGTTGCCCGATGCAGATTCGTGTATCGCAACCGCGAGAATAAGACTGGCCGGAATTTTATGGTCACGCATTAAACCTTGTGCATATTCTACATGTTCTGCAATGTAATCCTCTGTATTCTGCGCCTTCGCGATTATTCCGCTTAAAAGTAAGAGGCAAAAGGTAAATAATTTCATATTTAATTTGATTAATCAGCCAACTGTTCTCTTTCGGATCAGTGAGCAGGTTTAAACAATAATACAGCTAACCCAATTGAGTTAACCCTTTTTCCTGATGACGAACAAGCCGTCTCTAACGGGTAAAATTAATTTCTCAACCCGCTCATCATCAGCAATCTTATCGTTAAAAGTAGTAATATTCCTGGTGTCTTTATCCTGTTTGTCCTGAAGTACTTTTCCACTCCACAGTACATTATCCACAATAATGATTCCTCCCGGCCTAACCCGATCAAATATCAGATCATAATAGGTTCCGTTATTTTTTTTGTCGGCATCGATAAAAACGATGTCGAAAATTTCGTCTAAATCGTTTACCGTTTTTGTGGCATCACCTAATATGTACTTGATTTTGCTTTTATATGCTGATTCTGCAAAATTGGTGGTAACCATGTCTTCCAGTTCGGCATTAATATCTAAGGTGTAAATAATTCCGTCTGCAGTTAAACCCTCGGCCAAACAAAGCGTTGCATACCCGGTAAAAGTGCCAATTTCTAAAATCCTTTTGGGCGAAACCATTTTGCTTAATAAACTCAATACTCTACCCTGATAATGACCCGATAACATGCGTGGCATTAAAACTTTAAGATTGGTTTCGCGGTCTATTTTTTGAAGCAATTCGCTTTCAGGCTCGCAATAAGTGATTAATAATTGTTGTAAATCTTCGTTTATCAAGCTCATATATTGTGGTTATAAACGGTTGCTTTCCATAAAATATTGTAAAATGATGGTTGCCGCAATGGTATCAACTCTTTCCTTATCCCGTCGGTCTGATTTTTTTAAACCACTTTGCATAATGGCCTGATGCGCCATTTTAGAAGTGAAACGTTCATCAACCCAGTGCCTTGGAATATCAGGGAAAGACTTTTTTAATAGTGTGGCAAAACCTTTTACATGTTGAGCAGAATCTGAAGGAGATCCATCCATTTGTTTCGGATCACCTAAAACAAAGGCCTCAACCTGCTCCGTAAGCATATATTTTTTGATAAATTCAATCACATCCTTCGGATGTACGGTATCCAGACCTGTTGCAATAATTTGCAAAGGATCAGTCACCGCAATACCAATGCGCTTAGTTCCATAATCAAAAGCTAAAATACGGGCCATATAAATTAAAAGCCCCAAAGGTAAGGTTTTTGATTTTAAGACTAATACAATGGGTTTGGGCAATGTTTTATAGCCTTTAGTGGAATATTATTTCCTAAAATAATTTTCTTTTTTGTGTAATTCTTTGGTGGGCAATTCTTTATCTGATTATGTATTTTATTTCTTTTATAATCAATGTTTTACAAGTTGTTTAGGTGTCTGTAGTACATTTGTAGCCCCCCTTTAGCAGTAATTTAGTCTAATGTGTTGTAGAATTGCAGTATAACAAAGATGAAGCATAAGTGTTTCCCAAAAACTAGATTGAAGAAGTAAATATTCAGAAAATCAGGTTTATTTAAATCATCTCAAAAGAAGTTTTTCAAAAACGTATTGATCTTTATTCCAATATATATGGAATAATTTTTTCGCTAAATTTTTTTAAACAAATATATATGAATCTAAATTTAACAAAAAGGTTTGGCCTTATTTTAGCAATTGGCCTAAGTGTCTCTCAAATTAGTTTTGCACAAATGGGAGGCTCAGATGTGGGTGAAAACCTGATTAAATTAAATCTGCCATCGCTTGCTATGAAGACATTTAATGTGCAATATGAAAGAGCTATTTATGGGAAAACGAGTGTGGGCCTGGGCCTGAGAATTATGCCTAAAGGTTCTTTGCCTTTTAAATCATCTCTAAATAGCATTGATGATCAATTAGGGAGTTTAGAAATGGGAAACTTTGCCATTACACCGGAAATTAAATTTTATTTGGGCAAAGGAGTGTTTAGGGGCTTTTATATAGCGCCGTATTTAAAATATGCAAATTATAACACTTCTATTAATTATGAGTATACCTCTAATAATAAAACTGAGGTAATTCCTTTAAGTGGTCATTTAAATACATATACTGCTGGTGTTTTATTTGGAGCACAATGGCGTATTGCTAATGATTTTTATCTTGATTGGTCTATTTTTGGCCCTCAATATGGTATTTCAAGTGGAAAGTTAACTGGAACAAAGACATTAACAATTCAAGAGCAAAAAGATTTAAAAGAAGAACTTGATGGAATAGATTTGCCAGTGGGGAAAGTGTCAAATACAGTAGATTCAAATGGTGCTGTTGTAGATCTTAAAGGCCCATGGGCAGGTATCCGTGCAAATATTGGTATAGGGTATCGGTTTTAAGAGAATAACTGAATACAAAAGCCATACGGATTATATCTGTATGGCTTTTGTGTTATCTGCTTAAGCTTAAAGCATTGAAAAGAAAAATATTCTAAAGCATAATTTCACCTGCTTTTCCTTTAAAAATAAATCTAACTCGGTCTAGGTTTAATCAAATCTCATCTATATTATATCAAATATCGCATCTATTTCTTATTTTGCACCAAATGCAGTTTAAAGAAATCATAGGGCAGGAAAGAATTAAGCAACAATTGGTTCAAACGGTTAAAGAAAACCGGATTAGCCATGCACAACTCTTTTTATCGCCGGCAGGTTCCGGAGCCCTGCCTTTGGCAATTGCTTATGCACAATACATCAACTGCCTTGAAAAAGGTGAAAATGATAGCTGCGGCATCTGCTCAAGCTGTAGAAAATACGAAAGACTGATTCATCCGGATTTACATTTCTCCTACCCGTTTTTTGCTTCGGCAAGTATAAAAACTGCTGTTGATGTGCTTGATGAATGGAGAAATATGGTGCTTCAGGATCCGTATTTTGATATGGACATTTGGCGTTCAAAATTAGATGCGGCCAACAAACAAGCTAATATTAACATTGCGGAATGCCACGACATTATAAAAAAACTAAGTTATAAAGCTTTTGAAGCCGAAACGAAGGTTTTAATTATGTGGCTGCCCGAATATTTGGATAAAGCGGGTAATGCTTTATTAAAATTGATCGAAGAACCGCCTGCAAATACCTTATTTATTTTAGTTGCTCAAAGTCAGGATCAGATTTTAACCACTATTTTATCACGTACCCAAATTATTAAAATCCCCAAACTAAGCAGCGAAGAAGTTTCCGGTTATTTGTTGAACAGTAGTGGTTTAACTGAACATCAAACTATTGATTATGCTTTTTTAGCGGATGGAAATTTAATTGAAGCTAAAGCATTGGCTGCCGATACACAAAGCGACAGTTCGGGTACTTTTACCGCCTGGTTGAGGATGGGTTTTGGAAACAAAGTTCCGGATTTAATCGAATTTATAGATGAAGCTGCAAAGTGGGGACGGGAAAATCAGAAGAATTTTTTAAAGTATGGTGTAAATTATTTACGCGAATGTTGTTTAATTTTAAGTGGGGCCGAAGAATTGGTAAAACTGCCGCCATTAACCTTTGAAACGGCAAAAAAACTTAGTACACACGTACTTAGTCTGCCTATGGCTGAGGCTATAATCGGCGAATTGGAAAAGGCACACTATCATATAGAACGGAATGCGAACCCGAAAATTCTGTTTTTAGATGTATCTTTACAACTGGTAAAAATTATCAAGTTTAAAACGCTCCCTGCGGGGACTCAATATATATACAATTAATATGGGATGTGGAAGTTGTTCAACAGGTGGTGGTTGCACCCCTAATGGATGCAAAAGTAATGGCTCATGTGGCACCGGTGGGTGTCAGACAATGGAAGTTCACGATTGGCTATCCAACCTGGATATGCCTTCTAACTATAAACCGTTTCAGGTTACAGAAATAAAATTTAAAGGTTCACGTAAGGAGTTTTTTCTAAACAGCGATAACATTTATCTGGAAATTGGCGAGTTGGTTGCTGTTGAAGGACCGACCGGTGGTTTTGATGTTGGACACGTTTCGCTTACCGGCGAATTGGTTCGGATTCAAATGAAACGCCGTAAAACAACGCTGGATCAGGTGGTGAAAAAGATTTACCGTAAAGCCACTGAAGCTGATGTAGAAAAATGGAATGCAGCAAAAGGGATGGAATGGGAAACCATGCATAAAGCCCGTAAACTGGCATTGGATTTACGTTTATCGATGAAAATCAGTGATGTGGATTATCAGGCAGACAAAACCAAAGCCACATTCTTTTATACCGCTGATGGTCGTGTGGATTTCCGTGAACTGATAAAAAAGATGGCGGAAAACTTTAGGATCAGGATTGAGATGCGCCAGATTGGGATGCGTCAGGAAGCCGGCCGTTTAGGCGGAATCGGCTCTTGCGGTCGCGAATTGTGTTGCTCTACCTGGCTTACCAATTTTAAAACCGTTTCTACAGCTGCAGCACGTTATCAAAACTTATCCTTAAACACCTTGAAGCTTGCCGGACAATGCGGTAAACTTAAATGTTGTTTAAATTATGAACTGGATACTTATCTGGATGCTTTAAAAGATATTCCGGATAGAATTGAAAATCTGGATACAGAGGCAGGCTATGCCCGTCATCAAAAAACTGATATTTTCAAGAAAATTATGTGGTTTAGTTACCCTAATGATGAAAACTGGATTCCGGTTGCAGCAGCAAGGGTAAAAGAGATCATGGCACTGAACAAATCAGGTAAAAAAGCACCTAATTTAAAAGAGGAGGCCGTTAAAATCGCGGCTCCTGTTGTTGTCGAAAAATCTTTTGATTACGAAAATGTTGTTGGTCAGGATAGTTTAACCCGTTTGGATGAGCGTTCTAAAAATAGAAACAGTCAAGGCCGGAATAACAATCAGAAAAATAACCGCAATAAAAGAGAAAGAACTCCGCAGGCAGATAATGCGGCTGGCACAGCCAAACCACAGCAGGCGCAGGGGCAAAAACCTCAAAAAGGTGGCGGAAAACCTCAACCCAACGGACCGAAGCCTCAGCAGCAAGCAGTACCAAAACCACAGCACGTTAATGGACCTAAGCCTCAAAATGGGCCAAAGTCACAACAAAATCCAAAACCTGTTGTAAAGGCAGAGGGTAGCGGGCCGGCTGATGAGGTAAAAGCAGAACCGAATAAAAATAAGAACAGAAACAATCGCAGGAAAAATAATAACCGCCGAAAAGATAACAATGGCTCAGAAAATAAACCAGCTGCTGAATAATAAACCAGCCTTTCTACTGGCGTTTTTATTGGTTGTATCACTCTTTTCGGGGTGTATAAATAGCGTTGTTGATACCAATGTTAAAATACCGGATCGTAAATGGACCTATAGAAACCATATTGCAGCTGAATTTGAAATAAAGGATAATACAAAAGGGTATAACATTTATTTTAAACTAAGGCATACGGCAGAATATCGTTATTCTAATATTTACATTTTAGCCCATTTCTTTGATGGAAATAACAAGGTAACAAAACGTTACCAATATAAACTGGCTAAAAATGATGGAGAATGGCTGGGTAGTGGCTCAGGTAATGTGTTTAATTATACTTTGCCTATGCTAACTAAGCACCATTTTCCTAAAAATGGAAAGTTTAAAATAGAGATTGAGCAAAACATGCGGGATAATCCGCTGGTTGAAATTAGTGATGCCGGCATTTTAGTTGAAGAAGCTCAATAAAAGGCCGGAATAAAATGGAACACGTCTTTTGCGCTTCAGTCTTTATTAAATATAGATTCTCAGCAGCTTAAATTACAAGTATTGAAGTAGGCTTTCCAGTTTCATTCCTCTCGATCCTTTAAGCAGAATCATATTGTTTTTAATAGGATTTTCCTGTAAATAAGCAGCTGCTTCGTTAGGTGTTTTAAAGAATTTTGCTTTTGTATTGTCTTTGTACGCGTAAAAATCTTTACCAATAAAAATAATTTCATTTAAGCCGCTTTCAAAAGCCTGTTTTGCAATTAATTCATGCTGTATGGCCGATTCCGGACCTAGTTCAAACATATCGCCTAAAATGGCTGTTTTTTGATCTGCTGTTAAAACTGAGATATTGTTCAGGGCTGCGCTCATACTGCTTGGATTGGCATTATAAAAATCGCAGATTACGGTATTCCGGTCGGTTTTGGTTAATTGAGAGCGGTTATTTTTAGGCTGATAATTTGCCAGGCCCTGATTAATGGATTCAGGATTCATATCAAAAAAGTCGCCTATACAAATTGCGGCCAGGATATTTTCAAAGTTGTAGCTCCCCGTTAAATGAGTTTTAACACTTGATTCTTCCTCATGGTTTGTCCAATCGACTTCAATAAACGGATCACTGCTTTTTAATTGACCTTTAATGGTATTTCCGGTTTCGGTACCATAAAAAATCAGCTTATTTAAGCCGGCTGCAGTACTCATTTCCATCAAATAAGAATTATCCCGGTTAATAAAAGTGTACCCGTTGGTTTTCTTCAGGTAAGCATAAAGTTCTGCTTTACCTTTTTTTACCCCTTCAAACCCGCCAAAACCATCTAAATGCGCCATACCCACATTGGTAATAATGCCGTGAGTCGGTTGCGCAATGGTACAAAGCAGTTCTATTTCCTTTTGATGGTTTGCGCCCATTTCAATAATCGCAACTTCAACATCATTGCGAATGGATAGTATGGAAAGTGGAACACCAATGTGATTATTCAGGTTTCCAAATGTGGCAAAAGTCTTATATCGTTCAGCTAAAACAGCATTTACCAATTCTTTGCTGGTTGTTTTTCCATTACTGCCGGTTAAACCTATTACCGGAATATTTAACTGGTTGCGGTGATGGCGGGCTAAATCCTGTAAGGAAGTTAAAACGTCTTCTACAAGCAGGTAACGATCACTTATTTTATACTTTTCTTCGTCAATAATGGCAAAAGAGGCTCCATTTTCCAGTGCCTGGGCCGCAAATTCGTTTGCATTAAAGTGATCGCCTTTTAGCGCAAAAAACAAACTGCCTTTTATAATATTGCGGGTATCCGTAGATATTTGAAGGTTTTCAAGGAAATGGGCGTATAAAATTTCAGTGGTAATCATGCTTTATGTAAAAAGTATGCGGTAAAATTAAGCTTTCGCAGTAAAAAAAAACAAAATTAGTACATTAGATAAAATATCAGTTAAAATAACGAATTAAAGCTTTAAAACTATGCTGATATAATCTCTAACCGATCATCAACTTTCCAATGAAAAAAATATTTACGCTCTGTTTAGTCGCACTTACGTTAGTTTCTTTTGCACAGGCCCAGGTTAAATCTCCTGATGAATTTTTAGGTTATGAACTTGGCTCCCATTTTACACCTCATTTTAAGATGGCCGATTATTTCAGACAAACGGCCTCCGTATCAAAAAATGTTAAGCTGATAGAATATGGTAAGACAAACGAAGGCCGGCCACTGATGGTTGCTTTTATTTCGTCGGTTGATAACTTGAATAAGTTAGAACAAATCAGGACGAATAACTTATTGCTGGCCAGCGGAAGTTCAAATAACGTGGATTTAAATCATCAGCCTGCTTTATTGTGGTTAAGTTATAATGTGCATGGCAATGAAGCAAACTCAACTGAAACGGCTATGAAGATGTTGTATACCTTATCATCCGGGCAGGATAAACAAGCGAATGAATGGTTGAAGAACACCGTTGTTGTTATAGATCCATGTTTAAATCCGGATGGAAGAGATCGTTATGTAAATTATTTTAACAGTGTTGTTGGTCAGGCTCCAAATTCCGATGCATCATCAAGAGAGCATATTGAGCCATGGCCGGGTGGCAGAGCAAATCACTATTATTTCGATTTAAATAGAGACTGGGCCTGGCAAACGCAGGTTGAAAGTCAGCAAAGATTAGCTTTGTATAATCAATGGATGCCGCAGGTACATGTTGATTTCCATGAGCAGGGCTATAATGAACCTTATTACTTCGCTCCTGCAGCAGAGCCTGTTCATCAGGACATTACCCAATGGCAAAAAAGTTTTCAGGTTGTAGTAGGTAAAAACAACGCTAAATACTTTGATGAGCAGGGCTGGCAATATTTTACTAAAGAACGTTTCGATTTACTATATCCATCCTACGGCGATACTTATCCTTTATATAACGGCGCAATAGGAATGACTTATGAGCAGGGTGGAATTAGAGCAGGTTTATCTGTTGTAACCAATGATGGAGACACTTTAACGCTTAAAGATCGCATTGCGCATCATTTTACCACCGGAATGTCTACCGTTGAAGTAACAGCCCAAAATCATGGTAAATTGATGGATGAGTTTAAAAAATATTTCCAGAATGCCTTAACAACCTCACCCGGCGTTTATAAAAGTTATATTATTAAACCAGATAACCTGTCGAGGTTAAAAAAACTGGCTGCTTTGCTTACCAAAAATAAAATAGAATTTGCTTATGGTGGAGATCGTGCCGCAAGGGGTTATGATTACGATACCCAAAAAGAAGAAAACTTTACCATAGGTCGTAATGATTTGATTGTAAATGTACAGCAGCCAAGGGCAGTGCTGGCCAATGTTTTACTGGAGCCACAAACGGTAGTAACAGATTCTAATACCTATGATATTACCGCATGGGCGTTGCCTTACGTATACGGCTTAAAATCTTATGCAAGTAAAGAAAGCATTAGGGGAAAATTCTCTTCATTGGAAGAAATCAAGTCACCATCTACAAATATTGATAAACCTTTAGCCTGGTTATTTAACTGGGGATCAAGCGAAGATGTTCAATTATTAACCGCCCTGCAGAGTGAAAAAATTAAGGTCAGACAGGCTGATCAGTCATTTTCTGTAAATGGAAAAAATTACCCGGCAGGAACTTTAATCGTTTTGCGGGCAGAAAATGAAAAATCAGTTAAAGAGCTAAAGACTAAAATAAATGGAATTGCTACGGCGTTGGATAAACCATTACAGGCAATTACCAGTGGATTTGTTGAAAAAGGGAAGGATTTTGGATCATCGGTATACCCTTTATTAAAGCAGCCTAAAATAGCGGTTGTATCTGGCAATGAAGTTTCTTCTCTTGCCTTTGGAGAGGTTTGGTTTTATTTGGAGCATGATTTAAAACTCCCGGCAAATATTATTAATGCAAAAGACATTAATAATTTGGATATTAATAAAATCAATACACTTATTCTTCCAGACGGTAGTTACAACAATTTAATCGGTGATGGTTTGACAGAGTGGGTTAACAAAGGTGGAAAATTGATTTTGATGGAAGATGCAATAGGAAGTGTAGTAGAGAAGAAAGGTTTTGATATTAAAAAGAAAGAACAGGCTGTTAAAAAGGATGAAAAACCGGAAGTAAGTAAGGCTCTTTTTAAAGATAAGGATAAAGATGATTATGAAAACAGCATCCCCGGGGCTATTTATAGGGTAAATCTTGATGCTTCTCATCCATTTGCCTATGGAATAGGCAAAACATATTATACTTTAAAAGTCGATAACAAAATCTATGAACCATTAACCAAAGGATGGAATATTGGTCAGTTTAACGATAAAAGTTTAATTGCTGGTATAGTAGGTAAGAAAGTTCGTAATGAACTTAAATCCGGATTAGTAATTGGTGTTCAGGAGTTTGGAAGAGGGCAGGTTGTCTATTTAGCTAATGATCCACTATTCAGGAATTTCTGGGAAAATGGAAAGACACTTTTTGGCAACATTATATTTTGTAATTATTAAACGTTTAGAAATAAATTTTGTTAAAAACAGACGGTTAATTTCATTTTACGACGATAAAATGAAATTGAGTAGATATATGAAAGGGGTTTTTATTCAAAATTATATCCCAATATTGGGTAAAAATGCAAATAATTTAAAGCTTAACTTAAAAAAACAGTGTGTAAATAATTTCTCGCTTTTATTGAAAAAAAATATCGCAGAGCCTGTTTTTGGACAAATTTTTTCTCGTTTTGGCTTATAAATTTTACATATCCTAAAATTTATGTTAAAATATGTTAAAATAAATTTGCTTCTATTGCTAACTAACTATAATTTAGTAAATCATTATTAATCATTAACTAACCTATTTTCAAATTATGAAAAAACTTCTACAAAGTTTGTTCATTCTTATGTTTGTTGCTGTTACAGCAATTGCACAAGAAAGAACAATTACTGGTACAGTTACTTCTCAGGAAGACAAATTACCTATTCCTGGGGTAAGTGTAAAAGTTAAAGGCACTCAATCAGGTGCTGTTACAGATGCTAACGGAAAGTATTCTGTTAAAGTTCCATCAGGTTCTGCAGTATTAGAATTTACTTTTATTGGTTACGCAGTACAAAGCAGAACAGTTACCGGTTCTGGTGTAATTAATGTTGTTCTAACCTCAGACACTAAATCTCTTAATGAGGTTGTAGTTTCAGCTGCAGGTTTAACAGCTCGTAAAAAAGAGCTTGGTAATGCTCAAACAACTTTAAAAAATGAGGCTTTAACTCAAGCTAAGCCAACAAGTATTGCGTCTGGTCTTGCTGGTAAAGTTGCCGGCTTAAGCATTCAGGGTGTAAGTAGTGGTGTAAATCCTAACTATCGTGTGATTTTAAGGGGTATGCGTTCACTTACGGGTAACAATGAGGCTTTAATCGTTGTTGACAATACAATCGTGCCTAACGCAATTTTAGGTAATATCAACCCTGATGACATTGAAGATATTACTGTGCTAAACGGAGCAAGCTCTGCAGCATTGTATGGATCTGCTGCGTCTAACGGTGCATTGATCATTACAACTAAAAAAGGAAGAAAAACTCCTGGACTGGATATTAAGATTGATAATACTACGACAATTGAGCAAGTGGCTTTTTATCCAGGTTTACAAAAACAATTCGGTTCTGGTTCTGACAATGACATTCAGGTTTATAACCCAATTGAGAATCAGCAATATGGACCGGCTTTTGATGGCGTTGTAAGGCCTATTGGTCGCCCTTTACAGGATGGATCAATTCAAAAAGTTCCATATCAGTGGACTGATAGTAAAAATGATTTCTGGGAGAATGGTCTTACAAATATGACCAATTTCTCCGCTTCATCAGGAAGTGATAATGGATCATTGTATGCATCTGCCCAATATTTGAGAACAGATGGTACAACTCCGGGCGATAAATATAACAGATCATCGGTAAGATTAGGTGGAACCCGCGTTTTATCTAAAGTTTTAGATTTTAACTACTCTGCATATTATGCTCAGAATCGTTACAATCAAACAACTCAAACATCAAACATTTATAATTATTTATTGAATGCACCGGGTAACGCTCCGTTAACTGATTATAGCGATTGGAGAAATAACCCTTATGCTAATCCAAATGGCTATTTTAATGCATATTATAATAACCCATATTTCATGGCAGATAATTATAGACAAAAAATAAGAAATGATTATTTTATTGGTAATGCAGAATTAAAATATAAACCATTGGATTGGTTAGATTTTACAGGACGTATTGGTTTAACTACCCGTAATCAAAGCTCTAAAACTTATTCAGACATCTTTACCTTTAGTGAATATACAAAGAGTATTGTTGGTTCAAGTGAGTATAAAAAACAAGATATCCTTGGTGGTAATGAAGATAATTTCTTTTATAACACAACCATCATTACCGATTTTATTGCGCATGCGAAAAAAAGTTATGGTGATTTCAAAATTAACTTAACTGGTTTATTCCAGGCACGTCAGGATCAATATAAAACTGAGACGGCTTCAATCTCTGGATTATTAACTCCAGGTCTTTTCAACTTGGGTAATAGTGTAAATACACCAACAGCCTCTGGAGCAGATGCTTTAGCAAGATCTTATGGATTAACTGGAAAATTAGACATAGCATTTAAGGATTATTTATTTTTAACAGCTACTGGGCGTAATGACTGGGTTTCAATTCTTGCACCTGAAAACCGTTCATTCTTCTATCCAAGTGTGAGTTTATCATTTGTTCCTACTGATGCAATTCAGGCATTAAAGGACATTAAAGAAATCGACTTTATTAAAATAAGAGGAGGTTGGTCTAAAGTTGGTCAGGTTAACTTAGGTAGCTCAGCAACATTTGGAGCTTATAGCTTACAGCCAACATTCGCTCAAGGATCTGGTTATCCTTTCAACGGGCTTGGTGGTTTAACAGTTGGTGATAGATTGGTTTCGGAAAGCTTAAAACCAGAGATTACTCAAGGTTATGAAGTAGGTATTGAAACAAGTTTGTTTAAAAGCAGAATCAACTTAGGTGTTACTTATTTTGATTCGAAAACAAAAAACCAAACAGTGGCAACCGGAGTTTCAGGAGCAACTGGTTATACTTCATACTTAGTTAACACAGGTCAAACGAGTTCTAAAGGTATTGAGGCAAATTTATCGGTAGTTCCTTACAGAAACGAAAACTGGGATATCACATTGAGTACAAACTTTACTCACTATAGCAATATGGTAGATTATATCAGTGGAGATTTAAAACAATTAACTTTAGGATCTTATACTGGTGGTGCTGGTTCATATGCAATTGAAGGTCAGCCTTTTCCGGTTATTCAGGGAACAACTCACGTTCGTGATAGTCAGGGAAGAATCATTGTTAACCCTTTAACAGGTTATCCTTCTGCTACCCCGGGTGTAAGTATCTTAGGACAGGCAGCTGCTAAAAATACTTTAGGATTGAATCTTAATGTGAAATATAAAGCATTTACTTTATATGGTTCAGCTGAATACCGTACTGGTAACGTAATTTATAACAGTGGTGGTGGTACATTTGACTTTAGTGGTGCTGGTATTAATTCAGCAGCCTATAATCGCGATCGCTTTGTTATACCTAACTCTTCTTATTTAGATCCTGTAACCAATACATACGTAGCAAATACTAATATTTCTGTTCGTGATGGTGGTGCTGGTTACTGGTCTATTGGAGGCCCTAGAACTGGAATTGCAGAAAACTATGTTACTTCAGCGGCTTTCTGGAAAATCAGAGAGATCTCTTTGGCTTACGATATTCCATCTAAGTTTTTGGCAAGAACAAAAGTTTTCAAAGCAGCCAGAGTTAGTGTTCAGGGTAGAAACTTGTTCATATTCTTGCCTAATTCAAATGTGTACACCGATCCGGAGTATAGTGACGGTGATAATTTAAATAGTGGTAATGCTATCGGCTTGACTGGTTTAAGTCAAACTCCTCCATCAAGATTTTATGGAGCTACTTTATCTCTAACTTTATAATACTATGATCATGAGAAATATTTCTAAATATATATTCGGATTAATGATATTAAGTTCTTTTTACGCTTGTAAAAAGGATCTGGATATTAATGTTAATCCTAATACAGCAACACAAGCCTCGGTTAAAACTGTTTTACCAACATCTTTAGTTTCTACTGCTGCAAACATTGTAACATATAACAACAGCATTACTGGAGCACAGTTGGCTGGTTACTATGGAAATGGTGGCGGCGTTAGTGGTTGGAATGCAATTATTTCGTATAATTATCAATCGTCTGATGGACAGGCGCTTTGGACAAATACGTATAATACTTTAACTGACGTAAATTATGTAATTACAAACTCAGCAGGTGATGCTTCTCTTAATGAGTTTAATGCTGCTGCTAAAGTTTTAAAAGCATTTAATTTTCAATTGCTAGTTGATGTTTACAACGATGTTCCTTATACTGATGCAAATCAGGGAACTAAAGTTTTGCAGCCTAAATATGACAAAGGTACTGATATTTATAAAGCGTTAGCAGACCTATGTGACGATGCAATTGCTAAATTTAAACCATTAACTGCGGGAACTCCTGCTTTCGTAACGGCAGACCCTTTGTTTAAAGGCGATCCTAAAAAATGGGCTGCTTTTGCTCAAACTTTAAAGCTGAAATTGATTCTTAAAGGCGGCACTAAAGTTGCATTTACCAACAAAACATTTGATACTTCTGTTGGCTTTTTAACTGATGATGCTATTGTTCAACCAGGTTACGCAAAACTTGATGGAAAACAGAATCCAATGTGGAACAGCTGGGCTTATAGCTTTTCAGGTGCAGCTGTAGCTGCGGGAAGTAATTATGCTGTGACTCCTTATATCATGACATTCTATGATAAAAAGAAAATAAACGATCCAGCACGAGCTGCAGTAGTTTATAAAAGCGGTATATCCACTGCTGTTAACCAATTAGGTTATCAGGGAGCTGACGCAGGAAGAGGTGCAGCACCAAACTCTTGGTTTATTGGAACAAGTGCAACAACCTATAGTAAGATAGGTATTTTTAAAGGCCCTGATATGGGACAGCCAATTATGTTAGGTGCTGAAAGTTATTTCTTGCAGGCTGAAGCTAATGTAATAGGTTTAGTAGCTGGTACTGCTTCAACAAATTTTCAAAACGGTATAACGGCATCCTTTGCTTATTTATACAAAGATAATACAGGAGCTAATTCTACAGGCAAAAATGCTGTAGCTGACGTTGCAACTTACTTAACGGCAAATGCAACTAATCCTTTGGTAAACTGGAGTTTAGCAACTACTAATGATATGAAAATTGAGGCGATCATCACTCAAAAATATATCGCCTTTAATCAATTATTTGGTCATGAGGCATGGAATGAATTCAGAAGGACAGGATACCCTACAATGGTTGGTACTACGGATAAATTCTTAACAATTGCTTCTACTGTTTCTGAAGCTACTGCAGCTAATAAATTACCTACAAGAATACTTTATCCTTTAACTGAATATCAGTTTAATGCTGGTAATATCCCTAGTGGAATTGATAAATATACTTCAAAGATATTTTGGGCTAAATAATAATATTTTAAATAAAAGACATTATGAAAAAGATCATAAATTTATTAGTGGCATTAATCTTTATCTCAGGACTGAGTTCTTGTTTAAAGGATGACACTATTATTGGCCCAGATAGTCCTGGTGCTATAAAAAACATAGTGGAGTTTAAAAATGTTGGCGCTATTGCTTCATCAACTACCGCTCCTTTTGCAGTATACATCCCGTTCACTTTAAAACCAACAGCTACTTCAGCAGAGTTTGAAGGAATTATCAACTATGCAGGTGCTGACACGGCACCAAGCGATATCGTGGTTAATATTGCAGCTGATCCATCAGTAATTGCTACATATAATGCTAAAGTTAGTGGTGCTGCATATGCAGCTTTGCCAGCTTCTTCTTATTCTTTTCCAGCAACAGTAACAATTCCAGCAGGACAAAGAGAAGCGAAATTTAAGATTACTGTTAAACCTAATACTTTTGATGCAACTAAAGAAAATGCTTTAGCTTTAAGAATAACTTCTGCATCAACTGGCGTAATCAGCGGTAATTTTGGTGCTGTAATTTTTAGTATGCCTTTAGAAAGTGTTTGGCAAGGTACTTATGATGTTCACATCAATAATAACTATGGAACTATTGATGGTAATATTGGTAATTTTTCGGATACTGGTATTAAGTTAGCTACTGTAGGACCAAATAGATTACGTACGCTAAGTGTAGCTGATACCTATAGTGGTTCTACTACTTTCCAATTTAATGGAGACAACACATCTATAACTGGTGTTGTTGTAATTAGTGGAACAACTACATTTGCGACTTCAATTCAAGGAATAGATCTTATTGATCCAGTTAATGGTAAATTTACAATAAGATATACGTGGGGAGGAAGGGGTATGACTGAGACATGGACTCGAACAGGACCTTAATTTAATTTCATTTAGTTATTTAAAAAAGGGGCGTCTTTCAGATGCCCCTTTTTTTTGGATGTTTTTCTGCATTAATATATACTTGTATAGGATATAGTAAAGTAGCTTCGTTGATTCCTGATTTAATGTACTAAGATCGCTGAATAGTTTTATTTGAAAGATGAAGTGAAATTCTATACATCAAAATTATTATTGGATTAAGGGTGTTGTTAAAAACCATTCGTAAAATTTGTATTACGAAATACTAAACATTATATTAGCTGATTAATCATTACAACTAATTTAATAATTTATGAAAAAACTTCTACAAAGTTTGTTCGTATTCTTGCTATTTGCTTCAACTACAATGGCTCAGGAACGAATAATTACAGGAACAGTAACATCCACGGAAGATTCATCCCCTCTTCCAGGAGTTAGTGTAAAAGCCGTTGGATCACAAGCTGTAGCTGTGACCGGAAATGATGGTAAATTTAGTCTTAGAGTTTCATCTGCGGTTAAAAGTGTCCAATTTTCATTTATTGGCTATGCAACAAAAACAGTGAACCTTACTTCAGCTAATGCAATTAAAATAGGCTTAGATGTTGACGCTAAAAGCTTACAGGACGTTGTTATTACCCAAGCTTACGGAACCACAACCAAGGGTAAAAATACGGGTTCTATATCTTCTGTAGGATCTGAAGAAATAGCTAAAAGGCCTGTTACTAATTTAAACAGTGTTTTAGCTGGCGCCGCCCCTGGTGTTCAGGTAAATGCGGGAAGTGGTCAGCCAGGTTCCGGACCAACTATCCGTGTTCGTGGATTTGGATCAATATCTGCCTCAAATGATCCGTTATATGTTGTTGATGGTATTCAGTACTCTGGAGATATCAGTAATATTAGTGTAGATGATATTGAAAGCATTTCCTTGTTAAAAGATGCTGCATCATCTGCATTATATGGTTCTAGTGCGGGTAATGGTGTAATTTTGATTACAACGAAAAAAGGTAGACAAGGTAAGGAGCAGTTAAATTTTAGAATTATTCAGGGGATTACTTCTCGTGGGATTCCTGAATATGAAACTGTTGGTGCTTACGAATACTATCCTTTAGCCTGGCAGGCATATCGCAATAGCCTAGTTTACCCTGTTACTGGTACAGGAGTTTCTTTAGCAGCTGCAAACACTACTGCAACTAATGGAATTAAAGCTTTATTGGGAAATAATCCATTCAACGTTGCAAATAATGCTATTGTAGGAACAGATGGTTTGATGAATCCAAACGCATCATTATTATATGCTGATGATTTAGACTGGAGATCTCCTTTAGAAAGAACCGGACAAAGAAGTGATTATTCAATGTCATATAGTGGTGCTACTGAAAAATCTGATTTCTATGCTTCCCTGGGTTATTTAAAAGAGAAAGGTTATGTGATTAGATCTGATTTCAATAGAATTAATGGTCGTGTAAGTATAAATACAAAACCACTTACATGGTTTAAAACAGGATTAAACCTTAATGCAAATATTACTAAATCTAACCAGGCTGATGCCGATGGTAGTGGTAGTATTGTTAATCCATTTAACTTTTCGAGATATATGGGGCCAATCTATCCTTTATATGCACATAACCAAACTACTGGTGAGTACTTGTTAGACTTAAAAGGTGAAAAAATTTATGATACAGGTAACCTTTTAGGTACGTTAGGAATCCCTAACCGTCCTTCTGGTGCATATGCAGGTAGACATATTTTGGAAGAAACACTTTTAAACTCAACTCAAATTAAAAGAAATGTATTGAGTGCGAGAACGTATGGTGAAATCACATTTTTAAAAGACTTTAAGTTTACTCAAAACTTAGGTGTTGATATTTCGAACTATTCATTTGCAGACTACCAGAATAAAATTGTTGGTGATGGTGCACCAGGAGGAAGAGCGAGAAATACATCTACAACAACTACAACTTATACTATTGAGCAATTATTGAACTACAACAAAAAAGTGGGTAAAAATAGTTTCTCAGCATTGCTGGGTCATAACAATTATGATTATACCTACAAATATTTAACAGGAGCCCGTAATACACAAGTAGTTGACGGAAATTCGGAATTAATTAATTTCACTACAACTACCGATTTAAGCTCGTACTTAAGAGATTATAGAAAAGAAGCGGTTTTTGCCAGATTAAATTATGATTACGATTCGAAATATTTCTTAACCGGATCATTTCGTCGTGACGGATCATCTAAATGGGGTCCAGGCAAACAATGGGGTAATTTTTATTCAGCTAGTGCAGCGTGGTTAATTAGTGAAGAAAACTTCCTGAAAGATAAAACCTGGATTAACTATTTGAAACTAAGGTCATCTTACGGTTCGTTAGGTAACGATGGTTTAACAGGTTTTAATTTAGATAGAGCTCTTTATAGCCTGGATTATAATAATGCTGCTGAACCAGGAATTTTATTACAAAGTCTTGCCAATGCAAATATTACCTGGGAAACTCAAACTCAAATTGATGCAGCGGTGGAATTTGGTTTATTTAAAAACAGACTACATGGTTCAATAGAACTTTTCAATAAACAATCTAAAGATTTATTATTCAACGTACCCCTTCCTCTTTCAACAGGTTTGGGTATAGGTAGTGGAACAGGTACATATCCTAAAAACATTGGTAAAATGTGGAATAAAGGGATCGAAATTAATCTGGGTGGAGATATTGTTAAGACACAAAACTTTAAATGGGGTATGGATATAAACTGGTCATTGGTGAGAAATAAAATCACTAAAATGCCTGAAGAAACACCAACAATCATCGATGGAACTAAACAATTAGCTGTTGACAGATCAAGATATGAATATTGGTTACGTCAGTGGGCTGGAGTTGACCCTACAGATGGTGAAGGTTACTACCTAATCAACCCATTAAGTCCGGGAAGTGCAGCAGATACCAGAACAATTAACGGGCAACAATATACGATTAATCCAAACAATGCACTCTATGCATATTCAGGATCATCTATTCCTAAATTCTTTGGTAGTGTAACCAATAATTTTACATACAAGGCTTTCTCTTTATCTGTAATAATGAACTACCAGGTTGGAGGAAAAGCATACGATGCAACCTACCAGTCTTTAATGTCTTATAGCGGATATGGTGGTGCTTTACATATTGATGCATTAAAATCATGGCAACAAGTTGGCGATCCATCGGGTATACCAAGACTTGATGTGGGCCGTTCAACATTTAATAATGCAACGTCTACAAGATTTTTAATTGACGCATCATATCTAAATATGAGATCAGCAACTTTAGCATATAACTTACCATCAGCTTTTATTAAAAAAGTTGGATTAAGTAAGGTTAGTGTTTATGCTTCTGGAGAAAATCTATTCCTTGTGTCAAAACGTAAAGGTTTAGATCCTTCAGAAAGCTTTACAGGAGTAAACACAAATAATTATACGCCAACACGTATTCTTAGTTTAGGTTTAAATGCTTCATTTTAATACATTTCAATCATGAAAAAAATAAATAAATTATATATTCCATTATTAGTTTTGGTACTAACAATGGGGGCTTGTAAAAAAGATTATCTGCAAACCAACCCAACAGATGCAGTAGCTTATAAAGATGTGTTTGCTACAACCACAAATGCAATGGCTGCTTTAAATGGTATTCACAGATCTCTATATATTCAATATTCCAGACAAGAAGAAGGTGGACAGGGTGCTGTAAACCTTAATATTGATTATATGGGTGATGATATTGTGAATACGGTAAGTACAACAGCTTATGGTGTTCATAAATGGGTTACACATAGAAGTGCGTCCAATTTAAATAACTCATTTATATATACATTTTATTACAGGATTATTGCTAATGCAAATCAAATCATTGATAATATTGATAATGCGGAAGGAAGTGCTGCAGATAAAAAAGCAATAAAAGGAGAAGCACTAACTTATAGAGCCTGGGCTCATTTTGTATTAGTGCAGGTTTTTGGAAAACGTTATGATGCCGCAGGAAATAATACCCAACCTGGTGTACCACTAATCATCACTTCGAAAGTAGAAGGAAGTTCTGGTAAACCAAGAGCTTCTGTTGAAGAAGTTTATACTCAGATTAATGCTGATATAGACGCTGCAATTGCTAGTTTTAGTGGTGCTACTGCAAGACCAAACAAATCTCATTTCAATATTAACGTTGCTAAAGGTATTAAAGCTAGAATTGCACTTACTCAAGGTAAATGGGCCGTTGCTGCTCAAAATGCACTTGAAGCAAGGACGGGACTAAACTTAATGACAAATGCAGAATATTTAGGTGGATTTAATAGCTATGATAATCAGGAATGGATGTGGGGAAGCAGACAACAGGAAGATCAGACGACCTATTTTTATTCATTTTTTGCTTATTTAGGAACCTTTAACTCAACAGCAAATAGAACCGTTCCTAAAAGAATGAATTCTGTGCTTTATAATCAAATTGCAGCGACAGATGTTAGAAAGGCACTTTGGGACCCTACCGGAAATAGCCCAACCTTTTTAGCCTATAACCAGCCTGTAGGAGTGGTTTCTAATGCTACTGCAAGTTACAAACAAGGAAAATTCAGAAATGCTGGATCAACCAGTGTTGGTGATGTTGTAAATATGCGTGTAGGTGAAATGTTTTTAATTGAAGCAGAAGCTCGTGCCAGACTAGGAATCGCTGGTGCTGCTGCTGAGACCACCACAGCTCAAAATGTTTTGTTTACGTTAGCTAAAAACAGAAATCCTAATTATGTTTTAACAACAAATACAGGAACAGCTTTGCTAAATGAAATTCTAATTCAACGCCGTATAGAATTATGGGGTGAAGGATTTAGATTCTTTGATTTGAAACGTCAAAATTTACCTCTGGATAGAACTGGTGGTAATGCTACAATTGCTTTATCAGGAGTTTTAAGTGTGCCGGCAGGTGGTCCGGAGTGGCAATGGGCTATTCCTCAAGCTGAGATAGATGCCAACCCGGCAATCGGCCCAGGTGGTCAAAACCCGTAATTAGAAAATTATAAAATAAAAATAAGCCCATCTGATCATTGATCAGATGGGCTTATTCTTTAATAAAGTATTTACTTTTTATCTGCACTGTATTTTCCAGGGCCGATAAAAATTAAGCCTATAAATACAATTCCCAATTCTATTGCGTGAGAAGCTCCTGATACTCCATCTCCTTTCGAAAAGTGGACCAGAGCAGCTATAATCATGGTAAAAATTAACAATAAACAGGCTGGTCTGAAAAATAAGCCTACAATTAATAAGAACCCACCAAAGGTTTCTGTTGCTGCTGCCATAAATCCCCAGAAAACAGGTAAAAAATCAATACCGATTAATTTCATGCTTCCACCAAGGCCTTCCCATCCTTTTATTCCTCCCGCTAACTTTGGAAAACCATGAATAATAAACATTATACCTAATCCAAGGCGGATCAAAAGTAAGCCAGTATTGCGGTATCTACCTAAAGACTCGAAAATTGCCATTTTATAAATATTTAAATCTAACGTTGTTTGCTTCTATTTCTAATTTAACATTTGCACCTAAAACCATGCTCAGGTTATTATCTATGTGCCCTGTTGGAAAATTAAAGCATACCGGATAATCATATTCCTTCACAATTTCCCAGATCACCTGGTCTGCTGTTTGCCCAAATGATATTTTTTCTTCTTCAATTTCATTAAAAGCACCGATAATTAATCCCTTTAAATTTTTCAGTTTTCCGGCTCTTTTTAGCATCCTGAGCATTCTGTCTATAGAATATTCGTGCTCACCAACATCTTCCAGAAACAGGACTTTATTATTGTAATCCATTTCTGACTCAGATCCCTGCATCATGGTAAGCAGGGTAAGATTTCCGCCTATTAAAATGCCTTCACATGCACCTGCTCTGTTTTTAAAGTCACTTTTATATTGATATTCCTGTCTTTCACCAAATAAAGCCTTTTTTAAGGATAGTAACGATAGTGCCGTCGCATCCTCAAAAGTATAGGGCATTTGACCATGAATGGACTGACTGTTTTGTGTGGCAAAAAGATGGGATAATAGTATTGTAATGTCACTAAAACCAACAATCCATTTTGGATTTTGCTCAAATTTCGTAAAATCCAGGTGATCAATAATGCGGATGGTTCCGTAACCTCCCCTGCCAGCAATGATAGCTTTAATAGATGGATCATCCAAAAATTCTTGTAAATCTGCTGTACGTAATTGATCACTACCCGCAAATTGGTGGTGACTTGCCTGTACACTTTTGCCGGATATCACTTCTAATCCCCAGTCGGTTAAAACCTTAATTCCAAAATCAATAGATTTAGGTAATTTCTTCGCCGGGCAAACAATAGCGATTTTATCTCCTTTTTTTAAATATGGGGGCTGCTTTATCATGTTCAAAACACTTATCTTTGCCAAATTAATAAAAAATGTTTTGGATAATAGTAAAATAAAAAGATATACCGTAACCGCAGCGCTTCCATACACCAATGGACCGGTACATATTGGCCATTTAGCAGGCGTTTATATCCCTGCAGATATTTATGCCCGCTATTTACGCTCCAATAAAAGAGATGTGAAGTTTGTTTGCGGCTCTGACGAAAACGGAGTACCTATTACTTTGAAAGCAAAAAGAGAAGGCGTTAGTCCACAAGAAATTGTAGATAAGTATCACAAGATTATTGGCGATTCTTTTAAAGAATTTGGCGTGTCATTTGACATTTACCATCGTACTTCTTCTTTGACCCATCATCATACAGCATCTGATTTCTTCGAAACACTTTACAAAAAGGGAGTTTTTGAGGAAGAAGTTACGGAGCAATACTATGATGAAAGCGCCAAACAATTTTTAGCAGACCGGTACATTACAGGAACCTGTCCGAAATGCGGTAATGAAAATGCTTATGGCGATCAGTGTGAAAACTGTGGTTCTACGTTGAACGCTACAGATTTAATCAATCCAAAATCTACTTTATCTGGCGATCAACCGATATTAAAGGAGACTAAAAACTGGTTTCTACCATTAGATAAATATGAAGACCGTTTAAGAGCATATATTGAAAGTCATAAAGAATGGCGTCCAAATGTTTATGGTCAATGCCAAAGCTGGTTAAATGCCGGCTTACAACCCAGAGCCATGACACGTGATTTAGACTGGGGAATCCGGGTTCCGGTGCGTGGAGCAGAAGGAAAAGTTCTTTATGTTTGGTTTGATGCACCTATTGGTTACATTTCTGCAACGAAGGAGCTTTGCGATTATGCAAAACTGGATGTTTGGAATCCTAAAGCAGAAGAATATTACATCAGTAATGTAGAAACTGATAAATGTGGGTGGGAAGAATACTGGAAAGATGAAGATACTAAGTTGGTTCACTTTATTGGAAAAGACAATATTGTTTTCCACTGTATCATTTTCCCTGCAATGTTAATGGCACATGGTGATTACATCTTAGCAGATAACGTTCCGGCAAATGAGTTTTTAAATCTCGAAGGCCAAAAAATATCAACCTCAAAAAACTGGGCGGTATGGCTTAATGAATATTTGAGAGAATTTGAAGGCAAACAAGATGTTTTACGTTATGTATTAACAGCAACGGCTCCTGAAACAAAAGATAATGACTTTACCTGGAAAGATTTTCAGGCCAGAAATAACAATGAACTGGTTGCGATTTTGGGTAATTTTGTAAACCGTGTAGTTGTGCTTACCCATAAATATTTTAACGGAGCAGTGCCAACCGTTATGGAAATATTGCCGGAAGATCAGGCTGTAATAGATGATTTGGCCACTTATCCTGCAAAAATTTCAGCCTCAATTGAAAACTATCGGTTTAGAGAAGCGCTTTCAGAAGTGATGAATGTTGCCCGTTTAGGCAATAAATATCTGGCAGAAACAGAGCCCTGGAAAGTAATTAAAACCGATGAAGATCGCGTCCGTACAATTTTAAATATTGCTTTGCAGATTGCTGCAAATATTCAGATATTAATAGAACCATTTTTACCATTTACTGCAGAAAAATTAATGAAGATGCTTAGAAATGGTGGTCATACATGGGAAGATGCCGGCTCTGTAAACTTATTAAAACGCGGGCATGAAATTGGAGAAGGTGAATTGTTATTTGATAAGATTGAAGATGCAGCAATAGATTTCCAGATTGAGAAGTTAAACCAAAGTAAGGCCAATAATAGCGCCGCCAATGTTGAGGCCATTCCTGCAAAGGAAAATATTCAGTTTGACGATTTTACTGCTATGGATATTCGTGTGGCAACAATTGTAGCTGCAGAAAAGGTTGAAAAAACTAAAAAACTGTTAAAATTAACCGTTAATACAGGTATTGATGAACGTACGGTGGTATCGGGTATCGCTGAGCATTATAAACCGGAAGATATTATAGGAACGCAGGTAAGTATTATCGTTAATTTAGCACCGCGGGAAATTAAAGGAATTTTATCACAGGGAATGATTTTGATGGCCGAAAATTCGGAAGGAAAACTTACTTTTGTGGCACCAACTCAAAAATTTGAAGAAGGTAGTGTGATTAGATAATCACGAATGGTCCCGTAGTTCAACGGATAGAATAGAAGTTTCCTAAACTTTAGATATGAGTTCGATTCTCGTCGGGACCACAAATAAAATAAAAAACCCATTACTTATTAGTTAATGGGTTTTTTATTTTCATGTTGAAAAACAAACTTAAAACAGATTAGAGGCCCTTTTTAATCAATTTTTTTAAAAAAACTGGTATCTTGCCTGCTTAAACAATAAAAAGCTTAGTTTTCACTTGATAAACGATTTTATTTAACATACTAATTTCTAAAAGTTTTCGTTAAAAAGGCATTTAGAAGAAATAAGCTGGTATTAAACGCTCAAAATATTTATTTATGACCAAACTTTTTATCGGGGGGCTCCCGGATAATATTCAAGAAATGGACCTGGCCATTCACGTTAGCATTTATGGACAAATAGATACTATAAAAGTTGTACGGGATAGGGCCACCGGCAGATGTAAAGGTTTTGCATTTTTAGAAGTTATTGACCTAGCTGCAGCAAATAATATTATCGACAATTTAAATGGCGAAACTTTTAAGGGAAATACATTAACTGTTAAAATTAGCGAAGAACTACCTCAGCAAAAACCCGCTTATAAGAAAGCAGGTGATCCATATAAAAAGAAGAGAGCGAGATTATAATCTCTATATTGGAACATAAAAAAGGCTTACCATTTTGGCAAGCCTTTTTCTTTAATTATTATCTGCTGCAATCTGCGGTCCAGGTTGCACCATCCTTGTTCACTAACATTTTTAATGAACTTGCATTAATTGTAATCCCGGTTAATCCTGATCCAACACTTACATAGTTGTTATCTCCTGATTTTTCAAATTTAACACCTGTAATGTCAGGGATATTATTTCCAAAGTAAAAACTGTATGTTTCACCTATCTTACTAACCGTAACTCTACCGTCAGAACTGGTGATACTTTGACCACTTTTATTGTAAGATACAGAACCTTTGTAAGTACCAACGAAGAAATCTTTGTCAGCAGGGTCAGTATCTTTTTTGCAGGAAATCATAACCGTTAAAACGATTAAAAATAGACTTAAAATTTTAACTGTCTTTTTCATAATTAGGTATTTTAATATGTATACCCTTATTCAAAGCCTGTGCCAAAAAGCCTTTCTGATAGCTAAATCGCAACTCAAACAGGGTATAAATAATAAAATAACTTGATAATTGTTTTATGCTTAAATCGCTTAATTGCAGTGTTTTATGCTGGTTACGCCCTTGTTTTATGAATGTAGATTCCTTTAATCTATAAAGTCATTACGGACTCCTATTACATTAGGTCCCGATTGATTTTTTTCTCGAAAACCTGATCTTTGCTTAGGTCGATTTTGATAGGGGTGGCCGCAAATTAAGGATTTATCTGCCAGAATATCTAATGTATTCTAAAAGAAAAAGCAGAACCAGGGGTTGTTAAAAACACTCGGCTTCCCAAAATCTGGTCCAGGTTTCACCCTTTTCCAATCTGTTAATTCCTTCTTTATATTCCAGTTGCTGAATATGATTTACGCCATCCGCAACACCACACCAGGGCTCTAAACAAACAAAAGGAGCATCAGGAGTAGCCCAAATGCCGAAAAAAGGAAAATCTTCAAAATGAAAATGTAAACCAAATTCATTTTTAGTATTTAAAAGGCTAATGCAATTGCTCTGCATGGTTTTGAAAACCAGGGCATCATTATAAAATAAATTATGTTTTAAATTTAACTTATGTCCTCCAAGCTCAATACTATCTGTTTCATTTGCTACTAAACCGCCATCCAGTTTCCAGTATGTTAATTTTTCATCACTGTTAAAAGCCAGGTAGTAATCTTCGTAAACGGTATCAGGTGTGTTAGGCACTGCAAATGCCGGATGTGCTCCTAAAGAAAACAACAGGTCATCGGTTCCTGTATTAATTACTTCATAGGTCAGGTTTAATTTCTGGTCTATAATTTGGTATTTAAGTTTTAAGTTGAAATGAAAAGGATAAATTTTTAAGGTATCTTTCGTTTGTGATAAGGTAAAAATAGCCTCGGTTTCGCTTATTTTTTGAGCACTAAATACCTGATCTCTGGCAAAACCATGACGGGGTAAATGGTAGTTTTTGCCTTTATAAATAAAACTTTCGTCTTTTAAAGCACCAACAATTGGGAATAATACCGGACTATGTTTTGCCCAGTATTTCGGGTCGGCATTCCATAAATATTCAATTTTAGTTTCTTTACTGAACAGACTTTGTAGTTCGGCGCCTTTGGCGGCCAGGCTAACTTTTAAATAATCGTTTTCTAAGGTTATCATCGCATTTTAAAAGTAGTAAATAAGATGAGCTTAAAAAAAACTTTTTTATTAAATTTGAGAGGTACCCACGCTTAGAAAAACAAATAATGGCTGTAAAAATTTTAAGTTCAATATTAATCCTTTTTGCACTTTACATGGGCGTAAAACAGGGCTGGGCAATGGTTTCGGGAAAACCCGAAATGACAGAAATGTTTGGTAAATGGAATATTGGCAAAACCGGACTATCAATTATCGGTTGTTTTACCATAATAGGAGCCATACTGGTTTTATTTCCTCAAACCTTTTTATGGGGAAATTTTATTACTGCCACAGGAATCTTACTGATTATTTGTTTTCATCTGAACGAAACATCGGCATCTGCTGCCGATCGCTTAAAAGGAGTAGCAATAGAGTTGCCTTTTCTGCTGCTGTCTTTAGTAATTATTTATTTACAGCATCCGTTTTCGAAAAACATAAGCTAATGGGCAGACTGTTATTTTGTTTTTTTATTACATTATCGCTCACAACACAGGCACAAATTAAACCGGGTAAAAATCAGATGGCCTTAGACTTAACTAAATTATCAAATACAAAAGTAAAAGCGGCAGTTGTTGCTTTGCAAAAAGGCGAAAGTAAAAGTTGGTTTGCTTTATGTGCTGCAGATGCAATTTTATATGACGATGGAAACCAAATGCAGTTTAATAATTTCTTTAAAAAGGCGCTTGGACACGAACGTTTTACCAGTATTGATAAAGTTGAAAACAATGGCCTTGATGTTTATGGTCACTTTCATTCAGATCAGTGGGGGGATTTTAAAACCTATTTTAAGTTTAAATTTAATAAGGAAGGAAAAATCAGCCGCCTTGATATTGGACAAGCTTCTTATTAAACGAAAGTTTTTAGCCACCATCATTTTGACAGCTAAAAACTTAATTTATAACAATTAACTGTTTTCTTCCCAAATACAAGCGATATTAATAATGGTTTGAATGGCTTTTTCCATATCCTGAACACTTACCCATTCTTGTTTACTGTGAAAAGCATGCTCGCCGGCAAATATATTAGGACAGGGTAAACCCATGTAAGAAAGCCTTGAACCATCTGTACCACCCCGGATACTTTGTGGTTTTGCAACTATCCCGGCTCTTTCAATAGCTTCAATTCCATACTGAACAATTTTAGGGTGCTGATCCAATATTTGCTTCATGTTTCTGTATTGGGCCTTAATGTTAAGCTGGTAGGTAGAGCCCGGGTATTTTATCATTACCTTTTTAATAGTTTCTTCTAAAAAGCGGCCATGTTCAGCTAATTTTTCATCAGTAAAATCACGGATTATAAATTGTGCCTCACCCTGTTCTACCTGTCCTTTTATTCCAACCGGGTGAATAAATCCTTCTTTCTTATGGGTTGTTTCAGGACTTAGATGATCTTTAGGCAAGCTATCTAAAATTTCAGCGAGAATTTTAATTGCGCTTTCCATTTTCCCTTTTGCAAAACCCGGATGGGTACTTACACCATTAACAACTAAGGTTGCACCATCAGCCGAAAAGGTTTCATCTTCTATTGATCCTAAAGTTTCACCATCGATGGTATAGGCAAAATCTGCAGCCAGCTTTTTTAAATCAGCTTTATCTACCCCACGTCCGATTTCTTCGTCCGGGGTGAAAAGAATTTTAATCGTTCCGTGTTTTACCTCAGGGTTTTTAACCAGAAAATTAGCGGCTTCCATAATTTCGGCTACACCGGCTTTGTTATCTGCACCAAGTAAGGTTGTTCCGCTTGCGGTTATAATATCATTTCCAAGCTGATCTTTTAAATCTTTATGTTCTTCGAGTTTTATAATGATGGATTGATCATCAGGTAGGATCAGATCCTCTCCCTGATAATTGGTATGAATAATTGGCTTTACGTTTTCTCCGCTACAATCCGGAGAAGTATCCATGTGTGAGCAAAAACAGATTACGGGAACATTTTTTTTTGAAGTGGCCGGTATTGTGGCATACACATAACCATTTTCATCCATATGAGCATCAGTAATGCCCATTTCCAAAAGCTCCTGTACAAGCACAGTTCCAAGATTTTTTTGTTTTAAAGTTGAAGGACAACTTGCAGAATCAGGGTCAGATTGGGTATCAATTTTAGCGTATTTAATAAATCTGGCCTCTATTGAATTGTTAAAATTTTCATATATACTCATAAATCAAAGGTAAAAGTTATAGATATTGAATAAACATATTATTTTTGTTAAAAAAAGATATGTTTGATAAACACCTGAAAATTACATCCCTGGCAATTGTGCTTTTATGTTCAATTCAATTTTCGTGGGCCCAATCTAACTACTTTAAGTGGTCGGCTGGTATTGGTGGTGGCATAAACCATACAAAAACCGACGTTTATAAGGGGGGCTGGGACTATACTGTGTATGGTACAATTGATTATCATTTTACACCTTTTGTAACCGGAGGCATCGAGGCCCAATACGGAGAATTAAAAGGCGGAAGTATTGTTACCGATCCACACAACAGGCAATTTGTGAATAAGTACAGTTCGGTTGCCATTAGTGGAAAAGCGATGCTTGGAGAGTTTGTAGACTATGAGCAAAGCAAAACTTTGAATGCCCTTAAAGGTTTGTATGCGGGTATTGGTATCGGGGTTGTTAACAATAATATGACTTACATTGTAAGGTATAAACCATCCTGGGCTGCATTTGATCCCGGTTATGGGCCTTTTCCCGGAAAAGATAAAAGTTTAAACCTTTGGGTACCGCTCAATCTGGGTATTAATTTTTTTATCAATGACGGTTATGGATATGTGCGTTATGCAATTAATGTGAATGCACAAAGCAGCTTTACTTTTGGCGAAGGATTAGATGGTTATAATGACCCGGTAACCCAATTTAAAAATTTCGATCCTGATACCTATACTGTATACAGCGTAGGTGTTAAATATTTCTTCGGAAACGTTAAGGCTTATCGCAAATCATTATAAGAAATCATTAAAACATCATATTTATTGCATGAGAAAACTCTTCGTGCTTTGGCTAATTTCATTAACACTGAATACAATGGCACAGCAAACTCCTTATGAACGCAGTCATAAAACAGAAACCACAACTTATGCCGAAGCAATAAGTTACTACGAAGCCCTTGTTAAAACCTCAACGCAGGCAAAACTTTTAACCTACGGAAATACCGATTTTGGAAAGCCGCTGCACTTACTTGTATTATCAAAAGATAAAATATTTGATCCGGTTGCTATCCGCAAAAGCAATAAACGCATTTTACTGATTAATAACGGAATCCATCCGGGTGAACCTGAAGGCATTGACGCGTCTATGATGCTTGCCCGCGACTTGCTGAAAGCGGATAAACTTCCAAAGGATGTCGTTATTTGCATAATCCCCGTTTATAATATAGATGGCAGTTTTAACCGTACAGGAACATCAAGAGCCAATCAAAATGGACCTGTAGCTTATGGTTTTAGAGGAAATAGCAAAAACCTCGATTTAAACCGGGATTTTATAAAAACAGATTCTAAAAACTCAGCTGCTTTTCAACTGATATTTAATACCTGGAAACCCGAAATATTTGTAGATACCCACACCAGTAATGGAGCCGATTACCAGTACGTAATGACTTTAATTCCAACTCAAAGGGATAAACTAAATTCAATACTTTCTGGTTATCTTACTGAAATACTTGTACCAGATTTGTATAAAGGCATGGAGAAGCTTGGTTATCCGATGATTCCATACGTAAACGCTGTAAATGAAACACCCGAAGGTGGAATAACAGGTTTTATTGAATCTCCCCGCTATTCTACCGGCTACACGACTTTACACAACACGATTGGCTTTATGCCCGAAACGCATATGTTAAAATCGTATGATCTGCGTGTTGATGCCACCTATAAATTATTGCAAACGTATATTGATTTGGTAGAACGCGATGCAAAGATTATCGGAGAAAATAAGCAGAAAGCAGATGAATTTGTTGCCACCCAGGAAGAGTTTCCTTTGGAATGGAAATTAAATAAAAATGAGGTAAATGATTTAACTTTTAAAGGTTTTGAATCCGGACAAAAGCCAAGTGTGGTAAGCGGAGCAGGGCGGTTATTTTATGATAGAAATAAACCATACACGAAAATAATTAAAGAGTGGAACAAATTTGAGCCTGCAACAACTGTTAAAAAGCCGGTTGCCTATATAATTCCTAAAGCATGGGATAAGGTTATAACTTTATTAAAACTTAATGGAGTTAAATTGGAAGAGCTAAAATCGGATGTCAAAATTTCTGTAGAAAGTTATTATATCAGCGATTTTAAAACCATGAGCAGGCCTTACGAAGGACATTACGTGCATTCTGCTGTGAAAGTAAATCCTGTACAGCAAAATTTGCAGTACTACGCAGGAGATTATGTTGTTTATGCAAATCAGGCCGTTAACCGGTATATCGTAGAAACATTAGAGCCTCAGGCCACGGATTCTTTCTTTAACTGGAACTTTTTTGATTCCATACTGGACATGAAAGAACATTATTCTGCTTATGTATTTGAAGATACAGCCGCAGAAATACTTAAAAAGAATCCGGAATTAAAGGTTAAACTCGAAGAAAAGAAGACTTCTGACGAGGCATTTGCAAAGAATGCGGCGGCTCAGCTTGATTTTGTATATAAAAATTCTGATTATTACGAAAAAACGCACAATCGATATCCCGTAGCACGTTTAATAACAAACGTAAAACTCGATTTAAAATAAACCAAATGGAATACTTCAATATTGCTCCGGTTGCAACCCTAATTTTTGTTTTTACTGTTGTAACCAGTCTCTATGCTTTTTATGATCATAGTCTTTACGGTAAGTTTATGCTGCATCCATATAGCGTATCAAAAGGACATAGAATTTATTCCGTTATAACAAGTGGGTTAATCCATAAAGATTGGATGCACCTGTTTTTTAATATGTTTACATTTGCCGCTTTTGCTTTTACGCTGGAGCAGTTAATGGGAAGCTGGAGATTTGGTTTACTGTATTTTTTAGGGTTGATTTTGAGTGATTTGCCAACCATTTTTAAACATCGGGATGACTTTCACTATAACAGTTTAGGGGCTTCAGGTGCAATTAGTGCAGTGCTGTTTAGCTTTATATTGTATAATCCGATGTCGAAGATTTACATTATGTTTATTCCAATAGGCATTCCGGCGGTTGTTTTTGGCGTTATTTATCTGGTTTATTGTGCATATGCCTCCAGAAATTCGAGAGACAGTATTAACCATGATGCACACTTTTTTGGCGCATTAACCGGACTAATTTTCACGATTGTTTTTGTGCCGGGTATTTTACAAAACTTCTTCACCGCATTAACAGGAGGCAGATAGTATTTAAATTAAGGCCGAAGGTTCAAAACCGTTCATTTCCAAATTAAGAATATACTGAAATCCGAATTATAAGATGATTCGGGTTTTGGAAACGAATGTCAGTTTTTCATCGCTTGCGGTCATCCCGTCATTCGCTATAGTCCTGATGAAAAATCAGGAGCTGCCGCTGCTACCGGGTTTATTAAAAAGGCTTTGTTTTCCTGAACGTTATTATTCTTGTAATAACTTCTTTAACTGAAATAATATATTATCCCGCCACCGGTAAATAAGGGTTTTCAAAAAAACTCATAGGTTGCTCCGGGTTTTTAATAATTTCGAAGACCACATAACCCCACGGTTTCCAAAAATTTTCTAAAACCTGCGCATAAATTTTATGTTGCCACACGTCAAAAAGAGGCTTGGTCATGTTTCCGCGTAAAGGCATAGCCTCAATGTAAGTGGTTCCCTCCACAGGCATAAAAGTGTATTCGGGCAGGCGGTTAAAAAGGTAGGCCGAATAATAAAAACGGGCGCTTAGTTCTTCAAATTGTTCAGCCGTTAAAGCCTTTCCTTCTACTTCATTCACAATATCCTGATGATAGCGTTTATTGGTGCCGTTGTCTTGTAAACAAGCAATTATTCCAAAATCTTTCATCTTTAAAGAGAAAGTTAAGGTATTAATTTCATCACGGAAGCTAAAAGGCGTTTCCTCATTTTCCAGTTTAACTATGGTTATAGACCAAGGTGTAAAATCTTCAAATACCAAACTGGTGTATAAGTTCTGAATCATGAAATTCAGGTTGCCAAACTTCATCATTAAAGATTGCGACATGTTTAAACCGTCAGCCGTCATTTCTTTTCGCAAAGCAGAATGCATTTCGATATAAACAAAACCGTATAAAAACTTACCAATCCAGTTAAATAAATCCAGTGGTGGCAATGCCGAAACAGCCTCGTAACCCTGCGCAAAGGCTGCTTCAATTTTAGCCTCAAGTGGATTTAAAAACTGCTCATTGATTTCGCTGTTTACCGGAATAACCAAAGTGTTATATGAACGGATACTTTCATCCAGAAACTGGATTTGTTCTTCTCCGGTTAATCCTGCCTGTGCTAAAAGCCATTTAGGAATTAAAGGAACCTGAACTACAGGAGAGTTGAACGTTTGACCGCTTAAAAAGCAGGTTTTGTATAAAAAATCAAATTTTTGGAAAGGATTGTATAAGCCGGTATTCATTGCTGCAATATTAGCCATTATATTTTTATGGCTTTACAACGGCGAATTATTTTAACGTTTGGATTATAAAGCACCCACTAATTGTTATTTAGTGGGTGCCATTCATCAGTAATTGTTATAAAAATAGGTAATGTCGTTTACCAGCTGGTTATAAATAGGTTTGGTAAACTCCAAAAATAAAGCACCCGGAGGTGGCGGTACCGTCTCTCTCCTCCTGCACATCATAAGTTGCTGGTTATTCAAAGCTCTTTCATCGCCTTTATAACTTGCCCAGCTGTCCTGCCAAATATAAGTTCCCGGAAATTTTTGCTGTCTGATTATTTTTTGACTTTGCCAATCGGTAATCGTTAAATCCAATAAACCCGAAGAAGAAACCTTCTTATCGAAAATGCTTAAAGTAGCTTTAACTGTTCCATAAATTACTTTTTTGTCCCTTGTCTCACCCATTACCACGCTATCCCGTTTTAATTTCTCTACCCGTTCCTTTACATAAGTTTCACCAACCACAAAATCATCAAAATTTAGACTTAAAACCTGGTCTGGTCTTATTTTTTGGCTGCTTGCCTGTTGTTCAGAGTAAAATAAAACAAATTTGTTTTTTTGATAATCACCTATGAAATTATCGATTTGCTGCTGGAAATAATCTGCACTCAATTTATAGATCCTGCTGTTTACCAAAATTGGTTGCACCACCACTCTGGTTACAGCAGCCCAATAGGCATCTTCCATTTTAGCTTTAGCATCTTTATAATTTGGATAAAAGTTCTGTGCTTTTTCAAACTCGTAATAAGCTTTTTTAGCACTTAACCGATCGTTTTGCTGCAATAAAGCAAGGCCTGAGTCGTATCTTGCCACCGCGGCACTATATTTACTGTCAGTAAGCTCTTTAATGTACTTAGAAGGATTGGCAACCACATTTAAACAAGCCGGACAGCTATTAATTTCATCGGCAAGCTGATTAATTTTTTGGTAATCATATATTACAGATTCCCATTTAAATGGATCGGCAGCTAATTTTGCCTCCTCTATCCTTCTTAAATGATCTTGCAAAGCAAGGTTATAGGCCGTTGATAAAACTTGAGTAGCTTCTGCATTTTTTGGCGAATTTTGTAATCGTCCTACAGCTTTAAGTACAGAAGCATCATAATCGCCTTTTTGCAGGGCTTTTTTTCCGGTGGTACATCCTCCAATAATTATTAAGGAAAAATAAATAAAATACCGTAATCTTGAAATGTTTTTCATGGCGGGGTGATTTGCGTTAATAAAACAAATATACTTCAGTCAGCTAATAGTTACCTATTATTTTATAGACGATTGATAATGAAAATAAGTTGCAAGCCATTTGAGCTGGAATTAAAACATCCTTTTTCTATTTCTAAATTTACCCGGACCAGTACGCCGCTGATGCTTTTAAAAGTTCAGTATGAAGATGTTATTGGTTATGGAGAAGCCTCTATGGTGCCTTACATGGGCGAAAGTTATGAAAGTGCAAATACCTTTATAAATCTCGTCGATTGGGATAAAATTCAATACCCGTTTAATTTTCAGGAGATTATTGCCTACCTCGATAGCCTTGCTCCAGGTCAGCCCGCTATAAAAGCAGCTATTGATATTGCCTTAAATGATATTCAGGGGAAAATTTTAAATAAACCTTGTTACGAAATTTATGGAGCTGATTTATCTAAAATGCCGGTTACCTCGTACACGGTGGGCATTGATACACCAGAAGTTATCCGCGAAAAACTGAAAGATGCTGAAGCGTTTAAAGTAATAAAAGTAAAACTGGGTCGGGATAACGATCAGGAGATTATTGAAACAATACGGGATTTAACCAATGTGCCTTTGTACGTGGATGCAAACCAGGGTTGGGCGGATAAAATTAAAGCCATTGATTTGATTTATTGGTTGCATAGCAAAGGTGTTGTTTTAATTGAACAACCAATGGATAAAAATAATCCGGATGGAAATGCCTGGTTAACCGAAAGAAGCCCGATACCATTATTAGCAGACGAAGCTGTGCAACGTTTAGCCGATATGGACAATTTAAAAGGTGTTTATCACGGCATTAATGTAAAGCTGATGAAAAGCTGCGGCATGTACGAAGGCCATCAGATGATTTTAAAAGCCCGGTCTTTTGGAATGAAAGTTTTAATTGGATGCATGAGTGAAACAAGTTGTGCTACTTTAGCTGCGGCAGCCTTAGCTCCATTATGCAATTGGGCTGATTTAGACGGCCCTTGGCTAACTAAAAATAACCCTTTTAATGATCCGGTGTTTGAAAACGGACGTTATATCTTAAAAGATTTACCCGGATTAGGTTTGGAAGGCGTTACTTCTGATCTTTTTCTTTAAAAGATCTTCTGATTTCTTTTGTCAGCTGAATTTTAAAATAAATTAAGCAGGCACCAGTGCCTACTAAAAAAGCTGCCGGAATGTATTTCCCGTTGTTATAGCACCAAACCAATCCGAAAAGAGAAAGGATAATGGCCAGGTTATAGAAAATATTTAATGCGAATTTTTTACCCACGGTATCAGATTAAAAAGATTGAGTGTATGCAAAACAGGGTTTCATCATACACTCAATCATTATGATTTAGTAAACAGGCATATTTGGATCAAAAGCCTCTTGCCAGGCTAAAATCCCACCTTTTAGGTTATAAAGATTATCAAAACCATATTGTTGTTCTAATTGCATTACAGCAGCAGCACTTCTTTTACCGCTCCGGCACTGAATAATAACAGGTTTATCTTTAGCAATTTTATCTGCTTCAATTAAAATTCCACCCAAAGGAATGTTTTCTCCTTCAAGGTTAGAAACTTCATATTCAAATGTTTCACGAACATCAATCAATTGAAAATCTTCTTTAGCGTCGATCTTCTGTTTTAGTTCTTGTACTGATATTTCTTTCATGTTATTTTGTGTATGCACAAAGATATAAAAAACTGAATTAGCCAGCCGATTAAAAAAACTTCTTACAATATTCAGATTTTTTGTAACATGTTTAGGCCTCAGGCGTTTAATTATAAAATATTATCATGGACAAACTGAACCGCTTTTTTTGGTTTTGCTCTGGCGCTCACATTCCAACACTCGAAAAATATCCATCTGAACAAAATAAATACACGGGAATTGGAGCCACCATATTCTTTACGGGGCTTTTTGCAGCCCTATCTGGAGGTTATGCGATGTATTTTGTGTTTAAAGGAGATGATTTAGCTATAATTTTCGCCATTGTTTTTGGATTATTATGGGGAGCGGCAATATTTAATATGGACCGTTACATCGTATCCAGTATTAATAAAAGTGCAACTACCAATAAACAGCTTTTGCAGGCTACACCACGTATTTTGCTGGCCATTATGATTGGTATTGTAATTTCAAGGCCAATAGAGCTGAAAATTTTTGATAAAGAAATTAAAGAGCGTTTAAAGGTGAGTTATTTAAACGGACAACGTGCAAAAATTGATACGTTAAATAAGGTCTTCGAAAATAAATATCAAGTTGAGTTTGGTCGTCTGAACCAACAAAAAGCAACAAGGGATTCTTTAGAAAAGGGAATAAAATCGGACAGACAAAAGCTGAATTTCGAGATTTTTGGTAATAAAACGACAGAAACATCCGGTGTGATGGGATATGGACCTTACGCTAAACGGAAAGAAGCTGAAATAAAACAAAGAGAAGCTGATTTGGATAGCTTAAAAACCAATATTGGCAAATCAGAAACTTTTATTGACAAAAGAAAACAGTTTGACGGTTTATTTACCGAAAAATTATTTACTGCAAAACAGCAGGATAGTTTGGCTAATATTGCCGGCTTTGCCGATCGGAACTGGGCTTTAGGGCAGCTTAAATTTAATGCTGATGGCACCCGGGATAATAACACCGCACTGGCTGTAACTTTTATTGGGTTATTGTTTATTTTCTTTGAATGTTTACCGGTTTTTGTAAAACTGATGAGCAGTCGTGGTCCTTATGATTTTGCTACTGCGGATGGTGATGAAGTAGCCATATATCAATCGAAAAAAGATAAAGATTTTGAAATTGAAGTAGCAGATAACATTCACGAAACCCGGGTGGATTCCGAATCCACAAAACGAAAGGAAATATTAAAAGGTAAAGCTTACCGGGATCTTGAAAAACATGATTGGGATCAGGAATAGTGTAAAATGTAAGATGGATGCCCATAAATAAGCCTGAATTATCTGCTGCTGCATACATTTCAACATTTAAAGTGGTATTTTAAGGCCTTCAAACTTTTTTTATGAAAAAAATTCTTGGTACAGCGATGATGAGTTTATTTTCACTCTGTGCTTTCGCTCAAAATGAGATCAGTTATGCGGTTTCTTTTCCAAATGCCATCCACCATGAGGCAGAAATCAGCATGTTAATTCCAAATGTTCCTGCAGGGCCATTAAAAGTAAGGATGAGCCGTTCTTCACCCGGGCGCTATGCTACGCATGAATTTGGAAAAAATGTATATAATCTTAAGGCTTTTGATCAAAATGGAAAAGCTTTGACGATTAATCAATCGGCCGGTGATGTTTATGAAATTCAAAATCATGGGAGCAATGTAAAAATAACCTATACTTTATTTGGAAACTGGATTGACGGAACTTATGCAGGCTTTGACGAAAGTCATGCCCACATGAACATTCCGGCAACTTTTGCTTTTCCGGTTGGAATGGATGCGCGCCCCCGGCTGGTAAAATTTAATTACAGCGAAAAGCAAAACTGGAAAGTTGCTACCCAGCTAAAACCTATGGGGAATGACACCTATTATGCCCGGGATTTGCAATATTTTATGGATAGCCCAACAGAAATAGCCAATTATAAAACAGCCAGTTGGGAAGTGAAAAATCCGGATGGAAAAACTCAAACCATTCATTTAATTGCGCATTCTAACGACGAACAAAAAACGATCGATAATTATGCAACCCAGCTCAAAAAAATGGTTGATGAGCATCTGGCTGTTTGGGGAGAATTTCCTGTTTATGATTATGGGCATTATTACTTTTTGGATGATGTTTACCCGGATAATGCAGGTGATGGAATGGAGCACCGGAATTCGACCTCAATTGTGCAGCGTACACCTAAAATTGAAGGCAACGAATCAGCCTTGCTGGGAACTTTTTCTCACGAATATTTCCACAGTTGGAATGTAGAAAGATTGAGGCCCAAAACCCTGGAGCCTTTTAACTTTGAACATTCAAATGTTAGCGATGAACTTTGGCTGGCTGAGGGTTTTACCCAGTATTATGGCAATTTATTATTAACAAGAGCGGGTTTAAAAACAACGGATAATGCTGTTCAAACTTTTAATGGTTTAATTAATGCTGTTTTAAATTCTGCAGGAGCGAAAAACTTTTCTCCGATTGAAGCGAGTAGATATGCGGTTTTTGCCGATGCAGGCGTAGCGATTGATCAAACCAATAAAGTAAATATTTTTACTTCCTATTATACTTACGGAGCAGCAACGGCACTGGCCCTAGATCTTCGGTTAAGGACAGAATTTAAACTTACGCTTGATGATTACATGAGGGCACTTTGGAAAGCTTATGGCAAACCGGAAATTGCCTATACTGTACCCGATTTGGAGAAAACTTTAGCTTCAATAACTAAAAATCCAGCTTTTGCAGCCGACTTCTTTAAACGGTATATTTACGGAAAAGAGAAAAACAATTACGAAAAGTTATTGCTAAATGCAGGTTTTATATTGCGTAAAGCAAATCCAGGCAAGGCCTATGCTGGCTTTGGGCGTGTAAATTTCAATAATGAAAAAGTAAGCTTGTCGCAAACCATGATGGGTACGCCCGCATACGATGCAGGTTTAGATATCGATGATATAATTTTAAGTATGGATGGTACAGAAGTTAAAGATATAGCCGCATTAAATAAAATTACAGAAAATCATAAACCAGGAGACGTAGTTACGATTAATTACAGTTATCGCGGAGCGCAAAAAACAACCCGTTTGACCTTTGCTGAAGACCCTGCTTTAGAAATTGTTTCTATAGAAAAAACGGGAGGTGTTTTAACACCTGAAATGCAAAAATTCAGAGATAATTGGCTAAACTCGCAGATTAAAATCAAATAAATACAAGAAAACGATAATAAAATGAAAAAAATATTCCTCTTTACCCTGGTTGGGTTAGCTGGGTTGCAGCTTAGAGCACAAAACATTGATAAAATTATAACGAAAGAATACACGGATCATTTGATTAAAACTTTAAGCAGTGATGAAATGCAGGGCCGTGCTACTTTTTCGCCGGGCATTGATAAGGCTGCAACTTTTATTGAGACAGAATTTAAAAAAATAGGCTTAAAACCTCTAACGGGGGCAACTGGTTTTCGTCAGAGTTTTTATAAATACCAGATCAAAAAACTAAGTACATCTGTAAAAATTGATGGTAAGGAAATTGATCCCGTATCAGTAATGATTGCCGGTGTAACTACAGAAAGTGTATCCATCAATAAAGGGAATGCCGAAATTATAAAGCTTGATGTAAATAAACCTTTTGTAGAGCAGTTTAGAGCTTCGCTTACCTCAAAGAAAAACCAATTGGTTTTAGTGGATGCAAAATTTGCTGAAAACTTTAAACGATATAAGAACTACATTGACAGACCAGCAACTTTAGATGAAAAGGATGTTAATGCTGCTGAAACGGCAACACAGGTTTTTGTATTAGGTGTTGATGCGGCTTCTGATTTTTCAGCTGAAGCCAAGAGTAAAGTAGATAAAATGCCTCTTTTCAATGTGGCGGGTATGATTCCGGGAAAATCAAAAGCAAAAGAACTGGTGGTTTTTTCAGGTCATTACGATCATTTAGGTATTTTGAAAAATACGGAAGGAGATAGTATAGCAAATGGCGCCGATGATGACGCATCCGGAACAACCGCAATGATTGCGCTTGCGAAATACTACAAAACCTTAAATAACAATGAACGGACCTTAATTTTTGTGGCTTTTACTGCTGAAGAAATTGGTGGTTTTGGTGCAAGATATTTCTCAGAAAAATTAAACCCTGACGAAGTGGTTGCCATGTTTAACATTGAAATGATTGGTAAAGATTCTAAGTTTGGAAAAAATAGCGCTTTCATTACGGGGTACGATAAATCTGATTTCGGAAAAATTTTGCAAAAGAATTTGGCAGGAACGGAATTTACTTTTTATCCGGATCCTTACCCACAGCAAAATTTATTTTATCGCAGTGATAATGCAACGCTTGCTGCGCTTGGCGTGCCTGCACACACCATCAGCACAGATCAAATTGATGTAGATAAATTTTACCACACGATAAAAGATGAATACAGCACTTTAGATGTAGAAAATATCTTATCAACCATTAAAGCCATTGCAAAAAGTGCAATTACAATTGTTAACGGAAAGGATACACCAACCAGAATCCCGAAATTAAAACAATAACTTTTCTAACCGGCCTTCATCTCTTATCTTTAATCAAGATTATAAGAAGATGAAGGCTATTTTTATTCTTGCAGTTTCCATATTTATCCTGTCGGCATGTTGCTGTACGGCTCCTGCTGCGCCCGAAGAAAAAGCAAAATCACTGATTAAAGAACTCTTTGAGGCACCTAAAAATTATACTTACGGTTATGAAGCGGGCGTATTTGGCAAAATAGACAGTTCTTATTCTACTTATGCTGGTGATCCCGAATATGCAAAGGTTTACGATAGTATACATAACAACCTTGATAAATTAATCGAAAGTTTTCCAGAGTTAATGAGCAGGCAGCAAGCATTAATACACGCAAAAAATGTGGAACAGAAAAAACTGGCAAACAAACGGCTTGATGAAATTATAAAGTACCGCGATGAACTATCGAAGAGAATGGATTTGCCAATGAAAATGCGGGACTCGATTAAAGAAAATTATAAGCCTGTATTTAATGGCTGGAAAATGGAACATCAGTATAAAGCCAATAATAGTTTTGGATTTAAAACAGACCGAAAAGATGTATTCTATTTTGATCCGGAATTGACTAAAATTGTTAAGCAGGAAGATATTTCTGATTTAAAAAAAGACGGTTTACCTTAATAAACCTTCGGTTGCCTAAATTGATTATTGTACCGGGTTATCGCGGTTGAGGTGATAGTTGTACGACCAGAACATTCGCAGGTTGATAAAATGAGTAACTGTTAACACCAGGGTTGTACTAAAAGGGAGTTCCTCAAACACTTTTGAAGAAGAAATGGTATAAGTGTAATTTTTGCCAGCTGTTTCTGTCCACCAGCAGGGTACTGCATTTATTTCTAACAAATGCTGCTCCTTTTCGTCAGATAAGTGGAAGGATATCGTGGCGTAACCCTCAGCCATGTAAAGTGTAAATTCACGTTCTATACCCTCTTCAATAACTCTAAAAGCTGTTTTTCCTCCGTTTTGAAATTTATATTCCAATACAGTTTCTTCTCTTCTTTTTAACGGAGACCATCCTAAAAGATTTCTTTCAAAATAATAGGTGGTTTTGTTGGGCAAATCGATTAACGGAGCATAATCTGCACCAACATTGGAGGTATTAAAAGGTTGCTTATACACTAAAACGCCGATCTCCTTATCTTCAGCGGTTATGCAGAAGTATCTTCCATTCTTTTGTTCCGTTTTGTAAGTGGCCATTTATATTGTTTTAAAGCCAAAGCCCTCTAAAATTACTGAATTTGGTATTCCATCACATAATCATCCATTACATAGCCATTACCAATATCAATTGTAACCGGTTCTTTAATGTTGAATCCGGCTTTTAAATAAAAATCTTTAGCCTTGTTGTATTTATTAACGTTAAGCTGCAAAGCACTGCCCCCGGCATCTTTAACCTGATTAAGGACTTCGTTCATTAAAATTTTGCCAACACCTTTGCCATGTGCACCTGGCAATACATAAAGTTTATGCAATTTATAAACCCGGTTTTCATGGTCCGAAATGGAGTACCCCGCAAAACCATATTGAAATTCATCTTCCTCAGCAATCAAAAAAATATGGCCTTCCATTAATTGTTTAAGCAATTCGCCCCTGCTGTACATTTTGTCCAGCATATAATCAATCTGAGCCTGCCCGATAATTTCGAGGTAAGTAGAAGGCCATGTTTCCTTTGCAATCATTCTGATCAGCTCAATATCTTCTTCTTTGGCTTTTCTAAGTGTTATCATATTTGTTCGCTGATAAAAATAGGTTCTCCTGAAAAACTAAAATCTATAAAGCCATCTTTAACAACGGTAAATAAACCCGTTTCATTTTGTAAAAGATTACTTACTTCAATATAAGAATTGCCATGAATGTTGAACAGAGTTCCTGCCGGTTTCCAAACGGAAAAACCGCTTTTTACCGCATAAAATTTTTCTGTAGCGGTAAATACCACTAAGTTTATACTATTGTTAAATCCGGCAAATCTTTCTAAATCAAATTTATCGGTAATTACATTTACTGCCGGATATTTTTCTTCAACTAGGTAATTTACCGCAACCATGAGCGCATCAACAGGGCCCTGAATAATTTTAGTGTTTTCCTGTGGGTCAATTTCTGCCGCATTAACAACCACATCAACCTTTAAGCCTAAAGAAATAATTTTGTCGTAATTGCTGTAATTAACCAATAATGTAGGGCTCCACTCTAAAAGCTGACCCAGATTTTCTTCGTTAAAATCGCCAAGTTCATCAATATATAATGCAGGCTCTTGCTTTTCTTTTACAATATGGTGTGAAGACATGTAGCGAAGATAAAAAAAATGAAGCAAGTAGTGATGTTTGGAGATCAGAACAAAAATGCGGTTACCTGTTATATGGATGTTCGTTAATCCAATGAAACCCCCGGTTTATGAGTCTGAAATTCTTTAAATCATACTTTTTAAAGGTAATGGATAATGAATCTTTATCTTTCGATCCGGATAAAATTAATTTATTCCGGTCATCAGCATTGTATTTAAACTTATATTGAGTTGGCACTCCTTTTCTTGGTCCCATTCCAATTTCTTTGGTTTCCGGATCTAATTTAAAGCTAAAAAATACGTTGCTGTCATTCATTAATTTTACGCTTACAAAATCTGAATTTTCTATAACCAGCCGTTTCCATCTTTCGTTATCTGTTGTTAAGGGCAGAAGCTCTTTTCCATTTAATTTGTAGCTTTCTACATTATAAACGCCATATAAAGCTGGTTTAGGAGCAAGAGCACCATACCGGTATTGTGAAGACCAAGCGTTGCTTAAGGTAAATCCGATGGTGGAAACAATAAATAAATATTTTAAGGAGGTTACAGTAATATTTTGCCACCTCTTTTTAAAAACCGGGGCCTGGGGTTTAATTAGTTGCTGTGGAGTATTGCTAAAGAAAAACCGATAAATGGTTAAAAAATAGGGTGCCAGAATAAAAAGACACATGAAGACCAAAGCCGTTGATAATATTTTAACGGGAACATCGAAAAAATAGTTCATGGCCATTACGTGTACACTCGCCGCTAAGGATAAGAATGCGCCCGCAACCATAGTTTTTCTGAAAAGAAGCAGTACCGATGAAATTTCAATAATCCCCATAAAGATGTTGTATCCTTTGGAAAGCCCCAAAAATGTCCAGGCTAAACCCATTGGTGATGCTTCTCCGAAGGGTTGAAGAAGACGGCTTAAATAAGGATCAGGAAATTGAAGTTTAATTACTTTAATCGAGCCGTATAAAATAAGTGTAAAAGCAACATAAAAACGTATAAACACAATTAACCAATAGTATAACTTATTATAGTTTTTTCGGCTCCGGTCTAATATTGACCATAAAAAACATCCGGCGAGCGAAACCATAAAAAAGAATAATAGGGAAATATAATCATAGGAGGTATCGCCACTTCCATTGGTGAAAATGGTAAAATCATACTCGTATTTTAACACATTGGCTGAAAACCATGGAATAAATTGACGGAGCAAGTGGCTGGGGTAAGAAAAAAGCAGGCGAAAAAAATAAAAGGCTCCATTATTATTGAAAATGATAAACAGAGAAAAGAGGATAAAGAAAAACTGAAATGAAATCTTTTTAAGAAGGCTCCAGTTCGAATCGTTTTGAGAAAAAGAGAGGTCGGGCATTTTGGTTGGGTTTTAAACCAAATCTAAAAAATATATCTTCATCAACAAACTGAAAACGAATGGATTTAGCTTCCTTTATGCTTTAACAGCCATATAGAATTCCTGATAAGCTTCTTCAAAATTATCAGCAAAATTTAGAGCTCCGGATGCCGCAATACCGTAAATTCCGGTCTGCATTAAAACTTCAACATTATTTAAAGTTATGCCACCAACGGCTAAAATGGGCATTTGAATATCGTTTGCTTTAAGTTTTATTATAGCATCGGTATAATCATTTAAACTTAAAACAGGCAAATTGTTTGGTTTTGTTTGTGTGGTTGCAAAGGGGCCAAATCCGGTATAATCTGCACTTTCGTTTGCCAGCCTGATCAGGTTTTCTATTGTGTTGGCCGAACCACCCAAAGTAATGTCATCACCAACCATTTTTCTAATGGCTAGAAAGTCTGCATCCATATTCTCGATATGAAAACCCTGAATATCGGCTTTGCCATTTAAATGAACATGGTTTGTTACAATTAGAGTTGTGCCCCAATCGTCGCAAATTTCTGCAATAACATTAATATCACTTAAAAGCTCATCATCATTTTTACTTAAACAACGGTATTGAATCCATTTTGCACCCGCTTCGCAGGCCTTTTGAACTTGTTCAATATGACTTAAATGAGGAATATCGTGTGTGATGTATTGAAACTTTTCTATGTATTTCATGCTGCGGAATTAATCAGATGGCCAAGATAAACAAAATCGTCATCGCAGAACAAGAAGCAACCTTATAACCTTACAGTTTTAAAGACTGCTACGTTAAGATTGCTCAATAGGCTGCGATGACGACAAAACGGATTGTTTTTTCTTAAAACTTTACGTTTAAGCTTAATAAAAAGTTTGTTCCGGCCTGAGGGAAATAAAAGTTTTCTGTTGTTAGCGCACCTCCTGATATATATCCGTAAGTGTAACCGTTGCTTTCGTATTTCTTATTTAAAAGGTTATTAACCAATAAACCGAGATTAACATTTTTAACGCCATTAAACTTAAAGTCGTAACCCAAACGGGCATTATTAACCCAGTAACCTTTTAGTCTGCGCTCCTCATTTTGAGTATTATCTAAATATTGTTTGCCTACATATTTACTTTGAAGGGCAATTGCAAAACCGGTGACAGGTTTATAAACCAACTCCCCAAAAATAACCTGGTTAGGAGAAAAAGATATGTTAGTGGTGCTGTAAGTATTAACTTTTTGTACTCCGGTATCGTAATCTTCAATGTATTCGGTATAGTTTTTAATTTTATTTCTGCTGAAAGCTGCATTTGCATTTAAAATAAATTGCGGACTAATAATGTAAGAACCATCTATTTCTATCCCCATGCGGTAACTTTTATCAACGTTTTGGCGGAAATTGCCCCCAACATCATTAATCTTACCGGTAAAAACCAACTGATCTTTATAAAACATACCGTAGGCATTTGCGCCCACATTAAACAACTTATTTTTAAAGCGGTAACCAAATTCTACATCGTTTAATGTTTCAGGTTTAGGGAAGGCGCCGGCGATTGCATCCGTATAATCGTTTCTGTTAGGCTCTTTGTTGGCCACACTGAATGAAGCATATAAATTGCTCTGAGGATTAATAAAATAAGTGGCGCCTATTTTTGGATTAAAGAAATTTAACTGATCTTTTATAGATAGCGTATTTAGTTTGTTCTCTGTTCCGTCAATAGTGTAATAAATACGGCGGTATTGTAAATCTGCAAAAATGCTTAATTGCTCAACAGGGCTGTAATTTGCTTTTGCATAAATATTAAAATCGGTTTTAAAACCATCGTTGTCGTAATAATGGCGATCATTGCTGCCATTTGATGCATACTGCGACCAGATAACCTGACCGAAATGGGCTCCTTTATATTCATTATAAGCGCCACCTAACGTAAAGTTAAGATTTTTCTCTGGTACATAATTTAAGGCATAAGTAACGCCATAAAAATCATTATCCAACCAGCGGCGACGGATTAAGTCTGTTTTCGAAATGGTGGTTGTACCAGCAACAACATTGTTTAAGCCATAAGCCGAAAATTTTTGGCCTGTTTTATACTCTTCGTAATAACCTTTTCCCTGCGTGTAATGCAGGGCCCCGTTAAAAGATAAAGTGCTGGAAATTTGGCGGGCATAAAGCAACTGATAATGATTTTGGGCATAATTATCCGTCTGATCGTTATAGGTAAAGGCATTATAAGTTCTGCCAGAATTAAGCAGGTTCGCTGCATCGGCCGCATTAAGCTCGTTCCGGGCAATATAGGCATTCATACCTGCAACATCGTTATTCAATCTCGATTCAGGAATGCCGTTCCACGATTGATACGTTTTTTCGTTGCCGGCGAATACATTTACACGCAATAAATCTTTTTCGCCTTTGTAAGCACCGGACAGATAAAAAGATTTTAACAGAGAAGAGCCCCTATCAACATAACCATCGGAACTGATTCTGGATAAGCGGCCGTCGAAACTAAATTTATTATTAATTAATCCCGTTCCAACTTTAACCGTATTTTTCCAGGTGTTAAAGCTTCCGAAGGTGTTGTTAGATTCGGCATAAGGCTCCGCTTCTCCTGAGGCTGTCTGGATATTTAAGCTTCCGCCAAAAGCACCTGCTCCGTTAGTTGAAGTACCTACACCACGCTGAATTTGAATGTTATCAACAGAGGAAGCAAAATCGGGCATGTTTACATAAAAAGTACCCTGACTTTCGCTGTCGTTAATTGGAATTCCATTAACCGTTACATTTATACGGCTGTTGTCCGTTCCACGGATGCTGATGCCTGTATAGCCAACGCCCGCACCGGCATCAGAGTTAACCACAACACCAGGTGTGTTTTGTAAGATAAAAGGTAAATCCTGGCCAAAGTTATTTTGCTGAATTTCTTCTTTATTCAGGTTTTTATAGGTTGTTGCAGATTTTTCTGTAGCTCTGGTTGCACGAACAATAACTTCTTCTGTAAGAAATGTTGAAATATTCAGGCTAAAATTTACAGTGTTGTTACCCGAAAATTCAATTGTTTTTTCTTCTGTTTGATAACCTACATAACTGGCTACAATTACAACTTTACCCGCAGATAAATTGCCAAGGGTATAATTACCACTGGCATCGCTTAATACCGCAGTTTTTTTATTCTTTAATTTAATGGTTGCTCCCGAAAGCGGTTTCTGATTATTATCGGTTATTTTTCCGCTAATGGTAATTTGAGCCATTGCAAAATAGGGCAACAGCATGGCAAGAACTGCCAGTAAACTTAACTTTTTCAATTTTTTGCTTTTTAGTAAAACCCGTCGTAAGTAGGGGTACTCCCGACTTTAGTTAAACTCCATAACTCCAATCCCTACGCCGGCATTACCCGGATCAGGTGCATTTAAGGTTTAGAGTATGAGGGTTAAGGTTTATGGCTTTGCGTGTCGCATAACCTTTTACCTTCGCCTTTTACCTTTCACCATAAAATGGGTATGTTCTCAGCCTGTTTTTGTGTTTTATAAAAAAACAAGGCACCCCTTTTGATTTGGCAAATGTAGAAAAATATTTAAAATCTACGCTTAATTATTTTGCGGCTGATTGATTTAAGAAAGTATCAACAGCATGTATTGCATTTTCGAACCTTTCTTCCCCTGCTCCGCCAATTACTTTATAGTTTGCATTAAGAGCGTTAAGTTCCTTATGCCAAACTTCCATAAAATATTCCCGTTGATTTGGGAAATCCCGCAAAGGATCGTCCTGCCAGGGTAAATCGATATCCATTAAAAGATATAAATCATAAGGCCGTTCAGGCAAAGCATCCAAAACAATTTGAGGCGTTTCGCCCAATACCTCATCACTCCAAATTTTAACTGTAATAAAAGTGGTGTCGCAAATAATAAAATCTTTAGCGTTGGTTACTAAAACGGCATCTTCCAGCGCAACCTGTCCGTAATACATATTTACCTCGTCCTGTAACGTGTAAGGGCCGACCAAAGTTTCGCAATAATAACGTGCATATTCAGGCACCCATGCTACCTTATAGTGTTTAGCTAAAAACTGAGACATGGTTGACTTGCCCGTACTTTCAGGGCCTACAATGGCGATTTTTTTAATTGCTTTGTTCACGGTAAGTTTTTCTCCAATCCAGATAACCTTTAAAAGCGATCAGGATTAATACAAAATATAAAACGGCACTTAAATTTAGGTGTTTGTAAATAAACAAAGGTACGTAGCAAATATTAGCGAACACCCATAAAAGCCAGTTTTGCAAAATTTTTCTGGTCAATAATAACTGGGCTATAAAACTTACGGAGGTGCAAAAGCCATCTGCATAAGGTACCGTACTATTGGTATAGTTATCCATAAACCAGCCGAGTAAAAGGCTAAGCCCCGGAATTATAATAATAACTAAAAGCCAGCCTTTTGTACTAAGATTCGTAATTAGTTTAGGTTTTTCAATTTTTTTACTGATCCAGAAATACCATCCATAAAAAGCAGTGAATAGAAAATAAACCTGCAGGCTCATATCGCCATACATAGCTTCTCTGTAAAATAATAAACCGTAAGCAACAACACTGATAATTGATATTGGCCAATTCCAGATGCTTTCTTTAGCGGCCAGATAAATGCAGATAAATCCGGTTATAACTGCAACCCATTCCAGTATAGAAGTGTGCTTAAATTGTTCAAAAAGAAACTGAAAAAATGGTATTACCAGCAAAGTCATAGATTCAAATGTAAAAGAAAATGGCTTTAAAAGAAAAAATCCGGTTGGGGAGGGCTCCCCAAACCGGATAATAAACCAAACAAACTATTTATGAAGAAAATCCTCTGTGGGTAACTAAGCCACGAGGAAGCTTTAGATCTAACTAAAGTATTTACAAAACGCAAATATGTTGTGGTTATTACAACATTATTGCCAATATCTTATTTAATATGTTTTCGTGACTTAAACATGACTTCTGGCCTCTGGCTGCCATAAAAATGTTACGGAGCCGGGAATTATGTTAAAAAAATTAACATAAAAAAGCCAAATGTTTTTATGAATTTGCGGCGTTGTATAAAAAAGAGCACACCAATTATAGTACATTGCGACTTTGCTTTAAGTACGTACAATAAAACAATTAATTAAATTGAAATGTTATTAATACTAATCCTGATTAAAAAGGATTGATTTTTAATAAAGCCCTATTAAAATAAATTATAATCAAATGAAAAAGCTAAGTATTTTTTTATTCGCTTTAATTTTATCCTCATTATGTTTCATTGCCTTTACCAGTATTAAGCTTGGCGGTATAACCGGCAGAGTAAGCCCGGCCAGTGCAGTTGTTTCAGTTTCTTTAATTTCAACGGGTACAGATACCTTAAAAGCTCAGGTTAACGATGGAGCATTTACATTTAGTAACCTTAAACAAGGTGTTTATACGGTTTGGATTAAGGCTGGCACACCTTATAAAGATACTGTGATTGATAATGTTGCAGTTAAGGACAGTTCTACAACCGATTTAGGGGAAATTAAATTGCAGCAATAGCCTGTTTATAGCTGTTATAACTTCTTAATAACAACTGGATTTTTTAATTTTTACTATCTTTAATTTTTCATCCCCTTTAAATATTTAAGCAATACAACCAATAGGGATGAGTTATTTAGAAGATATAAAAGAACATTATGCAAAGTTTGGCGACCAGGAGTTATTAACCTTTGCTGAAAAAAACGCTAAGGATTTAACCGCAGAAGCACGAACCGTTATAAGAGAGGAGCTTGCCAAACGGGGTTTATCCAAAGATGTTCCTGAAACAGATAAGCCTAACTTTAGTTCAGAACCCATTGAGTCCAAACCTTCAGCTGTTAATGAACTGGATGATGAATTTGAGGGATTTATGCACAGAAAACTATCATCTGCTAACTTTGGTGCTTTAACAATTAGTTTCATTGTCATTATTGTTCCGCTTATTATTATTGTTTTTGGTTTTTTATTACAACTGGTTCCGGTAATATTAATCGGCTTAATTTGTTTCGGTTTCTTTACTTTCCGGCTGAAAAAACTCAAAGGTGCACGTAAGGGAGGTGAATACTGGCTGGATTTAATCAGGTATAACAGTACCGATATTGTTTGGATAAAACCTATTGTGGTTAAACACACTGTTTATTTTGTGGTTACTTTATACAGGGAGAAACAGTTTCAGCTTTTAACCTCTGATCATTTGCAGGTTACAATTAACTGTGATTCAGATCATGACAGAGAAATGTTTTTCAGGGGAATTACAAAATACCTGTCTAAAACCCATATTGGTTATTCTGCAGAGGTGGACATTTTATATTCAGAAAGCCCTGAAAATTTTTTTCTGAATGTCAGAAGAAGTAGAGAATACTATCCGGTTTCGAGGCTGGCACCTTATCCATAAGGTGAAATAATAAAGAACAGGAAATTATAACTTTAAGGGATGTTATTTAAACATTCTTTTTATCATCAGAAAAAAAGAATGTTTAAATAATTGTTTGATTCCAGTGCCGTCTAATTTTTCAAAATCATTTTGTACTGATCGGTTTTTGTAATAATTGGCAAGTAATTCAGGTCAATTTTTACGAATCAGCTCCGGCCATAATTAATTGTTCTACGATTTCGTTATAACCTTTTTCAGAAGCATAATGTAAAGCAGAATGTTCATCATTATCTTTCTCGTTTACGTTAGCTCCTTTTTCAATTAGTAAAGCAGTCAAATCATTAAACCCACAAATGGCTGCAAGAATAAGCGGGGTTTCTCCCTCATTATTTTTAATGTTGATTTCCATACCTTTTTCAACAAGAAGTTTTGCTATTTCTTTGTTACCTCTTCCGCTTACGTAATGCAAAACCGTATTTCCGTCCAGCCTGCGAAGCAATAAATCCGCTCCTGAATTGATCAGTATTTCAGCTACCCTCAGGTTGTTTCGGATACAAGCCAAAACAAGAGGCGTTTCTCCCTCATCGTTCAGCGCATTAATATTGGTCGAACTTAACTTTAGTAATTCGTTCACAACTTCTGCCTGTTCGTTCCAAACAGCCTGGTGAAGTGGAGTGTTTCCTGAATTGTTTTTTTCTTCTGTTTCTCCGGCCAGCAAAACAATCGTATCCCGCAATCCTCTGCTTGTTGCATAATCCAAAGCACAATATCCGTTGTTGTCCTTAATGTTTTTGTCAGCCCCTTTTGATAAAAGAAACTTGGTAAATTCTGTTCTTCCGTCTGCTAAAGAATAAATAAGCGGGGTTTTTCCTTCCTTGTCTGTTACATTAATATCTGCTCCATTAGCGAGTAAAATAGTTACAATTTCCTTGTTCCCACTTTGAGAAATAATATGCAAAGGTGTGGTACTGTTATTGTTGGCCAGATTTACATCTGCCCCCTCTTCTACAAGAAGTTTCACAATATCTCTTGCGCCTTTTTGTGAAGCATAAAACAAAGCTGTGTTTCCTTGGCCATCTCTTTTATCCAGGTTTATACCTCCTTTTTTCAGAAAGGTCTGTACAATTCCCTTCTGATTATTTTTACAAGCATTTAAAAAAATATTTTCCATTGTATTTTAGTCTTTTTAAAATTGATATTATTTTTGGTTTTAGGGGCCAGCAATATTTTTGATAATTATTCTCTTTCCAGCAGCCAGGCCACCAAATTCTCATTGTTATTTTCAACTGCATAATCCAGGGCCGATTTTCCGGAATTGTCTTTTGAATCAATCAATAGATTTCCAAATTCGGCCAACAGTTCACAATAAGTTTTGGCTACAGATTTATCTGGATTGTTTACTGCATATATAAGTGCTGTTTTTCCGTTTTTGTCCTTCAATTCGGTTGAAGCACCCTGCTCCAAAACTGTTACAAGATTTTTCTCTGCTCTTTGAGAATCTCCCAAACACAGATACATCAAGGCCGAAATGCCTTCCCGGTTTGTCTTGTTTACATCTGCATTTGAATAAACGGCTTCTTCAATCAAAACTTTTGCAACCGAATTACTATTGTAAAGGGTTAAACCATCAGCATATTTAGCAGATATTGTTAAAAGCGTGTTTTCATCATCGTCTAAAAGTGAATTGATATCAAAACCAGTTTCGATATAGGACTTTAAAATTCTTGGGAAAGTTTTGTCGTTAAATTGATCTGAATTTGTATTGATATTTGACTCAGGAATATACAAATACCGAAACGGATGCCATGATTTACTATCCAGGCGGTAGGGGTCTGCCCCATTTTTCAGTAATAAATCTATACAATCAAAATGATGTAAAACCATTGCGATAGATAGGGGTGTCATTCCCTGGTAGCGATCCCCTTCTTTGTCATATTCTTCATTAAGATTTTCTCCAAGCTGAATCAAAGCATTCAAAGCTTCTGTATCTTTATAGATGCAGGCTTGAAAAACATTCATTCCTCCAGCCTTAAAATATAAAGGCGCTGTTTCCTGGTTTGATAAATCAACTCCGTTCAAAATTGCCCCGATTGGTTTAGATTTATAACGAACAGATACATCAATGGCCGTTTCTCCTTCATTATTTTTCTGATGCGGATCGGCTCCAAATTCCAACAACAGAAGCGCAAAAGTAATAAAGTGATTTACCCTGGCTTGTTTTACATTAAAATGCCATTCCAGCTCTGATCTTTTTTGAACATCCCTTTGGCTGTTTTCGTTAAAATCCGCACTCTGATAATTGTACTCTAATTGCTCCCGGGCTGTTTCAAAAGCAAACATAGAATTATATGAATATTGCGCCAAAATATGCAATAAGGTATTTCCGTTCCGATCTGTAAAATTGCTTTTTGCTCCAAGTTCTTCATATGCCTGAAGCATTTCGAAATAACCATTTTTTACGCCGATCATGATAGCCGTTTCTCCATCGTTATTCTTTCTGAGCGGGCTTACCTTTGCTTCTAAAAGTAATTTGGTTGTTTCGTAAATACGATTTTCTAAAATAAAGTAATTACCCAGCTGTTCAGCTTCAGCCATGATATGAAGCAGGGTATTTCCATATTTGTCCTCAACTCCTGCAGCTCTCCAGCCCTGGGAAAGCAAATATGTTATCATTTCTACATTAGCAAAAATGCATACCTGCTTCCAAACCTCAAATTGTAGTTCATCACTTAAATCCGAAAGACGGGATTTATACATTTCATTAATTTCCGAAAGCTCTTTTCCTTCGAGATAAGCATATCTTATTTCGGTTAAATTCATATCTATTTTACAGGTTCTTATCGTTTATATATTTTCTTTTGCTTTAGCGAATGCCAATCTGACATTTTCGCATTTTTCCATATCCGGTAAGGCCGATAGCCTGATGATTTCTTTCCAGTTTTCAAGATGATAATGTGTATCAACTAAAAGTCTTCTTATTCGTAATTTTGTAATCGGATGATTAAGATCAACCGCCGAAGAGGTCAAAGCTTTCAGGTAGTGTTTTCCCTGATATTCATCTTCCAGTAAAATATCCGGAATTTGATGATTAAGATTTGAACGGATGGATGGTACAGATAAAAAGGTTAAAGCCTCGTTTAAAACGTAAATCGTTTTCTGGTATTCCTTAGCAAAGAAATGACAAAGAGCCATATTATACAGCACTTCAACAGAAATGCTTTTTGAATTATCTGTCAGATGTTTAAAAGACTGATATGCCAGCAACCATTGAGAAGAATTAATATAGGCAATTCCTTCTGAAAACATCTCAGTTTCATTTGAAAGGATTTTTGGATCGGATCTTTTATTTATCAGCATATTTTAGGCTTGTTTTTATTCGTTGTTCTGGTTTAACTTACTCACCTGATACAAATTACCCTTGTACTGTTTTATTCAGTTGCTAATTTAATTATTTTGTTTACTTAATTACTACGGCCGCTTAATTTGTCTCTTTTAAACCTGAATTTTTGTGTTATTAATTATATTAATTTTGGAATACATGGCTGAAAATACTTTCCCTACCTGGCTGATAATAAAAAGCAAAGCCACTTAACTTTCTTTAATGTTTACTTTTGCCTGTTTTAAATACCTTTAAAAAAATACAAATACGATTATAAAACACTTATTAACAGCTGTTTTTCCATTATTAATCTCAGATCTATTTTTCATGAAAATTTATTCTAAAAAATTAGTCTAAACCACGTTAAAAGCCTATCTTTGCATCCCGACAGAACAGTTGGGATTTTTCTTCTTATCAAAGCACAAATCTCGTTGCTTCAGTGGTTCTAACAAGGGCCAACACTTTAGAATTTTAATTATAGTATTAAGCTTTACCAATGCCTAAAGACACTTCCATTCGCTCAGTATTAATTATCGGATCAGGACCAATTATTATTGGACAAGCCTGCGAATTTGATTACTCGGGTTCTCAATCGGCCTTATCTTTGAAAGAAGAAGGAATTGCCGTTTCAATTATCAACTCTAATCCGGCTACCATTATGACGGATAAAGTTATTGGTGACCATGTTTATCTGCGTCCTTTAACGGTTGATTCTATTGAAGAAATTTTACAGGAGCACATCGCTTCTGCCGATTTACCTAAAATTGATGCCGTATTGCCTACAATGGGTGGTCAAACCGCATTAAACTTGTGTAAAGAAGCGGAAGAGCGTGGTGTTTGGGAAAAATACGGTGTAAGGGTTATCGGTGTGGATGTTGCCGCAATCGAGAAAACTGAAAACCGTGAGGCTTTCCGCCAGTTAATGGTTGATATTGGTGTGGGAGTTGCGAACTCAAAAATTGCAAACTCATTTTTAGAAGGTAAAGAAGCTGCACAAGAAATTGGCTATCCATTAGTTATTCGCCCTTCATATACCCTTGGAGGATCTGGTGGTGGTTTCGTACATAAAAAAGAAGAATTTGATGCTGCACTAAAACGTGGTTTAGAAGCTTCGCCAACCCACGAGGTTTTGGTAGAGCAAGCCGTTTTAGGATGGAAAGAATATGAGCTTGAACTTTTAAGGGATAGCAATGATAACGTAATTATCATCTGTTCTATCGAAAATTTCGATCCAATGGGTATCCATACCGGAGATTCGATTACAGTTGCACCGGCAATGACTTTATCTGATCGTTGTTATCAGGAAATGCGTAACCAGGCGATAAAAATGATGAGAGCCATCGGTAACTTTGCAGGTGGTTGTAATGTTCAGTTCTCGGTTAATCCTGCCGATGATGAAATTATCGCAATCGAAATTAACCCACGTGTATCACGTTCATCTGCACTGGCGAGTAAAGCAACCGGATATCCAATTGCTAAAATTGCAGCAAAACTGGCTATCGGTTACAACCTTGATGAGATTGAAAATCAAATTACAAAAACAACTTCAGCATATTTTGAACCTACTTTAGATTACGTTATTGTTAAGGTTCCACGCTGGAATTTCGATAAATTTAAAGGTGCAAATAAAGAACTTGGCTTACAGATGAAATCTGTTGGTGAAGTAATGGCCATCGGCCGTACTTTTATTGAAGCCCTTCAAAAAGCATGTCAGAGTTTAGAAATCAACCGTGCCGGATTAGGTGCAGATGGCAAACAAAACCGCAACATTAACGAAATTATGGATGGTTTGGAGCATGCTTCATGGAACCGTTTATTCTTAATTAAAGATGCGATGACCATGGGTGTTCCTTTGGAATCTATCCGTAAAGTAACCAGAATTGATAAATGGTTCTTAAACCAAATTCAGGAATTGGTTGCTCTTGAAGTTGAATTAAAAAGATATTCGCTAAATAATATTCCTCAGGATTTCTTCTTTACCCTTAAACAAAAAGGTTTCTCTGATGAGCAAATCGCCTGGTTGTTGGGTAACGTAACTGAAGATGAGGTTTACGACAGAAGAAAAGCTTTAGGCATTAACCGCGTTTATAAAATGGTTGATACCTGTGCTGCGGAATTCCCGGCACAAACCCCTTACTACTACTCTACTTTTGAAGAAGAAAATGAATCCATTCCTTCTGACAGAAAGAAAGTAATTGTTTTAGGATCGGGCCCTAATCGTATCGGACAGGGTATTGAGTTTGATTATTCGTGTGTACACGGTTTACTTGCAGCTAAAGAAAGTGGTTTTGAAGCCATTATGGTTAACTGTAATCCTGAAACGGTTTCTACAGATTTTAACATGGCGGATAAGTTATACTTTGAACCGGTTTTCTGGGAACATGTTCGTGAAATTATCGAGCTTGAAAAACCCATAGGGGTTATTGTTCAGCTGGGTGGACAAACGGCCTTAAAAATGGCAGATAAACTAACGAAACTTGGTGTTAAAATTATTGGTACTTCTTTCGAGAATATGGATATCGCCGAAGATCGTGGTCGTTTTTCAGATTTGTTGAAAGAGCTGAATATTCCTTACCCTAAATATGGTGTGGCTGAAAATGCCGAAGAAGCTATTATTGTTGCAAACGAGGTAGGTTATCCGGTATTGGTTCGTCCGAGTTATGTTTTGGGTGGACAAGGCATGAGTATTGTAATTAACGATGAAGATTTAGAAAAAGCGGTTGTAAAATTATTGGGCGATTTACCGGGCAACAGGGTGCTAATCGATCACTTTTTAGACCGGGCTGAAGAAGCAGAATCGGATTCGATTTGTGATGGTGAAGATGTACACATTATAGGTATGATGGAGCACATTGAGCCTGCAGGTATCCACTCCGGAGATTCATTCGCAGTATTACCAACCTTTAGTTTAACAGAAAAGGTTACTAAATCAATGGAAGAATACTCTGTTAAATTAGCTAAAGCTTTAAATATCAGCGGATTGCTAAATATTCAGTTTGCGATTAAAGATGAGAAAGTTTATGTAATCGAGGCCAATCCAAGAGCATCACGTACAGTGCCTTTCATTGCGAAGGCTTATGATGTACCATATATCAATATCGCTGCAAAAATTATGTTGGGTGTAGCTAAATTGAAAGATTTTACCATCGAACGCAAGCTTAAAGGCTATGCAATTAAAGAACCGGTTTTCTCTTACGAGAAATTCCCGGAAGTAGCTAAAGAACTAGGTCCTGAAATGAAATCTACCGGTGAGGCCATCCGCTTTATTAAAGATTTGGAAGACCCTTATTTCCGCAAGCTTTACAAAGACAAATCAATGTATTTGAGTAAATAATTTTAATGGGCAGTATAATCACTGCCCATTTTTGTTAAAGTCATTCTGAAACTAAAAAGCATTCTAGCCTTTCATTATCAGTAAGTTACATAGAATAGTGTAAAAATTGTTTGATTTTAATGTAAGGAAGCCTGTTTTTCTAGTTTTTATGGCTGCATTAAAAATCATTGCACAATCCATAATTCTTTCCCATAACTATCCATCAACTAACCTATTCTAAGCGAGGCAGATCAACAAATTAACAGTAGTATCGTCAAAAGTGGCAAGTTGATTAACATCGAAATTACGGATCACCTGATTATCACTTCGTATTCATTTTATTCTTTTGCAGACAATAATCTTTTATACCACATATATTGACCAAGCTAAAGTAATCCTTTCAATTAGCTTTCTAATAAATTAATTCCATAAGTTCTTTCTTAATTTCTTTGCTCGCAGGAGAGTCAATTTTCTCTTTTCTATTAATTAGCTTTTTAGCAAGATTGTTAGCTTCTTTTTTACGGCCTTGTTCATAATATAACTTGGTTAAGAGATACTGCGGATAAAGTAAGTTTGGAACCATATTATGGGCCGCAAAATAAGATTCTTCTGAGGAGTTATATGCCTTAATTCTTTGATAGCATTCTCCAAGAGTGAGTTGGACTAAGACAGAGTTTTCTTTAGCCATCGCCCTCTTCAAGATCTTTATAGCCTCTACAACTTTTCCTTGCATGTATAGTGTCTTTCCATATTGGAGTAAGTATACCGCGTTTTGATTTTGCAAATAGTACTCCTCATGGTAATACAAAGCTGCAAGTTGATAATTCTGAGTTTGATAAACTCTATTGGCCTTAGTTAGATTGATAAATGATTTTCTCAATTTCACCACATAAAGTAAGTTAAGTGCTACAGCTAGTACTACCACACTCAAGATTCCTGCTTTTAGCCAGTTAAAATTATTGTACTCAGGTAATTTTAGTCCTGAATGGGAATTGCTGGCAATAAATGCTATGCAAATGATCATAATCAATTTGATTGGTAGTATAGAAAATGGATATGAAAATAGAGAAAAGGTAAGTATCGCGATCAAACTTGCCTTACAAGCTATGACTATCGGGGTATTGCATACCGAAAATGTTTGTATTAGCAGCAGCGTAAGAATGATTATACCAACAATACCGTTTTCGGACCAAAACTCTAAAAGTTCGTTAAAAGCATAGGTTACCGTCGATGCGTTAATAGTAAACACACTTTCCGGATTTTCACGAAAAAATTCACCCTGAGCATTCATATATCTTGATGAGAAACTTCCATGTCCTCCACCAAATACGAAATTTTCACCTATTAATGTGATTGTGTTTTTCCAAATAAATATACGCCCGTCGGCTGAATCTGCTTTTATTACATACAGCAAATAAAGACCTCCAATTGTAAAAAAAAACATAGCAACCTTTAGCAAAGTACTTTGTTGAGCCAACCAACCAGTTATTTTTAAATTGGTTATGGTTATTGAAAGGAATATTATTGCAACACCTGCCCCCATGAATCCCGCCCTTGATTTGGTAATCGGCAATGCCAAAACAATTACCAAAAGGCAAATTGGTAAAATATATCGACGGATTGTTTTGAGAAATAATCGTTTATTATCCTTGTCTTGTCCTTCTGAAAAAGCTTTTCGACTGAATAGTACATATTCTAATGCGAAAGGAAATACTGCAGTAAGATACCCTGCTAATGGACCCGGATTGAAGAAACTACCTGTGACTTTAAATATTGAATGGTTTGAGGACGCCAAGCCATAGAGCTGACAATTTGCGTAAACGGCTTGGACAGCTCCACCTACAATTAATATTAGAATGAAGTGGCGTTGATCTTCTTTAGGGATTCTTCTAAGGAAAATATATAATAAGGTCAGAAGTAAAAGCTCGTAGCACTCCTGCCAATTGCTTCCTTTACGAACAAAATAGTTGATCGAAATATAAAGGATTAATAAGGCCGCAAACAGATCAAGCATTTTAAAATGCCTTGTTTTTTTACCATCTGGAGATGTTTTAAAAAATAGCAATAATGGGATGATAGAGACAATTCCAGAGAATAGAATGAATTTTGAGGATTGAGTTCCATTATACATTTCGCTGGAGTTAACAGATGGCAAGATCCCATAAAGCATTATAACTACTGCAAAACTTATAGTAGAAATAAAACATTTCATGAATGATCTATTTTTATCTATTGTAAAAATGCTTGATAATAACCTACTCAAATCAATTCTTTTTTAGAGTTGGACGGATCTTTATGAGATAATACAACACCCCATAAATTGGCCACCAGGTTACCATAGTAGTTAAGCTTGCTTTTTTTTCCCTACTCAAAGTTTTATTCTTTGATATATCAAAAACTGCCCATAAACTAATGCATACAAATATCAAGATAATACCAGATATTATCATCATTACCAGCATATCTGATTGATATTTTTTCATCATTATTATCATAAATAGAATTTACATTTTTCAAAATTAAAGTCCCTCCAACAGCGCGGAAAATCTATGAGTACGCCCTTGTATATTTTTGCTCTTCCTAGTCACATATTCGTTTGGGTGTATGGGTGACCATTCCTTCGGATTGGGCAAAATGACTGCGATTAAGGCTGCTTGATTTTCATTAAGTTGGATTGGATTAATATTAAAAAATAACTTAGATGCCGCATCGATTCCATAAATGTGATCACCATATTCCACTACGTTTAAATACACTTCAAGTATTCTTTTTTTATCCCAGCACAATTCAATAAGAAATGTAAAATATGCTTCAAATACTTTCCTGATCCACGTCCTACCATTCCATAGAAAAACATTTTTTGCAGTCTGTTGTGTTATCGTGCTCGCCCCGATCTGTGTTTTGCTGTCACTAAGGTTGATTTTATAGGCTAATTTAATTGCGTTAAAATCAAAGCCATGGTGATATAAAAATGATTTGTCTTCAGCTACAACAACTGCTCTTTTTAGATTTATAGATATATCATTATAGTCAACCCATCTAAATTTAGACTGTACATTTTCAGCCGCAACCCTAGAATGCGGCATGGGTGGATTAACATAACGATAGATGAAGACCCAAAAGAATGTTGTGAGTATGAAAACATTAGTACAGAATAAAGCTTTTTTAAGACAATTAACTACAGTGAATGAAGGAATACGCATAAGGTGGGAATTCTAAAACAAATTGTACGTTTTCTTTATTTCACTACTACTGCTCTCAAATCCAACTAGTTATTACTTTCCTTTAATTTTAACAGTTCCATCTTTCTGTTTAATCTGTTGTGTAATTTAATTTTCATCTCTTTAGACATTCCACCTTTAGCTTCACTCATGATATGCTGCCTTGTGGATTTATCCATAGTTCGAAGTTCCGGAAATTTTTTACCGAGGCGACTTTGGCTTATCAATAAAATAGTTTGATTTTTGATTAATTCGCCTGGGTTACCAATACCGATGCTTTTGAAATATTCATACCTATCTTTATAAGTGACCCGCTGGCCAATAGATTGCCTCTCACCAATTGTCTTTTCTTTAGCCGCATAGGCCAACATAATGGCATCTAAACTCTTATTGAAGGCTATAAAGTCACTGTCTTTTTTTAATCTTATGACTAGTTCCTCAGAGAAAATTTTCTGATCCTTAGCACTAAGGGTATTATAATTTTTTAATTTAAGGGAATCATAGGATACTGATTCATTTGATTTTTGACAGCTAACGCAAAAACCGACTATTATAAGTATATATATAAACAGATAATTTTTCATAAAAAACAGTTTTTAATTACATCCAAATAAAACACAATCAGTATAATTGTCATATACCTGATCCAACTCTAAGTTCATTTGCGTCTCCATAAAGTCTAAACATCCATACGCGTCCCATATTGTAGGAAATGTCTCAGCAATGGTATCAACCGCATTCATAAAATCTAATGCAGGGTTTCCTGAATCAGGCAATATATATCCTGCTAACGCATCATAAAAACTACCGTCTACACAGCCCCACATATTATCTCTAGCTCTATCCCATGTTCTATTTTGATCATAATCCATGTCGCTGAAGCATTCTTGCTCGCAATTTGTGTCAGATAAAGCAGACCGAACAGCAGCTAAGCTTAAAGCATTGCCCTTTTTAATTGTTGTTGCTGAAATGTTTAGATACATTACAAACCCTAGCCCCAGTATAGGCAATACTTTTAAAAGCCTGATGACTTTCTGTTTTTTTTTCATAAGAAATGTTATTTAGATAAATTATTTGGGTACTCTAGGGAGATGATTTAAATATATTAATAAAAATATACTTATTACATGAAATTCATTTGTAATTTTTTAATTACAAGACAACCTGTTTCGCTTACGTCTATAGTGCTTGACATATAGACGAGTGATGTGATTTAAATTTGTATTCAATCCTATCAGTATATATATCATCAAAAATGATCCCTTTGTTTCGATGCAAAGTGGGCCGCCAAGTAAATAAACGACGTTCCTTCCCGGTGAACTCCAACGATCCAGCATACCATTTTTTAATCCTGATTTCTTTATTGAAACTTTTTTAATTGATTACAAATTTAGGTCTGCCTAAAAATTATAAATAAATATGAGAAGTAAAACCCTTGTCAGCAACTATTTTATTTTCGTCTAAAAGAAGCCAAATGACTTTATAAGACAAAACCGTAAAAAAGAAGTTTCCTACATTTTTCAGACACTTAAATTTTAGTCTGAAAAACATAGGAAAAATTAGTTAAATATTTATATGAAGCTAAAAGATAAGTTAAACCTAATATAAACGGTACATGCAAACATTTGACAATAGAATATAATTTATGATGGATTACTAGAAAAGTTTTTCTAATAAGTCTGGTTGCAAATCAGCATAACGGTTATCGCTTGCTAAAACTGGTTTGGTTACTACACTAATGTTTATATTCTGAGCATAAAAATCATCCATTTTCATTTTAGCTTCGCTACCCATTGCAGCCTCGTGGTTTTCAGTAAAGCCCTCTAACTTTAAGCTTGCCGCATCTTGTACAGTTGTAGTCAGGTTTATGGTATTTGCATTAATATCTGCGGTCGCTTGATCTTTTAGTGCAATTTTAAGGTTTAACAAATTAAATGATCCTGAGGTAATTACTTTCGAAGTATTCGAAGCTTCGATAGAGGAAAGGTTATTTACATGAGCAATAATGGTTAAAGCATCTTTAGTAAATGAACTGATGCGAAGCTCAGTGCCTTGTTGCTGTACTAAGGCATTGTTAGAATAATACTGGCCGTAAATTTCTACACCTTCTTTGTTGTCCTGAACCAGGATTAATTTTACATTACCGCTTACTGCAATTTTAGTAATGTTTTTTACCTGAGTTAAAGCAGTGTAACCTGCATTAATTTCTGAAGCATTGGCTGCTATTGTGGCGCTGCTTAATACAACTGTTGTTAAAGCTGCTGCGAATAAAGTTTTGATAAAATTTTTCATGATCTTAATATTTTGTGTTTATATATCTTTTTTTAAATCCCTAATAATTAGGTGGTTTTGTATATAAGACGACAATATTTTGAAAACGTTTCAGCAGGTTTGGGCATATTATACCAGAGCCATGTAATTATAGACGAACGCCAATTTTACCTATACGAAAAACTGTATAAATTTTGTAATTCAACTTATTTCATCATTTTGTTACAATAAATGGCGTAACAAAACACTTGGTGAGTGCTCTTTTAGGCGTATGATGGCCATAAGTTATTTTTTGTTAAAAAAAGTTAAAGCTCTTTTTAAACTAAAAATATAGTTTATATTCGCCTGCCTAATCAAAATTAACAAATGAGAAAAACCTTACTATTATTGTGCTTCTTCCTCTCCCTGTTTATCTACTCGAATGCTCAAAATCAGCAATTTATAAAAGGAAGAGTTATTGATACTGCTTCTACTTCTATTCTGAGTGGCACATCAGTTTCCATTTTAAGGGCAAAAGATTCTACCCTTGTAAAATTTACCAGGGCCTTGGATAATGGTACTTTTGAAATGAACAACATCCCAAAAGGAAAATATATTCTGCTCGTTTCCTATCCGAAATATGCAGATTTTGTTGATCATTTTACGCTCGACTCTATAAAACCTAGCATCGACTACGGGAAGATTAATTTAACCGGAATGGCCAAAATTCTTGCCGATGTAATTATTAAGGGAAACCGGGCTGCCATAAAAATTAAAGGTGATACCACTGAGTTTGATCCGAAAGCTTACAACATTGAACCCAATTCGAAGGTTGAAGATTTAATTCGCCAGTTTCCGGGTATCCAGATTGATAAAGACGGTAAAATAACTGCTCAGGGACAAGCCAATGTAAAGGTATTGGTAGATGGAGAAGAGTTTTTTGGTGATGACCCAACTTTGGTTACCAAAAACATAAGGGCCGATATGGTGGATAAAGTACAACTTTATGATAAAAAAAGCGATCAGGCCACATTTACAGGTATAGATGATGGGGAGAAAACAAAAACCCTTAACATTAAACTAAAGGAAGATAAAAAGAATGGCTACTTCGGTAAAGTTACCGGTAGTTACGGCACAGATGATTTTTATCAGGGACAGGCCATGTTTAATAAGTTTTGGGGAAAGAAAAAGTTCTCTGCTTATGGCATTGCGGGTAATACAGGCCAAGTAGGGTTAGGCTGGCAGGATAGCGATAAGTACGGCTCCAATAACATGCAGGTGAGTGATGATGGTGGAATTTATTTCTACAGTGGTGGTGGCGATGATCTGGATTCTTACAGCGGTCAGTATAATGGTAGAGGTATTCCGATAGCAAGATCTGGCGGTATGCACTTTGATAGTAAATGGAATGGCGATAAGGAATCGCTAAATACCAATTACAAAGTTGGATCAATGTCTGTAAGAGGAACTTCAAATACCATAAATCAGAATAACCTTTCATCGGGTGTTATTAACAGTAATTCGGACCAAAATTTTGATAATGATATGTTCCGTCAAAAACTTGATGCAACTTATGAGGTTAAACTGGATTCTACATTAACCTTAAAGGTAAATGTAGATGGGACTTTGAAAAACAGTACAACGATTACAAACAATATTACCACAAGTACACGTGGCGATAATACGCCGTTAAACAAATCGAGTCAAAGCATAAATAATAATGCCGACGACCAACAATTTAATATCAACGTGTTATTTACAAAAAGGTTAAAGAAAAAAGGCCGTACCCTTTCGCTTAATCTAAGTCAATCGGCAAGTAAAAATAAAACCAATGGCTACCTTAATACTTCCAACGATTATTATAACCTTACAGGAACTGCTATTGATAGTAGCAGAGTTGTAAATCAGTATAAGGTTAACGATATTACCAACAATGTTTTTAAATCTAATTTGGCTTACACGGAGCCGTTATCGCCAACATTAACGGTGATTGTAAATTATGGTTTAAATATTATAGGTGGAAAATCAGACCGTAAATCTTTTAATAAATCTGGAACTGGTAATTATGATGTTTTAGATACTGATTTTAGTAATGACTATGAACTAAACCAGATTGTTAATCAGGGAGGGGCAATTTTCAACTATAAAAAAGGTAAAACGATTATCAATTTTGGTTCTAAAATAAGTGGTGTTAACTTTAAACAGGCAGATTTATATCACAATAAAACCTATAACCGCAGCTTCATAAATTATATGCCTCAGGCATCTTATCAATATCGTTTTTCTCAGCAAAAATCGTTCAGGTTAAACTATAATGGAAATACTAATCAGCCATCATTGGATCAGTTGCAGCCAATTAGGGTAAATACGAATCCACTAAATGAAATTTTGGGTAATGCTGATTTAAGGCCATCATTCAGAAGCAATTTAAATGCAAGCTACAATTCTTACAAAGTTTTAACCAACGAATCTATTTGGGTAAGTGCAAATTATGGTTTTACCGCCAATCCAATTATTAGCGATGTGGTTACAAATTTAGGTGGTGCAAGTAAATCTCGCTTTGTAAACTTAACAGATAGAATGACTACAAATTTTAATATGTACGCTAACTATGGGCAGAAAATTAAAGGAATTGATTTGAATGCAGGTATATATGGAAGTGTTAATGGAAGTAATTCTTATAATTATATTACTACCCCACCATCCAACCTTCGCGAATTAAATAAGACTGAAAACTACAACTATTCGGGAGGGTTAAACATTTCGAAATACAAAGAGAAAAAGTATAATTTCTGGGTAAGTTTTGGACCAAGTTACAATGTGAGTAAGGCATCTGTACAAAAAACAGGAAATAGCAGTGGCTGGGGCTGGAATGGAAATGCATCAACAACGGTTCAATTGCCGGGTAAGTTTGAGATTTCAACAGATGGATCGTATCAGTTTAATGGCAAAACCCAAACTTTTGATGAAAACTTTGAACGGTTTATCTGGAATGCATCCTTAACCAAAAAATTCTTTAAAGGAGAAAACCTTAAGGTTTCTATTTCAGGAAATGACCTTTTAAATCAGAATGTTGGTTTTAGCCGATCTGCGTATAATGGTAATATTTCGCAAAACAGTTATACCACAATACAAAGATATTTCATGTTTAACGTAACATGGGATTTTAATAAAATGGGCGGAGGCGTAAAGAAATAAATCAAAAATTATGAAAGCTACTCTAAAATATACAATCTTATTTGCTGTTACGTTCATTAGCGGTAACCTTTTTGCTCAAAATGCACACTTCGTTCAAAATGGAGTAATTGAGTTTGAAAAGAGGTCAAATATGTATGCCTTAATTAAAAAGAAAATCACTAAAGACAATGAGTCTTATTTGCAGCCTGCTTTTGATGCCTACAAGAAAAATAACCCACAGTTTAAATCTGTAAAAAGCACATTAAGCTTTACCAAAGATAAAAGTCTTTATAAATGGCCTGAAACCAGTGAAAATGTAAATACCAATTGGGTAAGCTCTGATGCGCTTGCTGATTTAAAGAATACGATAGGCACTGATTTTAAAACAGATATTAGTACAACACAGAAAAATATTTACGAAGCCACTTATCTGGTTAAAGACAGTGTTAGAAAAATCAACTGGAAAATTACAGATGAAACACGTGAAATTGCAGGTTACGAATGCCGCAGAGCCAATGCAATTATTATGGATTCAGTATATGTGGTTGCCTACTATAGCAATCAAATTGCAGTTTCGGGCGGACCAGAATCTTTTACCGGTTTGCCGGGCATGATTTTAGGTTTAGCCTTGCCACACGAAAATGTAACCTGGTTTGCTACAAAAGTAACTGAGGTTACCGTGCCAGAGAAAGATTTGCTGCCCCCAGCTAAAGGTAAGCCGGTTGATAATAAGGGCTTGCAGGCCATATTAAAATCAGCAATGAAAGATTGGGGCGAGTATGCGCACCCTATGCTCAAAGCATTTTCATTATAAATTAAATACTGGTTTACATGCGGTAATTATGTTAATTTAGCATCATCAGCTTAAAAAATGTATAGCCAGTTATTTAATCACATTAAAAAATTTATAGAGCTTACGACGGAGGAGGAAGAAATGCTCTCGACCTATTTAAAATCTATTTCTGTAAAAAAGAAACAGTTCCTGCTTGAACAAGGACAGATATGCAGGGCAAATTATTTTGTGGTAAAAGGCTGCCTGAGGCTTTATTTTATTGATATTAAAGGTGCAGAACAAACCACACAATTTGCCATTGAAAATTGGTGGATTACTGATCTCACTAGTTTTTTGTTTCAAAAACCGTCCGAATTTTACATCCAGGCGGCAGAAACAGCAGAAATTATTGCTATTGAGCCTCATCATTACGATGAAATGTTCCGTAAACTGCCCAAACTGGAAAGATATTTCAGATTGATATTACAAAAAAATCACCAGGCCTCGCAAATGCGGATAAAATACCTTTATAGTCAAACTGCAGAAGAAAGATACCGTCATTTCAATCATTTATTTCCAGAATTTGTGCAGCGTGTACCACAATATATGCTGGCTTCTTATTTAGGTTTTACCCCTGAATTTTTGAGTAAAATAAGAGCCAAAAAATAAAATTCATACCCCAATTCATTTCTTAAACTACATTAACTTTTTTAATAATATAGATGCCGATCTTTACATTGTAAATAAAAACAAATACAATGGAAAGCAGAATAGACATCCAAAAAGTACAACCTGCGGCATACCAGGCCATGTATGCACTTGAGAAATACTTAAGCACAAGTAATCTGAATCCGATACTTAAAGAGCTGATTAAAATGCGTGCATCGCAAATTAATGGTTGTGCTTTTTGCATTAATATGCACACCACCGATGCCCGTAAATATGGAGAAACGGAGCAACGTATTTATCTTTTAAACGCCTGGAGAGAGACCAATTTATTTACGGAGGAAGAACAGGCCGTTTTAGCTTTAACAGAAGAAGTAACACTTATTAATCATCATGTTTCTGACGCTACTTACCAAAAAGTAGCCGGTTTTTTTAATGAAGAAGAAATTGCACAAATCATTATGGCAATTGTAACCATTAATGCCTGGAACAGGATTGCTATTACTTCAAAAACAATGGTTGGTTAGTTTTTTAAAGAGTTCGCCTGCAACTTAAACGGGCGAACTTATTTTCTGATGGATTATTTAAGGGCTTCAACCCTGAACCAATCGTATTCGGCAATTCCTGAATCATTAGTTTGGCTATCCCGAATAGCAAATAAACCCATTTTCGCTCCAATCCATTGGCCTGCATTGGCCTGGAATTCTGCACCTACATTTATAAAATTTATTCCATCCTCGCTATAACTGAATTTGCATTTTGCACCAAGGCTTACCTTTACCCTAAAATAAATGGTGCCTGATTTCAGTTTTGTGATTTCAGTTTCATCCTCTGATTTTCCCTTATCGGCATTAATACAAGAACCATAAACCAGATATAAGCCATCTTTTTTGCTCTTAACAGCAATATTTGCATAACTTCTACCCATAATGACCAATCCGGTTTTTTCATTTTCTAATTTAGGATTCGGTTTAAAAGTAAGTTTAGTTGTTGCCATAAATTCATCTGCCGGAAACTTTTGCAGCAATAAATTGGGTACATCCCAAAGGTTTTTAGCCTCTTCGGGAGTTTTAAAGGTATATAGTTTTAATACTCCTTTTGTAGCGTCGGTAAAAGCCCAAAAGGTTTTAGGGTTTGCCTGCCACTGCCATTGTAAACCTAATTGCTGAGTATTAAATTCATCGCTTTCATCGGGTGTCACTATCGGATAAACCTTTCCCGTGTTTGGTTTCTTATAAATCATGACTGGCTCACCCTTTCCCGAATTGTTTTGATCTAAACCAATAACCGGCCAGTTATTAACCCATTTCATAGGCTGTAAATGCACTACGCGGCCATAAGCATCTTTGTCCTGAAAATGCAGAAACCAGTCTTCGCCAGTTTGTGTACTTACCCAGGCGCCTTGATGCGGTCCATTTACGGTAGATTTCCCCTGATCCATAACCACTTTCCGTTCGTAAGGGCCGTAAATATTTTTACTTCGTAATATTAATTGCCAGCCCGTAGAAACACCTCCAGCCGGGGCAAAAATGTAATAATAACCATTGCGCTTATAAAATTTTGGGCCTTCAATGGTCGGGTCGAGTTCGTGGCCATCGTAAACAATAGTTCCTGTTCCTGTAGCACTTGTTCCTTCGGCATTTAAAGGCATTACCGCAATCACACTTTTTATGCCAGCTCTACTGCCTGCATAAGCATAGGCCAGATATGTTTTTCCATCTTCATCCCAGAGCGGGCAAGGATCTATCAAGCCTTTTCCTTCGGCAATCAATTTTGGTACAGACCATTCGCCGGTTATGGTTTTGGCTTTTGTTAGATAAATCCCAAAATCTGGGTCAGGATAATAAATATAAAACTCACCGTTCCGGTAGCGGATGGATGGTGCCCAAACACCGTTTCCATGTTGTGTTTTTTCAAAATGTTCAAAAGGAGGTTGTCTTTTTAAGGCATGCCCAATAATTTTCCAGTTCACTAAATCTTTCGAGTGCAGAATAGGCAAACCTGGAACGGCATCAAAACTTGAGGCAACCATATAAAAATCATCCCCAACACGAATGGCATCAGGGTCAGAGTAATCTGCATTGATTACCGGATTTTTGTAGGTTCCATTGCCCTGATCTGCTATCCACACTTTAGAAATATGATCTGTTTGTTGTGAAAATCCTGAATTGTAAAAAAACAGTGAGGGCAGAGATAAGCACAATTTAAGGCAGGTTTTTAAGGCAATAAAATTAGTTTTATCCATTTAACAGGTGATTTTGATAAGAAATGGCTATTGAATACTTTGGTTATAAACAAGAATAGGAGATTTTTTAATTTAATCCAACCTAAGAATATGCAATCGTTCCCGACATCGTTTGCGTTTTATTATTTGATTTTACTCGCAGCGCAAGGTTTTATTCTTTAAAATTGTTCATCATATATTTTATTAGAAACCGGCTGCATTGAAGGGTTAGAAAATCACGCAGCCGGTTTTAATTTTAGCCTAACCAAATGTGATATGAAAGCTTGTTTATTATTTATCCTGACATTGGTTTGCTTGTATGCAAATGCGATAGAGGTTAAGCCCGATCTTGTTGTGGCAGCCGATGGAAGTGGCAATTTTAAAACCGTTCAGGAGGCTATAAATACTGTACCCGATTTTAGAAAGGTTATTACGATAATACTGATTAAAAAAGGAGTGTATAAAGAGAAATTAGTTTTGGCGGCATCTAAACAAAATGTAAAATTCATTGGCGAAAGCAGGGATGAAACCATTTTAACTTATGATGATTTTGCCCAAAAGAAAAATATTTTTGGTGAGGAAAAAGGTACTTCAGGTTCGTCCAGTTTCTATATTTACGGCGAAGGCTTTTCTGCCGAAAATATTACTTTCGAAAACTCCTCAGGACCAGTTGGCCAAGCCGTTGCCGTTTGGGCTGGTGCTGATAAAATGATTTTTAATAACTGCAGGTTTTTAGGTTTTCAGGATACCCTTTACACGTACGGAGGCAATAACCGTCAATATTATAAAAATTGCTACATCGAAGGGACGGTCGATTTTATATTTGGAGCCTCTACAGCCTGGTTTGAAACCTGCACTATATTTTGTAAAAAGGCAGGTTACATTACCGCGGCATCAACTGCTGATACCACAAAATATGGCTATGTTTTTAGCAAATGTAAAGTTATTGGCAATGCACCATCAGATAGTTTTTACCTGGGCCGTCCATGGAGGCCTTATGCTAAAGTTGCTTACCTAAATTGTGAGCTGCCTGAGTTTATAAAACCGGAAGGATGGAATAACTGGGGTAAAGAGAGCAATGAAAAAACCGCTTTTTATGCAGAATATAAAAGCAAGGGAAAAGGAGGTAAAATTGAGAGCAGAGCAAGTTGGTCGCACCAGTTAACGGATGAAGAATATAAGCATTATACTTTGGAAAACGTTTTCCGTGGCTGGGTTCCGACACTAAAATAAACGACTTAATTTGTTGATTTATAGAGGTTAATGGGCTTTGTGATAGCGCTTTTTAGCCACGTTTCTCGGCAACGATTGCATAGATTTCTCTTCTGATTTACCATCAAACACCGTACACTTGTTTTAAGAAGAACCAAGTATAAATTTAACAGCGCAAAACAATGAAATTTTTCTCAGGTAATTTATGCCGTATCCAAACCGCTCTGGCTTGTTTAATTTTGTTTTCAGCAGTTCAGGCATTTGCACAGAAAACCGCTTTACCAATTATCAGACAAGTTAGTTTTAAAAAAGATACCACAAGCATTATCAGTTTTGGAGCCAAAGGAGATGGAGTTTTCTTAAACACAGAAAGCATTAATAAAACCATTGCAAGTGTAAGCCAAAAAGGAGGCGGTGTTGTTTTAATTCCTTCCGGCCTGTGGCTTACCGGACCAATCGAATTAAAAAGCAATGTGAATTTGCATTTAAAACGCGATGCCATTTTGCAGTTTACGGATGATTTTAACCAATACAAATTAGTAGAAGGAAATTGGGAAGGCGCTCCGGCATGGCGCAATCAAAGCCCGATATCCGGAAATAATTTAGAAAATATAGCCATTACCGGAACCGGAATTATTGATGGAAATGGTGGTGCCTGGCGCATGGTTAAAAAAGAAAAATTAACTGAGTCGCAATGGAAAAAACTGCTTGCCTCGGGCGGCGTGGTTAGTGAGGATAATAAAACCTGGTATCCTTCTCAAAAGGTAATTAAAGGTTCTAAGACAAAAAGTGCCGGTGTAATAGAAGCTGGAAAAACGGCAGCGGATTATGATGATATTAAAGACTTTCTTCGTCCGAATTTATTGGTGCTAACCAATTGTAAAAAAATTCTTTTGGAAGGAGTTACTTTCCAGAATTCTCCGGCATGGAATTTACACCCATTACTTTGTCAGGATTTAACTTTAAGAAATTTGCAGGTTAAAAACCCATGGTATGCACAAAATGGTGATGGCGTTGATATTGAATCCTGTAAAAATGTATTGATAGAAGGCAGCACTTTTGATGTGGGTGACGATGGAATCTGCATTAAATCTGGTCGGGATGAAGCCGGAAGAAAACGTGGTGTACCAACAGAAAATGTAATTATTAGAAACAATGTGGTTTATCATGCACATGGTGGTTTTGTAATTGGCAGTGAAATGAGCGGCGGAGCCAGAAATATCTGGGTATACGATTGTTCATTTATCGGCACTGATATTGGCTTACGTTTTAAAACAACCCGGGGCCGCGGGGGCGTAGTGGAAAATATTTTTGTAGATCGCATCAACATGATTGATATTCCTGGTGAAGCCATTTTATTTGATATGTATTATGCTGCGGTAGACCCGGTTCCTTTAGCTGGCGAAAAACGGGAAGCCATTAAAACGGTTTTGGTTCCGGTTACGGAATCGACGCCACAATTCAGAAATTTCTACATCAAAAATATTGTTGCAAACGGAGCCGATAAGGCTATATTTTTCAGGGGTTTACCCGAAATGAATATTAAAGATATTCATTTGGAAAATGTAACCATCCAATCGAAAAAAGGCATTGAAATTATTGAGGGCACGGGAATTTTCCTTAAAAATGTAAATGTAATTACAGAAGATACCAATCCGGTAGTACATGTGCAGAATAGCAGCAACATTAATATTGATGGATTACAGTTTAAAAAAGGAAGCGATTTATTGTTCAACATTACCGGTGAAAGATCAAAAGATATTAAGGTTTCAGGAACTGATGTTTCAAAAGCTAAAAATACTTCGGTGATGAGCAATGATGTAAATAAGTCAACTTTATCCATTAAAAAATAAGGTTATGAAGAGATATATCCTGCTCGTTTTTGTATTTGTTTTTGGCGCTGGTCAAAATGGGTTTGCACAGAAAAAACTTTCTGAACAGCTTACACTAACGGCAATAGAAACGATGTTTAAAGACAGCATTTACACCAATAATCCAAAGGGGCCAAAGTGGACTTACGATATGGGTGTAGTGCTTGAGGGTGCTGCTTCGGTTTGGAGAAATACAGGAGATGGCGATTATTTTAAATACATACAAGCTTCAATGGATGCTTATGTGGATAAAGCCGGGAACATAAAAAACTACAAACAGGAAGATTACAATATTGATAATGTTAAAAATGGAAGGTCTTTATTGCTTTTATATAAAGTAACCGGGCAGCAAAAATATTTAACGGCTGCTACACAATTGTATAATCAGCTGGAAAAGCAACCAAGAACTAAGCAAGGTGGCTTTTGGCATAAAAAAGTTTACCCAAATCAGATGTGGTTAGATGGTTTATACATGGGCGAGCCTTTTTATGCTGAATATGCGGCGTTAATGAAAAAAGATTCTGCTTACACCGATATTTCCAATCAGTTTATTTACATGGAGCAAAATGCGCTTGACAAAAAAACAGGCTTGCTTTACCACGGCTGGGATGAATCAAAAGCAGAAAAATGGGCCAATAAAATAACCGGAACTTCCGCGAATTTTTGGGCAAGAGCAATGGGTTGGTACATGATGGCGTTGGTTGATGTACTGGATAACTTTCCTGAAAATCATCCTAAAAGACCAGAACTATTGGCCATTTTAAAACGTACTGCAAATGCCATTGTTAAATATCAGGATGCTAAAACAGGGGTTTGGTACGATGTGATGAATATGCCGGAAAGGAAAGGAAATTATCTTGAGTCTTCGGCTTCTAGCATGTTTGTATATGGTTTGGCGAAGGCTGTACGTAAAGGATATTTACCGCCATCTTATTCCGTTGCGGCTACAAAAGGCTATAAAGGTTTGCAGAAAGAATTTGTTTCTCCTGCCGGAAATGAGCGCATTAATTTAAATGGAACGGTTGCCGTTTCGGGTTTGGGTGGCAAAAATCCATACCGCGATGGCAGTTTTGAATATTACATTAGCGAAAAAGTAATCACAAATGATCCGAAAGGTGTTGGTGCATTTATTTTGGCAGCTGCTGAAATGGAAATTGCTGCTTTGCCAAAACCGGGCAAAGGATTAACAGTTACCGTAGATAATTATTTTAATAATGAATTTAAAGACGGTCCCACAGGTTCAAAAATTCCTTTTCATTATCTGTGGGATGAGGATGATAATAATGGTTTTTCCTTATTTGGAAATGTATTTAACCAGGCCGGGGTAAAAACAGCTACACTTTCTGCTGCACCCACAGCAAATAACCTGAAGAATAGCAACATTTATATACTCGTTGATCCCGATGCGGAAAAAGAAACAGCAGGGCCAAACTTTATGAATGCGGAACATGCTAAACAAATTGCCGAATGGGTTAAGGCCGGAGGCGTTTTAGTGTTGCTGTTAAACGATGCCGGAAATTGTGAAATAACAAAATTTAATGTCTTGCCAGAAAGATTTGGTATTCATTTTAATGAAGATAGCCGCAATAAAGTTCAGGGGAGTAATTTTGAACAGGGTGCCATAAAAATTCCTTCCGGCAATAGCATTTTTAAAACGGCAAAGAAAGTTTACATCAAAGAAATCTCGACCATTGAGGTTAAAAGCCCTGCAATTTCTGCCTTAACAGATAATGGAGATGTTTTGGTTGCCACAGCAAAATATGGTAAAGGAACCGTTTTCGCTGTAGGTGATCCATGGTTTTATAATGAATATATAGATGGACGCAAGCTGCCAAAAGATTTAGAAAACTTTAAAGCGACCAATGATTTGGTAAACTGGTTGATTAAGCAAGTGCCAACTAAGAAATAACCTGATATGAAAATTAAAATATTGTTATCGCTGGCTTGCTCGTGTTTGTTCACATCCTGCTATGCGCAACAACCCACAGATTCTATAGCGGATAAAATGCTTATTTATCAGCTTGGCAATGGTGGCTGGCCTAAACAACTGGAAGATAAAAGTGTGGTTAAATACGAAAACCCCCTGACGCCAGAATTAAAAGAATTGATTAAATCCACTAAAGATTTACATGCAACTTTTGATAATAAAGCCACCAGCCGCGAAGTGGTTTATTTGGTCAAAGCCTATAAAAAAACTCAAAATAAAGCTTATTTAAAAGCTGCGGAAAAAGGAATAGATTATATTCTGGAAGCGCAGTATGAAAACGGGGGCTGGCCTCAATACTATCCTGATAAAGCATTATACCGTTCGGAAATTACTTACAACGATGATGCAATGATTAATGTGCTCAACATTTTACAGGATATCGCTACAAAAAGCAATGATTTTGAAGTTGTAAATGCGGCATATATTCCTAAAGCTGAAAAAGCCGTAACCAAAGGACTTAACTGTATTTTAAAAACCCAGGTTAAACAAAATGGAAATTTAAGCATATGGGCCGCACAATATGATAAAGATTCAATGTTGCCGGCTAAAGCCAGAAATTTTGAGCCTGCATCTTTAAGCACGAGCGAATCTGTTGGAGTTACCCGTTTTTTAATGCGGATTAAAACCCCTTCATCTGAGATAAAAACTGCAATTGAAGCTGCTGTGAAATGGTTTGATGCGAATAAAATTACCGGATACCGATTTGATGATGTTAAAGACAGTTCCAAACCAAATGGAGAAGATCGTTTATTAATTGCTGATGCTTCGTCGGTAATCTGGGCAAGGTTTTACAGTTTGGATGGAGATAAACCCATTTTCGGCGACCGCGATAATTCCATTAAAAATGATGTAATGGAACTGAGTTATGAGCGTAGAAAAGGATATGCCTGGTATGGCAACTGGGCTAGAAAACTGATCGAAAAAGAATACCCGAAATGGTTAATCGCCAACAGAACTAAATAATAAAATCGTCATCATAGCTAATCTATAATGATGAAAATGTAAGAACACATGATACTCAGTAAAGAAAATTTAATTAATATAAATTCAGCAGGTGTAGTAAAGCCAACTGCCGAAATTTTTGAATTGCCCGAAAGAGTTATTCAGTTTGGTACGGGCGTTTTGTTGCGCGGACTGCCAGATTATTTTATTGATAAAGCCAACCGGAAAGGTATTTTTAATGGACGTATTCTGGTAGTAAAATCGACTTCAAATGGTGGATCGGACAAATTTTCAAAACAAGACAATTTATATACACTTTGTGTTAAGGGTATTGAAGGTGGTGTAAGTGTCGAAGAAAATATAATCAATTCTTCCATTAACCGCGTACTTACCGCTTCGCAAGATTGGGCTGAAATTTTGAAGGCTGCACATAATCCTGAAATGCAGGTAGTGATTTCGAATACAACGGAGGTTGGTATTGTGATGAGTGAAGATAAAATAACTGATGACCCTCCTCAATCCTATCCCGGTAAGTTATTGGCATTTTTACATGAACGTTTTGTGGCTTTTAATGGTTCTGCTGAAAGCGGAATGGTAATTATTCCGGCCGAACTGATTAGCGATAACGCCAATAAATTAAAAGAAATACTATCAGAACTAGCCATTCAAAATAAACTCAACTGGGATTTTCTCCAATGGTTAAAAACAGCGAATTATTTCTGCAATACTTTGGTTGACCGCATTGTTCCGGGTAAACTTCCGGCAGAAGAACAAAAAGGAATTGAAGCAAAATTGGGTTACAGCGATGATTTAATGATTATGGCAGAACCTTTCCGGCTTTGGGCAATAGAATCTTCAAATAAAAAAGTAGAAGAAATCCTGTCCTTTGCACAGGCTGATAAAGGCATTTTTATTGTTCCATCCATCAATAAATTTAAAGAGTTAAAACTGCGCTTGTTAAATGGTACACATACTTTAAGCTGTGGTCTTGCAATTTTATCCGGTTTTAATACGGTAAAAGAAGCCATGACTGATGCAGGCTTTGCCACCTATATTAAAGGTTTGATGCAAAAGGAAATTTCGGAAGCACTGGTAAATGAGGAGATAACCTACGAAGAAACAATCGATTTTGCTTCAAATGTAAGCGATCGGTTCAGTAATCCGTTTTTAGAACATCAGTGGCAAGCCATAGCATTAAATTTTACCTCAAAAATGCAGATGCGAAATATTCCGCTGATCAGGAAAATGTATTGTAGAAATACAGAAGTTCCGGCGCACGTAGCTTTGGGCTTTGCAGCTTATATTTTGTTTAATAAATCTGTAAAAAACAAAGATCAGTATACAGTAAATGTAAACGGAAAAGTTTTTCAGATTCAGGATGAGTATGCAGAAATTTTATTTAATTACTGGAAAAGTCCATCAACAGCGGTAGAAAACATATTGGCTGATGAAAGACTGTGGTCTATCGATTTGACGCGGTATCCTGGTTTTAAAGATGCTGTAAAAAAGAACGTAAATTTACTAAAAGAAGAAGGTACAAAAGCTGTAATAAATAACTTGCGTGTAGAAAGGACAGTTTAAAATGGTTACGAGAATTTTAAAAATTCATCCAAATGATAATGTGTTGGTTGCCTTGCAAAATCTGGCAAAAGGGGAAACAATTATCCATGATGGGCAAGAATATATTTTACAGGACGATATCAATGCGAAGCATAAGTTTTTTATGCAGGATATGCAGGCTGGTGATCCGGTTATGATGTATGGCGTTTTGGTTGGAAAGGCCCAAAATTTTATCCCAAAGGGTGGTTTAATGAATACCGAAAATACCAAACATGCATCTGACCCTTATGAATTCAGGCCTTATCATTACGAATGGCAGGCACCTGACGTTTCTAAATTTAAAGACCGGACTTTTAACGGATATCTTCGGTCTGATGGCCGGGTTGGAACCGCGAATTACTGGCTGTTTATACCAACTGTTTTTTGTGAGAACCGCAACCTTGATGTCATTCGGGAAGCTTTACACAACGAGTTGGGCTATGCGGTAACCGATAAATATAAATCTTATGCCCACAACCTGGTTGATGCCTGGAAAAACGGGGAAAACCTAGACGAAGCCGATTCAAATTCAATTACTCAGGCCAATCCAGTAAGCAACCGTATTTTTAAAAATGTAGATGGAATTAAATTCCTGAACCATCAGGGCGGTTGTGGAGGAACGCGTCAGGATGCTGCGGTTTTAAGCAAGCTATTAGCGGCTTATGCAGATCATCCAAATGTTGCAGGAGTAACAGTTTTAAGTTTAGGCTGTCAGAATTTACAGGTATACGATTTGATGGAAGATTTAAAACAGCGCAATCCAAATTTCGATAAACCTTTATTTATTTTCGAACAGCAGCAATCGCAAAGCGAAGAGCAGCTGATTAAAGAAGCCATCAGAAAAACCTTTATCGGGCTAACCGAAATTAATAAAACAGAACGCCAGCCTGCACCATTAAGTAAATTGGTTTTGGGTGTAAAGTGTGGTGGCAGCGATGGTTTTAGCGGCATTAGCGCAAACCCGGCCGTGGGCTATACTTCCGATCTTTTGGTGGCTTTAGGCGGAACGGTACTTTTAGCGGAATTTCCTGAACTTTGCGGAGCCGAACAACAATTAATTGACCGTACAAAAGATGAAAATGCGGCAAAAAAATTTATTCAGCTGATGAAGGCTTACAGCCAGGCCGCTGAAAATGCTGGCTCAGGTTTTCACATGAATCCATCACCGGGCAATATAAAAGATGGTTTAATTACCGATGCCATTAAAAGTACAGGGGCAGCAAAAAAAGGAGGAACTTCTCCTGTTGAGGATGTGCTGGATTATACCGAAGCGGCAACAAAACCTGGCTTAAATTTAGTGTGCACACCCGGAAATGATGTGGAAGCCACTACGGGCAAAGCTGCATCTGGGGCCACCTTGATTTTGTTTACAACCGGCTTAGGCACACCAACGGGAAACCCGGTTTGCCCAACCATTAAGGTGGCAACCAACAATGCATTGGCCAGGCGCATGGGCGATATTATCGACATCAATACCGGGCCGGTAATAGAAGGCGAAAAAACCATAGAACAAATGGGCGAAGATATATTAGAATATTGTATTAAAGCCGCTAGCGGAGAGGTAATTCCAAAAGCAGTTTTGTTAAATCAAGATGATTTTATACCTTGGAAGCGCGGAGTAAGCCTGTAGGCCAATCCGTTAAAGCCCTATTGTAAATTAACCAAATTGATACCTAGCTGCACACAAATTAAATTTTGTATGTGCTTTCTACATAACATCCACTTCAAATGAAACCTTTTTTAGACGAAAATTTTCTTTTACAAAGTAAAACAGCACAAACGCTTTACCACAATTTTGCAAAGTCATTACCCATTATTGATTATCACAATCACTTAATTCCTGAGCAGATTGCTAATAATGTTCAGTTTACAAACATCAGTCAAGTTTGGCTTTCCGGCGATCACTATAAATGGAGGGCCATGCGTGCCAATGGTGTTGACGAAAAATACATTACCGGTGCGGGTTCTGATTACGAAAAATTTGAGAAATGGGCAGAAACCGTTCCTTATACACTGCGCAATCCCTTATACCATTGGACACATTTAGAATTGCAGCGCTATTTTGGAGTAAACGAATTGCTGTCGGGTAAAACGGCTCAAAAAATATATGATGAATGTGCTGCTAAACTACAAACTCCTGAATATTCAGTTCGTGGTTTACTGGCTAAAATGAATGTGGAGGCCGTATGCACTACTGATGATCCTTTGGATAGTTTAAACTTCCATCAGCAACTGGCCAGAGAAGGCGTAAATTTAAAAATGCTTCCCGCTTTTCGTCCGGATAAAGCCATGAACAGTGATGATGTGGAAGGTTTAAACGAATACATTGATAAACTGGAAAGTGTGGTGAATAAAACCATTGGTAATTTACAGGATTATATTGATGCACTAAAAAACCGCCATGATTATTTTGCCGCTAATGGTTGCTCGGTTTCAGATCATGGTTTAGAACAGATTTACGCAGAAGATTATACAGAAACTGAAATCTCAGGCATTTTCGATAAAATCCGTAGTAAACAAAAGATCTCTTATCAGGAAAACCTGAAATTCAAGTCCGCTATGCTGGTTTATTTTGCAGAATGGGATCATGAAAAAGGCTGGGTTCAGCAATACCATTTAGGCGCATTGCGGAACAACAATACCCGAATGCTTAGTAAATTAGGCCCCGATACAGGCTGGGATTCTATCGGCGATTTTAGTCAGGCCAGAATGTTATCTAAATTCTTAAACCGTTTGGATACACAGGATAAACTCGCTAAAACCATCATCTATAATTTGAACCCTGCAGATAACGAATTAATTGCAACAATGATCGGTAATTTCAATGACGGATCTGTAGCGGGTAAAGTTCAGTTTGGCTCGGCCTGGTGGTTTCTGGATCAAAAAGATGGAATGATCAAACAGTTAAATGCATTGTCAAATATGGGGCTTTTAAGTCGTATGGTTGGGATGCTTACCGATTCGCGAAGTTTCCTGTCTTTTCCCCGTCACGAATATTTCAGAAGGATTGTTTGCAACCTTTTTGGAGAAGATGTTGAGAACGGAGAATTACCCAATGACATGGAGTGGATTGGCAAAATTGTGCAGGATATTTCGTATTTTAACGCAAAAAATTACTTCAAATTTTAATAAAAACGTGCTTTTTGAAGGAAAATGGTTCGAAAGAAATCATTTCAATCGTTTTCCTTAAATTTTCAGCCTGATTGTGAGAATAGGTCGAAATACGCCGATTAGAGATAAAAATGAGTGACCAAATATCATCCCTGTCAAAAAAAAGAGAAAAAGTTTTAAGCTTCGGGGAATTACTTTTACGCATTTGTCCGGATATGGACGGGCAATGGCTTAAAGAAAATAAACTGCCTTTTTATGTAGGCGGAGCAGAGTTAAATGTAGCAACTGCCCTTGCCCTTTGGAATGTGCCTTCTGCTTATTTATCGGCAGTGCCCGATAATTCTATTGCGCATGAAATTGTAGATGACCTGGCAACTAAAAATATTGACATTTCTAAAATGATATTTGCAGGCAACAGGCTTGGTTTATATTATTTGCCGAAGGGAAAAGACCTTAAAAATGCAGGTGTAATTTACGATCGAGCACATTCCTCTTATTCAGATTTACAGGTCAATCAAATTAACTGGGATGAGGTTTTTGAAGGCGTAAGCTGGTTTCATTTCAGCGCCATTTGCCCGGCCATTAATCAATCGGTAGCTGATGTTTGTTTGGAAGCTGTAAAGGCTGCAAGCGCAAAGGGAATTACCATTTCTTTAGACTTAAACTATAGAGCCAAACTTTGGAAATATGGTAAAGAACCGATAGATATTTTACCTGAACTGGCCAGATACTGTAATCTGATTATGGGTAATGTTTGGGCAGCCAATAAAATGCTTGGAACAGCATTGCATACAGATTTAAAAACAGATGGTGCCTATGCAAAGGAAACGTTACTGCAACAGGCAACCAATACCTCGAAAGAAATTTTAAGTTTGTTTCCAGCTTGTAAAGTAGTTGCCAATACCTTTCGTTTCGATTATGGCAAGGGAATAAGATACTCAACGGCCATTTATACAGAAAATCAATTATCACTTTCAGCAGAATACGTTTCGGATGAAATTTTAGATAAGGTAGGCAGCGGAGATTGTTACATGGCCGGTTTAATTTACGGTTTTTATAATCAGTTGCCGGTACAGGATGTAATTGATTTTGCTACCGCAGCCGCTTACGATAAATTGTACATACCCAGCGATGCCACCACCAGCACCGTTACTGATATAGAAAAAAGAATTATACGCGATGATAAGTAATAAGCATAAAATTTTAGATGCCATTTTAGAACAAGGCATGTTGCCTCTTTTTTACCAGGACAGCGAAGAAGGAAGCGTAGAAATATTGCGCACTTTGTACAAAGCCGGTGTTCGGGTTTTTGAATACACCAACCGGGGTAAATCGGCCCTGCCAAACTTTAAAAAGTTAAAGGAAATCAGAGATGCTGAAATGCCTGATTTATATTTGGGTATCGGAACAATTAAAACGCCTGCAGATGCTCATGCTTTTATTGATGCTGGAACTGATTTTATTGTTGCGCCCATCGTAAATCCGGCTGTTGCCGAAATTGCCAATAAGCTGAATATGCTTTGGATTCCTGGATGTATGACGCCAACAGAAATTAGCGTTGCACAGGAAAATAAAGCGATGCTGATTAAAATTTTCCCGGCTAACATTTTGGGACCAGAATTTATATCATCCATTAAAGATTTATTTGCCGGACAATTATTTATGCCAACCGGAGGAGTAGAAATTGATGCAACGAATTTAAAAACCTGGTTTAAATCAGGTGTTTGTGCTGTAGGCATGGGCAGTAAATTAATCAGTAAAGAGGTTATAGCTAAAGGACTTTATGAGGAGTTATTTGACAATACCAAACTGGCGCTGGAGCTAATTCAGCAGAGTAAATAAAAAACTTAAACACCCAAACTAACCAAATGAACCAGGAAAAAATTGGTAAATACAGATGGACCATTTGCGCCCTTTTGTTTTTTGCTACCACCGTAAACTATTTAGACAGACAAGTATTGAGTTTGCTTTCGGGCAAGCTTGAAACAGAATTTAACTGGACCAATAGCGACTACGCGAACATTACCGCAGCATTTCAATTTGTTTACGCGATATCCATGCTTTTTGCAGGCCGGATTATTGATAAACTGGGTACAAAATGGGGCTATGCCGTTGCAATTGTTGTATGGTCTTTAGGTGCAATTTTACATGCAAAAGCCATTCCGGTGGGTGGTGCAATTTCTTCCCTTCTGGCTTTAGCCGGAATAACAGGAATTTCAATTTCCGTATTGGGTTTTATTGTTTCAAGAGCCGTTTTAGGCTTTGGCGAATCGGGTAACTTTCCGGCAGCCATTAAAGCAACCGCAGAGTATTTCCCTAAAAAAGAAAGATCATTGGCGACGGGTATTTTTAACTCCGGGGCAAACGTTGGTGCTATCCTTGCACCAGCAACGGTACCTTATATTGCCGAAGCCTGGGGCTGGGAAACCGCCTTTTTAATTATCGGTGCCGTTGGTTTTTTATGGTTAATTTTTTGGTTTATATTTTATGATAAGCCGGAAGAACAGAAACGTTTACATAAAGCAGAGCTTGAATATATTTTATGCGATACCGATCAGAAAGTTATTGTGCCCACTGAATCGGAAACAGAAGCTAAAAAAGTTTCCTGGTTTAAGTTGTTGGGCTATAAACAAACCTGGGCCTTTACCTTTGGTAAATTTATGACCGATGGTGTTTGGTGGTTTTTCCTGTTCTGGTTGCCCTCTTATTTAAAAGCACAATATGGCATGGAAGGAACCTCAATTTCATTCCCTCTTTTTGTATTGTACAGCATGACCATGATTGGAAGTATTGGCGGCGGCTGGTTTCCGGCATATTTCCTTAAAAAAGGGTATAATGTTTACGAAGGCCGTATGAAAGCCATGTTCGTCATTGCATTATTCCCATTGGTTATTTTACTGGCGCAACCATTGGGGCATTACACGTATTGGATTCCGGTGATTTTAATCGGGATCGGTGCATCTGCACATCAGGCATGGTCTGCAAATATTTTTACAACCGTTTCCGATATGTTTCCTAAAAAGGCTGTTGGTTCCATCATCGGTATTGGTGGCATGGCCGGAGGTATTGGCGGGGTAATTGTTTCAAAAGTTGGCGGAGCATTATTTGATCATTATAAAACACTGGGACACATTCAAACAGGGTACACCATAATGTTTGCTTTTTGCGCTGTTGCCTATATCATCGCGTGGGTAGTGATGAAAACATTAGTACCTAAAATGAAAATTATCGAACTTTAAAAAAATGATAGGGCATTATTAACCCAGTGCCCTATTTCTTGAAAATAAATCTATACTAAAACTATGGATTAAGCGAACCATAAAACTAATAACAACCAAAATTGAGTACAACATTAAATCTCGACAACCTCTTCGTTGAAGAAAGCCAGATTCCGGATGAATTCAGGCTTTCAGAAGAAATCAATCAGAAAGAGTTTCTCTCTAATGGAGAAATGAAAACCTGGACCGGACCTTTTAACGAAGTTTTTTCGCCTGTTTGCGTAAAAACCGCTGAAGGCTTAAAGCGAAAACGCATCGGTAGTTTCCCGGTTTGTACCGAAAAGGAATCTACTGAAGCACTCGATGCTGCGGTTGCGGCTTATGATAACGGCCGCGGGCAGTGGCCAACCATGAGTGTGGCCGACCGGATTACCTGTGTGGAGAATTTCACGCATAAAATGATCGAGCAAAAGGATATTGTTGTGAAGCTCATTATGTGGGAAATTGGTAAATCCTTTGCCGATTCGGTAAAGGAATTTGACCGTACGGTAGAATATATTTATGCAACAATTGATGCTTTAAAGGATATCGACAGGCAATCATCACGTTTTGAAATTGAGCAGGGAATTATCGCTCAGGTTCGCCGTTCGCCGCTTGGAGTGGTATTGTGTATGGGGCCATTTAATTACCCTTTAAATGAGACTTTTACAACACTTATTCCTGCTTTGATTATGGGCAATACGCTTTTATTCAAACCACCAAAACATGGTACTTTATTGCACTATCCTTTGCTTGAAGCTTTTCGTTCAAGTTTTCCAAAAGGCGTGGTGAATACCATTTATGGCCGTGGAAATATCATTGTGCCGGGTTTAATGAAATCGGGTAAGGTTAATGTGTTAACGCTGATTGGTTCAAGTAAAGTGGCCAACGAACTCAAAAAACTGCATCCAAAAGTAAACCGTTTGAGGGCAATATTGGGGTTGGATGCTAAAAATGCCGCCATTATTACTAAAGATGCTGATCTGGATCTGGCCGTTTCAGAAACCGTTTTGGGCTCACTTTCTTTTAACGGACAGCGTTGTACCGCCATTAAAATTGTTTATGTACACCGTAGTTTAGCGCAGGAGTTTTTAAAGCGTTTATCAGCAGAAGTAGAGAAATTAAAATTTGGAATGCCATGGGAAAAAGGCGTGGCATTAACACCGCTTCCCGAATTGAATAAACCTGAATATTTAAAAGAATGTATTGATGATGCTGTAACACACGGTGCAAAAGTGGTGAACAAAAATGGCGGTCAAACGCTTGAATCTTTTGTTTACCCTGCCATTATGTATCCGGTAAACAGCAATATGAAATTATACCGCGAAGAGCAGTTTGGCCCTGTTATTCCGGTGGTGCCTTTTGATGATCTGGAAGAGCCAATCGAATATTTAATCGGTTCGCCACATGGGCAACAGGTAAGTATTTTCAGCAATAATGCTGCTGTAATTTCTTCGCTGATTGATCCTTTGGTCAATCAGGTAAGTCGTGTAAATATTAACTGTCAGTGTCAGCGTGGACCGGATGTGTTTCCATTTACAGGGCGTAAAGACAGTGCGGAAGGCACCCTTTCGGTCGTTGATGCCTTACGTTCGTTCTCTATCCGTTCTTTGGTGGCCACCAAGCTAACAGACAATAACAAAAAACTGCTGAATGAAATTGTAAGCGACAATGATTCCAATTTCTTAAGTACGAAGTATATATTTTAGATTTTGTAAATCTATATTCAAAAAAGATGTCCCTGTGAGTTTATCAGAGTGGACATCTTTTTTAATTTTAAGGGCGCTTATTTCAGCTTCTTTACTAAATCCAGTTTTAACGTTTTAATTCCTTTTACCACCAGGCCCGCCACGGTTTTAGCACCTTGAGGACTTAGATGCGTATCGTCTTTTTTGCCTGCAGGATAATTTACATTTCCTGAATCAACGTGGTTAAATAATTTTATAGACGATTGATCACCCAGTTTTTTAAGCAAGTCTTCAGTCATAACCAGCATATCAATTAAGGGAACTTTTAATGAATCGGCAACTTTTCTGGTTACGGCAGGATAACCACCATGTGAATCGGTAAGGACACCGTTTTTAAAACTTCTCCTTGATATTGGGGTGAGTAACACCGGAATTGCTTTTTTATTTCGGGCTTCATTTACATAATTAACCAGATTGGTTTTAAACTCGCCTAATGAAGTCCCTACCGCGGGTTTATCTGTTTTTTCGTCATTGTGCCCAAACTCGATCAATACATAATCGCCGGGAGCTAACCGATCAATAACCGGCTGCCAGTGATCAACGGTTTGACCAGTTTTCTCGTTTACATCTGTTTTAAAAGATTTTGTACTTCTGCCATTTAAAGCCCGGTTATCAATGGCTACGTCTGAATTAAAAAAAGCCGGAAGTTCCATACCCCATCCGGTTTCAGGGAAGGCTTTAGGCAATTTGTTGGCGGCGGTAGAATCTCCAACAATGTATACCGTTGTTTTCTTTTGAAAAATGGTGAACTATGCCAGGCTAATAATCGCTATTGCGGCTAAACCGGGAAAGAATTTTATTTTCATATTAATTTTGACGTTGCTTATTGAATTGGATTCCAATGATCCGATCCGCCTAAAATATTTAGAAGAGTATAAGATTTAAATTCGTTGTTTGTTAACTGTTTCGCCCAGCTTACTCTTGATTGAACTGGAGCCCCCGGACCAGTATTTTTGTACTCAGCATAAAATGTAGTTTTTTCTTTGTCAGCAAACATGGCGTCTCCTTTCCAGGGATTCCAGCCTTCGGGAACAATATGACTGCCTAATTCGCATTGGATAAATACAGTTTTCGCATAAGGGCGCCAAGGCCTGCCTAAAAACACTTTTTTAACATCAGAACCGGCGATGAGTTTACAATTAAAAAAAACAAAACCAAAACGCTGACGTGAGGTGGTTGCCGCAGCTGTAATATAAGAATCGGCCAGGCTTTTAATGGTACAGTTTTGAAATACAGCTGTCGCTTTCCCAAAAATAAAATCGGTGGTACCTGCTATAAAACATTGCTCGTAATACTGTCTGCTATTTTCTGTTGCTGCAAACAACGCATCCTGGTGGCCTAAAATTTTGCAGTTTTTTGCCTTAAAACGATCACCTTCAACATGGAGTGCTACCGCTTGTCCAACTTTTCCAGAAGTATTTATAATGGTCAGGTTTTCAAGGCTAATGTCATCGGCTTCGACAAGCAAGGTATAAGAAGTATAGGTTGTTAATTTTTCATTTCCAAAAATGTCTTTCCCTGAAGGATTAGCTTTCCCTGAATAATCATTAAAACTGATAATGGTATTTTCCTCACTTTCTCCTACTAAAGAAATTTTGGTTTTCCAGGAGGGGATAATTAATTTTTCGTTGTAGGTGCCATTTTTAATATAAATTTTGACCTCCTTTTCTCCTAAATCACGAGTGGAATTAACCGCCTCCTGAATGCTTTTGTAATTGCCTGTTCCATCTTTTGAAACCGTTATTGTTGCAGGATATTTAACCTCCTGAGCATGGAGATGAAGAAATGAAAAACTACTTAAAATGAAGAGGGCTATAAATTTAAAATGAGGTGCTCTTGTCATTCTGATCAATATAAATCTGCACGATAAAGTTCATTAAAAAGGGGCAGATTAAAACCTGCCCCTTAAAAAAATATTGATTTAGTTTCTCCACCTTGGATCGCCTATTCCGTTTGCCTTTAAATCTGTTTGGCTGATGGTAAAGTTACCGGTAGCCGGAGCATTAAAGCCAGGGTTTAGCGTTGTAAAAGTTCCTGCATCATATTTGGCACCCGATGTGGCACTTCCTGACATATAGGTTGGTGCATTGAAATAATTATTTGCTGTAAAATTAGCTGCTACAATAATTGTTGATGCCTGGTTGGTTAAAATTCCGCCAGAATTAGCGACTATATTTTTGGAGAAATAAATTTCGTGTTTGGCTAAACGAACATAAAAAAGTCTATTGGCCGCACCATTACACATACCATTAAGCGTATTTGTAGAAACAGTAATAACTGAGGTTATTGAAGGGAAATTCGTAGAACCGGTAGGATCCATCCTAAAAAAGTCTCTTGCTAATACAGATGCATAAACCGTATTATTTGAAAAATTAAGCGTTTTAGTTAAACCCGATCTGAAATCAATAAAATCTCCACCATTACATTCTATACTGCTGATTATGTTGCCTTTAATGCTTACAGATTCGATAAGGGTTTTTAAGTTTACATAAATCAATCCTTTAACATAATTCTTGATTACGCAATTTTCAATAGACAAATTGCCATAGGCATTATCAGAAGCCTCATCATATATAATAGCCTGACTACCATTTAATGAACCCGTACCATCGATTTCTAAATCTTTTAAACCCAAACCAGCATTGGCTTTTACCCTCACAACCATGCCTTTAATCGCTGGCTTTTCTGATGGTTTTGCCCCTTTTAGAGAAATAGAGTTGGTTACTATAACATCTGCATTGATGTTGTAAGTTCCTGGAAATAATGCAAATACATCCCCTGCTTTAGCATTTGCCATTAAAGCTGCTAAATTATCGGTTGGCATTACCGGAATAGCACCTCCCAAATCAAGTAAAGTTGTAAAGGTGGTTGTGCCCCTAACTTTTGCTCCGTTTAATAATTTTGCGGTATATAAAGTTTCACCTGTTAAACCGGTAATGGATGCTTCGCCTGCTGTAATTTCAGCGGCGGTAATGGTGTGCGTAATATTACCTGGGGTTAATGTAATTGTTGTTGCGGGTTCTCCGGCCGGCCAGTTTAAGACAACAGAATTTGATGTTAATTTAGCGGTATTAATCGCCTTAAAAATTTGTTCGGCATCTGTTTTTACGGTTGCTGTAATCCATTTAGAATCCGTTACCCCTTCTCCAATAGCTTTAACCCGGATCGAATATTGCGTATCACCAGCAAGGCCGGTAACGGTATAAGGAACTTGTGTAAAAGCAATATTACTGATAGATTTTAATGGAGTACCAGAAAAATCTGCAGTTTCAAAAACCTCAATGGTATAGGTTTTAGCATTGTTTACTGCTTTCCATGTTAGTTTTACACCTGTTTTATTTACAACACTTGAGGTGAGATCGGTAGGAGAAAATGCCCTGTCAGTCTGTAAACTGGTAATTTCTTCTACTGTATTATCTTTACAAGCTGAGAACCCAATTAAAGCCATCAGAAAGAAAAGGCTGATATATAAATTATTTCTTTTCATAACCTTATGCGCTTATAAATTCAAATTTTTATTATTTAACAATCCGTTAGAAGAGTCTAAAAAGACTTGCCAAATTGGCCAGAACTGCTGTTTATTTGGGTCTTTTACGGCAAGTGCATCCCAATACGTAATGGCGTCACCCGTAGCAGCCATTGTCCATGCCTTGCTCGATGGGTAGTTTAAAGCAATGCCTTGCGCATCCGTATCCCCGAAGTTTAAGCCATAAATTTCAACAGTTTCGCCATTTGCAGCTGTTCTGTAATAAATTTTAGCTGGAAGTGCGGCATATTTACCCTGTCTGGTTTCTAATTGCTGCAATTTAGTTTTAGCCTCTGCAATTTTTACCCCTAATAAATTCCAACGGATTAAATCATTCTTTCTTAACATTTCGCCGGTAAATTCTAAAGCTCTTTCGTTTACAATTGCATCAAAGAAAGCTTGTTTTGATGCGGTTGCCGTAGCCATAAACGCAGTTACTTTTGCCGGATTAGTAGGGAAAGCTCTATCTCTGATCATTTTTAAATATGGAGCAGCTGCGGCCGGACCATCTAATTCGTTAACGGCTTCTGCGGCCATTAAAACCACATCCCCGTAACGCATGTACATCCAGTTTAAACCATCATCGTTGGTAGAGGTTACCCTTCTTTTCATCCACTCATAACGGTATTTACCAAAATATAAACGGCCTAATGCCGAAGGCACCTGGTAGCCGCCGGTATCGCCTGTGCCACCATCCCATTCGTAAGGAACGATGGTTACAGCTCTTCTTACATCATCTTTATCATACTCATATAACATAATTGGGTTTGGCCCATCAGTACCCCCTTTATTCTGCCCGGTATATTTATCTGTTTTGAGGTGTTTAACACCCAGATCAAAAATAACCCGGCCTCTGCCTTCGCTAAATGGAATTTCCCACATCGATTCTAAACCAGCTGCACCGCCTTCTTCATTTAGTTTTCTAAATATTTCTTCAAAGCCCAGTAATCTAAGTTTGTTGCTGTTGATGATGTCGATACATTCTTTTTTAGCAATGGCATACATTTTATCACGCGATAAATCCGGATCAGAACTTAAGCGTACTGTACCATCAAGACGTTGTGCATAACCACCCGCAGCTAAGGCCAAACGAGCTCTTAAGCCTTTGGCGAAAGCTTTACTTACCCGTTCTACTTTGGCTGTTATTGCATTTTCTCCCGGCCAGGGCAGGTAACCTTGTGCCTCATCTAAATCAGCTAATAATTGTTTGTAAATAACATCTCTGTCGTTTCTTTCCAAGTAGGTTGTTCCTGAAGTAATGGGCTCAAAACGAGCCGGTACATCGCCCCAACCCTTAATTAAATCGTTGTATAATACTGCACGCAGGGTTAAAATTTCACCTAAAATTTGAGCCATTTGCGGATTACTGCTAATATTGCCGTATGTTCTCAAACCCCTGATGGCTAAATTAGCCCTTTCAATACCTTCATAAAATTTGGCCCAGGCATTATCTGCTGTATTCATTTGACCATTGTTTACATTGGCATCGTAGTTAGATAACTTTGCTTTATCGTCTATCGTTTTTAAACCATTATAAACTTCTGCATCGTTGTTTAGTCCATAATAAACCAAAAACCGGCCACGGTAAGAATTGGTTTCTCCAAATGACTGAAGAATACCCGGAATTGATCCTTCTGCCAAAGCTGGAGTAGAAAAAATAACAGACTCGTCCAAAGAGGATTTTGCGGGAGCATCTAATGCTTTTTTACAGCTGCTTATAAAAGTAAGCGTTGTAAGGATGAACATTGTATATATAATCTTTTTCATTCTTTTTATATTAAATGATGTGCCTAAAAATTAACATTTACACCAAAAACAAACGATTGGCTTTTTGGATAAGCAGAATAATCTACGCCAGGTGTTAGTGAGCTTTTGCGGCGGGTAGAAACTTCCGGATCAAAGCCCGAATAGTTGGTTAACAGCCATAAATTATAAGCAGAAGCATAAACTCTTAATTTTTTCATTTTTAATTTCTCCGAAATTTTCGCTGGCAAGGTATAACCCAGTGTTAGCGTAGATAATCTTAAAAATGAACCATCTTCAACAGCCCAGTCGCTTAACACAAATGTTTTCATATAAGGAGACCATAGCGTTGTATTTGCATTCATGGCAGCAAGTTCGGCCGGATCATTACTAATGGTACCATCAGCACGTAAGTTTGTCCAGCGGTTTCCAGTAGCCATTTCAGAGATCATATTTCTGGAACTGTATTTACTGGTAGAAGTATATTCTATTTTATTGGCATTGTAAATATCGTTTCCATAACTCCAGTTAAAATAAGCACCAATATCGAAATTGTATATTCTTGAATTTATAGAGAAACCACCTGTATTTAATGGATTTGCATTACCAATAATTGTTCTGTCTGACAGATCGATTTTACCATCACCTGAAAGGTCTTCAATCTTCATAGAACCCGGACGTAAAGCTCCGATAAATGCAGTAGCATCTACCACTCCAGGTTTCAATGTCCAGTTACCCGTTGTTGCATTATAACCAGAGAAATCAGAAACTTCGTATCGGCCAGCACTGCGGTAACCATACATTCTACCTACCGAAGCGCCTTCTTCAACTAAATAATCAACACCAACTTCGGTTGAAGCCCAACCCGATGATGCGTTGATGTTTTTAACCGGACCTAATGAAAGTACTTTATTTCTATTGAAACTAATATTTGCATTAAATGATAAATCGAAATTGGTTTTGCGCACTGCATTCCAGTTCAGGGTAAATTCTAAGCCCTTATTTTGTGTTGAGCCAAGGTTGCGATACTGATTATCGTAACCGGTACCGGCAACGGGAAATAGAATTAATAAATCTTTTGTCTTATTTGAATAGGCATCAATCGTACCGGTAACCTTTGAGTTAAACAATGAAAAATCAAGACCTATATTCCTGGTGATGGTGGTTTCCCATTTTAAATCTGGGTTAGCCATAACTTTAGAAGCAGCCCAATAGCTACCGAAACCATTTACCCAAGTGGTAACAGAATTCTGGAAGCTTTGAACGGTTTGACCTACCGGGATATTGTTATTACCTGCGCTACCATAACTCGCTCTTAATTTTAAATCGTTAAGCCATGGTTTCGTTCCTTTCATAAAATCTTCCTGAGAAATTCTCCAGGCACCAGAAACTGAGGGGAAATAGGCCCATTGGTTTCCCGGCGAAAATTTAGAAGAGCCATCCGCCCTGAAAGTTGCACTCAGTAAATATTTGCCTAAATAATCATAGTTTGCTCTTCCAAAAAAAGAAAATAAGTTATTATCGTTAGAAAAATTGTTATCAATGGTGTTTGCTTTTCCTTGAGTAGATAAAACTCTGGCTTGCTCAAACGTAAAGGTTTTCGGAAGCCCATGCACAACGTTGATCAAAGTACCAGCTTCAGTTGTCATGTACTCCTGTCCCACCATCACATTTAAATTATGGTTTTTATTTAAGACTTTACTAAAGTTATAATTTAAAGTATTTGAATTTCTAAAGGTATTCGTGGTTGCATTTGCAAAAATAATGGCCGGTAGATTCTGGTTTTCTGCTGAAGGAACATTTCTTACATAATAAGTTGTGGTTCCATAAAAACGATCCTGATTATTTCTAACATCATCAATACCCACTTCAGCACGCAATCTTAAATTATCGATAATGTCATAAGTTAGGGCACCATTAACATTAAAAGCCTTACGACGGATATATTGGTTGTTATCAGAAATTGAAACCAATGGATTATACAAGTTAAATTCATCATCAGTTTCTGTAGTGGTGGTTAAACCCGGTACAGGAAAAGGTGGATAAATCATGGCAAATTTCAAGCGTGAATCTGCTGAAGAAACCTCGTTTTGCTCATTTGTACCCCCGCCATTTGTTTTGGCATCCGAATACCTAAATCCTAAATCAAGTGTAAGCTTGTCGAATAATTTATGGTTGAGCTTAAAGTTTAAATTTTGTCTTTGATAATCCGAAAGCTGCATAATGGCTTTATCCTTAACAAAGTTATGGCTAATGGTATATTTAGTTTTTTCGCCACCACCACTAATGCTTAAATTAGAGTTAAAAGTACTGCCTGTACGTCCAAAAACTAACTCTTGCCAATCGTTTGCAGGTACATTCTGGTATAAATCAATATCCTGGTAGTTGCCAAAATACTTGGTATAATCAGTTGGTGATTTATCTAAAAGCGAACGCTCATATTGCCAGGTTGCATAATCGTAAGGCGTTAAAACATCCAGTTTTTTCGCCAGTTTTTTTACCCCGCCAAATACATTAAAGCTGATGGCTGTTTTACCGTCTTTACTATTTTTTGTGGTAATCATGATTACTCCATTAGCACCTCTTGAACCATAAATCGCTGCAGATGATGCATCTTTTAAAATATCTATACTCTCAATATCCTGTGGCGCAATATCTGAAATCGAATTTACAGGGAAACCATCAACGATATAAAGAGGTGTATTATCACCTGTTATAGAGCCACCACCTCTAAGGCGTACCACTAATTCTGCATTTGGCGCACCTTCTGTTGATCCAATACTTACACCTGCAACCCGGCCCTGAATGGCCTCTATAGCAGAAGAAACGGGAGCTGCGGCGATTACATCAGCACCTACGGAGCCTACTGCACCCGTTAAGTCTTTTTTGCGCACCGTTCCATAACCAATATTTACCGTTACTTCCTGTAAGGTATTGGCATCTTCTTCTAAACTAACATCAAGTTTAGATTGATCGGTAACCGCAATACTGCGTGATTTGTAACCAATGTAACTAAAGGTCAAAATAGCACCATTTGAAGGGACACTTATTTTGTAAGCGCCCTTGCTATCGGTAGTGGTGCCAACTTTTGAATCTTTAATGTTAACACTTACTCCAATCAGTGGTAATCCGTCTGATTTATCTTTTACTATACCCGTTACCTGCTTATTTTGTGCGAATGCCAGGCCAACAGAAAAAGAGAGAAATGTTAATACGAGTAAAACTCTTCTCATAATCGTTTATTTATTTTGAAATTAATTTGGTTTCCGGTTAGAATGTGCCTGTTAAAACACAAAGAATATTATTCTTAACTTTTGCTTTAAAGGATGGTTAATATTTGGTTTATTTTAGCTTAACAATTTTACAAACTAAATATTAATTGAACTCAGATTTAACCAAAAAACTGTGCAATCGTTCCCGTTAACGTTATCATGTAATTCCCACTAATTTTAACTTTAAGTCGCCTTAACCGATATTTTTTGTAAATTCGGAACTGGTACTTAATATGAGACTTGAAACATCCACTATAAAAGATATTGCCAAAGCTTTAGGATTCTCAACTTCCACTGTTTCCAGAGCTTTGAGAGACCGTTACGAAATTAGTGAAGAGACTAAGAAAATAGTCTTGGCTTATGCTGAAAAGGTAAATTACCGGGCCAATCCAATTGCCCGCAGTTTGAAAGAACGCCGTAGCTATTCTATCGGGATTGTGGTGAGCGAAATTGCCAATAATTTCTTTTCTCAGGTCATTAACGGCATGGAATCTATCGCTTATGACAAAGATTACCATGTGATCATTTCTCAAAGCCACGAATCACATAAACAAGAAAAACTCAACGTAGAGCATCTTGCATCACGTTCTATTGATGGTTTACTAATTGCGCTGTCATCAGAAACTGAAGATATAGATTATTTAAGAGATTTGTATGCCCGTGGTTTGCCAATTGTATTCTTTGACCGCGTGCCCGAAAATTTTGAAACACATAAAGTAATTGCCAATAATTTTAAAGGCGCTTTTGATGCGACAGAACACCTTATTTTATCTGGCAAAAGAGTCATTGCACACCTGACCAATTCTGAAACCTTATCCAACACCAAAGAAAGATTAGAAGGCTATAAAGCAGCTTTGGCAAAATATCACATTGAGTTTAAACCCGAACTGGTTAAATATTGTCAGCATGGTGGCATGCACAGCGAAGAATTGGAAGTTGCGGTAAAAGAACTATTGCCACTTAAACCGGATGGCATTTTTATCTCCAGCGACAGGTTAACCACGGGCTGCATTATGGCCCTGAAAAATACCAATCCAGAAGTGGCACATAAAATTGCAATCGCTGGTTTTACCAATTCCAGCCTGGTTAATTTGTTTTCCCCATCATTAACTTCGGTTAAACAGCCTGCCTTTGAAATGGGACAGGTTGCGACCGAATTACTCATCAAAATGATTGAGGCCAAACGACCCGTAACTGAGTTTGAAACCAGGGTTTTAGACACCGAATTGGTTAAAATGCATAAACAACCAAGCAATCGTTTCCTTTAATTTTTACATTTCGCCTCCCTGTTCCATCCTACCGCTCTTTTACTTACCTTTGCGGCATGGTAGAAATCATATTAAAAAAGGGCAAAGAAAAAGCAGCATTGCAAAGACATCCCTGGATATTTTCGGGTGCACTGGATAAAATAAAAGGAAAACCAGAAAATGGTGATGTAGTAAAAGTATTTGCTTTTGATCATGAATTTTTAGCCTACGGATATTATAATGCCAATTCAAGAGTGGCGGTGCGCCTTTTAGAATGGAATGAAAACCAGCTGATCAATAAGTCCTGGTACCAGAGCCGCTTAAAACAAGCCATTGCTTCTCGACAATTTATTTTGAGCGATCAAACCAATACTTGTCGCCTCGTATTTAGTGAAGCCGATTTTCTACCCGGCCTTATCGTTGATCAATACGCCGATTTCCTTTCCCTGCAAATTTTATCATCGGGAATAGAAAAGGTAAAAACAGAACTGGTTGATATTTTGAGAACAGAATTACAGCCTAAGGGTATTTTTGATAAAAGTGATGCCACCGCCCGCAGGCATGAAGGTTTGCCCATTGAAAATGGCTTGCTTTGGGGCGAAAATCCGCCTGAATTTTTAGAAGTAAAAGAGAATGGAATTCGCTATAATATTAACATTGCGGAAGGACAAAAATCGGGATTTTATTGTGATCAGCGTGATAACAGACAGATTTTAGCCAGTTACACCAAAGGCAAAAAAGTTTTGGATTGCTTTAGTTACAGTGGTGGATTTAGCTTGAACAGTTTGGCTAATGGTGCAGCAAGTGTAACCAGTGTAGACAGCTCAGGCCTTGCCGTTGAAACCCTGAAACAAAATGTTGCTTTAAATAGATTTGAAGAAAGCAAAGTTACAACCATACAATCTGATGTAAATAAACAATTAAGAACGTTTAAAGAATCAGGAGAATTATTTGATGTAATTGTACTCGATCCGCCAAAGTATGCGCCTTCGCGTTCGGCTTTAGACCGGGCCGCAAGAGCTTATAAAGATTTAAACCGTTTGGGCATGTTGCTACTTGAAAAAGGTGGTTTATTGGCAACATTTTCTTGCTCTGGTGCGGTAGATTTAGAAACCTTTAAACAAATTATTGCCTGGGCTGCGCTTGATGCCGGTAAAGAAGTTCAGATTATTAAACAATTTAGTCAGCCCGAAGATCATCCGGTTCGCATCTCATTTCCAGAAGGCGAATATTTAAAAGGTTTATTGGTTAGGGTGCTTTAAGCAAGATTGTTATAGTTTTTGTTGCAAACTGAAGCTGAAGGCTGTATGTTAAAGCAATAAAGATTTTTGGTTTTGGAAAGCAATGGTCATTAGTTCTTAAAGAAGTTTGTTCCTGCTTTCCGCTGTATCCCCGATGAAATATCGGAGGATGCCGCTCCAATCAGGTTTATAAACATTGTAGGTGCAGGAAAGTAAACCGTCATCATGACGTGGTATTGTTATAATTTTCATCTGTTTAAAGCAATAGATATTTTTTGGAAAGGGAAGTTTTGTGAAATTAAATTTCTTCCGAACTTTCGGGCAGCTGATCGTATTCCCCTTTCCAGGCATAAAAACCAAAAATCATTAAACCTAAACTGATTGGAAAAAAGATAAACAGAATAATGCCCCACTGTAAAATGGTATTGGTTCGTTCAATATCAGTGTGGGTTAATCCAACTTTTTCTATGGCTTGAATAAACAAAAAAGTCATGGCCATTGGGCCCAAAACCATCCAGATTAACCCTAAAAATTTCTTTACTGCTTTCATCTTTTAATCGTTAATATTTTCGTCTCTTTTGTTTGATAAATAAATGGTTCCAATAACCAAACTTAAGGTTGCAATCCCAATTGGGTACCAAAGTCCTGATAAAGGTGTTGAGCCCGCAAAACTGGCAATCAGTGTGGCAATAAACGGAACCAGGCCTCCGAAAACACCATTGCCAATGTGATAAGGTAATGACATGGAAGTGTACCTGATTTTTGTTGGAAAAAGCTCAACCAAAAATGCTGCAATTGGTCCGTAAACCATGGTTACCAATAAAATCTGAAAGAAAATTAAACCCACAAATTTCCAAAAGGTTGCCGTTGGCAAAACCTTATCTTTTATAATCTCTTTTGCTGGCAATAAACCATTTTTAAGAGAAAGCGTATCCACCTGAATTTTATTAAAAGAAGCACCATTTTTCAATGTGACTTTTGTTGTAGAGGTATAAAGGCTGTCTGGAGTACCGGGTATCACTTCGTGCTTTACTTTCGGCGCCATATAAACGGCACCCGTTAAATCCATTTTAGAAGTATCCGTATCATTCAGAAATATTTGATAAATAGGCCGGTAAAAGACAATACCCAGCAGCATCCCGGTCAGCATAATCCATTTGCGCCCAACTTTATCACTCCAGGAACCAAAAACAACAAAAAAGGGCGTGGCAAAAGCAATTCCCCATAGCAAAATATACCGTGAGTCATTAAAATCAAGTTTACAGGTGTTTTCTAAAAATGACTGTGCATAAAACTGTCCGGTGTACCAAATTACACCTTGCCCCATGGTTGCCCCAAATAACGCCAGCAACACCATTTTGAAATTGGCTTTCTGACTAAAACTTTCCTTTAAAGGGTTTTTAGAAATTTTACCTTCAGATTTTAACTTGGAGAACATGGGCGATTCATGCATTTTCATCCGGATGTAAATCGAAACCACGACCAAAACAATAGATAATAAAAATGGAATGCGCCATCCCCAGTTGCCAAAAGCTTCTGCACCTAAAATGTTTTTAGTAATTACGATTACACCTAACGAAAGAAAAAGACCTAATGTTGCAGTGGTTTGAATCCAGCTGGTAAAAAATCCCCTCCGGTTTTTAGGGGCGTGTTCGGCCACGTAAGTTGCCGCACCTCCATATTCGCCACCTAAAGCTAAACCTTGAATTAACCTTAAAATTAAAACCAATATTGGGGCTGCGTAACCTATAGTTTTATAAGAAGGAATTAAGCCAATCAAAAAGGTAGAGCCACCCATTAATACGAGTGTAAGCAGAAAAGTGTATTTCCGGCCAATTAAATCACCTAAACGCCCAAAAACCAATGCCCCAAAGGGACGCACAATAAAACCAGCGGCGAAAATAGCAAGGGTGTTAATCAGTGCAGATGCACCTGCATCTTCAGGGAATAACTGATGACCAATAATTACAGCCAAACTGCCAAAAATATAGAAGTCGTACCACTCAATTAATGTGCCCAGCGAAGACGCACCGATCACTTTAAAAATATTATTCTTTGGGATGATTTCACTCATGAAAAAGGATATTTGGTTTTTCTAATATAGTTTAAATTTAAGAGGATAAGGATTTTAGCAAAAGATTGTAACTAAAATTGTTACACCAGCAAACATTTCGCTTTTAGAATTGTATTTTCACTCATAAAATAATAATATGCTTTTAATACAGAACATCCGGTTAAGCCGAATTTTAAGAAATACATGGCAGGTTGATCTGATTATGATCGTTTCCTGTACCGGGGCTTATCTGATTCGCGAATATTTAATTGCTTACCACTTCGAAATCCCTTCCATCATTCCGACTGTATTGGGTACGGCTATTGCTTTTTTTATTGGTTTTAATAATAACCAGGCTTACGACCGCTGGTGGGAAGGCAGAAAGATATGGGGCTCGCTGGTTAACGATTCCCGTTCATTTGCCCGCTGTTTAATTAATTATGTGGATAAAGACAATGAAGTAGCCAAAAAGATGGTTTTCAGGCACATTGCTTTTTTATATGCACTGAAAGCAAATTTAAGAGGAACAGTTGACGAAATTTATATTAAATACTTGAGTGAGGAGGATTTGAAAGAAATAGAGAAACACAGTAACGCCCACAATGCCATTCTGAATATTCAATCCAGAGATTTACAGATCTTATCTAAAACAAATGCGGTAGATGGTTTCAGATTTATTGAAATTAATGAAATGCTTACCCGTTTTTCGGATTCTATGGGAATGAGTGAGCGCATTAAAAACACCATTTTCCCTACAACTTATACCTATTTAACCAAGGTATTTATCTGGCTTTTTGTAGTTACTTTTACCTTGGTTATCAGTCAGTCGGCAGGTATTTTTTCTATTTTCCTGGGGTGGCTGATTGGATTTGTATTTGTTTCTACCCAAATAAACGGAATGAGCTTAGTCAATCCTTTCGAGAATAATTCTGCAGGAGTACCGTTGAATCAGATTACCCGAACCATAGAGATTAACCTGCTTCAAATGCTTGGAGAAGACGAAATTCCGGAGCCGGTAAAACCAATTAACGAAGAATATATCCTTTAAACCTAGTCTTCTATTTTAGAGTGATGTTTGGTGTCTTTCATTGTGCTATATAAAATCAATGAAATTAATACACAAAAACTAACATAGATGTAAAAGTAATTTTCGTGACCAATGTTTTTAAACCAGAGGGCTAAATATTCTGCTGTTCCTCCAAAAATTGCAACGGTTAAAGCATAAGGAAGCCCAACACCCAATGCCCTGATGTGTGCCGGAAATAATTCTGCTTTAACTACAGCATTAATACTAGTATAACCACTTACAATAATTAAAGCGCCAACCATTAAAAGAAAAATAAGCGTAGTGCTTGTCGCAAAAGTTAAGGTAATTAAAATAGGATAAGTACAAAGAGTACCTAAAATACCAAAACCAATCAGTAAGGGTTTGCGTCCGATTTTATCAGACAGTAAGCCAAACAAAGGCTGTAAAAAGGCAAACACCAAAAGCGAAACAAAGGATAAGATGGTCGATTTCTCTTTGGTTAAATGCACCGTATTTACTAAAAATTTCTGCATGTAAGTACTGAAAGTATAGAATGCAATTGTGCCACCGAGCGTAAGTCCAACCACGGTTAAAACTTCTTTAGGATAGTCTAATAGTGCCGCTATTCCTCCTTTTTGGGCTTTTTCACTGGTCGATTTGAAAGCGGAGGTTTCATTAATGTGCCTGCGTAAATACAAAGCAGTAAAAGATAAAATTGCACCAATAAAAAATGGAATTCTCCATCCCCAGGCATGTAATTCAGCAGAGGTTAATAGCCAGTTTTGTAAAATCAGCTGGATGCCCAGGGCCAATAATTGCCCGCCAATTAAAGTAACATATTGAAAACTTGAGTAAAAACCACGATGCTTTTTCGTGGCCATTTCACTTAAATAAGTCGCTGATGTTCCATATTCACCACCTGTGCTTAAACCCTGAATAAGCCTTGCGAAAAGTAATAACAGGGGTGCCGCTACGCCGATTTGATTATAACCGGGTGCTAAACCAATCATCAGGGAGCCAATGGCCATAATAAAAACCGAAAGTGTCATTGATTTTTTCCTTCCGTATTTATCTGCAATACTGCCAAATAACCAGCCTCCAATGGGGCGCATTAAAAAGCCAACGGCAAAAATTCCGGCGGTGCCTAAAAGCTGTGCTGTTGGATTGCTGTTGGGAAAGAAAATAGGAGAAAAGTATAAGGCAAATGCCGAATAGGTATACCAATCATACCACTCCACCAGATTACCTATAGATCCGCCAAAAATAGATTTTAGCCTGTGTTCAACATCTTTAATCTCATCTTTTTGTAAAGTATCAGCAGTTTTATGCATACAGCGAAAGTTTTACCCGGAATGGCTTAAATTAAATTTATGGCTTGGTTAGAAACAGAACAAATATAGCTTATTTGTGTTTTAATCCTGTCCGTTTACTGATCTAAGTATATTTCCTTATGAAAGATAATTTTTCTACGCAGGCAGCAGAATATGCGCAATTCAGACCTACTTATCCACCTGAACTCTATGATTTTCTCTTATCACTAATTAAAGAAAAGAATAATGTCTGGGATTGCGCAACTGGAAACGGACAGGTTGCCCGTGAACTGGCGAAGCATTTTAAGCAGGTTTTTGGAACGGATATCAGCGAAAATCAACTTAAAAATGCAGCTAAAGCTGAAAATATTTCTTACCTGATCGAACCTTCTGAACGCAGTTCTTTTGCAAATCATATTTTTGATTTAATTACGGTTGCCCAGGCCATCCATTGGTTTCAGTTTGATGCTTTTTACCTGGAAGTTAAACGTACTCTAAAACCCGAGGGCATTTTTGCGGCAATTGGTTATGGTATCATGCAGATTGATCAAAAAGTAGATGTTGTTATCCACAAACTTTACGAGGATATTTTAGGGAAGTACTGGGATGAAGAACGCAAATATATTGAAGAAGGATATCAAACTATTCCTTTCCCTTTTGAAGAGATTGCCACCCCCCATTTTTCCATTAAAACCACCTGGAATTTTGATCAGCTGATCGGCTACTTAAATACCTGGTCAGCTTTGCAGCATTACAAAAAAGCGAATGATAAAAACCCAATAGAATTTGTTTTTACAGAACTAAAAGAAGCCTGGGGAGACGATGCTTTGAAAGACATCACCTTCCCTATTTTACTAAGAGTGGGGCGTTAACTTTAATCGGGAAAATAGAAAGAATTTTACAGCTCAGGTTTCTGTCAGATCCATTAAGATTGCTTCGTACCTCACAAGGAGGAAATCATTTTCTTTACTTCAGCAAATCCAGAATACTTAAAGTGGTTAATTTTTTCTGCTCCCCGCTTTGCATATCTTTCAACGTAAGTTCTCCGCTTGCAATTTCATCACCTCCGATTAAAATCACGTAAGGAATTTTTTTAGCGTCAGCATAAGCCATTTGTTTTTTCAGCTTTGCTGCAGTTGGATATAACTCAGCAGGAATCCCTGCCGTTCTAAGTTGCTGCAGAATGGGTAAAGCATATTTTTCTGCCTCCGCATCGAAATTGCTGATGAGTACTTTCGTACCTATTTCGGCTGACGAAGGGAAAAGATTAAGTTCTTCTAAAACGTCATAAATACGATCTGCTCCGAAAGAAACACCCACGCCAGTTAAATCTTTAAGCCCAAACATGCCTGTTAAGTCATCATAGCGACCGCCACCACCAATACTGCCCATGGCAACTTCGTTGGTTTTAACCTCAAAAATGCAGCCTGTATAATAATTTAAGCCGCGTGCTAAGGTAATGTCTAATTCTAATTTGGCGGTAAGTGGCAAAGCGTAAGCAATAAGGCTGTCGACATATTCAAAAACCTGTTCAATTTCTGCAATACCTTTTAAACCAGTTTCAGAATTTGCCAAAACAGCTTTTAAACTGGCGAGTTTTTCCTCGTTTGTTCCTTGTAATAAAATTACCGGACGAAGTTTTTCTAAATCTGCTTCTGTAAAACCGCGTTCTAATAATTCTTTACACACGCCATCTAACCCGATTTTATCAAGTTTATCAATGGCAACCGTCATATCAATGATTAAATCAGGTTTGCCTATAATCTCGGCAATGCCTGATAGAATTTTTCTATTATTTATTTTAACAACAAAATCCTTCAAGCCCAATTTGCTTAAAGCTTCATCATAAATCAGGATAAATTCGGCTTCATTTAATAAACTTTCAGAACCTACCACATCAACATCACATTGATAAAATTCCCGGTATCGGCCTTTTTGTGGCCTGTCTGCACGCCAAACCGGCTGTACCTGAAAACGTTTAAAAGGTAAGGTTATATCGTTTTGGTGCATTACTACGTAACGGGCAAAAGGTACTGTTAAATCATAACGTAATGCTTTTTTAGACAAACTTGGAGTCAATTCTTTTGCGCTGATAGATTTTCTCGCCTTAACTTCTTCATCAAGAATCTTTTTTAATGTTGAACTTCTATTAATTATATAATAGAACCCGAGGTAGATTTCTTCATAACGGAAGTTACGATCAGAAATCTCAGAATAATAAGCTAGTCTATTAATAAACGGTTTGAATTTTAAGCTTTTGGTTCCTTTACTCAAAAGATATTTAACAAAGATGTTCTTAATCTCAAAGAAATAATTGGTTCTTTTTATTTTTGTATGGAAAAGACTAGATGACAATTTTGATAATAAAAGGTCTTTTTGGTAGAGCAGACTTGTATTTTTCAATATTGGAATAAAATCAATAAGCTGCTTTGCAAAATCATCTGCAATAAGTAAAAAATCTTTACGTGTGTCCTCTTTAACAAGGATGGAATCTAATTTCGGCAAGATTTTTTTGTTTAAATCACTTGTATATTCACCTGATTCTAATATCTTAAAAATCAGCTTGTCACCCTCTTCCCCATACTTCCCCATTAAGGTATCACTATTTTCCATACTTGGTGTTTGGATTTCTGCATAACCATATTTTTTGAAAACCGTTTTAATGGTATCATAAATAAAGTTGCGTTTAACCATTTCAACCGGAGAAAAATCGCGGGTACCTTTTGCTAACGAGGGTTTAATAACTGACATAGCCGCAAAAGTACAAAAATGTAAGGTTTATTAATAACGGCTGATAAAGAGTTTTATAAAGTGCGATAACCTTAAATATATGATTGTGCTGAGGCAAGAAGCATATTTGCGTTAGTCAGGGATGCTTCTTGCCGCAGCAGGGCAGGAATCGTTAAAAACACTTTTATCATCTATATCTAAATATCTAATATAATACCTTGGTTTAATGGCAAAAAAACTAAATTTGCGATAACAAAATCAAAATTATAATGAGTTTCAGAATAGAACACGATACCATGGGCGAGGTGCAGGTGCCTGCGGATAAATACTGGGGTGCACAAACCGAACGCTCACGCAACAACTTCAAAATTGGCCCGGAAGGTTCAATGCCAAAAGAAATTATACATGCTTTTGGTTATCTTAAAAAAGCTGCGGCATTAGCCAATACTGAATTAGGCGTTTTAGCTGTAGAAAAAGCAGATTTGATTGCTAAAGCTTGTGATGAAATTATTGCAGGCCAGTTAGATGACCAGTTCCCATTGGTGATTTGGCAAACTGGTTCGGGTACGCAAAGCAATATGAATGGTAACGAAGTAATTGCTAATCGTGCGCACGTAATTAATGGTGGTCAGCTTTCTGATGATAAAAAAGTACTTCACCCAAATGATGATGTAAATAAATCGCAGTCATCAAACGATACTTACCCAACGGCGATGCACATTGCGGCATACAAACTTACGGTTGAAAACACAATTCCTGGTTTAGAGAAACTGAGAAATACTTTAGCTAAAAAGGTTGAAGAATTTAGCAGCATAGTTAAAACCGGTCGTACCCACTTTATGGATGCAACTCCGCTTACTTTAGGACAGGAGTTTTCTGGTTATGTACAACAAATTGATAACAGCATCAGGGCAATAAAAAATGCTTTGGTTATGGTTGCCGAACTTGCTTTGGGCGGTACCGCCGTGGGTACAGGTTTAAATACCCCAAAAGGTTATGATGTTTTAGTCGCTAAAAAAATTGCTGATTTAACGGGATTACCTTTTGTTACGGCTCCGAATAAATTTGAGGCTTTGGCAGCGCATGATGCAATGGTTGAATTATCGGGTGCATTAAAACGTACGGCTGTTTCTTTAATGAAAGTTGCTAATGATGTGCGGATGTTAAGTTCAGGTCCACGTTGTGGAATTGGCGAAATTGTAATTCCTGATAACGAACCGGGATCTTCAATTATGCCAGGCAAAGTTAATCCAACACAACCAGAAGCTTTAACAATGGTATGCGCTCAGGTTATGGGTAATGATGTTGCCGTTTCAATTGGTGGTGCAACAGGTCATTTTGAACTGAACGTTTTTAAACCTTTAATTGCAGCTAACGTTTTACAATCTGCCCGTTTAATTGGCGATGCCTGCGTTTCTTTCAATGATAAGTGTGCGGAAGGAATTACTGCAAACGAGCCTGAAATTCAGAAACATTTACAAAACTCTTTAATGCTGGTTACGGCTTTAAACCCTCATGTGGGTTACGAAAATGCTGCTAAAATTGCCAAAAAAGCACATAAAGAAAATAAAACCTTAAAAGCAGCTGCTGTTGAGCTTGGTTTATTAACCAACGAACAGTTTGATGAATGGGTTAGACCAGAAGATATGGTTGGAAGCTTAAAATAATTTTAGAAAACAAAACCAATCTTTAAGCTGCAATAAATAATAAAACCCCAAGGTTTAAAAGTCTTGGGGTTATACAGTTTTAGGTTCCTTTTAAAAATGAGGACATTAAAAATTCAAATTTATTCAAATCACCATGCATAATGTTAATCCGGGCTTAAGGCTTTTTCATATTTTCCTCATCGCCTTTTTCGGTTTACTTGTTGCGGGCTGTTCCTTTAGTCCTAATATTCAGGGAAAAGGTGAGGTTTTTATGCAGGGTGTTTGGAATGAAGATTCTGTTGCTTTTAGTAATAAATTAACCAATTATACCCAGCATCATTTCAAGTTTACCTGTGATTCTTTCTATGTAGATTTAACCACCCACAGCAAAGTTAATTTTTACGAAGATTCCTGTTATAATAATGGGGTTTGGAAAGAATATGCTAAAGGCGTTTATGCTGTTCGCAGCGATACTTTATTTCTTGGAGGAACTTTTACACATGCCAACTACAAACAAAAAATATCAGGTTGCTACCGCATTGGCCGGTACGACAAAAACTTCCTGATTAAAAAATCTTCTGCAAATACATTGTTACTCCAGAGTTTAAGTGATCAGCGTGAAACAACTTTAACTTTGAAAGAAAAAATTACCTGCATACAAAAAGAATTATAAAAATGATATTTACATCCATTCAAAAGAAATTATTAACCGGTTTTGTGCTGGTTTCATTAGCGTATATGCCAATGAAGGCGAGCGCCTGGGGCATGCTTGGACACCGTATTGTGGGTGAAATTGCAGATGGCTATCTTAAAAACAGAACCCGTAAATCAATTGAGGCTATTTTGGGTGGCGAATCTCTGGGAATGTCTGCCAACTGGGGTGACTTTATAAAATCAGATTCTACCTATAACTACATGTACAACTGGCATTTTGTAAACCTGGCTGCCGGATTAACAAAAGATGGTGCTTTTAACTATCTGGAAACTGAAAAAGCGCCGAATGTGTACAATAAAATCCCGGATTTAGTAGCCGTATTAAAAAACCCAAACAGTACACTTGATGAAAAAAAGTTAGCCATACGCATGCTGGCGCATTTGGTAGGCGATTTACACCAGCCCATGCATACCGCACGTAAAGAGGATTTAGGTGGAAACCGGGTTTCGTTATTGTGGTTTGGAGAAAAGTCAAACCTTCATAAAGTATGGGACGAAGGTTTAATTGATTATCAGCAGTTAAGTTATACTGAATATGCAAGGGCAATAAATCATCCTTCGGCGATACAATTGGCTAACTGGCAAAATAGCAGTTTAAAAGATGCTGTTTATGAATCTTATACCATTTGCAATAAAATTTATGATAACATTAAACCTGATGCAAAATTAAGCTATCGTTATAATTTTGAATGGATTGATACCCTAAATGAACAATTGCTAAAAGGCGGCGTTCGTTTGGCAAAAATTTTAAACGACATTTACGCATAAAATAAATTTAATCAATACTTTAGCAATGCCGTAAACCCTTAAAGTTTAAGGCATTATTTTTTTATCTTGTAGCGAATGATCAACCATTTACGTTTATATTAAAAAACTAAAATATGATGAAGAACTTTCTATTAATCGCACTTATTTGCCTTGCATTTGGTTGTAAAAAGAAAGATATTGTTACCGGCAATGACATTACAAAATATAACTGGCCTTTGTCATCTGCTACGGTTAAGCCTGCAATGGTGGCCAATGGAATGGCTACAACCAATTACATGACAATGCCAGGCAATTCCACTTGTTTAAATCATAACTATACCCTTTCTTTCTATGATGATGGTTTCTTTTCCGTTTCATCTAACGGTCCTCTGTGTGATATGTTTGCTTCGTCAAAAGCTACATGGGTAATTAATGGTAACGATATTAAGTTAAATAACGGAATGGGTAATGAATCTGTTGTCAAATTGAATGGCAATACCATAACAGGTATAGACACATTCGAACAAAATGGTGTTACCTATACCGTAACTTATATCTACAAAGCAAAATCTAAATAGTATTGAAAATTTTAATGGTTTGTTTGGGTAATATTTGCCGTTCTCCGTTAGCGGAGGGAATTATGCGACAGCTGGCTGATGAACAAAACCTAAACTGGAAAGTCGCTTCGGCCGGAACAGGAAACTGGCATATTGGACAGGCGCCTGATCATAGAAGTATCGCAGCGGCAAAATCATTTGGCTATGACATCAGCAGGCAAAGGGCACAGCAGTTTAGCCATAATATGTTTGGAGAGTACGACCTGATTTTAGTGATGGACAGGAACAACCTGAACGATGTTTTGCGAATGGCAAAAACTGAAGAGGAACGGGAAAAAGTGAAACTTTTTTTAGATAACGAGGAAGTTACAGATCCTTACTGGGATAATACCTTGTTTAAGCCGGTTTGTGGGCAGGTAGAAAAAAGATGTAAGGAAATTATCAGAGCGCTTTCTTAAATTTACCCCAATCATTCTCCACAAACCATATATTATGAAAAAGATTCTTTCATCTTGTCTTTTAATTGCTGTTGTCATTTTATTTCAGGCCCATGTTCCTGTTAAAAAAGCAGCAAAAATTTTAGTGTTTTCAAAAACTAAAGGCTTTCGCCACAATTCTATCCCTGAAGGAATAGCTGCAATTCAAAAACTTGGTAAAGAAAATAATTTTGAAGTAGATACGACTGAAAATGCGGCCTTGTTTACAAAGTCAAACCTAAAAAAGTATGCGGCTATAGTTTTCTTAAACACAACTGGTGATGTTTTGGATAATGATCAGCAGACTGCTTTTCAAAACTACATTCATCAGGGCGGTGGTTATGTTGGGGTTCATGCGGCTACAGACACAGAATATGGCTGGCCATGGTATGGAAAACTAGCAGGAGCCTATTTTACCAGCCATCCAAAAGTGCAGGAGGCCAAATTTATTATAAAAGATATGAATCATCTGTCTACCAGATCTTTTAAAGATTCTGTTTGGATGCACAAAGATGAATTATACAATTTTAAAGATATAAACCCTGATATTAAAGTACTGATTACGCTGGATGAACATTCCTATACCGGTGGTCAGAATGGAGATTTCCACCCATTTAGCTGGTACCATAATTTTGAAGGCGGCAGGGCATTTTATACTTGTTTGGGCCATACTAAAGAAACCTACAACGATGATTTATTTTTAAAACATTTATTAGGTGGCATCCAATATTCAATCGGAAAGCATTAAATTTTCATTCTTTTTAGTTTTTGACTAAAATAGTTTCTTCAAATGAAGGTTTGATTAATATTGTACAGAATTTCAATAACCAATCCTTAATAAGGAAATGAGTACGTTACCTATAGTTTTCTTGAGGTTATAAACCATTTTTTTTGTAAAAGTTAATGCCAATAAACATGGAACAACAAAAATTATTTATGCTGATGCTGGGCTGTAAGCCAGAAGGCAGACAAACCGAACAGCACGATATTTTCTTTGGTATAGGTTCTTCTTTAGATGCACTGATTCCAGATATTTTTGCGTTTTGGCCTGAAGCCAAAGATAAAATTCATGTGGATGCCTGGCGTGAAGTCAATTATGTAGAAGGTTGTAAAGTTGAAGTGGTTACCGCAGATGAGGTTGTAAATAATAAACTGGGTTTGTTTTTTATTAATCTGGGCGGATATCGCCCGGATGAATTTGATGAACCACATTATAAGATGATTTTGGCTACCACAGATAAAGCGACAGCCATTAAACAGGCAAAAGAAACTGCTTTTTATAAACATACCGGTTTTGAAGGCGCCCCTTCTCATATCGATGATAAATATGGTGTGGATGTAGACGATGTTTTTGAGATCAGTGATGTTTTAACAAAGGAAGTTAAAAGCCATTATAAACTAAAGCTAACCGCAACTGATAACACAATACCCGACAAAATACACCTTGGTTATCTTCCGCTTCGAAATATCCAATAGTTTAAAATAGCTGATGGTTGTAAGCAATTTAAAAAAATGACAAACCTTTTTTTGATTGACCATGTTCTTTATACATCAGAACTATAAAAAGACATGAAAACAACAACAGTAACAACAGAGGTATTGAACGATTTGGTTCAAATTAATAACGACCGCATTGAGGGTTATGAAAAAGCACGTGAAGAATTAAAAGATGAGGACGCTGATTTAAAATCTTTATTTCTAAATATGATTGAGGAAAGCCAGAAATATAAAATGGCTTTAGCAACTGAAGTTTCCGCATTGGGAGAAGACATTGAAACCGGAACCACCACATCAGGCAAAATTTACAGAGGCTGGATGGATGTTAAGGCTTTATTTACCGGCCATGATCGCAAAACAGTTTTAAATAACTGTGAGTTTGGAGAAGATGCAGCTCAAAATGCTTATAAAATGGCATTGGAAGAAGAAGATTTGCCTTCAAATATCAGAACGTTAATCTCTGATCAAAAAGCATCTTTAAGGCGGTCGCATGATGAAATTAAAAGATTACGCGATACGCAGGCATAATCTTTAAAGTAAAAAAGCATCCCAATAACGGGATGCTTTTTTTATGCAATTTGTAATCGAATTATGATTCAAGCTCTTTATCCAAATGTTCGGTAACACGTAGAATAGTATTGTCAATTGTATTACTCAAAATAGTCAGGTAAGAACCTTTTTTAGCACTTTTAATCGCTTGTTCCAAACATTCTGTGCTTCTGTTGTTTATAATTACTTCTTTATTTGGATCAACTTCATAAATTCCTTTTAAAAGTAAATCAACCAATTCCTGTTGCTGGCGACCACGTAAATATTTCTCCTGGCAAATGTAAATCTTATCAAACATCTGTGCAGAAATACGTGCCGTTTCAATGATGTCTTCATCGCGTCTGTCTCCCGTTCCGGAAATAATACCCACATGCTCCGAAGCCTCTACGCTTTGTAAATAAGCTTTTACACCATTAAATCCGTCAGGGTTATGGGCAAAATCAACCAGAATTTTAAATTCTTTAAACCTGAATATGTTCATCCTGCCTGGTGTATGGGCCGCTGAAGGAATAAAAGTTTCTAATGATAAACGAATATCTTCCGGTTTGTAGCCCCATAAATAAGCGGCAAGTGTTGCAGCCAATACATTCTGAATCATAAAGTTTACCGATCCACCAAATGTTAGTGGAATGTGTGTGGCTTTATCAACCCTCAGCTTCCAGTCGCCTGTTTTTATGGTAATGTAACCATTTTCGTAAATGGCCGCAATCCCTCCTTTTTTGCAATGCTCTTTAATTACCGGATTGTTTTCATCCATACTAAAATACGCAATATTGCAGCGTGCTTCTCTTGCAATTTTAACACAGTAGCCATTATCAGCATTTAATACCGCCCAGCCTTTACGGCGAACAGCACCAATAACTACCGATTTTACGCGGGTTAAATCATCCAGATTATGAATGTCAGAAATACCCAGGTGATCTTCCTGTATATTGGTTACCACGCCAATATCACAGGCATTAAAACCTAATCCAGAGCGTAAAATGCCGCCCCTTGCCGTTTCTAAAACCGCAAATTCTACTGTTGGATCTTTCAAAATAAACTCTGCACTAACCGGTCCTGTGGTATCGCCCTGCATCAACATGGTGTTGTGCACATAAATACCATCACTTGTGGTAAACCCCACCCGCTTACCATTACTACGGATAATATGGGCAATTAAACGGGTTGTAGTTGTTTTTCCATTGGTTCCGGTAACTGCGATAATTGGTATTTGCGAAAGTTTTCCAGGAGGATAAAGCATATCGATTACCGATGAAGCTACATTTCTTGGCAAGCCTTCGCTTGGTGCAAGGTGCATCCTGAAACCCGGAGCAGCGTTTACTTCTAAAACCACCCCACCATTTTCATTTAAAGGTTGGGTAAGGTTTTGAGCCATAATGTCTATCCCACAAATATCCAGTCCGATAACCCTTGAAATCCGTTCGCAGATAAAAATATTTTGTGGGTGAACAATGTCGGTTACGTCAATAGAAGTTCCGCCGGTACTTAAATTAGCTGTCGACTTCAGGTAAACAATCTCTCCCTTTTCAGGAATAGTTTCTAAAGTATATTCCTTTTTAGCCAGTAAATCCAGGGTGTCGCGGTCAACAGCTATTTCTGTCAGTACATTTTCATGCCCGTAACCACGGCGTGGATCTTCATTTTCTTTGTCAATTAATTCCTGAATGGTGTGTATGCCATTTCCCCGCACATGGGCGGGATCGCGTTGCGCAGCTGCAACCACTTTATGGTCTATTACCAAAACCCTAAAATCAAATCCGGTAATAAATTTCTCAATAATTACCCTGCGTGAATACGTTTTAGCATATTCAAAAGCCTCTTTAGCGGCCTCCATTGTTTTTACATTAATGGTTGCACCTTTACCGTGGTTGCCATCCAAAGGTTTAAAAACCAATGGAAATCCTACTTTTTTAACTGAAGCCTCTAATTCGTCAGGATTGGATATGGTAACCCCTGAAGCCACAGGAATGGCTGCTTCAGTTAACAAGCGTTTAGTTTCTTCTTTATTGCTGGCAATATCTACTGCTATACTGCTGGTTTTTTCGGTCATGGTTGCCCTAAAACGGACCTGATTTTTTCCATAACCCAACTGTACCAGCGAACTTTTATTTAAACGAATCCAGGGAATGCTCCGGCTTACGGCCTCTTCAACAATTGATCCGGTACTAGGGCCCAGGCGCTCCATCTCACGGATTTCTTTCATTCGTCTGATGTCGTGCTCCAGATCGTATTCCTGATTATCAATTAAGGCCTGTGCAATGTTTACAGCAGCTTCAGCTGCATAAACACCAACTTTTTCTTCCAGATAACTGAAAACCACATTGTAAATGCCCTCTGTTTTGGTCTGCCGTGTACGCCCGAAACCGGTGTCCATCCCCGCAAGTGTTTGAATTTCTAAAGCAATGTGCTCAATTACGTGGCCCATCCAGGTACCTTCTTTTACACGGGTAAAAAAACCACCTTCAACACCTTTAGAGCAACGATGAGTAAACATACTTGGAATTAATTTTTCAAGCCGCTCTCCAAAGCCATCGATTACATTGGTTGGTTTTTGCTCTAATTCTTCCAAATCGAGACGCATTTGGATCAGTTTTTTGCGACTTATTGACCATATATTAGGCCCTCTTAGTACTTGTATGTTTGATATCTTCATTTTTAAACCTTACTATTTGTTTTGATCAACAAGCCTTTGTTCGCCTGGTAAACTTAATTCCCCAATATAAAATTGGTGTCTGTAAATTATACATTTATTTTGAAAATCGGTATGGCAAATATCTAAATCAATTTTATCGGGTATTTGTTTTGTTTTCAGGCACAAGGGCATCAGTTTTTGTCACGTTTATTTCAACGTTTGTTAATAACCCCGATTTTATTGACAAAAAAAGTCGTGTTTTTTATCCTAAGCTGATATATTTGAGTTTTTTGATAGAATATAACACATAAAGAATGGTTCCGAAGGGTAAACTCATCATTATTGGTGGCGCAATAAATACAGGCAGCTTTGCAGAAACGCAATTTGGACTGCCAGAAAACATGAATTTTTTTGAACGTGGAATTTTAAAAAGAATTACCACTGAGTCTTCAAGAGATGTAGAATCACGCTTTGAAATTATTACAACAGCTTCATTAATGCCAGAAAAAGTTGGCGAAGAATACATTAAGGCTTATGCACAACTTGATGTCCACAATTTAGGAGTTTTAAATATTACCAATCGCGAAGAAGCCAATGCCGCAGATAATTGCGAACGTATAAAGGCGGCCGATGTAATTATTTTTACTGGTGGAGATCAATTGCGCTTATCGTCTATTTTTGGCGGAACGGCTATTCATCAGATTTTACTGGAAAAATATAAAAATGAGCCAGTGGTTATTGCTGGTACATCTGCAGGTGCGGCAGCGAGCTCTAAAAATATGATTTATCAGGGCAGCAGTAAAGATGCTTTGTTAAAGGGAGAAGTTAAAATTACTGGTGGCCTGGGTTTTATTGACGATGTTATTGTGGATACCCACTTTGTGCAACGTGGTAGAATTGGGCGGTTACTCTATGCTGCGGCAAGTAATCCCGGCATTTTAGGCATTGGTTTAGGTGAGGATACAGGCTTGTTTATTTCTGACGGACACACGATGGAAGCCATAGGATCGGGTATGGTTATTTTAGTTGATGGCCGCCAAATGGCTGATACAAATTTAACGGATGTAGAAATGGGACAACCGGTTTCTATAAAAAATATGGTGGTTCACGTTATGTGTGATGGAGATGTTTATGATTTAAAAGACCATAGTTTGGTTATTCACCACCCTAAAGTTGTTCCGGTAGGATAAAGAGGTAAGCTTAAAGCGGAGAGACAAAAGTGGAACAGATTTTAAGTTAGTGAAAACATGCGCTAATCTTATTTGTACGCCTCTTATAATCAATTAAAAATGAAGTTAATTATACATGGTGGTTTTTTTAGCGAATCATCTACAAATCAGGAAACAAAAAAGGCTAAGCAAGATGCTTTATCGCAAATTGTTAGTCTTGGACACGAATATTTAAAAACGCACACAGCTTTAGAAACTGTGGTGTATACCGTTGCTTTGCTGGAAGATAATCAATTATTTAATGCAGGTATTGGCTCTCAAATTCAGAGTGATGGAAAAGTGCGGTTAAGTGCTGCATTGATGGATGGTAAAACTGAAAAATTTAGCGGAGTTATTAATATTGAAGATGTTAAAAACCCAATTATAGTGGCCAAAGATCTTTTAGCTTATGACGACCGGGTTTTAAGCGGGGATGGTGCACAAAATTTTGCCCGGAAAAATGGATTTGAATACTTTAACCCAATTACCGAGCAGCGCCAGGCCGAGTACGAAGCTAAATTAAATCAGCAGAACAATAAAGGAACGGTTGGTTGCGTAGCTTTGGATGCAGAGGGAAACCTGGCCGCTGCAACTTCTACAGGTGGAAAAGGATTTGAAATTCCTTGCAGGGTAAGTGATTCTGCAACAGTAGCAGGTAATTATGTAAATCAATACGCTGGCATTTCTTGTACCGGTGTTGGCGAAGATATTGTAAGCGGCGCTTTGGCTGCTAAAATTGTAACCCGGGTTACCGATGGATTTTCTTTAAAAGATGCCTGTGATAAATCTTTTGCAGAACTTAAATCTTTTGATGGCTTTGCAGGCGTAGTTGGCATATCCGCTAAAGGAGAAATTTACCATTGTGATGCTCATCCATATATGGTTTGGGCATCATTTGATGTTAATTTACAGGTATTTAACTAAAATTGAATTTAAAGTATTATTTTTGTTGCATGACGAAAGTAGTATTGGCTGTTGTCGGCCTTTTTGCATCATTACAAATAAACGCTCAAAACATTGATAAATCTGACGCTCAGGATCCTGTTTCAGGTGGAAGTTCAATAAATATAGCGGTTTCTAAATTCGACGCTGCCGATGCAGACAGCTTTTATGAAGAGGCTGAAAGCCTGGAGCGTAAAGGTTCTTTTAACGAGGCATTAACGATGTTTGGTAAAGCAGCGTTTGAATATAATGCGGTAAAAAACTTTAACAGATATGGGCAAGCCATTATTAAAATGAGCAATATGCACTATCAGTTAGGCCGTTTTACGGATGCGGAACAGATTTTATTAAACGTTGCTCTTAAAAATTATTCAAAACTAGGCAGCAAGTCTGGTTTAATGAATACCTATAATTTATTAGGCAAAGTTTATCTCGCCAACAGTAAATATACCCAATCGATGTGGTTTTATACCCAGCAAGGTATTTTGGCAAAGCAATTAAAAAGCAATAATTCTTATATTGAATCTGTTTTAGGCATTGCACAGGTTAAAATCAAAAAGAAAGATTTTACACTGGCCCTTAGAGATTTAAAAACAGCGGAGTTTTTGGCCAGTTCTATAAAAACTAACCAGTATAAGAGTCAGATTAAAGATGCCCGTGAAGTAATTGCCTCCAAAGCAATCGATAAAAAATAATTTTCACGTCACATTTATTGTCTTTGCAGGATTTATAAATCTTGTATCATCCCTAAAATGTAGCTTCAGCGTAATATTAACGCAATACAGGCCATAAACGAAACAAAAGTAAACTGTAACCGTTAGCTTTCAAAGGATTGATTTATAGAAAGCTTTTAGTTAGATTTGGTAAGTTTTAACTAGAGACGGTAATAAATACTGTCTCTTTTTTGTTTTTTCGTTAAAATGGTATCATATTGGCTATATAGAATTAGAAATGGATTTTAAATTGTTTAAAGAGATGTTAAAGAAAATATTTTTTATAATTTTTACCGCTGCTGTACTCGCTTGTCATGCCGCACCAAAAGTTCAGCCTCTTGTTGAAGGCGTTACAAACATTAAACCCGATGAGCAGCAACAACTGGTAATTAAAGAGGTTGTAAATCTTATCGAAAGCTACAACTATAAGAAAATACAGATTAATGATTCTATATCATCTCTTATTTTAGATAAATACATCAATACTTTGGATAAAGGAAAAAACTATTTCCTTGCCACTGACATTAAAGATTTTGAAAAGTACAGATTTCAATTAGATGATGACTTTAAAAATGGTGATTTAAGCGCTCCTTTCTATATCTATAATGTATATGCAAAGCGATTAAACGAATATTTCAGTTATTCATTGGCCCAGGTTAAAACCAAATTCGATTTCAATCAGAATGATACTTATGTGTACGACAGAGAAAAACTGCCTTGGGCTAATTCTGCTGCTACTTTAAACGATACCTGGAAAAAACGTGTAAAATATGAATTGGTTAATTTAAACCTGGCGGGTACAACCGATCAGGCTAAAAATATTGCCACCTTAACCAAGCGCTATAAAGATTTGCAGTCGCAAACCGTTAAAGTAAATAATCAGGATGTTTTTCAATACCTGATGGATGCTTTTACCGCTTGTATTGATCCGCATACCAATTATTTTAATCCTTCTAACGCTGTTGCATTCAATGAAGACATGTCACGCTCATTTGAAGGAATCGGTGCCCGCTTACAATTGGAAAACGAGGTGGTTAAAATTGCTGAAGTAATTCCGGGCGGACCTGTGTTTAAAAGCAAACAATTAAATGCCGGAGACAGAATTATTGCTGTAGCGCAAGCTGATGGAGATTTTGTAGACATTACTGGCTGGAGATTGGATGTAACCATCACTAAAATTAAGGGCCCGAAAGGAACCAAAGTTCGCTTAAAGGTTATTCCTGCAGGAAAAGAAATGTCTTCTAAACCAGTTATCGTAGAACTGGTTCGTGAAAAAATTATTCTGGAAGATCAGTCAGCCAAGAAAAAAGTAAAAGAAGTAACCTCAAACGGTAAAACCTATAAAGTAGGTGTGATATCGTTGCCAGCTTTCTATGCAGATTTTAAAGCGGCAAATGCTGGTGATAAAAATTATAAAAGTACAACCCGTGACGTAAGATTATTGATCGATACCTTAAAAAATAAAGATAAGGTTGATGCCATTATCATGGATTTACGTGGAAACGGTGGTGGTTCATTAGTAGAAGCCATTTCATTAACCGGATTATTTATCGATAAAGGCCCCGTTGTACAGGTTAAAGATTTAAGAGGCAAAATTGAAGTTGATGAGGATGAAAATACGGGTGTTGCCTGGGATGGCCCATTCGGTGTAATGGTGGATCGTTTAAGTGCATCAGCGTCTGAAATTTTTGCTGGCGCCATTCAGGATTATGGTCGCGGTATTATTATGGGTAGTCAAACCTATGGTAAAGGAACAGTTCAATCTTCTATCGATTTAAATAAACTGGTAAATCCAGGTGTGCTGCAAAGAATAGCTGCATTGGTTTCTAAAGATAGAACGACTGGTACGGCACCGGGTTCAGTATCAGATATCAAACTAGGTCAAATTAACCTTACGATGGCTAAATTCTATCGTGTAGCGGGGAGCAGTACGCAACATAAAGGTGTAACTCCTGATGTAGTTTATCCTTCTGTTTATCCAATGGACAAAATTGGAGAAGATACAGAGCCTTCTGCATTGCCATGGGATATCATACCAAGTTCGAGCTTTAAAGCGGTGGCAAATTTAGCTGCGGTTAAAGCAGGCTTAATTAAAAACAGCGAGCAACGTGTGGCAAACTCTTTAGATTTCAAATTTTTAATTCAGGATATTAAAGACCTTGAAGTACGCGATAAAGAGGTATCAGTTACTTTAAATGAAGCTAAATTGAAGCAGGAACGTGATGCTAAAGAAGCTAAAAGCCTTGCCAGGCAAAATGAACTTAGAGCGTTAAGAGGCTTGCCGGCAATTAAAAAAGGTGAGAAAGCAGTTAAGCAGGATTCTTTCGATTTTATTGAAGATGAATCGCTTCATGTAATGGCCGACTTTATGCAACAATCAGGTAATTACGTGATGAACTTAGGTTCTTTCTAAAAAAATATAGTAAGCATAAAAAAAGTCGTTCAATTACTGAACGACTTTTTTTATGCTGTAAACTTGGAATATTATTATTTTTTATCCGCTTTATCTTTATTTATTTGCATGGCCATCATTTCTTTAAGGGTTTTATTCATCCCCTCACTGCTGCCATCCAGGAAGATTACGTTACCATCACCATTTTCAGCAAAATGCTTGATAGATTCTGTCCACATGGTAAATAAGATTACAGAAATATCCAGGTTAGCGCTTTCCATTTCCTGCGCCGCTTTGGTCATACCATGTGCAACCTCTGCCCTGAATAAAGCAATACCCTGTCCGCGGAGTTGAGCGGCCTCACGTTCTGCTGTGGCAGCAATTTTAATCGCATTTCCATCTGCTTCGGCAGCTTTGGTTTTGGTAATTAATAAAGCTTGTCCTTCATTTTCAGCAGCAGCTTTTAAGTTATTCGAAGCCACCACACGACTCATTGAGCGCATAATTTCTTCATCAAAAGTGATGTCGTTTAATTGAAGATCCTGTAAGTGATAACCCCAGCCATCTAAAACCTGATCAATTTGCTCCTTAACGTGCAGCACAATTTCGTTTCGCTGCGCCAACACATTTGCTTGCTTTTGAGTTGCTACGTAAGCCCGGATAGAGCCTTCGATGGTACGGATTAAAGCCTGCATTAAATTCGTTGCATCCACAAACTTAAAAGCTACATTTTTGATCGTTTCCTCGTCCTGGTTTACAACGGAATATAAAAGCATAGCTTTAAAATAAACATTGGCCTGATCTTGCGTTACCGCCTGAAAAGATAACTCAACCGAACGGTTTTGAATCGAGATGCGTGAGTAAATTTGCTCAATTAATGGGATTTTGAAATTAAGCCCCGGTCTTAATTGTCTCCGGTATTTTCCAAAAACAGTTACCACCGCTATTGTACCTTGTTTAACGGTTACAAATGAGCTAAAGAGAATGATAATCCCCAGGAAAATTAGAATGTAAATTGTATACTGCATAATTAGATTTTTTTATGAAGTTATAAAAAAATTCATACAAACTACATCAGGCATTTTGTAGCTTTATGTTTTCTAACTAATTTAAATTCATATGAAAAGTAAATTATTTCTGCCCGGTGCTGCTTTATTGCTCTTAGCAGCCTGCCAGAACAACAAATCTCATCAGCAAAATGATGAAGCAAGTCAGCGTACCTTATTTTTTGATACGGCTGGAATGGATACTACAGTAAAACCGGGTGATAACTTCTTTCTTTATGCAAATGGAAAATGGTCTAAAAACACAGAAATTCCTAAAACTGAAACCGGATGGGGATCATTTTATACCTTATATAATGACAACCTGAAAAACCTGAATAAAATATTGGAAAATGCAGCTAAAAGCAATTCATCAAAAGGAAGCCTGGAGCAGAAAGTTGGTGATTTTTATGCAAGCGGCATGGATACCGTTACCATTGAAAAATTGGGTATAGAACCGCTAAAACCGTTACTTGCCAAAATAGATGGAATTAAAAATGATAAAGACCTGATTAATTTTATCGCCGATGGTTACAAGGACGGAGAAGGCGATTTATTGGGTTTTGGTGTACAGCCGGATGATAAAATCAGTTCAAAAAATGCAGCTAATTTTTATCAGTCTGGAATTACCCTGCCAGAACGAAGTTATTATTTAGAGCAGGATGATAAGGCCAAAAAGATAAGAACGGCCTACCAGACCTACATTACCAAACTTTTTAGTCTTTCAGGAGATTCTGTAAATGCAAAGAAATATGCAGACCAGATTTTAAAACTTGAAACTAAAATTGCGCTTTCACACTCAACACCAGTTGAATTACGTGATCCTCAGAAGAATTACAATAAGTTTTTTGTGGCTGATTTTCAGAAAGAAACTCCAAATATTGACTGGAAATTGGTTTTAAACAAATTGCAGTTAAAAACGGATACCATTTTAGTTGGTCAGCCTAAATATTACAAGGCTCTAAATACCCTGATTAAAACAGAACCGATAGAAATTTGGAAACAAAAGTTAAAATTTGATGCTTTAAACAGTGCGGCAAGTGCTTTAAACAAAGGTTTCAGAACGGCGAAATTTGAGTTTTTTGGTAAAACATTAAGCGGTCAGCAGGCTCCAACCGAAAGATGGAAAGCCATAGTAAACAGCACGGATAGAAATTTAGGTGAACTTTTAGGTCAGTTGTATACCGAACAATATTTTAAACCTGAAGCTAAAAAGAGAATGCTTACCCTGGTGGATAATCTTCAGAAAGTATATGAAGAAAGAATTAAAAAAGTGGACTGGATGACTCCGGAAACCAAAAAGAAAGCCTTAGAAAAGTTAAATGCTTTTATCAAGAAAATTGGTTATCCGGATAAGTGGAAAAAATATGATGATGTAGAAATTAATAAAGGTACTTATTATGCAAATCTTCAATCAGCAGAAAAACATGCTTACAAGGAAATGATTGATAAACTGGGGCAGCCAGTTGATAAAACAGAGTGGGGCATGACACCGCCGACAGTAAATGCTTATTACAATCCATCGTTTAACGAAATTGTTTTCCCTGCCGGAATCTTACAATTCCCTTTCTTTGATTTTAATGCGGATGATGCTATTAATTATGGTGCAATTGGTGCGGTAATTGGACATGAAATGACCCATGGCTTTGATGATCAGGGCAGGCAATACGATGCTGCAGGAAATCTAAAAGAATGGTGGACTAAAGCTGATGCGGATAAATTCAAAACAAAAGCAGATAAGGTTGTGGCATTCTACAATAATTTTGCGCTTTTAGACAACCAACATGTAAACGGTTCTTTAACCTTAGGTGAAAACCTGGCCGATATTGGTGGTTTAAATATTGCCTATGATGCGTTTAAATTAACTGAAGAAGGCAAAAAGAACGATAAAAAAATCGATGGTTTTACACCAGATCAACGTTTCTTTTTAGGATTTGCTCAGGTATGGAGAATCAAAAACCGCGATGAAACCATGCGTGTACGTTTAAAAACCGATCCGCATAGTCCTGAAATGTTCCGTGTAAATGGTTCTGTATATAATATGGAAGCTTTCTACAAAGCATTCAACATTCCAACCACGGCTAAAATGTACTTAACTCCTGAAAATAGATTGGGTGTTTGGTAAATCACTAAAAATTTAAGATTAGCACAAAGCCTCATCATTGATGGGGCTTTTGCATTTAATCTAAAACAAAATTGACTTTTTATTGTCTTAACTCTATTAAATTTCAGACTATGAATGTAAAGCGCACTTTTGGAACCATTTTAACCGTATTGGGTATTATCGGTTTAATTTATGCAGGTTATGGCTTTGTAAACCATAATCAGAATACACGCGGATTAATCGTGTACGGAGTTATTGGCATTATCTTTTTTGTATCAGGGATTGGCTTAGTAAAAAATACTAAAGACGAGGTTTAACCTGGGTTTGGGCAGATTATTTTTTGTTTTTGCCCTTAATAATCAAATACTGACTGAAAGCGACAAAACAACCTGCAAAAATTACAATCCCAGCTGATATTAAGTTTTTCGGGTTTTCGTAAATATAATATATTGCAACAAGCGCTAAAATTGCTGCACTAATACCTATAATATAATGGAGTAATGTCCCTTTCATGTGGTGTATTTTAATCTTTCTTTGAAATCCGGTTGTGCTCAAAGTTTAAGCCGTGGCCAGGGAAATCAGCATTCGTTAATTCCTGTATCCTTTTAAATGCCCTGTGGCTTTCGTCTTGTGTTAACCGGGTCGCCTTATCTTGCTGTACAGAAATTACATCTGCGAAGAGGAAATTGCCCTTGCTGTTGATTTTAAGCTGAAGCAAAGGAGCAAAACCATTTGATCCTTTTAGGCTAAACATGCCATAGGTACAAAAATTACCCAGGCTGTAGGCAATAAATTTATTTTTATATACTTCTACAGCTCTGCTTACATGCGGGCCATGACCCAGAACAACATCTGCTCCGGCATCAATAACTGCATGGGCAAAAGCGTAAACATTACCGCGGTTTTCGCGATAAAAGATTTCGTTTTTGCGGGTTACATGTTCAAATCTTGCACCTTCGCCACCACCGTGAAAAGATACAATTACAATATCTGCCATTTTTTTTAACCTCGAAACCAATGCTTTTGCACTATCAACTTTGTTAATAGATACGGTGTTTTCATTTGGTGCAAAAGCACAGAAGGCATATTTAACACTGTCTTTCTCAAAAATTTCGAATGGTTTGTTTACCTGTCCGGCATAATGAATTTGTAAAGAATCTAAAATTCTGGCCGTATTTTTACGCCCATTGGCATTAAAATCTCCAACATGATTATTGGCGATACTTAAAAGGTTAAAACCTGCTTTTTTATAAATTCCGGCATATCTTTCGGGCATCCGGAAAGCAAAGCAATTATTCGGATTTATACCATTACACTTATAAGAATTGCCTGAATTTAAAAAACAACCCTCCAGGTTTCCGAAAACCAGATCGCCTTTTAATAAAGTATCTACAGCCTGAAAACTATTTACAGCATCATCAGGAGGAAGATTGCTTTTAGAAGGGAATGCCGAACCCAGCATAATATCGCCAACCGCAACAATAGAAATGGTGTCTTTTATTTTTCTGATCACGGTATCTGCTTTTACCGGCTGCGTAACTACCTGAGCATTATTTCCGGTACAGCTTATAAGAATTGGAACAACGATTAATGATAAAAATAGGCTTGTTGTAAATTTCATCCCTGGTTGTATTATAAAAAAATCCTCCGAAATTTCTTAAGGAGGATTGTATGCTTGACTTAGCTGATTATAGCTAAGAACTTATTCTACGGTAAAATCTTTCTTATAAGATTCTAAAATGCGACCGCCTTTGTAAAAGAAACGGCTGTAATAAGGCTCGTTTAAATTACTGATTACCACCCCGCGTGAGCTTGATGCATGAGCGAAACGGTTATCGCCTAAATAAATACCGATATGTGAAATGCTTTTGCTTTTGATTTTGAAGAAGACCAGATCACCTTCTTTTAATTCATCCTTAGAAACCGGATCAACCATGCTAAAAATATCGCGTGAATTTCTTCTTATGGTTGTGTTGAAAACTTTATCGTAGATCGCTTTTGTAAAAGCTGAACAATCAATTCCTTTTTTGGTATTTCCACCGTAACTATACGGGGTTCCAATCCATTCGTAAACAAACTTATAAAGCTTTAAGTTTGATGTCGCATCAACGGCGACACCCATGACCTGGGAAAAATATTGGGATGCTAAGTTGTCAGGGTCGTTTGATTCTTTACCAGATTCTTTTGTTTTTGTTTGCGCAAATGCGGCTGAGAGCGTGCAGATAGCGATTAGGGAAGTAAACAAAAATTTTTTAATCATGTTATACAGTTATGTTTGGGTAATTCACTTACACATTAACGTACACCACATGGGCTTATTGTTGGTTGCAAAAGTATTAATTATACAAATGTTATCCAAATGTTAATTATTAAAAAGCGAAAGTTATTAACAATTTAACCTTTTGTTCGTTTATATTAAGCCTTTTAGCTAGGAGATTATGATTGTTAATATCGTGTTGAGGCATGATTTTAAGGGTTGAAAATTTTCATATAGTATAGTTGTTACATTAAAAATTGAAGAAATTTAATTCTTTAAATCTTTGGAGCAACACTTCATTAATTTTTAATCAGACTCAAATGTTTGTTGAAAATGGAGTTAATAAAAATATGGACACAGGCATTTAGGCGAAATAATATTTTATGATCCTTTAATTATGAATGAGGATAAAAGGTGTAAATGCGCAATGGTAAAATCAGGTTAAATTATCATGTAAGCGTAAATAAAATAAAACAGATCTTTTGTTGTGATTATTTGCCTTTAAAACGAGAATTAAAATTAACTTTAACACTGCGGCAAAGATGATTTTACATTCAAGAGTGCCAAAAATTACAATAAAAAAATTAGATTTGCTGTCGCAAAAAAACAAATACCCTAAAATGAGTGCAGTAGAAATAAATAAAGATACCTGGTTAAAGTGGTTTGAGTCGATGTTGCTTATGCGCAAATTCGAAGAAAAAACTGGCCAGTTATACGGACAACAAAAAATACGTGGCTTTTGTCATTTATATATTGGACAAGAAGCTGTAGTTGCAGGTGCTATATCTGCAATGCAAAAAGGCGATTCGATGATTACTACTTACCGTGATCACGCTCACGCTTTAGCTTTAGGGGTAAGTGCTGATAGCATTATGGCAGAAATGTATGGTAAAGCTACAGGTTGCTCTAAAGGTAAAGGTGGTTCAATGCACATGTTTAGCAAAGAACACAATTTTTATGGTGGACATGCAATTGTTGGTGGTCAGATTCCTTTAGGAGCTGGTGTTGCTTTTGCAGAAAAATATAAAGGCACAGATAATGTAAACATTTGTTATATGGGCGATGGCGCTGTGCGTCAGGGTGCTTTAAATGAAACGTTTAACATGGCTATGCTTTGGAAACTTCCGGTAGTTTTTGTTTGTGAAAACAATGGTTATGCGATGGGTACATCCGTACAGCGTACCACAAATATGACCGATATTTATAAAATCGGTTTAGGTTTTGATATGCCATGTGCTCCGGTTGATGGTATGGATCCGGTTGCAGTACACAATGCAATGGACGAAGCTATTCAACGTGCACGTAAAGGCGAAGGACCAACTTTCTTAGAAATGAGAACTTACCGTTACCGCGGTCACTCGATGTCAGATCCGGCTAAATATCGTACTAAAGAAGAATTAGAAGATTATAAAGCAAAAGATCCGGTGGAGCATGCAAGAGAAACTATTTTGAAAGAAAAATATGCAGATCAGGCCTGGATTGAAGAAGTAGAAGCTAAAGTAAAAGCAACTGTTGATCAGGCCGTGAAATTTGCTGAAGAATCTCCATGGCCGGATGCATCTGAATTATACAAGGATGTATACATGCAACAGGATTATCCTTACGTAATGGATTAATTATTTTAAGATTTCAATTAAAGATATATAATGGCTGAAGTAGTTAGAATGCCCAAAATGAGCGATACCATGACTGAAGGGGTATTGGCAAAATGGCATGTTAAAGTTGGCGATAAAGTAAAGAGTGGTGATGTGCTTGCCGAGGTAGAAACCGATAAAGCAACAATGGATCTTGAATCTTACGAAGAAGGTACTTTATTACATATTGGTGTTGAAGAAGGTAAAGGCGTTCCTATTGATGCAATTATTGCAGTAATTGGAAAAGAGGGAGAAGATTTTCAGGCCGCAATTGATGCAGCAGGTGGTGCTGGTAAAGCGGAGGGTGAAAAACCGAAAGCCGAAAACACTGAAGCGCCTAAAGCTGAAGATAAAAAAGAAGAAGCACCAGCCCAGGGTGGTGGTTTAAGCGAAGAAGAATTAGCAGCAAAAGGTGTTACGGTAATCCGCATGCCTTTGTTAAGTGATACCATGACTGAAGGCGTAATTGCTGAATGGCATAAAAAAGTTGGTGATAAAGTAAAAGATGATGATGTTTTAGCAGACGTAGAAACCGATAAGGCAACTATGGAAGTTATGGGTTATGCAACCGGAACTTTATTGCACATTGGCGTAGAAAAAGGTTCCGCTGCCAAAGTAAATGGAATTATTGCAATTGTTGGTCCGGAAGGAACTGACATTAGCGGAATTTTAAGCGCTGGTGATGCCCCTGCTAAAAAAGCAGAAAGCACTGAAGCTAAAACAGAAGCTCCAAAATCAACGGCTGATGCAAGTACAGCTGCTGCTCCGGTTGCAGAAAGTACTTCTGATAGCCGCGTTAAAGCATCTCCGTTAGCAAAGAAAATTGCAAAAGATAAAGGAATAGATTTAGCTCAGGTTTCAGGAAGTGCAGAAGGTGGCCGTATCATTAAAAAAGATATCGAAAACTTTAAACCTGCTGCTGCACCTGCTAAAGCTGAATCTTCTTCGGCTCCTGCAGAGAAAGCTGCTCCAGCCCCTCAGTTTATAGGCGAAGAGAAATTTACTGAAAAACCAGTTTCGCAAATGCGTAAAGTAATTGCGAAGCGTTTATCTGAAAGTTTATTTACGGCTCCGCACTTCTATTTAACAATGGCCATTGATATGGACAAAGCTATTGAAGCCAGAGCACGTATTAATGAATATGCACCATCAAAAGTTTCATTCAACGATTTAGTTTTAAAAGCAACCGCAATTGCTTTAAAACAACACCCAATTGTGAATTCTTCATGGTTAGGTGATAAAATCCGTTACAATGAGCATGTAAATATTGGTGTAGCAGTTGCTGTAGAAGATGGTTTGTTGGTTCCGGTTGTGCGTTTCGCCGATGGAAAATCATTAACACATATTTCTGCTGAAGTAAAAGATTTTGCGCAAAAAGCTAAAGCTAAAAAACTTCAGCCGGCAGATTGGGAAGGTTCTACCTTTACCATTTCTAACCTGGGTATGTTCGGTATTGATGAGTTTACTGCGATTATTAACTCGCCTGATAGCTGTATTTTAGCTGTTGGAGGTATTTCTCAGGTTCCTGTTGTTAAAAACGGAGCAGTTGTGCCCGGAAACGTAATGAAAGTAACTTTAAGTTGCGATCACCGTACAGTTGATGGCGCCAGTGGTGCTGCATTTTTACAAACGCTTAAAGCTTTGTTAGAAGAACCGGTTAGATTATTAGCCTAATCATTTAACAAGTTTAAGTTTTAAACGGATTAAAATAATTAAAGGCTTCCAATTTTGGGAGCCTTTTTTACTTCGCCAATTTTGCTAAATCTCGAAAAACCTCGATGTACAATAATCTTTCTTTATTAATGTTATCTGTTTGAGAATGGCTATTTATTGCAATTCCAAATAAAAGTATGATAGCTAAAGCAATTTTTTTCATATTAACATCCCTTCTTGTTTGTTGAATTTGATGAGTTCGTTAATTCTTTACTCCCATTTGATTTTGCTCTCGTCTTATCAGGTGCTTTTATATTATTCTAAAGATGTCCCCAAAAGTTTGACATTTTTGAGGACATCATTTTAGATAATTTAATTGGTTGTATGCTGTTTAGCGTCCTTTAATATAAAATCAACAATTACAGAATCTCCTTTGACAAGATTGAGAGAATTAGTTGATGTTAAATGATATCCAAGGTAGGTAGCACGCAAAATATGTTTTCCTGGCATTAATTGGATTCGATACTTACCATTTGAATCTGTCGTTGTTAAAAGCGATGTGTCAGCAGATTTTATTGCTGCGCCTGGCAGTGTCCGGTAATTTATATTTGTGTCATAAACTGTCCCGGTAACAATAACCTTATCACCAAAGTTTTTTTTAATTGTTTGCGTATAACTACCATTTCGATTCAACGAACAGCTTGACAAACAAGCTAACATCATTACTGAACTTAATATTAATAATTGCTTTTTCATATTTTTTGAATTAACATCCTGAAGGATTTCCTTTACCCGATTTAGGGTCCCCATTTCTATCTGTGCCATATTGCTCAGCCAATAGAGTGTCTTGTATTCGATTTTTTTCAGCAGTTGAAAGCGTTTGATACGCTGGCGTACCTTATAGTCCTCCCCATGCCATGTCGCTGTAGAATTGTTCTTTTTCTGCAATACTGGAGAAAGAATATCCATGCATATCTCCATATTCTTGAAGCCCTTTTGCAATGTCATTTTTAAATTCAATTGTCATTTCAATAGGTTTATGTTGGGATGATAAATCAAATATAAAAATATTAAATATTTATATACATTAACGTAGTATTAAGTTTCGGTACAAATTCCGCGTAAACTATTTTGCCATTTGTATGTCAATGAATTTCCATCTTCCGCTTATTGAATTTAAAGCAACCGTCGCATTACATAATTTGCGTAAAACCTCTATGTGTTGTGCCTGTGGTTTTATATTAACTAGCGGTTGAAGTCAAAAATGCTTTTATTTATAGTCCAAACAGAGAGATTATTGAATTTTTGGTGCCCCATAATTATAAATCTTCTTTCCTGTTTTAAACTTACTATTAAATCTAAACCCTTTAATGATTAATTTGTTAGTAGATAAACACCTTAATCATGGACAAAGAAAAATTAATACAGGAAGCCTATCTGGTTTCCCACAAAATAGAAGAAAACGGAAATTTCCCTAATAATAAAAACCTGCCTTTAATGATTTATAAAGGTGCTTTTTTAATTCATCCGGATGAATCTGAAGAAGTAATTAAAAAGGTATTTGCTCAAAATGGTTATACCAATGCCTGGGTTGATTCTATTTTTGACTATCATCATTACCATAGCAATACACATGAGGCAATGGGTGTTTTTTGCGGAAAGGCTGAGGTACAGTTTGGCGGCGAACACGGTGTTTGTATTGAACTTGATAAAGGCGACGTAGTCGTGATTCCGGCAGGTGTTGCGCATAAAAAATTAAACTCAACCGAAGACTTCACTGTAGTTGGAGCTTATCCAAACGGAATGAGTTATAACATCAGATATGGTAAAGCTGATGAACGCCCGGAAGCAGATCAGGATATTGAAAAAGTTAAAAATCCAGACAACGATCCCGTGTATGGGAGCAAAGGTCATTTATTTGAGTGCTGGTATAAACAAAATTGCGAAAATGTGTAAAACTCTTTGAAAATAACGATTCAAAATTCTTTATTTTTCGGGTTTTAAATTAAGTATTACCGACATAAATGAATTTTCGCAATATAATCGCTGCCATAGCACTCTCTTCAATATTATTAACCGCTTGCTCAAGTAAAAAATCAGAAGAAAAAAAAGCTGCTGAAAAGAAAATTCGAACCAAAGAAGACGATAAGGCCGATAGCCTGTTATTAGTCTACGATCCTGCAAAAGGAGATAAATGGATCGCCGATTTTGTAGATAACTTGCATAAAAAATTTGGCTTTAATGGCAATATGCTTGTTGCGAAAGACGGGAAGATTCTGTATGAAAAGGCAATTGGCTGGGCAGATTATTTGCACCGCGACAGTTTAAAAATAAATTCAGAATTTGAACTGGCCTCCATTACTAAAACGTTTACCGGTACAGCCATTATGCAATTGGTTGAAGCAGGTAAACTTTCGTTAAACGATAACGTTAAAAAGTTTTTTCCAAATTTTCCTTACGAAGGAATTACTGTGAAGCTATTGTTAAGCCACCGTAGCGGAATGATGAATTATGTTTATTTTATCGATGACATTTGGCGCAAGGAAAAACGCAATATGAAAAAAGGTGTAACCAACCAGGAGGTGATGGATGTTATTGCCGAGAAAAAGCCAAACCCATACACCAAACCTGATAACCGGTTTCATTATAACAATTCAAACTTTATGGTTTTGGGTGCTATTATTGAAAAAGTAACTGGTCAGCGTTATTCCCAGTATATGATGGAACACGTTTTTAAACCGGCAGGATTAAAAAATACCCATGTTTACAGCACCACGGAGTACGAAAAAATTCCGGTTGATGTAGTTGGCCATGACAGAACCTGGAAATACTCTGTAGCTCAAAACTTTTTAGATGGCCCGGTTGGAGATAAAGGAATTTACAGCACAGTACACGATTTAGTTTTATTTGATAAATACCTGAAAAACGGGAGGTTACTCACCAAAAAGAGCCTGGATTCTGCCTACGTTGGTCGAAACAAACCTATTAATGGTCATTTTAATTATGGTTACGGCTGGCGCATGTTTGATGGAGAAAATATGGATAAAGTAGTATATCATACCGGATGGTGGCATGGTTTCCGTCATATTTATGTACGTGATTTAAATAAAAATATCGTAATTATATTTTTGGGTAATTTAACCAACGGCAGTTTAATGCACCTTGATGATTTGTATAAGCATTTTGATATGCCTGTTATCCGCAAAGGTGCGTATCATGGTAACGGAAGTTTGCCGGGAAGCGATGAGGATTAAAATCACTCTAATCTGCAATTAGATTATACTCTTTTAATGATTTGGTTAGATTTCTTTAATTTGGAATCTAACCAATTTTATTTACGAGGTATCGCATTTAAACTCTATTTTTCAAAAAAAATAAGCGGAAGAAAAACAAAACGTGTTAATTTCGTTTTATTATAAAAACACAAATTATGTTTGATAAATTATTTGCGGCACAACAAAAAGCCGAAGAGATTAAAAAGCGCTTGGATACCATTTCAGTATTCGGCGAAGTTGAAAATGGTGCAATAAAAATAACTGCAACAGCAAATAAAGCCATTACCGCCATTGCGATTGATGAAGAATTTTTAAAGTCTGCGGATAAAGAAGAACTGGAAGAGCTTTTATTAACAGCAATAAATAAAGCACTGGCAAATGCAGAACAGGTTAGTGCAACCGAAATGCAGTCGGCTACTAAAGATATGCTTGGTGGTTTGGGTGGAATATTCGGTTCTTGATAAAACAAAATCTTAATCCCACAATTATGAAATATACATATTACGGTCAGTCATGTTTTTTAATTGAAGCGGCTGGAAAAAAACTATTATTTGATCCATTTATTACGCCAAATCCATTAGCTAAAAATATTAATGTAAAAGCAATTGAAGCCGATTATATTCTGGTCAGTCATGGACATGGAGATCATGTGGCAGATTTAGTTGAGCTGGCTAAACAAACCGGTGCTACGGTAATTGCAATTCCTGAAGTTATTGGTTGGGTTCAGAAACAAGGTATTGATCAGGTTCATCCAATGAACTTTGGAAAATTTACGTTCGATTGGGGTGCAGTTCGTATGGTGCCGGCTACACATTCTGCAGGTTTGCCTGATGGAAGTTATGGTGGTAACCCAGCCGGTTATGTACTGGAATTAGAAGGCAAATCTATTTACTTCGCCGGAGATACGGGTTTGACAATAGAAATGAAGGTGCTTGCAGACCTTTACAACCTGGATTATGCCATTTTACCAATTGGAGGCAATTACACCATGGATGTTGATGATGCCTTAATTGCAACTAAATATTTAGAATGCAATAACGTTATTGGTGTTCATTATAACACTTTCCCGGTTATAGAAATAGATACAAATATTGCTGCTGATAAGTTTAAGAGAGAAAATAAAGTATTGTTGTTGCCCGAAATTGGCGAAACGATAACCTTGTAAATAAAAAAAGGTTCCGATTAAAACCGGAACCTTTTTGAATTATAAACCTAAACCTTAGTTCTTTTTAACTGCTGCAGCTGCTTTGTTAGCTTTGTAACGCATATCGGCTGTACCATCTTTTTTAGTTGGACCTACAACTTTAACTGCAGCTTTAGCTTTGTTTTCTTTAAAACGCATGTCTGGCGTACCATCTGCTTTTACTTTTGCAACTGTAGTCGTTGTTTTGGTTTCTACTTTTTTAGCTTCTGTTTTAACACCCGCTTTAACTGGAGCTACAGTAGTTTTAACTTCTTTTTTTACAGTTCTTTTTGCCTGGTTAGCAGTAGCTGTTGCCGCTGCTGGTGTTTGAGCAAACGCTGCTGTTAAACTAAATGCTGCGATTGCGATTAAACTCAATAATTTTTTCATGGTTTTTTAAATTTTGTTTTACTCTTTATTTGTTGATATAAAATTGGTTATCGGGGATGAAGATTGTATGAAGATAATGAATGATTTTTAATTAATCGAAAAGTTAATAGATATTATATAGCGCATTTTAACAGGATTCCAATTCATTAATGAGCCGCTAACCAGTTATCGCCTTCACCAATTTCTACAACAATTGGAACAGTTGTTTTTATTGCGTTCTTCATTCTATCCTGAATAATGATTTTCATGGCCTCTTTTTCCGATTTTAGAACATCGAAAACCAACTCATCATGTACCTGCATAGTCATGGTTGATTGTAAATTTTGCGCCTTCATATCTTTATGAATATTGATCATTGCAATTTTAATCATATCTGCCGCTGATCCCTGGATAGGTGCGTTTATCGCATTTCTTTCTGCAAAGCCACGTACGGTTTGATTTGCGGAGTTAATGTCTCTCAGGTAGCGTCTGCGACCCATGATGGTTTCTACAAAGCCATTCTCCCTTGCAAAGTTCATTGTGTCGCTCATGTAACGTTTAATGCCGGGATATTGAGTAAAATATTGTTCGATAATTTCTGCTGCTTCTTTACGTGGAATACCCAGGTTTTGAGAAAGCCCGAAGGCCGATTGACCATAAATAATTCCAAAGTTTACCGCTTTAGCATTTCGGCGTTGTGTGCCGTCAACCTCCTCAATACCAATACCATAAACTTTGGCTGCCGTTGCCGTGTGAATATCGATCCCCTTATTAAAAGCATCGATCATATTTTCTTCCTGACTGATGTGTGCAATAATGCGCAACTCTATTTGCGAATAATCGGCAGATAGCAAAATGTGGTTCTCATCCCGTGCAATAAATGCTTTACGCACCTCCCTTCCTCTTTCGGTACGAATGGGAATATTTTGCAAATTCGGGTTATTAGAACTTAATCTTCCCGTTGCCGCAACAGCCTGATTGTAAGAAGTGTGTACGCGACCCGTTTTTGGATTAACCATTAACGGCAAGGCATCCACATAAGTAGATTTTAGTTTTTGGAGCTGGCGGAAATCCAGAATATCCTGTACAATGTCGCTTTTACTAGCCAACGCCATTAAAACATCTTCTCCGGTTTGGTACTGACCAGTTTTGGTTTTTTTCGCTTTGGGGTCAAGCTGTAATTTATCAAATAATACCTCACCCAGCTGTTTCGGTGAAGCTAAGTTGAATTTAACACCCGCTTTATCGTAAACATTTTGCTCAAACCTGATGATGTCTTTTTCAAGCTCAGTTGAATAGGTTTTAAGCGTTTCAATATCAATTCTTACCCCTTCCTTTTCTATATCGGCTAAAACATAAACCAATGGATTTTCAATTTCTTCAGCCAGCTTATCCGCATTAAGTTCTTTAAGTTTAGGCTCAAAAATATGTGCCAGTTGTAAAGTAACATCCGCATCTTCAGCGGCGTAGTCTACCACTTTTTCTACCGGAACATCCTGCATGGTGCCTTGATTTTTGCCTTTTGGACCAATTAAAGTGGTAATTGAAATAGGTGAATAACCCAAATAATTTTCAGACAATACATCCATTCCATGACGGGTATCCGGATCAATTAAATAATGTGCCAGCATGGTGTCAAAAAGCCTTCCTGCCACTTGCACACCATACCATTTTAGCACCAGGATATCGTATTTGGTGTTTTGTCCAATCTTGTCAATCTTATCATTTTCAAGCACCACCCTAAATTCATCAACAATAGCCTGTGCTTCTTCCCGAATAGCTGAAACCGGAATATAATAAGCTTCGCCTGGTTTTATGGAAAATGAAAGACCAACTAAATCGGCCATATTCGCGTCCGTTCCCGTCGTTTCAGTATCGAAAGAAATCTGTTTTTGCGTTAATAATAACTTAATTAAGTCTGCACGTTTCTCTACCGTATCTACCAGTTGATAGTTGTGTTCAGTATTTTCTATGGTTTTGGCCGGCAGTTTTTCCGCAGGTTCTTCTTCAAGCGTATTGGTGTATTGAATGGCTTCGCCCGGTTGATTTCCAAAAAGGTCTGTCTGTGTGCCCTCCTGAAATTTGGCTGTGGTTACGGAAAATCCATCACCAAAAACCCTTCTTCCAAGTGTTCTAAATTCCAGCTCTGTAAAAAGTGGTTCTAATAAATCACGGCTGGGATCACATAATTCCAGTTCCTGCTCATTCAATTCAACCGGAACATCCAATAAAATTGTTGCCAGTTTTTTAGAAATTAACCCCTGTTCGGCAAAATTTTCAATGTTTTCACGTTGCTTACCTTTTAATTCATGACTGTTGGCAATAATATTTTCCATTGAGCCGTATTGCTTTATTAAAAGTTTAGCCGTTTTTTCACCAATGCCCGGAATGCCTGGAATATTGTCAACCGCATCGCCCCATAAACCTAAAATATCTATCACCTGCAATACATTATCTATTTCCCACTTGGCTAAAACTTCTTTTACACCAAGTATTTCCATATCATTACCCATGCGGGCAGGTTTATAAATAAATATATTCTCCGAAACGAGTTGCGCAAAATCCTTATCAGGTGTCATACAATAAACCTGATAACCTTTTTGCTCTGCTTTTTTAGCTAATGTGCCGATAATGTCATCCGCTTCATAACCATCAGAAGTAATTACAGGAATGTTAAATCCCGTAATTAATTTAATTACGTAGGGCATTGCAGCCGATAAATCTTCGGGCATGGCCTGGCGGTGCGCTTTGTAAGCCTCGAAAGAAGTATGTCTTTCTGTTGGGGCTTCGGTATCAAAAACTACCGCAATATGTGTTGGTTTTTCTTTCTTTAGTACATCAAGCAAAGTATTGGTAAATCCCATTACGGCCGATGTATTAATCCCTGTAGAAGTAAACCGGGGGTTTTTACTTAGTGCAAAATGCGCCCTGTACATCAGCGCCATTCCATCTAAAAGAAAGAGTTTTTTCATAAAATATTAATTACACAGACCAAAAGGATTACGCCAATTGCTGTGAGTTACTGATTTGAGTAAAAGTAACCAAAGTTAATCATATCGGTAAAATGCTTTTCAACAAAAAAATTAAATTTAATTATTGAATTCTTGTATTTTAATCATCATCAAATAAAAACGCTTTATGAAAACATGTTGTACATTATTTTTTTGTTTAATAGCTGGCTTAGTTCATGCTCAACTTCCGGCTGATACTTTAATTACCTACATTACTTTTGAAAATCTGAAGGGGCATAATGACGGTTATGGTGCATCCATCGATCGCCCAATTGGCACTGGTGCTTTTAAAAATCTGGTTGACAGAAGTTATTTAAGCTCAAGGATGGCCAAGCTTGAAAATTCTTATCGCTGGCCGGATGGGACAAGAATCGATTTTACCAAAAGAAACAGTGAGCATTCGAGTACAGGAATTGTAGACCGCTATACCTTAATACACCCGAATTTAAAAGATACGATATGGTTATTTGTTGATCCATATAAATTAGATTCTATTTTTTATGTGCCCAAAGGTTTGATTGCAATTAATAAAGATGTTTTAGCAAAGGAAATTGCGCCACAGCTTAAAGCGATTGAAGATATTAATGCCGCTAAAGATGCTTATAGCAACGAACAGCAAAACATAAGGAATATTGCCAACTACATTGCAGCTCGTTTTGGCGTAGTTAATTTTATTGATCAGGATAATTTGCGGAAAGTAATGAAGGATACACAGGCCGGTGCCGAAATAAAAAATTATCTATTTATGCTTTACGTTTTAAATAAATTTTATGCATTGGGAAAAAATATTACACAACCTAAAATGTATGCTTTGAATAAAATGAAGCAAGCGTTTATTAACTTCCAAAAAGAACATCCTAATGTAGAAACCGGCAACATTAAAATTAACCTGAATTAGTACGATTTGAAATTAAGTTGCGTTATTTGTGAAAAGCCAATTGATTATATGAAATTTCTGTTTTTTTCCTTTCTTTTCTGGTTTACGTTAAACCAGGTTTCAGCCCAGGATTTTGTGGTTAAAAATAACGATGAAGTCATTCGCGGGACCATTAAAGGAACAGACTATTTTTCAGTTTTTATTAGTCAGAATGATGAAGCCGATGTGGTGCTTTCTGCCAGCAATGTGAAAAATTTCTTTTGGAATGGAGATACTTATTTAAGTAAGGGCTTTGCGAACAAAAAGAACTTTGAATATCGTTTCGTAAAAGTAATTGAGCTGGGCGCAGTTAACCTGTATGCTTTTGGTGGAGGAACTTTAATGCCTGTTCAAAAAGAAAGAAAGGTAAGGTTCAGACCTTCAGTTGGCATTGGTGCAGGTGCCGGTGGTTACAGCGGTATGGGTATGGGTGGTGGAATAAGCATTGGCGGTGGTGGAAATAGAAATAATACACCTGAACAGCTTGCCGGCAGTATGGCGGTAAGGTATTTTATTGAAAAACCCGGTACGGGACCTTTGCAGGAATTGCCCATTAAAGCAATAACCGATGCAGATAAAAAAGCTGTGGTAAAAAGTATTCTCCTGCAAAAGTTAGGTGATCAGTCAGCTTTGCTGGAAAAGGTTGAGGCAAATACAGAACTAAACAGCCGGGATGTAATTGAATTGGTGAAAGCCTATAATGAAGCAAAAAAATAGAATTATCTTCTTGCGCAACAATTTATTAAATGATCGTTTACCATGCCCGTAGCTTGCATGTGGGCGTAACAAATGGTCGTTCCAAAGAATTTAAAGCCCCGCTTTTTCATGTCTTTGCTAATCTGGTCTGATAGCTCTGTTCTGGGCGGAACATCGCCCATTTTTTCAATATGATTTAAAATTGGTTTACCATTGGGTAAAAAGCCCCATATATATTTAGCGAAACTGCCAAACTCCTGTTGAATATCAATAAACAACCTGGCATTGGTAATTGCTCCATTAACTTTTAACCAGTTCCTTATAATTCCCGGATCATTCATCAGCCGCTCTACATCATCTTCCTTAAAAGCAGCAACTTTTTTAACTTCAAAATCTGCAAAAGCCTTTCTATAATTTTCCCGTCTGCGTAAAATGGTAATCCAGCTTAAGCCGGCCTGTGCTCCTTCCAAAATCAAAAATTCAAATAAAATTTTATCATCATAAACGGGTTTGCCCCATTCTTCATCATGGTATTTGATGTACAAAGGATCAGCACCCGCCCAGGCGCAGCGAATTAAGTCCTTAGTCTGAAGTTTTAAGTCTGTAGCCATTATTAACTATGAAAATTTAGTGGAATTATTAATCATGTAATTGATTAATTTGCTGATTTCTTCGCACTGGTTATCCAATGAGATAAATTCTTCTTTTGAGATGTAATTACAAGCTAAGGCAACATCTAACCAAACTTGTGTTTCTCCATTTTCCATATCTGCATCGGTTAATTTGCTTATAAAATGACTAGGGTACCTTCTTTTTTTATACGCTTCTCCAATACTACTACAAACAGAATGAGAAGATCTTCTGATTTGATCAACCAAGCTATATTGCTCTTCTTTTGGGAAAACCTTAGTTCAATCATAAATTCTCATTAATAGAGAAAACCCTTTTTTATACGCTATCAGTTCTCTGAATTTCCCCATTTTTTCAAAATATCGACTAAAGACTTTAGACTGCTGACTTAGGGCTGTTTAAAAGCTCATCCCAATACTCCACGGCTCTTCTATAGTGAGGAATAACAATACTGCCACCAACTAAATTGGCAATCATAAAAATCTCATTCATTTCATCTGTATTCACGCCTGCATCATAACATTTACCTAAATGATATTTAATACAATCGTCGCAACGTAAAACCATAGAAGCTACAAGACCCAACATCTCTTTGGTTTTTACATTTAGTGCACCATCCGCATATGAAGTTGTATCCAATGCAAAAAACCTTTTAATGTTTGTATTGGCTGTTTCCATTATTCTATCGTTCATTTTTTCACGATAGCCATTAAATTCTTCCACAAGCTTTCCCATATTTCTAATTTTCTTTTCTAAAACAACCAGTGCTTTATATTATTTCTTCAAGTGGATCCCAAAAAACCTTTTTAAAATTGACCACTTTATCATTTTTAACTTCTATTCCTTCTTTTTCCAATAATTCCTGCATTGCATTTGGATCTTCAAAATGAAATTTGCCCGTAAGTAAGCCACTACTGTTGACCACACGGTGTGCCGGAACCTTTGGGTGCGATAAGCCAGAATACAGCATCGCATGACCAACCATCCTCGAAGATTTTGCTGCACCCAAGCTTTTAGCGATGGCTCCATAAGAAGTAACCCTTCCTTTTGGTATTAATCTGACGATCTCGTAAACCTGTTCGTAAAAGTTGGTATCCATAATATTATTCGAATGAGAATTGAATATAGTTAATATTTTTATCGTGTAACAGATACTTTTTCTCGTAATATGTTTTTATAGCCAAAACGTTGTCAACCAAATCTGAGCTATACAAATGATTTGTATTTTTGTGCACTGGTAAGCCTAACTCAGTAACTTTTTCACAAGTGTAAGCATACAGGCCATCGTTATCCGTTTTTAAATTAACTCTTCCTTCTGGGTTTAAAATTACTTTGTAACGATTTAAAAATGCAGGGAAAGTTAACCTCTTTTTCTCTCTGCTATCCTGTGGCTGCGGATCAGGAAATGTGATCCAGATTTCGTCAATTTCTCCGGCCTCAAAATAATCCAGTAAATTTTCGATCTGGATTCTTAAAAAAGCAACATTGTCAATTCCTTCTTCAATTGCAGTTTTTGCACCTCTCCAAATCCGGTTTCCTTTATAATCAATGCCTATAAAATTTTTTTCAGGAAACAAAGTAGCCAGGTTAACTGAATATTCTCCTTTTCCACAAGCCAGTTCCAACACAACCGGATTGTTGTTTTTGAAATGATCTTTTGCCCAGTTGCCTTTTAGTGCTTTTCCCTGATCTAATTGATATACGTTTGCAAATGTTTCTATTTCAGCAAAACGTCTAAGTTTATCTTTACCCACTATTAAATATTAAGTCGCAAATTTAATATTAATTGCTTACTTAATTACAAAAAGCACTGGCCCGAAAATTTATTTGAGGCCGATCAAAGTCTTCCGTTGCTGGTTATTTTGTATTTTTGCAGGTATTAAAAAAAAGAGTTTTGGAAAAATCAGCTAAAATATACGTTGCAGGTCACCGCGGAATGGTAGGTTCTGCAATTTATCGTAAACTACAGCAAGAAGGGTACACTAATTTATTAACAAGAACATCTGAAGAACTTGATCTTCGTAATCAACAGGCTGTAGCAGATTTTTTTGCTTCTGAAAAACCTGACTACATTTTTTTAGCTGCAGCTAAGGTTGGCGGCATTGTTGCAAACAATACTTACAGGGCTGATTTTCTTTATGAAAACCTGGCCATTCAGAACAATGTTATTCACAGCGCCTATATAAATAAGGTAACCAAGCTTATGTTTTTAGGCTCGAGCTGTATTTATCCCAAAATGGCACCACAGCCGCTGAAGGAAGATTACCTTTTGACGGGTACTTTAGAAGAAACCAACGAGCCTTATGCAATTGCTAAAATTGCAGGAATTAAAATGTGCGATGCCTATCGTGATCAATATGGCTGTAATTTTATTTCGGTAATGCCAACCAATTTATACGGATACAACGATAATTATCATCCACAAAATTCACATGTTTTGCCTGCACTGATTCGAAAAGTGCACGAAGCTAAAATTAACAATGAAAAACAAATTGTGGTTTGGGGTTCGGGCTCGCCAATGAGAGAGTTCTTATTTGCCGATGATTTAGCTGATGCCTGCTATTTTTTAATGCAAAATTACAATGAACCACATCTGATTAATATTGGAACAGGTCACGATTTAACCATAAAAGATCTAGCCTTATTGATTAAAGATGTTTTAGGATTTGAAGGCGAACTGGTGTTTGATGCCAGTAAACCGGATGGTACACCACGTAAACTAATGGATGTAACCAAACTGCATAACCTAGGCTGGAAGCATAAAATAGAACTTCCTGAAGGTATTGCTTTAGCTTATCAGGATTTCGAAAGCAGGTACTAAAATAGATTTCATCTTTCTGTTTTTTATCACTTTTTTATTATACATTTCTATTCAGTTTTTATATCATAGTTAAAATCGATATATTTGTTTTAATCAATAAATTTTAACTATATGACTTTAGTTCAGCTTGAATATATTGTTGCGGTAGATACCTATAGAAGTTTTGTAACTGCTGCGGATAAATGTTTTGTAACCCAGCCAACATTGAGTATGCAGGTTCAGAAACTGGAAGAATTAATTAATGTTAAAATATTTGACAGAAGTAAACAACCCGTTAGTCCTACTGAAATTGGTGCGCAAATTATAGCGCAGGCCAGAATCATTTTACAGGAAAGCGGAAAGATCAAAGAGTTAATCAGCAGTCAGCAGCAGGATGTTTTAGGTGAACTTAGGATAGGCGTAATTCCAACGGTAGCCCCTTATTTATTGCCAGAAGTTATTTCTGCAATGCTCGAAAAGTACCCGGATCTGAAATTATTAATCTGGGAATATACAACGGAAGATATTATTCACCATTTAAAAACCGGCGTACTGGATTGCGGTATTTTGGCTACGCCATTAACGGATTCAAATATTACCGAACTGCCCCTTTATTACGAAAATTTTGTGAGTTACATTAGCAAAAGCAGCAAACTATATAAAAAGAAAGCAGTGGATGCGGATGATTTAAATGATGAAAATATCTGGCTTTTAAATGAAGGTCATTGCATGCGGAATCAGGTTTTAAATATTTGCCGCTCTACAAAAAATAACAGATTACAAGGACTGGAATATAACACGGGTAGTGTAGAAACTTTGGTGCGAATGGTTGATTTAAACGGTGGGGCTACGCTATTACCCGAATTGGCTATTGCAGAGTTGAGTGCCAAACAAACCGGAAAAATCCGTTATTTTAAATCGCCCGAACCTGTAAGAGAAATTAGTTTGGTTACCCATAAAAACTTCATCAAAAAAAGAATGCTGAATGCTTTAAAAGAGGAGATTTTAGATATCATTCCTAAGGCAATGAAACAACGGAAAAAGAAAGATGTAGTTGGGATTTAGTGATTTTCTTCTGGTTGTATTGTAACTGAACCAGTGCTTTCTTTTAAGTTTCTTTCCTGTAAATGATCGGCAAGTTGATAGCCCTCACTTTCAGGGTTCTTATCTTCTAAAAAGATTAAAATGATTAGCGAAATGATTGGAATCAGAAAGGAAATAAAGAACCAGAACCAAAAATTTCGACCCGTTCTTTTAGCTAAAAACCCGGCTAAAATTTGCGGGGATAATAACAAACCCAGAACTACAATTCCAAGAAGTATCTCAGGCATAGTAAATCAAAGCTGAATTCAATATTAGTTTTGTTTCTCTGGTTTAGGTCCCGAAAGCAAGCCTTTAATATCACTTTCTACTTCTTCCTCTTCACCTTTTTTCTTCTTTTTGCTTTTGTTTGATTTTCCACTTAAACGTTCTTCGATAATTTTATCGTATTCAGGCTGTTGCTCTGGCCTTAAAACGTTGCGGATATTTTTTGAAGTTTCGTTTTGAAGCTTATAGAATTTATCTACATCTTCCTCACGGGAATTACCAGCTTGTTGTCTTTTTATTAAATCGGCCTGTTCTTTAGCCTGGTTATAAGTAAAGCTATAAATTACACTTTTTTGAGTACCATTGAGTTTAAGTCTTTTATCTAAATCATCAACATTCTTTTGTGCAATTTCCGAAGGTGTAGGCATTTTATTTTGTTGTGCCTTCAAGCTACTGCAGATCCCAACCACGATAAATAACAGAAAAATAAACTTCTTCATCTTTAATAATTTAATAAAACACGAAGTTATCAATTAATCTTAAAATAAGAAAGCCCGCAAAATTGAATTTGCAGGCTTTTTAAACGATAATGATTTGTATTACAGTGCTTTTTTGTAAAGTTCAGCAACGGCATCCCAATTTACTACATTCCAGATTGCAGCTAAATAATCAGGACGTTTGTTTTGATATTTTAAGTAATAAGCATGTTCCCACACATCAATGCCTAAAATTGGCGTACCTTTTACTTCGGCAACATCCATTAAAGGGTTATCCTGATTTGGTGTAGAAGAAACCTGAAGTTTTTTATCCGCACTAACTGATAACCAGGCCCAGCCTGAACCGAAACGGGTTGCACCAGCTTCCTGCATTTTAGTTTTTAAATCAGCAAATGAACCAAAAGTTTCATTAATTGCTTTAGCTAAATCGCCGGTTGGCTCGCCACCTTTGTTTGGACCTAAAACGTTCCAGAATAAAGAGTGGTTATAATGACCGCCACCATTATTTCTAACAGCTGCAGGGTATTTTGAAATGTTTTTTACAATTTCCTCGATGCTTAAACTTGCTTCAGGTTTGCCTTCAACAGCTTTATTTAAGTTAGTAACGTAAGCTTGATGATGTTTATCATGGTGGATTTCCATGGTTGTTTTATCAATATGCGGTTCTAATGCATCGGTTGCGTAGTGTAACGCAGGTAATTCAAAAGCCATAATGTTTTATGTTTAAAGATTTATAAATATTTCTTGTAGCAAATATAACATTCAAAGGTTAAGATTTGTTCATGTTATTATCATCATTCTGTTTTATTGCTTAAGTTAAGCGTTTACGTTTATAAAAATCAATCCATTAACAAGGAAGATAATTGCTCAAAGGTTTTAAAAAATTCAGTAGTTTTTGGAAATGACCGGTAGCAATTCTTTGTTTTTTCAGTCCCGCCATTCACTATAGTCCCGATAGAAAAAATCGGGAGCTGCCGTTTCTGTCGCGTTTATTTAATACAGGTAAGTGGTTCTTCGGATTGTATTAAGCTCATTAACGCTTTCTTGCGAAAAAACCTTTCATCAAGGTGGCACATTCATCGGCTAAAACACCACCTTTTAATTGCGTTTTAGGATGTAAAAGATCAGCGTTTTTTGATAAGAAACCACGTTTCTCTTCCCTGGCTCCGTAAACAATGCGGCTAATTTGTGTCCAGTAACTCGCTCCAGCGCACATTACGCATGGTTCAATGGTTACATAAAGGGTACAGTCTGTTAAATACTTGCCGCCTACTGTTTGTGCTGCAGACGTAAAGGCCTGCATTTCTGCATGTGCGGTAACATCATTAAAACGTTCCGTTAAATTATAACCCCGCCCTACAATCCGGTTTTTGCACACTACAATTGCACCAATAGGAATTTCATCTTCAGCAAAAGCCTTTTGAGCTTCGGCCAGCGCAAGTTTCATGTAATGAATATCCTCCTCGTCCGGATTGTTATTTTCGAAATTATAAAAACTCATGAAGCAAAGATAAGAATAGAAAAAACTTAAATCATTTTACTTCCGTTAGGAACTTCTCCTCTGAGGCTTGTTAAAATAATATCTCCATTTTCATCAGCAAATCCGGTTACTAAAAATTCAGACATAAATTTGCCAATTTGTTTCTTAGGGAAGTTAACTATGCCTATAATTTGTTTTCCGGGTAATTCTTCCTTAGTATAGTGTTTGGTAATTTGGGCACTGCTGGTTTTAATTCCAAATTCACCGAAATCTACTTTTAATTTGTAAGCAGGTTTTCTGGCTTCAGGGAAATCAAAAACTTCTACTATTGTTCCGGCACGTAATTCTACTTTTTCAAAGTCGGCCCATTTTATTGTTTCCATAAATGATAAATAATTAGATTAAGGCAAAAATATAAATTAATAGATAAAAGCAATTTTCAGTTTTTTACTGATTTTAGTTTATTCATTTGAGGCAATTTAAAGGCACATATAATCAATTAATTAACAAAAAATTTGTGATTAATAAATTAACATCTATATTTATGCAACCGTTTGCATAACCAAGTATAAAATTTTATAATGCCCATGTATTTATTAGGTATTGATATAGGCACCTCGTCTATAAAAGTTTCAGTTGTTGATGCGGGCACACGAAAAAGTGTGGCCTCAGTTCAATTTCCTGAAGAAGAAACTGAAATTAAATCCATTCAACCCGGATGGGCCGAGCAATCGCCTGCTGATTGGTGGCATAATACACAGCAGGCCATATTAAAATTAAATGCCTGTAATCTGTTTAACCCCAAAGACATTAAGGCCATTGGTATTGCTTATCAAATGCATGGATTGGTTGTTGTCGACAGCGATCAAAATGTTTTGCGTGATAGTATTATCTGGTGCGACAGCCGGGCAGTAGATTCGGGCGCAGCGGCTTTTGACGGCATTGGCCATCAAAATTGCTTAAAAAACCTGCTTAATTCTCCCGGTAACTTTACGGCATCCAAACTGGCCTGGGTAAAAAATAATGAAGCCCATATTTACGATCGCATTCATAAAATTATGCTGCCAGGCGATTTCATTGCGATGAAATTAACAGGAGAAATTACAACCAGCATCTCTGCTTTATCAGAAGGTATTTTTTGGGATTTTGGAAAAGACGAAATCTCAGCAGAGGTTATGAATTACTATGATTTAGATCGCAATTTTATTCCGGAAGTTAAGCCACTTTTCTCCGAACATGGTTATTTAAAAGAAGGTATTGCCCGTTTGTTAGGCTTATCAGCAGGTATTCCGGTTTCTTATAAATCAGGAGATCAGCCTAATAATGCGCTCTCTTTAAATGTACTTAAACCAGGCGAAGTTGCGGCAACTGCAGGTACATCTGGTGTAATTTACGGAGTGAGTGATGAGCTGACTTACGATCCGCAGTCGAGGGTAAATACTTTTGCACATGTAACCTACGCTAAAGAAAAAAAACATACAGGTGTTTTGCTTTGCATTAATGGTACCGGAAGTATGTATCGCTGGGCAAGGGATCAGTTTGCCGCTAAAACTTCTTATGCAGAACTTAATCAGCTTGCTTCAACATCGCCAATCGGTAGTAAAGGACTTATGGTTTTGCCTTTCGGAAATGGTGCGGAACGCATGTTGAATAATCAATATACCGGAGCACAATTTATAGGGATAGATTTAAACACACATAAACAAGCTGATATTTTTAGAGCAGTACAGGAAGGCATTGCTTTTGCTTTTCATTATGGATTGGATATTATGCGTGAAAACGGCATGAAACCAAAAGTAATCCGTGCGGGAAGAGCCAATCTTTTTTTAAGCGACCTGTTTGCGCAAACTTTTGTTGATGTAACAGGTATTCCGCTGGAATTGTATGAAAATGATGGAAGTGTGGGGGCCGCCCTGGGCGCAGGGATTGGGGCAAAGATTTTTAATAGTCCGGAGGATGCTTTTGCTGATCACGAAATTCAAAAATACTTGGAACCTAAAAATGCAGAAGTCTACGAAAAGGTTTATCAGGACTGGAAACAAATTTTAAACAAAACCTTAAATAAATAGAATCACAAAAATTATAACTATGACAAAAGTAGTAACTGGCGCAAAAACCTTTTTTAAAGATATTGACCAAATTCAATTTGAAGGCTTACAAAGTGATAATCCTTTAGCATTTAGATGGTATGATGCAAATAAAGTAGTTGCAGGAAAAACCATGAACGAGCATTTTAAATTTGCCTGTGCTTACTGGCACTCATTTAATGGCAATGGCAGCGATCCTTTTGGCGGTGCTACGCATGTTTTTCCCTGGGATGAAAAGAAAGATGCAGTAGAAAGAGCAAAAGATAAAATGGATGCTGCTTTCGAATTTATCACTAAAATGCAATTGCCATATTATTGTTTTCATGATGTTGATGTAGTGGATTATGGCGATAATATTGCGGAGAATGAACGCAGATTGCAGGCACTTGTTGAATATGCAAAACAAAAGCAGGCAGCTAGTGGAGTAAAACTTCTTTGGGGTACTGCAAATCTGTTCAGCCATAAAAGATATATGAATGGGGCATCAACCAATCCTGACTTTCATGTACTGGCACATGGCGCCGCACAGGTTAAGGCTGCATTGGATGCAACAATTGCACTGGGTGGAGAAAATTATGTTTTTTGGGGTGGCAGAGAAGGCTACATGAGTTTGTTAAACACCAACATGAAACGTGAGCAGGAGCATTTGGCTCAATTTTTACATACGGCAAAAGATTATGCCAGAAAGCAAGGTTTTAAAGGCACATTTTTTATCGAACCGAAACCATGCGAACCATCTAAACACCAATATGATTATGATGCAGCAACAGTTAAAGGTTTTCTTCAGCAATACGATTTGCTTGCAGATTTTAAATTAAACCTGGAAGTTAATCATGCTACGTTAGCTGGTCATACTTTTCAGCATGAATTACAGGTTGCGGTAGATAGTGGTTTATTAGGCTCTATTGATGCAAACCGCGGCGATTACCAAAATGGCTGGGATACAGATCAGTTTCCAAACGACATTAATGAACTTACAGAGGCCATGTTAATTATTTTAGAAGGTGGTGGTTTGCAAGGTGGGGGCGTAAATTTTGATGCTAAAATCCGTCGTAATTCTACTGATCCAAAGGACTTGTTTTACGCACATATTGGGGGCATGGACATTTTTGCACGTGCTTTAATTACCGCAGATGCCATTCTTCAGAAATCGGATTATAAAAAAATCAGATCAGATCGTTATTCTTCTTTTGATAGTGGAAAAGGAGCCGATTTTGAGCAGGGTAAATTAAGTTTGGAAGATCTTAGAAATTATGCAGCAGAAAATGGTGAACCCGAAGTAAGAAGCGGTAAACAGGAATATCTGGAGAACATTATAAACAGATATATCTAATTTAAATCCCCAAATAGCAGATAAAAGCATTTAATATTCGTTTTTGAGCATAAAATTTATGTTAAAAACGAATATTATTTTACGATTTTATTACATTTAGAATTCGAAACCAAATAACCTCTAAATAATTAATGAAAAATAACCTCCTTGATACGAAGGATTACATTGTATTTTTAATCTACTTCGTTATTGTGGCAGCCTATGGCCTGTACATCTACAAAAAGAAAAAATCTGAATCAACGGGCTCCAAAGACTATTTTCTTGCCGAGGGATCGCTAACCTGGTGGGCTATTGGCGCATCGTTAATTGCTTCCAACATTTCTGCCGAGCAATTTATCGGAATGAGTGGTTCTGGCTTTAAAATGGGGCTTGCCATTGCTACCTACGAGTGGATGGCTGCAGCAACTTTAATTGTTGTTGCGGTGTTTTTTATTCCGGTGTACCTTAAAAATAAGATTTCAACGATGCCGCAGTTTTTGCATCAGCGGTATAACGGTACGGTAGCAATGATTATGGCTGTTTTTTGGCTTTTACTTTATGTGGTCGTTAACTTAACCTCAATCTTATATCTTGGCGCATTAGCCGTAAGCAGTATTTCGGGTTTTAACCTCGATTTTTGTATGTATGCAATTGCAATTTTTGCAATTATCATCACGCTTGGCGGGATGAAAGTTATTGGTTATACCGATGTTATTCAGGTATTCTTTCTTATTCTTGGGGGTCTTGCAACTACCTATCTGGCCTTAAATCTGGTGTCTGATCATTATGGAACCAAAGGAATTTTAGAAGGCTATAGTTTAATGACCAGTAAGGCTTCTGAGCATTTTCACATGATTTTAAAACCTGACAACGAAAATTACATTGATTTACCAGGTTTAAGTGTGCTTGTGGGCGGTATGTGGATTGTGAACCTGAACTATTGGGGATGTAATCAATACATTACTCAGCGTGCTTTGGGTGCAGATTTAAAAACGGCAAGAAGCGGTATTTTATTCGCTGCATTTTTAAAATTACTGATGCCAATTATCGTGGTACTTCCGGGTATTGCCGCTTATGTTTTATACAAAGACGGTGCATTCCAAAGTGAAATGCTACAAGATGGCAGCGTTAACCCTGATCGTGCTTACCCTGTTTTGTTAAACTTATTGCCAGCCGGTTTAAAAGGACTTTCTTTTGCTGCTTTAACTGCCGCTGTAGTGGCATCACTTGCGGGTAAAGCCAATAGTATAGCGACTATTTTTACGCTTGATATTTATAAAAAGGTACTTAAACCTGAAGCTACAGAAAAGAACCTGGTAATTACAGGAAAAATTGCCATTGTTGCTGCAATGATTCTGGGCGTAATTATTGCACCACATTTGGGTATTGATAAAAAAGGTGGTTTCCAATATATCCAGGAATATACAGGCTTTGTATCGCCGGGTATTTTTGCCATGTTTATATTGGGCTTCTTCTGGAAAAAAACAACTTCAAATGCAGCTCTTTTTGCTACAATCGGAGGATTTGGATTATCTCTTCTCCTTAAATTTTTACCGGGATGGACTGACCTCTCTTTTCTATCGCATGTAGGCTTCTCTGTAAAAAGCGCAGCCGGAATTTATGAAATTCCATTTATTGACCGAATGGGTTTTGTATTTTTATTCTGTGTAATTGGAATGTATATCATTAGTATGATTGAAAATAAACGCGGTACTGAGAATAAAGGCCTTGAAATAGATGCAAAGATGTTCAAAACCACAACTGGTTTTGCTGTTGGAGCACTATTAGTCATTGGTTTGATCATCGCCCTTTATACCGTTTATTGGTAAACAAGGTGATAGTAAAGTAAAAAGGTCCCGGTTTTAACCGGGACCTTTTTTATGCTGATTCTTTTTTCTAATTATTACTGAGAACAAGGCCCATCAGGAATATCTTTAGTCATCTTAATTACCTTGGTTACTACTAAGGTAGAATCGAAATCGCTGGAAACAGTCGCTGTATCTGATTTCGCAAAATAACCTTGCAACTCTACGTAAACAGGCTCGTATGGCTTTTCAAAATTCAGATTGCTATAAGAAAGTTCTAAGTTTTTAACACTATCCGCTACCCAGTATTCACGTCCATCTTCGCACAGTGTAAAAGATTTCATTTCGGGCCCAAAAGTATAAAGGCCTTTTACGGTTTTAATATTACTTTTTCCTTCAACTGATTTCTCTGTTCTATTACAAGCGGTAACAGCCACACCAAGGAGCATAACAAATACGGTTGCTTGTTTAAATAATTTCATGTTTAAATAGTTTGATTAATTTGGCCTATCTTCTTTACGCTTAAACTAGATGACAAAGCAGATGCCAAAAATGAAAAAATACCCACAGTAATAAATACTAAAACGAAATCTTTCCATTTTAGTGCTATGGGATAGGCACTTATCAATGTATTTTCTTCACCCATTTTTATAAGGCCGGTACGCTGTTGAAAAAGACAGAACAATAAGCCGATGATTAACCCCAAAATACAACCCGACATGGTTATCATCATCCCTTCAAACAAAAATATTCGTTTTATTAATTTTTTTTCAGCGCCCAAACTGCTCAAAATGGCAATATCTTTTAATTTATCGATGACCAGCATGGTTAAAGACCCTATGATATTAAATATAGCAATAATTAATATAAAAGTCAGGATGATATAAACGGCCCATTTTTCGGTGTTCAGGATGTGGTAAAGCGACCTGTTTTGTTGTGCCCTATTTCTGACTTCAAAGGTTTTTCCAACTTTCGAAACCACTTCTTCCTGAAAATGGTCTACATCTGTACCGGGCTGAAGGTTGATTTCTATAGAAGAAACGTCTTTTTCCTCCCCCAAAAGCTCTCTGGCAAATTCGAGGGGAACAATTATACCATTATCAAATTCCTGCTGTACTTCAAAAACACCACTCACCCGGATACTTTTTATAATAAAATCATCTGCAGGATTAATATTGCTAACCGATATGTTCTTTTTTGGAGAATATATTTCCAGTTCTGTGAAAGGATCTACCGTATTAACCGCCAAATAACTTTGCAAAGCAGATCCTATTACTGCATTATAACCGCTTTGATTATGTAACACAAAACGTCCTTCCTTGATGGTACTGTCCAGTTTATTATTCTTCAGGTAATCGAAACTAACCCCTTTAACCATACCAACCGCTTGTTTATTGTTGTATTTTAGCAAGGCATTTTCCTGTAAAACCTCAGTAAACGAATAAACATCCTTATGATTTTTGAGCTGGGTAAAATAAGCGGTGTTTGGGTTAAATGTTTTACCCTTTGCTGGCGTAATGGCAATTTGAGGGGTAATGGTATTAAACATATTCAACACCACGGTTTCAAAACCATTAAATACAGAAAGGATTATAATTAATGCCGCACTGCCAACCAGTACACCAACCATTGATATACCCGATATCAGGTTGATTGCATTGGTTGATTTCTTTGCAAACAAATACCTTTTGGCTATATAAAATGGCGTATTCACGGGGTAAAGATAGTTAAAATGAAAGAGCTAAAGGGTAACATAACAGTTCAACTCCAGCGCTTATCAGGTTAGATTGTAATCTTTGTCTTTATTGCAGAAAAGGATTTTGTTCTTTTTCGAATCCAATGGTTGTGGCAGGTCCATGACCGGGATAAACCTTGCAATCATCAGGCAGTAAAAATAGCTTTTCCTTAATATTTTTAATAAGCTGCTGATGATTTCCACCCGGTAAGTCGGTACGTCCTATACTTCCATAAAACAGCACATCGCCACCGATTAAGAAATGGTCTTCCTCGCTATAAAAACACAAGTGCGCAGGCGAGTGCCCGGGAGCAAAAATAAGTTCAAGCGTACTGTTGCCAAAGCTAATGGTGCCCGTTTCCGGTAAGAAAATTTCAGGCTCAGGAGAAAGTTCATAATGGGTAAAGCCCATTTGAGGTGCGTAGCCAGGTACGGCCTGCAAAATTGGCAACTCTCCAATATGGAACTGAGGTTTTAACCCCCAGCTATCGAAAACAAATTTATTACCAAATACATGATCCAAATGGCAATGTGTATTTAATAGTAAAACAGGTTTTAGTTCTTTTGATTTTATGAAATTAACCAGTTCATTTTGCTCTGATCCATCATACATACCGGGATCAATAATGACACATTCTTTTGTCTCATCATATAAAACATACGTATTTTCACTATAGGCATTGAAACTGAATATTTTTATACTAATCATATTTGCTAAATAAAAGCTCTAATCTTTCCACTTAAATGTAGAAATCATTTTATCAATATCCTTTTTAATAAATTTAACAACGGGCTCAATGGAATCGTATTGTGGGCGTTCATTAAAGTATAAGGCTCCTCTAAAATAATGTTTGGCACTATCGGTAAGAAAAAACTGCACTGATGAAGCAGTATTCCCTTCAATGGCGTAATAAACTCCGTAAACTTTATGCTCGGGATAATTAATTATTTTTTGGTCTATTGCCCTGGCTTTAATGGTGTGTTTAAAGGCCAGTTTTCGTGCGTCTTCCACCATCTCATCATAGGCTGGTTTATTGGCTACATCATAATAAGTCAGGTGCAAAAAGCCATTAAATTGTTTGAAATGTAAATTATACCAATATTTTTCAGTGTTTTTACTAATGTCGTTTTCCATTGTGGCATACACCGGATAATCGAAAGTATAAGGTGCCGTAGAATTAAATAATTGATATTTCTTCTCGGGATATGCTATCCGAAAATAAGCTCTTGGCTTAGGGCTGTAATCGTTATTTTGGCAAGAGCTGATGAACAAAAGGATTACAACAGAAGCAAAAATCAAGTCTCTTATTTTCAATAATTTATTCATACTTATTTTTCTAAGACTATTGAATTAATGCAAATTAACGGTTCCAGATTTCCCATGCTTTTTCTGCCTGTTGATGCAACATTTCCAATCCGTTTTTAATTTTAGCACCGCGGGCAGCAGCTTTACTCATAAAAGCAGTTTCTAAAGGATTGTACACAATATCGTAGGCCAGGTGTTCAGGCCCTAATAAAGAATAATCTATATCAGGGTAAGTATCTACATTTGGCGACATGCCCAAAGGGGTTGTATTGATCAATAAAGTATGAGACCGGATCATTTCGGGGCTTAAATCCTGATATAAAACCGTTCCCGGAGTTTCTTTACGTACGACAGTAATAAACTCTATATTCAACTTATTCAGAACGTATTTTATGGCTTTAGTAGCACCACCATCTCCAAAAACGAGTGCTTTGGTATGATGCGGTTCAAGTAATGGTTTTAAAGATTCTTCGAAACCATAAGCATCTGTATTATAACCTTTCAGATAATTTTCTCCATCATGATTTTTGATGCAAATACAATTTACTGCACCAATTTTCTCCGCAACCTCATCAAGCTCATTTAAATATTGCAATACATTTACTTTATGCGGAATGGTTACATTTAAGCCACAAAGTGTAGGGTAATTTGCCAGTAAACCAGTAATAGAGTCTATGTTTTCTATTGGATAGAGTTCATACTGATAATCATGAAGGCCTTCATTTAAAAACTTTTCGGTAAAATACTTTTTAGAGAAAGAGTGCGAAAGCGGGTATCCGATTAAACCGTAGGTTTTCATATGCGTATTTTACGTCACTGCAAGGTATAAATCAATTGTTGGTTTACCTGATGCCTTGCAATGACGAATTTTGTGTTTATTTTCCTAAGTTCAGGAAATGATCAAAGGTATCTCCGCGTAATCCTAAACGAATGGTTTCCAGTGGAATAACTTCTGCCGGAGCAATATTTCCAAGGTTTACGTTTGTGCCAATAAGTTTGATAAACCAAACCTGCTGTTCTTTTTGAGGAGCTTCCCAAATGATGGTTTCTTCTGGTATTTGTGTTAAAATCTCATCTACTAATCCTTCTCTCACCTCTCCGCTGCCTCTGTAGATACCAACATTACCACCTTCTCTGGCTTCAGCAATTACTTTCCATGAACCGGCTTCCATTTCAGCTTTCATCAATTTAATCCATTTGTATGGAGCAAATATTTTAGCCGCATCTTTACTTCCTACTTCAGAAATTACGGTTACCTGCTTTGCTAATTTGCTGATGAACTCACATTTACGGTCGTGTTCTATATCAATTGAACCATCAGATACTTCTGCATATTCCATTCCATACTGGTCTAAAACACGCTGATAATCTTCAAACTGATTTCTAATGATAAACGCTTCGAATAATGTGCCTCCAAAATAGGTTGGTATGCCTGCGCTTTTATATAAAGCTAATTTTTCTTTAAGGTTTGGGGTTACATGAGAGGTAGCCCAGCCCAATTTAACAATATCTGTATGTACACCTGCAACTTCAATAAAATCTTCTACCTGGCGCAGGCTTAATCCCTTATCCATAACCATTGTTAAGCCTTTTTGGCGTGGTTTTGCAGGACGTTCAGGGACGTTTAATAATGGGTAATTCATATAGTGTACAAAAGTGAAAAAAAAATTGAGATTAATTGTCAATTTTTTTTAACATGCTTATTAGCGGATATATCGGTTTATAACGTTTAAAATTGCACTGTTATCCTGCAATTGAGGTAAGTATTCAAATAAAATATAATGCTTTTCCGGATCTGTTGTTAAAGCAGTTTCCAGATATTCCAGCGCATCACTATAATTTCCTAAGGCAAAAAGATAAGCCACCATACGATAGTATAATTCTGCTGCTTCCGGATTATTTTTAATGGCATCTGCCATCGTTTCCGAAGCTTCTAATAATTTACCCTGTTCATATAAAACGGTACTAAAATCTAACCACGCTTCAATATCAAGCGGGTTATATTCCAATACTTTTTCGTAAGCAACAATAGATTCCTCAATCTGGCCCAGTTTATAATAGGCATCTGCCATGGCAAACCAAAAATCAGGATTTTCAGCTTCCAGGTCTATGGCTTTTTTATAAAAATGTAACGATTCAAAATAACGTTCTTCGTGGTTTAAGGTTACCCCTATGCCAAACCATGCATCGGCCATTTTGGGGTCCATTTTAACCGATTTTTTGTAGTAAGAACGGGCTTCATCCATTTGTTCAAGCTTTTCGTAGCATTCTCCAATAGCACAATAAGTATCGGCATTGGGCTGCTCGTACTCAAAAGTATGTTTGTAAACGGTAATGGCCTCATCGTATTTATCAAGCTGCACCAGTGCATTACCTTTATTAAAGTAGGCAGAACTAAAATCTTCCTTAATTAAAATGGCATAATCGTAGGCATCAATTGCTTTTTCCCAAAGGCTAAGCTTGTGGTAACTGTTGCCCAAATTATACCAGGCGGCATAAGAATAAGGATCGGTATCAATATACTGCTGATAAAATTTAATGCTTTCTTCCTGTTTGTCTAAAACATCGTAACAAAAAGCCAGTTCGTACAGGCCGTCCTGATTTTCCATGTTTTGCTCTAAACTTAACTTTATATAGGTAATGGCGCTTTCATAATCAGACATGCTTTGGTAAACATAAGCCATCTGTAATAAAATTTCGTCTGTACTTTCAGCCAGGCCAAGTGCTTTTTCATAATTTTCAAGCGCCTCTGCATAACGTTCTGTATTTTGAAAAATATTACCACGCAGTAAATAAATATCAGGTTCTGATGGTTCTAAAAGTTCGGCTTTTTGCAAAGCCAAAAATGCCTGTTCGTGGTTATTCGTTAAAATATAAAGGTGAGCCTGTTTGATTAAGAAAACTGTTGCATACGGGTGTTGGCTTACTGCATAATCAACTACCTGTAAAGCTTTAACCGGATCGTTTTTCTCAATGTAAAAATCTACTATGTATTCAAAAGCATGCGCATCAAAAAAATACTGGTCCTTGTTTCGGATCATCTCTTCGTAACGTTCTACTGAGCGTTGCGCATCTTCGTTGGATTCAAAAAAGAATTCTTCTTCCATATCGTTATCATTAAAGAACCGTGCCAATTAGCAGAAAAACACATTATAAGTTTACAATATTTAATTATTCGTTTTAAAAATAATTATTAACATTAGCCTTCCCGGCAGATGTAAATACCTGAATATAAACTGTATTGATTGTGATTAAGATGTGTGAATAATCAAATGATTTTTGCAGCATCGCGGTTCCATTTCCCTACTTTTACAAAAGTAATATAAATTTATTCTAAAATCAGTAATTAACAAGTCATGAAAAGATTAGCCATTTTAGCATTGTTTTTAATGCTTTTTACTCCAAAATTGTTTGCCCAGTCTAACGAGGAAGAACAGGTTAAAGATGCCGTTAATAAGTTATTTACCGGTATGAAAGCTGGCGACAGCACCTTAGCAAGATCGGCTTTTGCAAAAGGAAGTTTAATGCAAACCATTGTTAATAAAGATGGAAAAACGACAGTGAGAACTGAATCTGTCGACGGCTTTTTGAAATTTTTAGGTACGCCGCATAAAGAAAAGTATGATGAGCGAATCGTTTTCACCAAAATATTAATAGACGGGCCTTTGGCCAGTGTATGGACGGATTATAAATTTTATGTTGACGAGAAATTTAGCCATTGTGGCGTAAATTCTTTCCAGCTGGTAAAAGGAGAAAAGGGTTGGCAAATTGTTTATATCATTGATACCAGACGAAAGGATGGTTGTAAATAAAAAGGATAACCCACTGTAGTTAAGCCGTGGGTTATCACTTTGTAAACACAAGAAAAGTAATTAATTAGATGCATTATAATATTTGAATACCTCAATTAAACCTGTATCGGTATTCAAATCTGGCTTTTCAGTATCAATTAAAGCCTGTATTTTGTCTTTTTTATCGGCTAATAGAGCGTGGATGTTTTTGCCTGCCGGAGAAATTTTTTGAATTTTTCCATCTTTATTTAGAAAATAAATGACCTGATGTACCATTTTTTTCACCTGTTTTTTGGTGTACCAATCTTCAGTAACCTCATTTTTAGCGATGTATTGCTTTAAAAGTTCAGCATTGCCCGAAAAAAGTATTTCATAAAAAGCGTCCTTTTTCTCCCCTTTCTTTTTAATAAAGTGATGAATGTGGCCAAGACTATCAGGCATTGTGAATGCTTGTACCGAATCCTGGATAGCATAGACTTTATCATTGTCGGAATATTCCAGCTGCTGCGTATAAAGGTTATACCTTAAAGCAGGCGCCATGAATTCTTTTTGACTATTTGTTTTTACCCTGCTTTCTGTATAACTATTGTTAAAGAATGGCGAACCCTCGTAACTTTTCATGTTGGTGGCCATTAGTTGTTTTGAACTTGGTCCAACGGTTAGGTTTTGCGCAAAAACAGCAACTGTTAACAAGTTAAATGATAAGGCTAGCATAAAAATTCTTTTCATAATAATTGGTTTGAGGTGAATTTGTAGTGATTTGGATTTTGTTTAAAATGAAGTGCTGATTAAGGATTTTAGTTCTGTTAATGGCTAACAAATCTGAACGAATTTAGTTAAATTTTTATTCAAAATATTGAAAAGAATAAATTTACTAAAACATTTTAGTGATATCTTAAATGTATTTTATATTTTAGTCCGGTAATTACAGATGTATTTGACATTGAGTTAAATATTCGTGTAATTATGGTTCATTACTAACTATAAACTAGATTAAAAAAATTATGAAAAAACTTGTACTTGGTTTGTTCATATTCTTGTTTATGGGACTTACTCAGATAAGAGCCCAAAATAAGAATGTAACAGGAAAAGTGGTAGGGTCGGGCGATGGTTTGCCGCTTCCTGGAGTAAGTGTTCTTATAAAAGGCACTAAAAAAGCAACAGTAACTTCTGCTGATGGAAAATTTACGATTAGTGCAGCCCCACAGGATGTACTTCAGTTATCTTACATTGGTTTTATTACACAGGAAATTACCGTTGGAGGTCAGTCGACAATTAATGTTAAGCTGGCTTCAGATGACAAAACATTGAGCGAAGTGACCATTACTACAGCGCTTGGTATTAAGCGTAAGCCAAAAGAAATTGGCTATGCTACTCAGCAAGTAACGGGCAAAGCGTTAACTTCAAGCAGGCCAACCAACCTGGCAACTGGTTTATCCGGAAAAGTAGCCGGTTTGCAAATTACTCAGGCCAATAACCAGATTGATGCTGGCGACCAGGTAAGGGTTGTTTTAAGGGGTAACCGCTCTTTTACAGGAAATAATCAGGCTCTTTTGGTATTGGATGGTGTTATTGTTCCGTTAAGCCAGTTAAACTCTATCAATCCAAATGACATTGACAATGTAAATATTTTGAAAGGTGCAAATGCGGCGGCATTGTATGGATCTGATGCTTCAAATGGGGTAATTATTGTGAGTACCAAAAGGGGATCTTCTGATGGAGGCTCGGTAACTTATACTAATTCCACGTTACTAAATCGTTTATCCTATTTTCCAAAGATGCAAACTGAGTTTGGCGGAGGTACCACACAGGATGATTTTGGCTTTGGTTTATATACTCCATTTGAGAACCAAACATTTGGAGATCGTTTTGATGGAAGCCTAAGACCAGTTGGCCGGGTATTGGAAGATGGTACTTATCAAATGGTTCCTTACACGTATAAAAAAGGTGAAAAAGAAAACTTTTTTGAAACCGGTATTGATGAGCAAAATGATCTTACCTACTCAGGTGGAAATGAAAACGGAACTACTTATATTAACATGCAGCGTGTAAACAGTAAAGGTTATGTTCCGGGTGATAAATCAAACAGAACAGCTTTTCGTGTTAACGGCACAAGAAAAATTAATAAATTTTTTGCTGACTATTCATTTAACTATACCCAGCGTAACTACGATAAAAGTACCAACCAGGTTTATAACAACGTAATTAATACGCCGGGTAATATTCCGTTAACCGAGTATAGCGATCTAAATTCGAAATACGGAAATCCTAATGATTATTATAACGATTATTATTCAAGCCCTTACTTTGGATTACAGCAAAATCGTAATAAAGAGAGAAGAGATGACCTTTTGGGTAATATTTCCATCACTTATAAACCAGTTAGCTGGGTAAGTATAATGGCAAGAGGCGGTTTGAGTACCAAAAATACACAGGGTAAGGATTTTAATTATGCTTACACCTATTCTGATTTTGCACACGATTCAGGTAAAGGAGTTGCCGCAACGCAATACACCCGATCTTCTGTCCGCGATTATAATGAGTTTGAAAGCAGGTACACAGGAGATTTTTTAGCGACAGTTACTAAAACGTTTAACCAATTTAAATTTACATTAATCGGTGGTGCACAGGTTATTCAAAAAAATTATAAGTACATGACTTCGCAAGGAAATAACCTTGTTATTGATAACTTATTTAACCTGAACAACCGTACCGGCGAAATTGTAGGTTCTGAAACTGAGCGTAACTCCCGCCAGTTAGGTGCTTTTGGAGATTTAACGGCTACTTATAACGACTACCTGACTGTCCACCTTTCTGGAAGAAATGACTGGGATTCGCGATTAGGAAAAAACAACCGTTCTTTCTTTTATCCGGCAGTAGATGTAGCGGTTACACTTACGGATGCAATACCTGCGTTAAAAGAGAGTAAATTAATTAGTAATTTGAAAGTTCGTGGAGGGATTTCTAAAGTATATGCGGTTCAAATTGATCCATATAAACTAATTTCTACCATTAATGCTGCGGGTAATTTCCCTTATGGCGGTACAGCAGGTTATACAATAGATAATGTTGTTTACGATCCTAATTTAAAACCTGAACAAACCATTTCAAAAGAAATTGGCGTTGATATAGGCTTTTTAAACAATAGAATTACCTTAGAAACTTCTGCATACATTCAAAAAACTAAAGATCAGGAAATTATTAATGGTATCGATTTATCGGGTACAACTGGTTATACAAGTGCAATTATCAATACTGGAGTTGGACAAAACAAAGGGATCGAGTTTAGCTTAAACGCTGCGCCAGTTATTGGTTTATCTAATGGTTTCAGATGGAATGTGGGTGTTAACTATTCTTATAACACCAATAAGGTATTATCATTATACCAGGGGCAGTCTCAATTAGGTATAGGTGATAATAACTACATCGTGGTTGGACAAAGTTTTCCGTCATTGCAGGTAAGTACTTATCAAACTACTCCTGATGGACGTGTTATTGTAGATGCCAACACAGGTTTGCCACTTTCTAATCCGGTAAACAAAGACTTTGGACAAACCAACCCAAGCCATATTTTAGGGGTTAACACCAGCGTTACCTTTAAAAACTTTACTTTATCAGGTGTTGCTGAATATCGCAGTGGAAATGTTTTCTACAGCAGCATGGCAAGCACATTGGATTTTGCGGGTATCAGTTATACTTCTGCGCAGGCAGGTCGCGAACGTTTTATTTATCCAAATTCAGTAATACAAACTTCGCCAGGCGTATTTGTACCTAATACCAATACCACAACCATTCAGGGTAACGGATCTTTCTGGTCTGATGGTATCCGTACCAATACCGCTTCAAACTATGTTTCAAGTGCTGCATTCTGGAAAATCAGAGAATTATCTTTGGCTTATCAGGTGCCATCTCAATGGTTGCAAAGTAAAGCCAAGTTTATTAAAAATGCCAGTATCGCATTAGTTGGAAGAAACTTATTCATGTTCAGGCCTAGTGACAACATTTACACAGACCCTGAGATTAACGTGGGAACGGGTAATGCACAAGGTGTAAACAATTTAAATCAAACCCCTCCAACCCGTATTTACGGATTTACAGCAACAGTTGGCTTTTAAATAATTAAAGAAAAGACATGAAAAAGAAATTAATATATTTATTTACAGCCTCGGCCATATTGCTGGGGGCATGTAAAAAGGGATATTTAGATATTAATACTAACCCTAATAATGCAACTTCTGCTAAACCAGCCTTGATTTTAACAGGTGCATTAAACAATACTGCCGCTTCAACAACCGGACATTCTATTTTCTACAGCTTCGCTGCCTTATGGATGAACTACTGGATGACACCGGGTGGGGTTTCGGGCTGGTATGAAGAACGTTCTTATAACTTTACAACAAACTGGAGTGGATCTACTACGCTTTGGGCTAATGTTTACGATAACTTAACCGATTACACTTATCTTGAAACTCAGGGTAAAGCTTCAGGACAAAACTTTTTTGTAGCAGTGGCTAAAACCATGAAAGCGTGGGATTATCAATACCTGGTTGATTTTTATGGCAATGTACCATATTCACAAGCCTCGCAATCTGTTAAATTCCTTACCCCTAAATATGATAAGGGACAGGAAATTTATGAAGACCTGGCTAAACAACTGGATACAGCTGCAAACCTCTTTAAAACAGCTAGCGTAGCGCCAGGAGATGCATCGGCAGATATTTTTGCCAAAGGTAATGTTCAGAAATGGGGTAAATTTGCCAATACTTTAAAATTAAGAATCCTGTTGAGACAATCTCAAATGCCGGGAAGAGAAGCTTACATTAAAGCCGAAATAGCAAAAATTAATGCAAATGGCATGGGCTATATCGGTACCGGCGATGGCATTTTTAATAATCCCGGTTACTTAAATACGGATGGCAAGCAAAACCCGTTTTGGGGCGTATACGGTTATAAAGTTGATGGTACCCGTACGGCAAGTCATGGCTATATGCTGGCCAGTACCTACGGTATGGACTTTCTTAAAAACAATGCCGATCCGAGATTAGCCAAAATGTATAATACTGTAAATGATAATGCAGGCAGTACTTATGTAAGTTTACAGTGGGGGCAAGATGTTAATTTTGATCAAACCATTCAAACAGTTTCTTCTATAGGTGAAGGTGTTTTAAAGTCGTATGATCAGCCGCAACCGATTATAACCGATTTTGAAAGCTTATTTATCCAGGCTGAGGCTGCGCAAAGAGGATGGATTGCAGGTGATGCCAAAGCTTATTATGAAGCTGCTGTTAAAGCCAACTTTGTTTACCTGGGTTTAACGGAGGCAGAAGCGATAACTTATCTTGCTGATCAGGCAGTTGCAAAATGGGATACCAATTCAGATAAAATGGCCTTAATCATTAAACAAAAATGGGCTGCAATGAACGGTACAAATGATATCGAGCCATGGTCTGACTACAGACGTTTGGAACTTCCTGCCGATATGCCAATTTCAATTGCTTCTACAGTAACCACCAAAAAAATACCGGTAAGAATGTTATACCCTCAAAGAGAATATAACACCAACTCTGCCAATGTTATTGCAGAAGGTACCATTAACCAGTTTACTTCCAGAATCTTCTGGGATGTTCAATAATTAATCACAAAAAGATGAAAAATAAGAATATACTAAAAGGAATTGCTCTTGTTATTTGCACAATAGCTTTATCCTCCTGCTTAAAAAATAAAAATGAGCAGCCTGATTTTTCGAGTACTACCCCAGTTGTTGAAATTCCTGTTGGATCCCCAATGGGTGATGGGAGTGTGAATTCGTTATCAACCTCACTGATTCAAAAAGATGAACCGAGCGATTATTTCTTTTACATTAATTACACGGCTTCAAATACAAAATCAACACCGATTAACGTGACTTTGTCTATTAATCCGGCAATGATTGACAATTATAACACTGCTCATCCCAATGATCCGCCCTTAACCATTTTACCGGTTAATGCGTTCTCTATGCCAACATCAATTACGATTCCGGCAGGTCAGCGCCGGGTTCAGGTGCCGGTTAAATTTGTAAGCACTTTACTTAACCCTGATTTAGCTTATGGACTTCCGGTAACCATTACCGATGCTTCTGGTGAAGTAATTAGTAAAAACTTTGCTTCTGTGGTGGTAAATGTGGGCGTAAGAAACAGATACGATGGGGTGTACAATTTTAAAGGCTATGTATTTAGAGAAGGTGATCCCGTTTTATCGGGTAATTTCTCAGGATTGAGTAAAGAGCTGGTTACCCATGGTGCTAATGCTGTTGATTTTTCTCAGGTTTGGTCTAATGGAGGTGCTGTTGGTGGTATTGACGGATTAACAATTAATGTTGATCCTGCAACAAACAAGGTAACCATGAAAAGTACAGCAAACAGTTCTTTGCAAAACACGCCAGGTTATGATAACCGTTACGATCCGAATACAAAAACTTTTTACCTTTCTTTTCAATGGGGCACAAGCCCTTCCAGCAGATCTGCTACAGATACGCTGGTTTATAAAGGATTAAGGTAATACTTGATTTTTTCAAAATAAAAAGCTCCGTAGATTAATTTCTACGGAGCTTTTTTAATATAATGGGTAAACGCTATCTTTCTATTTATTATTTAAATCAACAGCCGCTTTTTTAAATAAATCTGCCTGTTTTTCTAAATTAGTTTTCGCATCTCCGCTTGCTGATGAAGCTTGTTTTGCTTTCCCTTGTGCAGTTGAATCATAAGCTGCTGCAAGTTGTTTGGTTAAACCACCGGATAATTTTAAACGGTCAATCGCATCGCTGATGTTTTTGATCCCTTTTTCTGTAACGGCGGGATTGTTATTTCTGGTCAGGTACTGATAATATGCACCAACTACAGCATAAACTTTATTTCTGTCGCCGTTCGCCATAACATTTTCAAAAAATGGCTGGTGTGCATCCGCAGGATCGCCAACATATAAAGCAGCAATAGAGGGAGCAATATGATCTTTCGTATCCTGATCCAGCTGAGCCAAAGCCGCAATGCTTTCTTCAGGAGCCAGTTTAGCTAAACCACCAATAGAAGCCGCAATTACTTTGTAAGATCTATCTTTCAGGCCGTCACTTAATAACGCTTTATAAGCTACATCACCTGTGGTAGCCAGTTTTGAAATAGCGGCCGATCTTACATCTGTATTTTTATCTGTTTTAGCCAGTTGAAGCAGAATTGGAAGCGCAACATTTTTGCTCTGCTCATCAGTTAACTTAAGGCCACGAATGCTCAGTACGCGTAAATCAGCCGACTGATCCTTTAAGCCACTAACCAATAAATCCTGTGCTTTTGCATCTTTACTTTTTGCAGCAAAACTTAAAGCATTAATTCTGTTTGCATAGCTAGCCGCATTTTTATACTGGAAATAATAGTTTTCAGGCGTTTTATTGTCCTGAATTTCACCTACTAAAATTTTATCCACATCCAAATCAATCAGATCAGGTTTACTGCTTACCTCAAAACTGAAACTTTGGTCACGGCTGTCGATTAAAATATCTTTGCTGATTTTTTTACCACCAGCATAAATATCAACTTTCAAAGGCAGCGTAAAAGTCTGGACAGCATTCTCCTGAATTTGTTTAATTTTTATGATGGCTTTGCCATTGTCATAGCTATAATCAACACTTAAAATCGGGTGACCTCCATTATAATACCATTGATTAAAATATGGGCTCCAATCTTTTCCCGTAACCTCTTCCATTGCCAAGCGCAATTGGTGGGTTTCTCCGTTTTTAAAAGCATTTGTGGTTAAATAACGATTTAAAGATTTGAAAAAAGCGTCATCACCCATTTGGTTTTTAAGTGCATATAAAATGATCGATCCTTTTGAATAGCTGATGTTATCAAACATGTCTTCCTTATCATTGTAATGGAAACGGGCCAATACCGGGCTTTCGCCATCTTTTGTTGAGCCTAAATAAGTTTGTAGTTTTTCATAACGGGATTTATCTTCTGCATCCTTTCCGCCGTCATGGCCACGCCAGATAACTTCCCCAAAAGTTGCAAAAGATTCGTTCATGGTTAAGTTAGACCACGATTCGGCAGTTACGTAATCACCAAACCACTGGTGAAAAAGTTCGTGGGCAATGGTACCCTCTTCATTTCCATCCAGCAACTCACGGTCCGTTTTTTGAACATGCTCTCCATGTAAGGTTGCGGTGGTGTTTTCCATAGCACCAGAAACATAATCACGACCCACAATTTGCGAATATTTATTCCATGGGTAATCCACACCTAAGGTTGTGCTGTAAAACTGGATCATATCTGGTGTTTTGCCAAAAATCTGCTTGGCATAAGGCGCATACTTCGGCTCAAGGTAGTAACTCACTTCTTTTCCTTTCCAGGTATCCTTCGTTATTTTGAAATCGCCTACAGCCATCATAAATAAATACGGAGAGTGGGGCAAATCCATTTTCCAGGTATCGGTACGCGTTCCGTTTGCATTGGCTTTTTGAGTAACCAGCTTACCATTAGAAAGCGTTACATATTTCGATTGAACAGTCATCGAAATTTCTGCCGTTGTTTTCTGATCTGGTTTATCTATCGTTGGAAACCAGGCCGATGAAGATTCTGTTTCACCCTGTGTCCATATTTGGGTAGGTTTGTTTTTATCGCTGCCATCCGGATTGATAAAATATAGTCCTTTTGCATCTGTAATTGCAGCGCTGCCTTTTACTTTAAGTTCATCGGGTTTGGCGGTATAGGCAATATAAACGGTATATTTTTCGGTGTTGCTGTACTTTTTATTTAAGGTAATGTATAATTTATTGTCGTTGTACGAATATTTTAAAGGCGTATTGCCTTTTAAACCGACCAAGGCAACTTCTTTAATATCCATGCCTTGTGCATCAAGGGTTAAAGAATCTGTTGCATAAAAATGGGGCTTTAACGTTAGCCATTCTTTACCATATAAATATCGCTTTGCGTAATCAAAAGATACATCCAGTTTAGTGTGTACAAGATCATTTACTTTGGTGGCGGTAACACGATAAATTTTTAAATTGTTGTCTTTCGAACCGGGTTGCGTTTGGGCCTGGAGTTCTGTAGCATAAGATAAGCCAGCTGCAATTAACCCATAGAGCACGAAATGCTTTTTCATATTTTATTCTTTATTTTAAATGGTTATTGGATAAGGATAAGAAAACCAAAGTTACAATTTATGGGAAACTAAAAATTTATTATGAAGCAGTTCTGTTAATTTTTTGTTTTTTTGTATAAACCACATATTTAAAATTATGCAAGCAGATATTAAATCGATATTAAGCAAATTAGGTATCCACGCCGGGAATGCTGCTTTTAGTACGGGCAGCCATTGGGGTGGCGAATCGAATGCAAAATCTTTAGAAAGTTTTTCACCCGTTGACGGAAAAATAATTGCCACTGCAAAAATGGCCACACCTGCAGATTATGAAACGATTATTGCTAAAGCGCAGGAAGCATTTGTGTATTGGCGTACCATTCCAGCTCCGAAAAGAGGGGAAATTGTACGACAATTTGGCGATGCGCTTCGTGCAAATAAAGAAGCATTAGGTAGCCTGGTTTCGTATGAAATGGGTAAAAGTTTGCAGGAAGGATTTGGTGAAGTACAGGAAATGATTGATATCTGTGATTTTGCAGTGGGTTTATCCCGTCAGCTTTATGGTTTAACCATGCATAGCGAGCGCCCGAGCCATCGCATGTATGAGCAATGGCATCCACTGGGTATTGTGGGGATTATTTCTGCCTTTAATTTTCCGGTTGCCGTTTGGAGCTGGAATGCCGCACTGGCCTTGGTTTGCGGAAATGTTTGCATCTGGAAACCATCAGAAAAAACACCACTAACCGGGATCGCCTGTCAGCATATTATTACCAAAGTTTTTGAAGCCAATAACATTCCCGAAGGCGTATCCAGCTTAATTATTGGCGATCGTGAAGTTGGCGAACTGATGACCAATGATGGTCGTGTACCTTTAATTTCCGCTACAGGATCTACGCGAATGGGCAAGGCGGTTGCAGCTGCGGTTGGGGCGCGCCTGGGTAAAAGTTTATTAGAGCTTGGCGGCAATAATGCCATTATTATTTCTGAGCATGCTGATTTGGATATGAGCTTAATCGGTGCCGTTTTTGGGGCTGTGGGTACGGCAGGTCAACGTTGTACATCAACCCGAAGATTAATTATTCATGAAAGTGTATATGATGCTTTTAAAGAAAAACTGGTTAAGGCTTATGGTCAGATTAGAATTGGAGATCCGTTGGATCAAAGCAACCATGTAGGACCATTGATCGATACCGATGCTGTTGCAGCCTATCTGGATTCTATTGAAAAATGTAAAGCTGAAGGTGGAAATTTTGTGGTAGAAGGCGGCGTTTTAGAAGGTGCAGCTTACAGCAGCGGATGTTATGTAAAACCCTGTATTGCTGAAGTTAAAAATGAATATAAAATTGTTCAGCATGAAACTTTTGCCCCGATTTTATACCTCATTAAATATAAAACACTTGATGAAGCCATTGCTTTGCAAAATGGGGTGCCACAAGGATTATCATCTGCAATAATGACGCTGAACTTAAGAGAAGCAGAGCAGTTTTTATCTGCACAAGGTTCTGATTGTGGTATTGCCAATGTAAATATTGGTACATCCGGTGCAGAAATTGGTGGTGCATTTGGTGGCGAAAAAGAAACCGGTGGTGGCAGAGAGAGTGGATCTGACGCATGGAGAGCTTACATGCGCCGACAAACAAATACCATAAACTATTCTAATACATTGCCTTTGGCTCAAGGTATAAAGTTTGATTTGTAATACGATTAGCATAAATCCCATAAAAAAGGCCCGGTTACCAATGGAACCGGGCCTTTTGGTTGAGGTGATCTGTTAATTTTTTATCCTGCCCTGCTCAGATTCTAATCCGGTACTTCTTCTTCTGGCTGGTTTAATTTCATTTTGTCCAAAGCGATAAGTAAAGCTTATTCTTGCAACACGGCTATCGTAATCCTGGCGAATGGTATATTCAAGACCTGTTAAAGTGCTGTTTGCCCGCATTTTTTGTGTTTTAAATACATCACTTAAAGAGAATTTCAAATTCATTTTTTTCTCCATAAACGATTTGCTTAAACCCATATCCACCCCATAACGCTCTTTAATGGCAATGGTACCGCCATCAATCGGAGATTCATAGTTTCCGCTTAACTCACCTGTAAAACCTTTTGCAATGGTAAAAGTATGCTGTGTTTTAAACTGGAATGAAGTTTTATTGGTGCTTAGTGCTCTGCCTGCCAGATTTGGTGAATCATATTTCAGGTTAAAAATATTAAGATTGTTATTGGTTTCCCACCATTTAAATATTTTTACCGGCGCATTAATGTTTAAACCCCATACTTCTTGCTTAGCAAGATTTTCATTGGTTTGAAACAAAGCTTTTCCATCAGGAAGCAATACCTGACTAATCAGATCACTTGTTCTGCTATAACTTAAAGCGGCAATATACTTTTTCATAAAGGTGTAGTTTAACTCAAAGTTATGGGTGTATTGAGGGTTAAGAAATGGATTACCTTTCTGGTAAGTATATTGATCCAGAAAATAGATGAACGGATTTAAGTCATCATAACTTGGTCTGTCTATCCTGCGACTGTATGAAATCCCCAAATCATTATTTTTTGATAAAGCCTGGTTAATAAATACACTTGGAAAGAAATCAAGATAATCTCTTTTTACAATTTTATTCTCGGTAATAGAATTTCCTTTTGAGTTGGTTTGCTCTGCCCTTAAACCCAGCTGAATACTGGTTGATTTAAACTGTTTATTTAAATTTGCATAGGCAGCGTTTACATTTTCATCATAAATAAACTGATTGCTTTTGTGTACATCGTTCTGCCAGATATTATTTACAAACTGTTCTGCTGCAAAATTATTGTCTGTAGTAACCCAGCTGCTTTTTATACCGGTTTCAAATTTTACGGTCTTACTAATTGGCAGTGTGTAATCTATCTTAAATGCTTTAATTTTAATATTGGTAGGTGTGGCATTACGGGTTAAAACGGTTGGCCTTATCGGTGTGCCATTTGCAAAAAAGTAATCATTAATATAATCAATGTTACTATTGCCTTTATAACTGGAATAGTCACCATCAAAGGTTATTTCCTGTCCTGCGGTATCTAAAACCGACTTATAATTAATATTGTAAGCAATGTTTTTATAACTGTTTTTTGTGAAACTGTTGGAAATAGTAAATGAATCCAGCTTAGAAAAAGAAGGGCCAATTAAGGTTTTGTTATTTTCATCCTGGTTGCTTGTATTAGAATAACCGTTTACAAGGAAGCCAAGTGTATTGTTTTTATTTAGAAATATATCCAATCCAACTTTATATCCGTTGCTGTTGTTGTGACGGATATTGCCTCCACCCTGAGAGAAGTAAGTATCAGGGTTCCCGTTTACTCCATTAGAAATACGGTCTATATAAATGTTGCGGCTATTTTTATTGTAGAAATAATTGTAATTGCCATAAAGATTGAATTTTTTATCGCGGTGGTTTAAATCAATTCCGGCATTCCCTCTAAAATTTTTACCCTGACCAGCACCTAAATTAAGACTGCCGTTTGTACCAGCACTTTTACTTTTTTTAGTTTTAATGTTGATGATTCCAGAGTTACCGGCAGCATCATATTTCGACGAAGGGTTGGTAATCAGTTCAATGCTTTCTATTTGGGAACTTTGCATATTGCGAAGCAAATTTGCTACATCAGCACTGCTCATATAGGTTTGTTTACCATCCAGCATAATTAAAACCCCTTGTTTTCCCTGCATAGAAATGTTGTCATTTTGATCTACACTTACACCTGGCGCTTTTTGTAAAAGTTCTAAAGCAGTAGATCCTGTTGCAATGCTGCTATTTTCAACATTCATAACCAGTTTATCGCTTTTACGCTCAATTAAAGGTTTGGTAAACGCAACAGTAACCTCTTTTAAGTTTTGTGAAGCAGAACTTAACTGAGCTGACCCAAAATCTATTTTCTGATCGGCATTTTCCAGTTTAAAGGTTTTACTTCTTAAGGTTTTATAACCCATCATACTGGCTTTATAAAAATAATCGCCTTTGGCTGAAACTAAGAAGTTGAAATTTCCAGCCTGATCTGTAAAAGCGGTTTTAACAACACTTGAATCTGTTGCTTTAAAAAGAACAACCGTAACATAATCTGCAGGTTTTTTGTTTTCATCTAAAATAACGCCGCTAATATTGGGCTTGCTACTGGTTTGAGCATAAAGGCTGTTCGCTGTAAAAACGGAGATGGCGGTTAGTAATAGTTTGTAAAATGTATTCACTGGGTTGATTTTTTTATTTTTAAAAATTTAGCAAAACAGTTTTCAACGCAGCTTTAACTACGCTAACTTAATTGCCGGCTTATTTAAAGTTTATTTGGGAAATGAAAAGCTTTCCACTGTTTTAGTATTATTAAGACGATGTTTTTTTTAAAAGGTTACAAACTTTTTGCAAAAATGTAGCCGCCCTAATCGTGTTGAAATAAAAAACCCGGCTAACTGTGACAGCTAACCGGGCTTTTACCCTAAATATTTTAGATACTATTTTACGCCAAGTACATCTACGCCCTGTTCAAAAACAACATCTACAGGAATGCTCTTTTTAGTTAAACGATCTAAGTCCGTTTGCAATTCTGCAGGAACCAGCGCCATTGTTTTTTGAGTTTTTTCTACTGTAGCTTTATCGCCGTTACCTTGTAAAGTGATGATAAAAGCACTTAAATCGTTCATGGCAGAAGCAAATTTGTCGAAATTTACCTTGTAAGTTCCTTTTGTAGTACGTTCAAATGCCCCTTTTTCTTTAAAGTAATTAAAGCATTGCATATTGGCTTTACCATGTGCTTCTGATACGCCAAAACGTACAGAACGTAAAATACCTGCCATAAAAGTGGTGTAGTAATCTTTTATATCGCCCGTTAACTCTCCTTTTTTAAGTAAGCCGGTTACCATATACAAACCTAATATATCGGCTTTGCCTTCTTCCAGCCAGCTGTACTGTTCTTTCAATGCCTCACGAACAAATCCTTTGCCTGTTATTGTTTTTTTAATACCCAGGCCGTGGGCTACTTCGTGGAACATTACATTTGCAAAAAAGGCATCGAATTTAATGTATTGTTGTTGGTCAGCATCAATTAATTCTTTGGCTATGGGTACGAGAATTTTATCAAACTTGGCCTTCATCGCATTTTTAAGCTGAGAACGGCGTGTTCCTTTTTCCTGTTGAATTTTCTCATCGTTGGGTAAATTCACCGCAATGGTTTTAGATCCGGCATTACAATCTCCGGCATAATAAACAACATCATAAGCATTTAATTCAGAATCTGTACCTGGCGTTTCCGCTTTGTATTTTGCTGCAACAGGTAATCCTTTTTGTAAATCGGGAAGCATTTTTACGTATTTAGCAAGTCGCTTGCTCCATTCTTTATCTTTTATTAAAACGTAAGCTTCATAACTGGTCCGGGCATTAAAAAGTTTATCCTCATAGTTTTCTATCGGGCCGATAATAATATCCAAACCATTGGTTTTCATATCCAGCCAGGCATAATCACTAGCCGTAAAATTATCTGTTACCAATGCATCCGCTCTAAGCGTTAAGTATTTTTTTAAGCTGGCATCTTCCGTAATTAATGCTGCTTGTTTTAATAAAGAAGAAGCTTTTTGCAATTCTGAGGCAAATAAAATATGGTAAGGAACGGTACTTAACTTACCAGTACTATCTTTTCTAACCACTGAATAAGCACCGGATTTATCCGCCAGGTTTGATTTTTCAATCGCTTCCTTACTGATTCCGTAGGGATAAAAAGAAGCACCCTCCGGTTTTACGCCAACCCCGGTAACAAAAGGTTTGTCGTTATTTAATCTATCCCACGGGCCATAATTGATGTTTACAAAATCGCGGGTTTTTTCATCTTTTATGGTTGCAAGTAGGCTGTCGCGTTGCGGATAAGCCTGTTTCCAGTAAAGCTCGTCCATAATTTCAGCAGCCTGAATTAAAAGCGGTAATATTTTACGGTCGTTAACGCTTAGCAAGTTAATATTGGTTGTTAATTTAACCTTTTCATAAATGGGTAAACGATGCGCAACATAGTCTACAAGACTGTCTCTTTGCTCCGTTACATTTTTATTGTCTGTAGATTTTGTGTTGCTGGTGCAGGCCGAAAAAAGGCTTGCTGAAAGGGCTAATGCCGATAGAAATATGGTTGGTTTATATAAATTCTTCATTCTTAAATTATATCGGCGCTAAATTAGTAAAATTTGAAAGCTTTGTATAAAGTTTGATGGAAAGGATGAAGTTTAGCATAACTTTGTAACTTCATTTTTTTAATATTAATATCATGTCATCAATAATTTCTTCAAAATTTCTATCTTATTTTTCTATTGCCGGTATCGCTTTACTTTCTGCCTGCAGCACAAGTAAATATGCAGCTTCGGAAAAAGTTTATAAAGAAAAAGCGAGAGATTTCTCTAAAGTTATAAGTACAACACCACCAGAAGGTCAATTATACGATTCTCTAATGGCTTCAAATCAACAGTGGGTTGGTTCCGTTAATTTTGGTATCCGTAAACCCAATTTTGTAATTATTCACCATACCGCCCAGGATAGTTTAGCCCAAACCATTAAAACTTTTACCCTTACCCGAACAGGTACCAGTGCGCATTATGTAATTAGCCGTGATGGTAAAGTAGTGCATATGGTTAACGATTATTTGAGGGCAAACCATGCTGGTGTTAGTAAATGGGGAAAGGATACGGATTTAAACTCTTCCTCAATCGGCATTGAAATGGATAATAATGGAACAACAGATATATGGACCGATGCACAGATTAACAGCCTGATTAAACTTTTAGGTACACTGAAAAAGAAATACGGTATTCCGACTGCAAACTTTATTGGACATGCCGATATTGCACCAAAACGTAAACCCGATCCAAATAATTTTCCGTGGAAAAAACTGGCTGATAAAGGTTTCGGTTATTGGTATGATGAGGTGCTTAAAAATCCACCTGCCGATTTCGATACCACCAATGCATTAAAACTTATTGGATATGATACAAGTGATTTAGGTGCGGCTATTACTGCCTTTAAGCGTCACTTTATACAAAGCGATTTGACACCAAAGCTTACACCTGTAGATATTTTGGTATTGTATAATGTGTATACAAAGTATTAGCTAATTCAATTTATACGTTCTGCATATATTACTGATAGCTTGTGTAAAAAGAACAAAAAATAGCCACGGAATCACGAAATTGATACGGAATATTTTCCGTGGATTCTGTGTTTCCGTGGCGTATGCCTTAAAGAAATTTTATTCCTTTAGTTAGGCTTCTTAAAAGTATCTTTTAAAGTAACTGTTCTGTTAAATACCAGCTTTTCAGCGGTAGAATCTTTATCCAAACAGAAATAACCTTTACGGATAAACTGATAACGGCTATCTAAGTCAGCAGTTGCCAAAGCAGGCTCAATATAAGCATTCGGCAATACGGTTAAACTCTCAGGGTTTAAGTAATCTTTAAAATCACCCTCTTCTGCATCAGGCGTTTCAGAGGTAAACAAGCGGTCATACAAACGAATTTCGGCCGTTTTTGCATGTGCTGCACTTACCCAGTGTATGGTACCTTTAACATTAATGCCGCTGGTATCGTTTCCACTTTTAGAATCAGGGAAATAGGTGCAACGAATTTCGGTTACCTGACCATTTTCATCTTTTACAAAATCTTCACATTTAACGATATAGGCAAATTTTAAGCGAACCATAGCCCCTGGTGCCAGACGGAACCATTTTTTTGCCGGAACTTCCATAAAATCTTCTCGCTCAATCCAAAGTTCATTGCTGAAAGGAATTATACGTGTACCTCCACCATCTTCAGCTTCAGGATTATTTTCGCCAATTAAATCTTCACTTTGTCCTTCCGGATAATTGGTGATTACCAGTTTAATCGGATCTAAAACAGCCATTACACGGTTAGCCGATTTATTTAAATCTTCGCGAATGCAGAATTCAAGTAAGCTTAATTCAATCAGATTTTCACGTTTTGCGATACCGATACGTTCACAAAATTCGCGAACACTTTTCGGCGTAAAACCACGTCTGCGTAAACCCGATATCGTAGGCATGCGTGGATCATCCCAGCCGTTTACCAAATTTTCGTTGACCAATTGAAGCAATTTGCGCTTACTCATTACCGTTGAAGTAAGGTTTAAACGGGCAAATTCATATTGTTTAGAAGGAAAAATTTCCAGCTTTTCTATAAACCAATCATACAATTCACGGTGCGAAACATATTCCAGAGTACAAATAGAGTGTGTAATATTTTCTATACTATCGCTTTGGCCATGGGCAAAATCATACATCGGATAAATACACCATTTATTCCCTGTACGATGATGTTCAGCATGTTTAATGCGGTAAATAATCGGATCACGCATTAACATATTCGGGCTTGTCATATCAATTTTAGCCCTTAAAGTATAGGCCCCATCACCAAATTCTCCATTTTTCATTCTGGTGAAAAGGTCAAGGTTTTCTTCCATGCTGCGGTTGCGGTAGGGGCTGTCTTTGCCGGGTTCGGTAGGGGTTCCTTTTAAAGCAGCAATTTCGTCTGCACTACTTTCATCCACATAGGCCAGGCCCTTTTCGATCAGTTTTACGGCAAAAGCATATAATTCATCAAAATAGTTTGATGCATATAACTCGTTTTTCCAGGTAAATCCAAGCCATTTTATATCTTCCTGCTGACTGTTAACATATTCTGTTTTTTCAGTTACCGGGTTGGTATCGTCAAAACGTAAGTTGGTATAACCGCCATATTTTTGTGTTAAACCAAAGTTTAAACATATAGCTTTAGCGTGGCCGATGTGTAAATAACCATTTGGTTCAGGCGGAAAACGTGTAACCAATGTTTTATACTTACCACTATTTAAGTCGTTCTCAACAATCTCTTCAATAAAGTTCAATGACTTTTCTTCACTCATAAAAACCTGTAAATTAAGAATGCAAAGTTAAAAAGATTGAGCGTAATTCTTCTTGTTTTAGTTAATGATTAATTTCAGAATCAAAATCTATACATTTACACCAACTTAATATTCACTATGAGCAAAATATTAAACCGCCCAATACGCGTTTTGGTGGCGAAGGTTGGTCTTGATGGTCACGATCGTGGAGCCAAGGTTATTGCAACTTCCCTTCGGGATGCTGGTATGGAGGTAATCTACACCGGACTTAGACAAACCCCCGAAATGGTTGTTAACACCGCATTGCAGGAAGATGTGGATGCCATTGGAATTTCCATACTCTCTGGTGCACACATGACCGTTTTTCCAAAAATCATTCATTTTATGAAAGAAAAGCAATTAGATGACGTTCTGTTAACTGGAGGTGGAATTATTCCTGAAGCAGACCGGGCAAAACTCGCTGAACTTGGAGTGGGAGAATTATTCCCGCCGGGTACCACCATGGCAAGCATAGTAGAATACATTCAGAATTGGGTTACTGAACACAGAAACTTTTAATTATGGCATACCAGAATTTAATATCAGAAATTAAAGAAGGCATTTTATACCTTACCATTAACCGTGAAAAGGCATTAAATGCATTAAATAAAGAAACCCTGACAGAACTTGCAGAGGCAATTGCTTTTGCGGGTAAAACCAATGAAGTTAGAGGAGTAATATTAACGGGGGCAGGTGAAAAAGCTTTTGTGGCCGGAGCAGACATTAAAGAATTTTCTGATTACAGTGGGAAGCAAGGCGAAGAATTGGCTCAAAAAGGCCAGGATGCCGTATTTAATGCGATAGAAAATTCGCCCAAACCTTTTATTGCTGCTATAAATGGATTTGCTTTGGGCGGTGGATTGGAACTGGCAATGGCCTGCCATATGCGTATTGCATCTGATCATGCAAAACTTGGCCTGCCCGAAGTTACTTTAGGTTTAATTCCCGGTTATGGCGGTACGCAACGGTTAACCCAGTTGGTTGGAAAAGGTAAAGCTATTGAATTGATTACCACCGCTGGTATGGTTAGTGCGGTTGATGCAGAAAAAATTGGATTGGTTAATTATGTTGTTCCTCAGACAGATTTAATAAGCAAGGCGGAAGAAATTTTAAATATCATTAAGCAAAGAGCACCACTGGCAGTTGCAGCGGCTATTAAGTCTGTTGTCTCATCAATAAATGACGTTAACGGCTACCAGACTGAGATTTCTGAATTTGGCAAGTGTTTTGAGACAGAGGATTTTAAAGAGGGTGTTTCTGCATTTGTAGAGAAAAGGAAGCCTGTATTTACGGGAAACTGATATTTTGTATGATTAATTCTATTTTAAAACGAAAAAGTGTAGAAAAAATTTCCCAATTCCATTTTTTTTAAGTAATTATGTGCAGCTAAATTTCTGAACTAAAGCTTCATTTACATGTGAACAACATAAAAATGAAATTTAATTAGATTAAAAAGGCTCCTCCTGATGAAAAAAAAGATACTGATAATTGATGATGAAGTAAATATTGGACTTTTACTTTCAAAATTTTTGGTGAGAAATGGATTTGAAGTTTCTAACGCAATAACAGGTAACTCTGCACTGGAAATTTTAACAAATGAAACGTTCGATCTTGTTCTTTGTGATTACCGCCTGGATGACACAGATGGCAAAGAAATTCTGATTAAGATTAAAGACAACTATCCTACAACCGGCGTAATTATTATTACCGGCTATTCTGATATTAAGTTAGCCGTTGAATTAATTAAGCTTGGAGCATACGATTATATCACCAAACCATTATATCCTGACGAAATATTGAACACCATTAACAAGGCACTTGAAACGCAAAGAGCCCTTAATGAGAGTAAAAGTTCGGGTCAGAAAAACAACAATGAAGATTCTGATTACATCAACAATACCGAATATATTGATGGTAAAAGTGAAGTGTCGGCCACTTTATTAAAACAAATCCAGTTAATTGCACCAACCTCTTACAGCATTATTTTAACCGGAAAAAGTGGTACCGGTAAAGAAGCGGTTGCAAAAACAATTCATTTAAACAGCTTAAGAAAGGATAAACCTTTTGTAGCAATGGATTGCGGCTCGTTAACAAAAGAACTTGCCGGAAGTGAATTTTTTGGGCATGAAAAGGGTTCATTTACAGGGGCTTTGTATACTAAAATCGGCCACTTTGAACAAGCCAATGGAGGTACATTGTTTTTGGATGAGATTGGTAACTTATCGTACGAAATACAAGCTACTTTGTTAAGAACGGTACAGGAAAGAAAAGTTAAACGTATTGGGAGCACTAAAGAGATTGATCTTGATGTACGTATTATTGTGGCAACGAATGAAAATCTGGCAGAGAACATAGTAAAAGGTACTTTTAGAGAAGATTTGTACCACCGGTTTAATGAGTTTTCTATTCACCTGCCATCCTTAAAGAAACGGGGCAATGATATCCTCATTTTTGCTGATAAATTTCTGGCTATTGCAAATCAGGAATTAAATAAAAATATCAAAGGTTTTTCTGATAGTGTAAAAGAGTGTTTTTTAAACTACAGCTGGCCGGGTAATGTTAGGGAATTAAAAAATGTAATCAGAAGAGTAGCGCTGTTAACCGATACGAATACAATACAGGTAGATGTTTTGCCACTTGAACTGGCTAATAATGCTAAATTCTACGATTCGGATAAGCCGCTCATTCAAGCTAAGGCCAAACTTGTTGAAAAGCCAAAAGATTTGAAAAATGCTGCACAGGAAGCAGAATATGATACAATTTTAAATGTACTGAAAGAGGTTAATTTCAATAAAACTAAAGCCGCCAAAATCCTGAAGATCGATAGAAAAACACTTTACAATAAAATTAAAGGCATTAAGATTGACGATTTGGAATAAATTAATTTAAACAAAACAAAATTACAGGTTTTAACATTTAAAGAATACCAAATCGTCCCAATTATATGTCGGTGTTCTCCTATAAACAGCGCAACAATATAAACCTTGTTATTATAATAGCACTTGGATTATTAATTGCCTATTCTTTGCAAAGTATATTTAGCGCAATACTCAGTACCCTGGTGCTTTATACCATAATGAGGCCGGCTTATATTTATCTGGCCGAAAATAAAGGCTGGAACAGGAGATTTGTCGCTATTTCTTTAATTACTGTCAGTATTGTTGTAATTATTCTCCCATTTTATGCTTTAAGCAGCATGGTGATCAGTAAAATCTCCGAGCTTAGAAATAATGAAATTTTCTTTAAAAACCTGCTGGTTAAGTTGCAGCATCTAAGCCCTGTTAAAATTAATCAGGATTTAATTCAGGAAGGATTAAACAGGCTTGGAAACTGGGCTACACAACTCTTTCCATCATTAATATCCAGTGCAGTAAATATTATATTAAGTTTACTGGTCATGTACTTTTTACTCTACTTTATGCTTATTGAGCGCTCTAAATTTGAACGGTCATTAATTAAGTATGCTCCATTGAGAGAGCAAAATGCATTACGTTTTGGAGATGAAATGCGAAATACCACTTATGCAAATGTACTTGGGCAGGGGCTTATTTGTTTGGTTCAGGGCTCACTCGTTAGTCTATCATTTTATATCCTGGGCTATCAGGACCCTGTATTTTGGGGCATAATTACAACATTTATTTCTTTTGTACCCGTTTTGGGTCCGCCAGTAGTTTTTGTGCCAGCTGCCATTTTGCAAATAGCGAACGGGCATAATTTTGAAGGCTGGGCGATGCTCATCTTTGGTTTTGTAGTCATTATTAACATTGATAACGTGCTCCGGTTTATCATTGCGAAAAAAGTTGGAAATATTCATCCCATTATAACTGTAATTGGCGTAATTATTGGTATACCCTTATTTGGAATATTAGGGCTTGTTTTTGGGCCGCTACTATTATCTTATTTTATATTGCTTGTTAAAATTTATGAAACCAGTACGCTGGCGTCAGAAAGATTGGAAAGAATTAAAACAAATAATGAGCTAAATGAGTTATAATTTATAGCTTAACAATAAAATACTATAGTAGTTAGTTATATTTATATTGTACATGAATTGTTAACCCTTAAAAATACATTATTATGAATGATAACTCAAAAGTTGTAGTTGCTCTTTTAGCTGGTTTAGCTGCCGGTGCTGCTCTAGGTATTTTATTCGCACCAGAGAAAGGTGAAGAAACCCGCGACAAATTAAGCCAGTCGTTAAAAGATCTTGGGGATTCTATCAAGGATAAAGCAGCTGATGAAATCAACAGTCTGGCTAACCTTAAAGATAAAGTTGTTAGTTCTATCAAAACCAAATTAAGAAGTGTTGAAGAAGAGTATAGTGACGATGTAGAACACGCTTAACCGATAAAAACATATAACCGGGCATATTTTGCCCGGTTAAATACATCTAAACTATGCAAGAAAATAAAGAGAAAAGTATTGAAGACCTTATAGATGACACCAAAGGTTATTTAGAAGCAAGAATCGAATATACGAGGTTATACATAGTAGAAAAGGCTTCTAAAGCATTTGCAGATATAGTAACCAGTACGGCAGTTATAGTATGTTTTATTCTCGCATTTTTGTTCGGTTCAGTAACACTGGCTTTATATCTATCATCAGTTTTACACAGCTATGCAGCAGGTTTTGGTTGCGTATCTCTAATTTATATTGCGCTGGCCATTATTGTTTACCTTACAAAAGATAAATATATTGAGAAAGCCATTATTAATGTTGCCATTAGAAAGTACTTCGATAAATTAGCCGACAAGGAGGAGGATGAAGATGAGAAGTTATAAAACCATCAGAACACTGGAAGACCTGCAGGCAAAAAAGTTAGAGCTTAAGTTAGAATATACTTCCAAACAAACCTTGCTAAAAACCGATAGTAAAGCTTTTTTTAAGCAATTTACATTAGGCTCTCTTATTAAGAAGTACGCTACGCCAAGCAATTTATTTAAGGTTGATGATAAATTCAACATCAGCGGAACCATCATGTCTTTACTTTTGCCGACGGTTATGAACAAAACTATTTTCAAGAGTTCAGGATTTTTAACTAAAGCAGTAGTTGGTCTTGCATCAGGCAAATTAGGAAAGGCATTAGATGCAGAACATTTATCTGCAATTTTTAACTCCGTTAAAAGCTGGTTTGGAAAGAAAAAGGATAAAAAAGAAAAGAAATTTATCGATTACGGCATACCGCCAGATAGTGAAACTTATTAATGAAAGCCCCGTTTTAAAGCCGGGGCTTTTTTGTATCATTTCAATTACATACTGAACAGAAAATAACTTATTATTATTAGTTTGTCTTCAATTTAAATGCTAAATTGATTATTATGTAAAGTTTATGTCTAATTGCCTTATTTGATTCTATATCAATTAGATGGGTTTATTTAAGGACAAAATGCCATCAAACTATTTATTTAGTTGTGTCATAAGAAAGACATAAATTGTCTTCAATGTGTTAAATTTCGTTAAAAAAAATATTTAGCTTCCTATCTTTAGCTTTTTAACAGACATATTATTCTACTAACTTAAATTTTCATGAAAAAACTTCTACAAAGTTTGTTCATTCTAATGTTTGTTGCTTTTACGGCAATGGCACAAGATAGAACAATCACGGGTACAGTTACTTCACAGGATGACAAACTACCCATTCCTGGGGTAACTGTAAAAGTAAAAGGTACACAAGCTGGTGCCGTTACCGATTCAAATGGAAAGTACACACTTACTTTACCATCAGGCTCTTCTGTATTAGAGTTCTCTTACATTGGTTTTATAACACAATCTAAAATCGTAAACTCTTCTAATGTTAACATTACGCTTGTCCCAGATAATAATCAATTATCAGAGGTAATTGTTACAGGTTATGGCAATCAGACAAAAGGTAAATCTGCAATTTCGTCTGCAAGAGTAGATGCCAAGGACATTCAGAATACGTCAATTACAAATGTTAATGACGTATTACAAGGTAAAGCAGCTGGTTTAACTGTAATGACTGCTTCAGGACAGCCAGGATCTCAGTCCAACGTACGTGTACGTGGTGTTGGGTCTATCACAGCTTCAGCTGCGCCGTTATATGTTTTGGATGGTATTATTATTCCAACTGGTCAGTTCGCACAAGATCCATCGGCGATTGGACAAACCAATGATGTATTGTCTAATTTGAATGCTAACGACATTGAGAGTGTTACTGTACTAAAAGATGCATCAGCATTAGCTTTATATGGCTCAAGAGGTGCAAATGGTGTAATTGTAATTACAACCAAAAAAGGAAAATCAGGCGAGTCTAAAATTAATTTTAGTGCTCAGGTAGGTTCTACTAAACCAAGTTTTGGAAATTGGGGCATGATGAATGCTGATCAGGTTTACAATTATGAAAGGTCTGTTTTAGCTTTAAACGGGCAAACACCTGCTCAAATTAATGCAGCATACCCAGCATCAATGTTAAACCAAACATTTGATTGGGTTGATGCTGCCTTTAAAAATGGTTCAACACAAGGTTATGATCTTGGTATTAGTGGGGGAAGTGAAAAAACAACTCATGCTTTATCATTAGGATATTTTAAACAAGACGGAACTGTTCCGAACTCTAGTTTTGAGAGAATGAATGCAAATCTTAATATAGAGAATCAAGCTAAAGAGTGGTTAAAAGTAGGATTATCGTTTAATACCTCTTTTTCTAATACAAACAATGCAGACGGTGGGGGATTTTATTCAAGCCCTATATTAAGTACATTAACCAACAGCCCGTTACATGTTTATCCTTATAAACCGGATGGTTCTCTTTTTACAGGATCAGAAGCTGAATACGGAGGTTTTACAGGCGATAACTTTTTATACTCTAATCAGTTGAATTATAATAAACTTAAACAGTTTAGAGGAATAGGAAGAGGTTTTGCTGAAATAAAAGCAACAAAATGGTTAAACATTAAACAAACTGTAGCAATTGATTTAATCAACTCGGCTTCTAAAAATTACTTCGATCCAACAACAGGTAATGGTTTAGGCGCAACTCCTGATAAAAGCGGAGAGTTGATTCAGGCTCAAAATAATGTTTATACTTTTACTTCACAGTCTTCGTTATTCGGTAATTTCAGCCTGAAAGATACACGTCATCAGTTTGATTATTTATTATTGACGGAATATCAAAGAAATAATGCGTCTAATTTTTCAGCAGATGGATTGGGTAGTGTAGATCAAAAACTTCAGGAACTTGGCACTTTTGGAACACCTAATGGTGTAGCTGGTAGTCAAGCAGAATATTCTTTCTTATCTTATTTAGGCCAATTGAACTATACCTTCGATAATAAATATTCTTTAACTACTTCAGTTAGAAGAGATGGATCTTCACGTTTTGGTGCTAATAACCGATATGCTACTTTCTATTCAGTTGGTGGCTCATGGAAAATTATCTCTGAGGAATTCATGAAAGACCAAAAAGTTTTTTCTGATTTACGTTTACGTTCTAGTTATGGTACATCTGGTAATGCAGATTTTGGAGCACTAGGTAATTATGTTGCTCAACAATTATATACTTATAGCGGTGTTACCTATAACGGATCTGGCGGTAGTGCTCCTTCAACTCCAGGTAATCCTAACTTAACATGGGAAAAAAATAAACAATTTGATGTAGGTTTGGAAGCTGCCGTATTTAATGGCAGATTAAGAGGTACATTCGATTTTTATAACAGAGTTTCTGATGACTTATTATTGAGTGTTCCTGTTTCTAGAACCAGTGGTTTCAATACAACTTTCATGAACGTAGGCTCTGTTTATAACAGAGGTTTCGAAACTACTTTAAACAGCATAAACGTTGATTCTAAAGGTGGTTTTAAATGGACTACTGATTTTAACTTCTCTTACAATAAAAATAAAGTAACAAAACTTTACGGAGGTAAAGATATTATTGGCGGTACTTTAGGCATAACAAGAGAAGGCGAATCATTAGGTTCATGGTTTCTTCCTGTTTGGGCTGGTGTTGATCCTAATAATGGTGATCCTTTATGGTATCTTGCTGATGGCAAAACAACTACAAATAGCTATTCGATTGCAAGTAGAACAGAAAACAGAAAAGTTGCAGGCTCTGCTCTTCCTAAATATAACCTTGGTTTAAATAACTCATTTAGTTATAAAGGTTTTGATTTCTCGTTTTTCTTTTATGCTAGCTTAGGTGCTAAAGTTTACGATCAAACTTTAAGTAATATTGACTCTGACGGTTTACGCTGGCAGTGGGGTTATTATAAAGATGCAGGAGACAATTTTTGGACTACTCCAGGACAAAACGCTGATAGACCAAAACCAGTTTCTGGTGGAAATAAAAATTCTGCAAGTGCTTCAACAAGATGGATCGAAAATAACAACTTTTTACGTTTAAGAAATGTGACATTAGGTTATAATCTACCATCGAAAGTTGCTGAAAAACTTAAATTATCATCATTAAAAGTTTTTGTTACAGGTGTAAACTTATTAACAATTACAGATTATAAAGGTGTTGATCCAGAAGTAGGGGTAACTGGTAACGATGTATTTAAATATCCAATAAATAAAAGTATTACCGCAGGAGTAAATATATCATTGTAGTAATTATATAAATTATATTATATGAAAAAGATTTTAATTGTAAGTGTTATGATGGTTAGTGTTTTGTTATCATCATGCACTAAACAGTTGGATTTAAATCCAAAGGACGCTTTAAATACAGGAGATGCACTAAGTACTATAAAAGGTGTAAACTCTGCTATTTTAGGTATGTATGCGAGCATGCGTAGCGTGAATTATTATGGACGTTCACTATACATTTATGGTGATTTAAGTGGAAATGATGTATATCTTTCGAAAGCCAATAGTAACCGTTATTTATCTACATTTCAAAGAACATATGCGGCAAATGATGCAGATCCTTTAGCAATGTGGACAGCAATGTATGCTACGATTTCGAGAGCTAACAACATTATTAACAGTGTCGATAAAGTTTCGGCAACACAAGCTGAAAAAGATCTGGCAAAAGGTCAGGCACTTTTCATTCGTGCTTTAGGTTACTTTGACTTGGTACGTGTATTTGCAAAACCATACAATCAGGGAAATGGGGCTCAACTTGGGGTTCCAATCGTTTTGGTCTCTGATATTACTGCTTATCCCGCAAGAAATACAGTTGCTGACGTTTATAGCCTGATCATTAATGATTTGAATGCTGCTAAAACATTATTAGCAAGTACTACTGCTACAGATAAAGTAACCGCAAGTAAATTTGCAGCTTCAGCTTTATTATCGAGAGTATATCTTTATAAAGGAGATAATGCTAATGCTATTTTAGAAGCAAATGCAGTAATTGGTAATACAGGTTTCGCAGTTACACCTGCAGCTGATCTTCCTTCGTTTTATTCATCTACTGAAAATGATGAGGAAATTTTTACCGTAAAATTTTTATCTACTGAAAGTCTTGGCTCTGATAATATTGGTAACATTTATTTGAAACCTGGTTATGGAGATGTTCGTGTTTCACCAGATTTAGTTAATGTATTTGATAAAGTTAATGATGTAAGATATACATCATTTATAAGTGCATTCAGCAATAGTCCAACTGAATTCCAAAATAATAAATATAAACAACAAGATGGTGCACAAGGAATGTATAGCCCTAAAGTACTTCGTTTATCTGAAATTATATTAAATAGAGCAGAAGCCGAAAATAAAGTTGGTGGAAAAGATGCAGAGGCATTAATAGATTTAAATAGTATTAGATCTAAACGTGGCTTAGCGCCGCTTTCTGGTCTTACCGGAGCAAACTTATTGAACGCCATTTTATTGGAAAGAAGAAAAGAGTTAATGTTTGAAGGACAATCATTTTTTGATTTGATGAGAAATGGTATTACAATGCAACGTAATTTTTGTAATGATCCTTTAGAGCTTACATCTCCTCAATGTAGCTTAATTGCAACTGATCCTAAGACAATTGCACCAATTCCACAGACTGAGATATCTGCAAATCCATCATTAAATGGGCAACAAAATACTGGATATTAAGAGCCGGTATTATTAAATAAAAAGGTCGGATTAGAGAGTCCGACCTTTTTTATTGTTGATGGATTTTAAATTTTAATAATATAATGGTATAGTAATTATTTATTAGTAAATGAAAATCCTCTCATAAAAAAGTCCTGTGTTATTTAAAAATAATACAGGACTTTTAATTTATAGCTAAAAACTATTTCCTAAAAGTCAGTTTTGATTTTCAATTCTTTTAATTGTTTGTCATCAATTGTACTCGGACTATCAATCATTACATCGCGACCTGAATTGTTTTTTGGGAAAGCGATTACATCACGAATTGAATCTAGACCTGCAAAAATTGAAGTTAAACGATCAAAGCCGAAGGCGATACCACCATGTGGCGGTGCACCAAACTCGAAAGCATCCATTAAGAAACCAAACTGTTTCTGTGCCTCTTCCGTGCTGAAACCTAGATGTTTAAACATTAAGGCCTGCAATTGTCTATCGTGAATACGGATAGAACCACCACCGATTTCAGTTCCGTTAATAACCATATCATAAGCATTTGCACGCACTTCTCCAGGATTGGTATCGAGCATGGCAATATCTTCAGGTTTTGGCGAGGTAAATGGGTGGTGCATGGCGTGGTAACGTTCTGTTTCTTCATCCCATTCTAAAAGCGGGAAGTCTAAAACCCAAAGAGCAGAAAACGTATTTTTATCACGCAAGCCTAAACGGTTACCCATTTCTAAACGAAGCTCGTTTAACTGTTTGCGAACTTTATCTTTTGAGCCCGCTAAAACTAAAAGTAAATCGCCTTTTTCCGTTTGAAAAGCCTCACCCCATTGTTTCAGGTCTTCTTCATTGAAGAACTTATCTACCGATGATTTAATTGTTCCATCTTCATTATGGCGGGCATAAATTAATCCTGTAGCACCAACTTGCGGACGTTTAATAAACTCTGTTAACTCATCTAATTGCTTACGGGTATAACCGGCAGCACCTTTAGCATTAATACCAACAACCAATTCAGCATGATCAAAAACAGGGAAACCTTTTCCTTTTGCCAACTCATTAAGCTCAACAAATTGCATCGCAAAACGGGTATCAGGCTTATCAGAACCATATAAACGCATCGCATCTGCATACTGCATACGAGGTACGGCAGGTAAATCATAGTTGCGTACTTCTTTAAATAAGGTACGGATTAAGCCTTCGAAGGTGTTTAAAATATCTTCCTGTTCAATAAACGACATTTCACAGTCAATCTGTGTAAATTCAGGCTGACGGTCTGCTCTTAAATCTTCATCTCTGAAACATTTAACAATTTGAAAGTACCTGTCGAAACCCGAAACCATTAATAATTGCTTAAAGGTTTGAGGAGATTGTGGCAACGCATAAAACTCACCACCATTCATGCGGCTAGGCACCACGAAATCTCTTGCGCCCTCTGGCGTAGATTTAATTAAAACTGGCGTTTCTACTTCGATAAAATCTAATGCATCTAAATAACGGCGCACAGACTGAGCCATTTTATGACGTAAAATCAGGTTATTACGAACCGGATTGCGACGTAAATCCAGGTAACGATATTTCATCCGAAGTTCATCACCACCATCAGTCTCATCATCAATCATGAACGGAGGTAATTTTGCCGGATTTAAAATTTCTAAAGCTGTAATTTTGATTTCTACATCACCCGTAGATATTTTTGGGTTTTTGTTGCTTCTTTCTACAACGGTACCGATGGCTTTAATTACAAATTCACGACCTAAGGTACGTGCTCTTTCGCAAAGCTCACGGTTATCATCCATGTTAAAAACCAACTGAGTAATACCATAACGATCACGGATGTCTATAAATGTCATGCCGCCTAAATCTCTTGATTTTTGTACCCAACCACACAGGGTTACACTTTCACCTAAATTTTGAAGGCTTAATGCACCACAAGTTACTGTTCTTAACATAATTATAATTCTAATTTGAGCGGCAAAAATACCGATTTTGTTTTAAAGTTTGAGAATGAAGATTTAAGGAAATTAATTTAAAACGAATATCCTTTCCAGAGGTCTGAACCGGATTAAAAATTAACGAATCAGTACTTCTCTTCCAGCGTTATCTCTACTTTTATTATCTTCCAAATCCCATCAATATTTTTCCAGTGGTAAATTTCTTCTGTTTGGATGGTTTGTTTTTTAGAAAAAAGTAAGAGTTTCTTTATTTGAAGGACAGATTTCCGGGCAATTTTTTCGGAGAAAATACCACCTTCAACAGCCGATTTTATTCTGTAATGCGTAGTGCTGATCTCCCTTGTTTTATTGAAATACCGGTCAATATCAATAGCCAATTGCTTTTTATTCAGGGTTTCGCCATTGGCTTCGGTATAGTTTAAGCTTTCATCAAAACAACTTAAATAAGCATTTGTATTCTTATTCATTAAAGCCCCGTTGATCTTTTTATGTGCCTCGTCTATCTCTTTGATTATTAAATCGGTTTCCATGGCATGAAGTTAATTGTTTGTTTCAGTGATTTCAAATTTATGATGATTAAGTCACCAATTTTTCATAATGGGGCTTCCGATACAGCTATATTTTGATTTTTATTTACAATACCATATAGCTTGCAGAAGCATAATGCTGAACAGTTTATTGAAATTTTTTATACCTTGATGCAACGTTTTAATTTTCCCTATGTCTTATAAACAGAATCAACAAAATTTTGGAAGCCGTATACGTCGATAAGAACCTCCAGCTAGTAAAAGAGTGCATGCAGGGCAGCCGGGCAGCGCAGTTTGAATTGTATAAACTGTATGCAAAGGCAATGTATAATGTGGCGCTGCGCATTTTGAATTATGAAGAAGAGGCTGAAGATGTTTTGCAGGAGGCTTTTTTAGATGCTTTTACCAGAATTGTTGATTTTAGGCAGGAAACTACCTTTGGACTTTGGTTAAAGCAGATTGTAATCAATAAATCAATCAATTACCTACGCAAACGAAAATTTGAATTTGTAGGAACTGATGAAATTGCCGAGATACCGGATGAAGCGATTGCTGATGATTATGATATACAATTGCAGGCTGATGAGATTAGAAAAGCCATTACCGAATTGCCAGATGGTTACAGGGTGGTACTGAGTTTGTACTTGCTGGAGGGCTATGATCATGAAGAGATATCGCATATTTTGAAAATAAGTGAAAATACAAGCCGTACACAGTATATGCGGGCCAAAAAGAAGTTAAAAAGTATTTTAGAATCGAAAGGGATGAGAGATGAATAATAGATTAGAAACCTTTGTTAAAGAAAACCGAAAATCGTTTGATGTGCTGGAGCCATCTGCAGGTCTTTGGGCAAAGATAGAGCAGGAGCTGGATAGCAAAAAGAAAAAAAAGCCGGTAAACCTGTATTTATGGATCAGTGCAGCAGCATCTATCGTAATTGTTTTAGGTTTAACCTGGCTTTACGTAGGAAGCATGCGAAATCGAGACATCGAAATCGCTGATGTTAATGCAGCGATTGCAAAAAAAGAGATTCATTTTGCGGGTTTAATTACTGAAAAACGAGATAGTCTTGCAATTTTTGCTTCAGCAAACCCTGATTTATATAAAAAATTTACCAGCGATTTAAAAAAGCTGGATGAAGATTACGAACGCTTAAAAGCAGAATTACCTACAACGCCAAATCAACTTTATGTAGTTAAGGCAATGGTGAAAAATCGTGAACTTCAATTGCAATTATTAAAACAACAATTAATGATTATTAACCAGGTTGACGATTACAAAAGAGTTAATCAGATTTAAATATAGATGCAAAAAGATGGTGATGGTAAAATCTTGATACCCAGATACACGATCTTGTATTCAAACAATACGCTCACTGCGTTTATAAACCTAAGCCAGCCGGCAGGTTTTAGGTTTTTGAATGTTTAACAATTAAAAAAATGAAAACAATTAAAATATTTTTAGCCTTTATGGCTTTCATCGCCGTAAAAACCAATGCACAGGGGGTTGTTGTTACCAGTAACGGCTCAACAAGCTATGCTGTAAATACCGTTACCTCATCATCAGTAAATTCTTCCACTGCTCCTGATCAGGATGTGGTGCAATCAGGAAGTGATGCCGAAAAAACAAAAACCTTTAGTAAAAGCTTTAGTGTTGATGGCAGCGATAAAATTAATTTGAGTAATCAATACGGATCTATCGTCATTAAAACCTGGGATAAAAAAGAGTTTCGGGTTGATGTTGATATCAAAGCATACAGCAACTCGAGCAGCGATGTTCAGAAATTAATTGATGAAGTAAGTATTGATGCGACTAAAAATGGTGATTTAGTATCGGTTAAAACAATTATGCAAGATAGAAATGGCCGTTATGGCAGGGGTGTTAGAAATGGGGTTACCACCTGGCGTAGAGAAGTTAAAGTAAATTACGTTGTTTACATGCCGGCAACCAATGCGCTAACGGCCATGCAGGAGTATGGAAATATAGATTTAGGCAATTTTTCAGGCCCAACTTCATTTAAAGTACAATACGGTAACCTTACTGTTGGCAATTTAAGCAATAGCAATAATTACATCAATGTACAATATGGTAAAACAAGTATTCAGGATTTAAATGCAGCGGTTGTAAGACATGAGTATGGCAGTGGTGTAAGCATTGGTGCTGTTGGTACTTTAGAATTAGATGCTCAATATGTTACCGTGAATGTAAATACCATTAGAAAATCTGCTGATTTGAAAGTAGAATATGGCGGTGGTTTAACCGTTGGAAACATTGGCGGTAATTTATTACTGAATACGGAATATGCTAAGGTAAACATCAATAGTATTAAAGGAAATACCGTAATTAAGCAAGGTTATGGCAGTCTTTCTGTTACCAGTGTAGGCAAACTTACTTTAAAAACCGAATATACCAATGTTACTTTAGGCAGTTTAAATGGTGATGCTAATATAAATATGGACTATAACCGGTTAAGTGTTGCAGAGGTTACACCGGCTTGTAAAAGCTTTGTTTTTGAAGGAGAGTATGCAAGTGTAGGATTAGGCTTTGGCAATGGTTATAATGGTAATTTTAATATTTCTACCGCTTACACAGGATTTAAATACGGCTCAAATGTATCATCAAGAATGGTTAGTGAAGATGATGAAGTTAAAAAATATGCAGGAAAGATTGGTTCAGGTGGATCATCGAATGTTTCGATAAAGACCGAATACGGTTCTATTGTATTCAAATAAAAAAACAACAACCAAACAAGTTAGGCCCTGATCATATTCAGGGCTTTTTTGTGAAATAACTGTTCAAAAACGTATAGTTAGTGTTCGTAAATGAACAGTGTTATTTTGAAAACTTTAGTTATGGAGGCAGAAGGACACATTTTTTGGCTGGTATAAATATTGAGCTCATCAGGTAACTAACTAATCTAATTAATATGAAGAGAATTATTTTACTTCTGCTTTTTCCTATGGCTGTAATGGCCCAATCAAACAAACTCACTAAATCTGATAAAATATACGGCCTTTCTAAGTTTTGGCAGGAAGTGAATTATAACTTTGTTTACCTTAATAAAATTGACAGGGTTAAATGGGATAGTACCTATAAAGCTTTAATTAATACCATTCCAGAAACTAAAACAGATTACGAGTATTATCGTGAGCTGCAAAAATTCTGTGCCTTGCTTAAAGATGGACACACGAATGTGAATATGCCTGCAGGCAAAGATTTTGAATCTATGAACACCATGTTTGGCGATTACCGGTTTTTTATCGAGAATATTGAAGGAAAAGCAATCATTACCCATGTAAATCTTAGCAAAAAGGAAGAAATCCCGGTTGGTAGTGAAGTAATTGAGGTTAATGGTAAAACCACTGCAGATTATATTGCCGAAAGCGTTGCGGCATATATTTCTTCTTCAACCGATTATGTAATTCAGGATTGGAGCAGAAGTTCTTTATTACGGGGTTTGGAAGGAGAGCGTTTTGTGGTAAAAATTAAAAAGCCCAAAGGCGAGATTGTAACTTTAAATTTAGCGCATAAAACAACAGAAGAAAAGGAGATTTATCCTGCTTTTCCATCTGAATCTCAACTTTTGGATTTTAAATGGTATTCTAATGATGTTGCTTATATGGCACTAAATTCTTTTGGCGACAGAAAAATTGATTCATTATTTTTAACCAAATTGCCTGAATTGTATAAAGCAAAAGCATTAATTGTTGATTTAAGAAATAATGGTGGCGGAAGTACAGGTATTGGAAGTTACATTCTGAAATATTTAACCAACGATAGCCTTTTATATGGTTCCAGGTATTCTACCCGTCAAAATACTGCAGCTTTTAAAGCGTGGGGAAAATATACTGAAGCTAAAGATACAGTAAACAACGACTGGAATAAGAAGGCTTTACTAAGCTATCAGGACAACTATTTTTATAATTTAGATTACAGCCCTTTAAAAATAAAAACAACTGAAAAGAGAATTGTAATCCCAACGGCAATTTTAATCGGGCACAACACGGCTTCAGCTGCTGAAGATTTTTTAATCTATGCTGACAATCAAAAACACATGGTCAAAATTGGGCAAAACTCTTTTGGAAGTACCGGACAACCTTATTTGTTCGACTTGCCAGGAGGTGGAAGCGCTAGGGTTTGCACCAAAAAAGATACCTATCCGGATGGAAGAGAATTTGTTGGCTATGGAGTTAAACCAGATATTGAAGTTGTGCCAACCTTGAAAGATTACCTGAATAAAAAGGATGCAACGATTGAGAAAGCCCTCGATTATCTCCATAAAAAGGTTAAATAATACTGTCTAACCCAAACAATCCTTAAGCTCCGCCAGTTTTGACGGGGCTTTTTTTATATTTACGGCCTGTTATGAAAACTCATTTATTCTTTTTCTTCTTTGCAAGCCTGTCGTTATGGGCTAATGCGCAGGATGTTCCTGTTAAATGGGCTACACAGGAAACTTTTTTCGAAGAACTTGCTGGAAAAGATTTACCTGATTTTAAAGGGTTGACCATAAAGAAGATTCCTTTTTCAAAATCAGAATTAAAAGATCAGATTGTTCTGATTAATTTTTGGTTTGAAAAATGCCCGCCCTGCATTGCCGAAATGCCAGAATTAAATAAATTGGTGAATCAATACAAAGCCAAAGGTGTTCGGTTTATAGCCATTACTTACGATTCGCCAAAAGCAGCTAAGAAATTTCAAAAGCAAAATGGTTATAAATACGAAATCGTTTCTTTAAGTATGGATGAAATCAGGAAATTGAATATTAACCATGGCTTTCCATCCAATATTTTGATTGGTAAAGACGGAAAAATCCTCTACGCCACCGCAAACATTTCTTTTGCAGATGATATGCCGGAGTTTAAAGCCAAGTCTATTTTACTGGAAGAAAAACTAAAAGCAGAAATTGCTAAAACAGGAAAATAGCTGGATTAAACCCCTGAAAGAATTTTTTTAAAATAATCAAACCAAATCCTTATAAAATCTGTTGATAAAATTCAATCACCTTTTTTATATCTTCGCCTTATCAGATAAAATAAATTTATGGAACTATTAACAAGCCCTGAGGCCTGGATATCACTTTTTACATTAACCCTTTTAGAGATCGTTCTGGGGATCGATAACGTGATTTTTGTGAGCATTATTTTAAACCGTGTTCAGGAGAAATCTCAAAAAACCGCCCGCATCATCTGGATGATTACTGGCATTATTTCACGCTGTTTAATGCTTTTTGGATTGAGCTGGTTACTTTCTCAAAAGGGAAAATTCATTATCCCTGAATCCTGGTTTGGAAAAGGCTTTGATTTGGCCAGTATTGTAATGTTATTAGGCGGTTTATTTCTGATTTACAAATCCGTAATGGAAATTCACCATAAACTTGAAGGAGAAGACCCCTCGTTAAACACAGAGAATAAAAAACCACTGGGTTTTGGTCAGGCAGTTTTTCAGATTATGCTGATTGATGCCGTTTTCTCTTTTGATAGCATTATTACAGCCGGCGGCACGGCAAAACATGTTGAAGTTATGATTATAGCCGTTGTTATTGCCATGTTCATTATGTTTACATTCAGTCCTAAAATTGCAGGTTTTATACACAAACACCCAACGCTGAAAATGTTGGCCTTATCATTTTTAGTGATGATTGGTTTAAGCCTTGTTATTGAAGGTTGGGACGCAAAGGCTGCACACGAAATGCACCTTAAAAATTATATTTATTTCGGCATGGCTTTTTCTGTGGGTGTAGAAGTTTTAAATATGGTATTTAGAAAACGTCAGCAAAAAGCACGTGTTGTAGAATTAAATGAACCAACCATAGAGGATAAAGAATAAGATTTAAACAGAGGTCAATTCCTTTGCAAATCTTATAAAATTAATACTTATAAATATGCTTGTCTAAATCAGATAAGCATATTTTTTTTGTCTGTATTTTCTAATTGGTTTCTATAAATAATTACTGATTTCGATCAGATTCAAATAATAAGTACCAATGTAAACTTGGTTTTGATTAGCGGCTGAAAATTAAAGTAAATCTCTTGTCTCAAAGCCTCAATCATTTAAACAAACTTAACTGAATTTTATATCTTTACCATTATGCAAAATTTGCCGCCTTTAGCCGAAAGAATGCGTCCTCAAAACCTTGATGAATACGTTGGTCAGCAACATTTGGTTGGTGCCGGTGCCGTTTTGCGTAAAGCGATAGAAAGCAGCCAACTGCCTTCCATGATTTTTTGGGGGCCACCTGGTGTTGGAAAAACAACACTCGCTTATATCATTTCGCAGACCTTAGACCGCCCTTTTTTTAATTTGAGTGCCATTAACAGTGGAGTAAAAGATATTCGGGAGGTAATTGACAGGGCGGCACAGCTTAAAGATAGTTTTTTGGGCCTGCCAATTTTATTTATTGATGAGATTCATCGTTTTAGCAAGTCCCAGCAAGACAGTTTGCTTGGCGCAGTAGAAAGAGGTTTGGTTACGCTGATTGGTGCCACCACAGAAAACCCTTCTTTCGAGGTTATTTCCGCTTTGCTTTCCAGGTGTCAGGTTTATATTTTAAAATCACTTACCGAAGAAGAATTAGCCGGGTTATTACAAACTGCAATTAAAAAAGATCAAATCCTTTCTGAAAAGAAAATTACAATAAAAGAGCATGAGGCATTAATCAGGCTTTCTGGTGGCGATGCCCGAAAATTATTAAATGTTTTAGAAATTGCTGTTAATGGTATTGGAGGAGATAAAATTACACTCACTAACGAGAATGTTTTAGCCCATGCACAACAAAACCTGGCTTTGTATGATAAGGCCGGAGAACAGCATTATGATATTATTTCGGCTTTCATAAAATCGATACGAGGAAGCGACCCCAATGCAGCGGTTTACTGGCTGGCCAGAATGATTGAAGGCGGTGAGGACCCGTTATTTATCGCCCGCAGGTTGTTGATTTTATCTTCTGAAGATATTGGAAATGCCAACCCGAATGCATTACTGCTGGCTAATAATTGTTTTACCGCTGTAAACGTAATTGGTTATCCGGAAGCCAGGATAATTTTATCGCAATGTGTAACCTATTTAGCTAGTTCGGCAAAAAGTAATGCATCTTACGAAGCCATAAATAAGGCCCAGGCTTTAGTAAAACAAACCGGAAATTTACCGGTGCCCTTACACATCCGTAATGCGCCAACCAAGCTGATGAAAAATATTGGTTATGGAAAAGATTACCAGTATGCACACGGTTATGAAGGTAATTTTTCACCGCAGGAATATTTCCCCGAAGAATTAAGCGGAACTAAACTTTACGACCCGGGTAAAAATGCAGCAGAAGATAAATTGCGTGAAAAACTTAAACAAAACTGGAAGGATAAGTATAACTATTAATGTATAGTTAAAGCCAACTAATAATTTTTTGCAGTTGATGTAACATATTGCCTTTTACCCATACTAATTAACCGAATATTAATAATTGCATTTTATATCGACCTTATAAACCAAATAAATAATATGCTCAGTACTTTTTTAGATCATCAATGGAAATCCTTCTGGCGTTCGCGTAGCAAAGGGGGCAATATTGCAGGCCAGATTGTTTTGGGATTCTTTTTGCTGTATTTTCTAGCTATTGCGGTTGGTGTTGGTTTTGGAATGGCGCCGTTGCTTCCAAAAATATTTCCGAACCAGGATGCAATAACCAGTTTTAACGGAATTATTCTTTATTACTTTGCCCTCGATTTTGTAATGCGCCTGCAATTGCAGGAATTACCCACCCTGAGTATAATTCCTTACCTGCACCTTAAAATATCAAAAAGTAAAATTATTAGTTTCCTGAATGTTAAAGCCCTTTTCTCTGCATTTAACCTTTGGCCGCTCTTTATTTTTTTACCTTTTTGCTTTGTTAAAATTGCTCCAACCTACGGCGCTTTTACCACACTAATGTACCTGATTTCTATACTTTCCATTATGGTTTTTAACAACTATCTGGTATTGTATATTAAAAGAAAATCGATTACCAATGTAATGTATACCTTTGCCGGCCTGGTTATTATTGCCGCATTTGCTGCATTAGAGTATTACAAAGTAATTTCTATAATGAAAGGTTCCGATTATGTTTTCAGGGCTATTGCTACGCATCCTTACCTGGGTTTTGTTTTTACAATAATTGCCTTCGGAATATTTACCTTTAATGCTAATTTTTTACGCCGCAACCTTTATGTTGAAGAATTAAGCAGTAAACAAGAGAAAAAAGTAAGTACGGATTATGCTTTTCTAAACCGTTTTGGTAAAGTGGGTGAACTTGCCGCATTGGAACTAAAACTAATTCTTCGCCACAAGCGCCCCCGTTCTGCAGTTATTTTAGGATTTTTCTTCCTTTTTTATGGCTTCATATTTTACAAGGAAAAGGCGATAAACGCTGATGCTTTTGGACAAATGATGTTTGGTGCTATTTTCATGACGGGAATTTCCATCATTATTTACGGACAGTTTATGTTTGCCTGGCAAAGCGCGCATTTTGATGGTTTGTTGAGTAACAAAATTAACTTCAAAGATTTTATTAAAGCTAAATTCCTGCTTTTTACCATTTCTTGTACCATTATAACCCTGCTGGCTAGTTTTTATGGGTTTTTAAGCCCTAAATTATTGCTACTGCATTTAGCGGCCTATTTATACAATGTAGGTTTTGGTACGGTAGTGGTACTTTATCTGGCTACCTTAAATTACAAAAGACTTGATATTAAAAAAGCAGCTACTTTTAATTATCAGGGTACGGGTGCTACTCAATGGCTTCTAATGTTTCCTTATGTCCTTACCCCTATTTTAATTTATGTGCCTTTTGGAATCATGAATAAACCTTACTGGGGACTAATTGCCGTTTCGATATTTGGTTTGGCAATGCTTTTAATGCGTGGTTTTTGGGTAAACTACATTACAAAAAGATTTCAATTAAAAAGATATAAAATAGCCGAAGGCTTTAGAGAATAATATTATGATTTTAGAAGTAAAAAATTTACAGAAAGTTTATGGCGATAAAACCGTTGTAAACATACAAGATCTACAAATTGCGGCGGGTGAAACGGTTGGCTTGGTTGGAAATAACGGAGCTGGTAAAACCACTTTTTTTCGCATGCTTTTAGATTTAATTCGTCCTACACAAGGTGAAGTTTTATCTAAAGGGCAAAATGTAATGCAAAATGATGAATGGAAAAATTATACGGCATCATTTTTAGATGAAGGTTTTTTAATTGATTACCTGACGCCAGAAGAATATTTTACCTTTATTGGTAGTTTGCATAATCTAAGTGTTGCCGATGTGAGCGATTACTTAACTCAGTATACAGAGTTTTTTAATGGTGAGATTATAAACAGCGGTAAATATATCCGCGATTTTAGTAAAGGAAATCAGAACAAAGTAGGCATTGCTGCGGCCCTGATGCAAAACCCTGAAATATTAATTTTGGATGAGCCCTTTGCTAATCTTGACCCAACTACGCAAATCCGTTTAAAGAAATTACTGAAAGAACATAAAGGCAACATGACGACTTTTATTTCCAGCCACGATTTAAATCATGTTACCGATGTGTGCAGCAGAATTATTCTGGTAGAGAAAGGGCAAATCATTAAAGATTTTAAAACAGACGAGAATACGCTAAAAGAGCTTGAAAGTTATTTTTCTGCATAAAATTGTACTAAGAATGATACATTTAATAAAGCACATGCTCTAACATGTGCTTTTTTTTTACTTCATTATATTAATTTCTGCGCTAAAGCCAATAAATAAAGCAAGTAATTATTTTTGGCATCGTGTTTGAATAGAAGCAATAGAATTATAAATCTAGAGTATTATGAGTATTTCAAAAGTAAGAATAGCAACACTAAGTATAGGATTAGCAATAGGTTCAATGGCATTGCAAAGTTGCGATAGCTTAACCAAAACACAAAAAGGAGCAGGTATTGGTGCCGCTGCTGGTGGTGTGCTAGGTGCCTTAATTGGTAAAAAAGCAGGTAACACAGCTGTTGGGGCGCTAATTGGTGGTGCTATTGGTGGTACGGCTGGTGCTTTTATTGGTCGCAGAATGGACAGACAGGCTGCGGAGATCCAAAAAGCAATACCTAATGCAGAAGTAATTCGTGAAGGAGAAGGTATCATTGTAAAATTTGATAGCGGTATCTTATTCGATTTCGATAAAACGGCTTTAAAAGATGCAGCAAAAGCAAACGTTCAAAGTCTTGCAGCTTCATTAAACCAATATCCTGATACCGATATTAAAATTATCGGTCATACAGATAGCAGAGGAACAGAAGCTTATAACATGGGCCTGTCAGAAAGAAGAGCAGCAGCTGTTAAAGCTTATGCAGTTTCTCAGGGTGTTCCGTCTTCAAGATTAGTAACCATTGGTAAAGGTTTTGCGGAGCCAATTGCTGATAATGAGACAGATGCAGGTCGTGCAGCTAACCGTCGTGTAGAGATTGTAATTGTTGCAAACGATGCATTAAAAGCTACAGCAGAAAAACAAGGATAATTTTCGGATCTATACTTCTACCTGGGAAGATCAACATACCTTCAACCCTAATGTAAAAACATTAGGGTTTTTTTATGCCTTTAATTATTGCTGATCAGGGCCATAAATATCTTCGAAATAGCTAACCACTAAAGATTTCATTAGCATTTCCTGTTCCAGCATAGTGTAAGGTGGGATAGCTTTAATTAATTTCCAGTGCGGCCAGCCGTCCTGATCTAATCCTTCCAGTTCATAAAAGCCCATTTCACTTAAAAGCCTGCAAGTTGCAATGTGCATTAATTCTTCTTTCTGGCGTTTGCTGTATTTTTTTGGCCCTTTTCCTAATTCCTGTACACCAATTAAAAACAACATCACTTTCAGGTCAGGAAAATCGGAATCAAATTCTTTTGAAATTTTTTCCTGTAAAACTTTCCACTTTGCATTAATCTCCGACGGTTTCATAGGGCAAAGATAGCGTTAAAAAGGATTAGACCGTAAGGTAAAAGGTTTATGGTTTGACATAAAAGATCAATCATAATTGTATTTTTGGTCACATTTATTAATTATGGATTCAAATTCAAATAAAATAATTAACGCTGGTTTATTGGCTTATGGCATGTCTGGAAAGGTTTTTCATGCCCCTTTTTTAAATGCACACACAGGTTTTAATTTAAAAGCAGTTGTTGAGCGCAACCACAAAAAGGCACAACAAGATTATCCGGATTTAATTAGTTACAACAGTGTTGATGAGTTGTTAAATGACGACGAAATTGAGTTAATTGTTATTAATACGCCCAATAACCTGCATTACGAGCATGCAAAAGCTGCATTGCAAAAGGGTAAAAATATTTTAGTTGAAAAACCTTTTACCGCAACAACTGAACAGGCTAAGGAACTTTTTGAACTGGCAGACCGGGTGGGTAAACAGATTTTATTTTACCAGAACCGTCGTTGGGATAGCGATTTTACAGCCGTTAAGAAAGTAATAAACAGTGGTAAGTTGGGTAAATTAAATGAAGTACATTTTCGGTATGACCGATATAGAAATGTAATCGGTCCAAAAGCCTTTAAAGAAAATCCCGGCGAAGCCAGTGGTTTACTATACGATTTAGGCCCTCATTTGTTAGATCAGGTGATTAGTTTATTTGGCAAGCCTTTAAGTTATCATAAAGTGCTAGGTAAAAACAGAAAGGATACCCTGGTTGATGATTACTTTACCATTCAGTTAACTTATCCCGATAGTGTAAATGTATTTGTTACGTCGAGCATGTTGGTGGTTAATCCCCAGGCTGCATTTGTTTTACATGGTGTAAACGGAAGTTTTATTAAACAGCGTGCTGATGTACAGGAAGAACAATTATTAGCCGGTATAAAACTAACTGATGATGTTTATGGTAAAGAGCGTGAAGATAAAGCAGGTTTATTAACAACAATTGATGAACAAGGCAATAAAAAGAATGAAATTATTAGGTCTGAAACCGGCAGTTATTTGTCACTTTTTGAAGCAGTCTATCAATCATTAGTCAACAATAAGCCTTATCCGGTGACCAGAGAAAATGTATTAACCCAGCTGGAGATTTTAGAAAGTTAAAATATATGAATTCATTACCATTTGCATACCTCATTCCCATCTTTATCCTAACGCTATATTTTATCTTACGGAAGAAAAAACCCGCAATTGAGCCGTTAACGGAGACGGATAAAACAATATTAAACGACTATGTAGATTATTACCACAAATTAGATGCGGCTAAAAAAATACGGTTCGAACAAAAAGTTGCAGAATTTTTCAGCTCGGTTAAGATTGAAGGTGTGGGGGTAGAAATGACCACTTTAGATGAGCTTTTAATTGCTTCAAGTGCTGTAATTCCGATTTTTGGCTTTCAGGATTGGCAATATAAAAACCTGAGCAGTGTATTGCTTTATCCGGATACCTTTAACAAAGATTTTCAGTTTGAAGAGGGAGATGACCGGAACATTATGGGAATGGTGGGTACCGGTTATATGAACGGACAAATGATTTTATCACAATCGGCTTTAAGACATGGTTTTTCTAAAAGCGCCGGAAAGGAAAATACAGCTATCCATGAATTTGTACATCTTTTGGATAAATCTGATGGAGCTACGGATGGTGTTCCGGAGAATTTGATGGGCCATGAATATACTCTACCCTGGCTTAAAATGATCCATGATGAAATTGGACGAATAGAAGACAATCAATCGGATATTAACCCTTATGCGATTACCAACGAGGCAGAGTTTTTCGCGGTAGTTTCTGAATATTTTTTCGAAAAGCCTGAATTGCTAAAAGAAAAACATCCTGATTTGTATTTGCAACTCAGTCGTATTTTCGCTCAAAACCCTGCAGCCTAAAAGCATAAAGTCTATGAAATTTTTAACAACAATTGTACTTAGCTGTTTGATTTCAATCAGCAGTTTTGCTCAAAAAACCTATATAATTAAGCAAAATTATCCTGTAGGGAAAAAGTACGATTACAATATTACCTCTGATCAGATTATAAAAGAGAAGATTAGCGGACAGGAAATTAACCTGACGCAAAATATCGGTACAGATTATACCTTCGACATTACAGATGGTAAGAACGGCGATAAAAATATTAAGGTAATTTATAATCGCATCACCATGAAATCTGTGGCAATGGGCAATACTATGATTATGGATTCCGATCAGGGCAATACCGATCAGAAAAACCCTTTTGCAGGTTTAAAGGGCGCTACTTTTAATATGGTTTTTGGTGTAAATGGCGAGATAAAATCGGTTACCCGTATTGATGAAATGCTGGATAGAATGGTGAGTAAAATGACTTCAGACAGTAGCCAGGTTAAGCTATTGAAAAATTCATTAAGCAAGCAATTTAATGCGGAGGCGATGAAACAAACTATGGAATCTTCTTTTAAACTTTATCCGGGTAAACCAGTAAAAATTGGCGATTCGTGGACAGTTGATACCAAAATGCAAATGAGCATGCCGATTGAAACCAATACAACCTATTTACTTAGAGAGGTTAATGACGGAATCGCAACCTTAAATGTTAAAGGAACTTTAGTTTCTAAAGGTAATTTTGAAGCTATGGGGAATACTATGGAGACGGATTTAAAAGGGACCAATTCGGGAGATGTTCAGCTTGATTTAAAAACAGGAATGATACTGAACAGCCATCTTCGCATTGAAATGTTTGGCCGGGTTAAAACCATGGGACAGGATATTGATTTTGAAATTCAGGGGATTAATAAAATTACGGGTAAGGCTTTAAATTAGAAAGTTAATTATAGGCACAAGGCAATCTATTATTGTAATTTTATCAAACCAACAACAATTTACAAACTTCCTGTAAGCGCAACTAAAAATTCGGTCGCAATTTCAATATGCGGAATGTGTCCGCAGGCTTCGAATTCCACAATTTTAGCCCCCGGAATTTTAGCGGCAGTTTGCTTGCCCAAAAGTTTATACTGACCATGCAACGCCTGCTGATCTGGTGTTAATAAGCCCTTTCCTACAATTGTTTTATCTTCTTTTCCAATAAATAAAACGGTTGGTACTTTCAAATTCTGAAATTCATAAACAACAGGTTGTTCGTAAATCATGGTAAAAGTTGAAGCCGCCACTCTGGCCCATCTTGGATAATCGGCACTAAAAGTAACGCCGGCAGCTACATCAACCAAACTTTCATATTCAGGTTTCCATAAAGTGAAATAAGAACTCTGATAATATTTACGAACGCTTTCTGCGGTTGTTTTTAGCTCGTTTTGGTATTGTTGGTCTGTAGTAATGTAGGGAACAAAGGTTTTGTAATCTTCTAACCCAATCGGGTTTTCCAGTAACAGTTTTTCGGTCTTTTCCGGATACATTAAAGCAAAACGCGTAGCTAGCATTCCGCCCATGCTATGGCCTAAAACTGAAGCTTTTTGAATGCCCAATGTATCCAATAATTTTTTATTCCATGTGGCCATTTGATGAAAGCTGTAGTGAATAAATGGTTTCGATGATTTTCCAAAACCGATCTGATCCGGCGCAATAACCCTGAAACCATTTGCCGTTAATGCTTTAATTACATTCCCCCAGTAGTATCCGCCAAAATTTTTACCATGAAATAAGATCACTGTACGCCCATTTGCCGCAATAGTGGGAGCAATATCCATATAAGCCATTTTAATATCCTGCCCTTCTGTATTAACGGGTAAATATTTAACCGGGTAAGGATATTTAACGTTTTCGAGTGTAATAGACAGCGTATCAGTTTTTTGTGCTTTGGTATAATGGAAAATCGTCAGAAAAATGGCCATCAGAACGAAAAATCTCTTCATGTTTTTTATAATTTATATGTAATAACGAAAGCGAACCGGCCTAATTTAAGACTTAATTTATATTTTTGACCAACCAAATAGACTAAAAATCATGCCTGTATTTTACCTTGGAGAATCCCTTTTAACCCTAAATTCTCTTTCCGAAATTATTTCAGAAGCCCAAACTATAGCTTTAAGCCGGGAAGCAATTGAACGGATTGAGAAATGCAGAAATTACCTTGATGATAAATTAAAGCATCATAAGGAGCCTATTTATGGCATAAATACTGGTTTTGGTTATCTTCAGCACATCAAAGTAGAGGAAGAAAACCTAACAAAATTACAGCATAATCTTTTACTCTCGCACGCATGTGGAACAGGCGAAGAGGTTCCGGCCGACATTGTAAAGTTAATGTTGCTTTTAAAAATCCAATCCTTAAGTTACGGTTTCTCTGCCGTTGCCCTAAGCACAGTACAAAGGTTAGTCGACTTTTATAACCACGGTATTTTGCCTGTGGTTTATACCCAGGGATCTTTAGGCGCTTCAGGCGATTTAGCGCCGTTGGCTCATTTGGCATTACCACTTATTGGCCAGGGAGAAGTTTTTTACGAAGGCCAAAAAATAAGTACCGTTGCATTATATCAAAAATTAAACTGGCAGGTGCTTTCGCTGCAATCAAAAGAAGGGTTAGCGTTAATTAATGGTACTCAATTTATGAGCGCTTATGGCATTTATATTCTTTTAAAAACACAAAACTTAAGCAAATGGGCAGATGCGGTCGCAGCAATCTCTATTGATGCCTTTGATTGCAGAATTGATCCTTTTCATGAGCTTAGTCATCAAATAAGACCACATAAAGGTCAAATTGAAACCGCTGCGAATATTAGTAAATGGTTACAGGGAAGTGAACTTATTCAAAAAGAAGGTAAACAAACCCAGGACCCTTATTCGTTCCGCTGCGTGCCTCAGGTACATGGTGCCAGTAAAGACAGTATAGCTTACATCACTACGGTTTTTGAAACTGAAATTAACTCCGTTACAGATAATCCAAATGTTTTTCCGGATGAAGACCGGATTATATCGGCTGGAAATTTTCATGGTCAACCTTTAGCTTTAAGTTTAGATTTTCTATGCATTGCCCTGGCAGAGCTGGGTTCAATTTCTGAACGCAGGGTGTTCCAGTTAATTTCCGGACAACGCGGTTTGCCTCCCTTTCTGGTTAAAGATGCCGGTTTAAATTCGGGTTTAATGATTGCCCAATATACGGCTGCATCCATTGTGAGTGAAAATAAACAGCTTTGTACACCATCATCTGTGGATAGTATTGTAAGCAGCAACGGACAGGAAGATCATGTAAGTATGGGGGCAAATGGAGCTACGAAATGCCTTAGAGTGGTTCGCAATCTTGAAAATATTTTAGCCATTGAATTATTAACGGCAGCACAAGCTTTAGATTTGCGCAGACCTTTAAGATCATCTGCTGCAATTGAGAAAATAATGTCAGCCTACAGAGAAAAAGTAAACTTTAATGAGGCCGACAGAATATTATCTGTTGATATCCGGGCCTCTGCGGAGTTTATGAAAACCACTCCACTTAAATTAGTTTTATAACACTTCTGTAAATAAGATACGGGCTTAATTTCTTTGGCCCTTTTTTTGGTATAACGGTGATTGAAAACCGGAGGCATCAGCTCCCAGTTGATTGATATTGCATTTTTATCAGGATTGTTGGCCTGCCACTTGCCAAAGCAGGTAGGTCTCGGATTAACTTATTAAAAGATCATTGTAAATAATATGTCGAAACTATTTTCTCCTTTAACCATAAAGGATGTGACGTTTAAAAATCGTTTGGTTATTTCTCCAATGTGCCAGTATTCGGCTATAGATGGTTTTGCCAACGACTGGCATTTGGTTCATCTTGGAAGCCGTGCAATTGGTGGAGCCGGGTTAATTATTCAGGAAGCCTCTGCCGTTACTGAAGATGGAAGAATTACTTACGCGGATTTAGGTATCTGGAAAGATGAGCACATTGAAAAACTAAAACAAATCGTGTCTTTTATCCATCAAAATGGAGCAATTGCGGGTATTCAGCTGGCACACGCTGGTAGAAAGGCCAGTTGTGAAGTACCGTGGAAAGGCGGCGAACAAATTGCCGAAGGACCAAATAGCTGGAAACCAGTTGGGCCATCTCCTGTACCGTTTAAAGAAGGACAGGTTTTGCCTCATGAACTAAGCATTGCCGAAATCCAGCAAATTGTGATGGCTTTTAGAGCTGCAGCTAAACGTGCTGTAGATGCAGGTTACAAAGTTGTCGAAATTCATGCCGCACATGGTTATTTACTGCACGAGTTTTTTAGTCCGGTAAGTAATAAACGAACAGATGTTTATGGCGGAAGTTTCGAAAACCGTATTCGCCTGGTCATTGATGTAGTAGAAGCGGTGCAATCTGTATGGCCTGAAAATTTACCGCTTTTTGTTCGTATTTCTGCTACTGAGTGGACTGAAGGTGGCTGGACCGAAGAAGATTCTGTTCAATTGGCTGCGGTTTTAAAAGACAGGGGTGTTGATCTTATCGATACTTCATCCGGTGGTAATGTATTCAATGCTGTAATTCCGGCAGGACCGAATTATCAGGTTCCATTTGCTGATAAAATCAGAAATGAAATTGGAATTTTAACCGGAGCAGTAGGTATAATTGTTGAGGCGCAGCAGGCAGAAGAAATATTAGAGCAAGGCAAAGCTGATTTAATTTTTATAGCACGAGAATCTTTACGGGATGCTTATTTTCCAAATCATGCCGCACAGATTTTGGGCGATGATACCGAATGGCCGGATCAATACATTCGGGCAAAAAGAGAGGTTTTTAAGAAGCCGTAATAATAAACTAACCTATTTTAAAGGAGCCTTGTTTCTGAACCATAGAATACGGGTTTAATTGTACAATTGTTGAATAAGAAAAAGATAGTCAAAAAAACCGGTGTTAAATGCACCGGTTTTTTATTAAAATGATTTCCTCGTTTATTTTACCAGGGTAAATGGGATGTATAGGCCAAAAGTAATGTTTCTTCCAGTATTATAAACACCTAAGTTTGGGTTTTCTGAATCAAACCTGCCGGGTTTAAATCTGCTTAAAGCATCGTAGTATTTCTGATTTAACAAGTTATTAGCCGATACGGATAGCTTAATTGGTTGTTTACCTAAATTAAAGCTAGCGCCAATGCCTGCATTTAATAAAGTATAACCGCTTGTTTTGGTTTCAAACTCTTCATCAATACGATTTTGTTTAAAAGCAGAGTTAATGCCAACCGATAAATATGCATCGTTTGTTCCTTTTAGCTTAGGCTCAAAACGCAATTCGTTTCTTAAGCTTGCTGCCGGAATAAAAGATAGTGGTTTATCTAAGGACATATTTTGTGCATGCACATAACCAAAAGTGTTTTCAAAGTGGATAAAAGGAACCGGATGGATGGTTAAACTGGCTTCGGCACCGTAAAGATTAGCATTTACTTGCCCATAGTGATATACATTAAATTGGTCTCCATCTACTGATTTTACTTCTCCGTTGTTTGAAGCATAAATGTAATTGTTGATATAATTATTGTAAACACTGGCGCTTGCACTTACTATTTTACCTTCATACTCTAAAGCAGCATCAATTTGATAGCTACGCTCCGGGTTTAGGTTAGGATTACCAACTTCATAACGGAAAGTACCTTCATGCACACCATTAGAGCCTAATTCGGCTGGGTTTGGTGCACGGAATGCCGAACCTGCATTGGCTTTGAAGTTCCATTCATCGTTAAACTGGTGAGTAAAGCCTAAAGCACCACTCACATTAGAAAATTTGTTTTCAAAAGGGGCAAATCTTTCTTCGCCTTCATCTTCATCCAATAATTGTTTTCCATTGTTTTTGCGAAAATCGTAACGGGCACCTAAACTGAACGTATTATTATCCCAGTTCTTTTTAGCATAAGCAAATACACCAATTCCATAAGTATCGTAAGCGGGAACTAAAAACTCAGTTCCTTTGTTTTGACTATGTCCGGCATCTGCGCTCACCCCAAAAACAGGTTGCCATCCATTCACTTCGTGGATGAAATATTTTAAATCTGCATTGTAGGTTTTAAGGTCGAAAAATAAAGCCGGGTCTGGTCCGTCTAATTCCCGACGCTGGTTTTGCTGATAGCCAAAATCTGCCTTTAAGTTGCCGTTTCCTAAAATAAAATTGTTATTTAGAGCAATTTTAAAATGTCTGATGTCCTGACGGGGATATTCCAGATCGCGATTTTTATAGTCGGCATTGGTAAAGGGATTTCCATCTTCCGTAACAAAATTTCCGTTTTCATCCAGATTCGGTTCATAAAAACCAATGTTGTTTCTAAAATTTGATACGTTTAAATGTGTATAACCCCAGCTTTTATTTAAACCTATCATTCCACTTAAATCAGTCTCGTTAAAGCCCGAGTTTGGGAAATAACCCGTTGGTGTTTTAAATGAATAAGCGTTTTTATAGGTGCCACGAGCTCTCCAGACAAAGCCATTTTCATTACCATTCAACATTAAAGAGTTTGCAGTAAGGCCATTGTTTGTAGAGTAATTGGTGATGAATTCGCCTTTTATTTGCCCCTCTGGCGGGCTGCTTGGTTCTAATAAGTTAATTACGCCACCAAGTGCATCAGAGCCATACATTAATGAAGCGGCACCCCGCAAAACCTCCACCCGGTCTGATTTAAACTGATCAATTTCGATACCATGTTCATCGCCCCATTGCTGGCCCTGTTGTTTAATCCCATCGTCTAAAGTTACGATGCGGTTATAACCCAAACCTCTTATTACAGGTTTAGAAATAGAAGGACCAGTGGTAATTTGAGATACCCCCGGAATTTTGGTTAAGGCATCAATGAGGTTACTCGAAGGCGCTAAAAGCTGATCTTTGCCCACAACTGCCGAAGAAGCACTATTCCGCTTACTGGTACTGCTGATTAAGCTACCTGTAATTACCACTTCTTTGGTTTCAATTGCAGTAGGCTGTAAAGAGAAGTCGAGACTTGATGTGGCCGCCAGATTAACAGTTTTGGTTGCCGTTTTATACCCGACATAATGTACTTCAACCAAATAAGTTCCTTTGGCAGGTAAGTTACTTAAGATAAACTCGCCATTGTTATCCGTAACTGCGGTAACACGTAAATCAGGGATAAAAATGGTTGCGCCGGGTAAGGTTTGCTGATTGCTGGCATCAACTACCTTACCCTTAATGTCTTTTAAAATTGCTGCAAAAGCAGTATTTGTAAATATTGTATATAGAATTACAAGGCCGATAAGCTGTAATTTTTTCATGTTGTTAATTTTTAAATGGAACGAAATAGCCTGAAAAATCCTGTTACAGAACAGAATACCACGGTATAACATTAATAAATACTGGAAAACAAACATCCTGAGTGTTTGTGAAGATTTAAAAAATTAAACTAAAGGAGGGCCCCGTAAATTGGTTCTTTTTAATTCGGTATAAAGGCGTTGCAAAACCGGGTCGGTTTGTGCGAATAATTTTGCCGAAAGAAAGATTTTATACAGGTGATGGGTTTGAACATAGTTTTTTTCAAAACCGGCATTACAAATTAAGCAGTTATCAGCATGTGCCTGAACGTGACTTAAGTGTTTGCAATTAATTTCTTTTGCTGCAGCCGGAACAGGTTCATGGTGATGAATCAGGTTCCAGGGTGTTAATGCAATAGCAAAAACAACCAGCATAATAGCTGATAAATATTTTTTAATATGTTGTTTCTGCTTTTTCAATAAGCCAAAAGTAGTAAATAGTATCCAAATATATATCTTTGGAGCGTAACATTGCTTTTATAGTAAATATGACTACCTCTCTAACCAACGGTTTAAATTTAAACCAAAAACAAACACCAACAGGCTCAGCATTAAATTGCAAAGGCTGGATTCAGGAAGCCGCATTACGTATGTTGTTAAACAATTTAGATCCGGATGTGGCCGAAAGACCAGAGGATTTAATTGTTTATGGAGGTCGTGGTAAAGCCGCCCGAAATAAGGAATCATTAAGCTTAATTATAAAAGCACTTAAAGAATTAGAAGATAATGAAACGCTTCTGGTTCAATCGGGTAAACCGGTGGCGATATTGCCTACACATAAAGATGCACCACGGGTTTTAATTTCAAATTCGCAGCTGGTTCCAAAATGGGCTACTCAAAAGCACTTTGATGAACTGGAAGATAAGGGGCTGATGATGTATGGCCAGATGACTGCCGGCTCGTGGATTTATATTGGTTCGCAGGGTATTGTGCAGGGAACTTACGAAACCTATGCGGCCCTGGCTAAAAAACACTTTAATGGCAGTTTAAAAGGCAAACTTAATGTTACTGCCGGTTTAGGTGGTATGGGAGGTGCACAGCCATTAGCCATAACCATGAATGAAGGTGTGTGTTTGGCGGCTGATGTAGAAGAATGGCGCATTCGTAAGCGACTGGAAACCCGTTATATTGATGAAATTATTTTTGATCTGGATGAAGCCATTGATAAAGCTTTAGCTTATAAAAAAGACGAAAAGGCAATATCTATCGGTGTGGTTTGTAATGCTGTAGAATTGCTGCAAAGATTGATTGACCGTGGCATAACGCCTGATACCTTAACGGATCAAACGTCTGCACACGATCCTTTAATCGGATATTTCCCTGAAGGATTAAGTGTTGATGAAGCTGCGGTTTTACGTAAAGACAACCCGGAAGAATATGTGAAAAAATCTTATGCAACAATGGCCAGGCATGTAAGGCAAATGCTCGAATTGCAAAAAAGCGGTGCAATAACTTTCGATTATGGAAATAATCTGCGTGGAAGAGCTTTAGAAGTTGGTGTAGAAAATGCCTTTGATTTCCCTGGCTTTGTACCTGCTTATATCCGTCCGTTATTTTGTGAGGGAAAAGGACCATTCAGATGGGCTGCTTTAAGTGGCGATCCGCAGGATATATATGAAACAGATAAATTGATTTTGGAACTTTTTCCTGAAAATGAAAGTTTGCACCGCTGGATAAAAATGGCACAGGAGCGTATTGCTTTTCAGGGTTTGCCAGCCAGAATTTGCTGGTTAGGACAGGGTGAAAGAGAGAAGGCTGGTTTAGCTTTTAATAAACTGGTTGCAGAAGGTAAAGTAAAAGCACCAATTGTAATCGGTCGTGACCATTTGGATACAGGCTCTGTAGCTTCTCCAAATCGCGAAACGGAAGCCATGCTGGATGGATCTGATGCGGTAGCAGACTGGCCGGTTTTAAATGCACTGATTAATACCGCCGGAGGAGCCAGTTGGGTTTCCTTACACCATGGTGGTGGTGTTGGAATAGGATATTCTATTCATGCAGGTATGGTAATTGTTGCTGATGGAACAGATGAAGCAGCAGTTCGTTTAAAAAGAGTTTTGCATAATGATCCTGCAATGGGCGTAATCCGTCATGCTGATGCAGGATACGATATCGCAAAAGATACCGCCCGTAAGTTTAGATTAGGGTTATAATTAGTGAAAAAATGAAATTTATAAAAAAGAACATCTTTAACACCTTAATTATTGTTTTACTGCTGGTGATTATTTTTGTGCCCGATGCAAAGGCACTATTAATTCAGGGCTTAATGAAAGTGGGTTTTTATTCGCCAAAAATTGAAGAAACCAAAAAAAGCGCTGGCAATTTAAACGGAATCCGGTTTAAAAATACAAAAGGCGAAGTGGTAGATTTAGGCGATTTAAAGGGTAAAGTTATCTTTTTAAATTTTTGGGCAACCTGGTGTCCGCCATGCAGGGCCGAAATGCCATCAATTAATAAACTGTATAGCCAGTTTAAAGACGATAAAAATGTTGTTTTCCTTTTTGCAGATGCTGATGGGGATTTGGCGAAATCATCGAAATTTATGCTTGATCGCAAATATGAATTGCCGGTTTATAAAATAGAAAGTGATATTCCGAAACAGATATTTGAGAGTTCTTTACCAACTACGGTAATCTTTGATAAGCAAGGTCGCTTATCTTTCCGCCATGAAGGAGTAGCGGATTATTCCAATAAAAAGTTTGTCGATTTTTTAAATAAACTTAAAGGCATGTAACTTTCTGTGTTTCCTATCCAGCTTCAAATGAAGACAGATAAAACAATCTGACGTAAGCCGCTCGAGATCAGGCGTCAAAAACTGATCAGTAAAACTGCTAAACCCATGGCTTTTTACTACTTTTGCCGCCATGATTTCATTTTTCGAGGCTTCGCTTAAACAACTTTCTATCCACCATACCGGTAATAAAATACTGGACGAATATTATCGTCTTTCTGATAAACCACTAAATATTAGCGATGAGGTTTTAGGTAATTTGTTGATGCAGTATTTCTTGAAACCTTTTGAAAAGGTAAATGAAGTCTATCGTTTTTGTCATCCTAATGATAATCTGCAACTGAACGAAGTTTATCATTTTGTACATGAAATTTTTGAGAATAACGAACTCTTTCACGAAAATTCGCAGCAACTGGCTAAACATTTACATGATGTTGCCAATCATCCAAAAATTAAGTCCGGAGAGTTTTACGTTGCATTTTTTAACAATGTGCAAATTGAAGGAGAGCAGCTGGAGGTGGTTGGTGTTTTTAAATCGGAAACCAAAGACACTTATTTGAAGGTTTACCCTGAGGATGATGGTTTCGGAATGAGCTTTGAACAGGAAGCCATTAGTATAAATAAACTGGATAAAGGTTGTTTGATTTTTAATACCGATCAGAAAGAAGGATATAAAGTTGTGGTTTTAGATCAAACCAACCGCAGTACGGAAAGCGCAGTTTACTGGAAAGATGAATTTTTGAAATTGAAGATCCGTAACGATAGCTATAATCAAACTAACAATGTACTTGGGGTGTATAAAAACTTTGTCACTCAAAAATTAGATGATGATTATGAGATCAGTAAGGCAGATAAAATTGATTTGTTGAATCGTTCCATGAAATATTTTAAGGAAAAAGAAACCTTTGATATTGAGGAATTTGGGAACGAAGTGATTGGCAGTGCAGAAGGAATAGAATCTTTTAAAAACTATAAGAAAAATTACGAAGAAGAATACGAAAGCCCAATTGCCGATCATTTTGAAATCGCTGAATCTGCGGTTAAAAAGCAGGCCCGGGCCTATAAAAGTGTGTTAAAACTGGATAAGAACTTTCACATTTATATCCATGGCAATAAAGAGCTGATTGAAAAGGGATACGATGATGATAAGCTGATGAATTATTACAAAGTTTTTTTTAGAGAAGAAGAATAGATTAGTCCTCAGTCCGTCACCCTGAATTTATTTCAGGGTCTTTATATCAAAAAGATGCTGAAAAAATTCAGCATGATGTTAAGCTTAGGTTTTGTGTTTATAATACAGGATTTTAAAAGAAATAATAATTGGACTCAGGTATTAAACACTAAGCACTGCTGACTTAAGACTCGGGATTAAATTCTCTGCTGCGCTTTTAGTGCCAGGTATTGATTCACTACATTTACGGTTAAGTTTTGTGGCGAGGTTAAAAGACCCAGAATGCCATGTTTGGCCAACTCTTTTACCATGAGTTTCTTTTCGTAGGCAAATTTTTCTGCCACGGTTTTAATGTAAATACCCTCAACATCCTTAGCAGGTTCTTCACTAAGCGATTTTAAACTTGTATTCTCAAAAAATACCACCAAAAGTAAATGGAATCTGGCTATTCTTTTTAAATGAGGCATTTGTCTTTCCAATGAAGACATACTTTCAAAATTGGTGAAGAAAATAACCAGGCTGCGCTGTTTTAAAGTTGCCCGAACACTGATGTACAAGGCTTCCATATCGGTTTCCAGGTAACGGGTTTTTTCCTTGTAAAGCACTTCCATTATTTTGTTAAGCTGGGTCGGTTTCCGGTCAGCAGGTACAACGCTTCCGGTTTTTTCAGCAATGGTAATTAAACCCGCTTTATCTTCTTTGACCAAAGCCACACTACTCAAAATCAGGCTGGCATTAATGGCGTAATCTAAGAGACTTAAACCATCAAAAGGCATTTTCATGGCTCTGGATTTATCAATTACGCAGTAAATATGCTGTGCCTTCTCGTCCGTGTACGAATTAACCATCAACTCGCCTTTACGTGCTGTTGCTTTCCAGTTAACAGTTCTGTAATCATCTCCGGCTACATAATTTTTAACCTGATCAAACTCCATGCTGTGACCAATCCTTCTCATTTTCTTAATTCCAATATCGGTTAGGCGATTAGAAATTGCCATGAGCTCGTACTGTCTGAGCTTTAAAAAGGACGGATACACCGGAACGGTTTTATTGGTTCCAATGTTAAATCTGCGGCTCAATAAACCTAAGGGCGACTGAACATAAAGCCTGGTTTGCCCGAAATCATATTCTCCACGCTTGGTAGGGCGAAGCAAATAGGTTATGGTTTTCTGCTCTCTTGAAGACAATGAAGTACTAAACCACAAATCGCGTTTTTGAAACTGAAAAGGAATTTCATCAATAATCCCAACTTTAATCTGAAAAGGATAAAAATTTTCAAGGTATATTTTCAACTCATTATCATCGCCATTACTCAAACGATCGGGTGTATCCCTTCTAAGGAAAACAGTTTTATTTTTTCTGTACAGTAAAATGAAATCCAGGATAATCAATACCATTAAAGCGCCGAATAGAAAATAAGGCAAATCACCTAAAAAGGAAATGAAAAAAGAAAATACAAACAGGCATACACAAACGCCAAGGGCGATGAATAATCTGTTAGTCAGAAAAAGATCTGTATAATATTTTCTTAAAATTTTTTTCATGTTTAGCTATCTGGGCACCTCTATTTTTTTGATGATTTGAGCAATGATGTCTGCAGGAGTTAAGCCTTCCATTTCTTTTTCCGGACTTAACATAACGCGGTGTGCCAATACAGGTGTTGCCACTTTAATAATATCTTCAGGGGTTACAAAATCACGGCCGGCCATTGCTGCAATGGCTTTAGCACTGTTAATCATTGCGAGTGATGCCCTTGGAGATGCACCAAGATATAACGATTTATTGTTGCGTGTTTCGTGGGTAATCTGTGCTGCGTAAGCCAACAATTTAGGCTCAACAAATAAAGCTTTTATTGTTGCTCTTAACGATTTTACCTGCTCAACAGATAAAACTGCTTTAATCTCCTTTAGTTGCTCATCTGTTTTATGTTGGTGCTGATTAGTCAAAATCTCAATTTCTTCCTCTAATGAAGGATATTTAACTTCGATTTTGAAAAGAAAACGATCCAGCTGTGCTTCAGGCAAACGGTAAGTTCCCTCCTGTTCTATGGGATTTTGCGTTGCCAAAACCATAAAAGGTTCTTCTAAAAGATAAGTATGCCCGTCAACGGTAATCTGACGTTCTTCCATCGCCTCAAATAAGGCCGATTGTGTTTTTGCCGGAGCCCGGTTAATTTCATCAACTAAAATAATGTTGCCAAAAATTGGGCCCTGCCTGAATTGAAATTCAGCAGTTTTAGGACTAAATACTGCGGTTCCTAATACATCCGAAGGCATTAAATCGGGCGTAAACTGGATACGCGAAAATGTTGCAGAAATACATTTAGCAACCAGTTTGGCACTTAATGTTTTGGCTACTCCCGGTACACCTTCCAATAAAAGATGCCCGTCGGCCAGTAAACCCGCAACTAAAAGATCGATTGTGTCTTTTTGTCCAACTATGATTTTGCCCAGCGTTTCTTTAATTTGTTGCACAGCTGTGTTTAACTGGCTCAAATCCGTACGTTGGTTAAACATTTCCTGTTCCATATTTATTGGTCTTGTTTATAAAATTGTTCAATTACTTTGTTCAGGTTAATTAAATGCTGATCGCTAACCATTTGCCCTTTTTTTAAATGATAAATTTCTATCAAAAGGTTTTCTATGGTCTGCGGATCGGCATCAGATACATTGGTCAGTTTTTCTTTAAATTCCTGATCTAGATCTAATGTTCTTAATTTGTATTTGTTTCTGATGTATTCAAATAAAAACTTTACTTTTTTCTCTGCAATATCCCGGTTATCCCGTTGCTGATAGTAAACCCGGCCAACCACTTTTACAAATTCTACCGAAGTGTTGCTCGGTCTTGTAATGACCGGGATTATTCTTTGCCGTCTTTTGATTTCGAAGAAAATAAAGGCAAGTAATCCAAACAGGGCAATATAATAAGCCCATTTTAACGGTGGATTATTAAATATTACCCTTAACGGAGAAGTATCTTCCGAATCCGGACGAGTGAAATGTTCATCCCAAATAATGGTTTGGGCTTTGGGCAAATAGGATAATGCTTTAGACGCATAATCCAGTCCATCTGGTTTTAACAGATTATAATTGGTTAACAGCTGCGGGTTAGGCATGATAAATAAAGAGCCCTTGCCAAATTTATATTGAATAAAATTGGCTTCGTTATCCTCTTTTTTACCTAAAACAATTGCTTTTACAGAATCTATTTTCTCAAAGTATTGTTGGCTGACTCCTTTGTCAAAATAATAATTTCCATTTTTATGCAGTGCAGGATTGGTAAAGTTAATACCAGATTTCTCTTGCTTGTTAGCCATATTAAAGTCTGAAGAAATATCCAGCTTTAAAGTGTCAGGTAAAACCCCGCTTATTTGAAAGGCAGAAATGAAAATATTATTTCCGCTTTCCATGTACCTGATCATTTCCCGGTAATCAAGTTTATCTATTTTAAGTTTAGAGGCAATAATTAAATAATTGGAAGTACCCGCCAGTTTTTCTTTTAGAGTATTGTAAACCGGTTTTTGTGTTTTTTTAATTTCGGCATTTGGAAAAATATCATTGATCCGCTGGCGCAGAATATAAGTGCCAAAAGGAATTTTATCTTCTGATAAATAGGTTGGTGCCCAATTGGTTGGTTTAGGTTTAAAATATTGAGCAAGCAGGTACAATACCAAAAGCACAGTACTAATTATCAAATATTTTTTCAATCCACTCATGATTTTTTCAGATTGAATTGATGAAAAGATTGATGAATCGGCTCAAAACTTTGTTTATCTATAGAAAAATCTCCATACCAGATGTATTCAAACTGGTAGGTTAATCTGGAGAATTCTGCCCGGTCGTTTTCGTTTTTAATTTCCTGAATGTAAGCCTGATTTGTTTTTTCAGGTAACCAGGTAATCACTTCGTGATCGCTTAACCTTTTTAAGGTTTTTAAATACAAAAGCCTAACAGCTAAACGGTAATTGCCATTTTGAAGTGCTTTTTCAATTTGTTCATCAAAATTTATTTCATGGATATTTTCCAGACTCTCTTCAAATGGAACTTCCAGCTGTTTTGATTTTCCGGTAAGCAATTTAAAGTCTATTCCAATCAGCTTTATTACGATAAATACAACAATACCTATGCCGAGCGCTATCAAAATATATTTTAGTAGCCCGCCTCCAATTGATGAACCAAAAACTTTAAGCAGCATGTTTCCGATCCAGTTCCAAAAACGTTGCCACCAGCTTATTGTTTCAGGTGGTACATCGTCATAAATAAAATCTTTTTGTTTGCTATAAGTTTTTACCGCCTGGGAATCAATTTTACGGACTTCTACTTTACTGCTGTCTGTTTTTAAAACAATGCTTTTTTTAGGCAAAACCGGTTTTTGCTCAGGTTTTGCCCGGGCCGTAGTAAGGCTGAAGAAAAGAATTAAAATGAGCAGTAAACGCATACTAATATTCTTCCGGGGTTATATTCGTTTGATCTGCTGCTTTTCCCAAGCTATCGATTCTGTCCATTAAGCCGCTGCTCTCTTTACGTTCTACCAGATTAAAGTAAATTAACGTAGCGCCAATAATTGGTATAACCATAAATATTTGTGCAATGTACTGGCAAATTGAACTTATAATTGCATAGGCAGCGGTAATGGGTTTTCCTGCATGCGTAAATGTGTTTATCATCATTAATATAATTCCCGGTAATTGAGCAAATGTTGTACAAGCGTAGGTAATGATCCAAATTACTAGTAAAACTGCTGCAGTAACCCACCATTCTTCTTTCAATAATTTAAAAGTACGGTTAAAAGAATAGCCTAATGCGCCGTTTTCGATAATCATAACCGGATAAAATAAGGTTATCGCCGGAAAAACATAGATGCCGGGTATAATGCAACAAACAAAGCAAATGATAAAGAATAGAGACATGACAATGGTATTGCCTAACATTCTAAAAAAATAGAACTTAAAATAACTCCATACTTCTTCTACGTTTGGTGCCGTGTTACCCTTTTGCACATACAACGCAACATAACTTAAAACAGTTAAATGAATAGAGATATAGCTAAGCAGCATAAAGGCATACATTAATAAATAATGAAAGGCAAACTTTGAAATTACCGAAGCAAAATAACCATTCCGGTAGGCTGGGCTAATACTTACCTGATCGGATGCGCTTATAAGTTTAAACTGAGCCATCATGGTTGTTAATACACCGCCAATGAGAAAAATACCACATAAATAAAGGAAAGCCTTGCCAAGCGGTTTAAAATTTTGCCTTATAAACAGAAAGGTATCTCCGATAATTTCTCCGAATTCACGTATTTTTCTAAATTCTACTTTTCCTGCCATTGTAATTCTTGTTGAGTACGTTTAAATAGTTTTATGGGGTAAATAATTACATAACCCACCATAAAAGTCAGTGAGCCTGTTAAAATGCTTATACTTAGCCAAATGGGCATTTCTGTATGTCTGGTAACAAAACTTTCAAAAAAGGCAGCCAGCAAAATAATAGGAATAATGCCTAATGCAATCTTTGAAGCATCTTTTGCACTGTTTTTTAAAGCCGTTAAGCGTGTATGTGTTTTTGGGAATAATAATCCGCTTCCTAAAATCAAGCCTGCACCACCCGCGATAACAGCAGCCAGGATTTCTAAGGTACCATGAATCCAGATCACTAAAATGGATTGCACACCCAAACCTTTGCTAAAGAAAAAATACTCAAATGCGCCAATCATGATCCCTGTTCGAAGCAGAAAAAATACCGGACCAATGGAAAAAAATGCACCACTGGCAAACATTAATAACATTACCCAAACATTATTTGAGGCAATTTGTAAAAACATCTGAAATTCGCCCTGTTGTTTATACACACCGAAGGGATCGCCTTTGGCAATGTTTTCGTTGGTCATATTAACATAACTATCGCCAAAAAACATGCGCAGAAAAGAATCGTCATATTTAGCAGAAAGTACCCCAATAGCACAGGAAATGGTAAAGAAAATAAAGGAATATAATAGCTGTTTTCTGTACTGATAGAATAACAAAGGCAGTTCATATTTCCAGAAACGGGCAAAACGACCTTTTTCTTCCTTTTTATTTTTATAAATGGCCTGGTGCAAAACCGAAGCAATGCCATTTAAATAATCCGTAGTTTTTGATTTTGGATAAAATGTTTTGGCGTAAGCTAAATCATTTGTGATATCGATAAAACGATGTGCCAGTTCATCCGGATTGTCTGTTCGCATTTGCTCATAGCCTTTCCATTTTTCAGAATTTTGCTTCACAAACAGCGCCTCTCTCATAAAGAATTTTCCGGTTTTAAATTTTGGTTAAAATAAAACAAAAATCTTATTAGTCAATAGAATATATAAGGATATTACTTTGAAGGCTTTTATTTCTGCTGTAAAAGTGATCCAAATAAAATTGTCGGGATTTAGTATGTCTTAAAAACAATTTTTTCTAAGTTTGAATAGATATGGAAACAATTAAAGTCAGTACAAGCCAGCACATCGATATAGATTATGCCGTAGCTGGTTTAGGAGAACGTGTTGCAGCGAGATTAATAGATTTGGCGATGTTTGGTATTGTCTTTTTTGTTTTTCTGTTCCTGTTTTCCATATTGGGGGTTTTAGATCAGGGCGGAATTCTTCCGATGGTTCTTTTAATTATTTACGGTGCAGGCTTTGTTTTTTATGATTTATTGGCCGAAATTTTTATGAACGGGCAAAGTGTGGGCAAGAGGCTGCTTAAAATTAAAGTAATTAGTCTCGATGGTGCACAGGCAAGTTTAGGACAGTATTTTATGCGCTGGGTATTCAGAATTGTTGATTTTGCTTTAACCGCCCAGTTGGGAGGCTTGGTTTGCGTAGCCGTAACCGAAAATAAACAACGTTTTGGAGACCTTGTTGCCGGAACCACTTTGATTAAAACAGAACCTGCAACTACATTTCAGCAAATTGCTTTTCATCCGGTTGTTGAAGAGTATACCCCTGTTTTTGATAGTGTGCATTTAATGACCGACCGGGATATTGAACTGATCCATGAAGTTTTGACTACTTATTATAAAACAGGCAATCATACTTTAATTTATCAGATGGCAACCCGGGTTTCTAATCACCTGAGCGTTACCTTACCAACCGGTATGCACGAATTGAGTTTTCTGGAAACCGTTATGAAAGATTATAACTACATAACGGCGAATGTAGATTAAGTTTCAATAGCTCCCGGCATTTCAAACACCGGGAGACTTAATGATATAGTTGAGAAATTTTTAAACTACCCCTGCGCCTAAAATTAATCTTATACCACCAAATACGATAGCAATTGCACATAAAACAATACCTGTTACTGCTGTACCTGTAGGCATGTTTATCTTTTTCTCCTGATTGTATCCAACTATACTTAGGATTAATCCAACTACTGCAAATGGAATATTTAACCAGTTAAATGCCCCAAAGCAAGGTATAAAGCCTAAAAGCATACCCAGTATTGATAAAATTCCAAATATTAATCCTGCTGTTTTCATAATTTACTGTTTTTTGTTTGAACGTGATTTATTAATTTAAATGTTGAATAAGCTAAAAATACGAGGCCATTAGTCAGCATGGCGGCAAATAAAAACAGGCTACCGCGATTTAAGATGAATGCCTGTTTAAAGTTTAAAGTGCTGATTTGTATAAAAGCGCTGGTCATTCCGCAAAAACTGCATGTTTCATGGTTTAATTTTGAAGTACAGGTTGGGATCAGGCTGAAATAATCAGGGTTTACAAATTTGCTGGCTAAAAGAATGGCGATAGTTAGGATGGAAATAATAATCCAGACAGTTTTAAACGCGAAGGTTATTTCGGGATTATTTAATTTCATTCATAGAATTTCTAAGATGGATCGGTATTTTAACCATCTTAAACGGAGCGTTTATAATTTTTTTTATAGAAACAGATTATGCCTGCTTCTTTCGGCAATTATATCAATTTAAATTGTATTAAATATTATTTATTTTCTACTTCGGGTATTATTGTTTTAAAGCAGCTACTACTTTTGGCAATAAAGCAGCCGCCCATGCGCTATACATTTTGCCACTTGGGTGTAATCCATCCGTTGCAACTAAAGAGAGATCTGTTGCCGCATTTCTGGATGCAGGGGTAATATCTGTATAACTTACTCCAGCGGCAAGGGTGATTTGCTGGTTTACGGCATTAAACTGATCTATTTCCTGAGCGATCGTTTGTGCACTTCGTGGGCCATCTTTGGCAAAAGGAGTAGCACCCCAATCTGGAATGGACACCACAAAAACCTTATTTTTATCTCCGTTGGCAAACGTAATTGCTTTTTGCAGCAGTTCCGAAAATTCTTTTTTATAAGTTTCGACTGGATAACTCCGGTATTGATTATTAACTCCAATCAACAGGGTAACGAAGTCATATTTTCCGGTTAAATTGGCCTGTTTAATTGCATTTTGCAGTTCATCTGTTGTCCAGCCCGTTGTTGCAATAATTTCAGGGTTTGCCACATTAAATTTTTCTGCACTTAACAGATTTTGTAACTGATAAGGGAAAGATTCTTCCTGTTTTACCTGTTCGCCAATGGTATAAGAATCACCAAGAGCAAGGTAAGTATAGCTTTTGCTGTCTGAAAGCATTTCAGGAGATTGATAGGCCGGCATATTAATTTGTTTTGTACAAGCCGAAGTTAATAAAGAAAATAAAATGGAGCAGAATAAAACTTTCATAGAATTAACTACGAAAAATTTGTCTGAAGCGATTTTAATTAAATCAATTTCATTCCAAATAAACTGGCAATGTGGTTTTTAAGTTTTCCTTTAACCTCTTCCATATCCAATTTTCTTCCTAGTTCCTGTTCTAAAGAAGTTACAGCTTTATCGTCAATGCCGCAGGGAACAATATTTTTAAAATAATTTAAATCTGCATTAACATTAAAGGCAAAGCCATGCATGGTTACCCAACGACTGCAACGAACACCCATTGCACAAATTTTTCTGGCTTTTTCATTGTCTGCATCCAGCCAAACGCCTGTATAACCTGGATAACGGCCAGATTCTATTCCGTAATCTTTTAAAGTTAAAATAACGGCTTCTTCCAGTGTGCGGAGATATAAATGAATATCGGTAAAGAAATTATCCAGATCTAAAATCGGATAACCTACAATTTGGCCTGGCCCGTGGTAGGTAATGTCTCCGCCACGGTTAATTTTATAATAAGTAGCGTGTTTTTCTTTTAAGCCTGCTTCATCAAGCAACAAGTTTTCCGGATGACCACTTTTTCCAAGCGTATACACATGTGGATGTTCGCAAAAAATAAGATGATTTGGAGTAGGCAAATGTGTGCCGTTTACCCGGTTTTCAGTTTTAACAGCAACCGTTTTATTAAGCAAATCTTCCTGCTGATCCCAGGCCTGCTGATAATCTATCAGACCCCAGTCTACAAAGTTAACCGTTGTGTTTTTAACCGCTTCTGTACTGATATCACTCATCTTATTGTATTATTTGCGAATTTTTGAATTAGGCGCCCACATAACCAAGCATGTAACCATCTTTAGTTTTAAAGTAGTTTACCGTTAACGATCTGGTGCCCTCCGGTAATTCCACTACGGCACTTAAACTACCTTCACTTTTTAGTTTAAAAGGCTTAATGTGTATGTGTTGCTTAAACTCCAAACCTTTTTTTCCGTACCATTTGTAAATAGCCTCTTTGGCACACCAGCAAACATACAGGCCATCTGTGTTGTCGCCAATTTGTTTTTGAGCAAGTTCTATATCACTCAAAAATTTATGTTTAATGCTTTTTATTTTATGTTTAATAAGTTCAATATCAACACCTACCGGATGGTTTTTGCTGATCATGACCGCAGCATAATCGTAGGAATGGCTTAAAGAAATCGAGTAATCAAAGTTAACCAGGTAAGGTTTTCCGTGTTCATCAAACTGACAATCAATATATTCGGCGGTATTGAGCATTGTTCTGAGTAAAAGCCTTGTGCTTAACCAGTGCAAAAGCCTTTTTCCATTATTGAACGTAGAAATAACATCAAGCTCGTGTTGTTTAAGCTGTAATCCGGCAAACAATTCGGACTCCGTTTCTTCGATTTTCCAAATGGCCAGAACCGAATGCTCATCAATATTTTTATTATAAACTATGGGCATTTATAAAATTGGGATTAACATGCAAAACTATCTTAAATAAATGATAATTTAGGCCAAAAATAAGCATAAAAATGATATTATCAGATAAAAGGATACTGGAAGAAATTGATAAGGGTACAATTATAATAGAACCTTTTGATCGGGAGTGTTTGGGCACTAATTCTTATGATGTACACCTGGGTAAATATTTGGCCACTTATAAAAACAGGGTACTTGATGCAAAGCAACACAATGAAATAGAGCATTTTGAAATCCCTAAAGATGGTTATGTTCTTAATCCTGGAACCTTGTATCTCGGCGTAACTTTAGAATATACCGAAACACATGGCCATGTTCCTTTTTTAGAAGGCAAAAGCAGCACCGGCCGTTTAGGAATTGATATACATGCAACGGCTGGAAAAGGCGATGTTGGCTTTTGTAATACCTGGACGTTGGAAATTTCTGTTGCGCAACCTGTAAAAATTTATGCAGGCATGCCTATTGGCCAGTTAATTTACTTTGTTGTTGAAGGCAGTATTGAAACGATGTACAACTCTAAAGGTAATGCCAAGTATAATAATAAAACAACCCGACCAGTTGAAAGTATGATGTGGAAGAACAGTTTCTAACTGTTAAATTCATTTTAACTTCATCAATATATGCCTCATGTTTTGTACCTTGAGGCATATTTTATTTGTACCCAACCACAATGAAACTCAAAATTACTCTCGCAATCAGTTTTCTTTTCGTTGCCATCAGTTTTATGGCCTTTAAAATGGAAGATCCATTTACAGAGCTTCTAAAAAAACTAGACGAATACACGAACAAATATCCTCAGGAAAAAGTTCATTTGCATATGGATAAGCCCTATTATGCCATTGGGGATGATATTTGGTTTAAAGCCTATGTTGTAAATACCAAAACGCAGGCACCTTCTCTCATCAGTAAGGTTTTATATGTTGAATTAATTAATGAAAAAGATTCTGTAAAAAAACAAGTTAAATTACCGCTAATGGGCGGAGTAACCTGGGGCGATTTTAAACTGACCGATTCCTTAGGTGAGGGTAATTACAGGGTTAGAGCCTACACCAGGTATATGCGCAATTTTGGAACCGATTTTTTCTTTGATAAAACGATCAAAGTAGGCAACAGCTGGGCAAATAAAGTATTTACAAACACGCAGTACAGTTTTGTAAAAGAAAACAATACCGATAAAGTTAATGCCACCATTCATTTTGAAGATAAAAATGGAGTGGCTTATAAAGAAAATGAGGTAAACTATGACGTGCAGCTCGATTATCGTTCGGTTGCCAAAGGTAAAACCAAAACAAATTTATCCGGAGATGCCCAGATAAGCTTTGCAAATGCACAAATGGCATCAAATAAAACGGGTAAAATTGTAGCTACAATTACGCTTGATAATAAGCAAAAGGTTGTGAAAACAATTCCGATTACCTCAACATCTAATAGTGTAGATGTACAATTTATGCCCGAAGGCGGAACTTTAATTGAAGACTTGCCTCAAAAAATTGCAATCAAAGCGATTAATTCGGCCGGCCATGGAGAAGATGTTTCCGGTATTATTGTTGATGATTCAGGAAACGAACTAACTACTTTTGAAACCAGCTATTTAGGCATGGGGAATTTTATTTTTAATATGCAACCGGGAAAAACCTATACTGCAAAAATAAAATTTAAGGATGGGTCTACTAAAGACTTCAGACTGCCCCTGGCACAAAAAAGTGGTTACGCTGTAGCCGTTAATAATTTGGATACTGCAAAAGTATCTCTGAAAATTATGGCAAGCAATGACATCGTTAATGGCGAAGAGCTTAAAGTTGTGGCACAACAGGGTGGAAATGTGTACTATGTTTCAAAGGCAAAAATGGATAAACAAGTGTTATTGGCTAATATTCCAAGAAAAAACTTACCAGCCGGAATTATACAGTTTACGCTATTCTCTGCTACTAATCAACCGATAGCAGAACGCTTAATTTTTAATCAGAACAAGCAGGATTTGATTGATGTTGCCTTAAATAATTCAGGAGTATCAACAAATAAAAGGGGGAAATCAACTTTCACTTTTGATGCCTCAAGTGAACAAAAACCAGTTGTGGGCAGCTTTTCGGTATCGGTTACTAATGCCAGTAAAGTTGAACCTGATGAAGATAACGAGACTAATATTTTAACTTCCTTATTGCTTACATCTGATATAGCCGGTTATGTTGAAAAGCCAAATCATTATTTTTTAAATGATGATGTTAAAACACAAAAAGAACTCGATAACTTAATGCTTACCCAGGGTTGGAGAAGATTTAACTGGAAAAACATAATAAACTCCCAAAACCCAAACATTACTTACAAACCGGAGGAATCTTTATCCATCAGCGGAACAGTAATGAAGGGTAATAAACCTGTAGTTGGCGGTAAAGTGATGTTAATGGCCACTAAAGGAACCGTTTTTATTTTGGATACCATAACCAATGCCGAAGGCAAGTTTGTGTTCGATAATTTAACCTTTGGCGATAGTACTAAGTTTGTGGTGCAGGCCAGAACAAAAACCGAACGCAAGTTTGTTGATATTAACCTCGATGTTGTACCGGGCCAAATTGTGACGAAAAATAAAAACGGAGCAGATGTTGAAATAAATGTAAACAATGCTTTAATGAAGTATATTAAAGAAAGCGACAATTACTTTAACGAAATGACCCGTTTAGGTTTACTGGAAAGAACAATTAAGTTGGACGAAGTAACCATTACCGAGAAGAAAAATCCAGTTAAAAATTCTTCAAATTTAAATGGAGCCGGGCACGCCGATTATATTCTGAAAGCAGATGATCTGTCAACCTGCGTTACCTTGTCTCAATGTTTACAAGGACGGTTACCAGGGGTAATATTCAGAGGTACAACACCTTACTTAATGAGAAGTCAAAACCAGCCAATGTCTATAGTTTTAGATGGAATGCAGGTAGAGGCAGATTTTCTGGATAATATTACGCCAACAGATGTAGAAACCATTGAATTACTTAAAAGTATTGGTAATACGGCAATTTATGGTAGTCAGGGCGGTGGCGGTGTATTAGTCATTACCACAAAACGTGGTGGTGGCGATTATAGTTATAACCGTTATGCACCCGGAATATTGAGCTTCAGTCCAAAAGGATTTTCGGTATCACGTGAGTTTTATGCGCCTAAATACGATCAGACTAATAATCCAAATACAGCCGATTACAGAACTACTATTTACTGGAATCCACAGGTTGTGGCCGGTACAGATGGCAAGGCAAAATTCGAGTTTTATAACGCTAACGAACCGGGCAATTATCGTGTGGTTATAGAAGGAATAGATGCTGTTGGACATTTGGCGAGAAAAGTTTACACTTATGATGTTAAATAGGGAAAAAAAGATAAATTTGAAAATAGTATGCATGCATAATTTATACAAAGTATAATTGTCTTGATACCAGATGTTTAAATCCTGATCCTATTTAATTATGAAAACAATAAAAGTAAGTGTAAAAGACCGGTTGGCAACTATAACGCTCGATCGAGGTAAATCCAACGCTTTAAACCGAGAACTGATTACCGAGCTCGATGAAATGTTAAAAAACATTGCAGGCGATGATAATATTGGAGGTGTAATTTTAACCGGAACAGCACCATTTTTCTCCGCCGGACTGGATTTGATAGAACTTTATAATTATAATCAGGAAGAAGCTAAATCTTTTTGGCAACTGTTTTTAAATTTCACGGCCAATATGGTTTCCTTTAAAAAACCAATGGTTGCGGCAATAAGTGGTCACAGTCCTGCTGGTGGTTGCGTAATGGCTTTAGCTTGCGACTATCGGGTAATGGCCGAAGGGCAATACATTATTGGTTTAAATGAAGTTCCCGTTGGAATTATTGTTCCAAACAGTATTTTTCTGCTGTATGCCTTTTGGATTGGTAAGGCCGAAGCAACGAGAAGTTTACTTTCGGGCAGACTTTATACTCCTGAAGAAGCTTTAAAAGTTGGTTTGGTAGATGATGTTGTTAAAAATGAAGGTTTGTTAACTGCAGCAGAACGTAAGATTAAAAAGTTTATGGAGCTGGAAAGCAACACCTGGTCGCAAAGTAAACTAAACATTCGTGCAGAACTGATTGAAGCAGTTAGCGCAGATCAATCTGCAACACTCGAAAAAATGTTGGCACAATGGTGGTCGCCGGCAACACGCCATATTTTAAAAACCATACTCGCTAATTTACAACGGAAATAACTATGCTCCGTTTGCAGCTGTTTCAATAAATCAATTGAAACAGTTATCAATTTAATACATCATTAACCGATTAACCAGATATTATTATGTTCAGCTATAATTCACCAATGCTCAGAGAAGACGCCCTAAAAGGAAAAACCATTGTAATTACCGGAGGTGGTACAGGTTTAGGGAAGGCAATGGGGATCTATTTTTTAAAATTAGGCGCCAATTTGGTCATCACCAGCCGTAAACAGGATGTATTGCAAAAAGCTGCTGATGAAATGGAGGAGAAAACCGGGGGTCAGGTTTTAGCGGTGGCCTGCGATGTTCGGGAAACCGAACAAATAGAAAATGTACTGGCTAAAACTTTAGAAAGATTTGGTTCAGTTGACGTTTTGTTAAACAATGCAGCTGGCAACTTTATTTCGCCGACTGAACGTTTATCGGCTAATGCTTTTTCTTCTATCATTGATATTGTGTTAAAAGGTACGGTAAATTGTACGCTGGCCTTTGGTAAACACTGGATTAAAGAAAAACAGGCCGCTACAGTTTTAAATATCATTACAACCTATGCTTTCACCGGTTCAGCTTATGTGGTGCCCTCTGCTTGTGCTAAAGGTGGTGTTTTGGCTTTAACAAGGTCTTTGGCAGTGGAGTGGGGTAAATATGGAATCAGAACCAATGCCATTGCACCCGGACCATTTCCTACAAAAGGTGCATGGGAAAGGTTACTCCCCGGAGATTTAGCTAAAAAATTCGATTTTAAAAATCGAGTGCCTTTAAAAAGAGTTGGAGATCATCAGGAACTGGCCAATCTAGCTGCTTTTTTAGTCAGTGATTTTTCTGGTTACATTAACGGTGAAGTAATTAGTATCGATGGCGGCGAATGGTTGCAGGGCGCAGGTCAGTTTAACGGGCTTGAAGCCATTCCAAATGAAATGTGGGATATGCTGGAACAAATGACCCGAAGTGCAAAAGGAAGTTAGCGCAAGTGTGAACTGAAAAAAGTAAGCCATTAGCTACATTTTCCATTTCACATATTACATTTTAATTATCTTTGCCGCTATGAACATTTTACTATTAGGATCAGGCGGCAGAGAAAGTGCTTTTGCCTGGAAAATGAGCCAATCTCCGCTTTGCGATAAACTGATTATTGCACCCGGAAATGGCGGTACAAATGCTTATGGTACCAACATTAACATCAGCGTAAACGATTTTGATGCAATTAGAAAAATTGCAATTGCCGAAAAAATTGATCTGGTAGTGGTTGGTCCGGAAGAACCTTTGGTAAATGGCATTCATGATTTTTTTCTTGCAGATTCAACTATTGCACATATCCCGGTTATTGGCCCTAAAAAAGAAGGCGCAATTTTAGAAGGCAGTAAAGATTTCTCCAAACAATTTATGCAGCGTCACGGTATTCCTACTGCGGCATCGCAATCCTTTACCCCCGAAACTTTAGAAGATGGTTTAGCCTACCTGCAAAATCATGCACTGCCGGTTGTGTTAAAAGCAGATGGTTTGGCTGCAGGTAAAGGTGTTTTAATTTGTACTGAAACAATTGAAGCACAGGAAGAACTTAAACTGATGCTTGGTGGTAAATTTGGTGCTGCCGGAGCAAGGGTTGTAATAGAAGAATTTTTAAGTGGAATTGAACTTTCTGTCTTCGTATTAACAGATGGGGAGCATTATATTACCTTACCTGAAGCTAAAGATTATAAAAGAATTGGTCAGGGCGATACCGGCTTAAATACCGGTGGTATGGGTTCTGTATCTCCGGTTCCCTTTGCTTCTGCTGAGTTTTTAAAGAAAATTGAAGACAGAATTATTAAACCAACAGTAGAAGGTTTAAAGAAAGACAATATTGATTATACAGGTTTTATTTTCTTCGGTTTAATTAAAGTTGGAGAAGAGCCTTACGTAATTGAGTATAATGCCAGAATGGGCGATCCGGAAACGGAAAGTGTTGTTCCGCGTATAGAGAATGATTTGGTAGAATTGTTTATAGCAACGGCCAATAAAACTTTAAACCAGGTAAAACTGGTCATCAGTGAACAAACTGCCGCTACTGTAATGATTGTTGCAGGAGGTTATCCGGGTGATTATTTGAAAGGTAAAGCCATCTCGGGGATCGAAAACCTGCGTCATTCAAATGCTTTCCACGCCGGAACACTTTTAGATAACGACGTAGTAAAAACAAATGGTGGGCGTGTAATTGCCATTACCAGTTTACAAAAAGATTTGTTTACTGCATTACAATCTGCCACTGCAGATGCCGGTCGTATTTATTTCGATGGCAAATATTTTAGAGAAGATATCGGTTTCGATTTAGTATAACTAACAGGGTTTGCCTTTTTGAAGGCGATTCAGAGATAAAAAATCCAGCAAAAAGAAAGCCCCGTTAAAATTTTAACGGGGCTTTCTTATCAATAGTAAATTTTATTTCGATTTGTTTCCTAACAATTCTTGAAGTTTATCCTGTAAGGCTTGTTCTCTTAAACCTTTGGCAACAATTTTTCCGGTCGGATCAATTAAGAAGTTAGCCGGAATGGATTGGATGCCGTACATTTTGGCGACTTCATTACCCCATCCGTTTAAGTCGGATACATGTGTCCACGTTAACTTATCAGCTTCAATAGCCTTTAGCCAACCTTCTTTAGTTGTTCTTGTACTAGCTCCATCTAATGATACACCTAATACTGTAAATCCTTTATCTTTAAATTTATTGTAAGCAACTACTACGTTAGGGTTTTCCTGACGGCATGGACCGCACCATGAAGCCCAAAAATCGACAAGTACATATTTACCCTTAAAATCAGAAAGCTTTACGGGCTTACCATCCGGATCATTTTGAGTAAAATCCATTGCCATTACACCAACAGCGGTTTTTTTAGCGGCATCAAAAATTTGCGCAATTTGTTTTCCCGATTTAGAATCTTTTAAAGCAGGTAATAATGCATTAAATGCTTTTTCAGATTCAGTGAGTTGATCAGGATCGCTTATCAACTGACCAATTGCTGATAAACTGATGTATGATTTAGGATTGTTTTTTGCATAAGATAACAAGATCGGTGTTAAAGCAGCAGCGGCCTTATCGTAACGGTTTCCAATATCTTCTCTTACTTTGGGGTCTTTTTTCTGCTCTTCACTAAGTTTAGAAAACTCTGTGTTAATTGCAGCAAGCTGATCGTTTACCGGTTTAGTTAATGCCTTTAATTTTTTGTCTTCATCATTGATTAATGAGCCTGTAATTGTTGCCTTTTTAATAGAATCCGGAGCGGTTAACTTAATCGTTGTTGGCTCAATATATAAAGCAATAAAATCCAGCACTTCGCCTTTAGCAGGGCGGTTAACGTAAGGGTTTTTATTCAGGAATAAACTTCCTCTTGAAGGATCATTTATAGTACCTTTAAAAGCAAAGGCTCCATTAGTCACAGTTGCCGAATCCGTAATATTTTTACCATCGCCAGCGTAAACCAGATAAACTTTATCTCCGGTTTTCAGTCCTTTAATATTTCCATCGATGTTGAATGGCTTTTGAGCCATTGCTGCTAATGGTAATAAAGCCACCGCAGATAATAATAATTTTTTCATTTTTAATAAGTAGTTATGTGGTTCTCTGGTCAAATATAAGATTGTATGGTTTTAAAACGTAAATTAACTTGTAAAATTATGATAACTTTTGATAGGTACGCCACCAAAGATCGGGCATATCGCCATTTACAGCAATTTGATAATCTTCGTAACGGCAGGGTACTAAATGATAGCGTTCGTTTTTAGACTGACCTGAAGGATAAGGAACCTGCATCCACCAGCGATCTGATTTTTTACTTTTTACAAAAGTCATTTCACCCGAACCGTCTTTTAAACTCGTTCTGTAAATAATAAACTGAGATTTTGGTGTAAGCGGAAAATCCTTTTTACGGGCGTAAAATCCATCAACAAAATACCAAACCATTTGAGCCAGTAAAAAGGCGGTTTGGCCATTGTTATCATAAGCCGGATTAAACTCGTAAAAACCAATGGAGGTTAATTTATCGTTCATGCCTGCATAACGGGCAATTCTGCAAGCCTCTTCGCCGTCAAAACCATTCGGAGTGGCGTTGGCATTTGCTGCGGCATCGGCCGAACGGATAGCACCCATATCAAAACTAATCATATTCGCATTTCTGATAATGGGTTCCGTTAAGGTAATATCCTGTGCAAACTCACCGAGGCGATGTACATCAAAATAAAGTTTATCCATTACACTCAGGCTTTCCTGATTAACAAAATAGGTTTGATAACCAATATTGCTAAAATTGAAAAGATAATTGGGTTGATGCAGAAAAATTTTATTCAAATAACAATCAGACCGTGTCGCAATTCCTTCATGGTTGTCATCATCAATATCAAATTGATTGTCGATAATAACCAAATCTACCTTTTGTTCCAGGTTTTCGTAACCCAGGTATTGCGCATAAGTTAAATCCTGTCCACCACCGATAATAATTGGAATAATATTATTTTTAATCAATTCAGAAACGACCATTTTTACCGCAACATAGGTATCAGCAAGTGTGGCGCCATGTTTAATGTTTCCTAAGTCAACAATTTTGCTACTAAATGCACCTTCATTAAGTTTATAAAATTTCTCTCTGAAATAATCGGGGGCTAAAGCACAGCCTTCATTATTAACCGCACTTCTTCCATCCAGCACACCAATAATGGCCATGTCGTAAGTATTTTCCTCTAAATCTGGAAATTTGCCGGTATAAATTTCAGTTTTTAAGCCCAGCTGACTGGTTAAAAAACCTTGTTTAGGGGTAAATTGATCTGGATTAAGGGGCGAAAAGAAATCGGTTAATGACATATATTTAAAACTATCGCCTCAAATATCTATTTTTGAATGCACATATTATATAAAAATAAAATTTCTGCTGATTTCTTTTTTGGCAGGCTTTTATAAATCACTCATTTACAGCTTTCAAATTCAATAAAAAGGCTTAGCCTTAAAATGATGAATAAGATAGGTTTACAGCCCGATAAATAAACATGATACTGGTAACCGGCGGAACGGGATTTTTAGGATCTGAATTAATAAAACAGCTAACAGATAAAGGTTTTGCAGTACGGGCCCTGCGCAGGGAGAAATCCGTTATTCCAGCCCTCATTAAAGATAATCCTTTAATAGAATGGTTTACGGCCGATATAAATGAACCGTCGGCACTGGAAGATGCATTTGTGAGCATTACAAAAGTTTACCATTGTGCAGCCTTTGTTTCTTTTAACCCAAAAGATAAAAAGAAACTTTTCCATGTTAATATAGAAGGAACCTCAAATATTGTAAACCTTTGCACTGAACATCATTGCAGGTTATTACATGTAAGTTCTGTTGCGGCTTTAGGCGAACCCAAACGGGGAAAGCAGATTACGGAAAAAGATTTTTGGGAATACGATGCCAAAGCACATGCCTATGGCCTGTCTAAATATGAAGCCGAAATGGAAGTTTGGCGTGGAATTACTGAAGGACTTCAGGCGATTATCGTAAATCCATCCGTAATTATTGGTAAAAATGCAGGTTTTGAGGGCAGCGGAGCAATCTTCAAACTGGTAAAAGGCGGTTTTCCTTTTTTTACTAACGGAGCCACGGGCCTGGTTGATGTGGAAGATGTAGCCCATGCGATGATTTTACTCATGGAAACTGATGTTGTTGCGGAACGGTACATCATTTCTTCAGAAAATTACCATTATAAAGATTTATTCGATACAATAGCTCAGGGTTTTAATGTAAAAGCACCAACAAAAGAAGCAAAACCCTGGATGCTTGGCATTGCCTGGAGATCGCTGGCCCTTGTATCGGCCATTACAGGAAAAGAACCATCTATAACCAAAGATGCTGCAAAAAGCAGTTTGGTTTTAAGTTATTACGACAATAGTAAAATCATTAAAGAAACAGGGATTAAATTTAAAGTCCTTGCAGATAGTATAAAGGAAATTACACAACATTTAAAAGATGCCTAAGCAGAAAGCATATTACATTATCGATTTTGACAGCACATTTACTCAAGTGGAAGCGCTGGATGAACTGGCCAGAATTTCTCTAAAAAAACATCCGGAAAAAGAACTTATTTTTCAAAAGATTGAAGATTATACCAATCTGGCAATGGAGGGTAAACTTTCTTTTTCTGAAAGTTTGGCACAGCGGGTTAAGCTGCTTGAAGCAAACGAAGATCATTTAAAACAATTAATTAAACACCTGAAGAAAAAAGTTTCAACCTCGTTTTCACGTAATGCAGAGTTTTTTAAAAAACATGCAGACGAAGTACTGATTGTTTCAGGGGGATTTAAAGAGTTTATTACGCCTGTGGTGAGTCAATACCACATTAAAAAAGAAAATATTTATGCCAATACTTTTGTAACCACAGGAGACGGGAAAATTATAGATTACGATCACGCTAACCCTTTAAGCGAAGAAGGTGGAAAGGTGAAATTATTGCAACACTTAAAACTGGAAGGCAAATTGTTTGGTATTGGTGATGGATACTCTGACTTTCAGCTTCGCGAAAGTGGCATGATTAATAAGTTTTTTGCTTTTACAGAAAATATTGCCAGACAAACCATTATCGAAAAGGCAGATCACATTACGCCCAGTTTTGATGAATTTTTATATGTAAACAATTTGCCCAGAGCAATATCTTATCCTAAAAACAGGATTCTTTGCTTAGTCATTGGTGATGTTGACGCTAAAAGTATTGCCCTATTGAAAAATGATGGACTATCAATCAGACATAAAACTTCTTTCGAAGAAAAATATGTTAAAGATGTTGGTGTAATTTTGCTTGGAGATGGAGAAAAGCTAAGTAACAGTCAGTTAAAAAACGCAGTTAAGCTTAAAACGGTTGGTTACCTGGGGAGTGCAAGAAATAAATTCGATTTCGATTTATGTACCAAACAGGGGATTGTTGTGTTTGATGACCCTAAAAATAATCCACGCAATCTGGATTTTATTCCAAAAAGGATGATCGATTTTATGAATACCGGAGCCACGTATTTGAGCAGTAATTTCCCGAATTTGCAATTGCCCAAAATTGATAAATCACACCGTTTAATTCATATTCATAAAAATGTGCCGGGTATTATGGCGCAGATTAATACTGTTTTCGCTAAACATAATATCAATATTGTTGGTCAGTTTTTAATGACGAACCCCGAAATTGGTTATGCCATTACGGACATTAATACCGAGTATGATAAGCAATTATTTAAGTCACTTAAAAAAATTGAACACACTATAAAGTTTAGGGTGCTTTATTAGTATTGGTTTTACCAGAAATTTCTACTTTACCTGTATAAATGATTTGTCATGCCGACGATAGGAAGCATCTCGGGCAATGAATTTCGGACAGGGAATTAAGAAATCCTTCGTGCCTCAGGATGACAAAGTGAGTTAATTTTTTAGAACCATAAATAATATTTAATCCACAGGCTTGAATTAACTAAACCCGGGCGACAGCGTTATCCCGATTCTTCATCGGGATTAAGCAAAGAACGGGACTGAAGAAACCGAAATGTTCAGTAACCTGCTTTCCAAAAATGAAAGGTTTTTAGCCTTGTTATTTCAAAAACTGATGTCTTTTTAATAACAAATGTTTCGGGCTTCCTATAGCCTGAGCATGGTAAATTCCGGTATGCCCTGAAAACAGGTAAGCCGTTACACAGGCAATGGCAATGTAAATGCCCGGTGTAACTCCAAATAATTCTATTCCCATTAATGTACAAGCCAAAGGAGTATTTGCTGCCCCGGCAAAAACCGCTACAAAACCCATTCCGGCCAGTAAACCATAAGGCATTGGAATAAAAAAACTTAAAAAACTGCCTAATGTAGCGCCAATAAAAAATAAAGGCGTTACCTCGCCTCCTTTAAAACCTGCGCTAAGTGTTAAAGCGGTTAAAAAAAGTTTAATGGCAAAAGTATAATAAGGCTCCTGTGTGGTAAATGATTCAGAAATTACCGGGATGCCCAAACCAATATACCTGGTAGAGCCTGATAAATAAATAATTGTAACCAAAATAACACCGCCAACTACTGGTCGTAAAGGCGGGTATTTTATCTTTTTAAAAACATTGGATAAAGTATGATTTAAAGCCGAAAAGCTTCGGGCCACTAAACCGAAGATAACTCCGCAACCTAAAGACCACAATAAATTTATTCCATCCATTTCCGGAACAATTCCGATAAAATAATGTGTATGCCCTACACCCCAGGCTTTACAAACATAATCTGCAATTATTGCGGTAATAAAAGAAGGTAATATGGCATTGTACATCAGGCTGCCAATAATAAACACTTCAAGACCAAAAATGGCACCGGCAAGTGGTGTTCCAAATACAGAAGCAAAACCAGCACTAATACCACAGATTAAGATTACTTTCCGGTCTCTGGGTTTTAGTTTAAGTATTTTGGTAAACTGATCGGCAAAAGCACCTCCAATTTGAACTGCTGTACCCTCTCTGCCTGCAGAGCCTCCAAATAAATGCGTAACAATGGTGCCTGCAAAAATAAGCGGCGCCATAACCAGTGGAATTACTTTTTTAGGACTTTGTAATTCTTCTATTAAAAGATTATTACCCTTTACTACTTCTTTACCCCAATAATGATAAGCCAGACCAATTAAAAGACCAGCCAGCGGTAAAAATGCAATAATCCATACATGTTTTTCACGCCAGTTGGTGGCCAGATTAAGAGTTTCTAAAAATAAGGCGGATGCAGAGCCCACAATAGAGCCAAGTAAAGCAGCAAGTAAAAGCCATTTAAGCGTATTTAAAAATAATACACCAAATTCTAATTTAACAAAGCGGTTAATGGATAGGGAAAATCCCTCTGATAAGTTTTTAACAGGCATTTTAATTCAATTTTTAATAAAATCGTAGGAGTCATCAGCCTGTTTGGGCGGTTTTGGCGGTACCCCATCGCCTTGGCTTCAAATTTAGAAAAATTAATAATTGTTCCAAAATATGTTATCATATTTGCGTAACTAAATTATGTAATGGATTTTACCCCCGAAATAAAAGAAAAACTTAACCAATTGCAGGAAAAGTATACCGCTATGGGACAAGATATGGCTTCTTATCTTGATGGTTTGCTTTATGCTGATTTTTTAACCTATTGGGATTACATCCATCTGGATACCCTTTTGAGTTTGCAAAGCCCTAAAACGCCATTTCCGGATGAGGAAATTTTTATCATGTATCATCAAATTACGGAGCTTTATTTTAAGCTTAGTTTGCATGAATGCAGGCAAATTGCAGAACATGAAAACCTGAATGTTGATTTTATTACTGCAAGGGTAAAAAGAATTAATGCCTATTTTAATGCATTAACAACCTCTTTTGAGGTGATGGTGGATGGAATGGAAAAAGAACAGTTTTTAAAATTCAGAATGTCTCTTTTACCTGCAAGTGGTTTCCAATCCGGGCAATATCGAATGATTGAAATTTGTGCAACAGATTTCATCCGTTTGGTAGATAAAAGTAAACGGGAAGAACTAAGTACAGCGCCAATTGAACAGCAGTTTGAACATATTTATTGGAAGTTTGGAGCAACAGAGTTAGCTTCGGGCAAGCAAACACTTACTTTAAAACAATTTATAAAGAAATACGCAGATCAATTTTTACAACTCGCAAAGGATCGGGTTCAAACTAATTTTGCCGCACTTTATCATCAGCTTCAAGCCAATGGAAGTGATGTTTCGGCCTTGGCAGAAGAACTGCGCAAACTGGATTTGTATGTAAATGTAGAATGGCCGCTTGCTCACTACAAATCGGCGGTACGTTATTTAGAGAAAGACCCTGTGGATGTAGCAGCTACCGGCGGAACAAACTGGCAAAAATATTTGCCTCCGCGTTTTCAAAAAAGAATTTTTTACCCTTTTTTATGGACTGATGAACAAATGGACGAATGGGGTAAAGGATGGGTGCTTAGTGTACTTAAAACACTAAAAAACAGAGATTAAATTGACAATTTTAATTGAAAAAACGGTCATTTTTTGCTAATTTGTGCCCATAATGAATGACCGGATTGGGTTTGACCAAAATATTACGCACAATGTTTAATATTTTGAAATACCTGATCCAAAATAATAAATACAATGACCGAGACATTAGACATAAAAATCACGAAAGCGGATCAAACCCGTTTAACCGTTACAGATTTTTCGCAATTACCTTTTGGTAAAGTTTTTACAGATCATATGTTCGTTGCTGATTATGAGGACGGCGAATGGAAAAATTTACAGATTATTCCTTATGGCCCAATTCCAATGAGCCCGGCAATTTCTGCATTACACTATGGTCAGGCAATTTTCGAAGGATTAAAAGCTTATCGCCAGCCAAACGGTCAAATCAGTGTTTTTCGTGCAAATAAAAACTTTGAGCGTTTTAATAAATCGGCATCAAGAATGTCTATGCCAACTGTTCCTGAAGAAATTTTTATGCAGGGATTGGCTGCTTTAATCAGTATTGATGAAAAATGGGTTCCTTCACAAGAAGATTACGCTTTATATATTCGTCCGGTAATGTTTGCTACTGATCCTTATTTAGGCGTTAAAGCATCAGATACCTATAAATTTGCTTTATTAACTACGCCAACAGGTCCTTACTACAGCAAAGCTTTAAAAGTTAAAATAGAAACTGAGTTTACACGTGCGGATGAAGGTGGTGTTGGTTATGCTAAAACAGCTGGTAACTATGCCCGCTCCCTGTATCCTTTTGAAGAAGCTAAAAAAGAAGGCTACGATCAGTTAATCTGGACAGATTCGGTAACACACGAATTTATTGAAGAAGCCGGAACTGCGAATTTAATTTTTGTAATCAATGGTAAATTGGTTACACCTTCGGTAAGAAGTACAGTATTGGATGGCGTTACGCGTGATACAATTATTCAACTTGCAAAAAGTGAAGGCATAGAAGTGGAAGAACGCAGAGTTTCTGTTAAAGAGGTAATTGAAGGCATAGAAAATGGCACATTAACCGAAGCCTTTGCTGCGGGTACAGCTGCAACAGTTACTCAAATTGGAGAAATTGGCTACCAGGGTAAAACCTACCAGCTTACAGATTCGGCAACCAGAACGGTGTCAAATGGTATTGCTCAGAAATTAAACGATATCCGTTACGGTTTAGCGCCTGACGAATTTGGATGGAACTGGGTATTGTAACCCAAATAAATAATAAATTAATGGCTTCGAAATTTCGAAGCCTTTTTTATGCTTTTCAATTTAAGTAAAGCAACAAAAACAATACAAAAAAGGGAATCAGCTTATCCTTTTGTAAATTTCAACTTTCTAAAATCAAGCAAATGAATAAATCTTTATTTTTTCTTTCAGTCGCAACTGTTTTATGCAGTTATAGTGTTCAGGCACAGAAAAAACGACTAAGTCTGCAGCAGTCAATTGGTGCACAACCATCACTAACTAAAGCCATAAACCCGGTAAGTGGCTGGGCAGATCAAACTCATTATATTGAAAACGATTTGCGTGAACGCAAACAATATGCGGTTGATATTAACACGGGCGAACGCACAGCTTATACACCACCACCAAAAAGTGATGTGGATGTTTTTGTTAAAGACAAAGATGTGTACATCCAGTATGGTAAAGCTGAAGCTAAACGCCTGACCAATAATACTGATGAGGAAAAAAATCCAACTCTTTCTCCTGATGGAAAATATGTAGCTTTTACAAAAAACAACGATTTATATGCCGTAGAAGTAGAAGGAGGAAAAGAAATAAGATATACAAGTGATGCAACTGATGTAATTTATAATGGTTGGTCATCATGGGTGTATTTTGAGGAAATTTTAGGCAGACCAACAAAATATAAAGCATTTTGGTGGGCACCAGATAGTAAGCATTTATCGTTTATGCGTTTTGATGATACCAAAGTACCGATGTTTCCAATAAACGGATCAACAGGGCAGCATGGCTATACTGAAAAAACACGTTATCCAAAAGCTGGTGATCCTAATCCGGAAGTAAAGGTTGGTTTCGTAAAATCAGAAGGCGGAGCGGTAGTTTGGGCAGATTTTAATGAAAAAGATGACCAGTATTTCGGTACGCCTTACTGGAGCTTTGATGGCTCGAGCATGATGGTGCAATGGATGAACCGCGGACAGGATGATCTTAAATTTTATTCGGTAAATCCAAATACAGGTGCTAAAAAAGAAATTTACGATGAAAAGCAAAAAAGCTGGGTAGATTTAGATTATGATGGCCGTATTGAGTATTTGAAAGACAATAAACTGTACATCTTAAAAAGTGATAAAACAGGTTGGGCACATTTTTATCTGTATACTTTAGATGGAAAATTGCTTAACCCATTAACCAGTGGTAAATGGCAGGTTAAAGATTTGGAATTTGTGGATGAGAAAAATAAAGTAGTTTATTTTACTGCACGAAAAGAAGCATCTACCACAGTTGACCTTTACCGTGTTGATTATAGTGGTAAAAACTTAAAAAGATTAACTTTTGGAGAGTATACTCACCAGGTTAACATCTCTCCGGATGGAAAATATTTTATCACAACTTATTCTAACGTTTCTACGCCACAAAAAAGATCGTTGGTAGATAATACAGGTAAAATTGTAAAAGAGCTGGCAAACAGCAAAGCTGATGATTTTGACGGATATGATTTTGGTAAAACAGAAATGATTACCATTCCTACAGAAGATGGTTATAACCTTCCGGCTGTAATTACATATCCTACAGATTTTGATCAGACAAAAAAATATCCGGTTGTATTTAGCATGTATGGCGGGCCAAATGCGGGTACCGTAAGCAATACCTGGAAAGGTACAGCCAATCAATTATGGGCTAATGAAGGGGTTATTCAAATTGTTGTAGATCACCGGGCATCTGGTCAGTTTGGAAAAGAGGGTGTAGCCCTAATGCACCGTAATTTAGGTAAATGGGAGATGTACGATTACATTACAGCTGCAAAATGGCTTAAAGCTAAACCTTGGGTAGATGATAAGAAATTATTAATTACTGGGCATAGTTATGGTGGTTATATGACGTGTATGGCTTTAACGTATGGCGCTGATTATTTTGATTTTGGATACGGTGGTGCACCGGTAACCAGCTGGGAACTTTACGATAGCGTTTATACAGAACGTTTTATGGATACGCCGCAAGAAAATCCGGAAGGTTACAAAGCTGCATCGGTATTAAGTTATGTAGATAAATATAAAGGCCTGTTGCGCATTATGCATGGCGATATGGATGATAACGTACACATGCAAAACACAATTCAGTTAATTGATAAATTAGAAAATGCCAATAAACATTTTGAACTAATGATTTATCCGGGCGGAAGACATGGCTGGGGTGGTGTAAAATCTGCTCATGACCGTTCAGAGCGTTACCGTTTTTATTATCAAAACTTATTAAACAAACCAGTTCCGGCTGAGTTGTTGAAATAATAAACCAATAAAAAGAAAAGCCCGATATTAACTTATCGGGCTTTTCTTTTTATAAAGATTTAATGTGAGCTTATTTGTTTAAAATAACTACACCTTTAGCTTCAAAAGCAAGTTCTTTTTTCGGGTCGGTAATTTTAGCAACCTCTTCAGCAGATTTATGTGCATCTTCAGCGTAGTGACGTAAGGTTTCTACTGAAATGGTTTGTTTTTTCGCTATGCCGTCTAAAACAACTTTTTTCCCAACAATATCCATTGGCATAAAGAAAGCATAATCTTTAAATGTAACCCGCATAGGCTCGCCATTTGGCATTTCTAATGTCATCCAGCAGCCTTTCTTTTTGCAAACATCCACAACCTTGCCTTCAATTTTCATGTCAGCAGCATTCTTATCGCCCATAGCAGCTTCCATTTTAGCAGCTGGTTTTACATCTCCTGGCGTAACGCTTTCGCCAAATTTTTGACCCTGGTATTCTGCTTGCGCAAATGCAAAGGCAGCCAGCAAACAAAAGCTTAAGCTTAAAATAATTTTTTTCATATCAATCTTAATTTAAATTCCGGTTATCTGATTCAAAGTTATTTAAAATTTCTCTAAATAAAGGTGCAAAAAAAATCCTCGCTAGTTTTCACTAACGAGGAAAATCATCCCTATTGTTATAGATCACATCCCATGATGTACAACATATTACCTTAGGCAAATGTTGAACCAAAAAAGCAAAACTATTTAAAATTACGTTGTATCTTTTTGTTAATCAGCACTTTGTGATAAATCACAGGGGCGTGCCAAAAAAAAATTCCATGGGGAATTGGGTATTTTTTTTCGCGGATTGTAGAATGTTGTTGAGATGATTCCCCGTTTTACGTTTATTAACCGAAAACCAGACTAAAAACTTCTTCTATTTTACTTACCGCTTTTATTTCAATCTTATATTTATCTATGGCTATCCCTTTTAAATTATATTTTGAAATATAAATGGTTTCAAAGCCTAATTTATCCGCTTCGGCAATTCGTTGCTCAATTCTATTCACGGCTCTGATTTCTCCTGACAAGCCAACCTCGGCAGCAAAACAATTTTTAGAGGAAACGGCTATATCCTGATGGGAAGAAATAATTGCGATTAAAACCGCAAGATCAATTGCCGGGTCTTCAACACGAATGCCACCTGCAATGTTTAAGAAAACATCTTGCGTACTTAATCTAAAACCACAGCGTTTTTCAAGGACGGCCAGCAGCATGTTCATTCTTTTGGTATCAAAGCCTGTTGCCGATCGTTGAGGTGTTCCATAAGCCGCCGGACTAACTAATGCCTGTGTTTCAATCAGCATTGGTCTGGCACCTTCCAGCATAGCTGCTATCGCAATCCCGCTTAATTCTTCATCACGTTGTGATAAGAGAATTTCTGAAGGATTTGATACCTCACGCAAGCCACTGCCCTGCATTTCGTAAATCCCAAGCTCTGCTGCTGCTCCAAATCTATTTTTAATTGAGCGTAAAATGCGGTATACGTGATGCCTGTCGCCTTCAAACTGTAAAACGGTATCAACCATGTGTTCCAGTATTTTTGGTCCGGCAATGGCACCATCTTTTGTAATATGCCCGATCAGAAAAACAGGCACACCCGTTTCTTTGGCAAAGCGAAGTAATTCTGCTGTACACTCCCGTACCTGCGATACGCTTCCGGGCGTAGATTCTATATGTGCCGAATGTAAAGTTTGAATGGAATCGACAACCAGAATTTCGGGTTCCAGAATTTCAATTTGTTTAAAAATATTCTGTGTGGAAGTTTCTGTTAAAATATAGCAATTTCCTGATGGCTGATCAGTAATTCGTTCTGCCCTCATCTTAATTTGCTGTTCACTTTCTTCGCCTGATATGTAAAGGAGTTTTTTGCCTTTTAGGTTCAGCGCCAGTTGCAGCATTAAAGTTGATTTCCCTATTCCTGGTTCTCCACCAATTAAAATTAGCGATCCTTCTACCAATCCACCACCTAAAACCCGGTCTAATTCTTTATCTCCTGTTAAAATTCTGCGTTCGCTCGAAGATTGAATCTCATCAACTTTACTGGGCTTGCTTAATTTACGGCTGGTTGTTTCGCTTTTCCAGGCAGGTACAGCAGCAGAATTTTTCTCTACAATTTCTTCAACAAAAGTATTCCATTGATTGCATGAAGGGCATTTACCCAGCCATTTTGCAGATTCGTAGCCACAGCTTTGACAGAAGTACGCAGTTTTTGTTTTTGCCAATTGATTTTAGATTTTAGATTTACGAATTTAGATTTTACTGCTTGAAATAAATGAATATTTTTTGAACAATCTTAATAAGAGGTTAATCCTGCTGTAAAACAAAAAGCCTGACTTTAAAAAATCAGGCTTTCTGTTAAATGTTATTTGAAATTATAACTTAATCTCTTCGTCTTTTGATGAGATAAAGTGAAACTCATTTAAGTAATAGGATGATTGAGCTTTAACTTTTATCCATTGGCCATATTTAAAGAACCAACGGCGTTGCAAGTTGAAAATTCCTTTTGTTATATAAGCTTCAATGTAAGGGTGAACACAAAGGGTTACGCCTTTTTCATTCTGCTCTCTTAAAATATAATTCAGGTTATTTTCAATATCATCCATTAAAACGATACTCGCTTTAATTTCTCCGGTACCACCGCAGGCCGGACATTTTTCTACCGTAACAATGTTCATTTCCGGGCGAACACGTTGTCTGGTAATTTGTACCAGGCCAAACTTGCTCGGAGGCAAAATTGTATGTTTTGCTCTGTCCAATAACATCAGCTCACGCAAATAGTCGAACAGCATTTTACGGTTTGTTGGCTTGTGCATATCGATAAAATCGATTACCACAATGCCGCCCATATCACGTAAGCGTAATTGACGGGCAATTTCTTTAGCCGCTTCTTTATTTACCTGTAAAGCATTTTCCTCCTGGTTTTCTTTACTGGCTGTGCGGTTTCCACTGTTTACGTCTATAACGTGCAGTGCTTCGGTGTGTTCTACAACAAGGTAGGCACCGCCGGGTAAGTTTACGGTTTTGCCGAAAGCATTTTTAATTTGCTTTTCTATTCCAAAATGTTCGAAGATTGGTTCTTTTTGTTTGTACAGTTTAACAATCTTTTCCATTTCAGGAGAGATGTCGTGTACATAAGAACGGATATCATCATACAACTCTGGTGTACTCACATAAACGTTTGTAAAATCAGGATTCAGAATATCACGAATTAACGTAGATGATCTGTCCATTTCTCCCCAAACTCTTTTTGAAGGTTCAGTTCCAGGAACTTTCTTGATGAAGCTTTCCCATTTAGCAACTAAATCTAAAAGATCTTTTTGCATTTCGGCAACTCCACGGCCTTCAGAAACAGTTCTGATAATTACTCCAAAATTTTGGGGCTTAATACTTTCAATAATCTTTTTTAAACGATTACGTTCGGTATTACTTTTAATTTTTTTTGATACGGATATGGTATTGGAGAATGGCACCAGTACCACATACCTGCCGGCAATAGAAAGATCGGAACTTAAACGCGGTCCCTTGGTTGAAATAGGCTCTTTGGCAATTTGTACCGGTAAGAGCATATTTTTGCTTAGCACATCAGAAATTTTGCCTGCCTTGTTTATATCAGCTTCGAGCTTTAAATTGTCTAATAATGTGCCTGTAACCGAGCCATTACGCTTGATCTTTGTTAGCTTAATTAAAGATTGCACTTGAGGGCCCAAATCAAAATAATGCAAAAATGCATCTTTTTCATAACCAACATCCACGAAAGCAGCATTCAGGCCGGGCATAATTTTTTTAATGCGACCTAAATAAATATCGCCTACGGCGTAGTTATTATTGATTTGTTCTTTGTGAAGCTCAACAAGTTGTTTGTCTTCAATCAATGCTATGGTAACTCCGGCAGGAGTCGAATTGATAATTAATTCTTTTACCAACAGCTACAGATTTTAAGGCTTTCGCCCATTAACAAATGGATAGTAAATCAGAAAATATTGATGTAGCTGAAATTTATACAATAAAAAATCATATAAAAGTATTTAAACCTCACAGTGTTTACCATGAGGTTTAAAAAGCTATATCAAAATAAGAAACTATTTTTTCTTATGTCTGTTTTTTCTTAAACGTTTTTTACGTTTGTGCGTAGCCATTTTATGTCTTTTTCTTTTTTTACCGCTTGGCATAGTTTTAAGTTTTAAATGTTTTTATTAATCTGTTAATTAATTTTATTCTTTAGTTCAGCCACCTTCTTATCAATGAAAGATGATAAAGTTGGATTTGCTGCTAATTTTTTGCTTTTTAAATAAGCATCTACTGCTTCTTTGTTTTTGCCTAAATTTTCTAAAGCAGTTGCTAAATAGAAGTAGGCTTCAGGGGTAGGTGCTTCGGCAATTACCGTATTAAAACGGGGAATTGCTTTGTCAAACTGACCTGATTTTATAGAGAATAATCCTAAATTCATGTTTGCTTTTACATTTTTAGGTTCTTTAGCAACAACTTCAAGCAGCATTGCAATACCTTGCATTGGCGCTCCTAAGCCATTTACTATCGTAACACCCAAGCCTGTTTTAGCATCAATGTTTGTCGCATCTTTCTCTAATGCATTTTTAAAGGATGTATTGGCTTTCTGCAATAAAGCAGGCTGAGCTAAACTATCCTGTGTACTCTCAAAGGCTCTTAAGAATTTGTTTCCTGAGGCCAGCCAACTTGTTGAAGATGGATTTCCTTCGGCTACTACTTCTAAATAAAGTGCAGATGGAGTAATTTGCTCTACATCATCCCATTTTTGGGCCAATTGCTTTGCAAGTTCAATTTTCTCAGCACCTTTAGCGTTCTGATAACTGTTTTCTAAAATGGTAATGTCTTTAGCTAAGCTTTTATTAATTACATTTTTAGCAGCTTCTGAGGCTTGTGTGATGCTTATAGAGCCAGCAGGAGGTGCCTGAGATCCAGCCATTGGACCTGAAGCGGGCATTTTGCCATTTTCTTCTGTTGGTTTTACTAAACCTTTAATATCTCTTGTAAATAAAAATGCAACAAGCAATAAAATCGCTCCTATAATGATGGTTTGTTTTGATCTGATGTTGCTATTCACAAGGGGATATTTTAAGCCTCTACTTTAATTTTTTTGTTGTTTTTTACTTTATCAACAAAAACTTTTGCTGGTTTAAAGCTTGGAACGAAATGTTCCGGGATAATTATTGCAGTGTTTTTAGAGATGTTTCTCGCAGTTTTTTGTGCTCTCTTTTTAACAACAAAGCTTCCGAAGCCTCTTACGTATACATTTTCGCCACTAATCATGCTAGTTTTGATAACTTTGAAAAATGCCTCAACCGTTTCCTGTACGTCAACCTTCTCAATTCCGGTTTTTGTTGATATTTCTGAAATAATATCTGCCTTAGTCATATTTTATTATTTATATATATTGTGTTTTAATATTATAACTGTTTTGGGGTTGCAAAAGTATTGCTTTTTAATGAGATAGGGAAATAAAAGATGATTTTTTTCTCTTAGTTCTTATCACCGGAATGCAAGTTTTTTTAAAAACGGATAATTACACCGTAATTTGTATCAATGATATTTCAAAATGAACTGATTAACTGGTACAAAATAAATAAAAGAGATTTGCCCTGGAGGCACACTCAGGACGCTTATGTGATCTGGTTATCCGAAATAATATTGCAACAAACCAGGGTTGAACAGGGGCTCCCTTACTTTAATAAGTTTTTAGAAAATTTTCCTGCAGTTGCTGATTTTGCAGCTGCAAATGAGTCGAAAGTACTTAAACTTTGGCAGGGATTAGGTTATTATTCAAGAGGAAGAAATATGCATGCCACTGCACAAATTGTAATGAATAATTTTGGTGGCGTTTTTCCAACCCGGCATGATGATTTGATTAAACTAAAAGGAATTGGCGAATATACAGCAGCAGCAATATCCTCTTTTTCATCAGGAGAGGCCAGGGCGGTTGTTGATGGCAATGTATTTAGAGTTTTAGCCAGATACTTTGGTATTCGTACCGCTATTAACTCTCCGGCTGGTAAAAAAGAGTTCTTTACGCTGGCTAACGAATTGCTTTACCGCCCGGATCCGGCACTTTATAACCAATCTATTATGGAATTTGGTGCCATACAATGTAAACCCAAATCTCCAAATTGTGCGGTTTGTTCTTTAATCCAAACTTGTTATGCCTATCAGCATAAAGAAGTTAATGCGTTACCTGTTAAAATTGGTAAGGCGGAGAAGAAGAACCGGTTTTTTAATTATCTGGTTTGCACAAAAGATGATCAGATTTTGGTGAGGGAGCGTCAGGCCGGAGACATTTGGCAGCACTTGTATGATTTCCCATGCATTGAAACACCGGATTTGCCTGCGCTAGATGATGATAACTTCGTATGTAAAATCCACGAATGGTTTGGTGAAGAGGTGAGTTATGAGTTAAAAAGTTCTAAAAAACATATTTTAACTCACCAAATTATACAAGTACAATTTTTTGAGTTAAAAAATTATATATTTAACTTTAGTAAACAAAAGGAACTTAATTGGGTTTCTTTAAATAAACTAGATGAATTACCGCAACCAAAAGTAATCCATGATTTTCTTGTTGAACATCAGGAGGAAATGAGACAGCGTAACTAACTGTTTAACGTTGTGGTGATTGATAAATAAAAAACTAACCAAAAATATTTTATGTCAGGGATTAACAAAGTTATTTTAGTAGGGCACTTAGGCAAAGATCCTGAAGTGCGGCATTTAGACGGTGGCGTAACTGTAGCAAGTTTTCCGCTCGCTACTTCAGAAACCTATAACAAAGACGGGAAAAGGGTAGAGCAAACAGAATGGCATAATATTGTTTTGTGGCGTGGCCTTGCAGAAGTGGCTTCTAAATATTTGCAAAAGGGTAAACTGGTTTACATAGAAGGAAAGTTAAGAACCCGCTCTTTTGAAGATAAAGAGAAGGTGAAGAAATACGTAACCGAAATAGTTGCCGAAAACTTTACCATGCTGGGCAGAAAGAGTGATTTTGAACAAAGCCCTTCAACCAGTGCACTCCCGCCAATTAGTGAAACGAAAATAGATGATGAATTTGCCATAAATCCATCGGATGAAAATGGCGATTTACCTTTTTAAATAAGAGATATAAAAAAGAAAGCCCTGGTTTTAAACCGGGGCTTTCTTTTTTGAAATTATATTTTTTCTATTCAACGGTTACAGACTTAGCCAAATTTCTGGGCTGATCTACATTACAGCCACGCATTACAGCAATATGATAAGAAAGTAACTGAAGTGGAATGGTTGCAAGCAACGGTAAAAATGCTTCATTAGCATCTGGAATTTCGATGCAGTAATCTGCCATTTTCTTCACTTCGGTATCGCCCTGCGTTACAATGGCAATTACCTTACCTTTTCTTGCTTTTACCTCCTGAATGTTGCTGATTACTTTTTCGTACGAAGAGTTTTGGGTTGCAATAAATACAACAGGCATTTCTTCATCAATTAAAGCGATTGGGCCGTGTTTCATCTCTGCGGCAGGATAACCTTCGGCGTGGATATAAGAGATCTCCTTAAGCTTTAAAGCGCCCTCTAATGCCACAGGGAAACCGCTGCCTCTGCCTAAGAATAAGCAGTTGGTAGAATCTTTGATCTGGGCAGCTACTTCTTTAATCAGGTCGTTAGATTCTAAAGACATTTGAATCTTCTCAGGAATATTATCCAGCTCGGTTAAAAGCTCAATCATTTTTGAGGTGGTAATGGTTCCTTTTTGCTGAGCCATATAAAAGGCCATTAAGGTTAAAACTGTTACCTGGGCTGTAAATGCTTTTGTTGAGGCTACACCAATCTCAGGACCGGCATGGGTATAAACTCCTGCATGCGTTAAACGAGGAATGGATGCGCCTGCAACATTACAGATTCCGAAAATTGTGGCGCCTTTTTCTTTAGCCATTTCAATAGCTGCCATGGTATCGGCAGTTTCTCCGGATTGAGAAATGGCAATCACTACATCTTTTTCGGTAATAATTGGATTGCGGTATCTGAATTCTGAAGCATACTCAACCTCCACCGGGATGCGTGCATATTCTTCGATCAGATATTCGCCAACTAAACCTGCATGCCACGAAGTACCACAAGCTACAATAATAATACGGTCTATGTTTTTAAGCTTCTCCGCAAACTCTTTAATGCCGCCTAACTGTACTTTGCCTTCTTCGGGATAAATACGGCCACGCATACAATCTTTGATGGATCTGGGTTGTTCATAAATTTCTTTAAGCATGAAGTGCTCAAATCCGCCTTTTTCAAGCATTTCTAATTTTAGCTCCAACTCTTGAATTAGAGGAGTTTGAACCACATTATCCAGTCTTTTTACCAAAAGATCATCTTTAGTAATCAAAGCGATCTCGTTGTCATTTAAGTAAATTACATTTTTGGTATACTCGATAATTGGCGTAGCATCAGAAGCAATGAAATATTCGCCATTTCCTACACCTATAACCATTGGGCTTCCTTTTCTGGCTGCAATTAATCGGTCAGGATTTTCTTTATCCATGATCACAATGGCATAAGCACCAATTACTTCATTAAGTGCCAGGCGAACCGCTTCAAGAAGATCAATTTGCTCCAGTTTCTGGATTTCTTCAATAAGATGGATCAATACCTCGGTATCGGTATCACTTTTAAACTCATGCCCACGGTTTGAAAGTTCTTCTTTAAGTGTGGCATAGTTTTCTATAATACCATTGTGTATAATAGAAAGTTTTCCATCATTAGAAGTATGAGGGTGAGAATTGCGATCCGAAGGAACCCCATGGGTAGCCCATCTGGTGTGCCCCATGCCTATAGAGCCAGTAATGTCCTGACCCTTAGCAAATTCTTCAAGCACAGCAACTTTACCTGCCTTTTTATAAATATGTTGCCCGCTATTATTCATTAACGCAATACCTGCGCTATCGTAACCGCGATATTCTAATCTTTTTAGCCCTTTTAAAACAATTGGCCAGGCTTCTCTATAGCCTATATAACCTACAATTCCACACATGTTTTTTATAAATAAATTGGGTCAAATATAATAAACAAACGTTTGATTACGCATTTTGATAATATTTTTTTAATGAAGATTTGATGAACAAAAAAAAGCCCCTGCTTAATTTATAAGCAGGGGCTTTTTCAGAGGTATTTCGTATTAGTTTATTTTTGTATAATAAATATTCAATTTAACCTTATTGTTTGCATTTCCTTTGGCTCCAATAATCGCTCTTTCGGCTGATGTACCTGTTGGAGTTAATTGAAACTCGGTTAAAGGAGTTACGGAAAGAAAAGTTCCATAATCTTCTTTCTTTTTGTCAATTAAATCCTGAACGTAGCTGGTTACGATAAATACGTATCTGTTTTTAAGTGAATCGTAATACCCACCAAATGTTCCATCGGTTACTGCCCGTGAATCACCTGTATAGTTTGAGCCTGATTGATCATGATCAGGGACATTTACCGGTTGTTGTGCAATATCCCAGCGATATAACGCCAGTCGTTGTGCCGGGTTAAACGGATAAGCATAAGTGCCTGTACTTAAATCTACAACAAGTTCAGCTCTGTTAATAATAGATTTACCATAGGTTGAACTAAAGTTTACCAAATTCGGGAATGAAATTTTAGTTTTCACACCTCCCAAACCCTGTACATATGTTGTTGTAAATGTAGATGGAGTAGCAGATGCTAATTGAGCAGCTACAGGTGTACCAGTATAATCGTGTTTCACATTGGCCGCTATACCAGTTGAATTGCTTATTGGAAATTTGATATTAAGCGTGTCAGTACCGTTACTGGTATTTGTTTTTCTATATACCAATTGCAAATACGATTTATCCGATGCAAAATTTATAAAAGCAATTCCTCCTGTACCAGTATTGGTTGCAGTAGCAGACAGGCCCTTAAAATAATCAACAAATTTAGCATTCGTTGACATAGCCGTTGCAGCTAGATTGACAATATTATTTTGAAAAAACTGTTTGTCTAACTTAATTCTGATCTGTGCTTTTAATGTATCCGTTTTTTTGCTTGTAACATTATAAACTTTTACTGGTGTGTTAGGATAAATTTTGCCATTAAAAGTTCCTAAAAGCTGACTGTTATGCGCTTGCGTGGTTGAACTTTTATAATCAGTAATTTTATTGGTTAACTGGTGAATTGCAATATTGTAAACAGAATTTGACGTATCTCCATAAAACTTCGTGTTAACGTTAGTAGTATCTATGCGTAAAACTAAAACTGCAGAATCCAATACGGGTGCAGTTCCGAAATCCTGACTAAGTTGATTAGGATATATCGTCATGGCAAGACTAGATTCTGTGATGCCAAAAACAGGGTCAGTCATTCTTCCCAGCGGATGTCTTACTAAACCACCGGTATTAAAAGCAGCCTCAGCAACGGTTTGAGATACAATTTCCTGATTATCTACCAGTGTACCAACAATTGCAGTATTCGGATCAACATCTAAACCAACGCCATCAGGGTTTTTGCAAGATGCAAAAAGAAAAAGACCTATCAACAGGGTTAATAAGTCTTGTTTTATAAATTTCATATTTATTATTAATAGTATCTAATTATGCAACTGAAACCAACTCGTCATTTGAAATTTCCTCATAAAAATTATAGAAGTTTTCAAAATTTTCGGTTAAGTTATAAGCTAGAGTTGGCTTATTAGAATCTTTAACAAATTTTAACACATCTTTATTAAGTTTTTCGTCTGCTAAAACAACTGCATCAGAGTGTGTTACGGCGCCAATATGCATGCTATTGCAATCTGAAGCTTCGAAAGCTTTAGTATCGGCCTCAGTCATATTAGCCATTACTGCTTTTTTAGAAAAATTAGCATTTAATGTCTCAGTAAAACAATCTTCGTAAATAGAATATACTACTTTAGAATTTTTAAAAGTAGGGTCGTTTTTATAAGTTGTTTTAATGTAAGCAGGAACTAAAGAACTCATCCAGCCATGACAGTGAACGATATCCGGAGCCCAACCTAATTTTTTAACCGTTTCTAAAGCACCTTTGCAAAAGAAAATGGTACGTTCATCATTGTCATCGAAAAATTTTCCGCTGGCATCTCTGAATACTTGCTTACGTTGAAAATATTCTTCGTTATCCAGAAAATAAACTTGCATTCGTGCAGCTGGGATGGAGGCTACTTTAATAATTAAAGGATTATCGTTGTCATCAATAATGATGTTCATTCCTGATAAACGGATTACCTCGTGTAAACGATTTCTTCTTTCGTTAATATTACCAAACTTAGGCATCAGAATACGGATTTCGAACCCTTTATCCTGCATTGCTTGTGGTAATTGACGGGTGATTTCAGAAATTTTAGTAAGCTCGAGGAAAGGCGACATCTCGTGTGTAACAATCAGCAGCTTCGTTTTTGCCATCTCCATATTTTAAGAAAATATTAAGTTAAATAAAAGATAATGAGCTGCAAAGATAAGCATAATAATACTATTTATCAATATAGCAAGCATTTGTTTGGTTTCGTTTAGATTAATTTACACCTTTACGCCTTTAATTTAGACTGTCAAAATTGGAGATATTTAAAACCAAAGCAGAACTTGGTGCTTATCTTAAACCTTTAAAAGATTTAGGAAAGAAAGTTGCGCTTGTACCCACCATGGGTGCTTTACATAATGGCCATATTTCATTAATAAAACTAGCTCAGCAAAATGCAGATATTATTATATGCAGCATTTTTGTTAACCCAACTCAATTTACAGATCCTAAAGATCTGGAAAAATATCCCCGCCCTATCGAACATGATTTAGCCATGTTAAATGAAGCCGGATGCAATGCCGTATTTATGCCTGATGTTACAGAAATGTATCCAAAACAAGAATCCTGGCATATAGATCTTGGTAATGCAGAATTTTTACTGGAAGGTGAATTTAGAAAAGGGCATTATCAGGGCGTAACCCAGATCGTTAAAAAATTATTTGACGCCGTTAAACCTGATGTAGCTATGTTTGGACAGAAGGATTTTCAGCAGGTGTTAATGATTAAAAATATGCTGGCTTACTTTAAACTGCCAATTAAAATTATTACCTGTCCTATTATTAGAGAAGATGATGGTTTGGCCATGAGCAGCAGAAACATACATTTATCAGCAGATGACCGGATTCATGCATTGGTATTAAGTGCATCTCTAAAATTTGTTGAAGATCATTTTAATGATTACTCTTTAAAAGAGCTGGAAGCTAAAGCCAAAGCATTTTATGTCGGTGTACCGGATGTTGAACTTGATTACTTTACCATAGCAAACGGTGAAACGCTGGAACCTGCAAAATCAAAAGATGAAAACAATCTGGTTGCTTTAGTTGCGGCTAAAGTAGGTTCTACCAGACTGATAGATAATACAATTATTAAACAGGCTTAAATAGGGAGCGTTAGATAATAAGATTTGGAGACTTGAGCTAAACTCCAAACTGATGACTGAAAACTCCAAACTGATTACTAACTTTGCCAAATGATTATCACGATATTAAAATCGAAAATACACCGTGTTAGGGTAACACAGGCCGAATTGAATTATGTAGGCAGTATTACGATAGATGAAGATTTAATGGATGCTGCTAACATTATTGCTAATGAAAAAGTGCAAATTGTTAACAACAATAACGGCGCACGCTTTGAAACTTACGTTATAAAAGGCGAACGTGGAACCGGAACCATTTGTTTAAATGGCGCTACGGCCCGTTTAGCACAGCTAGGCGATATATTAATAATTATGTCTTATGGCTCTTTACCTGTAGAAGAAGCTAAAAAATATAACCCGATCCTGGTTTTTCCTGACGATAACAACCACTTGTTGAAATAACATTTTGACAATCGACCTTAAATCTGCTATTAAATACCTAATCCTGTTTTTAATAGGAATCGGGGTTTTATATTTAGCATTTAAGGGACAAGATCTACATAAGATTTGGCTGGAAATTAAAACAGCCAATTTCTTTTGGATTGCCGTTTCTGCTTTTGCGGTTTGGCTTGCCCACGTATTAAGGGCCTTGCGCTGGCAAATGCTCTATCAATCTATTCAATATAAAGTAAATTTCTGGAATGCTTATCACGCCGTAATTATTGGCTATCTGGCTAATCTGGCTTTGCCCCGTTTTGGAGAAATAGGTCGTTGCTCTGTAATTAATAAAACGGAAAAAGTACCCATGTTTGCTTCAATTGGTACGGTAATAACCGAAAGACTTTTTGATGTACTGGTACTTTTTATTACCGGGCTTTTAATGCTCATCTTTCAATATCATATTGTTGCTGATTTTCTTTATAATACCATATACCTTAACCTGATTAAAAAGCTTGAAAGTTTAAATTATATATGGATTATTGCCCTTGTAATTGTATTGCTCGTTTTATGTATTGCAGGTTTTTATTTTATCCGGCAAAAGTTTAGCAAAAAATTCTTAAGAATATTTGTAAGCCTCAGACAAGGATTTGGCTCTTACAGCAAACTGAAACAAAAAGGTTTGTTTCTCACTTATACCTTATTAATTTGGTTTCTGTATTTTCTATCCATGTACCTTGCTTTTTTTGCCATCCAAAAAACTTCAGGACTGGAGTTAAATGCCGCTTTTACTGCAGTTGTATTTTCTGGTTTTGCCATGGTTGCCCCGGTACAGGGCGGTATTGGGGTTTTTCATTGGATGGTTGCACAGGCACTGGCTTTATATGCCATTAATTTTAAAGATGGACTGGCTTATGCAACCATCATTCACTCCTCACAGGTTCTACTGATATTAGTTTTGGGTAGTTTAAGTCTTGCCACTGTATTACTAAAAAAACAAAAAAATAATTTTTAAAATTAATTAAGCTTCAGTTCATAAACAGCAGTATTTTAAAAATTGTAAGTTTATATAGATTCTTCAAATGAAAGAGTATGAAATAAATGCTATGCAACCATAGTATTTTTGATGTAGAACTCTTACATTTGAAAACTAACCCTTTATCCATAAAATGTTATGCATTTTGAATTAACTGAAGAACAAATAATGATTCAGCAAGCTGCCAGAGATTTTGCGCAGCAAGAATTGAAACCAGGCGTTATTGAAAGAGATGAGCATCAGAAATTTCCGGCTGAGCAAGTAAAAAAACTCGGAGAACTTGGTTTTTTAGGTATGATGGTCGATCCGAAATATAATGGAAGCGGACTCGATGCCATTTCGTATGTACTGGTTATGGAAGAACTATCCAAAATCGATGCGTCCGCTTCTGTAGTTGTTTCTGTTAATAACTCTTTAGTGTGTTATGGGCTGGAAGCTTATGGAAGTGAAGCTCAAAAGGAAAAATATTTAAAACCGCTCGCATCAGGCGAAAAAATTGGGGCGTTCTGTCTGTCTGAGCCCGAAGCAGGTTCTGATGCAACATCACAACGCACAACAGCTGAAGATAAGGGCGATTATTACTTACTTAATGGTACCAAAAACTGGATTACTAATGGAAGCACAGCCTCTACTTATCTTGTAATTGCTCAAACGCATCCTGAATTAAAACACAAAGGCATTAATGCTTTCATTGTAGAAAAAGGAGCCGAAGGTTTTACCATTGGACCAAAAGAAAATAAATTAGGTATTCGTGGTTCCGATACGCATTCTTTAATGTTTAATGATGTTAAAGTGCCAAAAGAAAACAGAATTGGCGAAGATGGCTTCGGTTTTAAATTTGCTATGAAAACGCTGGAAGGTGGACGTATTGGTATCGCAGCACAGGCTTTAGGCATTGCTCAAGGCGCTTTTGAGCTGGCTACCCAATATGCTAAAGAACGCAAGTCTTTTGGAAAACCAATTTCGGAACATCAGGCTATCGCCTTTAAACTGGCAGATATGGCTACACAGATTGAAGCCGCCAGATTATTGGTTTATAAGGCAGCCTGGCTAAAAAATAATGGTTTACCTTATACTCAGGCAGGTTCTATGGCTAAATTATTTGCTTCAAAAGTAGCTATGGATGTTACGGTTGAGGCCGTTCAGGTACATGGCGGTTACGGTTTCGTAAAAGAATACCATGTAGAAAGATTGATGAGAGATGCAAAAATTACCCAGATTTACGAAGGAACATCTGAAATACAAAAAATGGTTATTTCGAGAGAAGTAATACGATAGTCATTTAGTCTGGAATCAGTATTCTTAGCTCTTAAAGCCTTAAGACAACTGACTCCAGACCCGTTACTTATTCCTTATCACCTGCAATTGCACCAAAAACAGCTTTAACCAAAGCTACTACAATTGCTAAAAACACAGCGGGTAAAAATCCATTAACCTGGAATGAGGCCATCATGTTGCTGACCAATAAAATCATTAATACGGAAATAATAAAGGAGACTAAACCCAGTGTTAAAAAGTTAACAGGAAAGGTTAAAACCCTTAAAATAAAACCAATAGTTGCATTTGCTAAAGCAATTAAAACCGCCGCAATAATTGCATTTACATAACCATCAATAGTTACTCCAGGAACTAGTTTTGCGCCAATAAAAACGGCCAGGCCCATTAAAAGGACTTCGATAATTAATTTCATATTGTTTAATTTAGTAAAATGAATAAACGCTTTTTAAAATATTCGGTTGTTTCTTTAATCACGATCATTGCGTTCTCTTGTTCCAATGCAAACAATAAGCCAATTATTAAATTTTCGATAGATAGTTCTTCAATTGTAATTAAAAATATTGATGAAGTAAGCCTTTTACAAGTTAAAAAGGTTGTTTTTAGTGATTCCATTTCCAGTCATTTGATTAGCGTTTTATTATCTCCCGGAGATGAAGATAGCTTGCAAACTGAACAGGAACTGGATGGTAAACTGACTTTAATTGGTGATTCATTGGTTTTTAAGCCGCACACCCCCTTTTTAAAAGGTAAAAATTATCTGGTCGAAAGCTATATAGAAGCACAATTTGGAAATAAAGAAAAACTTTTAAAAGGAACGCTTAAATACAAACTAGAGCCGCAACAGGTTATTCTTAAGCGATAAATATTAGTGTAATTTACTGTCTCTTAGTTTGATTGTTTACAAAAAATTACTACATTTGCATCGTAATCGAAGAAAAGAGAAGGGGACAGTGTCCCCTTTTTCTATGAAATCAGGTTAAAATATGCAGGTAGAAAAGAGAGTAATAGCACTCGTTGAAGAGAAAATTGCAGATCGGCCGGAGCTTTTTCTGGTTGAAGTAAAGATGTTGCCAAATAACAAATTGATTATTCATGTTGATGGTGATGAAGGCATAAGCATACAGGATTGTGTTGCAATAAGCAGACATGTTGGTTTTCATCTGGAAGAGGAAAACACCATTGAACAAGCTTATAATTTAGAAGTTTCATCTCCTGGTGTTGGCGAGCCTTTAAAATTAATTCGCCAGTACAATAAAAATATCGGCCGAACCATTAGCGTTAAGCTTAAGGAAGGGCAGAAAAAAGAAGGTAAACTTTTAGAAGTTACAGAAGATAATCTGTTAATTGAAGAAGCGGTAAAAGAAAAAGGGAAAAAAGCGGTGTCAGTTCAGGTAACTGTACCCTTTAATGATATAATAGAAACAAGTGTGTTAATTTCATTTAAATAAAAATGAGTACTACAACAATTAATTTGATTGACTCTTTTCAGGAGTTTAAAGATTTTAAAAATATAGATCGCCCAACGGTGATCAGTGTGTTGGAAGAGGTTTTTCGTAGCATGTTGCGTAAAAAATATGGAACAGACGAAAACTGTGATGTAATTGTGAACCCGGATAATGGAGATTTGGAGATCTGGAGAACGAGAAAAGTGATGGAAGATGGTTTCTCTGAAGATGATGATCTGGAAATTGAACTTGCTGATGTACATAAATTAGACCCTACTTTAGAGGTTGGTGATGATTATATCGAGCAAATCACTTTAGAAAGCTTCGGCCGCAGAGCGATTTTAGCTGCACGCCAGACTTTAGTTTCCAAAGTATTGGAATTAGAGAAGGATGAGATCTTCAAAAAATATAAAGATCGTGTTGGCGAAATCATTACCGGAGAAGTTTATCAGGTTTGGAAAAAAGAAACTTTGGTTTTAGATGATGAAGGCAATGAGCTTTTAATGCCTAAAACAGAACAAATTCCTGCAGATTATTTCAAAAAAGGCGATTCTGTGAGAGCAGTAATCTCTAAAGTAGAAATGATTAACGCCAATCCAAAAATCATCATTTCCAGAACTGCACCTGAGTTTTTACAACGCTTGTTCGAACTTGAGGTTCCTGAAATTTTTGACGGTTTAATTACTGTTAAGAAAATCGTTCGCGAACCTGGAGAACGTGCTAAAGTAGCTGTAGAATCTTATGATGACCGTATCGATCCGGTAGGCGCATGTGTGGGTATGAAAGGCTCACGTATCCACGGTATCGTTCGCGAGTTGAAAAACGAAAATATTGATGTGATTAATTTCACAAACAATCTTTCATTATACATTACCCGTGCTTTAAGCCCGGCAAAAATCACTTCAATCAAATTAGATGATGAAACTAAACATGCTTCGGTTTACTTAAAGCCAGATCAGGTTTCATTGGCAATTGGTCGTGGCGGACACAATATCAAACTGGCTGGTAAATTAACCGGTTATGAAATTGATGTTTATCGTGAGGCTGGTGAAGAAAGTGATGAAGATGTTGATTTAGAAGAATTCTCAGATGAGATTGATAGCTGGATCATCGATGAATTAAAGGCTATCGGTTGCGATACTGCTAAAAGTGTTTTAGCGCTTTCAGTAGAAGATTTGGTAAAACGCACCGACCTTGAAGAAGAAACCATTAAAGAAGTGGTTCAGATTTTGCAATCAGAATTTGAATAAGTGGTGTAATTGCCAAATAAACACTACTTTTGTATTAATAAGAAAAAAATAACAGGAGATAAATGTCAGACGACAAACCAATCATTTTAATTAAAGCTATTAAAGAACTTAATATAGGCATGGGTACGGCCGTAGAGTTTTTAAACAAAAAAGGCTTCTCAGCTGAGAAAAGCCCTATGTTTAAACTTACGGGAGACATGTATAATGCCTTATTAAAAGAGTATCAGGGAGATAAGATCGTAAGAGAAGAAGCCAAACAAATAGTGATTGGTAAAATACGTCGTGACGAGCCTGAAACTGAAAAACCAGCCGAAGCGCCGAAGAAAAATGCCGATTTTGAGAAAAGTGACGAGATTTTAATAAAAAATGCTCAATCTTTTACTCCTCCGGTAGAAAAACCAAAAACTGAGCAGCCAAAAGTTGAAACAGCACCGGTTAATCCACCTGTAGCAAAACCAGAACCGGTTAAAGAGAATAAAACTGAAGATAAAGCAGAAGAAAGTGGCTTGCCTGGGGTTAAAGTTGTAGGAAAGATCGATTTAAATGATCTTAATTCAAAAACACGTCCTGTTAAAAAAGAAGAAACTCCCGTTGCAGCTGCAACACCAGCTCCGGTAGTTAAAGCTGAAGAACCTGTAAAACCTGTTGAACAGCCAAAAGCTGAAGCTAAGCCAGTTGAGGTTAAAAAGGAAGAAGCGCCTGCAGCACCAGCTCCGGTGGCTAAACCTGTTGAACCTGCAAAACCTGTTGAACAACCAAAAACAGAAGTTAAAGCAGAAGAGACTAAACCGGCCAGTACTGAGCCTGAAGTTATAAAAGCACGTACCGTTAAATTAACAGGTCCGAATATTATTGGTAAAATTGTTTTACCAACAACACCAGACAGGAGAAACGGTCCTGTGGCCTCATCTAGTGATAGTGAAGCGGCTAAACGTAAACGTAAGCGTAAAAAAACTCCGGGAGCACCAGGTCAGCATGGCGGTGGTCAGGGTCAGCCAGGTCAAAATCCTGCAGGTCAGGGTCAGGGTGGCGCACCAGGGCAACCTCGTCAACCATACCAGGGCAACAGACCAGCAGGTGGCGGCGGTACTCCATACCAGGGTAACAGACCAGCTGGTGGAGGTGGTACACCTTATCAGGGAAATAGAAATAATAACAGACCAGGTTTCCAAAATAGAAATGCTACACCTAGCGGACCTAAAGAAGAGCCTACTGAAAAAGAAATACAAGATCAGATTAAAGCAACACTTGCCCGTTTAAGTGGCGCAGGTAAATCTGGTAAATTTGCACAACGTGCTAAATTGCGTCGTCAAAAACGTGATGATGTAGCTTCATCAGCAGAAGAAGCAGCAAACGAATTAGAATCGCAATCGAAAATATTAAAAGTAACAGAATTTGTTACGGCTAATGAATTGGCGAGCATGATGGATGTTCCGGTTACCAAAATTATTGGTACCTGTATGAGTCTTGGAATGTTTGTTTCCATTAACCAGCGTTTAGATGCAGAAACTTTAACCATTGTTGCAGATGAGTTTGGTTACGAAATCCAATTCGTTAAACCAGATGAAGATGAAGAAAATGTTATTGAAGAAGAAGATGACGAAGCAGATTTAGTTGAAAGAGCACCAGTTGTGACCATCATGGGTCACGTCGATCACGGTAAAACATCATTGCTGGATTATATCCGTAAGGCAAATGTGGTTGCGGGTGAGGCAGGTGGTATTACCCAGCACATTGGTGCTTACATGGTAACTACACCAACAGGTAAAAAAGTTACTTTCTTAGATACACCAGGTCACGAAGCCTTTACCGCGATGCGTGCACGTGGAGCTAAAGCAGCCGATATTGCAATTATTGTTATTGCGGCAGATGATGCAGTAATGCCTCAAACAAAAGAGGCTATTAACCACGCACAGGCAGCAGGTGTGCCTTTAGTATTTGCTTTTACCAAAGTAGATAAACCGGGTGCAAATGCAGATAAGGTACGTGAACAGTTATCCGTAATGAATATTTTAGTTGAAGACTGGGGTGGTAAATATCAATCGCAGGAAATTTCAAGTAAAAGCGGCTTAAATGTTGACTTACTTTTAGATAAAGTATTATTAGAAGCTGAATTATTAGAACTGAAAGCAAATCCGAATAAGAGAGCGACAGGTACTGTAATTGAATCGGCTTTAGATAAAGGTCGTGGTATTGTAACTACAGTATTGGTTCAGGCCGGTACTTTAAAAGTTGGAGATCCAATTTTAGCAGGTAGTTACAGCGGACGTGTAAAAGCGTTAACCAATGAGCGTGGTGCTAAAGTAGAATCAGCAGGCCCATCACAACCCGTACAGGTTTTGGGTATGCAGGGCGCACCTACAGCTGGCGATCGATTTAATGCCTTAGAAAGTGAAACTGAAGCACGTGATATTGCAAACAAACGTATGCAATTACAACGAGAACAAGGTTTACGTACGCAAAAACACATTACTTTAGATGAGATTGGCCGTCGTTTAGCGATTGGTAACTTTAAAGAACTTAACATCATCGTTAAAGGTGATGTGGATGGTTCGATTGAAGCATTATCAGATTCATTATTGAAACTTTCAACTGAACAGATTCAAATCAATGTAATCAGCAAAGGTGTTGGTCAAATCTCTGAATCAGATGTATTGTTAGCTTCAGCTTCTGATGCGATCATCATTGGTTTCCAGGTTCGTCCATCAACAGGTGCACGTAAATTAGCTGAGCAAGAGCAAATCGATATCCGTTTATATTCTATCATCTACGATGCAATCAACGAGATTAAATCAGCAATGGAAGGTATGTTAGATCCGGAATTTGAAGAGAAAATTGTGGCTAACGTAGAGATTCGTGAGACTTTCAAAATCACTAAAGTGGGTACCATTGCAGGTTGTATGGTATTAGATGGTAAAATTACCCGTAACAGCAAAATCCGTATCGTACGTGATGGTGTTGTAGTGTACACAGGTGAATTAGCATCATTAAAACGCTTTAAAGATGATGTTAAAGAGGTGTTAAAAGGTTATGAGTGTGGTTTAAACATCCAGAACTTTAACAACATCGAAGTTGGCGATATTGTAGAAGCTTATGAACAAGTTGAAGTAGCCAGAAAACTTTAACAATTAAACATATTACAGAAAAAGGGGCTTAAGAGATTAAGCCCCTTTTTTTATAGGAATTGAAATATTCAAACCTATTTGACCAGATTAGGATGCTGATGAAAGTGTAATATTTTTCGTACATAGATGTTAAAAGAGTCTCGATTTCGAATTGAGGCTCTTTTTTTCTACATCTTTGCCGACTATCATACAAGACATTTAATGGATATTGAATTAAAGAAAGAAGAGACTCCCTTAAAAAAGAATTTTGATTTTGTTGACACCATCAGATGCATTTCTATGATCGGAATTGTATTTGAACATTCTGCATCAATGTGGGGCATAAAGTATGCAAGCCAAAATGACACCTGGATACAGATATCTACCATGCAGTTTTGGAAGTTTGCAACCATTGCTTTTTTTCTAATCGCAGGCTTCTTAATTAATTATAAGTTTACTGAGTATACCCCAATTCAATATTTAAAGAGAAGATTTCGTAATACCATAAAACCCTGGTTATTTTGGATTGCAGTACTTGTTATTTTAAACCTGATTCATGGAGCAATTATTTATTTGAAAGGTGGAAAAGATCTTTTTGGAGGAAATATTTCTGCATATTTTATAGAAGAGTTCAGGTATATTTTATTTGAAAGCAGTTTTTGGTTTATCCTTAACTTTTTAATTTGCATTAGTATACTGCTTGTCTTTAAAAAATATATCTATAAGCTTTGGTTTGGGTTATTTTGGGCTATAGTATCTTTAATCTACAGTTTAAATTTATATCATGAATGGTTTGTAACACATCATTCGGCGGCATTATTTGGATTTGTCTTTTTCCTTTGGCTGGGTGTTTACTTAAACAGATATTATGATCGGGTTATGCACATAATCTATAAAGTTAAGTGGTCATGGGTTTTGATTATTAACATTCTTTTCTTTTTGCTTTCCTGTGCTGAAGTTATGTATTTAATGCATCATGGTTCAAAAGATGAATATAATACGCTTCGTGTATCTAATATTTTATATTCACTTTCTATGTTTGTCTTATTACTCAAAATGGGGAGCGTAAAATTTATTGATAAGAGATTAAAACCACGTACTTCAACATTTGGAATATACCTTATACATCAGGTTTTAATTATCAGGCTCCTCCCCGAAATTTTTAAATGGAACGATTGGAATACAACTACTTTTACTGTAATAGGGAATATCTCTTATTCTATTATGCGTTTTCTAATTGTCTATTCATTAAGCTTTATTTTAACACGAATGATATTAAAAACAAAGCAAGGCTGGATTGTAGGCGGCTAAACTAAGTAAAGAAAACAACCGGAAGCGCTTTAGTTTTGATATTATTATAACTTAGATATAAATTGATCAGACGTTCAGATAAAAAGCCAAAAACCCGTTTTTGATACGGATATTCACTAATTTTTATCTTTTTTTCAAGTTCAAAAATAATAGGGAAAAGCCACTCACAATAAGATCTGAATGTATTTTTATCGGCAATAAACATGTTGTAGTTATGCATTTTCGTTTCCGAATCAAAGAATGTATCAAATTTATCTTTAAGATCCGGATAGAATTTAATAACAGCATCGCGCATCAGGTACCAATCTTCTTTAATGTGATAATAAACGTAGTGGTTTTTTATAGAAGCATTATATATCAATTCTATTGACGTAGATGAAGGTATTGGTATAATTACATTTCCTTCTTTTAAAGCTTCAATTAATACTGTTTTTAACTCATTTGAACAAACTTGATTAAGGGTACCATGATTTAACTCTTTCGGGTAAACATCTCTTGAATCTACAACGGTTTTAGTTTGTAGTAATTTCTTTTTGATGTGTATCTCAGGTAAAATGAAATAACGGCGATAATGACATAAGCCAATCCAATTGCTGTCAATTTTATCCATATTTTTCCAGATCCAGTATAACGCAGTAAGTTCACTGTGCGTGTCATTTTTATCGGCTATATTATCTCCCTCATCATCAGAAGTAAAACCAAGCTCAAGAGTACTTGATTTTCGACCAACTTGTATCGGTTTTATGAAATCACATTGCGGAACGGGATATTCTTTGTGAAATACTGAAAAAATAGTTAAATCCTGACTCATTATTTTAATTCTGTTTTACTCTTTATTAGTGCAGAGGCTATAACCTGATGCATATCATAATATCTGTATTCGGCCAAGCGTCCTCCAAAAATTACATTTTCTTCTTTCTCGGCCAATAATTGATATTGTTTTAAAATGGCCATGTTTCTTTCATCATTAACGGGATAATAAGGCTCTGCATTTTTAACGTCTTTAAGGGGATACTCTCTGGTAATAACTGTTTTAGACTGTGTACCAAATTCAAAATGTTTATGCTCGTACACCCTATTAAATGGGGTTTCAGCATCCGTAAAATTCATTACAGCATTTCCCTGAAAATTTTCGGTATCATGTATTTCAACCTCAAATTTCAGACTTCTATACTCTAATTCACCGTAACAATTATCAAAATAGTGATCAATTTTACCAGTAAAAACGATTTTATTTGCAATACCCTTCCAGTAATTCCTGTCCGCGAAAAAATCTGTATTCAATTTTACTTCACAGCCTTTTAAAAGCCCCTCCACGATTTTGTTATACCCTCCAATTGGAATACCCTGGTATTTATCGTTAAAGTAATTATTGTCATAAGTAAATCTAACCGGTAATCTTTTAATAATAAAAGCTGGAAGTTCTGTAGCGCTTTTACCCCATTGTTTTTCGGTATAATGCTTAATTAATTTTTCATATATATCCGGCCCCACTAATTTTAAGGCTTGCTCTTCAAGATTCTTAGGCTCGGTTATCTTAAGGTGTTCTATTTGCTTAGCGATTTTTTCTTTAGCTTCCTCAGGTGTTTTAGTTCCCCAAAGTTTATAAAAGGTATTCATGTTAAAGGGAAGGTTATAAAGCTCTCCTTTATAGTTGGCTATTGGCGAATTTGTATATCTGTTAAATTCTGTAAATTGATTTACATAATCCCAAAGCGATTTGTCGTTGGTATGAAAGATATGGGCTCCATACCAATGCACATTAATATCTTCTATTTTTTTGCAATGAATATTTCCTCCAGCATGATCTCTTTTATCTATAACTAGACATTTTTTGCCAGCTTTGGTCATCTCGTGAGCGAATGTCGCACCAAAAAGGCCCGATCCAACAATTAAATAATCATATTCTTTAATATTCATTCGCTTTTTACAGATTATTAATTCTATTTATAATATTAGCTGTCATAAATTTAATCGCTGATTGATAAGTCAATTTTTCTATAGCAAATTTATAGGCATTATTAATGATTTCCTGATATAAATCCGGCTTCGATTCAATCATTTCATACTGGCTAACCAGATTACTCAAATCGTTTTTTACCGGGATATAATGTTTATAGGCAACCAGTTGATCATGAAAATATTCTTTCCACTCCCGGTCCTGGATGAAAACAACCCTCCGGCTGTAAAAAAGAAATTTCAATCTTGCTGAGTAACTATTCCCTTCCACATCAATAAGGTATTTATATTTACAATGATCAGGTAAGGTAGTATAGGGAACATCTTTTTTGTGAATTACAAAGTTATCCACAAATGTATCCTGAAAGATAAATTTATCAGGATGATCTTCTCCTATTTGAATCAGTCTTTCTCTAATGACGTTCGTTTTTTTATTTCCTATCCAAAATAACCTGTTATCGTTCCAACGATCTAAACCTTTTAAAAGCATTTGATTAGTTATTTCTTCAAAGGAAGTAATGCCTGCTTCAGGCCAGCTATCAAAAGCAAAATCTGGAATTAAATAATCTTTATGATCACTGTTAAGGCAATAATAAAAATCTTCTTTCGAAATCACATCATTTGGTTTGTCGTTGATGAAAAATCTAAATAAAAAATCTTTATCCGTTTTTATATTTTTTAAGCAATCAGAAATAAGTTTAGCTGTGGAGAAACCTCTCGATTGACTTTTTCCTATGAAAGAAATTTTTAAAAATTCACCTGTTTTAATCAGTTCAACATGAGGTAATTTATTCCTGTGTTGCTTTAATAGGAATTTTTGGTCCTTAGTAATTTTATCAATTTTTTTATATGCAAAAGAGGTTAACCCCATATTTAACTCCGGTATTTTTGTAAAGGTATCTCATTTTCCGTAATTGAACTGATTAAATGTATATTTTTGTCACTTATGATATCAGTTATAATTGCTTCTGTTGATGAGAAAAGACTCCAGGATGTAAAAAATAATATAGAAGAAACTATTGGTGTTGAATATGAAATAATTAGTTTCAATAATGGAGGCACAGATAAGCTTGGACTGTGTGAAGTTTATAACGATGGAGCAAAAGCAGCAAAGTATAATTTACTTTGTTTTATGCATGAAGACATTAGTATTAAAACCCAAAATTGGGGCTTAGAAGTAGTAAACTGTTTTAAAAAGAATCCTAAAATTGGTGTTTTGGGTATTGCCGGAAGTGCTTATAAAAGTGCAGCCCCTTCGGGTTGGTTTGCAGAAAGCCATCATACCAATTTACTCTATTGTAATTACATTCAGTCCTTTAAAAATAAAGGGGAGGAATCCGTTCATTATCTAGAAAAGGGTGGAAAAAGTGACATTGCCCAAGCGGTATGTGTTGATGGAATGTGGTTTTGTTCGCAGCGTGAAATTGCAATTAAACATCCATTTGATCAAAATCTGTTGAAAGGCTTTCATGGTTATGATATCGATTTTTGTTTAAATGTTATTCAAAATGGTTACGAAGTAATGGTCTCTTTGAATATTTTAATGGAACATTTTTCAGAAGGTGGTTATAGTAAATCCTGGTTTGAAGATACCTTAAAACTTCATGATAAATGGGCCAATTTTCTACCAGTTGCCGTTATTGAGTTACCGGATGGTGAACGTAATTTAATTGAAAAGAGCGGTTATAAATGGATCTTGAAAAAGATGGTGTCTATGGGATACTCTTTTAAAGATTTGAAATTATTTTTGAAAGTTCAAAAGGTAAAAGGGAATTTAAGTAATGGCTCGTTTTTAAAATATCTTTATTATGGTTTTAAATATTCCGGGTCTAATCAGAAGAAGGCTTAATAGAATGTTTGGGTGAAAAGCAAATCTTTCGTAAATAATTTAACTTGCTGAATTTTGACTTTTTTACTGTATAAAAAATCAGAAAAACATGACTTAGCAATAAAAAAAACAGTTTGAATTTATTTATAATCATTCCCTGATCATTAAAGCAAGCTAATATTTTGTTAAAATAAGTTTGATTTTTAACAGACTTTTCACTACATATTTTGATCCAGGTTATTGCCGTTTTACTAAAGAATAAATCTTGCTGATTTTCTTCCACTTTCATTCCCAATGCATCGGTTATGGATAAATGATGTTGTCTGTACTGTACCAATGATTCGGGAATTAATTTTATCCCACCTCTTTCCGAAGCAATATTTGCAATCCACCGATCGTGAAAGTATTCTTTATTAAAAGGAAGAATATCTTTTACCAATCGCTTATTAAACAGGATACTATGCCCTGCAACACAATTAAAAAATAGAAAAGGATGGGGTTTATTTCCGTGATAAGGTGTATACACGTCTGATAACTTTCTGGAAAGCAAATTGCCATTCTCATCTATAAAGGATGAATCATGATAAATAAGCCCGTGACTACCGATGCCTTTAATTTGCTTTTCTATTTTATCCAAATTCCAAATATCATCCTGATCGGATAATGCAATATAATCTCCGGTACATTTTGAAATCGCAGTTTCAAAATTTTTGACGTAACCAAGATTGCCTGAGTTTTGGTAATAAGTAAAGAAGGGATATTTATTCTGATACGATTTTAAAATTTCAATAGTCGAATCTGTAGAAAGATCATCGACTGCAATAATTTGTAGATTTTTATAAGTTTGATTAACAATACTTTCCAGCTGTTCTATAAGGTGTTTTTCTCCATTATAGGTGCAGATTGCTATTGAAACCAGAGGATTATTCATGCTTTTAACTTATTCTTCAATACCCTTTTTTAAAGCTTCTAAGTACTGTGTGCCATGTTTTTCGTCTGGCTCCAAATGACAGCCTTCTCCCCACTCATTCCAGGCATTGATAAATAATAACTGCTCTTTTTCTTCGAAATTTTTGCGGGTAAAGTTTGCCATTTCTTTAACCCAATGTTGAAAAATTGATGGTTTAGAACCTAAATACATGGTGGCGTGAATTTTTCTTCTGGCAGAATTATCCCAGGAGGGGAAAACACAACGGAAATATTTATAAGCTCTTTTGGGTTTGTTAATCAAACTATTAACCATAGATTGATAAGAATAAATAAAATTTTGATGATGAACAGATTTTTTAATTCCTGAATTGTGCAAAATCTTATTGATCAGATATTTCATGAAATTGCTTTTTGCAACTTTTCGGCCTTTATACCCGGAGTCAGGTGCAAACTCCATTCCGGCATCAAAACCATGATCGGCAGGGTTAATTTCTTTTAAATGATTCTCTACCCGGATTAAATAAAGGTCGTCAAAACCCGCCTTTTTAGCTTCTGCCCGCCATAAGGCAACTGCTTCTTTAATGTTTGGATGTAACTCCGTTCTGTACATTAAAAAAACCGGTTTATTATCAATTTTGATGTACCGTTCATCTTTAAAAAACGGCATTAAATATTCTATGTGTTTTTTATCGTCGTCTAAAGAGTAATGTTGTTCTATTAAAACCTGTTTATCCTGACCGTCCCAGGTTCTGGTCCAGTTTTCATTTGCCCAGCACATACAAAAAGGCATATCTGGCTTTTTTTCGGCAAGCATGTTATGTAAAGGTTTTTCAAGCAATAAATGTCCGGTAAACCAATAATGATAAAAACAGAATCCTTCAATCCCAAACGATTTTGCAAGCGCTGCCTGCTCTTCCATTACCTGATTAGAACTTAAGTCGTAATAGTTGTTGTTTAAAGGAATGTGGGGCTGATAATGACCAGTAAACTGAGACTCTGCTTTTTTAACATTCGTCCATTCTGTAAATCCTTTTTGCCACCATTCATCGTTTTCAGGAATTGTATGGTACTGAGGAAGGTATATGGCTATTGGTTTTAACGGCATTGAGCTTAGTCATTAAAGGCTTGTAATTCGATTAATTTATTGTAGATTCCTTTTTTCTGAATGAGTTCCTGATGCGTACCCGTTTCAATGATTTCGCCCTTATCAATGACCACAATTTTATTGGCATGTTGTATGGTACTTAAACGGTGTGCAATAACAATCGAAGTTCTGTTCTTCATCAGGTTGTTTAGGGCATCCTGAACTAGTTTTTCAGATTCAGTATCTAATGCAGAAGTGGCTTCATCTAAAAGCATAATTGGGGGATTGGCCAATACAGCTCTTGCAATACATATCCGTTGTCTCTGTCCGCCCGATAACCTGTTTCCTCTATCGCCTACAAAAGTTTGGTAACCATCTTCTGTATTTTCGATAAAATCATGAGCATTGGCAATTTTTGCTGCAGCAATTACTTCTTCAATACTGGCATCTGGTTTTCCAAAGGCGATATTATTGAATATGGAATCATTAAATAAAAACGATTCCTGATTAACGGTTCCCATTTGAGAACGGATGCTTTCTACGGTTAGGTCTTTATAATCCTGCCCATCAATTTTAATGCTTCCCGATTTTGGATCATGAAAACGTGGAATTAAATCCATCAAAGTACTTTTTCCACCTCCTGAAGGGCCTACTAAAGCAACCGTTGTTCCTTTTTCAATTTCGAAATTGATGTTTTTCAGAACTTCTTTATCTCCGTAACTAAAAGATACATTAGACAAACTGATACTTTTTTCAAAACTGTTAATGCTTTCTGCCGCTGTTTTATTGACTAAGGCAGGTTTTGTGTCTATTAAATCTAAAACTCTTTCACCTGCGGCGATACCCGAATGAATGCCACTAAATGAATCGGTTAGCGCTTTTGCAGGGCGCATAACTTGCGAAAATATAGCAATATAGGCGATAAACTGACTTGTTGACAGGGCATCAGGCTGATTGCTGATAATTAAATTTCCTCCATACCAAACAATGATCGAAACCATTAAAACCCCCAAAAACTCAGATACGGGAGAGCCCAGTTGTTGTCTTCTGACCATCTTCCTGTTGAGGTTAGAATAGAAAATATTTTCTTTATGAAATTTATCCTTTATTCTTTCAGTAGAATTAAATGCCTTAATAATCTTAATTCCACTTAAAGCTTCATCCAAAAAACCAATCATTTTTGCAAAAGATTCATGTGCTTCTTTCGCTTGTTGCTTTATTCTTTTAACAATTTTGCTGATAATAAATGCAGAGACAGGGATAACCAATAAAGAGAAAAGTGTTAATTTTACTGAAATAGACAGTAATACTAATATGTAAAAAATTAAGGTTAAAGGCTCTTTGAATATAACCTGCAAAGTATTGGTAACCGTAAATTGTACCACTTGAACATCGGATGCTACTTTAGAAATAATGTCGCCTTTGCGTTCGTTGTTGAAAAAACCAACATGTAAATTCATTACATTATTAAAAACCGTTTTACGAAGATTTAATAAAGTATGAACCCTTAAATCTTCCATGTAACGCTGAGAGAAGTATCTGAAAAAATTAGATAATAATACTGACGATACAATTACACCACAAACGTAATTTAAAGTTTGACTTCTTCCATTTTTAACGATAGAGTTGTTTACAAAGTCTTTAAATTGTGTTGTAATATCAAAAGCGGAAGTAGCCTTATCTGCTACATTGGTTATACTTGCACCACCTTTAGAAATTAAAGTTTCGAAGAGTGGAACTAAAAGCGTGAGATTTAAGGTTCCAAACAAAATGGATAGAAGCGTTGCAATAACATAAGGGATTGCAAATTTTTCTATTGGCTTGGCAAACGATAAAAGTCTGAAATATGTTTTCATCTAAAAAATTAAGAATGTAAAAGTATGGTTTTATTACATTTATAACCTCATACTTGATCGTATCCGTTGTCACAGAAGGTTAATTTTTCAGAAAGTGTTCTTCTGTAGATCTTATCGTTAGGTCCGGTGTTGCTACGTGAATTTTCTTTATGGAAAATATGAAAGGCAAGTGCAGCCATTTTTAAGCGGCGTCTTTTAATTCCTGAATGTAATAACCTGGCAGCAAATTCATAATCTTCACCGCCCCAGCCTTCAAAGCCATTGTAATATCCATTAACCTTAATGTAATCCTTTCTCCAGAAGGCTAAATTGCAACCTTTAATGTGGAATGGATTTGAAGGGTCTAAAAGGAAAATCTTGGTTAAAACCGGAATTCTAAGGGCATTAAATCTGCTGTATAATCCTGATGTGAAAACAGAAAAATTAATGTCCTTTGTTTTTAAAATCTCATTTGCCTTTTCTTCAGTAATCATCGCCCGGCTTCCCTGAACAAAATATCCGGCTTGTGCGCCTTTTAAATGATCGGCAACAAATTTTGGATGAACAATAATATCACCATCAATCTCTATAATATAAGAGGAGGTAATTTGTTTAACGGCCAGGTTTAATATTAAGCTTTTTCTAAAACCTTTGTCTTCATGCCAAACGTGTTTAATTGGCAGGTTAAACTCTGATTTAAACCGTTCAATTAGCGCTTTGGTATTTTCTTTTGAGCCATCATCTGCAATTACAATCTCGTCAGGCATTCTTGTTTGCTTAACAATGCTTAACAATACCAACTCTAAAGCTTCAGGCCAGTTATATGTCGAAATTAATAAAGCAACTGATGGTAATTCCTTCCGCATTCAATTCTAAATTTTAGGTAAGCTTCTGTTAAAGAGGTTATTTTATGATTTTATAGTTTTTATATTCTCCTATTCTCCAGCCGGTTACCTGTTCAATTCTATGCAACATTAGGCGGCGAAATGATAATGCTATTTTCTTTGGATTATGTTTAAAAACCCAGTCTTGCGCTTCAATTGTTTTCTTCATGGTAGCCGGATGCGTTGCTTCAAAAGGAGCTAAAATGTCCGCAACAGTTCCAAAATCAAATGTTTTATAATCTTTATACTGATTTTCTGTTTTATCGGCAGATTGATAATAGTTATTAAAACGTTTCACTTTGCCTAACAATAAATCAGGGTTTCTGCAATAAGAATAGTGAAAAATTCTGGCATTCAGGAGTTTTACATTTAATTTGCGGCTATTGGTTTGATTGGCATAATCTTCTGGCGAAGGGTATATTCTAAACCCTTGCGAATCTTTATACGAATATACATTTGGCATGTTTTTAAAAACACGAATCTCCCTTCTGTGCCAGCGTCTTGTTGTTCCAATGTGTTTATAATCGCCAATAAAATGGTAAAAATTAAACAGGAAACCATCTACAGATGGATCGTCTTTGCAATCCTTCATTGCCTGTTGTATTTCAGGCAAATCTTTTTCATGAAAAACCTCGTCAGACTGAATGTGGAAGGCCCAATCGCCAGTGCATGCTTTTAAGCCAATATTGGCTTGTTGTGCAAATACCTGCCCGCCTTTTATTAACTCATCGTCCCAAACCGTATCGATAATTCTGATTTTGTCGGAGCCAATGGCCTCAATTGCTTCGCGGGTACCATCTTCTGATTTCCCTACAACAGCGATAAACTCATCACAGATTGGTAAAATAGATTTTATAGATTCAATTACGGGATATCCATATTTAAAACTATTACGCATATACGTGAAGCCGCTTACTTTCATGTTTTACCGGTATTATCTTATTTGTTTATGCAAAGATACGCTTATCAATTAAATTACTTTACAACGACTTAGTTCGGATTGTTGTCGTTTATTACTCTGCTTTAAGAACAGGAGTAGTTAACTGCTTTTTTTTCCAGTGATCGCCTTTTTCATAAAGGAAAAATTTGCCAAGTTTATATTTCACTTTAAGGTGCTTATTATAATCTGTGCCGAAAATCCGGTATGGAATATTTGGGTTTTCTTTTATACACTGATTAATTGCCAGGGTATAGGCAGTAGGGCCCGTCATTTTGTGTACATCATGCGGGAAAGCATTCGTACGAATATTTTCTAAAACGATTTCTAAAGTTCTTTTTAGAAATGGATGTCCGGCATCGAATATTAAAGCCCATTGCGCAAATAAAGTAGGATCGCCCTCCCTTGTAATAATTGCAGCATCAGTTGGTAATATAAAATCGTTAAGACTACCGTTTATTCCACTATCAATATCTACATAAACGCCACCTTTTTTATATAGAACAGCATACCTGAAAAAATCTGCTTTAGCAGCGCCAATATTTAATTTTTTGTATAAACGGAAAGTCTCTTCGTCAAATTCTTCCAAAAGAAATTTTTCAATTCTGGCGTCATCGTAAAATTCATAACTAAAATCAGGGTTTTTTTTTCTAAATCCCGAAATGTGCCATCGCGTTAACCACGGTAGTTTCGACGATTTAAAAGTTTGATGTATGATTTTCGGGATAGGCATTATAACGAATTTAGGATTCTGATGATTTGATAAGAAAATTTTCAGTTAACATTTGGTAGGTAATATAAAACCAGACTAAAATACAAGGAAGCGCTTTCAGTGAATAATGCATAATGTAATTATTTCTGATGTGTCGCGGGTAAAAATCTGTTGGAGCCAGAGATGTTAATAAAAAAGCAAAAACCAATAGGGCAATAACCTCCTTTTTGGCTGGCCTGTCCTGTAATACAAACCAAAGGGCAACACCTGCAAATGCAATAATATAGGTTGGCGATTCGGATGAGTTGCTAAAAATCACAGTAAAAATTAGCGTCGAAGCCAACAACATCAGTCTGAAATTTTCGGCTTTATACTGTTTAATTCGCAGGTAAGGCAATGCAAAAAGCACCAGACCAAAAATTAAAAATGGCCAGTTTGGTATGGCTGGATTCTGAAATAACCTTCTGGCCATACCCATAATTGATATGTCCTGCCATGAAGTTAAAGTGGCGTTTTCAAGTTGCTTTGCCGATAAAGAAATATACCAGTCTTTATAACATTGAATAATGTATTCGGAGCCAAAAAATACCATTGGCAAAACGAAGAATACAATAGCCCAGAAAACGCAGTAAGCAATAAACTTGGGTTTCTGTTTCACAAAAAAGAAAAACGCTAATCCTACTATGCCATACAATTTTATAAAAGTGCCCAGTAAAATAAGGAAGGCGGCAATAAAATTATTCTTCCGGTCAATCATGGTATAAGAAAGAATAATAATTGCGGTGATTGATGGATTGATCTGAAAAGAAAAAAGCGAAGTCAGTAACTCATTTGCTATAATCCAGTAGATCGCATTTATTTTAGTCGATTTTAATGGCAGGGTAGATACTGCATAATATAGGAATAATGTGTTTGCAATTTGCCATAAAAAAATGCCAAGGTATCTGGGCAATAATGCAAATGGAGCAATAATTAAGGCGAAGAAAGGGCCATAGTGATTCATGTCGCCATATTCTATGTACCTGGAATATAGATTTAGTTTTTCAAGCGAATGGAAAAATGTATAGATAAAAATACGGTAATTGTTGGGTTCGTAACCTGAACGATACTGCTTAATTGTGCTAAAAATCGCGAGGCAGATCCAAACAAATAAGATGAAATACTTATTGTTGAAGCATTTTAAGACTTTAGTGTATACCATATCAGAGGTTAATAAAAATTTATTTGAAGCCCGGTATCAAGCTGTAAAATGAAATATGATAAATAAATTCTGTTATTTTGTGCAAATGTAGTTTTTATTGATGAATAACCATCTATCCATTTTAGAAGAAGTTAAACAAGGAAATTATAAAGCTTTAGCCAGGGTTTTAACACTTGTTGAAAACGATATTGCTCCTTCAGATTTAATCCTGAGGGATTTGGATAGCCTTAGCGATGTTCCGGTGCTTGGCATTACTGGTCCTCCAGGAGCAGGTAAAAGTACTTTAGTGAATGCCATAACTAATCATTTTGTTTCTTTAAATAAAAGAATAGCTATTCTGGCAATTGATCCTACGTCGCCATTTAATTTTGGTTCCCTGCTTGGAGACCGTATCCGGATGGCAAACCAGTTTAATAATCCAAATGTTTTTATTCGCTCATTAGCAACCCGTGGTGCATTAGGTGGTATTTCTGCAAAAACTATTGAAATGGTTGACGTTTTAAAAGCATCAAATTTCGACTTGATTTTGGTAGAAACGGTTGGCGTAGGTCAATCTGAAGTAGAGATTGCAGGTTTGGCTGATAAAACGGTTGTTGTTTTAGTACCGGAGTCTGGTGATGAAGTTCAAAATATTAAATCAGGGTTAATGGAAATTGCTGATTGTTTTGTGATTAATAAAGCAGACAGAGAAGGTGCTGATACATTTGCCAATAACCTAAAAAAGATAGTACATCAAGGCTTAAAGACTATTCCTGTTTTAAAAACGGTGGCCGATAAAAATATTGGCATTGAGGAGCTGTGTACGTGGATTACCAGTATGCCAGCTATTGAAAAGAATAGAAAAAAAGAATTTCTGTTTGCTGAAAAGGCCTGGAAAATTATTCAGCATAATAAAATGCAGCATATAGATAAAAAAAAGCTTCGCGAAAAAATCCACGAAGCTTTACTAAAAAGGAATTTTAATATTTATCGTTTTGCTGATGAATTTAAGAATTCATAATGTCTTCAATTTCTTCAGCTTCCAATGGAATATCAGCCATTAAATCTATAGGCCCATTCGCTGTAATTAAAATATTATTTTCCAATCGAATGCCTAGTCCCTCTTCTGGTATATAAATTCCAGGCTCAACTGTTAAAATATTTCCTTCAGCAAAAGGGGTGTATCTGCCTGCAAAATCATGTACATCTATTCCTAAATGGTGAGAAGTGCCATGCATGAAATATTTTTTATATGCCGGATAAGCAGCACTTTGTTTTTTAACTTCTTCGGTTGATAATAAACCCAGTTTAATCAACTGTTCGGTCATCAGTTCGCCAACCTGCTCATGATAAGTATTCCAAACGGTATTGGGTGTTAACAATTTAGTTGCCTCTTTCATTACATGCAATACTGCATTATAAACATCTTTTTGTCGGGCTGTAAAACGACCATTAACCGGAATAGACCGGCTCATATCCGCATTATAGTTGGCATATTCAGCACCAAAATCAAAAAGAATCACGTCTCCATCTTTACATTCCTGATTATTATCGTTGTAATGAAGAATGTTGGCGTTGTGTCCGGATGCAATTATTGGTGTATAAGCGTGGCCAGTTCCACCCTGGCGAATAAATTCGTGAATGATTTCAGCCTCAATTTCATATTCTTTAACTCCGGGTTTGGTAAATTTCAATACTTTAATAAAAGCATCCCTTGTAATGGCACAGGCTTTTTTAGTTAAATCAACTTCTATGTCTGATTTAATCGCCCTAAGCCCACGCATAATTGGCGCAGAGCGTTCATAATGATGTAAAGGATATTTCGATCGCATTTGATCTATAAAACGAATATCTCTGTAAGGAACTGTATGGGCATACCGGTCGTTTTCATTCGTGTTCAAATAAATGTGATCGGCGTAGTGAACAATACTGTGTAGAATATTATCAAAATCCTCCAGCCAATAAATAGCTTCGATTCCAGATGCAGCTTTTGCCTGTTCTTTTGTATACTTGTAGCCTTCCCAAACCTTAATGTAGTCATTTGTCTGTCTTAAAAACAGGACTTCTCTGTATAATGGATTAGGACAGTCGGGATATAGCAGTAAAATAGTTTGTTCCTGATCAATTCCTGATAAATAAAATAAATCTGGATTTTGTTTGAATAGGAAGTTCTGATCTCCACTTCTGGGAAATTCATCACTAGACTGAAATAAAGCTAAAGAGTTGTTTTTTAGCTGTTTAGTATAATTTTTTCTATTTAAAATGAATAGTGACTGATCAATTTTAGGATATTTCATAAATATTATATATTAAACTGGGTGACGGTCAAATGTAAGAAAATGATTAATTATGACGAAGTTTGGAACGGAGTTTGTATAAAAGTTTGAAAATTTAAAATTTTGTTTAATTTTGCGGTTACTAAAAAATTAATCAATTAAATTGTTTAACCCTTAAAAAAGAAAAAAAAGATTATGAATTATTCTACTTTAAAGAAAAGTCTTGCTCTTTCTTTAGTGGCATTAACAGGAGTAGCTTCTCTTGCTGTCGCTCAAGAAACACCTGCAACGACTTCTTCAACCAAGGTATTTGGTGGAAGAGGACAGTACAGAACTTGGTCAATTGGTGTTAACGGTGGTGTTTTAGCTCCTGTTATTGCTATTGGCGGTTCTAATGATTTCAACAAATGGGATGTTAACTTAGGTTACGGTTTAAATATCCGTAAACAATTAGGTCACTCATTCGCTTTAGAATTAAACGGATTACGTGGTAAAGTATCTGGATCTAACGACGCAGCTTTATCTGGTGCTGGTTCAACTGCTAAAGAATTCGAAACTCAATTACAATATGCTGTAGATTTACGTGGTGTTGTTAATGTTGGTTCAATCGATTTCTTACGTCGTGAGAATTCAGTAGGTTTCTTCTTAACTGCCGGTGGTGGTTATTTAGCTTATGCTCCAAAAGTTACTGCTGCTAACGGTACTGTAACTGACTGGAAAGGTAAATCTACTGGTCCTGCAGGTGATAAACACGAAGCTAAAGATTACGTAAAAGGTTTTTATATTCCAGTTGGTGCTGGTGTTAAATTCAAAGTTTCTGAGCGTGTTAACTTTAACTTAGGTTACACAATGAACTTTGTTGACGCTGATAACTTTGATGGAGTTTATGCAAAAGGTACTACTAAAGATCACTTCTCTTACGGTTATGCTGGTTTAGAGTTCTCTTTAGGTTCTTCTGCAAAACCAAGTTTAGAATGGTCTAACCCATTAGCTACTATGTACGATGAGTTAAAAGATCCTACTTTACGTCAAGAAGTTGAAGCATTGAAAAACCGTGTTTCTGCTGTTGAAAAATCTGTTGAAGATTTGAAAAAAGATACTGACGGTGACGGTGTTGCTGATCAATTCGACAAATGCCCAGGAACTCCTGCTGGTACTGCTGTTGATGGTTCAGGTTGTCCACTTCCTAAAGTAACAACTCCAACTACTGTTGAAACTTCAAACGTTACTGGTTTCGAAAAAATCGGTTTTGATTTTAACTCATCAGTATTAAAAACTGAATCTTATCCAACTTTAGATAAATTATCTTCAGTGTTACGTGAAAACGGTGGTAAAGTAACTGTTAACGGTTACGCTTCAAGCGAAGGTACTACTGCATATAACTTGAAATTATCTAAAGACAGAGCAAATTCTGTTAAAACTTACTTAGTAAACTCTGGCGTTTCAGCTAGTCAAGTTGCTACTAAAGGTTTTGGTGAAGCTAATCCAATTGCTTCTAACGATACTGAAGAAGGTCGTATCCAAAATCGTCGTGTTGAAACTGCTAGAAACTAGTATTTTCTCGCTTAAAATTTTGAAAGAGTCCCGGTTATTAGCCGGGACTTTTTTTATGCCTTTTAATTTTCTGTGTAAACCTTTTTATCTAAGTTTGTATTATGTATTTCTTCAGAAAAAAAGATCCTAACCGGCCAAATAACATTAACATTAAAATTATGCATGTTATTAATGCACTGGCTATTTCTATTTTTTTGTTGGGTATAATCTATAAGCTCATTCAGTGGCTTAGCAAATCTTAACACAACTTTTCTTTATGAAACAAATTATCAAAACATCTAATGCGCCTGCGCCAATAGGTCCGTATAATCAAGCTGTAATGGCTGGAAACTTTTTATTTGTATCCGGTCAAATTGCAATTAACCCGGAGAGTGGTGAATTAAATCTTGTTAATATCGAAGAAGAAACCCATCAGGTAATGCGTAATCTTAAAGCAGTGTTACTGGAAGCAGGTTTGGGTTTTGAGCATGTTGTAAAAACGACTATCTTTTTAAGTGATATGGGAACCTTTGCTCAGGTAAATGAAATTTATGGTCAATATTTTACAGAAAACTTCCCTGCACGTGAAACGGTACAAGTATCCGTACTGCCAAAAAATGTTAATGTAGAGATTTCTGTAATTGCAGTTAAAGGATAGTTTTAGCTTCAGAAAATATCAATCATTGTTAAAGGGATGCATACCCGATTATAGAATTATTGTTTTTGTATAAATGATTTAGGACGCTATTCCTGATCAGGCAGATAACACCAACACATATTTAATTTTATAAAGCTTAATTATTTTGTTTAATTCCACATTAGATACACCTATTGAGTTTATAAAAGGCGTTGGGCCAACCCGGGCCGATGTAATAAAGAAAGACCTCAGTCTCTTTACTTATGAGGATATGCTTTCTTATTATCCTTTCAGGTATATCGACAGAACAAAATTTTATAAAATCAATCAAATTAATTCTGATGCCCCATATATCCAGATTATTGGCCGTATAATTAGCAAAAAAGTTATTGGAGATAAACGGGCTAAACGTATTGTAGCCGTTTTTAAAGATGAGACCGGAATCATGGAGTTGGTTTGGTTTCAAAGCTTAAAATGGGTAGATGATCACATTGCTGTTGGTGCTGCTTATGTAGCTTTTGGTAAACCAGCCTTGTTTAATGGTACGTTCAGTATTTCTCATCCCGAAATGGAGTTGTATCAAAAAAACGCTGCAGGGAGGGGGAACCAAACTTTGCAACCCGTTTATAACTCTACGGAGAAACTGAAAAAATTTAATCTTGACTCTAAAGGAATCCAGCGTTTAATTGCCGGGTTGTTGGATCAGGTTATCCAGCAGGTACCAGAAACACTGCCTCAGTACATTTTAGAAAAATATCAACTTCCGGATAAGAGGGTAGCTTTACTCAACATTCACTTTCCTAAAAATCAGAAAGACCTGAGCGCTGCGGAAAGAAGATTAAAGTTTGAAGAACTGTTTTTTATACAGTTACAGCTTTTAAACAGTAAACAATTAAAAGCTTTAAAATTTAAAGGGGCAACTTTTGACATTGTAGGTGAAAAAGTTAACCGCTTTTATAAAGAATTTTTACCTTTTGAGCTAACCAATGCACAAAAACGTGTGGTTAAGGAAATCAGGATTGATACGCAGAGGGGTATTCAAATGAACAGACTGGTACAGGGCGACGTAGGGAGCGGCAAAACCGCCGTTGCACTGATGAGTATGCTTTTGGCAAATGACAATGGCTACCAGGCTTGTATGATGGCTCCTACCGAAATTTTAGCCCGTCAGCATTACGCTTCTGTTACCGCATTAGTAACAGACGATCTAGTCAAGGTTGCTATATTAACCGGAAATACAAAAAAGAAAGAAAGAACCGTTCTTCACCAACAACTGGAAAATGGTGAAATCGATATTTTGATTGGAACACATGCTTTAATTGAAGATAAAGTTCAGTTTAAAAACCTTGGCCTGGTTGTGATTGATGAGCAACATCGTTTTGGAGTAGAACAAAGAGCCAGGCTTTGGCGCAAAAGTATAATTCCACCACACATATTGGTTATGACGGCTACCCCGATTCCACGGACACTGGCCATGACGCTTTACGGTGATTTGGATGTATCTGTAATTGATGAATTGCCTGCAGGTCGGAAACCCATAGAAACAAGGCACCTTTTTGAAAGCCAGCGCATGCGCATGTTTGGTTTTATGAAACAGGAAATTGCCAAAGGCCGGCAGGTTTATGTTGTTTATCCTTTAATTAAGGAAAGTGAAAAACTAGATTTATTACATTTGGAGGCGGGTATAGAACAGCTTAGTTATCAATTCCCAAGGCCGGATTATCAAATGAGTATTGTGCACGGCCAAATGCCAAATGCAGACAAGCAATTTGAAATGCAACAATTTATTGAAGGCAAAAGCCAGATTATGGTTGCTACCACTGTAATCGAGGTGGGTGTAAATGTGCCTAATGCATCGGTTATGGTGATCGAAAATGCTGAGCGTTTTGGTTTATCGCAATTACATCAGTTAAGGGGGCGGGTTGGGCGTGGTGCCGAACAATCTTTCTGTATTTTAATGAGCAGCAATAAATTAAGCAAAGATGGCAGGTTGCGATTGGAAACCATGGTTAAAACCAATAATGGTTTCGAAATTTCGGAAATCGATTTACAATTGCGTGGCCCGGGAGATTTAACCGGAACACAGCAAAGTGGTGTTTTAGATCTAAAACTTGCCGATTTAGCAAAAGATCAGATTATCCTTTCGGAAGCACGAAATACCGTAATTGCCATTTTTCAGGAAGATGGCCGTTTAGAAAAACCTGAAAATGCTTTACTAAAGGCTTATCTGCAAAAGCGGGAGCGAGGGATTTCGTTTGATAAAATTTCCTAATATCATTTATAAGTAAGATTTGGCTTGAGCTAAATTTGGTTGAATGATTTAATTTTTCAAAACGTAGTTTTACACTTCAAATGTTTTAAAGTGGCAGATTCAGAAGCAACCCCCATCCTCACGAAGCCCGATCCGTATGCGGCTTTACGTTTTCCGGAATTCAGATATTTTTTAGGCATGCGTTTTTTCTTTACGCTGGCCTACCAAATGCAGGCTGTTGTTATTGGTTACCACATTTATGATTTAACACATGATGCCCTTAAACTGGGACTGGTTGGTTTGTGCGAAGCCATACCTGCAATTGGTATCGCTCTTTATGGCGGGTACATTGCGGATAAAAGCGAGAAAAGGGCTTTGCTTACTAAAATATTTTCAGGGGTATTGATCTGTTCCATTTTAATGTTACTGGTGACCAGCAAATACCTTAACCTGAAGGAAGACCTGATTGTTTTGATTATGTATGGACTGGTTTTTTGCATTGGAATTGCCAGAGGTTTTTTCGGGCCGGCTACATTTTCCTTAATGGCCAGAATTGTACCAAAAGAACTTTATCCAAATGCCAGTACATGGAGCAGCAGCAGCTGGCAGTTTGCAACCATTATCGGGCCACTGATTGGTGGTTTGGTTAACTGGCTATGGGGAATTACAGCGGCTTACATTGTAATTGTTGTATTGATTTCTATAGCGCTGGTTTGTATTTTAAGTTTCAAAAAGCATCCGGCAACTTTTGTGCCTACACAAAATATATTCGATAGTTTGGGCGAAGGCATTCGTTTTGTATTTAAAACGAAGATGATGGTTTGGGCAATGAGCCTCGATTTATTTTCGGTGTTTTTTGGAGGTGCGGTTGCTTTGTTGCCCATGTTTGCCAAAGATGTTTTTAATATGGGCTCAATGGGTTTGGGGATTATGAGGGGCGCTGCATCCTCTGGTGCGGTGATTACCATGCTGGCCATGACCCGCTTTTCGCCAATGAATAAACCCTGGAGAAATTTATTGATCGCAGTAACTGGCTTTGGACTCAGCATCATTTGTTACGGCCTTTCTAAAAACTTCTATTTAACCTTGTTTTTCTTATTCCTGGAAGGTTCATTTGATAGCGTGAGTGTAATTATCCGCTCAACAATTATGCAGTTGCTAACCCCCGATGAAATGCGTGGAAGGGTATCGGCTGTAAATAGTATGTTTATCGGTTCTTCAAATGAAATCGGAGAATTTGAATCGGGTTTAACGGCTAAACTGATGCGACTTGTACCTGCGGTGGTTTTTGGTGGCAGTATGACAATTGCTATTGCCGGGATAACCTGGTTAAAAACAAAATCTTTAACCAAATTATCCCTGCAGGATCTTAATGAGCAAACCACAGCAGTTAAGGTGTAGGTTTTTATCAGAGAGTGAATTAAAATTGCCTGTTTTTACCCCAGATTAAATAAATAATTGAACCTAGAAAAGGGGCCAGAACAATAATTATAAACCACAAAACCTTCACGCCAAAACTCATGGAACTATTCCTTGAAATGTGGTATAAGGCAATTAAAATTAAGATTAGCCAGCAAATTGCCGGAATTATGATCAATAATGCGACTTGATTACTGCTGATACTGGTTTGTAATAACATAAAAAACTGATTGCTTAAGCTTCAACAATCCTCTCGCCAATTTGTTGACGCCACATGGCCTGATATAAACCATTTTGAGCAATTAATTCTTCGTGTTTACCTTGTTCAATAATATGACCTTTTTCTAAAACATAGATCCTGTCTGCATGCTTGATTGTTGATAACCTGTGTGCAATTAAAATTGTAATGTGATCTGTTAAGTCAGAAACCGATCTGATGGTTTTGGTAATTTCTTCTTCGGTAATTGAATCTAAAGAAGAAGTTGCTTCGTCAAATACTAAAATATCCGGTTGCCTTAATAAAGCTCTGGCTATTGATAAACGTTGTTTTTCTCCTCCTGAAACTTTTACACCGCCTTCGCCAATTAATGAGTCTAAACCTTTATCTGCCCTGGCCAGCAATGTTTGACAGGCAGCCTGGTTTAAAACCTTATAACATTCTTCATCTGTAGCATTTGGATTTACAAAAAGTAAGTTCTCTCTTATCGTACCCGAAAATAGCTGTGTATCCTGTGTTACAAAACCTATTTTCTCCCGCAGGGCATCTAAATCTATATCTGTGCTTGATGCACCGTTATATAATATCTGTCCTTCTTTAGGTTGATATAAACCAACCAGCAGTTTCACCAAAGTGGTTTTTCCGGAGCCCGAAGGGCCAACAAAAGCAATGGTTTGTCCGTTATGCGTTTTAAAAGAAATTTGTTCTAAAGCATTTCTATTTGCCGTTTGGTGTTTAAAGCTGACCTCATCAAAAGTTAAATCATTAATCTTTTTAATGGAGATTGGATTATCTGGTTTTTTATCAATAGGTGTACTTAAAATCCTTTTGAAATTACCCAGTGATACTTCGGCTTCACGCCAGGAAAGGATAACATTTCCCAATTCCTGCAATGGGCCAAAAAGGAAAAAAGAGTAAAATAGAAAAGAAAAATACTGACCTGCAGAAATCGTGTCGTCAAAAATTAACAGGAGCAGTACTACAATCATGGTACTTCTAACCAGGTTTACTGTAGTGCCTTGCACAAAGCTCATGCTGCGTACATACTTTACTTTTTTAAGCTCCAGGCCTAAAATCTTGTAAGTCGTTTTATTTAACCTTTCAATTTCCTGCTCGGCAAGACCTAAACTTTTTACCAGTTCAATATTTCTTAGTGATTCTGTTGTAGACCCGGCTAAGGCTGTAGTTTCGCCGACAATAGAGCGTTGTATGGTTTTAATTTTACGGCTTAAAAACCAGCTTACGAAACTAATAATCGGAATGGCCGCAAAATAAACGAGGGTAACTTTGTAGCTGATGGAGAATGAATAAACAATTACAAAAACCATCCCGATCAAACTTACAAAAAGTACACTGATGAATGAAGTGATAAACTTTTCAGAATCTAACCTTACTTTTTGTAAAATACCCAGGGTTTCGCCACTTCGCTGATCTTCAAAAACCTGATAAGGCAATTTTAAAGAGTGTTGTAAACCATCAGCATACATTTTTGCACCAACCTTTTGTACTATTACGCTGGTAAAGTAATCCTGAAAGTTTTTGGCAATTCTGGATACCATGGCTGCACCAATGGCCAGGCCAATAAAACCTAAAGCTCCCCAGATGTAAGCACTTTTACTACTGAAGGATGATTTTTTATTAATGTATAAATCTAAAATTCGCCCTGTAAAATAAGGGTCCATAAGAGAAAAGCCAATATTTATGCCTGCAAGAAGGAGTGCCAGGGCCACAACCCATTTGTGTTTCTTCAGGTAATTTAATAATACGTTCATGAAAGTTTTGTTGTTTGAAGTACAAACATAAAAAAAGGGAACGGATATAAATCCATTCCCTTTTTTTATGACTTTAGGCTAAGATACTTAGCGCCGATTATTTAAATTAAAAGCCATAACGTAATCCAATCTGGAATTGATAAGGATTATTTGATGGATTTGCTATACCTGCATTGTTAACATTATAGTTGAATTTTTTATTTACAGCATCAAACCCGGGATTTTGCAAGGCATAAAGTGCCTGATTGCCCAAAGATTCGTTAACACCCCATGTTTTCTTAAAGATGTTGGCTACGTTAAATGCATCAACAGACAATTCGAAATTATGAGTTTTATTGATTTTGAATTTTTTAGTGATTCTTACATCCACAATTCCGTAAAAACCATTAATACCGCCATTTCTAACTGCAATTTGATCGCCATATTTGTTGATATAATCTTTTAAGCTTTGGCTGGCCAGGGGATTATCTATAATGGCTTGCAAACCTGTACGCACATTTGCAGCTACATTCGGATTATTTCTGTCAAAAACGAAAGCTAAATCATTTGTGCCTACAAAATCTCCATTGGTATTAGCACCCGAAAGTAAACTGTAACGTGTACCTGCAATGCCCGAATAACGTACACCAATGTTAATTCCATAAAAACTTGGACTTGTTCCATAGAATACTACTTTATGTCTGAACTGGTTATCAGAATAAGTCATGTGGCTTAAATCACGCGGATCATCTTTAACCGGAAGTGATAAAGTAGAAGTATTGGCTACGTTACCATTGAAAGAAGTATTATCTTTTGTATCGTTCCAGGTATAACTAACTGAAATCTCACCATCTTTAAAATACTGGTAAGTACCGTCAACTACAATGGCAAACTGATTTACTTTTCCATCGCTGTTCATTTCCAGCACACGGCCTAATTTATTACTGATCCGGCCTTGTTGCCAGTCAGCAGCACCATTGGTTAAAGGAATAGAAGCTAAAGGAACATATACACCACGATTGGCCTCGTTTGAAATGGTGAAATATGGGGTGGCAGCCATGTTACGATCTACATATACATAATTATTACGGCCTAATGTAGCGTAACCCGTAATGCCAGCTTTTAACTTAGGTGTAAAAAAGTGGCTGTATGATAGGTTTCCTTTATAAACCACCGGAACTTTAGCGCCTTTTGCATAAGTATTAATGGTTGGCAATTGATATTGACTTAAAGTAGGAGCGCTTGCCGCATTGCTGCGATAACCAGTTAAATAAGCAGTAGGAATACCTAAACGGGTATCAACTGTGCCATAATGTTTACCATCAAAAGTTAAGTTGTTAATGGTTACATAATTGTTAATGTCTGAAGCAAAAACGCCGGCACCAAAGCGGACGAAGTCGGTACGCTGTTCATTTATATCCCAGCTAAACTGTACACGGGGCTGTACCACGAAAGATTTCAATTTATTATCAGTACGGACACCAATTTCGTCAAATACCAGTTGATTTAATGGCGAAGATGGATAATGAGCATAATCCAAACGTAAGCCGGCAGTTAAATCAAGACCTTTAGCAAGTTTGGTTTGCATCTGGCCGTATATTCCAGCATTTATAATTCCTGCATTTACACTTGGATCAGCCATTAAAGGCACTTCTCTAAAATAACGGTACGCAGTTCCGTTTTCATAATTGGTAAAGGTTGGTACTTTTGTTCCATCAGGCTGGGTTACTGTTCCGGCTTGAACGTGGAAACGTCCGTTTACCTCGCTACCATATAGAGAGTGGGCATGGGTGTACATAAAATCAACACCAAAAGTGTATTTTACCTTATCGGTATTGTAATATAGGTTATCTACAAATTGCAACACGTTATTGGTAAAACCTTCCTGCGCAAAACGGTGACCACCCATTTCGATATTGGTTGCTTTGTTTGTACCGTTAATTACCGAAGTAACCCCCTCAACAATTACACGTGGGATATTAGATGCGGGTAACTGATTGCCCGGGCTACTTTTTTGGTAGGTGTAAAGGTATTGTACTTTTAACTCATTGGTTAACCTCGAATTGATAGAAGTACGTAAAGTAGCCAATAAGCTATTGTCTACGTTTTTATCGTTACCGTAAGATTCGTATAAGTTAATCGCTGTATTATCTTCCAAACCTAAATTATTTCGGTCGTTGGTGTAATTATCGCGGATGGTTAATAAGTTTTTATCATTAATCTGCCAGTCAATACGGGCAAAAGCTGCATCAGAACCTCTTTGTTTAGGAAATGAGCCATATTGAGGCGTATTGGCTACGCCATATTTAGAACGGGCCACACCAACAAAATAATCCAGTGTAGAACGGTTAATGTTATAACGCAATTCGTCTGCTCCTGATTGAACATCGGCAATTAACAAAGGACGGGCATCTCTTTGATGATCCCATGCCACGAAAAAGTGTAATTTATCTTTAATAATCGGGCCACCCAATGAGAAACCATATTGGTAGGTCGAAAAATCTGCCTGACGTTTGTTCCCCCTGATGTCGTAACCACTCGATAACCAGTCTGCACGGCCATAAGTAAATGCACTTCCCGATAAAGTATTGGTACCTTGTTTGGTTACCGCACTCACCGTACCGCCACCACTGCGGCCATAAGTAACATCGTACTGATTGGTTACGACTTTAAATTCACGAACCGCTTCGATTGAAATGGAGTATGGAGCACCACTCCGGCTGGTTGTAGAACCTGCCGAGGTTGGGTTTTTAGCATTCATCCCATCAATAGTATAATTGGTAGAAGAACCCAGTTGCCCTGAAATGTTACCTCCTTTGCTCAGCGGGGATAAATCCATTAACGAAGTAAAATTACGTCCGTTTACTGGTAGCTGCGTAATGGCTTTGGCCGAAATGGCCGTCGCTGCGCCAATGTTTTCTATTTTATTTTTTAAACCCGAAGCCACAACCTGTACGGCTTCTAAATTTTGAGATGCTTCCTGCATACCAATGGCAACCTTTATGGCATCGCCCTGATTTAAAAAGTATCCACTCCTGGTTTGTTCTCCAAAGCCCACATAAACTGCCTTTACAGAATAAGGACCGCCTAAAGGAAGTTCTTTAAAAGTATATTCTCCTTTTGCATTAGTAGATGTTTTGGTGGTGAAACCCGTAGATTCATTCCGGATTTGTACAGAAGCACCGGGAATGGGCTTCTTTTGTTCGTCGATAACGCTTCCTGATATTGAAGCCTGAGTTGTTTGTGCAATTGCCTGATTGTGGACAAAGCAAAACAGCAGCAATACTGCAATAAGTAAATTTTTGATCATGATTAGTTCTGATTGTTTTCTGTGCGCAAAGATGTTTACTTAGTGTTAATTGAAATTGGATTTTACATTAACAAAAGATTATCAGTTTAACCGAATGTATTTTAAATGTAAATAACGAATTGCCCCGAGACGTCATTGCGAGGCACGAAGCAATCTCAGCGATAGAACAGAAAACCCATCGTTTCTTTGTTTACCGCATCATGCACATTTCAAAAGCATAAAAAAAGCGACCTGTCTAAATTAACAGGTCGCTTTAATGTACACGCTAAAACAAGTTTACTTCTTCTCTGCTTCGTACTTATCACTGAATTTTTTATCCAGTTGTTTATGCAAATTATCCAGGTTAATATCTCTGCCCTGAATAAAAGCTTGTTCTACTTTGTTCGTCTTCATATCCAAAGCATCACCAGCAGAAATAAAGAAGGTTGCATCCTTGCCATTTTCAATGCTTCCGGTGGTTTTATCAACGCCCATTACCTTTGCTGCATTTAAAGTAATGGTAGAAAGTGCTTTTTCTTTATCCAATCCCCATGCAGAAACCGTTCCGGCCATAAAGGGCAAATTGCGTTGTTGCCAGTAACCATCAATACTAACCACTACGTTAATGCCTGCATTGGCTAAAATAGCTGCGTTTTTATAGGGCATATTCACGTCATCATCGTTATTGTTTGGCAGGGCATGAGGTTGTTTAACCACCACACTGATGTTATTGTTTTTTAGGAAATCGATGACCAGATAACCTTCATCAGCTCCTGTAATAACCGGAGTAATGCCAAATTTCTTCGCGAAATTTACAGCAGCGACAATGTCTTTCTGTCCATCAGCTGCAATAAATAACTTTTCTGTTCCACTGAAAACTGGTTTCATGGCTTCGAAGCGGGTATTAATAACTTCAGGCTTACCCATTTCACTGTAGGCTTTAGCTTCAGCGAAAAAAGAAGTTAACTGGTTAATGGCAGTTTGCGTACGCTCGGCTAATGCTTCTGCCGAAACTTGCGGCCTGCCAAAACCACCTCTAAAACGAGGTGTAACCGGCCAGGTCATGTGCATGGCATCGTCCGTTTTAATAACTGCATCTTCCCAATTCCAGGCATCCAGTTGTACAACAGATGAACTTCCGGAAACCACTCCGCCTTGTGGCGTAGGTTGGGCCATTAAAACACCATTGCTGCGCAAAGTAGCAGGCACTTTGGAATCTGTATTGTAAGCTACAATAGAACGAATGTGCGAATTAAAATCACCAATTTCCTGAAAATCAAGCGTCGCTTTTACGGCCTCAATTTCTATCAGACCAAGATTAGTGGTTGCCGCAATAAAACCAGGATAAACGTGCTTCCCACTGGCGTTAATCCGTAATACATCATCTTGCGGTACCTGTCCGTTGGTAGTTACCGATATAATTTTACCATTTCCAAAAAGTATGGTTCCGTTTTCTATGATGGTTCCATTACCTACGTGTACAGTGGCGCCAGTGATGGCTATGGTTTTGCTTTGCTTTTTTGCCGGTGATATGTTCGCTTGTGCAAAGCAGATCAGGCTGCATGCCGATAGCACCAGACTGAGCATATAAGGTTTAATATTAGTGCGCATGTTCTTGTTCGGTTAATTCAGCTGAATAATTTTCTAAAGTTTCGCAATTGTATAAACGTGGAGCTTCACTAACCGGACGTTGTGTGCGGCCACCTTTACTCTTGCTTTCTAACATTTTTTGAATCAGGCGGGCCTTTTCAATTTGCTGAGCTTTAATTACCTGAGCATCTTTTTCAATGTCCCAGTAGGCAACACCATCAACAAAAGTTTTTTCGGCTTTTGCATAAATAGATAAAGGATCGGCAGACCAAACGACAACATCGGCATCTTTTCCTGCTTTCAAGCTTCCTACTTTACCATCAATGTGAAGCATTTTTGCCGGGTTAAGGGTTACAAATTTAAAGGCTTCTTCTTCTGGTACACCACCATATAAAACGGCTTTACCGGCTTCCTGATTTAAACGACGGGCCATTTCAGCATCATCAGAATTAAATGCAGTAGTAATGCCCACGTTATGCATAATCTTTCCGTTATAAGGAATGGCTTCTGCAACTTCGTTTTTATAAGCCCACCAATCTGAAAAAGTTGAACCTGCAATACCATGCGCTTTCATTTTATCCGCCACTTTATAGCCTTCTAAAATGTGTGTAAAGGTGTTTATTTTAAAGCCCATGCTGTCTGCAGCATGAATTAACATATTAATTTCGCTTTGTACATAAGAGTGACAGGTAATGAAACGTTTGTTGTTCAAAATTTCGACAATGGCATCCAGTTCCAAATCACGGCGTACATTGTTGCCTTTTGCCGACATGGCTTTTGCATATTCTTTGGCGCGGGTAAACTCATCAATATAAGTTTGCTCAACACCCATGCGTGTTACCGGGAAACGTAGCCCGGTTCCGAAATTGCTTTGCTTAACGTTTTCGCCTAATGCAAATTTGATGAAACCATCCGCACCTGCAAATTTTAACTCTTCAGGCGATTTGCCCCAGCGTAATTTAATAAGCTGTGACTGACCACCAATTGGGTTTGCGGAACCGTGAAGAATGTGAGAAGTAGTTACGCCACCTGCCAGCTGACGGTAAATGTTTACATCTTCAGAATTGATGATGTCGGCAATACGAACCTCGGCAGATACCGATTGTGCACCTTCATTTATGCCACCAGAACCAGCAATGTGCGAATGCTCATCGATAATGCCCGGTGTAATGTGTTTCCCTGTAGCGTCAATCACCTTAGCATTTCCTGCCGGAAGGTTTTTGCCTACCGCTTTAATTTTACCATTTTCTAAAAGCACATCTGCATTTTGCAAGATGCCTTCTTTCTCATTAGTCCAAACGGTACCATTTTTAAGCAATACGGTTTCCTGCTTAGGCAATTCAGCATTTCCAAAAGCACCAAAAGGGTAAAGCAAGGTACCCGTTGCTAATGATGGCTTGGGCTCATCAGGTTTAGGCGTTTCTTTTGAAGCCTCCTTAAAAGTCGCTGTAAATCTTCCGGTACTTCCATCTGCAAGGGCCGATTCGCCTTTAAAAGTTAATGGATTAGCAGCCGTCAGGTAGCCACTTAAACGAACATCGCCTTTAGGGTTTTTCTTTAAATTAAAATTAATGCTTACCCAATCGCCGTTGCGGCTAAAAGTAGCTGTGGTTTTAACGCTGTCAACGCCCGTTCTTTCAATAGCTGCAACAGAGCCACCGCCCGTTCCGGTAATTTTTAAAATCAAAGCACTAATACCATCTACGTTTAGGTTATATATACCACGTACATCGGCAACATCCATTTTGTTTACAATAAAGCGTTTGCCTTGTACCCAGTTTTCGAAGATGATGTTTCCATTTTTAAATAAATTATCAGATGAGATCAGGAAGTTGGCTACTTTACCTTTTTCCAGTGAACCTACTTTATCGCTGATGCCTAAAATAGAAGCCGGAACCTCAGTTACCGATTGTAAAGCTTGTTTCTCTGTTAATCCATTTTCTATAGCTGTACGAATATTCGCCCAGAAATCACGGCTGTTTTCCAGACCAAATGCAGTTAAAGCAAATTTAATTCCTGCTTTTTCCAGCGCTGCAGGATTTGCCGGGGCCATTTCCCAAGCCTTCATTTGTGCCAGCGTAATATTTCGCGCTTCCGCCGGATCTTCTACATCATAAGCTTTAGGAAATGCCAGTGGAATAATCAAAGTTGCACCTGTAGCTTTAACTTCGCTAATTCTTTGGTACTCGTCTCCGGTAGATTTAATAATGTATTGCTTGCCAAATTCTTTGCCAATTTTATCGGCACGAAGAACATTAGCCCAACCATCTGCTTCAAAGATTTGAGGCATGTTTTGCTGTTTACCAAATTCTTCTAAAGAAATATTGTATTCTTCTTTTTGTTTACCATACCACTGTGCATCATAATAGGTTTGACGCAATAAAGCAATAGATCCCATTAAAGAAGTTGGATAATCATTTGCGGACGATCCTTTGTTAAAAGAATAATTTGCTGCGGTTTGATCTTTCAGAAATACATTGTTATCTGTTGCATCATTTAGGGTTACAGCGGCAGAAACACCACGGGCAATCCCATCCCGGTTAATTACATTTACACTTCCAAAACCAACCTTGCGCAGCTCATCGGCCTTTTTACCGTCAGCACTAAAAATAGTTTTAACAGAAGTTTCTGGTCTGATGGCCTCGTTCCAGTTGTAAGCACCTTTTTTAGTCGATACAAAAACAGACTGGCGGGCGCCTCCGAAACCCCTGGCTTGCGTAGCAACTTCAGGAATGCCGTAGCTGGAGAAAGCATCAATTAAAGACGGATAAATAAATTTTCCTTTTAAATCAATTACAACATAACCTTTAGGTACAGCCATACCAGCACCAACCGCTTGTATGGTTTGTCCTTTAATTAAAAGGGTGGCATTTGTTAAGGTTTGATTGGCATTAACTACAATCGTTGCGTTGGTAAAGGCAAACATTCCCGGTCTGGTATCGTAAGAACCATTTACAGGATAGGTTGTTTGCTGTGCAAAGAGAACTGTAGTAGAAAATACCAGCACAACGGCGAGTAAAATTTTCTTCATAATAAGTTTAGGGGTTTATTTTGTTTAAAACTAATATAAATAAGCGTTGTCATTGCTTATTAACCTATTTTTTACAATTAATGTCTATTTTTGAATCATAGAAATTTTAGATATGAATGATATTTTAAAAAGTGCGCACTCGGGATGGCGCTATGTGGTTTTCCTTTTATTGGTTATTGCGGTAGTAAAAGCATTATCAGGATGGCTGGGCAATAAACCTTATACAGAAGGAGATAGAAAGCTAAATGTGTTTACTTTAATCAGTGCACACATTCAACTGCTTTTAGGCTTAATACTTTATTTCAGTGAAGGATGGTATCGTTTAAGTAGTGCCGGCGCACCAGCAGTCCGTTATTTTAAAATGGAGCACATCAGCATGATGATTATTGCTATTGTTTTAATTACAGTAGGAAATTCAAAGTCAAAAAAGATTGTTGCATCGGTAGCTAAACACCGTACAATTTCTATTTTCTTTGGTTTGGCATTGATTTTAATTATAGTTTCCATTTATTTAATGACCAAAAGTGTTCCCGGCAGAACTTTCTTTGGTGTATCATAAATTTTAAAAAATATTTCGCTTATTTAAAAATATTTATATTTTTGCTGCAGATGAATAGAAATACACATACATGGCTTTGGCAAAGTAATTCAAAAAAGAATTGCGCCGGCTGCGTATGCAAAATATAGTTTATCAACCTAAACCTTATTAAAAGAACCATTAAAGCCCGACGTAGAACCACACGTCGGGCTTTTTAATTATAAAATAAATTGCATTTAATCCCGTCATTCCTTTCAATGACGATAATGATAAAAAGAAAATGTTTAAGATAAATACCACTTACAAGAAATTATTAGCCGATACCACTACTCCGGTAAGTATTTATTTGCGCCTTCGCGATGTTTATCCGAACAGTATTTTACTGGAAAGTTCGGATTACCACAGCCGGGAAAATTCCATGAGTTTTGTTTGTGCCGATCCCGTTGCCGGAATTATCCTTAAAAACAACAGGCTGGAAACGTATTTTCCGGATGGCTCAGTAGAAATTAAAGACAGCGAAAACCTGACCGAAGAGATCACTATATTTAAAGATAAATTTAAGGAAACGGAACTGCCTGAGATTAAATTTATATCCAGCGGATTGTTTGGCTATTTTACCTGGAATGCAGTACAGCATTTTGAAGACATTAAATTCCATTCAGAAACACCAGAAGGTGAAGAGATTCCTGAAATGCAATATCATTTATACCGTTACATTATTGCGATAGATCATTTTAAAAACGAAATTACCCTGTTTAAAAACACATTTGATGGCGAGGAAGAGGGCGGATTGGAGAAAATGGAGTACCTGATTCAGAATAAAAATTATCCTGAATATAAGTTTAAAATCAGAGGCAAAGAATCGTCGAACTTAACCGACCAGGGTTTTATGGATCTGGTAGAAAAGCTGCAGAAACATATTTTTCGAGGAGATGTTTTTCAGATCGTTCCTTCAAGAGCCTTTAAACAATCTTTTTCTGGTGATGAATTTAATGTTTACCGATGCTTAAGGTCTATAAATCCTTCACCATATTTATTCTATTTTGATTATGGCGATTTTAAATTGTTCGGGTCATCGCCGGAAGCGCAGATTACCATTAAAAATAATACGGCTAACATTTTTCCAATCGCCGGAACGTTTAAACGCAGCGGAAATGATATCGAAGATGCTGAACAAGCCCGTAAATTAGAGCAGGACCCGAAAGAAAGTGCCGAGCATGTGATGCTGGTTGATTTGGCCAGAAACGATTTAAGCAGGCATTGCAACCAGGTGGAGGTAAAATCTTTTAAAGAAGTTCAGTATTACTCGCATTTAATTCACCTGGTGAGTAAAGTTAGCGGGCATTTACAAGAGGATGTAACCGCTTTTAAAGTCGTTGCTGATACTTACCCGGCCGGAACTTTAAGTGGGGCACCAAAATATAAAGCCATGCAGTTAATTGATGAAAACGAAAAGCTTGGGCGTAATTTTTATGCGGGTGCGATTGGTTTTATGGGCTTTAACGAAGATTTTAATCATGCCATTATGATCAGAACTTTTATGAGCAAGAACAATGAATTGCATTATCGTGCAGGCGCTGGTATTGTTGCCGATTCGGTACCCGAAACAGAAATGCAGGAAGTAAACAATAAAATTGCAGCCTTGCGTAAGGCGGTAGAAATGGCGGAGAAAATTTAATGCAGCCAAACATTTGAGTAAGAAATAAGATGGAAAACATAAATAAGAAAGCGGTTTTAGTAATCGATAACTATGATAGTTTTACTTACAACCTGGTACATTTAATAAACGAGGTAGGTTACGAAGCCGTAGTTTGGAGAAACGATAAATTTGATATTGCCGATGTGGCGCAATACGATAAAATATTACTTTCGCCGGGACCAGGCATTCCTGAAGAAGCGGGTTTATTGCTTGAAGTGATTAAAACCTATGCAGAAACTAAAAGTATTTTTGGCGTATGTTTAGGCCAGCAGGCCATTGCCGAAGTATTTGGAGGTAAACTTTTAAACCTGGGCAGACCTATGCATGGTATTGCCACTCCGGTAACGGTTGTAGATGGAGATGAATTTTTATTCTGGGAATGCCCGCAAACCATAAATGTTGGCCGTTACCACAGTTGGGTGGTGAGCAAAGAAGATTTTCCAACCTGTTTAAAAATTACAGCACGTGATCATAAAAATGAAATCATGGCTTTAAGGCACGAAACGCTGGATGTCCGGGGAGTACAGTTTCATCCTGAAAGTGTGTTAACCGAGCATGGAAAGCAAATGATGGAAAACTGGCTGACCAACTAAACATTCGTTCCTCGCAATGATTGTACAAATAAATTAAACGTTGAATAGATGCTGAAACGAGTTCGGCATGACGAATATAAAACATGAATATTTTAGATAAAATTGTATTACGTAAAAAGGAAGAAGTTGCCATTGCTAAACAACAGGTTTCTGTGCAGGATTTAGAAAACTCAATTCACTTTAAACGTAATCCATATTCTTTTAAAGACTTTTTATTGGCCGAAGACAGAACAGGCATTATCTCTGAATTTAAGCGCCGGTCGCCATCAAAAGGTTTAATTAATGGTATAGCAGATGTAGCAGAAGTTACCAGGGCCTATAACGCTGCAGGCGCATCGGCTTTATCGGTTTTAACAGATGTAGATTTTTTTGGTGGAAAAATGGAAGACCTTATTGCTGCGAGAGCCGCGAATGAAATTCCAATTCTCCGTAAAGATTTTATGATTGACGAATATCAAATTTTAGAAGCTAAAGCCTGGGGTGCTGATATTATTCTTTTAATTGCTGCAATTTTAACCCCAAAACAAATTATTGATTTCGGAACCTTTGCACAAAATTTGGATTTAAATGTTTTGCTGGAGGTGCACAACCAGGAAGAATTGGAACGGAGCATTTGCCCTAACCTTGACGCCATTGGCGTAAATAACCGGAATCTGGCTAATTTTACTGTTGATATTCAAACCTCATTTGATCTGGTAAATAAAATTCCGGATGAGTTTTTGAAAATTTCAGAAAGCGCAATCAGTGATCCTAAAACGATAAGAGAATTAAAAGCCGCAGGTTTTAATGGGTTTCTAATTGGGGAAAATTTTATGAAAACCGAAAACCCAGGTTTGGCTATTCATGAATTTGTTACAAAGATTTAAGCGTTTTAACCACAAATGTCATCTTATTGTAAGTGTATTGGCATCATGTTTGTCTTCTTTTTTTAAGGTAACCAATTTTTAACTAAAAAAAAGTCTATGAAAAGATTCTCAAAACTCTTATCCCTATCCCTTATTTTATTTGTAACCCTTTTATTCTCCTGTAAAAAAGACAGTAATGATTCTCCTGGAACTACAGGCAAAAATGTTAAGTTTACGATTACCGTTAACGGCGTAAGCGGCGCTGATGATTATGCATCATTTGTAATTGTTGGCGCAGATTTAAAAAACACTAAAACCCTTTGGAAAGTTAATGGCGTAACAAAAAACAATGAAACCTCTGTTAGTTTGGGTGAAGATGATTTTACCGGCAGTACAAAAACTTATGTTGTTGAGTCGGTAACACCACTGGATGTTGTAGGTACAAGTATTCAATGCCTTAATTTTAATGGCCCTTATACAATAAGCTATAAAGCTGAGGTTAACGGCAAAGTAATCACAAATGACCAAAACGTTACTGTGGATGTAAATAAAGATTATACACACAGATACGATTACTAAACCATATATGAAATTTATGGAAAAGGCTGTCTGATATCAGGCAGCCTTTTTTGTTTATAATTATAGATTATTGCTGAGTTTTGATTAACACAGAAGAAGAGCCTACCATTTAAAACCATTTAGTTGTTTCTTTTGTTGTGAAATTTATAAATTATATACCCACATTTTTAAGCTCATCTTCGGATTTAAGATTTATTTTATTGGAGTTAACTTAAATTGTTTTTAGTGTGACGCCCTTAAATTGCTTTAGACTTCAATTTTATCTAAGTTTGCCTTAATTACATGGGAAAACAGAAATTTTATGATACTGCGATCACGCAGGAAAGGGCAATTTTAGTTGGTGTGGTAACGCCCGGCGAAAAAGATGCCCAAACAAAAGAATATTTAGACGAGCTGGCTTTTTTAGTGGATACAGCTGGTGGAAAGGTGGAGAAGGTTTTTACACAGAAAATGTTAAGGCCTGAAAGGGCAACTTTTGTGGGTACAGGTAAGCTGGAAGAAATCAAAGCTTATGTAAAATCAGAGGAGATTGATACCGTAATATTTGATGATGAATTATCGCCATCACAGCTCAGAAATATTGAACGCGAATTAGGGGCTAAAGTTTTAGACCGAAGCAACCTGATTTTGGATATTTTTGCAAACAGGGCACAAACGGCTCAGGCAAAAACACAGGTAGAACTTGCTCAATTACAATATGTACTGCCCCGTTTAACAGGTATGTGGACCCACCTGGAGCGCCAAAAGGGTGGTATTGGTATGCGTGGACCCGGTGAAACGCAGATTGAAAGCGACAGAAGGATTATTTTGAATAAAATATCCTTGCTTAAGGAGCGTTTGAAAAGTATAGATAAACAAAACGAAACACAGCGAAAAAACCGTGGTCAGTTAATCCGGGTTGCATTGGTTGGGTATACCAATGTTGGTAAATCAACCATTATGAATATGTTTGCGAAATCTGAAGTATTTGCAGAGAATAAATTATTTGCAACGCTGGATACAACGGTTCGTAAAGTGGTTATCGAAAACTTACCATTTTTACTTTCAGATACGGTTGGTTTTATCCGCAAGTTGCCTCACCATTTGGTAGAATGTTTTAAATCAACACTGGATGAAGTTCGCGAAGCAGATATTTTAATTCATGTGGTTGATGTGTCGCATCCAAATTTTGAAGATCAGATTAATACCGTTAACGAGACTTTAAAGGATATCGGTGCGATTGATAAAGACATGATTTTGGTTTTTAATAAAATTGATGCTTATGTTTCACCAGAAGTAAATGATCCGCAGGATGATGGAAAATTATCACTTTCTGAATTTAAAAACAGCTGGATGAGTCACGATAAAATTCCGGTTTTATTTATTTCTGCAACCGAAAAAGAAAATATAGAAGAGTTTAAAACATTATTGTACGATAAGGTAAAGGCTGCACATACGGCCAGATATCCTTATGATAATTTGTTATATTAAGTAAAATTTTATTATGCCTGAGCTTATCGGGGCATAAAAATTAACATGTGGTTTGAATTACCCAAAAATTTAAACCACACAAACATAAAATTATGGAAAGTAAACGTCAGCAGAAATTTGCGGGAGTAATACAAGAGGAGTTAGCACAGATTTTTCAGCGGGAAGGAACTTCATTTTTACCGGATACTTTGGTAACCATTACCCGTGTTCGGGTATCGCCTGATTTGGCGGTGGCCAAAGTTTATCTGAGTTTTTTTAATACCAACAATACTACATTATCTATTAATACAGTTAATGCGCATGCAGGCGAAATCAGGTACAAACTAGGCGGTCGCATTCGTCACCAGGTTAGGGTAATTCCAGAACTTACCTTTTTTGTAGATGATACCAACGAATATGTGGAGCGCATGGATCATCTTTTTGAAAAGATTGCTAAAGAACCGAGACAAAAAGAAGAAGATAGCGAATAGCCATTTGTGAGAAGCCTTAGAGAGCCTGTAAATTTCTTCACTCATTTTATTCCAGCTTTAATTGCAATTCCGGCAGGTTACTTTTTGCTGCAAAAGTGTAATGCACCAATAGAATACACGGCCGCCTGGATTTACAGCATCGGTACTTTTATTTTATTTGGCGTAAGTTCCATGTATCATGGCTACCCGAGTACTGATTATGGTATTCGCTTTTGGCAAAAATTTGATCATTGTTGTATTTATTTAATGATTGCCGGCTCGTATACCCCAACGGCCTTATTGGTTTTTGATGGCTGGCTGCGGTGGAGTTTATTTGCAATTGTGTGGTTAATTGCCATTACAGGGTGTTTGCTTAAAATTTTTAACCGGCTAAAAAGCACTGCAATTTCTTTAGCCATTTATATTTTAATGGGCTGTTTAATTGTTCCGCTACTGCAAAAAATGTTGGGCACTTTACCAATTGGAGCCATCTTTTGGTTATTAACCGGAGGCGTATTTTACATTGGCGGTACTTATTATTATGCAAAAGATAAACCACTTTCAAAATATGTGCACAGCCACGAGCTTTGGCATTTGTTTGTAATTGGGGGTGCATTAGCGCACTACATTTATAATTACGTCTACATTTTCAACATTGCTTAATGATGCACAACTTTCAAAATCTTATGGAGAAACATTCGGCATCTATTGCCAAAGTTGTTGATTTTGATGTGTGGAAAGATCAGTTGCTCAGCCTTGATTTTACAGCTTCTAATACCGAGCTTACGGATGAAATTTTGGACGATACCGATTTGTTTTCTGATTGGGTGAATCAAAAACTTATTTCTAATGGTGCAAAGTATGGAATTGGGGGTTATGGCGAGCACCGGACCATTTATTCGAGAAGCAAACACTTTAATACGGCCGAGGAGCCACGCCGTTTACATTTAGGCGTTGACATATGGGCACCAGCCGGAACGGCCGTTTATAATTTTTATGATGCCAAAGTTCAAAGTTTTGCAAATAATAACAATTTCGGAGATTATGGAGCAACCATTATTTTAGAATATAATATAGATGGTTTTCAGTTTTATGCGCTATACGGGCATTTAAGTCTAGCCTCTCTTAATGGTCTTGAAGAAGGAAAGTATATTCCGGCAGGGCAAAAAATAGCCGAACTTGGTGTTAAGGAAGAAAACGGATACTGGCCTCCGCATTTACACTTTCAACTCATTAAAAATATGGAAGGACTAAAAGGAGATTATCCGGGGGTATGTAAATTCAGCGAACGCGATCAATACCTGGCCAACTGCCCCGATCCAAACCTGATTTTGAAAAGTACTTTCGGAAAGTAATTTATCATGTTCGTTTTAAGCTTTTCAATTCAACCCCTGCTTCATCTTTTTTGCGTAAATTAGTTAAATGAAGAAGTTTTTAACCTTTTACCTGGTTTTTTGCTGCACTATGGCTATGGCACAATTGCAGTTTAAAAGCGGAAAAGATGGTTTTTCTAATTTCATAAAGAATAACACCATTTATCCGCGGTATTCTAAATACAACTGCATCCAGGGAACGGTAAATGTTAGCTTTAAACTCGATAATGAAGGCAGGGTGTACTTCTCTAAAATAAACTCAGGTATTATTACCGAACTTAATGATGAAGCACTACGTTTAATTCGTTTAAGTTCTGGTAAATGGGCAATTCCTGCAGGTTACGATTCTGCAGCTGTTATAGTTGTTCTGGTTAATTTCAAGTTATCCGGCTACGATTGTGAGAAAAAAAGTAGTTCAGACATTCGTTCTGCGATTGAAGCGTACCAAACCGACGAAAGATTGACCGATGTGGTGCTTAACTTTTACAAAAACATTGATATGGCCAAACCCGGACAGGAAGCACAAATTTTGGCTATAAAAAATCAATTGGGTATTGATGATGAATACCTGGAGGAAAGAATTAATGATGGATTAAAAAAAATAAAACAAGGTGATAAACCAGGCGCTTGCGAAGATTTCTTATTTGTTAAACATGTAGGAAGCAGCAAAGCCGATAAATACATAGCTCAATACTGTAAATAAATGCGATACACGATTAAATTTTTTGCCCTTTTAGATATCATTACTATTGCCCTGCTGGGTAAGCAATTTTGGGAAATCATTACCCATCTAAGTGAAATTCCTCAGGAAACACTTTCGCAGGCCAAGGTTATTCTGATGCTTCCATTATTTGTTTCCCTGTTTATATCAGCGGCGGGTTTAATGCTCTTCAAAAAGTTTGGCTTCATTACTTATTATATTCAATTCCCCTTCCGGCTGGTTGTTTGGATTTTTTCAATAGGTTTTATCACTCTGCTGCCCGAATACTTTAATCTCGGCGAAAGATGGTTCGATATTTTATTCAGGATATGTTTCATTGCAGAATTTTTCAGGTTATATTATACCATTAAAGTTCACAGAAAATATTTGCTTAATTAGTGTGTTTGGGTACAATTACGGAAATTGCTGCAGGTAAAATTTTTGCTTCAACTGTATTAATCTTTCCAATATACTCACCATCAACCTGAAAGTGTACCTTATGTTTGGAGCTGATTTTCACTTCTGAAGTTTGAAATACCTCTATTTTCCTGGGGTTAAAGGGCAATTTAGTCGTCCATATTTTTAAAATCTCCAGGTAGGAGTAATCCTTAACCAATACTACTTCAAAAAGTTTGTCATCTAATTTCCCATCCGGATTTATTTTTAAACCCGTTCCATACCTGGTTGCATTTGCCAGGGCAACCATGGCTGCGGCAGATTTAACCCGCTCTCCTTTTAAGTCTAACTCCACTTCCATCCGTTTATGATTCCACAAGGCGTGCCAGGTTGCTTTTGCGTAACCCCACATGCCCCGTTCAGATAAACCGTCAAACTTTTTAATCAGATAAGCATTAAAACCTAAATCAGAAAGATGAATACACAGTTCATCATTAATTTTTATCGCATGGATTTTTTTAACAATGCCATTTTCAGCCAATTCCAACGCCTCAGTCAAATCTGTAGCAATACCTAACTCTTTCGCCATTCCATTTGCAGATCCGGCAGGAATAATTCCAATCGGAGTTTCTGTATTTAAAAGACATTCCGCTACTAATTTCAATGTGCCGTCGCCACCAACGGCTATTACACGATCTGCATCTGATTGCTTAATTTTCTGTTTAATCTTCTCTATTGAACAGCTTTGGGGCAACTCAAATAAATCAACAACAGTTTCCCTATCCTTATAATAATTAGAAATTAACGTTGTTAAGTCTGTATCGTGGCTACCCGAACCCGGATTTATGATGAATAGTAGTTTCATTTTATAACCTGTAGTGGTACAACACAAACAACTTTGAATTAACTCTGTTTTACTAATAATGAATAAAAATGCAAGTGTAAAAGTTTATCACGGGTACGGACACAAACAAAATCTGGTTGTTTATGGCCATGTTTTTAAGCAAAAATCTAAAACTACTCAGGTTTACAGTAATAATTTATGGGTAAATATTGTTCATCTTTTTAAACTGTTTATTTTAAAGCCATATCCTTTTGTTCAGGTTCGTTTACAATTTTTAAATCAAACCATTTATAACAAAACGGAAGCAGATGGTTTTTTTAAATTTGAATGGAGTGCCGAGCAAGATGTTCCGGCAGGTTGGCATGAGGTTAAAGTTGAGGCTTTTACTGATGATGGAGAAACAATAAAAACCGGCGATGGTAAAGTTTATGTGCCCCACATTACACAATATGCTTTCATTTCTGATGTTGACGATACTGCCATGATCTCGCATTCGGCAACAATCGGGCGAAGGCTCCGCGAACTTTTTATAAAAAATCCCCATACCAGAAAAACCTTTCCTCAGGTTGCAAGCCACTATCAGCAATTGGCCCTTTCACACACTGATAAAAGCCAGCCTAATCCTTTTTTCTATGTGAGCAGCAGTGAGTGGAATCTTTATGATTACTTAATAGAAACATTCAGGTTTAATAAATTACCCGATGGTGCCTTTTTATTAAATCAGATTAAGCGCTGGAAGGATTTGTTTAAAACAGGTAAAACCGGCCATGAAGGCAAGTTGCTGAGGGTAATGCGCATTCTGGATGCTTTTCCAAATCAGAAATTTGTTTTTTTTGGAGATAACAGTCAGCAAGATCCGGCTATATATGCTGCAATTGTAGAAAAATACCCTAAAAATATAGAAGCCGTTTACATTAGAAATATACGGCCCGAAAAGTTAAAGGAAACAGAAGCATTGCTTAACAAGATTGAAGCACAAAATGTAGAAACCTGTTTATTTATAAATAGTGAAGAAGCAATTGCTCATTCAAAAAGGATAGGCCTGATTTAATAAAAGATTAGAAAAGCAAATTCCATACTAAAAGGATGCAGCGGTACTGCTTTTTGCTTAATCCCAATAAAATTGGCGATAACGCTTTCAGTCGGGTTTAAAATACTTCTCTTTTGCATATTTTAAAGGAAATTCCCCTCATGTGTATGGTAAATTAGCTAATCGATTTTCCGAAAGGTGTAAAAGCTAAATTCATTAATTTAAAATGCTGGCGACCGAAAGGTATGCCTATAATGGTAATACAAAGCAAAAGGCCAAATACTAAATGCGTTAATGCAATCCACACCCCACCAAAACATAACCATATAATATTCATAATGGTTGATAAGCAGCCAGTGTTTGATGATGTATCAGTTATTTTAACGCCAAAAGGGGCCAGCCCAACAAAAGCAAATTTAAAACACTGCAGGCCAAAAGGAATTCCAACAATGGTTAGACAAAGAATTAAACCGCCAAAAATATATTCTAAAAAAATAAAGAAACCGCCAAATATGATCCAGATAATGTTGCCTATAAAATTCATGTAATTCCTTTTATTTTAAGATAAGCAAAAATAGATATTGTTACAAGGCAGGCCTCTTAAATGTTTAAACGGATGTTTTTAACCTTAAAGTTTTAAATGCTCTACATTATCTTCTATTTTTTCTTATTGATATCCATTAAGTTAAGGGGTTTTGGCGGGATAAAAGGGTTTTGGGTTTTGTTAGTGCGGATAATTTTTCTACTTTTGCAACCCGGTTCGGAAGGGCTGGAAGAGGGTGGGAAGATGCAGAGGGATTAGAATTGAAGGAATGGGAGAAATGAGGATTTAAGTTGGGTTTTGCCTGGTTTAAGGTTTAATCCGGGGTGGGAAAAAAAGAATTTATTTTTCTTGCGGATTAAAAAAGTTTTTCTACCTTTGCAATCCCAAACGGAAACGAATGGAATCCTAAAGCAGCGGATGTTGCAGGAGGGAATAAAAAAGATTGAAA
>NZ_JAPWGM010000010.1 GCF_027213715.1 Pedobacter punctiformis
AAAGGTGATGCAGGAATAGTTGGTGTTCAGGGCATGCCTGGTACAAGCGGAGCGCCTGGAACTCCGGGTTCCGGCACTGCTGGCGCACCTGGCACAGGGGTTACGATTGTAACGAATGACAGTGGTACCTGGGTGTATAACCCAACAACCAATACCTGGACGAATATCAATGGTCCAAAAGGAGATAAGGGTGATAAAGGCGATGCAGGAATAGTTGGTGTTCAGGGCATGCCTGGTACAAGCGGAGCGCCTGGAACTCCGGGTTCCGGCACTGCTGGCGCACCTGGCACAGGGGTTACGATTGTAACGAATGACAGTGGTACCTGGGTGTATAACCCAACGACCAATACCTGGACCAATATCAATGGTCCAAAAGGAGATAAGGGTGATAAAGGAGATGCAGGAATAGTTGGTGTTGAGGGTATGCCTGGCACAAGCGGAACGCCTGGTACTCCGGGATCAGGTACGCCTGGAGCACCTGGAACAGGAGTTACGATTGTAACGAATGACAGTGGTACCTGGGTTTATAACCCAACGACTAATACCTGGACGAACATCAATGGTCCAAAAGGAGATAAGGGTGATAAAGGAGATGCAGGCGTAGTTGGTGTTCAGGGTATGCCTGGTACAAGCGGAGCACCTGGTACTCCGGGATCAGGTACAGCTGGTGCGCCTGGCACGGGTGTTACCATCGTAACGAATGACAGTGGTACCTGGGTTTATAACCCAACGACGAATACCTGGACCAATATCAATGGTCCAAAAGGAGATAAAGGTGATGCAGGTGTAGTTGGTGTTCAGGGAATGCCTGGCACAAGCGGAGCACCTGGTACTCCGGGATCAGGTACGCCTGGTGCACCTGGCACAGGGGTTACGATTGTAACGAATGACAGTGGTACCTGGGTGTATAATCCAACGACTAATACCTGGACGAATATCAATGGTCCAAAAGGAGACAAGGGAGACAAAGGCGATGCAGGAGTAGTTGGTGTTCAGGGCATGCCTGGCACAAGCGGAACACCTGGTACTCCGGGCTCAGGTACGCCTGGAGCGCCTGGCACAGGGGTTACGATTGTAACGAATGACAGTGGAACCTGGGTTTATAACCCAACGACCAATACCTGGACAAATATTAATGGTCCAAAAGGAGATAAGGGGGATACTGGTGCACAAGGTCCAATTGGCTTAACTGGTGCAGCAGGGCCAGCAGGTGCTCAGGGTATACCTGGAGCAAATGGAGTTGATGGTGCTCAGGGCCCTATTGGTTTAACCGGAGCGCCAGGAGCTACTGGTCCTCAGGGTCCAAAAGGAGATACAGGTACGACAGGTGCACAAGGTCCAATTGGTTTAACGGGAGCGCCAGGCGCAATGGGTCCTCAGGGTCCAAAAGGAGATACAGGAACAACAGGTGCACAAGGTCCAATCGGATTAACGGGAGCACCGGGAGCTACTGGTGCTCAGGGTCCAAAAGGAGATACAGGTACGACAGGTGCACAAGGTCCAATTGGTTTAACGGGAGCGCCAGGCGCAATGGGTCCTCAGGGTCCAAAAGGAGATACAGGAACAACAGGTGCACAAGGTCCAATCGGATTGACTGGAGCACCGGGTGCGGTTGGAGCTCAGGGTCCAAAAGGAGATACAGGTACGACAGGTGCACAAGGTCCAATTGGTTTAACGGGAGCGCCGGGGGCAATGGGTCCTCAGGGTCCAAAAGGTGATACAGGTACTCAGGGTGGTATAGGTTTAATTACTAATGGTCTTAATACTACAGTTACCGGAAATGGAACAACTGCAACACCTTATCAGATTAATACTAAAGCATCTGCATTTAGTCAGGATATATCAACCGGAGTAATTACGCATATTAATGATGCTACTACTCCTGTTACTTCAACAGCTGTGGTTCGCAGTACAAATGCAGGGCAGCTTTTAACAGTAGGTACTGATGGTGGTGCTTTGCTTACCCAGGCATCAATAACCAATTTAGAACCCTGGCAAATTCAGGGTACTTCCGATAAAGCAACCCTAAATACAGATAATATCTATCAAAATGCAAAAGTGGTAATTGGAGCAACATCAATTCCGGCAGCAGAAACCACTGCCCAGCTATATGTTAATGGTGATGTGGTAACTTCTGGCAAATTTTTAACCACAAACTCAGTATATGCCGATTATGTATTCGATACTTACTTTGATGGTTACTCGGATATTAATCATAGCTACAAATTTAAATCATTAGCAGATGTGAGTGCTTTTATCAAGAAGAATAAGCATTTACCTGGAGTGACAAAAATCGATGATTTAAAAAAGAACATCAATGGTTATTCTTTTGATTTAACAGCTTTGTCTATCCAGTCGTTAGAGAAAATCGAAGAATTATACCTGCATACTATTGAGCAACAAAATTTAATTGAAAAACAACAAAATTTAATTGAAAAGCAGCAAAAAGAAACTAGAGAGATGAAGGAGCGTTTGGAACGTTTAGAAAACTTGTTGTTGAAACAAAAATAATCCAGAAAAGATGAACTATAAAAGTTTCAATAAGGGATTCTTGATGTTGTCGTTATTGCTAATTACCAGTTTGAGTTATGCTCAAACTGGTATTAACACAAGAAATCCTCAGGGCGTACTTCATGTGGATGGTGCTAAAGATAATCCTGCTACGGGAGTACCTGGTGCCCTACAGACTGCCAATGACTTTATAATTACACCAGCCGGGTGGATTGGTGTTGGAAATATTGCACCCAAAGTTAAATTTGATTTGCGTGGTGCTGATAATAGCGCCTTAGGTTTAGGAACAACAACTATGTCGGCCATTAGTGCAGGTAAGGGCGCAGTTAGATATGATGTAAATAATGGTATTCCCACAGGAACACCGAAAATACAAATTTCAGATGGCTTGGTTTGGAGCCAGGTATATGTTGCGCCTATAAAAGCAGTTGTGGTTGCTCAACTAACAAAACCAGTTTCTATACCCTATAATACACCGACTACTGTTAATAACTGGACACTAAAATCGGATGTAACCAATAGTTTTAATGCGGTTACCGGGGTTTTTACGGCTCCACGAGATGGAATATATACATTCTTAATGACATTTGATTTTGTAGAAGGTACAATTACGCCCGCTTCTACTGTAGAAACACAATTTGTCAATGGAATAGGTGTTGTTATATCCCGAAGCTATAAAACATTTGGCAGAGCGACTAGAAATGCTCAGGCAGGAGGTTCGAGTACAGTTACTTTGGGTTTAATAGCCGGATCTACGATGGTTGTTAAACTACAGCAAACAATAGTTAACGCCAGCAGAGCACTTAGAATAACAGGCAATATTGCAAATCCTGCCGATCCGAGTGATGGATTTAACAGTTTAACCATTATAGAGCAATAAAACATTATGGATAAGAAAATATTTACTTTAATCTGCTTATTGGCATTCTGCTATTTTAATACCGCTTTTGCTCAAAAAACCGGAATAGGTACACGGAATCCGGTAGCTTCATCTACCATGCATATTGATGGAGCTAAGAATAACGCTACTGCACCGGCGGCTACAAAAAATAATGATGATGTGGTTGTTATGGCTGATGGAAAATTGGGTATAGGTACAATAACACCGGTTACAAGAGTTGATTTGAGGTCTAATGATCAGAAAGGGATTATTGGCTTAGGAACAAATACGGGTCAAACTGCTGTCCAGGCGGGTGCAGGTGCAATACGTTATAGCAACATACTTCCCGGAGTTTTAGAATATTCAGACGGAGAAAAATGGATTCCACTGCCACAGGTTCCACCCATCAAGGCCCTTGTGCTGGCCAACAATAAAACATTGCAAATTATTGCAGACAATAATACCAGTCAATATGTTACAGGCTGGCTCGCCGTTAAAAATGACCCTGATGTAGATCCGGGTGGTTTCACGCCCGGGATTCCTAATTTTAATCTTCTTAATGGCACATTTACGGCACCACGGGATGCTTTCTATATCGTATCTTTTAATATTACTTTGGCTACAGCTAATATACCCAACAACAGTAGGTTCGAAACCATTATAGAAAGTAATACTTCAACAAATAACATCCAGGCATTTAAAAGTGTAAACTCTTACCCGGGTTTTAATACGCCTGTTCCAAACAATATTGTTTCAGGTAATTGCAATGCTATTTTTAATCTAAAAGCAGGGAATACAATCCGTTTTAGAGTATATCATACATTAGGTGGGAACAGAAATACAAGTATTGCAAATTTAGGTGTTGATAACAGCATCAGCATTTACGAATTATAAAACATATGATGATGAAGATAATAAGAAACGGCATATATTGCTTATTACACACATTTGTAATTGCCATTTTCTTAACGGCGACAACTGTTATGGCTCAAACAGCAGGGATAGGTACCCGAACCCCCGCCGCTACCAATAATACCGAAGTTGTTACTACGGCCGGAAATATTATTATAGATAATACCGGGAAAATGGGTGTTTTGGTGGCTAATCCATTGGTTGCATTGGATTTTCGTAGTGGTACAAATCAATCTGTTGCTATAGGAATGACCAATCAAACCGCTGCACAGGCAGGAGCAGGTGCATTGCGTTATAATCCAACGCCAGCCATTGGGGTTAAGGGCTATTTAGAATACTCAGATGGAACAAAATGGATTGGTTATTTCCCTTATGGAAAACCTCACATTGTTGTTATGGCGGAGAAAACGACTCAGGATGTATATATATTTGAACCCGGAGCCATTCCTACAATAGGCCCCCAAACTAATGGTATGCCTCAGCGTACATCGGCATATTTAACCAACTGGACGGAGAAATTGGATTCAGATTCAGGAACTCCAACCAATACTTTTGATCCAAGTACCGGAGAATTTATAGCGCCAAGAGATGGGGTTTATTTTGCCACTTTTACTTTTGCACTTCAAGCCAACTATATAAAATCCTGGCTTGCTACCAACGCCAATCAAACAGAGGCCATCTGGGAAGTAAGAGATGCTTCCGGAACAATTAAACAAAGGGTTAAAACTTCTAATGGCTATCCTTCAGATACAGGTTCGGCATACAATACTAGTGGCGGAACGCTCATTTCTGGTTCGGTTTGTACCGTTAGTGTTTTTATGGTTAAGGGTGATAAGTTAAGACCGTTTTCGTGGATTAGTCTTGCAGATAATGAGTTTAATTATGCAGCCTCATCAAGACCGTTTGATACAACCGGAGGTTATAATGTTTTAACCATTGTAGAGCAATAAGAAACTGGATTGGACAAAGAATGACGATGCCAATTGATCTGCAGTTTAATTCGAAACCATGTTTCTTATTATGGGTTAGGATTTAGTTCGTAAAAAAATAAGGATGAAAAATATTATATATAAAATAAGCTTTCTGCTATTGGTTTCGGCATTAAATGCCCGTGCCCAAAGCGGTTCTGGGAGTATGACGGTTGATGAGTCGGTGGTTGTGGTTTCTGCGGGTACGACCGAGCAGCGCTTTAGCGAGGGCACTTACTTTGGCCCGAAAGCGAACTGGGAGATCAACGGTACGCTGGAGATTTACAGTAAAAATGTCTGGATTGCTCCGGGGGCTACCTTTAGCGGCACGGGAAAGATCATCATTTACAACCCGGGCACTAACCCTTTTTATCCGGCTATGGCTTCAGGCCCAACCAATATCGATGGGAACAATGGTAATTTCATCAACCTGATTATCGAACACCAGAATACAGAAAACATTTTGCTGGCTGATGTAGCCGATCCGGGTTACGGAACAGCAAACCCCCCGGGC
>NZ_JAPWGM010000011.1:0-1945 GCF_027213715.1 Pedobacter punctiformis
GGGAAAAAAAGAATTTATTTTTCTTGCGGATTAAAAAAGTTTTTCTACCTTTGCAATCCCAAACGGAAACGAATGGAATCCTAAAGCAGCGGATGTTGCAGGAGGGAATAAAAAAGATTGAAATAAACGAGATGGAATTCAGGGAATATTAAGACCTTAAAGGAAGTTGAAGTTTAAAGATATATAAAGATCGGCCGTGAGGTTTTAGATCGCGAAGTTCTTAAAAGAGATGTCAATGTAGCGTAGCGGGGTAATGAAGTACGGATTCAAGTACAGAATACTTCTGCTTTATTTTAAAGACAATGTCTAACAGACAAATTAAAAAGAAGACTATTTTTAACGATAGTTAAAACTGGTCAGCATCTTACAACACATTTTACAATGGAGAGTTTGATCCTGGCTCAGGATGAACGCTAGCGGCAGGCCTAATACATGCAAGTCGAGGGGTATAGAGGAGCTTGCTTTTCTAGAGACCGGCGCACGGGTGCGTAACGCGTATGCAACCTACCTTAATCAGGGGGATAGCCCGAAGAAATTCGGATTAACACCGCATAAAATCACAGAATAGCATTATTCAATGATCAAATATTTATAGGATTAAGATGGGCATGCGTGTCATTAGCTAGTTGGCGGGGTAACGGCCCACCAAGGCGACGATGACTAGGGGATCTGAGAGGATGACCCCCCACACTGGTACTGAGACACGGACCAGACTCCTACGGGAGGCAGCAGTAAGGAATATTGGTCAATGGAGGCAACTCTGAACCAGCCATGCCGCGTGCAGGAAGACTGCCCTATGGGTTGTAAACTGCTTTTATCCGGGAATAAACCTTTCTACGAGTAGGAAGCTGAATGTACCGGAAGAATAAGGATCGGCTAACTCCGTGCCAGCAGCCGCGGTAATACGGAGGATCCAAGCGTTATCCGGATTTATTGGGTTTAAAGGGTGCGTAGGCGGCCTGTTAAGTCAGAGGTGAAAGACGGTAGCTCAACTATCGCAGTGCCTTTGATACTGATGGGCTTGAATGAACTAGAGGTAGGCGGAATGAGACAAGTAGCGGTGAAATGCATAGATATGTCTCAGAACACCGATTGCGAAGGCAGCTTACTATGGTTTAATTGACGCTGAGGCACGAAAGCGTGGGGATCAAACAGGATTAGATACCCTGGTAGTCCACGCCCTAAACGATGAACACTCGCTGTTGGCGATACACAGTCAGCGGCTAAGCGAAAGCGTTAAGTGTTCCACCTGGGGAGTACGCTCGCAAGAGTGAAACTCAAAGGAATTGACGGGGGCCCGCACAAGCGGAGGAGCATGTGGTTTAATTCGATGATACGCGAGGAACCTTACCCGGGCTTGAAAGTTAGTGAATTATTTAGAGATAAATAAGTGAGCAATCACACGAAACTAGGTGCTGCATGGCTGTCGTCAGCTCGTGCCGTGAGGTGTTGGGTTAAGTCCCGCAACGAGCGCAACCCCTATGTTTAGTTGCCAGCATGTAATGATGGGGACTCTAAACAGACTGCCTGTGCAAACAGAGAGGAAGGAGGGGACGACGTCAAGTCATCATGGCCCTTACGTCCGGGGCTACACACGTGCTACAATGGATGGTACAGAGGGCAGCTAGCTGGCAACAGTATGCGAATCTCATAAAGCCATTCACAGTTCGGATTGGGGTCTGCAACTCGACCCCATGAAGTTGGATTCGCTAGTAATCGCGTATCAGCAATGACGCGGTGAATACGTTCCCGGGCCTTGTACACACCGCCCGTCAAGCCATGGAAGTTGGGGGTACCTAAAGTATGTAACCGAAAGGAGCGTCCTAGGGTAAAACCGATAACTGGGGCTAAGTCGTAACAAGGTAGCCGTACCGGAAGGTGCGGCTGGAATACCTCCTTTCTGGAGTAGCATTGACTACTCGCTGCGCAACATGATATTCTCAAA
>NZ_JAPWGM010000011.1:2045-5602 GCF_027213715.1 Pedobacter punctiformis
ACACAAGAATAAAAAGCAAAGATTGCCTGGATTGGCAATATACATTGACATGATTTAAGAAAGAAAACGCCAAAGGGGCAGATATATAGGATATTATATATTAAACGGTTCGAGACCGCAGTTTTTTACTAACAAGACGAAGCTAAAGGCTTAGGATCAGGCAATGAAACCTGTGACTTTATACCCTTTACCTGATCTTAGTAAAGTTCTTTGACATATTGGAAGAAGTTAAAAAAGAAGAGCAAACAACAATAGGCGACTGTTGTGTTTGTGCTCACCGACTTGAGAGGCAACTCAATGGAAGGTATGAGACATCATAACAAGAGCAAAAAAAGCATACTATACGGCGCAAAAGGCGTATAAGTAGAAGAAAGTAAGAAAGAGTACACGGGGGATGCCTTGGCTCTCAGAGGCGATGAAGGACGTGATAAGCTGCGATAAGCTTCGGGTATTTGCAAATAGGAATTGATCCGAAGATTTCCGAATGGGGCAACCCGGCTGGTTGAAGACCAGTCACATAATGAGCAAACCTGCCGAACTGAAACATCTAAGTAAGCAGAGGAAGAGAAAATAATAATGATTTCCTAAGTAGTGGCGAGCGAACGGGAAAGAGCCCAAACCTATTTTGTTACGGCAAAATGGGGGTTGTAGGACTACGATGTGGTATTAACAAACAGAAGTGGAATGGGATGGGAAGCCCAGCGATACACGGTGATAGCCCGGTACACGTATAGAATGTTAGCCTAGTAGTATCCTGAGTACCGCGAGGTCGGAGACGCCTTGTGGGAATCTGCCGGCACCATCCGGTAAGGCTAAATACTCCTGAGAGACCGATAGTGAACCAGTACCGTGAGGGAAAGGTGAAAAGAACCCCGAACAGGGGAGTGAAATAGAACCTGAAACCGTGTACTTACAAGCGGTCGGAGCGTCCAGGTGGCGTGACGGCGTGCCTTTTGCATAATGAGCCTACGAGTTACTCTTCTCTGGCAAGGTTAAGTGTTTAAGACACGGATCCGAAGCGAAAGCGAGTCTGAATAGGGCGTATAGTCAGAGGAGGTAGACGCGAAACCTTGTGATCTACCCATGGACAGGTTGAAGGTGCGGTAACACGTACTGGAGGACCGAACCGATAAACGTTGAAAAGTTTCCGGATGATCTGTGGGTAGGGGTGAAAGGCTAATCAAACTGGGAAATAGCTCGTACTCCCCGAAATGTTTTTAGGAACAGCGTGGATATAAAGTTTAATAGAGGTAGAGCTACTGATTGGGTGCGGGGGAGTCAAATCCTACCAAATCCAGACAAACTCCGAATGCTATTAAATATGATCTGCAGTGAGGCCCGGGGTGCTAAGGTCACGGGCCGAGAGGGAAAGAACCCAGACCATCAGCTAAGGTCCCTAAGTGTACGCTAAGTTGAACTAACGAGGTCCGATTGCACAGACAGCTAGGATGTTGGCTTGGAAGCAGCCATTCATTTAAAGAGTGCGTAACAGCTCACTAGTCGAGCGATCGGGCATGGATAATAAACGGGCATTAAGTGTATCACCGAAGCTATGGGATTGAAATATATCGGTAGGGGAGCATTCTATATGCAGTGAAGGTATCTGGTAATGGGTGCTGGAGCGTATAGAAAAGCAAATGTAGGCATAAGTAACGATAAGGCGGGAGAGAAACCCGCCCACCGAAAGGATAAGGTTTCCTGATCAACGCTAATCGGATCAGGGTTAGTCGGGACCTAAGGAGAACCCGAAGGGGAAATTCGATGGACAACTGGTTAATATTCCAGTACTTTTTATAACTGCGATGTGGGGACGGAGTAGTGACACTGCCGCGATCTGACGGAATAGATCGTTAAAGGGCGTAGGTATATCGATGGTAGGCAAATCCGCCAACGATGCTGAAACCTAATAGTACCGCGAGACTTCGGTTGAGTGGATAGAGCAGGTAAACAGACTTCCAAGAAAAACCGCTAAGCTTCAGGTTATAAAAACCCGTACCGCAAACCGACACAGGTATCCGGGAAGAGAATTCTAAGGTGCTCGAGTGAATCATGGCTAAGGAACTCGGCAAAATGGCCCTGTAACTTCGGGAGAAGGGGCGCTGGCAGTAATGTCAGCCGCAGTGAAAAGGCCCAGGCGACTGTTTAACAAAAACACATGGCTTTGCAAAATCGAAAGATGAAGTATAAGGCCTGACACCTGCCCGGTGCTGGAAGGTTAAGAGGGGATGTCATCCGCAAGGAGAAGCATTGAATCGAAGCCCCAGTAAACGGCGGCCGTAACTATAACGGTCCTAAGGTAGCGAAATTCCTTGTCGGGTAAGTTCCGACCTGCACGAATGGTGTAACGATCTGGGCGCTGTCTCAGCCATGAGCTCGGTGAAATTGTGGTCCCGGTGAAGACGCCGGGTACCCGCAACGGGACGGAAAGACCCCATGCACCTTCACTACAATTTAACATTGACATTGGATACAGGATGTGTAGGATAGGTGGGAGGCTTTGAAGCGGCGTCGCTAGGCGTCGTGGAGCCAACGTTGAAATACCACCCTTTCTGTATTCGGTGTCTAATCCCCAATGGGGAGACATTGTTTGATGGGTAGTTTGACTGGGGTGGTCGCCTCCAAAAAGGTAACGGAGGCTTTCAAAGGTAAGCTCAATACGCTTGGTAACCGTATGAGGAGTGCAATAGCATAAGCTTGCTTGACTGTGAGACAGACAAGTCGATCAGGGTCGAAAGACGGATATAGTGATCCGGTGGTTCTGCATGGAAGGGCCATCGCTCAAAGGATAAAAGGTACGCTGGGGATAACAGGCTGATCTCCCCCAAGAGCTCATATCGACGGGGAGGTTTGGCACCTCGATGTCGGCTCGTCACATCCTGGGGCTGGAGAAGGTCCCAAGGGTTCGGCTGTTCGCCGATTAAAGTGGCACGCGAGCTGGGTTCAGAACGTCGCGAGACAGTTCGGTCCCTATCTGTTGTGGGCGTAGGAATTTTGAGTGGGGCTGACCTTAGTACGAGAGGACCGGGTTGGACTAGCCTCTAGTGAATCTGTTGTTCCGCCAGGGGCATTGCAGAGTAGCTACGCTGGGAATAGATAAGCGCTGAAAGCATCTAAGTGCGAAACTAGCCACGAGATGAGAATTCCATATAGGACCGTAGCAGACTACTACGTTGATAGGTTACAGATGTAAAGCTTGTGAGAGCATAGTCGAGTAATACTAATCATCCGAAGCTTTCAAAAGCAACAAGATTGTTGTTTGTTCTTCAAAACTTAACTTCTTTCAATAATATGTCATTTAAGGCTTAAGGAAAAAGGCTTAAGGCGTAAGGTGAGTACCTTATACCGTGCAGTTTTAAATCCTGACCCTTATTTAAAAACATTTAGGTGCCTATATCGGTGGTGTCCACCTCTTCCCATTCCGAACAGAGAAGTTAAGCCCACCAGAGCCGATGGTACTGCGGTAACACGTGGGAGAGTAGGTCGGTGCCAAATCTTAAACTGCTAACAGCAGATTAATAAGAAACCCTGTAACTATCAGTTGCAGGGTTTTCTTGGTT
>NZ_JAPWGM010000012.1 GCF_027213715.1 Pedobacter punctiformis
AACAGTTCCAGTCCACGGATCTCGAAGGTATCGTTCGTACCATCCCCGTTTGGCGTATATAAATTCGGGATAAACAAACTTGAACCTGAAACCGCCAGCTTGGTGAAATAACCGCCATTGGCTACCATATCGGTTACAATGGCTACATTGTTACGCGTATGTACCCCTGCAGCAGGGTTGGTGCCCTTTAAAATATCCCATTTATCCCCGCTTAAATATCTCGCAATGGCCGCATTCGCATCTTTAAATAAAGAGCCGTTGGTATTGCTGTTGTGCTGTAAAATCATATTGGCGCTAAGCGACGGTGAACCGTAAATGTGCCAGGTCCGGTTCATCCCCAGTGCAGGGTCTTTAACCGCTTTATCTGCTCCTGCATAATCCTGAACGCTTACAAACAGTTTGCCTGCACTGCCCGGGGTTAAAGTGGCTGGCGTATAATCGCCTTCTGCAATCCCCACAGGGAATACAAAACCATCGCTGCCTGCATAATCTTTAATCATATGACCGGCAAGGCTGTTGCCCGTAACCACCATCCGCTCTTTGCTGTAGCCCGTAAGCTTTCCTGCACTGTTGAAAGCCAGGTTATGCCCGTTCAGGATAATATCAGCACGGTCCACCGCCAGATCCAGCGTGCCCCCGATGTTCAGCTCCGCCGATAAAGCACCTGAGGGGTTTGCTGTTCCGTAACCCGGATCGGCTACATCAGCCAGCAAAATGTTTTCTGTATTCCGGTGTTCGATAATCAGGTTGATGAAATTACCGTTGTTCCCATCGATATTGGTTGGCCCTGAAGCCATAGCCGGATAAAAAGGGTTAGTGCCCGGGTTGTAAATGATGATCTTGCCCGTACCGCTGAAAGTAGCACCCGGAGCAATCCAGACATTTTTACTGTAAATCTCCAGCGTACCGTTGATCTCCCAGTTCGCTTTCGGGCCAAAGTAAGTGCCCTCGCTAAAGCGCTGCTCGGTCGTACCTGCAGAAACCACAACCACAGATTCATCAACCGTCATACTCCCAGAACCGCTTTGGGCGTAAAGACCCATAGAGGATATGAGTAGTAAAACCGGCATCAATACCTTTAGTAAAATTTGTTTCATTTAAATTATGTCTTATAAGTCAAAACCTGCTATTGGTTAATGGCCAACGAGCAAATTCTCTATTCCAATTATCAAAAGCTATACGGCTATAAGCTCAAGGGTCAACTGCCTATTATCAATTGCCCAGTGCCAAAAAACCTCAAAATATTTGCCGCCTTACAAAGCAATGGCGATGATGTTTACTTGATCATTTCCAAGGCCAAAATACATTTCAAAAGGATTTCCATTAGAAGCTCCACAACCTACAATTTTAAACGTATAATTGCCGGCCGGAAGCTTAATCTCCTTACTCAAACTATACCAAAAAATACCATAAGGCACGCCTGTATCTTGATTTGGATAAATGATTGGTTGTGAATTACTTGAATAAGAATCCGTACTGGAAGCAAAAGGTGTACCTTGTGCTATTCCAGAACCAGACGCTACTGTGGAGAATAAAAACTCAATGCCTGTCATTCTGGCTTTCCCATCTAATATGGCAGTACCGTTAGTTACTTGCACTGTTCCAATACTTACGGTGGAACTGATATATAAAATTGAGGGCCGGGTAAGGGTGATTGGAATTGTTGTCAAATCAGTACGTGCAACTGTGGTTCCAAGTACCTGTAAAACTTTACCCGTCGCGCCGAATCCTACTGATAAAGCGTCTCCTCCCGGTAAAGTTGATGCAAATGACTTAACTTTATTATTTCCTGTAACCAGATCTCCAGCTTCGGTAACATATAGAGGCTGGGCAGAGTCAACAGTACCTGGATGAGCCGTAGGGTTGTTGGTCCTATTTAATCCATCGACCATTATGGTAGGGCTTACTAAGTTTTTCCCTAAAGCAGTAATAGGTGTAGAAGCAGTTGCCCCACTAACCTGTAACGCCTGTTGCGGATTCCGGGTGTTTATACCCGTTTGAGCATTCTGACCGAAACCTGTATACCAGATCATCAGACATATTATTATCATTATTATTATTTTCATCCGTCTATATTTGCTTAGCTGAACTGAGACTATTAATTTTTTTGTTATTTATAATTTTTGGAGATGAAGCCAATTTCATTTCAAAGTAATTTAATAAGGTATAGCAACGATACTGATCCTATCTGCAGATCCGGTTCCAAATACGCCTGTAAAGGGATAGTCATTTCCATAAATCCTGGCAACAAGTTGTACAGTATAGACCCCTTTTGGCAGCATTAAGTATGATTCAGGTTGCACATACATTGGGCCAGCTGGCGCAAAGTTAGTCGCATTGGCGTAACTATTTCCATCTGAACCGAAAAGTGCTGAATTGTTTATACCTGCTCCTGCAGGCGAAGAAGAAAACCTAAAGTGTACATGATAAGCTTTGGCTAAGCCATCCATAGATAAATTTGCTGGATTATTATAATCATACACTGAAACACTAACAGAGGCCAAAAAGTGAACAACAGAAGCTTGATTAAGGGTAAAAGTATAGGTTTTCAATATGCCTTCTGTAGAACCATTTGAACCAAGATTGCCAGACGAAGGAGTATTTGGAGTTTTTATTAAAAATGGTGCTGCAAGAGGTGTTGGAGGAACAAGTTCATCACTACCTAAAGAAGTAACAAAATATGGAATAGCATAATCATAGCTTAATATCATATTGCCATCCTGAGTAACCGAAACCGCCTGGACAAGAGAGGCAGGAGACGTTAATGGTGCTGCAACTGAATATACTAAAGGATTATTAACTTTATTTAATCCATCAATTCTAATTGTTGGTTTTACCAGACTAATTCCTGAAGTGCCAATTGGAGCTGCAGAAGTAGTTCCTGCTACATGCAGCTGCTGGGCGGGCGTTTTGGTGTTGATACCAGTTTGTGCAAACACACTGGCTACGTTGCTCAAAATAAACAGGAAGAAGATATATACACTTTTCATTTTCTTATTCATAAATCAATTATTGGAACTTTACAGGTACTGCACTGATGATAAAATTTTCATTCGCTGTTCCACCAAATTGTGCTCTACCAAGCAATCCAAGTGTACTTAAATACAATTCCCCGTAAAGTTTTACAGTATAAGTACCAGGTTGAAGTACTAGCTTGGCACGTGGATTAAGAAAAAAATCTCCTGCCACTCCTAGTGGAGTACCACTTGCATTAGAATACGTTTTTCTATTATTTCCAAAAGTTGCGGTCGTAGATACTCCATTACTGGCAGAAGAAAATTGGAAATAACCTCCAAATAATTTAGCTTGTTTATCAGTTGTCGTAACGGGCCCGGTTGGTAATATAATGCTGGTTTCACGAATCAAAGCAGCGAATGTAGCTGAAAAGTAAACAACAGAGGGCTGTGTTAATGTAAAGGTTTTTGATTTCAGTTCTATTGATTGAAAATTGCCTGATCCTACAAGTCCTACAATTTCGGCTGTTGGAATAACTTCACCAAATTCCTGAGCAATATTTTGATACTCCAGGTCATCATTAACTAAAACCAAATCGCCTTCTTGATTAGTATATACTCTTTTGAGTGCATTTATGCCTCCAGGATTAGCTGTATTATTTGCACTGTTCAAGCCTTCTACCCTAATTGTAGGCGTAACCAATTTTACACCCGTACTGCCAACCAGAGTGCTTGAAGAAGCTGTACCAGCCGGAAGTGCAACATGCAAAGTTTGCTGTGGGTCTCTTGTCCCTATCCCCGTTTTTACCTGGGCAAGAACTGAAACCGAAAACGTTAAAAATGATATAAGAAATAAGTATCTTTTCATAACTATTTTTTTTAAAGCAAGGGATAAAGAGATATGTTCTTTATCCCTACCGCCTATTTATTTGTTGCGGATCAGTGCTTTTTCTAATTTTTGCAGACGATCGTTTGTTTTGTCTGTTTGATCTTTAAGCGCTTTTCTCAAAGCTTCGATTTCTTCATTTTTAGCGTCAATTTGTTTTTGCTGTTCAATAACATGCAGGTACAATTCTTCGATTTTCTCTAACGACTGGATAGACAAAGCTGTTAAATCAAAAGAATAACCGTTGACGTTCTTTTTTAAATCATCGATTTTTGTCACTCCAGGTAAATGCTTATTCTTCTTGATAAAAGCACTCACATCTGCTAATGATTTAAATTTGTAGCTATGATTAATATCCGAGTAACCATCAAA
>NZ_JAPWGM010000013.1 GCF_027213715.1 Pedobacter punctiformis
AGGTGTAGTTGGTGTTCAGGGAATGCCTGGCACAAGCGGAGCACCTGGTACTCCGGGATCAGGTACGCCTGGTGCACCTGGCACAGGGGTTACGATTGTAACGAATGACAGTGGTACCTGGGTTTATAATCCAACGACGAATACCTGGACCAATATCAATGGTCCAAAAGGAGACAAGGGTGATAAAGGAGATGCAGGAATAGTTGGAGTTCAGGGCATGCCTGGCACAAGCGGAGCACCTGGTACTCCGGGCTCAGGTACGCCTGGTGCACCTGGAACAGGAGTTACGATTGTAACGAATGACAGTGGTACCTGGGTTTATAATCCAACGACCAATACCTGGACAAACATAAACGGTCCGAAAGGAGATAAAGGCGATGCAGGTGTAGTTGGAGTTCAGGGTATGCCTGGCACAAGCGGAGCACCTGGTACTCCAGGCTCCGGCACTGCTGGAGCACCTGGGACAGGGGTTACGATTGTAACGAATGACAGTGGTACCTGGGTGTATAACCCAACAACGAATACCTGGACGAATATTAATGGTCCAAAAGGAGACAAGGGTGATAAAGGAGATGCAGGAATAGTTGGAGTTCAGGGAATGCCTGGCACAAGCGGAGCACCTGGTACTCCGGGCTCAGGTACGCCTGGTGCACCTGGAACAGGAGTTACGATTGTAACGAATGACAGTGGTACCTGGGTTTATAATCCAACGACCAATACCTGGACAAACATAAACGGTCCAAAAGGAGACAAGGGAGATACTGGAGCACAAGGCCCAATTGGTTTAACAGGTGCAACAGGGCCAGCGGGTGCCCAGGGTACTCCTGGAGTAAACGGAGTTGATGGTGCTCAGGGCCCTATTGGTCCAACCGGAGCACCTGGAGCTCAGGGTCCTCAAGGAGATAAAGGCGATACTGGAGCACAAGGTCCAATCGGATTAACGGGAGCGCCTGGCGCCGCAGGTCCTCAGGGTCCAAAAGGAGATACAGGTACGACTGGAGCACAAGGTCCAATCGGATTGACTGGAGCACCGGGTGCAGTTGGAGCTCAAGGTTCAAAAGGAGATACAGGAACAACAGGTGCACAAGGTCCAATCGGATTAACGGGAGCGCCGGGGGCTACTGGTCCTCAGGGTCCTCAAGGAGATAAAGGCGATACTGGAGCACAAGGTCCAATCGGATTGACTGGAGCACCGGGTGCAGTTGGAGCTCAAGGTCCAAAAGGAGATACAGGAACAACAGGTGCACAAGGTCCTATTGGTTTAACGGGAGCGCCAGGCGCAATGGGTCCTCAGGGTCCAAAAGGTGATACAGGTACTCAAGGTGGCATAGGTTTAATTACTGATGGGCTTAATACTACAGTTACCGGAAACGGAACAGTTGCAACTCCATACAAGATTAATACTCCAACAACTACCTTAAGTCAGAATACTACGACTGGAGCTGTTACTTATACAAATGAAGCGGGAGCCGCAGTAACTGCACAATTGAAAAGTGCTAATACACCTAATATTTTGAAAGTAGGTACAGACGGGGGCTTATTACTGGCGCCAACTGATGTATTAACATCTGCAAGTGCAAATAACGGATTAACGGTTACAACAGGGGTAGTTCAGCTTGGCGGACCTTTAATTAAACCAACTACTGTTACTGCAGATGCAACAAATACTTTAGCTGTAGGAGGTTTGCAAACCGGTAATAGTACATATATCTTTAATGGAAGTGCGTATACATCAACTGCTGATCGCATTGTGGTAGCCGATCCAAGTACAGGCGTATTAAAACAAGTTAAAGCAGCAATGCCTAAATTTTTCTATGCACCATCAGTAGTTGTTCCTACACATGATGTGAACGGAATACCATTGACAGGAACGAGAACTTTAAATATTTATACTTTCTATTCGCAGCAATTTGGATTTACATCATCTACAAATCAAGCTAGAAGTAATGCAAGTTCATCTCTGCCAGTTTTAGCACCTGGTGATCTGGATTATTTTGTAACTTACTTTGATAGTAATGTATTCAATACGGTTACGGTGTCTGCAGCAGGTGTAATTAGTTACACAGTTAAATCTACAGCTATAGCAACTGAAGCTTCATTTATGAATATAGTATTCAAGGTAAAGGACTAATATTCTATAAATAGAAAAATGAAAAATCAATTTATTACATATTTTAATTTTTTGAAGGGCATTAATGGTCCTTCAAAAAAATTAAAAACAGGGATTAGTTTAGTCTTATTTTTGTTAATTGCAAATGTTAAACCTGTAAAAGCGCAGTTGTTTGGTGATTTTCCATATAATCAAACATTTTTATCAACTACACAACCTCCTGAGGTGACTAAGCCTACAGGTGCAGGAGCAAATGCAGCTACTTTTACCACGACAGGATTACAATTAACACCTGCTCAAACTTCTCAATTTGGAGCAGTTTTTATCAATGACAAACAATTTAATACCTCAGTAGGGATTAAAATCTCTTTCGAATACGCTATATATGGAGGTACAGGGGCCGATGGTCTTTTACTTTTTTTATATGATGCTTCAGTTACTCCGGTAATTGGTGCAAAAGGCCGTAGTATGGGCTATGCTTATCTCAGAGCAAGAGATATATATAGTTCAGAACGAAAAGATGGTCTTAGCGGGGCATATTTAGGGATAGCGTTTGACTCTTATGGAAACTTTAAGAATGCACCTTTTCAGGGTGATGCCCGTCTCAACGGTATTTCTGGTGTAACCTGGTCAAATGCAATGAGTCATATAACCTTAAGAGGAGCAAAAGGTAAATTTATCGATAATAACGGTAGAGAACTTGGTCGTACGGGTTATCCGGTATTAAGAACACAGAGCACACTTTCTCCCCCTTCTGCAACCCGGGGAGGAGCAGTACTTACACCAGCAGGTGGCTATAGTTACTTAAATGGGATAGCTGATAATTTTAATTTACGCTCTGGTGCTTATACTACAGATCCAACCGATCCGAATTATAGAAAGGCTTTTATTGAACTGATACCAAACGCTGCAGGCGGATTTAATGTAACGGTTAAAATACAACACCAAAGTACGGTTACTACGGTAATCGATAATTATTGGTATAGAGCAGATGCAAATCTCCTTTATACAGAAAATGCAAATCCGGTAACAACCGATTATAATGCTTCTGATACTCAAGGAATAAACAGTGTAAATACTTTAGATAGCAGGGTGCCTGCAAGTTTTAGAATGGGTTTTGCGGCAACAACTGGAGGACTAACCGATATCCATAAAATATGGAAATTAAATGTGGTTTTGCCTTATGCGGCAGAGGCTGCTGATGATAATGCTGCAACCTGTAAAAATGCACCTGTTATTATTGACCCTTATGCTAATGATGTTGCTTATACAGGACCAACATCCGGTACACCTACCAGCTCATCAGCCAATATAGATTTTAATGCATTTCAATTTCTAAAAGCGGATGAAACTCCAGAAACGAATCCTTTTTCTGTAACCAATACGCAGGGCACATTTACGTACGATTCTGCTACCGGAAAGATAACTTTTATACCTAAAGCAGGCTTTGTTGGTACAGCCTCTATAGCCTATAATATAAAAGGTAAAAATAATGGCATAAATCAGCCTTATGGGGATGAGGGTTTCCGTTCCGGAGTAGCAACGGTTTATGTGAGCGTGAAGAAGTGCCAGGTAATTACAAATCCAATGTTGCCTTCTCAAAGTAATCAAAATTAACAATCGATAGGATGTCAGGCCATTATATAAAAATATTTATTTCATCCCTATTAATTTTAGTAGGTTTAGACAGTTTGGCCCAAAGTGGTTCTGGGAGTATGACGGTTGATGAGTCTGTGGTTGTGGTTTCTGCGGGTACGACCGAGCAGCGCTTTAGCGAGGGCACTTACTTTGGCCCGAAAGCGAACTGGGAGATCAACGGTACGCTGGAGATTTACAGTAAAAATGTCTGGATTGCT
>NZ_JAPWGM010000014.1 GCF_027213715.1 Pedobacter punctiformis
CGTTGGGTTATACACCCAGGTACCACTGTCATTGGTCACAATCGTAACTCCTGTGCCAGGTGCACCAGGCGTACCGGAACCCGGAATACCAGGTGCTCCACTTGTGCCAGGCATTCCCTGAACTCCAACTACGCCTGCATCTCCTTTATCTCCTTTGTCTCCTTTTGGACCGTTGATATTGGTCCAGGTATTGGTTGTTGGGTTATACACCCAGGTACCACTGTCATTCGTCACAATCGTAACCCCTGTTCCAGGCGCACCAGCAGTGCCGGATCCCGGAGTACCAGGAGTTCCGCTTGTGCCAGGCATACCCTCAACACCAACTATTCCTGCATCTCCTTTATCACCCTTGTCTCCTTTTGGACCATTGATATTGGTCCAGGTATTCGTGGTTGGATTATATACCCAGGTGCCACTGTCATTCGTCACAATCGTAACCCCTGCACCAGGTGCTCCAGCAGTGCCTGATCCCGGTGTACCAGGTGCTCCGCTTGTGCCAGGCATCCCCTGAACTCCAACTACGCCTGCATCTCCTTTATCACCCTTATCTCCTTTTGGACCATTGATATTCGTCCAGGTATTAGTCGTTGGGTTATAAACCCAGGTACCACTGTCATTCGTTACAATCGTAACTCCTGTGCCAGGTGCACCAGCAGTACCTGATCCCGGAGTACCAGGTGCTCCGCTTGTGCCAGGCATTCCCTGAACTCCAACTACGCCTGCATCACCTTTATCTCCTTTTGGACCATTGATATTCGTCCAGGTATTCGTGGTTGGATTATACACCCAGGTACCACTGTCATTCGTCACAATCGTAACCCCTGTCCCAGGTGCTCCAGGCGTACCTGATCCCGGTGTACCAGGTGCTCCGCTTGTGCCAGGCATTCCCTGAACACCAACTACGCCTGCATCTCCTTTATCTCCTTTTGGACCATTGATATTTGTCCAGGTATTCGTGGTTGGATTATAAACCCACGTTCCACTGTCATTCGTTACAATCGTAACTCCTGTGCCAGGTGCACCAGCGGTGCCGGAACCCGGAGTACCAGGTGTGCCGCTTGTGCCAGGCATTCCCTGAACACCAACTACTCCTGCATCGCCTTTTGGACCTTTGATATTCCCACTTAATACCCAAACATTTCCTTCTTTTGTATAAACATCTCCAGTACTGGTATTAATATAAGTATCCCCATTTGAACCCGCTCCATTTACAGGCGCATTTGGACCGCCTGTTACAGAAGTACCATTCTTTCCATCAGCTCCTTTTCCTCCACTAATATTTGTCCAGGTATTCGTGGTTGGGTTATAAACCCAGGTACCACTGTCATTGGTCACAATCGTAACCCCAGATCCTGGACCACCCGGTTGACCGGGGATACCAGGTGTACCTGTTTTACCAGGTTGACTTTCAACCAATATCGAACTGCTGCTTCTTACAAAAACCCATTTACTACCATCATTGTAATAAATACCGGGTACAACATCGTTTTCGGTTGCTGTATTATAAACCATCATCCCCGCAACATGTGCACTTAATGGAAAAGCATTCGTAGAGGCCTTTAAGGCAACACGGGTATGTAAAAAACCTTTGTTAGAACTCTCCAGTTCTAAAATTGCATCCTTATTCGGTAAATTACCTCCTGCAACTGTTCCATCTTTTACTTTTTGTTGTGCAGAAACACCAAAAGCGCTTAACAAAATTGCTAAGCTAAAGATAAAAATTAAGCGTTTATTCATATTATATGTTATTATAAGTACGATTTTTCAATACATACTTTGATTTGCTATAGCACCCACTTTTCAAAAACCTGTCCAATTAATCATACCGTTATTTAACACTTTAAATCCCACTATTACATTTTTCCAAATATTTCATAGTAGAAAAAAAACCCCAATTAACCTTAGGCAATAAATTACTATGTAGAAAAAAAACCCCAAACCAAATTCAAACCTGAATAAAAACACAGGATAAAAAATAGTGGTACTAATAAAAAATATGGTTTTTCTTGGTTTAAAAAATCAGAGAAAGAATCTCTATAAGAAAATCGGGAAATTTCTCCTCAATTTTCTACAATTTTGTGTATTTCAGCGATTATACTGGAAATGATTATCTACCCAATCATTATTCTATGAAAGATTAACTCAAAAGAGCGATAAAAACAAAAAAGCCATGCAGGCAATTGTTTTCAGATCCTCCCAAATCCTACTTACAATTTACCATGCATGGCTAGTATTTTGATACTAAAACAGTTCTACTGTTTAGTTATTTTAAACTCAGTTCTTCTGTTGAGCTGATGTTCAGCAGGGGTACATTTAACCCCGTTGGTACAGCGGTTCAGTAATCTCGTTTCTCCATAACCTTTCGCCTCAATCCGGTTTTTACTAATG
>NZ_JAPWGM010000015.1 GCF_027213715.1 Pedobacter punctiformis
ATCTATTGTTGGCAACCCGGCAAGCGTTAAACCAAACGATGTACTGACTTACAATATTAAAATCAGCAACAGTTTTGGAACGGCGAAAACAGGGGTAACGGCAAGTGATGCGATTCCTGCAACACTGACTAACGTTACTGCAATCAGCAATGGTGGTACTTTGACAGGCAACACGATCAACTGGTCAGCCTTAACAATCCCGGCGAATGGCAGCTTAACCTTAAGCTTCCAGGCAACGGTAGCCTCAACACTTCCAACCGGCACAACAACGATTAAAAACGTTGCATCGGTAGTGGATCCTATTGATCCGAATAACCCTGAAGAGCCTGAAGTTGAAGTACCGACCGAAGGTAAAATCACGGCAACCAAATCTATTGTTGGCAACCCGGCAAGCGTTAAACCAAATGATGTACTGACTTACAATATTAAAATCAGCAACAGCTTTGGCACAGCGAAAACAGGGGTAACGGCAAGTGATGCGATTCCTGCAACACTGACTAATGTTACTGCAATCAGTAACGGTGGTACCTTGACAGGCAACACGATCAACTGGTCAGCCTTAACAATCCCGGCAAATGGCAGCTTAACCTTAAGCTTCCAGGCAACGGTAGCCTCAACACTTCCAACCGGCACAACAACGATTAAAAACGTTGCATCGGTAGTGGATCCTATTGATCCGAATAACCCTGAAGAGCCTGAAGTTGAAGTACCGACCGAAGGCAAAATCACGGCAACCAAATCTATTGTTGGCAACCCGGCAAGCGTTAAACCAAATGATGTACTAACTTACAATATTAAAATCAGCAACAGTTTTGGCACGGCGAAAACAGGGGTAACGGCAAGTGATGCGATTCCTGCAACACTGACTAACGTTACTGCAATCAGCAACGGTGGTACTTTGACAGGCAACACGATCAACTGGTCAGCCTTAACAATCCCGGCAAATGGCAGCTTAACCTTAAGCTTCCAGGCAACGGTTATATCTACACTTCCAACCGGCACAACAACGATTAAAAACGTTGCAGCGGTAGTGGATCCTATTGATCCGAATAACCCTGAAGAGCCT
>NZ_JAPWGM010000002.1 GCF_027213715.1 Pedobacter punctiformis
TAAGGATGTCACCAAACCGGTAAAACCAGTACTGGCAGATGTAAGTGGGGAGTGCAGTGCTACGGTAACGGCTCCAACGACCACAGACAATTGTTCAGGTACAATTACGGGTACGACCAGTGACGCTTTAACTTATACCACTCAGGGTACACATATCATCACCTGGACTTTTACAGATGCTGCAGGTAACGTGGAAACGGCTACTCAAAACGTAATGGTTAAAGATCTCACCAAACCGGTAAAACCAGTACTGGCAGATGTAAGTGGGGAGTGCAGTGCTACGGTAACGGCTCCAACGACCACCGACAATTGTTCGGGAACGCTTACAGGCACGACCAGTGACGCTTTAACTTATACCACTCAGGGTACACATATCATCACCTGGACTTTTACAGATGCTGCAGGTAACATCGAAACGGCTACTCAAAACGTAATCGTTAAAGATGTCACCAAACCGGTAAAACCTGTATTGGCAGATATAACAGGCGAGTGCAGTGCTACAGCAATGGCTCCAACGACCACCGATAACTGTTCAGGCACGCTTACAGGCACGACCAGTGACGCTTTAACTTATACCACTCAAGGTACACATATCATTACCTGGACCTTTACAGATGCTGCCGGTAACATTGAAACCACTACTCAAAACGTAATGGTTAAAGATGTCACCAAACCGGTAAAACCAGTATTGGCAGATGTAACAGGCGAGTGCAGTGCTACGGTAACGGCTCCAACGACCACAGACAATTGTTCGGGAACGCTTACAGGCACGACCAGTGACGCTTTAACTTATACCACTCAGGGTACACATATCATCACCTGGACTTTTACAGATGCTGCAGGTAACATCGAAACGGCTACTCAAAACGTAATCGTTAAAGATGTCACCAAACCGGTAAAACCTGTATTGGCAGATATAACAGGCGAGTGCAGTGCTACAGCAATGGCTCCAACGACCACCGATAACTGTTCAGGCACGCTTACAGGCACGACCAGTGACGCTTTAACTTATACCACTCAGGGTACACATATCATTACCTGGACTTTTACAGATGCTGCAGGCAACATCGAAACGGCTACGCAGAAAGTGATTTTAACAAATATAAAAGCGCCAATAGTTACCATTGTTTCGCAACCAACTTGTGCAACAGCTACAGGAAGTATATTGATTAGTGCTTCAGCTGGAGTTACATATAGTGTTGATGGTGGGGCTTATAGTGCAAATACAAGTTATATACTTACTTCAGGAGACCACGTAGTGAGGGCAAAAAGCACGGGTGGCTGTATTAGTGAATTTACTAGTGTAATTATTAATGCGCAACCAGCAGCACCTTCGGCAACAATTTCGTATGGCCAAACTGAATATCAGGCAACAGGTACCGCAAATGTAATTCATACTGGTCAGGCTGGTGGTACATATAGTGCCAGTCCTTCAGGATTAAGTATTAATGCAGCTACAGGAGCAATAAATCTTGGTTCAAGTACACCAAACCAAACTTACATGATAACCTACAATTTTAGCAACGGATCCTGCTCTGGATCAACTACAACAAGTGTTAAAATTAATTCGGTACCAGCAACTATTAGCTATGGCAAACCAGCATTCTGTGCTACAGGAATAGTATCTGTTACCCGTACCGGACCAACAGGAGGTGTTTATACAAGTAACAACACCGGATTAAAAATTAATTCTTCAACCGGAGAAATTAATCTGACATCCAGTACACCGGGAAATTATGTAGTAACGTACGAATATAAAAATGGTTCAATCACGGCAAACACAACAACAACCATTACTATAAATGCAATGCCTGTAATTGGCATCACCAGCAATTTGGGATTAGAGATATCAAAAGGAGATATCGCCACTTTAACTGCTAGCGGAGGTACAAGTTATACCTGGACCGGAACTGATATCCAAAGTGGGCAGAATACAGCGATACTAACCGTTAGACCTAAAACAACAACTACATATACCGTAATTGCAACAAATGCAAATGGATGTAGTGATGCAATGCAGATTACAATTAAAGTGAAGGAGGATTTAAAATTAATTCCTAATAACGTAATCACACCAAATGGTGATGGTAAGAATGATACATGGGTAATTAAAAATATTGATTACTACCCGAACAATAAAGTAGGTATTTATGATCGTGCGGGACGATTAGTTTATAGTAAAAAAGGATACACCAACGATTGGGACGGAACGCTTAACGGAAACCCTTTAAGTGAGGATGCTTATATCTATGTAATAGATATGGGTACTGGAGTAGGACTAATCAGAGGAACCGTTTCTATTATCAGAGATTATAAATAACTAATTAATTTATAAAAAAGGGAAGCTGCACATTTTTAGGAATGTATACGCTTTGAGATTTAGATAAGCCTAAATCTCAACCCTTTTCTTTAAAATCAAAAAAATGAAAAAAACTAAATATATCATGATTGCAATAGGAATATTGCTGATGAGTAAAACATACGGACAGCTTAATCCTATGGGAAGCATGTATTACCAAAACCAATATCTGGCTAACCCGGCAATGGCGGGTGTAGAACAAGGATGGGAACTAAATGGAAGTTATAAAGCCCAGTGGACTGCCATAAATGGCGCACCGTCCATGCAGGCTGTAACAGCAGCGTATGGTGCGCCAAATAAAAATGTAGGTATAGGCATCAACTTTTACAATGAAAGCGCTGGTGTTATTCGTCGTACAAGTATAAAAGGAACTTACGCCTATCACATCGCTTTAAACAATAAGACCAGCTTTATAGATTTTGGATTATCTGCCGGAGTTATGGATGAGTGGGTTGACTTTAACAGGGTAGTAGGCGATTTAGGAGACCAGAGCCTGTATAATTTTAATCAGCGTAAACTTTATTTCGACGGAGATTTTGGCGTTGCTTTCAGAACACAGCAATTAACAGTTCAGGGAAGTTTACCCAATTTAAAACGATTGTTTGACCGTGATTTGCAAAGAAATGTAGCGGACAGATTTTTATACCTGGGCGCAGTGAGTTATAAAATATATAACGAAAGTGGAGCAGTAAGTGTAATTGAACCTAAATTTATGTATCGTGGAGTAGAAAACTATAAAGATATAATTGATCTAGGTGCACAAGTTCAATTTTGGGGCGATAAATTAATTATGAACGGCATGTATCATAGTACAAACAGTGTAACCATTGGAGCCGGTACTGTATATAAAAATCAACTAAGTATTTTATGTCAGTATACAACCAACACTTCCGATTTGCAAACCTATAGTAACGGAGAATTTGAAATTGGCTTAAAATACAATTTCAGATAAATTATGAATTTTTGATTTAAAAGAGGATTAGTAAGCATAAAATTTGTTGTAAGACCATGCCAGATATGAATTTGAAGCAGAAACAGCCGGCTAACATAAATGATATTATGAATGCGCTTAATGAATATATGGAAGGAAATAATATCGAAAGTGTATGTAAGATATACGGCATCGATACCTCAACATTTTATCGCTGGCATTCCCGTTACGGTATTTTTGCAATGAAATATTATCAAATGAAAGCTGAATATGAGCATCTGAAAAAAATGTATCAGGTACTATTTGAAAGTCATGAAACACTTTACGAAATATTAAATACAGCAAGCGAGTTCAGAAAGAAGCCTGAAGAAAAAAATCAAGATTTATAATCATTATATTAATTCTTGTCAAAAAATTTCTTCAATACCATATTTGGATAACCAGTACAAAACCGAATCATTTAAAATTATGGATTGTAATATTAATTACCCTATTGAGAGCCGTTCTATTTCATCCTGTAAGTCCTGATCCCAAATAAACTCCATATCAAATTCCCCCGCAAATTGTAAAGAAAAAATAGCCCTGTTCCATTTATTACGCCCATCTTCAGTTGTAATTTTATGAAGCTCTAAAAGATCAAATGTTAATTGGAAATCAAATTCATCAACATCTAATTGTTTTTTCTCATTAACATTAAAATAACTTCCTGTAAAACTAACCATTTCACCAATTACCTCAATGTATAAAACGGCTTTTGTCCATTTTTCATTAATCACCAGGTTAATGTTGGCGGCAATAGATTTATAAATTTCATCTACTGTTTTCATGCTTTTAATTTTGAATATTGTACAATAAAAAAACTGGTATTTTTTAAAAATAATCTGCTTATTGAACAGGTTATTGATTAAATGTCTGCAGAATTTTGCAAAACAGCTAAACTTTTATTTCAATGTTTGAATAATACTTTGAAAAATTGCAAATTGCAAATTAAACTGAAACGAAATGCCGAGAAAGATTACCGATGGTCCGCTTAGAAATAAAGACAGAACAAAAAAGAAACTAATAGATTCTGTAGGTAGTATTTTAAAAAAAGAAGGCTTTGCCGGCTTAAACATTAGTAAAATTGCCGCAAAGGCAAATTTAGACCGGAAACTGATTTACGACTACTTCGGTGGAGTAGAAGGACTGATAAAGGAGTATTTAAATACTAAAGATTACTGGAAAATCAGTTCTAATGATGTAGAAGATATTATAGAAAATGGCAAGCTTGATTTTGGTAAAGAATTTTCTAAATCATTCTTAGAAAAGCAGTTTGATGACCTGATGGAGAATGCCGAAATGCGCAGGATTATTACCTGGGAATTAAGTGAAAATTCGAAACCCCTGAAAGAACTGGTACTAAACCGAGAACAATTGGGAGAAAGGATATTAAGTCAGGTTACAGATGAATATTTTAAAGATAAAGACAAAAACTTCAGAGCAATAGAAGCCATTCTGGTTAGTAGTGTTTATTTCCTTACCCTGCAAGCACATATGAACGGAAGTACCTTTTGTGGAATTGACATTAAACAAAAAGAAGGACAGGCAGAAATCAAGAAAGCATTAAAACAAATTATAGACTGGGCTTATACTTAAAATGCCATTAATCGTAAATTAATAATAAGATCAACCACAAAACAATTTAAATATTAGATGTTCTAATCTTAAATTGAGGCAAAAGTACAACCAACTGACGCCTGATAATCAAATCAGTATTAATTTATTATTTATTTTGAGGGAGTCGTGTAAAAACTCTTAAAAGCTTTAGTATTGGCTCGTCTTGCGAGTACAAAATCAATGTATCTTTATTAACTAACATGATTTTGGTTTTTAAATTTCCTGAAATCAAATTACTATCTACTGATATCTCATAAGTGCTGGATTGGTTTAAAGAGCTTGATAAATTACCTGTATTATCTTCCATTTTTAGAATTCCATCTTTTTCAAAAATAAAATTCACAGACTCTGAATTACGTCTTCTTTTATCTTCATTTAATAATTTGATTTTGCCCTCATTAAAATTTTCCGATATCATTTGTTTTTGTCCGTACCACTTGCCATAAATTTTAGGGTAAAGTGTGCTCTGTTTATCTTTGCATGACACAAAAAATAAGCATAAGAAAAAAAAAGTAAGATATTTTTTAGCATTGAAATTATTATTAATAGAGAAATGCAATACTTTAAAGGTAAACTAGTCACCCGTTCCTGTTAAGCTAATTTGCAATTAGTTCTCTTTTGTATATGTTGTTTTGAGCAATAATTCTTGATGTCCTGGAAAATTTTCAGTCGCAACTTCTAATGTATCCATCGTCACTTTTAATATTTTCAAGTTATATCCCATATCACTTTCAGTAAAATAAGGATCTCTAATATAAAACCCCTGTCTTCCATGAGATAAGTAAGAACCATTTTCTTTTACAATATTTATAACTTTAGGAAATATGTCATTTGTATATCGAACATACTGCCCGAACTTTAATTTCTCACCTAAGACGTCTTTATTATCTCTAAACCCTTCTTTCTTAACTAAGATCCAAGAACCACTTAATTTTTCTCTGATTGATTTTTTGCTTAAATCTTCTATTATGATATTATATGCAACTAAATAATAGTTAATGATTAAAAACAATAAAAAAAATGAAAGGATCATGTAGAACAAACCGTATATAATTTTCTTTTTATTTGTTGGGATGTCGTGATCATAATAACCTGTCATTATTCAATAAGTTAATACTTATGTTTTAGATATTGATTTACTTATGATATTTATTCCAAATCTTTTGAGTGATAAAGCCTAAAATAATAGAATCAATTATGTAGTTTACCGTAAGTAAATAACCATTAAGTTTTACACCGTAAGAGTCTCTTAAAATTATTAGCGGGTAGGACAAAATCCTAATTAAAGTAGTAAATATATTTGACACAGGAGTATCTTTATTATGATTCATAGTCCATACTGCATATATAATAAGAATCAAAATAATATAAAATAAGACAAATAAAAAGAAACTCTTTTTTCTCATGGCAAAATAGCAAATAGTCTTTTGTGATAACTCATTTTATTTTCCTGAAAGTACCTGTTAAGACTTCCAATCTCAGGATAAAGTAGGTTATTAATTAGAATATCATCATTTATAGTCTTAATAATTGCATAATTATATTCTTCCCAAGTGTATCCCCCTAAAGAATAACCGTATTCTATATTTGAAGCTGACATATATAGGTCTATTTTTACAATATCTTCTTTAGTAATTGAACGCTCTTTTTTATCCTTATAATACACTTCTAATAAATTTTCACTTATTTTAATAGACATGTCCTTTGCCTGAGTATAATAAGTCCAATGCAGATAAATTGATGGGGAAAGAAAAGCAAATATGAAGATGGAAGTAGCAATAATGCTAATTTCATAATGATTAAATTGCTTAAAGAAAGCAAAAACGACAAATGCTATATACAGACCTATATACAGAAAGTTATTTTTTATTAACCTATAATGATCTTTTAAAGTTACACTTAGCATTCTTAGGGCATTGGTAAGCCTCCATTACCATAATTATTAGCGAAGTCTCCCCAAATTTGATTTAAAGACTCTCTAGCTACATCATAAGACCATTCTGCTCCAAGAGTTGAAGCTGCTATTAATGTTCCAATAGTATTCCGGGAGGCCCTCCAACAGCACTTCCTGCAATAATCGACATTGTAGTTCCAGTTGTCTTAATACTAAATCTGACTGCGTCCATGTTACCTTGATTATTTTGGTAATGGTCATATAACGCTACGGAATCAAAAGTAAAGCCCGCAGTCTGCGCAATGATGCTTAGCTTTCCAAACATCTTTAGGGCGGCGATATTATTTGTGCTGGCGGCTATTATTGAAGCCTCATCTGCAAGAAAACCAAGGCTTTGAAATCCTTGAGCATATTGCTGTATACCTCCTCCTGATCCTTCTGTGGAAGAACCACCACCGCTGCTCGTACCAAATATAAATGATCCGCTGTTGTAAGCGATTCCACCATAAAAATTTGACCAATCAAACCCATCTGGAGTTATTATAACTGTACCTAAGTCGCCGCCGTTAATATCTTCCGTTCCTCCTTTTAGAGAAGCTGTTTTTGTTAATGGCAAAATTTCATATTGTTCTGCCAATTGAGAAAAATTTAAGATAGATTTTTTCATTATTGTAAATTTGATTGATGACCCAATGTTATAAAAATAAATTCGAAAAACAAATTTTTTTGTAATAAAAAATACGAAGTTTGTATAATAAATTATTTTTTTAATTTTAATATGTCATTAAAAAAATTCCCAATTGATAGACAATTGGATGTTATGGATTGTGGACCTTCATGTCTTAAAATGGTTACCGGATATTATGGGAAATTTTATTCACTACAATTTTTAAGGGATAAATGTGGAATTACAAGGGAAGGCGTATCTTTTTTAGACTTAAGCCAAGCTGCAGAAGAAATAGGATTGAGAACGCTCTCCATTAATTGTAGTGTTGGTGACTTATTATATAAAATCCCGTTACCGGTAATTGTACATTGGGATAACAGCCACTTTGTTGTAGTATACAAGGTGAAGGGTAAAAGGAGTGATAAAGATCAGGGCAAGATGAGCGGAACTATATATGTTTCCGATCCGGCCAAAGGTCATATTAAATATGATCTACAAGAATTTGCAGCTAAATGGATTAAAGCAGGAAGCGATAAAGGCGTGCTGATGGCTTTAGAGCCTCAGGCTGATTTTTATCAGAGACAGGGCGATGAAAAGTTAGAAAGGAAGAAAACTTTTGAGAATTTTATTGGCTACTTTTCTCCATACAAAAAGAGTTTCGTCAATTTATTTGTGGTAATGTTGTTGGTCACCATCTTACAAGGGCTATTGCCATTTATCAGTAAGGCCGTTATCGATGTAGGTATACAAACCCATGATGTTGATTTTATCAATATCGTTTTAATTGCCAATGTCGCAATTATTGTAAGTGTAATGCTCAGTAATCTGGTACGTGATTGGATTTTACTTCATGTAACCTCCCGTGTAAACATAGCCCTCATTTCTGATTATCTTATTAAACTGATGCGTTTGCCCATTACCTTTTTTGAAAACAAGATGACCGGTGATATTTTGCAACGTGCTCAGGATCATGAACGCATTCGAAGTTTTATTATGAACAATTCACTCAACATGATTTTTTCTGCTTTAACTTTTGTGGTTTTTGGGGTGATCATGTTCATTTATAACCCTATTATATTTTATATTTTTTTAGGCGGTAGTGTAATTTATGTAGCATGGGTGATGGCTTTTTTAAATATCCGAAAGAAATTAGACTGGGAATATTTTGATCTGGTGAGTAAAAACCAAAGCTATTGGGTAGAAACCATTGCGAGTATTCAGGATATTAAAATAAACAACTACGAAAAACAAAAACGATGGAAATGGGAAGACATACAAGCCCGTTTGTATAAAGTTAATTTAAAGGTTTTAAGCATTACCAATACTCAAAATCTCGGTGCCCAGTTTATAGATAGTTTAAAAAACCTGCTGATTACTTTTTATTGTGCGAAAGCCGTTATCAATGGCGAAATCACTTTTGGGGTGATGATTTCTACCCAGTTTATTATCGGGATGTTAAACGCACCCGTGGTACAGTTTATTCAGTTTATCATCTCCTTTCAGTTTGCTAAAATCAGTTTTTTAAGGTTAAATGAAATTCACCAGCTGGATGATGAGCATGATAACGTAGGCACCAACAACGCAGAGCTACCTGAAAACAAAAGCTTGGTTATAAACAATGTTATGTTTCAATATACGCCAAATGGTAAAATGGTGTTACAGGGAATCAGGTTGGTTATTCCTGAAGGAAGAGTGACAGCCATTGTTGGCGATAGTGGCAGTGGTAAATCTACCCTTTTGAAGTTACTGCTTCGTTTATATAAACCGAGCTATGGCGATATCATGATTGGCAGCATGAATATTAATAACATCAGTTTAAGGCAATGGCGGGATAAATGTGGGGCGGTTATGCAGGACGGTAAGATCTTTAATGATACCATTATGAACAACATTGTGTTGGATGATGAAAAAATTGATTACGACAAATTGAAGAAAGCCTTACATACGGCCAATATCGCACAGGAAATAGAGCAATTACCCTTAGGTTATCAAACCATGATGGGCGAACAGGGCAGAGGATTAAGCGGTGGCCAAAAACAACGGATATTGATTGCACGTGCCCTATATAAAAACCCTGATTACTTGTTTTTTGATGAGGCCACCAATAGTTTAGATACCATTAATGAACAAAAGATTGTAGCCGCGTTAGATGATGTGTTTAAAGATAAAACGGTTATTGTAGTTGCCCACCGGTTAAGCACCATCCGTAAAGCAGATCAAATTATTGTTATGCAGGGAGGCACCGTAGTAGAGATTGGAAACCATAACACTTTAATGGAAAGAAAAGGACGTTATCATCAACTGGTACAATCACAAATGGATTTAACCAGTACAATTGCAATGGAAATCCCTAAAAACCTCAACGAAAATTAAGGAATGATGAATGACGAAAAATTATACTTTCCTAATCAAAGAACGGAGGAAGTACAACATATTATAGACAGGATGCCAACACGCTTTGGCTTTTGGGTTTCAGCAATCGTAGTTTTTCTGTTTATACTGCTGTTTGTTTTTGGCTGGCTGGTTCGCTATCCGGATGTGGTAAACGGACAGATCAGTATTAACGCCAGTAGCGCTCCATTAAAGCTAATTGCTGGTAGCAATGGTAAATTAAAGCTTAATGGGATTAAATCTATGGACGAAGTTAAAGAAGGACAAGTACTAGCGTATATAGAGAATCCAACTAACCCAACCAGTGTAATTTATGTTGATAGCTTACTTAAATTATTTAATCCAAATACGGATAATATCTTAAACATCAGACAGAAATTACCTCACAACTTTTCATTAGGAGAGTTGAATGCCAAATATTATGCATTTGCCAATAGCCTGCAGGAGTTTATCAATTATAAACAAGACAGGCTTTTAGATAAGCAAGCACAAAACTATATCGCTTTATTAAATGAGCAGAGAAATTCTATTTCCACCGCTACTAAAAGAGTAGAGATGGCCAAAAACAGTTTAATCTATGTTCACAAATTTTATAGCAGGGATTCGACACTATATACTAAAAAAGTAATCAGTGAATCTGAACTGGATAAAACACAAATGAGTTATTTATCCAGTAAAGATGGATTACAAAATGCCATAAACAATTTAATCAACACTAAACAAGCTGCACAACAAACGGAAAGCAAGATTCAGGAGTTAGGCATACAAAAACCTGAAAAGGAAAAAGAATTACAAATTAGTCTAATTTCTACCTATAATGATTTAGTGGATAATATTAAAAGTTGGGAGCAGAAATATGTTTTTAAAGCCCCATTTAGTGGAAAAGTACAATTCTTAAAGTTTTACAATGAAAACCAATTTGTACAGGCAGGCGAGCAAGTATTTACGATAGTGCCAGCAGCTGAAAAGGCATTTGGGCAGGTTGTTTTACCCGCACAAGGCAGTGGTAAAATTAAAACAGGACAGGAAGTAATTGTTAAGCTGGATAATTACCCCTATATGGAATATGGTTCGATAACAGGCCGGATTAAATCAATCTCGCTAACCACCAATACCACCAAAACAGAAAAAGCAGATGTAGAAACCTATATGGTATTAGTTGATTTTCCTAATCAGTTAAAAACCAATTATGGAACAAAACTTGATTTTAAGGCAGAGGCTAAAGGTTCAGCAGAAATCATTACCAACGACAGGCGTTTAATTCAACGTTTATTTGATAACCTTAAATACATTTTGAAAAAATAATTTAAATAATAATCTGTAATACAACTTTGTTAAAATTAAATCCACATCACCATACAACTTCATTTTTAAGCCTGTTTAATTTTCCTTTAAAAGGAGTATTGCAGATAAGCCCAATTCTTTTTAATTTATTATTTTTAATCAGTCTAAATAATGTTAGCTTTGCCGAAATTTAAATTTCATGAGGCAGTTATACATTAAACTTTTTATTACAGCGCTTTTCATTTTATCCTCTGTTCAGCTTTTTGCACAAACCAGCACAGCCACCATCAACGGTTTGGTTGTAGATTCTTTAGGAAATAAAATTCCTTATGCCAATATCCAGATCCGGAAATACAAACTTAAAACAACCAGCAACCAGGCAGGCGAATTTTCGCTGGCAGGCGTACCAGCCGGTATACAGCAAGTTAGAATTTCGAGCACCGGATTTAATCTGCTGGAACAAAATATAACGATTACAGCAAATGATACAACGCCGATTACTTTTACTTTAAAGGAACAAAGTGAAGGCCTTAATGATGTGATTGTATCCGCAAGCCGTCGTCCCGAATCCTTATCACAAACCCCATCATCGGTAACAGTTTTAACTGCTAAAGAATTAAATACACAATCTGCCATTAGTCCTAATTTAGCCAACATTCTGTCTTACAGTGTACCCGGTTTAGGTTTTTCAACCAATCAGACCGGAAATTCAGGTCAAACCCTGCGGGGCAGAAACGTATTGGTACTAATTGACGGAATTCCGCAATCTACTCCTCTAAGAGCAGGTGGAAGAGACATTCGCAGCATCGATCCATCGGTTGTAGATCGGGTGGAAGTGATTAAAGGAGCCACAGCCATTTATGGTAATGGTGCCGAAGGCGGGTTGATTAATTACATCACTAAAAAAGCTGATCAGGGTAAATCTTTCGGAGCTTATACTCAAGCCGGAATAACAGGCAACCTGAAAGGTGACAGCACCATAGGTTATCGTTTTTCGCAGCAACTATATGGCAAAGCCGGAAAAATGGATTTCCTGGTAAGTGGCATGTACGAAAAAACAGGGGTATACTGGGATGCAGAAGGTTTGGTTATTTCGCCTGAATATGGGCTCGGAGAAACTAAATCTTACAACGGTTTTGCTAAGGTGGGTTATAACTTTACACCGAAACAAAGGTTACAGCTGATGTATAATTATTTTAGTTCCAGACAGCATTCGTTATACATCACTAAAGAAGGTGTTTATGGTCAGTCGCCAGCCATTGGTATTCGTGGTGTAAGGCCAGGAGAAGATGAAGGTACCCGCTTTAATCACAATGCCAATTTACAATACACCAATCAGCAAATTTTTAGTAAGACCGATCTTACCGCCAATCTATATTATCAGGATTTTTACACCATTTATTCTAATTCAGCATCCTTTTTCGGAAGCGGTCAATCGGCCATTACTTCTACCAAGAAAGGTGCAAGGATAAATTTAAATACACCATTAAAAATTTCAGAACAAGTATTAATGCAGCTTAATTATGGGTTGGATTTAATGAACGATAAAACGGCACAAAGTTTAACCGATGGTCGTTTATGGGTGCCAGATATGAATATGGTAAACTTTGCACCTTATTTACAGGCTTCGGCAACATTATTTAATGATTTAACCATAAAGGGCGGTTTAAGAGCCGAAAATATCAACATTGATGTAGCCGATTTTAACACACTGGCTACAGGTGCTAATGGTGCCGGTAGTATTGCGGTTAAAGGAGGAGAACTTAATTACAATGCACTGGTATTTAATGCAGGTGCCCGCTATTCTAAATATAAATTTTTTAACCCTTTTATCAGTTATGCACAATCCTTTTCCGTATTCGAACTGGGCAGGGTACTGCGTGCAGCAAAAAGCAATACCTTATCACAACTGGAAACCAAGCCCATTATTGTAAACAATTACGAGGCCGGTTTTAGCAGTACACTAGGCAGGCTTAATTTTAGTGCCGCTTATTATTACAGCACCTCTAAACTAGGCGCTAACCTGCTTGAAGTGAATGGCACTTATATTTCGCAAAGAATACCAGAGCGGGTATACGGTTTCGAAATTCAGGCCGATTATCAGGTATTAAAAACGCTGAGCATTGGGGGTAATTATGCACAGGTAGAAGGTAAGGGTGATGTAGATGATGATGGTAATTTTAATGGCGAAAAAGATGTTTACCTGAACACCACCCGTGTACCCCCTTCAAAAACAACGGTATACCTTAAATATTCAGGGGTTAAGCACCTAAGTATTGATGTAAACTGGATGCGGGTAGGTAATAGAGATCGTTTTAAACCGAATGCGGCTACAGGCAAATACCTAATTGGCGAAGGCCCTGTAAAAGCATTTAATTTATTTAACCTTGCTGTGGCTTATCAGATTACCCCACCTTTAAAAGTATCTTTAGGGGTAGAGAATTTGTTAAATAAAGTTTATTATCCCGCTATATCTCAGTTTTATGGCAGCAGTATAAATTATGTAAGAGGAAATGGCAGAAGATTTAATTTATCACTGGGTTACGCTTTTTAAGAGCAGATGAAACGGAAATTTAAAAACATAATCAGACAAATACACCTCTGGCTGGGCCTTGCTACAGGTTTGGTGGTCATTGTTATTGGTATTACCGGGGCCTTATTTGTTTTTGAAGAAGAAATAAGAGCACTTACACAAGAAGATTTTCGTTTTGTAACCCCGCAAAATAAACCCTTTGCCGGCCTGGATAAAATTATTTCCAGTTTTGAGCAGTCAGCAAAGGGCGACAAAATCAGGGGCATCCGGATAAATGAACAATTTCCTAATGCTGCAGTTGAAATAACTACCAAAAAGAGTATGGTTTATTATTACAATCCATACAATGCCACATTGATCAAAAAAGGCGGTTTAAACTGGCTGGATGTTGTACAGCATATCCACACTTCGTTATTGTTGGGTAAACCTGGCGAATTTATCATCAGATGGTCTGTCGTTATTTTTGTGCTGATGCTGATTAGCGGTTTAATTTTATGGTTTCCGGGACAAATGCGATTGTTAAGGCAATCGTTAACCATCAAAAGAAAAGCCTCTTTTAAACGGTTAAATTACGATTTGCACAACGTTTTAGGCTTTTACGCCTCCATTGTGTTGCTGGTTACGGCATTAAGTGGTTTATATTTTGCCTTTAAAGAAGTAAAAACAATGGCAAGCTTTTTTACCGGAGCAAAGTTAAATCCGGGTAATAAAGTAAAAGATTCAAAAACAATTAAACTCGATTCACTGCCACTCAGGTATCAAAAAATATATGCAGAAGCAAAGCTTAAATACCCAGGTGCAATAGCCACCAATTTATCTTTAAGGGGAAAAGATGAACTGAGACTTAGAATGATTTATCCATATCGCTGGGTACGCAATCAAAATACCTTTTTTTATAAGGAACAAACCGGAGAAATGTTAAGGGCTAAATTCTATAGTCAAAACAATGGTGCCGATTTAATTGAAGCCACCAATTACGATTTACATACCGGAAAATTGCTGGGACTGCCAGGTAAAATACTTTCTTTTCTGGCAAGTTTAATTGCGGCCAGTCTGCCCATTACGGGTTTTATCATCTGGCTTAAAAAAAGAAAAAAACCAGCAAAAAAACTGTCGAAAAAATTAGTGGACTGAAAACATAATTATTATAATGCTCAGCTTAGGATGACAGATTGGTATTGTATTTTTTTATTTTCAGCCGTCATATTAAGCCTGTCGAAACGCTTAAAGCATCTTTATAAAGAACAAATACAGGAAAGCAGTTAAAAACATAAATTTAATGCCTGTGTTGTTATCTTTATAAAATTGAAATACAGATCAGGTAAACATTAATATGGCAGAATCCAAAGAGAAAGATTGGCGGTTTAAATTACATGAGGTTATTTATGAATCAAATAAGCCGGCAGGAAAAGTTTTTGATGTAGCTTTGCTCATCGCCATTCTAACCAGTATAATCGTAGTCATGTTGGATAGCGTAGTAAGCATTCACAAGCAATACGGTACATTGTTCAGCCACCTGGAATGGATTTTCTCCATTCTGTTTACCATCGAATATATTTTAAGACTTATTTGCATCAAAAAACCTTTAAGTTATGTATTAAGTCCACTTGGTATTATTGACCTGCTTGCCCTGATCCCTTCCTATCTGAGTATCTTTTTTATTGGGGCTCAGTCTTTACTTGTTTTCAGGGCGCTGAGGTTACTTCGTGTTTTCCGTATTTTTAAACTGGGCCACTTTTTAACAGAAATTAATTTTCTAACACAAGCTTTAAAAGGGAGCGTTAGAAAGATCAGTATATTTTTATTAACCGTATTAACGCTGGTGGTTATTCTCGGATCAATCATGTACCTCGTTGAACAGCGTGAAAATGGCTTTTCTAATATCCCTGAAAGCATTTACTGGGCCATTGTAACCATTACTACAGTAGGTTATGGCGATATTTCACCTGTTACACCAATCGGGAAGTTTGTTGCTTCTGTGGTGATGTTGATTGGTTATGCCATTATTGCGGTGCCCACAGGTATTCTTACCCATGATTTAGCCATGGCGTCCAGATTGAAAAAAGAACTGCCCGAATCTTGTCCGTCATGCAGTAGAGAAGGACATGATACCGATGCCGAATTTTGTAAATTTTGCGGTGCACCCTTATTCAGAGATTAAAAAATAGACCAGATACAGTTTTATTTCTTCAATAAACTACCCTGATAACCTATACAGGGATATTGGATATTTGATAAAAAAATATGCGGTTATTTATAACCGCATTCAGAAAAATATAATTACATTTGATTTATAATGATTAGGTATTAATCCGAGTCTTGTTACTGCATTTTCTGACGCCGTAGAACAAGACAGCAGTTTTAATACCATATCTATATTAGGTATGCTATGCATATTGAAATAGATGTGGGGCTGCTGTAAATCCATGTTACATAAGGCGTCAGAAACTTTAAGCAGGCAAGGTATGCAGTTCCACATGTATTGTGAGCCTTGCGTTCCAACAAGACTCGTACCATTAAAATACGGGCAATGAACAAGTTTAACAGCATTATTGATTTTAAATTACCCGTAAAAAACGGGTTTTGCTGTTATGATCTTTGCCCAATATTCATCCCATCCATATGTTTACCACATCCCGTTCAATCTCAAAAGCAATTATTCAAACTGATTATTAAAAAACCAGTTTGAATAACTGCTAATCTGATTCTTTAGAAACATTGCCCTGCAAATCAAAAGCAACTGGTTTTTAACCAGAGGTGGTTTGCTATGGCTAAAAAATAAGTGTTTCTGGTTTCTATCATTTAATCAACTAACCAAATAAACATATGCGAAAAATATCAAATTTCATCGCCCGGGCATCGCTTTGCCCTAAAAAAAGCATTATAAATTTAATGGCCGGAATGGTTCTGCTGTTTATGGCTTTTAATTTAAATGCGAATGCACAGGATTCAGGCAAGGATAAAAGTACCTTTAAAATTGGAGATCGTTTGCCTGATCTTTTGTTCCATAAAGTACTTAATTACAAAGACTCCACCGTTCGCTTATCAGCCTTTAAAGGTAAAGTTATCCTGCTCGATTTTTGGGCCACCTGGTGCGGCAGCTGTATTAATGGTTTCCCCCATGCAGATGCCCTTCAAAAAAAATATGGGAAAAACCTTCAGGTATTGATGATCAACCCCTCAGGCCGGGATACTCCGGCTAAGGTAGAAGCCTTTCTGACTCAACAAAAAAAGGAGTTGCCGGGTTTTTCTATTCCGCTCATTATTGGCGATTCCACTCTTAAAGTTTTATTTCCGGTGCAGGTAATTCCGCATTACATCTGGCTGGGTGCCGATAGGCGTATTAAAGCCATAACCGAACAGGAAGAAGTAACCACCGCCAATATAGAAAGATTAGTGGCCGGCTTATCTATTAACCTACCCTTAAAACAACGATAACATGTATACGATTCTTTTTAACGCTTTGTCCAAAAGGCAGCAATATATACAGATAATACTTTCTGTTATATTTTTATTGCTTGTGTTTAACGCTTCGGCACAAGTAAAACCACCTTTTACCATTAAAGGAAAGGTAACGGATTTAGATGGTAAGCGGATTTCTGTCTCTGTTCGCAGTGCGAAAAGTGGCATGGCCGGAACCGACGAGGATGGCAATTTTACCTTGCAGATTAAAAGGCTCCCGGATACCCTTTGGTTTAGTGCAATTGGATATGTTTCTATTTTTAAATCAGTACTCCGTAACGATTTTATAAATGTACGGATGACACCAAAAATTGAACAATTAGAAGAAGTATTGGTGCAAACCGGTTATCAAAGCCTTAAACCCAATGAAATTAATGGAACCGTTTCTGTAATTAATGAACAGGCTTTAAATAGCAGGGCAGGAACAAACATTCTGGACCGACTGGCCGGACAGAGTAGCGGGTTACTTTTTAATGTTGGCAAAAGCAATGGGAATCCCCAAAGCAATCTCAACATTAGTATACGCGGGCTTGGAACAATAAATGGCCCATTAGACCCACTGATTGTTTTGGATGGCTATATTTATGAGGGGGATATCAACAACATTAATCCAAATGATATTGATAATGTAAGCATTTTAAAAGATGCCGCTGCGGCATCAATTTGGGGTGCAAGGGCAGGTAATGGAGTAATGGTAATCAGCACCAAAAAAGGAAAATTAAATCAGCCTCTGCAAATAGGATTTAATGCCAGTGCAATGGTGCAGGCCAAACCCGATCTTTTTGCCATCAGAGAAATGAGTGCATCTGATTATATTGAAGTAGAACGTAAACTTTTTAACAGCGGCTATTTTGATAATCAAATTGCTCAAAGCCCTTTTCAGGCACTTACTCCTGCAGTAGAAATTTTATTTGCTCAGCGTTCTGCTAAAATTTCAGCAGCACAGGCCAGCACTATGCTTGCTGATTTAGCTAAAAACAATACGCAGCAATCTTATTCAGATCATTTTTATACCCAGGCCATTACCCAGCAATATGGACTAAATATAAAAGGCGGGGGTAATAAAAATACCTATTTCCTTTCTGCAGCTTACGATAAGCAGAAAGGAGAAACTTACACAACGGCTGATAAACTTAACATCCGTTTAAGCAATGATTTTAAGTTGCTTGATAAACTTACTCTGGCTACAAATGTTTATTTCACTTCGTTAAAAACAAATTCAGGTCGGCCAGTTTATAAAACAATTGGTATTGGTAACAGATTTCCGGTTTATCTTTCTTTTTTAGATGCAGATGGAAATGCAATAGAGGTTGCCCGAAAATACAGGAGCAATTATATCGATACCGCAGGTAATGGCAAGCTGCTTAACTGGAAATATTATCCGGCCGAAGATTACAAGCATTCCACAGTTGCAAAATTACAACAGGAATTATTTGCAAGTGCCGCTTTAAAATATCAGTTGCTTAGTTATTTGAGTTTGAATTTAAGCTATCAGTATCAGAAGCAAAATACAAACAGTAAAGCTTTTTCTGATCCGGAAAGTTATGCCGCCAGAGACCTGATTAATACTTACAGCCAGTTAAACCGAAGTACCGGGGTGGTTAAATATATTGTGCCCCCAGGTGGAATACAAGACGAGGACATTACCGATATAGCTTCTCAGACCGGACGTTTCCAACTTAACTTAAATAAAAATATTGGTGTACATGTTATCAATGCTATAGCAGGAGTGGAAGCCCGGAATGTTGAAACAAATGCGAGTGGGGTAACCCGTTATGGTTATCGGGAAGATCCGCTTTATTTCTCACTTATTGATCCTGTAACAAGTTATCCTGAATTTTTAGGCGGTGATTACAGCCAGATTAGCACAGATGGCACTTTACTGGCTACGCATTACCGGTTTGTAAGCCTGTACGCAAATGCAGCCTATAGTTACCGGGGTAAATATTCCATTTCAGGAAGTATAAGGAGGGATGGTTCTAATATTTTTGGAGCCAATACCAACGATAAATGGAAACCACTTTGGTCGGCAGGCATTGGCTGGTCACTCTCTAATGAATCTTTCTATAATGTTGAATGGCTTCCGTTTTTGAAATTATCCGCTACTTTCGGGTACAGCGGTAACGTTGATTTAACCAAAACTGCGTCGGCCGTAGCCAGTTATCTTACTTATCCCGTAACCGGATTGCCTTTTACCAGAGTTTCGAACATTAATAACCCCAACCTTAAATGGGAACAATTATCACAGTTCAATCTTAAAGTAGATTTTGCTTCACCAAAGGAAAGGTTAACGGGATCAGTGGCATGGTACCTTAAAAAGGGTAGCGATTTATATGGAGAAGCACCTTACGACTATACAACATGGGGCGCCAGAGGTGTACTGGTTAGAAATATAGCCGATATGAAAGGTTACGGAGTAGATGCAGAATTACACAGTCAGAATGTAGCCACTGGTACTTTTAAATGGAATACCGATTTGTATCTGAGCTACAATGCCAGTAAAACTGTTAAATATTACCGGGAACAAGGCTCTGATTTATCTGCATTGTTGTCTTCAGGATCAAGTATTACACCAGTAGTTGGAAAACCACTTTATGCAATAGCCCGTTACAAGTGGGCAGGCCTGGATGCTTCGGGGAACCCGCAGGGTTATCTAAACGGAAAGGTAAGCACCAATTACAGCGCCATGCAGATTGAGGCTTTCACCACCGGAAATAATCTCGAATACCTGGGTGCTGCAAGTCCAACGGTCTTTGGTTCTTTTATCAATACTTTTAAATATAAAGCATTCAGTATTTCGTTAAATTTTTCTTACCGTTTGGGTTATTATCTTAGTAAATCCTCTATAAACTACGGTAATCTGGTTACGTTTGGGCAAGGGCATGGCGATTATGAAAAACGCTGGCAAAAGTCAGGGGATGAAATTTTAACCAATGTACCTGCTTTTGTGTATCCTGTTAATCAGCCAAGAGATGCTTTTTATCTTGCATCGACCATCAATGCGATTAAAGGCGATAACATCCGGCTCGATTACATTAACCTGAGTTATAAATTTAACACAGCAAGCTGGCACTTTCCTTTCCGGAACCTGGAAGCCTATGCCATTGTACAAAATTGTGCTTTGGTATGGAAAGCAAGCAAAGAAAATGTTGATCCCGATTATGCAGATGTAATTCCACCTGCAAGGCAGTTTAGTTTTGGTTTAAGAGGTAATTTTTAAATAAAAAAAATGATGAAAAAGATATATCAATTGATGCTTGCTTTTTTAGCTGTAGCATCTTTAAACAGTTGTAAAAAATATTTGGATGTAAAATCGAATGCTAAACTCGTTACCCCTCACACTTTAAGCGATGCACAGGGATTACTGGATGATGCAACCATAATGAATATAAAAAGTACGCCTTCTTATGGCGAAACATCCGCTGATGATTACTTTTTGCCCCTGAGCAGCTATAATGCTGCGGGAGTTTTGGGTCAGGACATTTATGTTTGGAAAGCTATTGATTACAGAATTGGCAACGATTGGTCTTATTCTTATCTGGCGGTTTACAATACAAATCTGAGTTTGGATATACTGGATAAAAATAGAGCGGAATAAGGAGAATGCACAAGCCTGGGATAATGTAAAAGGTTCTGCTTTGTTTTACAGATCATTTTACTTTCTGGGTTTATTAACTCAATATGCATTTGCCTATGATGAAAATACTTCGGATAAAGATTTAGGCATCGTGTTACGGCTCAATTCCAATTTTAACGAACCTTCATCCAGGGCAAGTGTAAGGCAATGTTATGATCAGGTTATAAACGACCTGTTGTTATCCCTTAATTATTTACCCGATTATGCTTTAAACCAGCTCCGGCCATCAAAAGGGGCAGTATATGCTTTGCTAGCCCGGGCTTATTTGTATAAACTGCAATATGATATGGCCCTGAAATATGCGGACGAAGCCCTTAAATTAAATAGCCAGTTAATGGATTATAATGCTGATCCTGGTATCGTGAGCCTTACTGCCGCTGTACCTTTCAAAAAATTTAATAAAGAAACCATCTTTTATGCTGAAATGTTCAGCTTTATTGGCCTTCATATTCCGGCAACAGCCAGGGTAGATTCAACACTTTATGCAAATTATGCAACAAATGATTTAAGGCGCTCTATCTTTTTCAAAGCCAATGGAAACTATCAGCAATTTAAAGGCAGTTATGCTGCTAGTGCAGGTACCTTGTTTAGTGGTTTAGCCACGGATGAATTGTACCTCACCAGAGCCGAATGTCGTGCTGCTTTAAATAATGTGCAAGGTGCAATGGATGACCTGAATCTATTGCTTAAAAAGCGATGGAAAAATACGGCTGTTTTTCTACCCGTTACATCAGCTGATAAAACAGATGCCATCAGGAAAATTCGCTTAGAAAGACGAAAAGAACTATTGATGAGAAATATGAGGTGGATTGATGTAAAGCGCTATAATAAAGAAGGTGAAAATATCATCATGAGCAGACTGGTGAACGGTAAATTGATCAGTATTCAGCCCGATTCAAGGTATTATGCACTTCCATTGCCGATAGATATTATTGAACAGACCGGAATGCAGCAAAATTAAAAAGAAAGGGGATCATAAATTTATTCCTTCCCGGACTTGTTAAGTTGAGTCTGTTGAAATGCTTTAAAGCAAATTTGAACGGATTCTTCTGTAAGCTCAGGCTGACAAATCTATATTTATGATCCTCCTTTCAAATACATTAATCGGCCCGGTTAGTAATTAACATATTTTCATCTGCAGAGCCAATAACATAAGCTGTTCCAAGTGTAGTATGAAGTTGAGCACTTAAATTGGTGCTTGTTTTTAGTGTGGGCGCACTGGCAGGATTATTAACGAAAGTATCAGATACCTGTATGGTACAGGCTTTTTGAGGAGTATCGTCACATACAGTTTCATTACTGCTGTCGTAAATCCAATTGTTTTCATTTTCTACATCTGTTTTACTAAATGATGGTCCACTATAGTAAAAAGTATAGGTGTTCGTTTTGGCGTGATCAGCCTTAAAAGCCGCACCAATAAATACAATTGCTAAACCAAAAGCAGCAGCAAGTATGCCTGTGCCAAATTTTTTGATGTCTTTATTCATAAGAAAAATGCTTTGTTACATTGAAAAAGCAAGAGAAAAAGTTTAGTTAAATTAAAATTGTTGATTTATAAAGTCGTTTAATGTGGCCGATACCAGCTGTTACCAAAAGCCACTATTTTATTTTGCTATTTTTCAGTTGCCTCCTTTCTTCCTGAGTAAAAAGATATAAACCAATGGCATTAATTGTAATGAAGAATAAGTTGAAGAGAAGATGTGTTTTCCATCCCAATATTTTTAAAACTCCACCACAACTGCAGGGTTTATTTTCGAAATAGCCTGCTAAAATGAGTAAGATGTAAATGGTAAATAACACCAATAAAAAAAGAGATAATATAAGGCCTGATTTTCGACTTAGCGGAATCATCAGCAATGCAACGGTGAGTAATTCTATTGCAGGTAATAAATAGCTCAATGCATTTAACAAGTCCGGTAGCAGATGTTGCATGCTCAGTTCATGTTTAAATGTATCAAAACTAAGCAGTTTACTACATGCGGTATAAACCCAAAGCAGTACCAGAAGAAATAGTATGCCATTAAAGACCTGACAGGGCGTTAAAAGATTTTGTTTCATATTGCTGATTGAATGGTTCAAATTAGCGAGCAATATGTATAGCTTTAACTTTGTAGTTAACGCTATATTTACTTGGTAAACAAAGTTTTATATGTGCTGTACTTATAGTAGTTTGAAGTAAATGGAGGTGAAATAATCATAATTAAGTTTCAGGTAATTGCAGATGTCCTTTTTTTGAATTTCAATTAAGTGAGGGCGATACCTTATCAGAAAAAGTTCAATTTTTCTTTGAGCAGATTTTTCTTCCAGTATTCTTTGGCGGTAAACCATTCCTTCATCATAATCTGCACAAAGTGCATCATAAATAGGTTTTAGCTCTTTAAAATGATGATATAAGCTTATTAGTTGCTCAAAATTCATGTGCAAAACACAAGAATCTGCACAAGCCTTTAAATAAAAACGCTTATTCAATTTTCGGGTTAATATACAGTGGCCTTGTGGAATGAAATTTACAATAGAAGGTCTTTTTCGTTCATCAGCGTCATATTCTTTAAATAATCCGTTTGATAACCAGGCAATTTGCCCTTCCTGTCTGTTAAAATTTTCATCTGTTTTAATAACGGAACATTGGATGGTTTCCGAAATAAGCACCCAGGCATCAGAACGCAGGGCTCCTAAACTTTGAAGTTTAAGTTTTAAGGTTGTTAGTGGGAGGGAAAGCATATGGAGTGTTTTTTAGATCAGGTATAAGAGTAAATATATTATTAATAATACATTTATTATTTTATTTTTGTATTTAAAATGTATTATATTAATTTTTATAATGTATTATTAATTATTATTTAGAATAAAATAGAAGTATGGTGGAAAAAATTTATAAATAATTTATGTAGCACTTTAACATTGCTGCACGTTTAATAATAAAACCAATACAACTGTTATGAAAAAAACGCTGAAACTTGTCTCGCTTCTGTTCATTTCTTCACTTTTCATCTTTGCCTGTAAAAAGAAAAATAACGAAGCACCCTATAATCCAATTAAAGGCGCCTGGGTAGAAACTCCCCAGCAAACCTATAATAGAAAGATAGTATTTAATGATAACGGGAAGTTTACCATGTATATGACCAACACCATCGATGCCAATTATCTGGTAACCCTTAATGGGACGTATACTGCACAAGGAGAAAACTTAACAGTCAATATTACTGAAGAGTGGGTAAAGCAAAGCAATGGAACGGTAGTTAAAACTCAACTTCCACAACAGTATAATCTATTTGAAAAAGGAACTTTTAATATCAGCAATACGGTGCTTACGATTAACTACTTAACCTATCCTGCTGACGCACCTGTAAAAACGCTGGCAAAATTTAATAAAATACTAGCAATAGACTAAAATATTAAGTCGGTATTGTAAATGCTGTAACAGGAGATTTTGATCTGCTTGCTACAGCATTTTTTATTATCGTGTGATTTACAAGCACAAATAATTTATTCTTATTAAGTGTTGGTATAAAGCTAATTAAGTGCCTTTAAAGCATTTTAGAGGTTGTTATTGAAAAGTTTTTTGCCCGAGACCGGTCAAATTTTACTAAATTTATCCCAACAGATATAAAGCTGAAACCGAACATTTTTATCACGTTTGCAACTCTCAATATTTTCTACTCCCACCAACCCCGAACCTCAGGATCGTAATTTAAGCATTTGCTTAATTGAGGCAGCGCATTATGTTATGGCGTTGAATTTTACAGATGAATTTTCATTGCTTTACATCACCTTAAACCATAACGAACGCTCCGCAAAAGGTGGTTTTCGTTTTGTTCGTAACGGTCATCTTAAAATGCATCCAACGGTTTATGATCACCTGGCATTAATTAGTATTTCGGGCATATGCGCAGCTACTATTAATACACACGGGCTTGAACTGGTGACTTTAGAACATAATCGTTTTCCAATTGATTCTACACTATTGGTAATGGCAAATTGCGAAGAGGATTACGCTAATTTTAAGCGGCTGGTTAGCCCAATATCAAGGCATTTTTTACTTTCAGCAAGAGAAGTACAATGGAGTAGTATGTTAGCTGCTTTTAACTTTTTTGTGGCACCGGGGGTTTGGGAAAGTGTTCAGTTTATTGCCAATTTATTAATAACAGGCCCTGAGGATAAACTGATGCATCCGGATATTTTAACCGCGTTAAAAGTCACAAATAATTACAGCGCTTTATGTATAGCGATGGATCAATTAAGAGCCTTAAGATACCCGCTTTCAAAAGCAGCACTCAAGGTCAGTATCACTTCATAAATTACATTTTAAAAAAGTTCGTTGGTTCCCAGGTAATTATTAATCGACTTAATAATTTCCCTTCCATGATCTGTTGCATTTCCAATGCCAACGCCTTTTATAGCCGCCAATTGTTCCGTAGATTTTGGTAGTTTTTCTGCAATAAGCTGTAAAACCTGTTCGGAGAGTATGGTATGCTCAGCAACATTTCTTTTCTCACTAACTCCTTTTCTCCAGGACAGCAAATCGTGATAGAGTAGCGGGTTTATAATTTTTTTAGGTGCGTCTATTTTTTTAACAGCTTCAGTTTTCTGATCAATTTCTTTTATGCTGCCTGCATGATAGGCTTGCATATACGTAACCGGATTAAAATTATCCCATGAAATTTTAAATAATTCCAGTTTAATGTTTAAAGCATTAAAGCAATAATTCAACAGGTTTAAAATTTTCTCCGAATGTTCATCCCGGTAAATCTTCAGCTTATGAAATTCAATTATCTCCTTTAAAATACCTTCAATTTTTGGAATAAAATAGGCAGATGCTTTTTTAAGGCGCTCCATAAATAAGTTTTCCGTTTTAAGATCATTAGTTTCCGGTATTTTAGAACGTTCCTGATTTTTAAACTGATTGGCGATTTTTATAATTTCTGTTTCTAATATTTTACTGCACTGATCCATTAATTTACGAAAAGCACTATTCTCTACCGTATGGTTAAAATTAGATAATTTAAGCTGCTGCCAATGATTTTGAATCATCTGAAAATCAAGCAGATCATCAATTAAACTCCATTCAAAGGCCATCCGGTAAAAATCCAGTTGTTTATGATCTGGTTTTGTTTCGGTAGATTGCTTAGTAAACTTGATGACGCCTGAATCGGTAATGATATTTTCCATTTTAACAGGCGATTTTAACACCAATCCTTCCAGGCTGCGACAGCGGCTTAAAGCAACATAAGCCTGGCCGTGGGTAAAAGAAGAACTTACATCAACAATCGCTTGCTCAAAGGTTAAGCCCTGACTTTTATGCACGGTGATGGCCCAGGCCAGTTTAAAAGGGTATTGAGAGAATGTACCTGTATTAACTTCGTTAATTTTATTTTCTTCCTGATTAAGGTTGTATTTAAGGTTTTGCCATTCTTCGGGTATCACTTCCAGCGCAGAACCATCATCTATAAACTGCACTTTAACCGAATCGCTGTTGATGGCTAAAATCTTTGCAGCTTTACCATTATAAAATTGTTTTTTGCCTGATGAATCATTTTTAATAAACATCACCTGTGCACCAACTTTTAATTGTAGTATTTCATCAACCGGGTAGGCATCTTTGGGGAAATCTCCTGAGATTACGGCCTGATGCAAGTATATTTCGCCTGCTAATTTTTCTAAACACTCCTGATTAATTTGCGTAACCAGATGATTGTGTGTTGTTAAGGTTACATATTCGTCTTTCCATACCTCATCTAAACCCGGATCGTAACGTTCGTTAAGCCGGTCCAGCAAAGCTGAACTAAGTGTGTTTTCTCTTATTCCATTTAAAATATCCAGAAAAACAGGATCAGACTGGCGATAAACTTTATCCAGCTGAAAAGTAGTCATGGAAATGGAGCGTAATACCTGGCTGTCGAAAAAATATGGGCTTGGATAATAGGTTTTAAGGATATGCCAGGCATCATGAGCAATGGGAGAGAGTTGATAAAGATCGCCAATCATCAAAACCTGTACACCACCAAAAGGGCGTGATGAGGCTTTAACGGTACGCAGTGCATGATCAATAAAATCAATTAAATCTGCCCTAACCATACTGATCTCATCAATAATAAGCAGATCCAGGCACCTCAACAATTTAATTTTATCTTCAGAATACCGTACCTCCTGAACAGATACCTCGCCTTGCTTTACCGGAATAAGTGGACCAAATGGAATTTGAAAAAAGGAGTGGAGTGTTACTCCACCGGCATTAATTGCCGCCACTGCTGTAGGTGCAACAATAGCAAAGTTCTTTTCAGTGGTATCTTTTATGTGTTTGAGCAGGGTTGTTTTTCCTGTTCCGGCCTTTCCTGTTAAGAAAACCGGTTGGTTGGTCAGTTTAAGAAAATCGAGTATGAGCTGATTATCGTTCAATGTATTGCATTTATCACCCCGCTATTATAAAGCAGGACTTATTTATGATTAGCCAAATATTTTAGGCAGTTGTTTGCTGTTTTTGCAAAGATGCCCGAAAATTTTTAATCAGCATCATTTAAACGGTGATTTTTTGCTGATTGTATTTTGGCTAAAAATACAATCATTTTTTGTTTTTACACTAAAAATATTAGTATATATTTGTTTCTGTTTATTAATAATTGTTTTACCTAAAATAATGTGTTTATCCGCACATGAAGTTTAAAGATTCTGAATCATTGTCAATACAGCAGTATAGCTTTAATGAAGAGCCGGATCAAATTGAGGTTAAACCAGCAAAGGTTAAAGAATACTATGCTAGAGAAACGCCCTGGCACCGAAACTGGAAACTGGCTTTCCCTGAAAACTGCCGGGAGATTGGTTTTTATGATGATAAGCTGGGAGAAATTCATCGGGCAGACGTGCATACACCTTCAGGCTTTACAATCGAATTCCAAAATTCGCCCATTACCCTGGCCGAGCTCAGCAGCCGGGAAGCTTTTTATCCTAAATTGATTTGGGTGTTAAACGGCAAAAAGTTTAAGGGCTTCAGGATATTAAAAAACCTGCCGGATGTAGATGATCCTGCTTTAGAAAATTATGAATTCTGTCATACAGATCATCTTTCTATGATTCGGAAAACTGAAATTTTAAATGGATTAACAAAACCGAAGGTTTTAAACTTTTACCATCCTGAATTAAAAAAAGTAGCCATAACCAGCCATTACTATTCCTATTGCTGGAAACAACCACATGCAGTATGGTTTATGGCTAAAGCACCTATTATTGTTGATTTGGGTGGCCATTTTTTGTACGAACTTAAAAAAAGAAAGCAGGCATCAGGCGATTATACCTATTTGAAATTAATCACCCGGAAATCATTTATCGAACAATATTTAAATGTTTAAAACTAAAGAGGGCTTTAGTTTATTAAAACGCATAATTAAGATTTACAGCCTAAACTTTTGCTCCTGGTATAAATTATAGCTTGTTATTAATACCTTTGAAATTCAATATGAATACAACCAATTGTGCCTGTTGCTCCGGATTAAGTTATGCAGATTGTTGCAAACCTTTTCACCAAAATAAGGCCATTCCTGCAAGTGCTGAAGCATTAATGCGTTCACGATATTGTGCCTATGCTTTGCATTTGATAGATTACCTGGTCGAAACTACCCATAAAAGTCAGCGGCATCTGCATGCTAAAAAAGCCGTCCAAAACTGGGCTGTTGCCAACATCTGGTTAAAGCTCGAGATTTGTGAAGCGATGGGTGAGGTTGTAGAATTTAAAGCTTATTATCAAAATGGTTCACAATTGCATATTCATCACGAACGGTCAACCTTTAAGCTTGAACATGGGAAATGGTATTATTTAAGCGGGCAATTTTTTGATTAGTTTCTGTTTCCATTTTTAGCCTGCCTGACGGATTCATTATTCATTTAAATTAAAATGATAAATGTGTTGAAAGCTGGTTATAGTTTTAATCTTTTCAATTTGCAGGGTGAGAAAGATGATTTTCAATTTCACCGGCAATCTGATTAATTTCCAGGGTATTTAAATGTAATTCCGGCCAGTCTTGTCTGCCGTGTTGATAATCAAAAGGAGGTAGGTCTCCAGGTAAAATGTCTTCTTCTGGTACAAGCTCCCAGTCATTTCCAAGATTACGGATAGCACCAATTATGCCGCCAAAATAGATGATTTTATAGTAATCTTCTTCTGGCAATATAGTTAAGGTCAAATGGTGTTGACTATGAACAATATGGATATTAAAAGGGTGCATATTGGTGTAACAGTTTTGGTTGATTATGGTTTTTAAAATGTTCAATTATTATAAAATAATCAAAAATTTAATACTCTAGAATTTTAGTCGTAATTATGCATAAAAATAATATGCATTGAAAAAACACATCAGGAGGCAATACCGCAAGGCCAAATACATATTTTATAAAGAAACATTAATCGATTTCAGGGAGCATTTCTGGACTTTTGTTGGTTCATTTTTGGGCATCGGAATTATCGGGTTTCTTAATAGTAAATATTTCACCGCTTATGAAAATCTTTTTCTAATTGGTTCTTTTGGTGCATCTTCAGTACTTATTTATGGTTTAATTAACAGTCCGCTGGCACAACCCCGGAACGTAATTGGTGGTCATGTTGTTTCTGCTCTGGTAGGGGTAACTATCTATAAACTCATTCCCGGAGAACTTTGGCTAAGTTCAGCTTTGTCTGTTTCGTTGTCCATTGTTTTTATGCAAATTACCAAAACGCTCCATCCGCCAGGTGGTGCAACCGCTTTAATTGCCAATTTAAGTTCGCCTAAAATACAGGCGCTAGGTTATATGTACGTATTGAGCCCGGTTTTATCCGGCGTAATTATTTTAGTATTAGTTGCTATACTTTGCAATAATGCCACTTCGCACCGAAGTTACCCTAAAAATAAAGAATGGTATAAAATCTGGAAACGCAGGTACAGAAAAAGTATTTAATTACTTGTAATCAATACTTCAAGCTGAGTAATTAAATATTCAGAACTATAATTTTGTTTGGTAAACCAAGGGTTGAATTTCTTTTGAAAGTTAGTCCCGCTTTATGCTATATCCCCGAAGAAAAATCGGGGGATACCGCTTCAATCAGGTTTAGTTAACACACAGCAGCATAAAATACCTAAGGCAATCAGTTTTGTGTTTGTATGGTAGATCTTTCAACAAGCCCGGGATGACACTAAGCTTAGAAAGATTTAGATAACGCAATTACCTTATTTAATCAATTATCTTCTTTCGCCAATTTGCTGACGCCACATAGAATAATATAAACCCTGTTGTTTCAGCAATTCATCATGCGATCCCGTTTCAGAAATTTTTCCTTTCTCCAGCACATAAATCGTATCTGCATGCATAATAGTCGAAAGTCTGTGCGCAATCAGGATGGTCATTTGTTCCCTTCGGTTAGAAATTTCGCGGATGGTACCTGTAATTTCTTCTTCAGTTAAAGAATCCAGGGCAGAAGTAGCTTCATCAAAAATAAGTAAACGAGGTTGCCTTAATAATGCCCGGGCAATGGATAATCTTTGTTTTTCACCTCCGGAAAGTTTCATGCCGTTTTCGCCCAAAATTGTATTGATGCCATGCGAAGCTTTTGCAATTAAACCTGTAGCCGAAGCTTTTCTCAAAGCCTCATTAATTTCTTCATCAGTAGCTGCAGGATTTACAAAAAGCATATTATCCTTAATGGTGCCTGCATAAAGCTGTGTATCCTGGGTAACGAAGCCAATTTGCCGCCTCAAAGGATTATACCTGATTTTTACTGAACTTACCGCATTAAAGCAAATTTCGCCGCTAACAGGCACATACAAGCCAACCAGCAATTTAACTAAAGTTGATTTGCCTGATCCGGAAGGGCCAACGAAAGCAACTGTTTGTCCGGTTTTAATCTCAAAAGAAATATTATCAATTGCATTGTAACCCGCGGTTTGATGTTTGAAAACGACCTGATCAAATCTCAAATCTTCCAGTTCGCCAATTTCAACAGAGTGATCGGGGCGTTGCTCAACTGGCTTATTCATCAACCTGTCAAAGTTATTTAATGAAGCATCGGCCTCACGGTAAAGAATAATCATATTCCCTAAATCCTGCAAAGGTGTAAATATTGCAGTAGATATAAATTGCATAGCAATTAGCTCTCCTGTACTTAAAACTTTCCTGAAAATTAACCAAAGTAAAATAAATAATACCGATTGTTTAAGCAGATTAAGCATGTTACCCTGAAGAAAGGAGAGGGTGCTTACCTTTTTTGCTTTCAGCATTTCAAGGTCAAATATTTTAAGGGTTTGTTTATTTAATCGCCGGATTTCTGAAAAAGTTAAACCAAGACTTTTAACCAGTTCTATATTACGCAGACTCTCAGTAATAACACCAGCCTGAGCATCTGTTTGCCGGTTTATAGAGCGTTGAATGGCTTTTATTTTCTTGGAAACAAGACCCGTTAAAGAGCCTAACAATAAAACACCAACAAAAAACACGGGAACTAACAACCAGTTTTTATTCAAACTGTACCAAAGCAGAAAACCAACACCAACCAGCGAAGAAAACAGTACGTTGATAAAAGAATTGATGAAGCGTTCGGCATCGGTTTTTACCTTTTGCAATACCGCCAGGGTTGTACCGCTTCTGCTTTCTTCAAATTCCTGAAAAGACAGCCTTAAGGTTTGTTTAAGACCATCGTTAAAAATATTCATACCAAATTTTGCAACCGTTTGTCTCGTTATATATTCCTGAAAAGATTTTAACAATTTGGCTAGTACTGCGATACCCAAAGCAAGTAAAAGCCAAGAAAGCACTTCACGAATAAGTCCGTTTTCACTTAAATTATTTTTATTGGTTGCATATTGGTCAATAATTTTCCCGAAAATAACCGGATCGAGCAGGTTGAGTAACTGTGAAGCTGCAGCTAACAATAAAGATAAAAAAATTAGTACCCGGTGGGGTTTAAGATACTTCCACAATATTTTCATTAAGATAGGCTATTTTTAAAGGTAAGAAATTATAGGGAAGGAACGGATACTAAAATCTGTCAGGAAATTTGTGCCAGGTATAACCTGGTTTCGTATTCCATTTTTACCTGTCCATTATGTTCATGCTGATCAAATAATATTTCTAATTCTTCAATCATCGAATCGTAATCCGGATGATCGAATAACGGAACAGTTGAAAAAGACAACAAATAGCCTTTTAAAGATGTTTTATCTAAATTTTGACTATGATAAAGATTTTGAATGGTAAGTTCGTGTGGCTTAAAAAAGTCCTGAATATTTTCCAGATTAGCACGGTGTGGATGAACTACATCCGGTGCATATTTAGCTTTCAAAGCCTGATATTCTTTTAAAAAATCAGTTCTGTCTTGTAAAATATTCCAGATTAAAAGTACATGCGCCCCGGGTTTTGCAATGCGGTAAAACTCTTCTTTAACCCTTGGAATATCAAACCAGTGAAATGATTGGGCTGCAGTAATTAAGTCGATACTTTGATTGTCTAAACCCGTTTCTTCTGCTGTACCGTCTACACTTTCAAAATAATCATAATGACTTAACCTGTTTTCAGCATGCAGCCTCATATCTTCATTGGGTTCAATACCCTTTAATGCATAACCATGTTTTAACAGCAATGCAGAAAAAATGCCTGTACCCGAACCGATATCGGCAATTTTAGAGTCCTTATTTAGTCCAATAGTTTGTTCTAAGTACGTTACAACAGCCTCAGGATAAGAAGGGCGGTATTTTTGATAATCATTTGAACGCTTAGAAAATCTGGTTGTTGAAGACAAATTCATGATCTAAAAATAAGCTTTGATAAAGCACAAGTTTAACCATAAAAGATGCACAAATGTTTTTCGTAACCCTAATTTTATATTCTTGTTACATATTCTTTACATAACCCCGTTACAATGCTTCCAGATTGGAATCTGATACCGTATTGGCAATATAAGCCTTCTTATTTTTAAAATAAAAGTAGCAAAGCGGAAATAAGCATATTAATCCCAATAAAAATCCACCTAAAGTATCTGTAAACCAATGCGCACCTAAATAAATCCGGGAAATAGCGATGGTTATAATTAAAAAACCGGAAATATAAGTAAGAATTAATCGGGTTGCCTTAGGGATATTATTTAAGGTATTCATTAAGATAATTAAGAAACCAAAAAATAAGACATAAGAAAGTACATGTCCACTAGGATAACTCTGAAACCGGTTTACTTCAACCAATCTGACATAGAAAGCGGTAGGCCTTGGCCGGTTAATCATGTTTTTTATACCTAAAATAATTAAACCTGAAAATAATATAAGGGCAATATAAAGGGCTTCTCTTTTATACTTTTTAAAGTAAAATATGCCTGCTACGACTAAAACTGATACTAAAGAAAAAGGAATTTCACCAAAAATACTGATGGCCAGCATCACTTTATCTAAAAAATCTGAATGATATTTTTGAATAAATACGGAAATATCAATATCAAATAAAAGTATTGGGTGATGGGCAATAAAGATGCTGAGCAAGGTAAAAGCGACGATCAGCAAAATTAATATGGCAATTAAAGTATTCCTTTTTAACAGCATTGATGTTATTCTTTAAGAGGATCAAAAAATCAAAGCTATAAATTTTACGGTTTGTTTAAATTTTTTAATGTGTTTAAACATGCAATTTTCCCGGAATTTTCGTCTGTTTAAAAATATTTAATAACGGGTAATCTGTTATCTGTCAAGGATTTTATGTCATCTGTTTAAAGTATTAAGCAACCCGAATTAAAAATATTGATTTTAGCCGCGAAAATTATTCATTATCATCCCTAAAAATGAATCATGCCAAAAGGAATTATAAAGTGGTATAACCCAAACAGAGGATTTGGATTTATCAGTTCAGAAAATGGAAGCGAAGCAATTTTTGCCGATTGCGAGAAAATTATCCACGGAGACCCCAAAGAATTAAAAGAAGGAATTAAGGTAGATTATCAGATTTTATCCGGTAAAACGGGTAAACAGGCAATTAATATAAAAATTTTATCATCCAATTAATCCGGAGTTTTTGATTTAAAATTTATTTTGATCGGGTGTCTGTTTCATGGATATAAAACAGGCAGGGAGTGATTATGCTCAAAAATTTCGTCCCGGTAAAACATACATATAACACGGATTTTATACAATTGGTATAAAGGATTAGCAGAATTGAAAAGCATTTCTAATCTTCAAATGGATAATAAGGATATCTAATGCTTTGGACAGTCGGTAGGTTTCCATCACCTGCCGACTAACCAGGGCTAATACAGGCCAACCTCCATTTTTTTAACATCATACCTTCCGAGGAACATTCCCTTAAATTTAGCGCTCTCTTTCCAACCAAAAACTGCCCTCCTAAACTAAGGATGGGCAGGGGATGGTTATTTCAATAAAACACCCGGACTGGTAGTTTTAAACTTGCAGATGAAAAATCAATCTTAAAAAAATGAAGTTAATGTAATTAAAGAAAGCCCTTAAATAATTTAAAGGTTGTTGATTCTAAAATGGAATTACTTCTACTTAACCGTAATTTGCTTTGGATCGGTTACCACAATTTGAGTCTTACCCTTAAACTCTGTAATAATTCCGCTTACACACAGGTTGTTGCCTAAAAACATACTTGCAGGTTCTGATGGGAATTTATTCTTGTCTTCTTTATTGATTACGATGGTAAGAAGTTCTTTTGGAAAAGCGCCTCCAAGATTGATCAGACTTACTTTGTCTAAAGCCTTTGTACTGTAAACAGAATCGCAAATGGTTACTGTTTTTCCAATGTATTGTCCGGCATCTTTAGATAAAATTAAGGTCTGTCCTTTTGCAAAATAAGATGCAGAAATAACAAATAATAGAAGAGATAGCTTTTTCATAACAGATGGGATGAGGTGAGTGCAAAAATACAATCAGGATAAATTAAATTTTTTCGTATCAGCTATTTGCATTACAAATGTAGAAACCAATTTAATATAAAACAAGCACCCGATTTGAAATACATAAATATTACAAAGGATTAATCCCGATTTAGTGCTGCTATTTGCGAATCTTAAATTAACTTTAACAAAAGAATAACCTTATTCGTTGATATTGAGGAGTATGATCAGTAAATTAATATTTTAAGGTTATTCATTACTAAACCAAACACTCTTTAATGAAAGTAGATTATATTGCATTATCTGTACCCGTTTTTTTTATTCTGATTGGAATAGAAGTGGCATACAATTTTTATAAAAAATTAAACTATTACCGGCTTAACGATAGCATTTCCAACTTAAGTCAAGGAATAGGACAACAACTTACGGGTATATTTATGAAAACAGCCTTGTTTTTTGGGTATAAATATATTTTTGAGCACTGGAGATTGTTTGAGTTGCCTAAAACCATTTGGATATGGATTATCCTCTTTATTGGTGTCGATTTTTTTTATTACTGGTTTCATAGAATGAGCCACCAGGTTAATGCCTTATGGGCGGCACATATTGTTCATCACCAATCAGAAGAATATAATTTAACCGTTGCTTTAAGACAAAGCTGGTTTCAGGGTTGGTTTAGCTGGGTTTTTTATTTGCCCTTAGCTTTAATTGGCTTTGATCCGCTAATGTTTTTAACTTTAAGCTCCTTTAATACCCTTTATCAATTTTGGATTCATACCCGGGCCATAAAAAGTATGGGCATTTTGGAATATGTACTTAATACCCCATCACACCATCGGGTACATCATGGATCAAATCCAAAATATATTGATAAAAACCATGCGGGCACCCTAATCATCTGGGACCGTTTATTCGGAACTTTTCAAAAGGAAGAAGAAGCGGTTTATTATGGTATTACAAAACCTTTGGCCAGCTGGAATCCAGTATGGGCAAATCTTCATTATTGGGATGATTTGGTAAAAACAGCTAAAAAATCACCCAGATTAAGTGATAAAATTAAAGTTTTTATCATGCCTCCGGGTTGGTTTCCTAAACATCTGGGCGGTTTTCAGCAAGCACCAGAAATAGATGAAAATACTTATCAAAAATATAACCCAAAATATCAGTCTAAATTAACTGGATATGTATTTACACAATTTTTAGTGGCATTAATTATAGGTTCCGCTATTTTGTTCTCTTATAATAAAATGAGTATCCTGCCACTGGTTTCGGGTATTGTATTTTGCCTCCTTACCTTAACAGGCTGTGGAGCCTTGCTGGAACAAAAAAAATGGCAGGTAAAATTCGAATATTTTAGGCTATTGCTGGGAATAGTCCTGGTGTTGTTGTTTAAATATCCAATTGGTTATCAAGTTATTTTTGTTGGCATTCAATTAATATCCTTAATTTGGTTCTTCAATTTGCAAAAATCAAACCCTGATTCCAATGAAAACTAAACTATTTTCACTGTTATTTCTCTTTGTTTTTATTGTTCAGCTGTATGCAGAATACGCAAACAATGACCGTTTAAGGATGTTCTCCAAACCGCTGATTGTTTTGGTTTTATTGTTCTGGTTATACCTGAGTACCAAATTAAAAGGACGCTTTCATAAACGAATATTTGCAGGTCTGGTTTTTGGCCTGGCAGGCGATATTTTATTAATGTGTCAGGGTAGCAATTCAAATTTTTTTATATATGGATTAATCGCTTTTTTGCTTTGCCACATCTTTTATATCCGGGCCTTTATTCTGGATCATAAATCAAATCCCGATCAAAAAAATCCATATTTTTTATGGGCAGTGCTTGTTTTTGGTGTTTTTTGTGCAGGTTTATTTTTTTACCTGCAGCCCAATTTAGGGGCACTGCAGTTTCCGGTTTTAATGTACGCCATCATCATTTCATTTATGGCTATTATGGCTGTAAATCGTTATGGAAGGGTAAATATCGCCAGTTTTAAATTAATTTTATATGGTGCACTGTTCTTCCTGCTTTCAGACAGTACCCTTGCTTACAATAAATTTGTGCAGCCTTTTGAACAAAGTGGTGCGTTAATTATGGCAACTTATATGATCGCCCAATATTTAATCGTTTATGGTACGATTGAGCGGAAATTAGTCGTGACTAAAACGCCTGTTTAAACCTGTCAATACTGTCATTATAAGGTACGAAGCAGAACGGATTTTCTTTTGAAAACCAACGTTAACGCTAAACCCGATCGCAGTGAGATGTTCCGATTTTTCATCGGGACAGAAACAGGAGCGGGACTGCAGGCTGCCAACTATTATCGCACATTCATTTCCTGATTAAAATAATCAATCCATTGTCATTGAAAGGAATAAATAAGTTTTGTTTTTGGAAAGGAAGGCCAGTAATTCTTCGGATTATTTGTTCCCGCTTTCCGCTGTATCCCCGATGAAAAATCGGGGGATGCCGCTACAATCGCGTTTAAAAAACTTAAGACGGTTTAAGGAAACCGGTTGTTTAAAGTAATTCTTCGGGATACAAGCAATTTCTTAAAGCCGGTAAATAAGATTTTTTACTTCTTTTTCTTGTCTTTATCCAATACGGTAAATACTTGAACCAATCTTTCTCCGTTCTCATCAACCAGGGTTAAGGTATGTTTACCTGCCGGCGGACTAACGGCCAGTTGATGGTAATTGGTTGTAGTGGCCACATATTCGTTATCTATATGCCAGTATATTTTTGAACCAGCATTTCGGTGCGCTGCATTTAAAACAATTTTCCCTCTTGATCCGTCCAATTCTAAAGGAATGTAAACTGATGCTCCATTTTTTGGATAAATCAATTCCATTACATTCCCACTAGTGGGGTCGCAGCCTGCCATAAATGGAGGTAAAAGCTTATAATCGCTGTTTTTAATTTTATAATAATATTCCATAGCCGGCGGCAGAATAAACCAGCTTTTGTGCGTCATACTGGTTACACTTTCACACTGATCAGTTACCCGGTAGGTTGCTGTTCTGTCTAAGTGAATGATTTTATGAAAAGGGCAGGAGGCCGTTTTTTCTCCGGCGGGAGGTACCATTTCTTCCACCGCATCCGGACAATTTTCGCCTGCTTTATAACCACTTTGTTTACAAATCTTAATTTTTTTAAGTTTAGTTACAGGGGGTTCAAACCATTTTCCATTAGGTAAAAGTCTGAAAATATCAAATAACACAGGCGCAGCGGCTTCAATACCAACCAAACCTGGCCTGCCTTCACCATCGGCATTGCCCACCCAAACGCAAACTACATAATCTGGTGTTACGCCAACAGCCCAGGCATCGCGAAAGCCAAAGCTTGTTCCTGTTTTCCAGGCTACCCGTTGAGAGGAAGAGAATTGTTCCCATAAACCCTCATCTCCGGGACGCATTACTTCTTCCATGGCATTAAAAGTAGACCATATTGAGGCATGATCTAAAAAAGAATTTCGCTGTACATCGGCCTCGCCTTTATGTGTTTGCTTTACATACACTGCGGGATGATAATCGGCTGGATTATACAAACCTTTGTAGGTGTTATAATGGTTTAGGGTTCGCACCATGCCCATGTAAGTGTTGGCTAAATCCCACATGGTTACCTCACTGCCACCCAAAATTAACGATAAGCCATAATGATCTGCAGGCTGATTTAAAGTACCGATACCTAGTTTTTTTAGTTTATCGTAAAATCTTTCATACTTATATTGTTGCAGCATTTTAACCGCAGGGATGTTTAGCGAGCGGCTCAATGCCTTATCGGCGGCAATGGCGCCATCGTAACCCAAATCATAATTTTGCGGCGAATAACCCGCTATTTGCGTTGGAATATCAGGAATTAACGTGTGTGGCAAAATAAAACCATCATTGAGCATACTGGCATATAATAATGGTTTTAGGGTACTGCCCGGACTTCTTGATGCTTTAATCATGTCTACATGACTTTGCAAAAGCGGGTCATCGGGTTGATAAACATTGCCTACATAACTGACTACTTCTCCGCTTCGGGCATCCAAAACGAGGGCAGAAATGTTGTTAATGTCGTTTGCCCGGTAACGGTTATTGTATCTTTTTAAAATGTAACTTACTTTAAGCTGAATGTTTTCGTTTAAGGTTGAAGTGATTCTGGTTGAGTTAATATTGAGCAGATTGCGTTCCGTTTTAAAGCGGTTGAGCAAATGTTGAGCATTTTGAGGTAAGGGCAGTGGTTTGCCGGGAACAGGTTCTAATTTCGATAAATTGGCCGTGGTTTGATCGATGTATTTTAATTTAACCAGCTTATCCAGTAAGTCATTTCGCTTTTTAATTAGTTTTGCTAAATTTTTACCCGGATGAACCAGAGAAGGGCTATTGGGGAGTACAGCAAGGGTAGCCATTTCGCCCCAGGAAAGGCTTTTGGCATCGCGGCCGTAGTATCGCCAGCTTGCTGATTCAAGGCCAACTACATTACTTCCAAAAGGTGCATTTGCTGCATAAAGCCCAATAATTTCTTCTTTAGAATATTTAAATTCCAGCCGGAAAGCCAGCATCATTTCCAATAATTTCTGCCAAATGGTTCTGTCTTGTTTTCTTGATAGGCGAATCACTTGCATGGTTAAAGTGCTGCCACCACTAACCACGCCTTTAGCTTTTAAATTTTGACGCATGGCCCGGCCCATAGCCAAAAAATCGACTCCGAAATGATGATAAAACCGTTTGTCTTCAAAAGCAATAATGCAACTTTTAAACTTAACGGGAACGCTGTCGGCCACAGGGAAACGCCATTGTCCATCTTTAGCAATAGATGCACTTAATAAATTGCCATTACTGGCCTCTACAACAAAGGAGGTTGGAGATTTAAAGAGATTTTTGGGTAATGCAAAAAGAAAAAACAACAACAGCAACAAGCAAATCCCATCTGAAATTAGAAATGCTTTTGGTGTTCTGTTCATTAGGTGTTTTACTGTATTGATGTAAACTGAATTTATATGATTTCTCGTTTTTAAGCCTGCTTCTTTCCTGGTTATGACGTTTATGGTCGTCATACCAACGAAAGAAGCAAGCTTATAATTGACCGTTACAAAAAGGTGCTGGTTTATTAAACTAGTTTCAGCTTATTTAACAACCTGTACCCATTTTCCAGCTTCAGTTGCCGAAATATCATTGTTGTACATGGCTTCGCATTGTACCGCCGATAAATAATATTTTCCAAGGTAAGAAGCATTCAGCAATACTTTATAAACCAAACTTTCATTTTCGCGAATGTTGAAATAAGTAAATACGCGATCATCCCTGATGTCCTGATAGGTAAAAGGAGAAGAAGCTAAAATACTCTGGTTATCATTAACACGTGTATTAATAATTTCCCAGCCTGACGGGAAAATTTGTGTTAAAGCCATTTGTTCGTAATAACCCATTCGGCCAGGGTTTTTAATCGTTATTTCTGCATAAAAATCGGTTCCTTGTTTTAGCGTTGTAGGATCTAAAGGTTTACCATTTAAATGTTTGTAGTTTACATTCATATCCAAAACCTCAGGTCGGTTAGGCAAGAAATTATTTTGTCCGGCCACCGGCTGACCTTGTAATACTAAACGAACAAACAACACATTATTTCCTTTGTTGGTTATTGCAGCAGTATTGCCCTTAAAGTTTATGGCAGAACTGTTCAGGTATTGATTAGAATTAACCGGAACCGACTTGCCATCTAAAACATACTGATAATTTAGTTTGTTTGAAGATTGGTTTGAACCACAGAATTTTGCAATAGCCAATAAACTGTAAGCCGTTGTTTGTGTACTGTACCAGGTATCTTCGCCTAATTTTGCAGCTAAAGGTTGCAGGAGTGAGGCTGCTTTAGCTTTTTGCCCAAGCAGAGTTAAGGTTTCTAAAATCATGGCACCATCACGAACATCAGAGCCATAAGTGCCACCTAATTGAGTATAAGGTTTGATTGAAGTATCTAAACCTTTAACCATATTTTGGGCAACATCATTTTGCCCTGCAAGTTTATAAGCAGCAGCAAGTCTCCATTTTGCAGCTACCGATAAGTATTCAAAAGCTCTTAAACGGTTCATTGCTGCCATTTCTGGTTTTTTAGCAAGGGCAAGCATATACAAACGATAAGCTTGAGATAAATCGCCACCATAGAAATTATTGCTGTTTGGTGCCCAGTTGATGGCTTTGGTTTTCTGGAACCGTAATAACTCATCCAGTAAACCCACCGGCAAAGTATAACCAGCATTTTGTGCTTCAATTAAAAAATGACCACCATAGTTGGTTCCCCATTCATCAGAGCTGCCTTCGCCTGGCCAGTAAGATAAACCTCCGTCAGTAGTCTGGAAGCTTTTTAAACGGTTAATTCCTGCTTTAAGGTTCTTTTCTGTATTTGCTTTTTGCTGCTCAGATAAAGGGCTTAAACGATCTAAATACAATTGAGGGAAAATGCCCGAAGTGGTTTGCTCAATGCAACCATGCGGATATTGAATTAAATAGCTTAAACGTTTACTCAGGTTAATGGCCGGAATAGAAGAAACTTCTAAAGTTCCGGAGTTGGTGCCCTGCATTCCAATTGGGGCATAATTTACCGACCACTGTTGCCCCGGCTGAACCGTTGCAGAAACTACATTGGTAATGTAAGGGTTAGGATTGCGAATATCCATTTCTACATCATATTCGGTTTTTTCTGCACCACTTTGTGCAATCACTTTAACCTTGGCAATACCAACCTGATTTGGAGCTTTCACCTCAAAATAAGTCATTTGTTCGCCCGTTTGCTTGTAGTAAAGTTGTTGCTTATTGGTGCCTTCTACCAATAAATTACTTGCCTGTAATTGTACCGAAACATTTTTTAAGTTGTTTTCAGTTGCAAAAACAGTAACCGGTAAGGTAAAACTTTCTCCTGGGCCAATTACCCTTGGTAAGGTGGCTAAAACCATCAGTGGTTTTTTTACCTGTACCGATTTTTCTGCAAATCCATATGCGGCATCCTGTCCGGCAACAACCATGGCCCTAACTGCACCAATGTATTGTGGTAATTTAAATTTATGGGTTTTGCTTTCGCCTTTGCTTAAAGTAAATGGCCCCATAAATTTAACCACAGCCTTAAAGCGGTTTGCTTTGGCCGGATTTAGGTTTTTATTAACGCTTCCATCACCACCAATACTCAAAATACGTTCTAAATTACCACCCCAGGCACCCAATACATAATCAAATAAATCCCAGGTTTTAACGCCTAAACCTTCGCGTGCATAAAATGCGCTATGCGGATCAGGTGTTTTAAAACGGGTTAAATCCAATAAACCCTCATCTACCAGGGCAATGGTATAAGTCATGGCTTTGCCGTTTTGTTCGCCCACGGTAATGGTATTTTCAGTTTCCGGTTTAATTTTATCAGCCATTTTTAGAGTTGGCTTTAAAATGGTTTGCGGATCTTCAACTGAAATTGGAATTGCGCCATACATTCTGATTGGTAAATCATTAACCGTTTGTGCGTGAGGCTGCAACAGGGTAATGTTTGCAAAAACATTTGGTGCCATTTCTTTTTCAGCCTTAAACTTAAATTGAGTTTGGCCCGCTTCGGTATCAATCCAGTAGGTTTTTAATACACGGCTTCCATTTTCAATAGAAACCAGTGCTCTTCCGTTTTTACCGGTAGGAATGGTTAAAGTAATCTCTTCGCCAACTGTAAACTTTTCTTTATTGGCGGTAAAAGATAACATCGATGCTTCCGTTGGGTTATTTCCTTGTTCGCGTTGTGCCCAGCCCGGCCAATCGATATAAACAGATTTTCCGGTTACGTGTCCACCATTTACGTCTCGAACCAAAATTAAATAACGTCCCCATTCCGGTTCATCAACCCTTAAATTCCAGTTTCCTTTACCATTAGATAAAGTAACCTGTTTTGTTTCTATAAGTTTATTGTATTGATTTTGAGTGAAATTGGCATAAGTATCCTGATTATCCTGTTCCCACCACCAGCGCCATTGTGTTTTGTACAGTTCTACCTGAACCGTTTTACTGCCGCCAAGCAGTTTTCCGTTCGTATTTACATTTACGATTTCAATTTTATGATCTTGTCCTGTAGTCAGCCTGCCACTTAAACGATCACCTTTTGGAGCCCTTACACCGAGATAATTGTTATACACATGGTAAGGAATACTAAAATTATCAATGCTGAAATTGCCTCCCGGTTCAAAAACTTTGGTTGTGAAATTTGCCCTTAAAATGCCTGGCGCTATATTATTTTCATTTAAATTGGTATTAATCTGCGCACTTCCATTTTGGTTTAAGGTGCCTTCAAAAATGGTTTTAACCTGCGATTGAAAACTCACCGTAGGATTATCAAAGCTGAAACCTTCAAAACCTTTAAATTTGGTTTCGGTTGTATTTAGGTTTACATCAACTTTTGCTTTTAAATTTTGTGCAACAGCGCCAAAAAGCCATTTTGCCGAAAGGGTAGAAGCAGAAGCGCCAGCCGTTAAATAAGGTCGGTTACCAATATTGAAATCAATTTTTAAACGATTAGGCATAACAGTTTCAATCTTAAGCGTTTTGGTAAATGTGGCTCCACCAGCTTTTACTCTGGCCATCCAGTCGCCGGTTGGCGAAGTACTTTCTGTAGCAGTTTTAAAAGTGTAAAATCCATTTACAGGTTTGCCGTTAATTAAGCGTTTGTATAATTGTCCTTTTGGATTAAAAAACTCCATTGTTACCGGATAATTGGCCGGTAATTTTTTCAATTTATCTTCCAGTACAAAAGAAACGAATATGCTGTCGCCCGGACGCCAAACGCCTCTTTCACCATAAATAAAGCCTTTTAATCCACTTTGAACAACATCTCCGCCCACATCAAAACGACTCAACGGTAGCGAATTACCGTCATCAAGCTTTAAATAACCACGTTCTGCGCCGTTTTTGGCAATTAACAGGAAGGGTTGTCTTTTCAGATCGAAACGTGCAAAACCATCACCATCTGTTTTAGCGGTATAGATAATCTGTTTCTGGTAATCCATTAACTCTAAACTTACACCGCTTAATGGTTTTGCCGTTAATATATCCGTTGCAACAATAAGCATACTGTTGTCATTACCACGTTTGGCCACCAAACCAATATTCGAAGCAATTAAGTTTCTGCTTGCCCATTTATCGTTGGTATAAAAAGATGGGGTACAAGGGTTGTTTTTATCATTCCAGCGGTAATTTGGAGGGTAATAGTTATTGTAGCGCTTCCAGAAATCATCATCCTCATCAATTTTTTCGCCATAACCATCGCCATCACTGTAATAACCCTCTTCTTCATCATCGCCGCTGTCTGCTTTTTCATCATTGGCTTTACAGTTATAGGCATTATATTCTTGCCTGAAAGCAATGGTTACCCGGTACATAGCCCCCGGTTCGGTGCGGATCATTTTATCCAGATCGAGTGTAAAACGATTCTTTTTATGCAGGTTAAGTGCTCTATCTTCATCTAAACGGACAGTTTTTTGCAAAATAGGTTTGGCTACCCTGCGTAATTCGTTCCCATCTTTATAATTATTGGTTTGAAAAAACTGTGGGATGTTGTTTTCGTAAATTTTTACTACAGTCACATCAACAGCCTTTAAATTAACCGCTTCAAATGGCAAAACCAATTTTCCAGAGTTGGGCAAAATAGTGCCTGCACCAGAAATAACCACTGCAGGAAGTTTATCTTCAAAAGTAATGCTGGCTGTTTTGCCACCCGCTAGTTTTTTACCATTGATGTTTTCAATTCCGGCATTTACATTTAAGGCATAGTCGCCTTTTAATTCTTCTGCGGCATATACTTTAACCTGACTGGCATCAATGGTGTACCTAAGGTCGCTTAAATTTCCCAGTGTAATCATTCCGGTTAAATCCTGACCAACACCAATAGGTTCAGAAAATTGAACCAAGGCATAATCTTCTTCACCCTGAATGGCTTTCATATCCAGTATTTCGAATTTATTTAAGGCAGGAACACGAATTTCCTCTTTTCCTTTTTGATCAGCGTCAATGGCATCTCCATTCCAGTCTATTTTGAGCGTTTGGTCGCTGTCCTTTTTCCGGATACTGTCTATCGTAAATTTAGAAGTGTTTTTAGCCGGATTATGCTGCCATTTAATTTTTAATTTCTGATCGAAATCTGTTTCAATGGTTTTTTCTATTGCTTTGGTTTCTTCTTCATCAGCAGTTAAGATCTCGCCTGTTAACTTCATGTATTCCAGTGAAGTATTGTTTTGGGAAACCAATCCGTTTTGTGTGAGCATCATGCCCGGAGTGATGACTTTGAATTCAAAATCAAAATCTTCCAACCCTTTTTCCGTAGCCGAAACTTCTGATAATTTGAAGGTGGCTTCATACTCTTTTCCAGGTTTTAGATTTTCATCCGGTCTGAATTCTACCGTTTGTGGATCTATCCAATAGATTTTTCCTGAAATGTTAGGAGAGAAGTCGAAAAGATCTCTTGAATCTGCTTTGCCTAAATCCTGCATACCCTGGGCAGCATTGGCCAGGTGGACACGGATAAAGCTTTTTTTAGAAATTGTACCCGAGGTATAGGCTTCGATATATTTGGCATAAGCCTGATTATCTTCGTTTGTTTTTCTTTTTCGGTTAAAGAAGAAAAAGGCAATTGCTCCAATGGAGAGGGCAAGCAAGCCAATAAAAATAAATTTTTTCTTGCTTGAAGAGGCGTAAGTAGAAGGCGTTTCCATGTCTGATTTTGGTTAAACTTGGGCTTAAATTAACCAAAATTATACTTAAACGAAAAATTACATTTAAACATTTGATACTTATCATTGATTTAGATATGTTTACGGCAATCTAATCCCAATCTTTAAAAAAAATATGATCAAAAAATTCTTAATCTGTACAGTATTAATGTCTTGTTTCTTAAACTTTTGTTTTGCTCAAAAGGCAGAAGTGGAAGATGCCGTTGCACATTTAACCAAACTTATGGTAAGCCCGGATAGTATGGCACTGGATAAAATAGTCCTGAATAAGCTAAGTTATGGGCACTCTGGAGGGAAAATACAAACTAAACAAGAATTTATACATTCATTACTTTCAGGTGAATCGGATTTTGTAGATATTAATCTGACGGATCAAACTGTGGTCGTACAAAATAAAACGGCTTTGGTTCGTCATACACTGAATGCCAAAACCAATGATAAAAACGTTCCCGGAAATGTAAAACTGTATATCCTTTTAATCTGGTCAAAAGAAAAGTCAGGATGGAAGCTATTGGGCAGACAAGCAGTTAAGGCACTGTAATTAGTTTGGTAGAAAAATAATAATAAGCTTAAAGTCCAAAGAGAAATCAATTTTTTAATGTTCTAAGGTGCCTGATATGATCGGAAAATAAGACGAAGATTCAGAATCTCCACTTATTTGATCATCACGCCCGGTTTATTCACCAATGGAATTTTAATCAGGTTCATATCGATAATGCTTTCAGGCAGAAAGATGAATTTCTTATCGTAAATGGTTGATCCAATATAATAACTTAACCAATATTCGTTAGTCAGACCAAAAACTTCGGTATCAATGGCTTCAACTCCAGAGAAGGAATTAGCCGCCATATCGCCAATAAAATGCCTTAAAACAGAGGTTTTTACAGGTTTACCATCTTTCTCTCCATATCCTTTTGAACTGATTAACACATTTGTAATCGGCTCATTTTTTAAATTGACCAGATAAACTGTCCAGTTTTTTACTTCAGGGGTTTCGCTCATCAACACCACGGCCATGGCAATATCTTCAACTAAATTTTCTGGTAAATCTGCTTTCATAACCATTATTGCTCGTCATGCTGAATTTATTCCAGCATTTTTAGTGCTAAAAAAATCGGCATGACGATTGTATTTTTATTTCTTCTTCGCTACTGCTTTTTTTGCTGCAGGTTTTTTGGCTGTTGTGGCTTTCTTTTTTGGTGCTGCTTTTTTCTTGGTTTCAAAAGCATCCGGAACCTGCTCCACAATCATTTTCTTAACCACATCCAGTTCAATATCAACCAGTTCTTCAGGCGTATATTTTTGTTTGGTGGCTTCGTTGTTTCTAAGTTTCAGCATTAATTTACCGAAGCGGATAAATGGTCCCCAACGGCCGTTTTCGATAGAAATTTTCTCTTCGCTCCAGGTTTTAATATAACGATTGGCCTCTTTTTCTACTTTTTTACCAATTAAAGTATCAATGTCTGCCTGCGAAAGATTGTCGTAATCGTAACCCTTAGCCGGAATATTAATAAATAAATCATTCCATTTTATAAAAGGACCAAAACGACCTTTACCTTTTGTTACCGGTAAACCTTCGTATTGAGCAATGGGCGCATCAGCATCCATTTTTTCTTTGATAATTTCTACAGCTCTGTCGTAAGTTACCGCTAAAGGCTCCTCATTTTTAGGCAAAGAAATGAAGCTTTCTCCCCATTTAACATAGGGACCAAAACGGCCAACACCAATTACAACCTCCTTGCCTTGATAATCTTCCAGCTGGAATGGTAATTTAAAGAGTTCTAAAGCATCTTCCAGTGCAATTGTGCCTACGGATTGATTGCGCATTAAACTGGCGTAACGAGGCTTTTCTTCATCATCTGATTCACCAATCTGAACCAATGGTCCAAATTTACCCACTTTAGTATACACATTTTTGCCTGTGGCTGGGTCTAAACCCAATAAACGTTCACCTGTTGCACGTTCAGCAGTTTCTAAAGTATTTTCAACTTCAAGGTGAAAAGGATTATAAAAAGAATGAAGCATTTTAGTCCATTCCTGTAAACCTTGCGCAATTTCGTCAAACTCTTTTTCTACGTTAGCTGTAAAATTGAAATCGACAATTCCTTTAAAGTGTTCAACCAGGAAATCATTTACCACTTCACCAATATCGGTCGGGAAGAGTTTTGATTTTTCTGCTCCGGTAATTTCGGTTTTAGTTTCTTTTTTTACCTGGCCGTTAGCTAAAACTATAGAAACGAAAGGACGGGATTTACCATCTCTGTCTTCTTTTACCACATAACCACGGTTTTGTACCGTAGAAATGGTTGGCGCATAAGTAGATGGGCGACCAATGCCCAGTTCTTCCAGTTTTTTAACCAGGCTGGCCTCTGTATATCTTGCCGGCGGACGGGAATAACGCTCGGTAGCCTGCATTTCTTTTAAAAATAATTCTTGTCCTTTGGCTAAAGGAGGCAGGATAGAGCCGCCTTCTTTTTCTTCGTTTTCCTCATCATCCGTAGATTCTAAATAAACTTTAAGGAAACCATCGAACTTTAAAACTTCACCTTCGGCAACTAAATATTCTTTTCGGGTTGAAGTGGAGATTTGTGCAGTTGTTTTTTCAAATAAAGCCTCACTCATTTGCGAAGCAATGGAACGTTTCCAGATTAAATCGTATAAACGTTTCTCTGAAATGTCACCATCAACGGTATGTCTGTCAAAATAAGTAGGGCGGATGGCTTCGTGAGCTTCCTGTGCGCCCGCAGATTTGGTTTTATATTTCCTAGGCTGGTGGTATTGATTTCCGTAGGCCGATTTAATTTCAGCTGCTGCTGCTGCCAAAGCCGTATCCGATAAGTTTACCGAGTCTGTTCTCATATAGGTAATCTTACCCGCCTCGTACAGCCGTTGCGCAACCTGCATGGTTCTGGCAACCGAAAAACCCAATTTTCTGGAAGCTTCCTGTTGTAAGGTTGAAGTGGTAAAAGGCGCCGCTGGGTTACGTTTTGCAGGTTTAGTTTCTAAACTGCTGATGTCGAACTTTGCATTAACACAATCCTGTAGAAATTTGTTAGCCTCGGCTTCGCTTTCAAAACGTTGTAGTAATTCGGCTTTAACAATTTCTTTTCCCTTTCCGGTCGAAAATTGTGCGGTAATTTTAAAGGCAGCCGTTGCATTGAAATGGTTAATTTCTCTTTCTCTGTCTACAATTAAACGTACCGCAACAGATTGAACACGACCAGCAGAAAGCGACGGTTTTACTTTTTTCCATAAAACAGGAGAAAGCTCAAAACCCACTAAACGGTCTAAAACACGGCGTGCCTGTTGGGCAAATACTAAATTATAATCAATTCCTCTCGGACTTTCGATTGCTTTTAAAATGGCAGGTTTGGTAATTTCATGAAAAACGATCCTTTTTGTTTTTTCAGTTTTTAAACCTAAAGTTTCAAATAAGTGCCAGGAAATGGCTTCTCCCTCGCGGTCCTCATCGGATGCTAACCAGACCATTTCTGCATCCTTGGCTAATTTCTTCAATTCGGCAACTACATTTTTCTTATCTGCCGGTACTTCATAGGTTTGGGCAAAATTGTTTTTAATGTCAATGCCCATATCGCCTTTAACCAAATCCCGAATGTGGCCATAACTCGATTTTACAAGAAAATCTTTTCCAAGATATCCTTCTATAGTTTTAGCTTTTGCAGGTGATTCGACGATTAGTAAATTTTTGGCCATGAAGTACGTTTTTCTGCAAATAAAGCTATAAATAAAGCGAAAATCAAAACCTGATTAAAAATTAATCAACTTTTTTGCTTTAATAAGGCCAAATGCAACGAAGAAATTGCTTGTTTATACTTTTATTTACAGCCTTATTACAATGGAGCAAACTATTTGTATCTATATTCGTATATATAAAAAAATAAAACAAAATGATAAGCACAATTCTAATCCTGTTAAACTTATTGGTGTCGCCACCAAAAAACGTTTACGATTTTAGCTTTAAAACCATTGATGGTAAAGAAATTAAACTGTCAAAATTTAAAGGCAAAAAAATCCTCATTGTTAACACCGCTTCTAAATGTGGTTTTACCCCGCAGTATGAAGATTTAGAAAAACTGCACAAACTTTACGGAAAAAAAGTAGTGTTAATCGGTTTCCCTGAAGGCGATTTTGGCGGTCAGGAATTTTCGACCAATACCGAAATTAAAGAGTTTTGTACCGGAAAATATAAAGTTTCCTTTTTGCTGGCCGAAAAAAGCAGTGTAATTGGTAAAGACATCAGTCCTTTATTTAAATACCTTACTAATCAAACCGGAACAGAGGAGCAAGGAGATATTAAATGGAACTTCGAGAAATTTTTAATAAATGAAAAAGGGGAGTTGGTGCATCGTTTCCGCTCAAAAACTAAACCTTTGGATGAGGTTATTACCAAAAATTTATAAGGTCTTATAAATTCAGGTCATAAAAAAAGGTAAGCTGTATTTGGACCATTCCAGTACACCTTACCTTTTTTATATTAAACTAAACTAGTTTTTCTCTAGAACTGTTTTCCAAACTATTGCGCTTAAAACAGCACCAATAAGTGGAGCAACTATAAATAACCAAACCTGGCTAATTGCTTGTCCACCAACTAATAAAGCAGGACCAATACTGCGGGCAGGGTTTACAGATACGCCTGTAACCGGAATACCAACAATGTGAATTAACACTAAACTTAATCCAATTGCTAAACCAGCAAAACCACCATTAATATTTTTGGTCGAAGTAGAACCGAAAATAACCAATAAGAAAATAAAGGTAAGTATAACTTCTGCAATGAAACCTGCCTGCAGGCTATAATGCTGAGGAGAAAGCGCATCGAAACCATTTTGACCTAAACCATTTACTGCAACTGAATATTCAGGTTTGCCCGATGCGATAAGCATTAAAATACCCGCACCTGCAATAGCACCTAAAATTTGCGCTACAATATAATAGGCCGCTTCACCAATCTTCATACGCCCGGCAACAACCATGCCTATTGAAATTGCAGGGTTAATGTGGCAACCTGAAATGTGACCAATAGCGTAGGCCATTGCTACAACAGATAAACCAAATGCGAACGAGATTCCAAGTAAGCCTACGCCGGTTGTACCATTTGCGCCTGCTATTACAGCACTGCCGCAACCCATTAAAACTAATACTAATGTGCCAAGAAATTCGGCGCTGAATTTTGATAATTTGCTTGTTTCCATATAATCGATGTTTAAAGTTTAAATTTATGAAATTATACAGGGACAGATTTGAACCAAAAGTAAATAAAAATTAGATATTAGAATCCTTTTTAAAATAAAATATTATTTTAATTTGTAGATGTTGCCAGACAAATTGTTTTATGAAAACCCGCTTTAAATAAGTTTAAACTATGTTTTAAGTTTTCTAATGCATTTTCTAGGGCTTTATGGGAATAGAATAGGGTAAGTTTTACTAAAAAATAAGATCAAAAAAAACCGGCTATTTGCCGGCTTTCTAAATATAATAAAGGCTTGCTTAAATTAAAAAGCCACCGCCTAATAAATCATTTCCTTCGTAAAACACAGCCGATTGTCCTGGTGCAATCGCAGAAACCGAGTGATCGAATACCACACGCATTTTATCTTTTTCCTGCACAATGGTACTTAACATGCCTGCATCTTTATAACGGATTTTGGTTATTACATCGTTCATTGGTTCTTCAATACTTGCATATTTAACCAAATTAACATTTCTAACCATCGCTTCCCGGCGTTCTAATTCATCTGCTCTGCCTAAAACAACGGTATTACTTTCAGGCAAAATCTGTGTTACAAACATGGGCTCGCCAAAAGCTACACCCAATCCTTTACGCTGCCCAATGGTGTAAAATGGATAACCCTTATGCTGGCCAACAACCATACCGTTGCTTAAAATAAAGTTTCCACCAGCAACACGATCTTCAAGATCTTCCACTTTATGTTTCAGAAAAGCCCTGTAATCATTATCCGGTACAAAACAAATCTCGTAACTCTCTGATTTTTTGGCCAGTTCTTCCTGTCCCATATCTAAAGCCATTTGTCTGATTTCAGACTTGGCAAAACTTCCCAAAGGGAATTTGGTGCGGGAAAGATTTTCCTGCGATACACCCCAAAGCACGTAAGACTGATCTTTATTTTCGTCTTTACCTTTAGAAATTACATAACGGCCGCTATCCTGCTGACGTATATTTGCATAATGTCCGGTGGCAATAAATTCACAATCCAGTTTATTGGCACGTTTTAATAAAGCTTCCCATTTAATGTGTGTGTTGCATAAAACACATGGATTTGGCGTACGGCCGGCCAGGTATTCATCAACAAAATTATCAATAACATAATCACCAAATTCATCGCGAATGTCTAATATATAATGAGGGAAACCATAATTTACAGCTAAAGTACGGGCGTCATTAATACTATCTAAACTGCAACAGCCAGTTTCCTTGCTGCTACCGCCAGAACTTGCATAATCCCAGGTTTTCATGGTTAAGCCAATTACCTCATAACCTTGCTCATGTAGCATTACTGCTGCTACCGAACTATCAACCCCGCCACTCATGGCTACCAGAATTCTACCGTGTTTACTCATTTTAAAACTATTGGCTGCAAAAATAAGGTTTATTTAGCTGAAATTATTTAAAGCAAGTCAGTTACTTGTAAAAAGCTAAGAATAAACCATCATCACTATCAAAGTATAAATCATATTGTAGGTCTGGGTAGTACGGGCCGAAACAATTTTAAATTAGAAGTTGTTCTTTTTTGGAAAGCAAGGGCAGTAGCTAATCGGTTAGGACAGTCCTGCTAACGTTGCAAGTCCACTCCCGAAGAAAAATCGGGATGCGGGCTTTTCACTTATATCAGGTTTATTTAAAAAGGTTCGTCAGGTTTAATTTTGGTTGACCAATTAAAATATAAAATCGTTATTTCTAGGGCTTAGGGCTGCGAGCCGAAGCACCCTCATATTTAATGATGAGTTATTCTGGTGAATAAAGTCATTTTTTATATTACTTAAACGTTTTAGTATATCAAAATTCGCAATTTAAAGATTAATTAATACCTTAGGATTCTGAAATTAAAAACTGAATAAATTATGATCAAAAATTTTATTCTGCCTTGTCTTTTGCTATCTACAATAATTGTTTCAGCGCAGCAAAACCTTGTGCAGTATGTAAAACCTATTATCGGTACTGAAAAAATGGGGCATACCTATCCCGGTGCAACTCTTCCATTTGGTTCAGTACAGTTAAGTCCCGAAACAGATACCATTTCGTACGAAATGAATGGAAAGTATAATGGCGATGTATATAAATACTGTGCAGGTTATAAATACGAAGATAAAACCATAACCGGTTTCAGTCATACCCATTTTAGTGGAACTGGTCATTCAGATTTAGGCGATTTTTTAATTATGCCAACACAAGGCAAACTTCAGCTTAATCCGGGTACAGCTTCTAATCCTAAAGGTGGTTATCGGTCTGCATTCTCACATCAAAACGAAGTGGCCGAAGCTGGTTATTACAAAGTAAAACTGGATGATGACAACATCACAGCCGAATTAACAGCCACAACCCGGGTTGGAATGCACCAGTATACTTTTCCAAAATCTGATCAATCGCATATTATTCTGGATTTAATGGCCGGAATTTATAATTATGATGAAAAAACCGTTTGGACTTATGTTCGGGTGGTTAACGATACCTTAATTACAGGTTACCGCCAAACTTATGGCTGGGCCAGAACCAGAACTGTATATTTTGCAATGAGCTTTTCAAAACCTTTTAAAAGTTACGGACAGAAAAACTATGATGCTAAACAAGCTTACAGGGGTTTTTGGGGAAAATTTAACCAAAGCCAAAACTTCCCTGAAGTTGCAGGTAAAAAAGTAAGAATGTTCTTTGATTTCGACACGCAGGAAGGAGAGAAGATTAAAATCAAAATGGCCCTTTCTCCGGTAAGTCAGGAAAATGCCCTGCAAAATATGCGTGCCGAAATTTCAGGCTGGGATTTTGAAAAAGTAAAAGCACAGGCACAATCCACCTGGAATAAAGAACTAAATAAGATTCAGGTAAACACTTCTAACGACAATAAGATTAATTTTTATACCGCACTTTACCACGCTTTTATCAATCCAACCACCTATACCGATGTAAATGGTGAGTATAAAGGTTTGGATCAGGGTGTGCACAAGGCTGATGGTTTTACCAATTATACTACCTTTTCGCTTTGGGACACCTATCGTGCCCTGCATCCATTCTTTAACATCATTCAGCCCGCACGCAACAACGATATGGTTAAATCGATGATGGCACATTATGATCAGAGCAGTTTACACATGTTGCCCATCTGGTCGCACTATGCAAACGATAACTGGTGCATGAGCGGTTACCATAGCGTATCGGTAATTTCTGATGCTGTAATTAAAGGCACTTACAATGGTGATGCCAATAAAGCGCTGGATGCTTGTGTAACTACAGCAAAACACCGCGATTACGAAGGCATTGGTTATTATATGGATTTAGGATATATCCCAGCTGAAAAAAGCGGAGTATCGGTTTCCAATACTTTAGAATATGCCTATGATGACTGGGCGATTGCACAAATGGCTAAAAAGTTAAACCGTATGGATGTTTATGAAGAATTTATCAAACGTTCAGGCAACTGGAAAAATAATTTCGATCAGGCTTCTGGTTTTATGCGTCCTAAACTGGCCGATGGAACCTTTAAAAAAGCTTTTGATCCTAAAGACACCGAAGGACAGGGTTTTATTGAGGGTAACAGCTGGAATTATAGTTTTTTTGTTCCACAAGACCCGGCTTCTTTAATTGAATTAATGGGCGGTAAAAAGAAATTCGCGATGCGTTTAGATACTTTATTTACCATGCATCTGCCGGATGAATTTTTTGCCCATACGGAAGATATTACCCGTGAAGGCATTATTGGCGGCTATGTACACGGTAATGAGCCTGCACACCACATTGCTTATTTATACAACTGGACCGATCAGCCATGGAAAACACAGGCACAGGTTAGGCATATTTTAAACATGCAGTACAAACCTGCAGCCGATGGTTTAGGCGGTAATGATGACTGCGGACAAATGAGCGCCTGGTACATGTTTTCTTCTTTAGGTTTTTATCCGGTTGCACCAGGTTCTGATGTATATGCATTGGGCAGTCCATTAGTTAATAATGCCGTGTTGAATTTAGAAAATGGAAAAACCTTTACTGTTGAAACCGTTAAACAAAGTGATAAAAATGTTTATGTAGAAAAGGTTTTATTAAATGGTAAAGTGCTTGCTACACCGTTTATTAAACATGCAGATTTAATGAACGGCGGTAAGATCACTTTTTACATGTCTTCTAAGCCTAAAAAATCATAAAAACATTTAAACATCCCATTTACAAGCCGGCCGCTGATCACCTGATCAGTGGCTTTTTTTATAGAAAAAATCTTAGACAGGATTATTTTTTTGAATAATTAAGCAAACTATAAAAAGAAGATTAATCAAGTTAAATTTAAGGCCAAATCATTACCCTAATCACAAGTGAATGGGTCTTAATACTACATTTTACAAAGCCAGTATTTGCAATTGGCTTGCTTATCAACTGAGTGGGAAATAAAAAAATACTGATATAAGCTGTTTGTAGGAATTTATTAGACTATAACTCATTGTTTTTTGGCGTTAAAACTGGAGAATTTAGGTTGATATTTCATGATTTTAAAAATATTAGGCACGGCAAACAATTTATCCGTAACGGATTTTATGTTATTCATTATGTTTTTTGATTTTTATCATGCTATTCTGGTTTTCCGTATTGTGAATCTATTGATTATAGTTTAATTTGGATATACAAAATCATTAACTAAACCTTATTATTAACGCTCTCTAATGATCAGCGGTTTACTGCTGATCATTATTATCTGTTCTGGTTTTTTGATTGTAAACAGATTCCACGCCATCTTTATTTTTTATAGAGTTCTTTATAGAAACTATTGAAAAAGAATTCATTTTTAGCTTTGAACTAGTTAAACGATTTACTACTTTCGGTAATATTACCCGGATAAGGGGCGTAGCAAACACTATATTATTTATAGTGCTAACCTGATTATGAAATACCTCAAATAAACGTATTGATAATATCAAAAGAGTTTAAAAAGAGGAACGCGGTGGACAAATTTTCTAAGCAGTGATAAAGAAAAATCATTGCTTATGTAAGCGTAATGCAGGAAATATATGCCTAAGTGGCTATTTAAATTAACCAAATAGAATAATAATACACATATGAAAAGAAGAACATTTATACAAAACACTGGTTTATTAGGCGCTGGTTTAGTGGCTTCTAAATTTTCCTTTGCTGCAGATTTCGGTGCCGATTTTCCAGTAGTGAGGGTTGCAGCTGGTAAAAGACATTTCCAAAGTAAAGCGGTAGATGGAGCCATTAAAACCTTTCAATCTAATGTTAAAAATCCCGAACTAAACTGGTTATTTGAAAATTGCTTTCCTAATACTTTAGATACAACTGTTTATCATTCTGAAAAAAATGGACGGCCTGATACTTACGTAATTACCGGTGATATTGATGCCATGTGGCTGCGTGACAGTTCTGCTCAGGTTTGGCCGTATTTACAATTTGTGAATGAGGATGAGCCTCTTAAAAAGTTAATTGCAGGGGTAATTATTCACCAAACCAAGTGTGTATTAAAAGATCCTTATGCCAATGCTTTTTATGGTGATCCGGCAAAAGTAGGCGAGTGGAAAACTGATGCAACAGATATGAAACCCGGTATACACGAGCGCAAATGGGAAATTGATTCACTTTGTTACCCAATTCGTTTGGCCTACCATTACTGGAAAAAAACCGGTGATAAAACACCTTTCGATACAAACTGGAAAAAAGGAATAGAAGCTACTTTCGAGACTTTTAAACAACAGCAACGTAAAGAAAACAGAGGACCTTATCATTTTGAGCGTGAAACCAATAAACCAACAGATAGCTTGCCAATGTCTGGTTACGGTTTTCCGGTTAATCCTGTTGGCTTAATTTGTTCAGCTTTCCGCCCGAGTGATGATGCCACAATTTTTCCATTCCTTATTCCATCTAATTTCTTTGCGGTAACCAGTTTAAAACAAGCTGCAGAGATGATTAAAGCATTACAAAGCGATAAAGCATTGGAAAGTAATTTGCTTAATCTGGCTAATGAAGTAAATGCTGCTATTCAAAAATATGGTATTATTAATCATCCAAAATACGGTAAAATTTATGCTTTTGAAGTAGATGGTTTTGGCGGTGCCTATATTATGGACGATTCTAATGTGCCGAGTTTGCTAAGTTTACCTTATCTGGGCTCGCTGAGTGCTGATGATCCGATTTACAAAAACACCAGGAAGTTTGCCCTTTCTAAAGATAATCCATACTTTTTTAAGGGTACCGCAGGCGAAGGTATTGGTGGTCCACACTGCGGTCAGGATATGATTTGGCCTATGAGTATTACCATGCGTGGTTTAACTTCAAAGGATGATGCCGAAATTAAGTGGTGTATTGAAACGCTTCAAAAAACTCATGCAGGTAAAGGTTTTATGCACGAATCTTTTCATAAAGATGATCCTGCAAAATTTACCAGATCATGGTTTGCATGGTCTAATACCTTGTTTGGTGAGTTGCTTTGGAAAACTTATCACGAAAAACCAGCTTTATTAAAGGCATAATATCAATAGGTCGTCCTGAGCCTTCGATCCTTTTGCAGGTTCAGGATGACCTATTTACCGTGTTTTCAAGCAGGACTTTCCAATAAAGGGCCAAGCATTCGAAATAGTTAATATTTAATGAATTTTTCCAGTTTTTTGTAAAGCAGCGCCTGGATTCCTTTTTAAAGCTGGTCCTGCTTTTCGCTATATCCCGACGAAAAATCGGGGATGCCGCTTCAATCAGGTTTAAATAACCTCAGATAGGACAAAACATTAAAGCGATCGTTTGTAAAAGCAGCAACTTTGTTTCTAAACCTGATCTGAGAGGATGTTCCGATTCTTCCATCGGGACAGAAATGGGAGCGGGGCTGCTCTAAGTTAAAAACGACTACCTATTCATTTCCTAATTACTGTTAAACCTGTTTTTTTAAATTGCTTATTTTTCTTTTTTTAAGTACGCTGCAATTTGCTTCCCGGTTATTTTGCTCACACCATTTGCAGTATTGTTGATCAATACTTGTTCTGCATTCCCTTCTTCTCTAAACGTACCTTCGTGATTATTAAATCTTAGGTAAGCACCCTCAAATGTACGTTCCTGTTCTTCTTCGTCAGCTTTCATAGAAACAAATAGAAGAGGTGTAAGCTCATTCGTTAATTTAACAAATTTAAGCCACTGGTAACGCTCGTAAATTTCGGCAGTAGCAGGCAAATCTGTTCTTTCTATTTCAATAACACTAATGGTATCGTTTTCTAAGTGATAAAGACTTTTAAATGTAGGTTCCATTTTGCTAAAATTAGAGTTTCAGATAACAGGAAACAAATAAGGATTGTGATTTAAATACATTAAACTCATTACCTTTGATTTATGATAGTGAGTGCAAATTTACCGACTTCTGCTTTACTCGAAGTAAAAGTTAAAGATAAAATCAGTGATGAAAAAGGTACATCAGGAGTGGTGAAAGCCATTCAGATTCAGGAAACTGACGAATACCTTTTATTTCTTTTTGCACTGGCTGACGATAAAATAATTAGCGTTAGAAAGATTAAGAATATTTGTTAATGTAAAGGCAAATTTATTTCGATTTTGTTTAGAGTAAGAAGGCTCTTAATGTAAAAATTGAAGGTGTTGTTTTCGATTAAATGGCTTTAAAAGTAAACACTTTATTTGTAGTTATTAATCTTTAATGATCTCAAAAAATATATTATTTCAGGTTATTAAGCAGGATAAGTGAAGCGTTATGGAATAAATCGCTTAAGAATTTGATGATCTTGCTTAGTCATCAATTATTTTGAAAGAGGATGAACATCGTATATTTGGCAAAAGCCAGATACATCCTTTTTTATTTAGAATTTTAAATTAAAAAATAGGTTTCTTCCTTATAATAAACCTAAAACCAGATATATAAAAATGAGCAACTCTATTGTATTAGGGGTAGATATTGGCGGTTCTCACATTACGGCCGCATTAATTGACCTTGAACAAGGTATTTTACTGGAAGATTCGTGGAAAAGGGAAAGTATAAATTCACTTGATAACGCAGAAACCATTTTGGAAAACTGGAGCAAAGTCATATCCGATTCACTTAAAACGACTGAACTCCCAGTTAAGAAAATTGGTATTGCAATGCCTGGCCCTTTTAATTATAATGAAGGTATTTGTTTGATTGAAGAGCAAGATAAATTTAAATCGTTATATAAAGTCAATATCAAAACTGAGCTGGCGGCACGCTTAAATGTGCAGGCCACCCAAATCCGTTTTATTAATGATGCCGAAGCTTTTGTAAAAGGAGAGGTCTTTGCAGGTTCGGCAAAAGGAGCAAAACGAGTAATGGGTTTAACGCTTGGCACCGGTTTAGGTGCCGGTATTTATGAAGATGGAGAAAGCCATGATTTGTCACTGTGGAATGCACCATTTTTAAATGGCATTTCAGAAGACTACCTTTCTACACGATGGTTTGTCGGTCGTTATCAGCAGCTAACGGGCATACAATTAATGGGCGTAAAGGAATTGGTCGAAATGGTAAAGACTGATCATGCTGCAGTTCGGGTTTTTATGGAATTTGGACATAATATGGCCGGGTTTTTAATGCCGATTATAAAAAAGTACAAATTGGAAATGGTTATTATTGGTGGAAATATCTCGTTGGCTTTTGATCAGTTTTCTCCAGAATTGGTATCGGTACTGGAAGCCAATCAGTTAATGGCTAAAGTTAAAATAACAAAGTTAAATGAACACGCTGCATTAATTGGTGCGGCTTGTTTGTAGGCAAAAACTAAAAAATAAAGGTCTTTAGTTTAAAATTCCAATAAATTAATCATATTTAAAGCTTAATCGCTTCCTGATCAACATTACCTAACACAAATGAACCATATGTTATTAAAAAACAAAATTCTTAAGCAGTTTAGTAAAACGTTAAACGTGTCTCTTGGGGTCGTTTTACTAAGCAGTGTTTTTCATGTTTCTTATGCCCAAAAAAGTACAAAAGAAAGCTTAACCAGATATGTTGATCCAATTATTGGGTCTGCTAAACACGGACACATTTTTGTTGGTGCAAATGTGCCCTACGGAGCAGTTCAATTGGGACCAAATAATATTTTTGAAGGCTGGGACTGGTGCAGCGGATATAATTATAGCAGCAATAACATCACAGGTTTTGCACACACTCATTTAAGTGGTACGGGTATTGGCGATTTAGGTGATATTTCAATTATGCCTGCAACCGGAAAACTGATTATGGAAAAAGGGCAAAAGAATAACCTGGAAAATGGTTATGTTTCTACATTCTCTCATGATAAAGAAACTGCAAAAGCAGGTTATTATAGTGTTTGGTTAGATAAATATGATGTAAAAGCCGAACTTACTGCAACAGAGAGAGTAGGTTTTCATCAGTATACTTTTAAAAAAGGTGCTGAAACACCTCATATTATGCTCGATTTAGCAGATGGCATTGGTTGGGATAAACCGATAGCTACGCAGATTAAACAAATTGATGCACAAACCATTGTGGGTTACAGAAATTCTAAAGGTTGGTCTGATGATCAGCGGTTATATTTTGTAATTAAACTTTCGCAGGCAGTTAAAAATCTTATTGTTTATGATAGTACTGCAGTTAAAAGCGGTAAAGATATTACAGGGAGAAAACTAAAAGCAGCCATTAACTTTGATGCAATTGCCAATAATGTACTTCAAATTAAAGTGGCCCTCTCTCCGGTTAGTATAGAAAATGCTATTCTTAATTTAAAAACCGAATTACCGGGCTGGAATTTTAAAGCAACGGTCCAACAAGCGGATGCCAAATGGGAAAAAGAATTACAGAAAGTTAAGGTTGATGCTTCTGCCTCTTCAAAAAAGGTGTTTTATACCGCACTTTACCATACCATGATTGCGCCTTCGTTATTTAATGATGTAAATAAAGATTACCGTGGTACAGACAAAAAAGTATATAAAAATGCATCATTTAACAATTTAACTACCTTCTCCCTTTGGGATACTTATCGTGCTGCACAGCCTTTATACACCATTCTTCATCAGGATAAAGTTTCCGATGTGGTTAATACCATGCTTGCCATTTACAAACAACAGGGAAAACTTCCGGTTTGGCATTTAATGGGCAGCGAAACCAATACCATGATTGGTTACCATGCGGTACCTGTTATTATTGATGCTTATTTGAAAGGTTACCGTGGTTTTGATGTTAATCTTGCTTACGAAGCGGTGAAACAATCGGCGATGCAAAAAAGCGATGGCATTGATTACATTCAGCAGTTAAAGTTTATTCCGGCCGATAAGGTAAATGAATCGGTTGCAAAAGCCCTTGAATATGCTGTAGATGATTATTGTATTGCACAAATGGCTAAGGCCCTGAACAAAACAGAGGATTATGCTTATTTTACCAAAAGAGCTGAACTGTATAAGCTGTATTTCGATCCACAAACCCAGTTTATGCGTGGTAAATTAGCAAATGGTAACTGGCGTACGCCTTTTAGTCCTTTTGCATCTAAGCACCGTGAAGATGATTATACAGAAGGAAATGCATGGCAGTATATTTGGCTGGTTCCACAGGATGTAGAAGGTTTAGTTAAGCTTTTTGGCAGCGAAAAATCTTTTACCACCAAGCTGGATTCCTTATTTAGTGTACCTTTTCAGTTTGGCGCAGATAGTTCTCCTGATATTTCAGGTTTAATTGGCAATTATGCACAAGGAAACGAGCCCGGTCATCATATCCCATATTTATATTCTTATGTTGGCCAGCCATGGAAAACAGCCGAGCTGATTAGAAAAATTGATAAAGAATTTTATACTTCCAAACCGGATGGTTTATGTGGTAATGAAGATGTAGGGCAAATGTCTGCATGGTACATATTTTCATCAATGGGCTTTTATCCGGTTAATCCGGCTAACGGGGCTTATGTTTTCGGATCTCCTTTATTAAATGGTGCTTCAATAAGTTTGCCGGGTAATAAAAAGTTTAATATTAAGGTAATGGATAACAATGCAGAAAATAAATACATTCAGAAAATAGTACTGAATGGTAAACCTTATACCAAATCTTATATTCTACATAAAAATATTGTTGCAGGTGGCAATTTGCAGATCTATATGGGTAGCAAACCTTCAGCAACATTTGGCGTAAGTGAACAGGACAGACCATCATCAACCTCAAAGAAATAATCAAATCATATAGATAGAATGAACATTATGAAGAGTTTTTATCTGCTTTTAACAGCAGTTTTGATTTCCACATTAACATTACCGGTTACTGCACAACAAAAGTACGAGCTTAATTCGGGCTGGTACTGTGCCAATATTAATGATGTAAAGGCAGGGGGAGAGCAGATCTCTAAACCAGGCTTTGCAACAGATCAGTGGATGAAAGCAACCGTTCCGGGCACAGTGTTAACCACTTTATTAAACAATAAAAAAGTTCCTGACCCATTTTATGGCATGAACAATAAATTGATTAAAGATATATATTATACAGGCAATGCTTATTATACCTATTGGTTTGTAAAATCTTTTAATCAAACGGCTAAAGGTGATGAACAGATTTGGTTGCAGTTTAGAGGGGTAAACTACAAAACAGAAATTTATTTAAACGGAAAAAAGGTAAATGCTAAAATTCATGAAGGGATGCATTTACGTCAGCAATATAACATTACTGCTTTACTGGCTGCAAATGGCGATAACCGTTTAGCGGTATTAGTTTATCCACCGGATGTAGTAGGCGAACCAAACGGCGGACAAGGCGGTGATGGAACAATAGCCAAGGGTTTAACCACCCAATATACAGCTGGTTGGGACTGGATTCAACCAATAAGAGACCGGAATACTGGAATTTGGGATAAAGTAACAATTGAAAAAACAACCTCAGTTAATGTAGAAAATCCACACGTAATTACTTTGGTACCGGGCAAACGTCTTGCAGAGGGTGAGCAAAAACCAGTAATTATCCGTACTTCATCAGAAGTGAGCAATCCATCAGGTAAGGTGGTTAATGGGTTTTTGCAATATAGTTTAAACGGAAAGTTAATTCGTGCAGCAGTGTCTTTAAAGCCAGGCGAAAAGAAAGAAGTTAAATTACCGGATTTAAATTTGGAGCAACCTAAATTATGGTGGCCAAATGGTTATGGTGCTCAACCATTATATAAAATCAATCTTCAATTTGTAAATGCTGCGGGTAAGGTGTTGGATGATGAGCCTTTGCAATTTGGTGTACGTGAAATTACGAACGTGTGGAACGATCATACCAAAAGTATGGAAGCACGTATTAACGGACAAAAGATTTTTATCAAAGGTGGAAACTGGGTAATCTCTGATGCGATGCTTCGTTTTTCAGACGAACGTTACGATGCGGAAGTTCGTTTCCACAGGGACATGAACCTGAATTTAATTCGAATTTGGGGTGGTGCCATTACAGAACGTCCTGAGTTTTATAATGCTTGTGATAAATACGGTTTGCTGGTTTTTCAGGATTTCTGGTTTAGTGGTGATTGTAATGGTAAATGGGTAGATCCTTTGAAAAAAGAAGACCAGTGGACACGCAGACAGTATCCGGATAATCATAATCTGGTATTGGAAGCAGCTGCAGATCAGATCAAATTAATCAGAAACCATCCTTCGCTTGCTTTTTGGTGCGGCGGAAACGAAATTACTCCACCGGATGATATTCTTGATCCTTTAAAAAATAAAATCTTGCCTGAACTGGATGGAACCCGTTATTTCTTTGATTTCTCAAATACCGACAGCATGTCTTTAAACACGTTGGGCGGTAATGGCGATGGTCCGTACACCATTCAGGATACCCGCACTTTCTGGTCGCATAAAACTTATCCTTATAACTCGGAAGTAGGTTCTGTAGGTACTGGTGATTACGTTTCTTTAAAGCGTTTTATTCCGGAGAAAAATCTGATTGCACCCCAAAATGGTAAGCCAGTTGATTCTGTATGGGATTATCATAAATATATTCCGTACGATTATCATATCGATCCTTATGGTAAAGCAAAAAATGCGGAAGATTTTGCAATGAAAGCCCAGTTGGTTAATTATAACCAGTACCGTTCTTTGATGGAAGGTTTTTCGGGGCATATGTGGGACTGGTACACGGGGTCAATTATCTGGAAAACTCAAAATCCATGGACAGCGCTTCGCGGACAGATGTATGATTATTACCTGGATGTGAACGCCTGTTTATATGGCTTAAGAAAGGGGAGTGAACCTTTGCACATTATGATGAATCCTTTGGATAGTATGATTAATGTAGTTAATAACGGCTTTCAGGTAAAACGCAATGTAATGATTCAGGCCAATGTATACGATATGGATGGTAAACAGCAGTTTACCAATCAGTTATTTGCTGAAGTTGGTCCTTCAATGGTTAAAAAAATGTTTCCTGTTGGAGAAGTGTTGAAAAAGCCAATTTATAAAAATGGTGCTTTTGTGCTGTTGAAGTTATTAGGTGCTGACCAAAAGGTATTGAGCGAAAATATGTACTGGATGCCAGGTACGGATGGAGAATATACAGGATTACAGAATATGAAAGAAACTAAGCTTAATGTAATTGCTAAAGAATCCAAAAAGGGAAAAATTGAAGTGACTTTGAGCAATAAAGAAGGTAAGGGCTTAGCTTTCTTTAACCGTATTGCATTAATTAACACTGAAACCGGTGAACGTATTTTACCTTCTTTCTTTAGTGATAATTATGTTTCTGTTTTCCCGGGAGAAAGTAAAACCATCTGGGTTGATTATCCTGAAAAGTTTAACGGAACCAGTAAAAAAGTAGAGGTTTATGGCTGGAATACCGGAACACAACAGGTAAACATTCAGTAAAAATAAGATATATAATTCTTTCATTATGAGCTTGTTGAAGTGATTTTATTTATTTAAAAAGATTCTTCAACAGGCTCTGTATGATAAGCGGTTTGTGTTATAATCGGAAATAAGGAGATTGCTTCCTGCCTCGCAACAACGCTTTATTTATCCTGTACGCAACGGAAACCCAAATGTTCCATGCTGCTATCTTCCGTAGTTTTCATCCTTCTGGCAACACGATAACCTGAGCAATAACTGTCATTACATAAAAAAGAGCCACCTCTTATCACATGTTTACTTGCATAAGGCTCATCAGGATCGTGAGAAATAGCCGGTCCTTTTGGATCTTTTACACCCTCAGGCCGGTTTACCATTTTATAATACTGATTGTCGTAAAAATCAGCACACCATTCCCAAACATTTCCAGCCATATCATATAATCCATAACCATTGGCACTAAATGACTTTACAGGCGAAGTATAGTAAAATTTATCCTGAACAAGATTCTTATATGGGAAATTGCCCTGCCAGTAGTTTGCTTTAACTTTTCCAATATTCACAGATTCATTTCCCCATGGATAGATATTGTTTTTAAGCCCTCCTCGTGCAGCCCATTCCCATTCAGCTTCAGTAGGCAAGCGCTTGCCTGCCCACTTGCAGTAAGCCATTGCATCTTCAAAAGAAATGTGCACTACCGGATAATTTTCTTTTCCTTTTATATTACTTTTTGGTCCATGAGGATGCTTCCAGTCTGCACCTTTTTCCCAGCTCCACCACTGCGAATAATCGTTTAAGGATACAGCCGATTTTAAAGATTTAAAAACCAATGAGGCTGCTACAAGTAAACTATCATCAGGTTTTGGTGTGCCCGGAGGAACTTGTCTTTTCAGTTGTTCCCAGTCTGGTTTACGTTCAGCGGTTGTTTTATAACCTGTGGCATCCACAAATTTTTTAAAGTGGGCATTGGTTACTTCTGTTTGATCCATCCAATAACCTTTTACAATTACTTTATGCTTAGGATATTCATCGGCCGAAGCCTGTTTATTATCACCGCCCATCATCAAGTCACCACCGTTTACCCAAACCATGTTTTCATGATTGGAGTTTGTGGTTTTTATATCATTTGCAGCAGCTAAGGCTGGTTTAAATCTCGAAGGGATATTTGATTCGCAGCAAAGGGCTACTTTTTTATTGAATTCGTGTTTGGCATCGGTAACCGTAGAAGTTCCTTTTTGTTGTTTACAGGAACAAAGGGTAGCGCTTATCCATAGGACATATATCAGGTAATTGATCCTTTTCACGTTTAATTGTTTGATTTAAAATGATTGGTTTGCTGAAAATCCATGTGGCGAACAACAAAGTTTAAAACTACAGTTTTATTGCCAAATTGTACAGTGCTTCATTTATTTAAGTGGCTCGTTTCAGACTAATTTTCTTTATTTTTTTGAACTTGGTATCAATAAAGACTTTAAATTAGCCGAAAATTTAGGTTATTGTATTTATGAAATTAAAGTTGTGCGCAATCCTGTTCTCCGTAGTATTATTGAGTTGTCAGCAAGAAAAAGAAAAAAAAGAGAAAACCTATACGGCAAGAGCATTTGTTGTAAGTGAAAGTTTTAACGAAATTCCTAAGAAGAAAGAAGATGTATTAAGTGTTTTTAAATCTGACTCAACAAATAAACCTGATGGTCAGCAATTCAGTATTAAGTTTAAGGATACCGTTTTGTCAATTCAGGTAAATGCAAAGGATAAAAAAACAGCTGATCATTTTTCGATGGCTCAATTTATCAATACACAGGAAACAGCAGTGCTTGTTCAGCTGGCGGGTAATAAAGTGGTAGCACCTTTTTATATTGTTTCCCTTAAAAATGGAAGCCCGGAAGTAATTAGCCTGAACAGACCATCTAATGGGAAAGAAGATTTAAAATATACCAAAGGCCTTGAAGAACAAAGACGTAGTAGTTATGTTATAAATAACGATTTTTTAATCACTATTGTAAATGGTAAGGTTTATCCGATAAAAAGGCAACGTGAAGATGAACGCATTCAGGGTTCCTACTTTTTGAATTCTCCCGATAAGTCTACACTAGTTTTTTTAACGCCATCTTCACTATATCAGGTAAATTATCTGACTAACGAAGTATTTAATTTACCGGTTTCTTCAAAAATCATAAGTGATTCAATCCGTATTTTTCAGAATATCCAAAGCAATTATAACTGGCATAAAAATGTTAATGGAACTTCTTTCTTAAAAGAAAATGCCGATGATAATAGAATTGTCGACATTAAAGAGTTTAAACACTAATCAAAATATAAAAGCTATCTGTTTTTTACAAAACAAACAGCTCGTTTTTTAAGGCAAACAGAACTAAACCTGTTCTGGATTTAATTTCAAATTTTTGAAAATTCTTTGTCTGTGACACCTTAGACCAGATTATATTAAAAAATCAATAGTCTATATATTTACTTTATGCGCTCTGGTAGGGAATTTAAGACTTTAATTTAGATGCCTTTTGCACTTTATTTTTTTAAACCAGGCCCATATTGCTACCAGTGTTATGGATATTATGACCGCAAATAAAATGTCCCATAGCAGATTGGGTTTTTCAAAAGAAGATACAGTTCCCATTTCGCCAGTATCGATATAAAGTCCACTGCTTTTTTGGTAAAATGTATAAGGAGCGCCCAATTCCATTGATCCGTCGCTGTCAAGATCATTTTTATAGGTAATAAGGGTAATCGCTGCAAAGACAACTGGTGAAACCCAAATGCAGGTAATAAGAAATTGCTTATTCGACATACAATATCAGATTAATAGGAAGACTAATAATAAGAAATTTTGGAATAAATAAATACTTTTGTTTTATTTAGTATTGATATGATCGGTTGGATTGGCATGCTGAGGATATACTCTTACTTATAAATATTAAATAAATTTTTAAACAAAAAAGTGGTGTTGATAAAGAATTAAATAATAATTGCTCCACGTTAAAAAAATATTCTTTAAATTTCTTAAAACAAATCAATTTATATGAAAATCGTAAAAACAATTCTATGTGTATTATTCGGTTTGATGTTTATCAATGCGGGTTTGGACAAATTTCTGCATTATATGCCCATGCCGCCTATGGATGCAGAAATGCAAAAACTCTCCGAAGCTATTGTTGCCATTAAATGGTTGATGCCTTTGGTAGGTTTGGTTGAAATTATCGGTGGACTGTTATTTATCATCCCAAAAACAAGGCCGTTGGGCGCTATTGTCATATTTCCAGTAATGGTGGGGATTATGGTACATAATGCTGTATTTATGCCTTCCGGATTGGCTATTGCAGGCGTTTTCTTTGCAGTGAATATTTGGATAATAGGAGATAACTGGAATAAGTATAAACCTATGATTAATAACTAATAAAACAACAAAATATGATGAAACAAGCGTTACTTGGTGAATTTTTGCACGAAGCAGAAAATACCCGAAAATTATTGGCCATGATTCCAGACAGTGCGCTGGAATATCGTCCACAGCCACACCTTTGGTCTGTGGCCCAATTGGCATCACATATCGCAGAAGTGTATAATTGGTATGAAGCCACTTTCAATCAGGATGAATTTGATATGGGAACTTACCAGTATGATAAAGGAGATACCAGCAAGGCTTCCAATATTTTGCAAAAATTTGAAGAAAATGTAGCTAAAGCTAAGGCTGTAGTTGAAAGTTCAGATGAATCAAAATATATGAACACCTGGACGATGTCTATGGGCGGCAGTCCAATAATGCCACCTATGCCCAAAATTCAAGTAATCAGAGGATTTCTTTATAATCATTTGTATCATCACCGTGGTGAGCTTATTGCTCATCTAAGAGCTACAGGAAATGGAGTACCATCTTTGTACGGACCGAATTACGAAGAATCTCAACGCATGTAAATTAAAAAAGCCACTCCGAAGAGTGGCTTTTTTGATCCCAATATAATTTGCAATTTACTTGTCTATCCAAATCATTTGTGTAAAAGCGCCATTAGCAGCAATATCCCAGGCTTCAAGCCTTACCCATTTACGGCCGGTTAAATTAATTGGCCAGCTAAATGTTTTTTTGTTAAAAGCCTGTGTGTCATTTAAATTTATGCGTTCCCGATAAATTTCTCTACCATCTCCAGATATGACATCTACAAACTTCATTGGGAAAGTCCAGTCCAGAGTTATTTTTACTTTAACGTTTCCATTTTTTGGTAGCGTTAGTGTTTGTCCGGATTTTTTACCGTTGATATTGAATGACGGAATGAGTACTTCGCCCGTAGATACAAAAAATTTTCCATTGCGCATCGCATCCAATACGCTTTTCCAGCCTTGTTCATAGTTAGGTAATTTGTCCATCTCAAGATAGTTGACATTAAGGTGGGCATACATTTCGTTCTGATGAGTAATTGTAAAAATGTCAGATTCTGAGATTACCTGTTTTTTCAATCCCCAATTCGCCATATCGTCCATTAGCTTAAGTACCCGTTGACTAAGTGTTGGAATAGATAAATCAGCAGGGATAGCTTTCCAGGCTGCTCCCAAAAAGGTATCGGATTTAAAAAAAGTTTGATCTTTATATGCATCAGGATACCCTGTTGATCCTTTCGTTCGTGCATGAGCCGTCCACGCCAGTCCTTTTTCCATTTCAAGGAGTTTTAGCATTTCATCTTTGTTTCCCACATGATATATCTTTCCTAATTTAGGGTCTTCAGTAACAAAAGCTTCGGTTGGCTTACGAGACATTACCCAATACACGGGTTTTGGAAAAAAGGCCAACCAATGGCCACCGTAGAAATTATTTGCTTCCTCGCCCGGTAAAAGTAAGAACTCATTGTCTGATAATCGTTTGGTTTGTTCAAATAAGGTACTAAGTTCGTTAAGACGATCCTTGTCTGGTCCTTTTGGATGGCCCGGACCATGAAACTCTGCAAGTTTTACAATATCCAATCCATGCTTTTTGAGCACGTCTACAAATTCAGGTTTTTCTGGAATAGGTTTTCCGGAGAGTGCAACTTCAGAAATAAACTCATTATGAAAATGTGTGGCTAGTGTTTTATACCCTGGAACTGCTTTGTACGCATCGTCATGAGTAAATTTCTTTACTTCGGCCAGGGCTGAATCAGCATTACCCTGATCTATCAGGCAGAAGAAATTTAATCGCTGTTGAGTTTCCGGAGGAGCATTAAACCAAGGTACATATCGATTGTCGCCGTAAGGATCTTGACGGATACCCATTCCGAAGCCAGCAATAAGTTTGTGAAAATTCTTTCCATACCAGGTAAACTTCAAATTGAAAGCCTCATCCAATGGATAAAAATATTGATGAGGCGCTGGAAACAATGCTAAACTTCCACCTGGGTTTTCCCCAATAATAGTTCTGTACTTCACCTCAAGGTTTCGGCTGGTATCGGTTGCAGCAGGAGTTACATGTTGCAGTTGGTTTCGAACATTGGCCCAGGCCATGGAGCGCCACAAAGCTTTTTTATTTACCAAACCGGCATCGTAAAGAATAGCGGTAGAATCGATCTGGGTAGTTAGTACTGCAGCGACATTGAAAAGCGGACTTCCATTATATAAGGTAATTTCAATAGTTCCTTTAAATCGATCGGCACTTGCTCCTGAAATGCTAACGATGGTTTGTTGACCATTAGTAGTTACCTTAGCATCTTGTTTATTAACTGAGACGGGGTATGAGTGAAAAGGTTTTTTAGGAACCCGATCAAAAAATACATCCCAACCGCCGCTTGATGGATCGAGAGTTCGTTTCCCAACGGTTAATACGAATGCGGGATCTAAATCCGACCCAATCTCTTTATATACTTTTTTCTTTCCTAGCTGAATGCTTTTTAGCAAGGGGTTATCTTTACCCAGGTCGATAAGCATTCTGGCGGTTTGATTATTCCCTGCGGGCCAGGTCAAGGTAATTATTTTTTGCTCCACAATAACCTCTGAACCATTCTTTTTAAAGCCGGAAAGATCCACAGATTTATCTTGTGCATCAGCATTAAAAGCAAAAAGAAGTGCGGAATAAAGTATAAATTTCTTCATAAGAAATTAAAAGTAACTTAAAAAAAAATCCACAAAGATAAAATAAGGTAAAAATTATGATATGCATTATTTTTATATCTAAATCGTTTTTCTATCAAATTTTACCCATAAATATCTTTAAATCTAATCAGCGAAACACGCCCAGTTTTTAGGGTAGTTAATGCAAGTTTGATAGTTCCCTTTGCTGATGAGAGTAAGCACTAATGAGTTTATGCTTTTCTGATAGATGAGAGGAGGTTTAATTAAATGCCTTGTTATTAAAGGTGGGGGAGTTTGAGCCAAAGCCAAGGAGATGTATAAAGGTACTTAGTGGTAGGCTAGGCTACCTGGAGTGAAATAAAAAAAAACCAACTGCAAATACCTGATTTACAATTGGTTTAAACTTATTATGTGATCCCGCTGGGATTCGAACCCAGGACCACTACATTAAAAGTGTAATGCTCTACCAGCTGAGCTACGGAATCATTCCTTTTGTTTAAGGAGGTGCAAATATAGGAATTAATATTAATCATGCCAATACTTTTTTAAAGAAATTTATGTTAGATAAAGTATCCACTTGGTTATAAAATATTTAGCATATTTTAAAAACTGAAATAAAGATAAAAAAGGTATTTTAGTTGTTTGATTAAAGATTGATAATTGTACTTTTTCAGAAAAAATGAATTATTTATAATCTCAAAATGCATTAATTTTTTTAGGGTTAAAATAATTTTTACCTTTGCAACCTCAATAAAAACAGAAACCAATCATGTAATATTTAATTTCTTTCAGAAAAAATAATGGAGTCTGATGTTCAGCTCCTGATTTATTCATCTTAAAAAGAAAGAAATTATGCTTATTCTTCAGGATATTACATATATACACCCCAATAAAGATTTGTTGTTTGCTGATTTAAATATTAGCATTAATAAACAAGAAAAAATTGCCTTAATTGGTAATAATGGCGCAGGCAAATCTACGCTCCTTAAAATATTATGCGGAAAGTTAAATCCATCTGCCGGAAACATAAAAACAATTACTCAGCCCTATTATGTACCGCAACTTTTTGGACAGTTTAATAATTTAAGCATTGCCCAGGCTCTTCAAATTGAGGGCAAACTGATTGCTTTAAAGGAAATTTTAGATGGAAATGTAACGGATGAAAACCTGGTTATGTTAAATGATGACTGGACCATTGAAGAGCGCTGTCAGGAGGCGTTAACACGTTGGGGACTTGATGGCCTGGATTTAAATGAAAAAATGAATGTGCTTAGTGGTGGACAAAAGACGAAGGTTTTTCTTGCCGGAATTATGATCCATCGTCCGGAGGTGGTTTTATTGGATGAGCCAACCAATCATTTGGATGCAAGTGGGCGGAAGATGCTTTATGATTACATAAATACCACTAAAAATACCCTGGTTATCGTAAGCCACGATCGAACATTACTTAATCTTTTAAATATGATTTATGAACTCGATAAAGGTGGTATAACAGTTTATGGCGGTAATTATGAATTTTATGCGGAACAAAAGTCGATTAAAAGCAACGCTTTAGACCAGGATTTAAAGAATAAAGAAAAAGCACTTCGCAAAGCAAAAGAAATAGAAAAGGAATCTGTAGAGCGTCAGCAAAAACTGGATGCCCGTGGAAAGAAAAAACAGGAAAAAGCAGGTCTTCCAACAATTTCTATGAATACGCTTAAAAATAATGCAGAAAAAAGTACGTCCCGTATCAAGAGCGTTCATGTAGAGAAAGTAAATGCCATTTCGCAAGAGCTTACACAATTGCGTGCTGCATTACCCGATTTGGATAAGATGAAGATAGATTTTGATCACTCAAGACTTCATTCAGGGAAAATTCTGATAAGTGCAGAACAAGTAAATTTTAGTTATTCAGACCGGATGTTGTGGCAACAAAATTTAAGTTTTCAAATCAGGAGTGGAGTGCGCATGGCCATTAAAGGATTAAATGGTTCTGGTAAAACAACCCTGATAAGAATGATTTTAGGCGAATTAGAGCCTCTATCAGGAAGCATTGAAAGGGCACCGATTAATGCCATCTATATTGATCAGGATTATTCTCTAATTAATAATGAATCAAGTGTTTATGAACAAGTTCAACGCTTTAATTCAGGTGCATTACAGGAACATGAAGTTAAAATCCGCTTAAATAGATTCTTATTTGCAAAAACGCATTGGAATAAATCCTGCAGTACCTTGAGTGGAGGAGAGAAAATGCGGTTAATGCTTTGTTCTTTAACAATAAGCAATCAAGCCCCTGATATAATTATTTTAGATGAGCCAACAAACAATCTGGATATTCAAAATATAGAAATTTTAACTGCAGCAGTTAACCAATATAAGGGAACACTTTTGGTTGTATCTCATGATGAATACTTTTTAAACAAGATTGGAGCTAAAGATAACCTGGTTGTGGGATAATGGCTTTTAACTTTGAAATACAACTATTTAGTTTATAATTGTAAAGCCTCCATATAAATCGAGGCTTTACTGTTTTTTAATTCTCCAGATAGTTCTTTGCGGTTTCGATCCAATCTTTTACACTTGAATCCAAATAAATATCTGGTTGCGCTCCAATGTTATCAATTGGGTAATCAGGAAGTCTTAAAGAACGATAGGCTGGCATCATTAATTTATAATTACTGCATCCAATTTCAAAATATCTTGCTGAAGCATAATCAAGAACACCTGAAGTAGGGGTACCCATAATTTTTACCTTTTTACTTTGCCTGGCGGCCAATATTAAATTTTCTCCGGCACTGGCAACGTGCTTATTCGTTAAAATAATAATTTCTTTCGGACTTATTAATTCCAGATTAATGGTATCAATAACAACGGCTTTATTTCTGGTATTTACAAACTTTCCGGGATTAGCCCTGAGCATTTTCAGGTCTTCATCCATTCCACTTATTTCATCTGCATGTTTAGTTTTATCTTTTATATTCGATTTATAAGTTTCCATGCTACTAATTAAAGTTGGCGTAGATAAGTATTCAACCCCAACATATCGCACAGGATTAGTTAAAATATAAGGTAACAACTTTTGATAGGCATTATCTGTTCCACCTCCATTATCCCTTAAGTCAACAATTAAAAATTCACTGTTTTCGAGTAAAATTTTATTTTTCTCTATTAAATTTTCAATGGTTTCAACAAACTGATAACTAAAGTTTGAGAGTTTTAAAATTGAGGTTCTTGGCGTTAATGCCTTAAAATAAAATCCGTTTATTTCGTTTACTTTATCCTTTATTTGTTCAGTATTCAGCTTTGCTGCAGGCAACTGTCTTATAAAAAGTGATCGTAACACATTAAAATACAAAATGCTTTTGTCATGTATTTTATAAGTACCTTTCTGAACAGAACGATCTTGTAAATAATACTCATAATTTCCATTTGCATGTAAACGAAATTTAATTTCATTAGGTTTCCAATACTTTGGATCGGCTTTGATAATGAAACCAACATATTCATTTGCATCAACTTCTTTTATTCCAACTTCGTAAGTTTCGTCTTTCCATATCCCTTCAAACTCATTTGGACGTTTTAAAACATCTTCTTTAAAACTTTTGAGGTTGATGTTGAGCGATTGATTGGCCAATGAATTTGTTTCTGTCGGCTTGCTTATTTCGTTAGGTACAACCCAAATATGTCGATCCTTAAAAAAGGCGGTATATTTTTGCAAAATTTCCAGACATTGGGTTTCATTAGCCGATGTTGCTTCTTTAAGTATTTGTTCTTTGAAACTATTATATAAAAGCTTGTCTTTGGTCTTTTCCTCCAGTCCTGGATATTCACTTTCTATTTTTTTAATAATGTTCTGTAGTGCATTTTTACAACCACAGGTATTTTGTGCCATTAATACTTGCGAACCTAATAACATTAGTGCAGCCAGCATGATAATCCTTATTTTCATTTTTATTCAAATTTTTTTGAACAAAATAACCAGATTTTATAATGCTGAAATTGTAAAAATCACTCACGGACAATCCTTGTTGAAAATCCAGGCTAAGTCATTTTGTTGAACTGAGATTTGTCCGGTTAAATTTTTTGGTGAATGGCCGGAAAATGTTTTAAAATCGTTTATAAAATGAGCCTGGTCATAATATTGATTTAAATACGCAATCTCTGTAAATGAGTTTCTACGGTTAAGAATTTCATTTAGTGCTTTTCTAAAACGCAGCGTTTTAATATAAGATTTAGGATTTTGCCCCAAATGATTATCAAATAGACGAAATAGGGTAGAGTCACTGATTTCAAGCTTTTTGGTAAGCGTTTCTATGCTTAAATTGATATTACTACTGTTTTCTGCAATTATATATAGTGCCTCTTTTAGTTTTGCTGGAATGCTTTCATCTTTTAAGTTTTTTAAGAGCACATTTTCTAAATATGCTGCTCTTTTTTCGAAATCATTAAGGTCGAAAAGCTGTTCGAGTGAATAAGAATTATTTGTAGAAAATATTTCGTTAAATATAGTGTCAGAACTTATTAAATCTTTATAGGACGCTGCTGTAAAAACTTTTAAAGCAGAAGGATAAAAGATGATGCAAATCTGATCTAAGCAAGAATTAATATCGACTCTAAAAGGTGTTTTATGAAACCCATAAATTCTGCTGATAAAGTTTCTGCTTCCCTTTGTGATGATGCAATTGTTTACATCAGATTGATTTCTATAATTAACTTCGTTTTGTTTATAAATAGCCAGACAAATATTGTTGTTAGGAAAAGTAGTGTAGTTTAAAATGCGGTTATCCGTCTTCTCAAAAAAAAGAAAATATTGAACGTACTTTTTTAGTATTTCATTTTGAGGCTTAATTATGACGGATTTCATTTTTTGACGACTTTATTATAAATGAATTTGTAAAATAAGATAATCCTGGATCAGGTTTTGTTACACACTGGATATGGTTTTTGCTTTATACATGAATTTTAATGTTGTTTTAGATTAAAATATCTGCAATTGTTAAATCGTTCTTTCATTTAATTGTTCTTCATAAATTTCGGGTGTGTAGGTTACACGGGCAAAATTTTTAGTTATCAATTCGGTATCTACAATTTCACCCCCTCTGAATTTGAGTACTTTATGTCTCCATATTTCGTTTTTTCGGAAGAATTGTCCATCGATTTTCAGAAATTTATGATCTTTTTCTATCACATGGTAGGCATAATCCAATGCTGTGTTTATACATAATTCTCCCTCAATACATTTCTCGGTAAACCAAAGGTTAATTTGAAAAGTATATGATGTATTATTAGTAAACTGATAATCTCGGTAATTGTAAAAAACAGTAGCGCCGCTTCCAAAGGGCAGTACCCGTCCATCATCAGGAAACGGATCGAAGGAATGATGATAACGTTCTGTTACCGTTAATGGACTATGTATAACTAACCAGTGGATTAGATTAGCGATTTGACAAATACCACCACCAATGCCTGCCCTGGCTTCTCCGAAAGATAGTTCCATACCCGGTAAATAACCTTTTCGCTTTGCAGGCAAGCCTACCAGTTTGCAAAAGGAAAATGTTTCGCCAGGATTTATTACAATACCATTAATGCGTTTAGCCGCTATTTTTAAATTAGTTACCTTGTTTATTTGAAGCTGCATATGATTCTCACCCAGCTTTTTTAACAGAACCGACTGGTGTTTTTTAATCCGGTAAGCCAGTTTATCACCTGATTTTTGTTTTGCATATTTTTTGCCATCAAAATGCCAATAAAAATAACGTTGTAACCGGCGAAGCCAAACTGACAAGAAATACAAAAATGGATGATACTGACTTAATAATTTTTTTCTAGCCATAATTTTTGCATCAAATAAAATTGACCTTCATTTTTAACAGATTTATAGCTGTTAAGGTTAATAGTGTATCTAATCATTTAACTTTCTATTGATTGGTGTTTTAGTAGAGATACTTTTTTTAAATTTTTTACACAAATTTATCTGCGCCTGTAAATAATAGCATCATAACTTTCTTTAAATAAATTCTTTTGCTCCGTGGTTTTCTGAAAAGGACTTTTAGAGGTAATATCCTTTGCGATCTGATTGAGAATATGAGGATTATTAAATGGATGAATGTTAAACAGAATCTCATTTGCTGTTCCATAGAGGGTAAGCGTATTTATTCTCTCCGCGTTTAAAGCTATTGAAGTAATATCATTATAGCCTATAAGTTTATCAGGGTGATTTTTACGGCTGATAATAAGCTGATTGTCATGGGTAGAAATATGTATTTTAGGATAAAGAAACTTAATAAGCAGGAAGATTGGTAACAGACAAACAATACCGGTAAAAAGACCAATTATCTTTGTGCCGCCAAAGTTATTTACAGCATCGGCCAGCTTATAAAAGCCTCCGCAAATCAATGAAGCTGCAAATACAACAATAGTTATATAAGCTAAGGCAAACAGGATGCCTTTTGCAGGATTTATTTCAAGATATTGATAGGTTTTCATAATTATTTTGATATTACTGCTGGTGCTGTTAAAATATTAAATATCAATATTTTAGTGAACTTCATTTTTATAAAAAATTAAAGTTTTGTAGCCGGTATCTTTCCTCTCTTAAAGGTTGAAGACACGTTTAAATTAATGTTGCTACTTAGGCGGTCTGGTAATGCTGAGATTTGTTCTTTTGCGATTTTTCCTTTTTTCAATGGGATATATACACCTTTTCGTTTTTCCCAATCATCATAAAAAACAACAGAATCATTATTTGGATCAACATTATTATCTAAAATTTGAATACAACGATTTCTCGTTATCAAAGGTAATTTGGTATTCTTTTTATACTTTAAATAAACGGTTTTTGTCTGTGGGTCATAATGATAGGTACCTTCATAAAGGTGTCTCCAATATGCCCCACCAGAATACCAATGGACAGCTTTAAAGTTATTATCTTTAAAAAACTGCCAGGTTATACCTCCGGCAGCAGCAGTATTGCCTTGTATCCAATTCCATTCTTCATTATCTAAAAAAGTAGAATTATATTGTTGTGCCAAAATAGAAGATGAGGTACTCATCAATATAAGGATATAAATTAGCCTAAATTTATTCATCAAATTAATACTATTTTCAAGTTCAATATATTTATTATTCCTGATAATATGTTTTAAACTGCTGCAATTGTTTATTGTAAATGATGGCCAGTTTAACATCTTCACCATACATCATAATGCCATCAACAGGTGTCGACGTAAGGCTTTCTCTGTTCATCATAATTCTTGTTCTTTTTTTAAGCGCATGAATTTTTATCTCATCAGAGTAATTTTCAGAAAAAGCCAGATACTTTTCATTTGTAACTACGTTGGTGCAAATAATTAATAAGCGGCTGCATTGTTTTTCGTTATTATCCAAAATAATGGCCAGATCGTTTTTACCATCTGCATCAAAATCACCATAACAAATGGTTCTTTTTGCTCTGTCTGTATTTTGAGTAATTGTATAGTTTATACCCTCACTATAATTTTCAGAAAGCAGCAGCTTTTTAGTTTTCATATCCAGGCTGGCGAAGGAGGGAAGAGAAAAATTTTTTCGGTATTCATCAAATTGATAATTAGGAATAACGGTTGATGCATTAATAGTATACCATCTAAGATCTGATACGTCTTTTTGGGGATCATTTAAATAAAATACAACTTCCTGACTATTGGATCGGTGATTGTCAACATATATTTTATCACCAAATTTAAAAGTCACCGTTCCAGACTTAACTGGCTCTATAATGTAACTTTCAGTATAAGGTTCATCTCTTTCATGCGGTTCATAATCCATATCGTTTGTTAAAACTTTTTTAGTACTCATGCTGTCACTAATAATATTTGTTTTTTGAATGGTATTCTGAACATTATTTTTTGCTGTAGTCAGTGATTTTTCTTTTGTGAGAGTCATAAAATACAAAGCAAGGGCAACGATTGCAATTACACCAACAATAAGAAATACGTTCTTTTGCTTAAATTGGTTTTTGCCTGTAGATATTTTCTGATTATTTTCCATTACCTGTTGCATTCAAAAATAACAGTGTTCCCTGAAAAAGAATTACCAGATTGATATTCGTCATCTTTGAATCCATATTTGCAACATTTTATCCATTATTTGAAAGGAATAAGGTATAAATATCCCTTGTTTTGAACTTGTAAATAGGATTGAGGCATAATTGAGATGCCGAATTGAAATTTTGATGTAAAGTGTCCCATATTTACCAAAAAGTAAACGACTATTTAAAAAAATCGTTCTTTTAATAGGATTTGATAATTGATTTAACTTGAATAAAATTTAATTAATTCAGCTAATATTAATTTAACAGAAGTTTAAGAACAAAAAAAAGAAGCTGCATGGGAGGAGCCGCTTCTTTTTTTACTGCAGGCATTTACTATAAATTTACTCCGTAGTAAATTTCAATTTCGCGATATACTGACTGCTCTGCTTTATCTATAGCGTCATTTGCAGAATAACCATATCTCAAATAAACATCAAGATAAACATTGAACAGCTGAACCCAATATGAGGGGCCTCTTCTTGCCTGTGTATCTGTTTGAATAATAGGTTTTTGGCTTAAATCAGCTTCTGGTTTAGCTGTGTTTGTAACTAATGTTTCTAAACTTGTACTTAAGTTTTTACTTTGAGCATCTGCCTCATTTGTTGCAAAAAGAGCAACCGATAGCGCAATTGCGCCTGTAAAAAATAACTTTTTCATTTTTTTCATTTTTTGGTAAATAAATAATTGATTTTAGATGTATTCACAATACGATATCATCATATATCATATTCGTGATGAAGCTAAACTCGTGTTTAAACATAAGTCACACAAGTGTGGGTTTATATTTGGCAGCTGATCTCAAATATTCGTTGCTTTTGAACCTATATTCGTAATAGGTTGTTTGTTTTGCTGAATAATAACAGATTTTTGCTTAAATGCTACGAATATGAAGCAGAAACCGCTGAATTTCGATTTGTATATTTATGATTCATATAATGTATGTATTTTGGAAGAAAAATAAATTATATACAACTGAATGACGGATACCAATAAAAAGGTTTCGATACTGAAAATATTAATAATTATAATTCCAACAGTATTTTTATTGTTAATAATTTGGCTGGCAACTGTGTATATCGGAGACACTTATTTTAATTCGAAGGCAAGTGCTGAACAATTCCTTCTCTGGATATTAAGCGGTAGTATTATTTTTTTGGGATACCCGATAGCGACAAAAAGTATGTTCCACGTTGGCCCTTCTAATAAAACTCATTGGAAAGCAACTTCGAATCTTAAAGCGTTTAACAGATCTGATTGGTTATTTTTTCTAATGCTCCACATAATTACTATGCCTGTTCTCTTTTGGGCATTTGGAAACTTACAGCACCATAGAGATATTTATAACTTTTTTGTAGAGCATTTTGGAAAGAATTATAAAGGAGCACCAAATTTTCCAATTTTACTCGCATTTTTTTTTGGTACTTTTATGTTATTGGCCCTTTTTTATATAATTTTCTTAAAAATAAGATATGGAACTTATAACGAGCCAAAATTTTTGTCTAAAGAAAAAGAAGTAGATTTTAACAAAAAGATGGCTATTTATTTTTCTTTTGTTGCATCAACCTCATTGGTGGTAATGTTTTTATATTATTTGAAAGTAATATTAGTCATGCAATAAAAAATATAAATTCACAGTTGTGAGGTATATTAAATTACTGTAACTTGAAGACAATTTTTATAATAGAAAATATTTTTTAGAAGTCTCATTTTTAATTGATTATCTTTTTAATATTGTCTTTTTGCTGTAAAAAACAGCACTCTTTTTACTAAAGTTTAGTGTTTAATGAATGTAAGAACCGTATTTGCTATTTTTTGGATTTTAACTTTGCTATTTACCGCTTCATGCAGAAATAAGGAAAAACCTAAAAGTAACCGGGATCATGTTCTTACCCGTGTGGCTCCGCAAAAAGATTATTTGTCTCTCATTATTTCTTTAGATACATTATCACCAGCTCAATATAAAAAGGCAATTTACAGGGAAAATGATTTGCTTAAGCATGTTCCGGATAGCAGTACCAATTCATTTTATCATTTTTTCAGGGCAAAAAAGTATAATCTGGAGAAAAAAAGAGACAGCGCTTTGGCTGAGTATAAAAAGATGAACGAGCAACAAAATGATGATGTTGCCCTTTTTAAAAACTTTCTTATCCTGAATCATAGTCTTGGTAGTGGAGCAGTAGAAGCCACGTTGACAAATCAGATACTTTCAGGAATGCAAACTGCAGAACGTTCTAAGAGTAGGATTACCTATCTTTTTTACGATTTATTGGCAAGAGCATATTTTCAAAATGATAATACAAGAGAAGCATTTACATATGCTGAACGTTATTATAAAAACCATCCGTTTAAATTACATCCGGTTATTAAACAGAGATATTACGATATTTCCTTTTTGCTGGCCTCAGACATGGGTAATTTTGATAAAATGATGCTTTATAATGTTAAAGCACGTAACCTGGCTAAGAGTATTGGCGATAGCCTGGCCATAGCCCGTACTTATGATAATGAAGCCCGGATTTATGACCGGCAAGGGCAATATGACAAGACGCTGATGTGCAGCAGGATTTATTTCAATTACCTAAAGAAAACAAATAACCTGAATGATATTGCATATAATAATTTGGCAACCAGCTTTATGCGCAACAAACAGCTGGATTCTGCTATTTATTATTACAATGGAGCGATTGACTTCTTAAACAAGAATGAGCCCGGAAATCCAAAAAGTGCTTCTTATAAAGGGCTGATAGAAGCTTATAAAATAAAGGGCGATTATAATAATGCATTTCGTCTGGCAGATTATACTTATGCGCTTGAAATAAAAGAAATAAAACGAATAGAGGCTGTAAAGGTTGCTGAGTTACATGAAAAATATGAGACTGAAAAAAAAGACCGGAATATAGCAGAACTTAACAGTCGTAATGTACTTAATGAAAAAATTATCCTTCAGCAGAGATGGACGCTTGGGTTGGCATTTCTGATATTTTTAGGCGTACTCTCATTTTTTTATATAATATACAGACAGCAACGTCTGAAAGAAAGAAATAAACTGTTACAGTCAGAAAATCAACGTTTAAACATAGAGCAAAAACTGTTGCAGGCACAACTTAACCCACATTTTATTTTTAATGCAATTGCCAACCTGCAAGGATTGGTAACCTCCGGCGATACCAGAGAATTTCTACGGTACCTGGCTGCTTTTTCTAAATTATTACGCAGTATCTTGGAACAGAGCCGGAAAGATTTTATTGATCTTGATGAAGAAATATCCTCTTTAGATAACTATCTTCAGTTACAGCAAATGCGGTTCACCGGGCTTTTTGAATACCATATAACAGCAGATGATAATTTGAGTTTAGAAAACATACTTATTCCGCCTATGCTGATACAACCCTTTGTTGAAAATTCTATAGAGCATGGTTTCCGGAATATTCAGCATAAAGGGATTTTGAATATTATATTTAAAGTCGAAAATGATCAACTGGTTATAAACGTGGATGATAATGGCAGCGGGTTAACGCGTAAAGAAATTCCTAAACAAAAGAAACAATCTCTGGCGCAGATCATTTTGAAAGAAAGACTTGATGTACTTTTCAAATCAAAAGGGCTGGAGGCAAAATTTGTGGTTGAGGACAAAAAAAATACAGGTGGACAAGGAGTACTTGTGCAGATAGTAATACCGGTAGTAAAAGATTAAACCTTAGAACGGATGCAAATGAAACTTTATATTCTGGAAGATGAAATACGTATAATGCAGCACATTTTGCAAATTGTACAGCGTTTTGCTTATTTACAGGTGGTTGGCCATGCAGGAGAGGTAACTAAAGCAGCTGAAGAGATACCACTGTTGAAACCTGATATTATTTTGGCCGATATCCGGCTAAAGGATGGAGATAGTTTTCGCCTGTTTAATGAAATAGGGATTGAAGATTTCCAGGTGATTTTTCTCACCGCTTACGATCAATATGCTATACAAGCCCTTAACCTGGGCGCTTTTGGTTATCTGTTGAAACCAATAGATGAAACAGCTTTGGGCGAAGTACTGGACAGGTGTTACCAACACAGGGAACAGGAATATTTTGACAGGCAACAGCTGGAAATTGCCCGTAATCACTATTTAACACAGGGCATTGGCGGTATTAAGCGCATTGCATTGAAAAGCCTTGAGTATATTGAAATTGTTGATACAGAAGATATTATGTATTGTCAAAGTGATAAAGGCTATACAACTTTTTACCTGAAAGATAGCCGTGAAATACTAGTGTCAAAAGGTTTAAAAGAATACGAAGCTATGCTGATACCTTTAGGTTTTTTACGTTGCCATCAGTCTTACCTGATCAATTTTCAATATGTAAAAAAGTATTACCGGGAAGGTTTTTTACAAATGCAGAATAATGAAAAAATACCTGTATCCAATCGTAAACGTGAAGAATTGCTTAAACACTTACAAAATATTTCTTAGAAATAAAGATTTAATCTAATTAGAAAGCGGAGTTGGATTTTTAATAACCAATTATCTCCATAACGACATCTTTCATAGAATTGGAAATAGGAACATGAATATCACCTTTCATGATCAATTTAATTCCACCTTGTTTATTTATTTCCTTAATGTGGTTTTTGTTAATTATGTATGATTTTTGAACCCTTAAAAATTCAGGTCTTTTCTCTAATAATTGTTCAAAGAAAAATAAATTCTTGCTTACAATAATTGGCTCTGTATCAATTAAATGGATATTGGTATAACTTCCATCTCCTTTTAAACAAATTATATCTTTATAATTAATACTCGAATAACCATGTCTGGTTGGGTAAAAGAAATTTTCAGCCGATACTGGATCTATACTTTGTTTTACAGGTTTTTTCTGTTTTCTGGCCTCCAGTCTGTTAATCGTTTTTGCCAGCTCCTCCGGATCTACAGGTTTTAAAAGATAATTTACAGTACCATATTTAAAAGCTTCTAACGCATGTTCTCCATAGGCAGATATAATTATAATATCCGTTTCGGGCAAAGGACCCAATTTTTCCAGGAGGTTAAACCCGGTTTCTTCTCCAAGTTTGATGTCTAAAAAAAGTATATCCGGTGTATTCTGCTCTAAAAATTCCAACGCTTCATTAAAGATTGAATTGGTGCCAATAACTTCGACACTTTTACTGCAATAATAATCTAAGAGAAATTCAAGAGCATTAATAGCCCTTTGTTCATCATCAATAATGTAACATTTTAATTTGCTCATCTTATAAATCTAAATAAATTGTAGTTTTTATGCCCTTGGGATGGTTCGCTTTAAAATCAATACTGTTTGTATGCGTATTGTTTTTAATATTGATAAAGTAGAGACGCTCTTTAATAATATACAGGGCATGGCCTTCTTTTAAAGGTAAGATTTTTTCTAAACATCCATTTCCATTATCTGTAATAATTATTTGTAAATAACCATTTTTTTCTTTGAATTCAATATTTACTTCTTTATCAGGGTCCTGATTAGCAAAGCCGTGATCAATCACATTTTCTATTATTGGTTGCACCAGCATTGCCGGAAGTTTAAGTTGATTGGCTTCTCTGTCGGAGTTAATTGTAAAACTAAATTTATCACTAAACCTTTTCTGTTGAATGTATAGGTACTTCTCCAGGAAATTTTTTTCTTCTGATACTGTTATGGTTGGTTTTAAATGAAAATCTAATATATTTCTATGCAGGGAAGCGAGGCGTTGCAGGTAAAATATGCCGTTATGCGTGTCTTTTTGGATAATATAATCCTGAAGAGTATTCAACGCATTAAATAAAAAATGGGGGTTAAGCTGGTTGAGAAAAGCACGGTTTTCAATTTCTGCAATGTGTTGTTCTAAGGCTATTTTCTTTAAGGTTTTCTTTTCCTGACTTTTTAATATTAATGAGGTAATTAATACAACGATAATAACTGAAAATGCAATTAATAAAGTGAGGAATAAGCCGGTTTGCCAAAATGAAGGTTTAATTATAATTTCATATTTAATAATGGCTTCCTCATTTTTTCCTGGTCTAATGGCTTTTATCTTTAAAATATATTTACCAGGACTTATGTTTGTCTGCAGAAAGGAATTATCTTTAAAAGGTATCCAGTTATCACTTGTAGTCGATAATGAATACTCTTTAACGAAACTGTTATTTTCCGGATTTAAAAACTGAACAAGAAAATTAATTTGACTCGACTTCCCGCTCTCAATTTCAATTAAATTACTGTTTACATATATAGTACTGTCTTTAAGTATAATTTTTTCCAGATTGACTTTTATAGGAGTTGGTTTTTGATCAATTATTTTTTTATCTAAAGACATAAATCCTACATCTGTTAAGAGGAGGATATTATGTTTAGTTAAATCAAAATCTATTATTGAGAACCTTTTTGTGAAAAAAGCAGGGCTAAATATGGTTTCAATTTTATCCTTTGTATTATATTTTGAATAACTTAATCCATCGTCTCCTAAAAAATAAATAAGATTATCGTTTACCAATATCTTGTTGACAATTTTACTGCTTAACTTATGGATTTTTTTAAAAGGAATAGCCGAAGTAAATATTCCTTTTGTGGTGCAAAAGAATATTAAACTATCATTGTGGAAATAAATATCATTAATAGTCCCCAATGGGCTTAATGATCGTTTCAAATCAATTTTTTTTGTCTCTTTATTTAATACGTAAACACTGTCATCGGCGGTAGAAAAGATTACCTTGTCGTGGTAATAATCGCCTTTTCTGATTGCTGATGCAGGTACATCTATCAGTATTTTTTTCGATTTTTCATCCGTATAATATTCAATACTGTTATTATTGAAAAAAACTTTAGCATCGTGCGAAATGTCTTTTTCTAACTTTTTAGCAAGATTGGAAAACGTCCGGAGAAAACCGGTTTTAGCTAAGTTTAACGATAATTGGTTTTGTGGTTCTATATCGTACTTATTGGTGTTAAGCAAAATAAATTTACTTTCCAACAAGTTGTTAATTGCGACTAAGCTATCATTTATCGATCTGATTTGATCATAACCTTCAATATTGTCTAATTTTAATAGGGAATAAACATATGGACTTAAATCCGGCTGGGTAATTACATTTAACCCTTTTCCGTTAATGGTATACCAAATGTTGTTAACCTTGTCTTTACAAACAGAGAAACTGCTTCCTTTTTCACTTATTAATTTAAATGTTGCATTTTTTGGATTTTTAAAAAAATCCTTTGCGTAGTATAATCCTCCATCAGTTCCACTTATGGCCAGGTATAATGAATAATCAACTATTTCTAAATCTACAATAAAACAATCAGGATGTTTAATAAATGAGTTAATATCCAAAAGCTGGTAGATTTTATTTTGCTGCTTGATGAATATGTTATTTTTTAATAAAATAGTTCCGTACTTCCCCAGTCTGGTACTGTTTTTTGCGAAAACCCTTTTTTTATTTAAGGAGAAATTCTTTGTAATATCAGCATGACTAAGGATATTGAATAAATTTTTATAAAAAAAAGGAAGTGGGGTTTGATTGGTATTGAGGTAATCCGTAAAAAAATTACTTTCTAATCTATTTGCCTTAATCTCTTTACCCTGAAGACTTATATTTTGCCCTGCTGTTATAAAATTGATTGAATTATTGCTCTTGTAACCATACATGATGGCGCCCACTATTTTTTCTTTCGATTTTAAATTGATAATGCCATCTGATTTAGTATTGATCTTGATTAGTTTGGAGTTATAAGTTAATGGCCACATTATATTCTCTTTTGGCTGGTAAAAGAGGTTGACTATGTTGTTGGCGGCCATTCCATTTGATGTGTCAAAAGTTTTAAACACATTACCATCATATTTAACTGCCCCCTTATTAGTACCTAACCATAACTTTCCGTCCTTATCACAAAGTATTTTATAAATTGTATTACTGGGTAACCCTGAATTATAAATCGTAAAATTATAATTCAGTTTACTTGTTTGTGCAAAAACGCTAAAACAACTAATGAATAAAACGATTATAAATAAAGAGATCTTTTGTTTCATTTTGTAACAAAAGTAATAGAATTAAAAATGATTCAATTACATTTTTAAAATTGAAGTGAATTTTGTAAAAGAATTATTCATCAAATTACTTTTCAGCTAAATAAATTCTGAGGTGTAACAATTACAAATGTATACTCAGTTTTTATATAAAAGTTCTCCAGATTTAGAATAATTATTATTTATCTATCATTTTCTCGATTTTATCTATCATTTTTTCTGCATTTCCATTGGTTCCACCAAGAATTATTGCTTTTTTATAGCTATTTAATGCTAAATCGTATTGCTTATTTGTAAAATAAGCTTCTCCTAAACTATCGAACAGATTAGCATCTTTAGGAAACTCTTTTGTAGCCAATTTAAATATTTCTATCGACTCATTATTTTTGCCAACTCTCAATAATTCATACCCTAATCTATTCAGCTCGCTTGGATTCTCAAAACTGTATTCATTTTCAGAATTTTTCTTGAGCAAATAGTACCTTTCTATAGCTTTATTCACATCGGCTAAAGATTCTTTTCTTATTGCCTGATAAATAGATTTTTTAGGAGTTTCGTAGTCTTTTCCTAGCATTAAGTTATGAATGCTATGTCCTAAATCCCAAACCCTGTTTAGATTATTAGAAAGCAGAATTATCGTCAGATTATTTTTTAAATCGTTTAAGAAAATGGACTCAAATTTATACGATATGCCATTGTGTACTTGCAATTCATCCTTTTCAAAGTACATTCCAAGTGATCCGCCTTTGTCTTTTGCGTATGGATTATTCAATAAAGTTTGAAAAGATTCTTTTGATATTAAACGATTATTATTCATCGCATCAATCCATTTGTACAAATCATTGATACCTACCCAAAGCCAGCCGCTAAAAAACTCCAATTCCGGGCATCGAACATTGTCCATATCATAACAAGACGTTCGATTTTTATAACCCAATTTTGGATCAAACACCGAATTTGTCATTTTCAATGGTTTCACTATATTTTTAATGACAAATTCTTCAAATGACATTCCGGTTACCTTTTCAATGATTTTTCTTTGCAAAAACACATTGCTATTTTCATACATATAATCAGTTCCCGGTTCAAAAAATAATTGATCATTGTTTCTTAAAATAATCCAAGTTTCTTCGTCATTTTTAGGCAAGAATTTTTCCACTTTAGGAATACCACTCGCATAATTAATCAAATGTCTTATCGTCACTTTCTTATCCCATTTTGGTAATCCCAAATTAAATTTTGAAATCGGGTCATCAAGATTAAGAATGCCCCGTTCAACTAAAATCATTACCGCAACAGCATTAAATTCCTTAGCGATAGAGCCAATGTTAAATATTGCTTGATTATTTAAAGTAATTTGTTTCGTTTCGTCTGTAAAACCGAATGATTTTTGATAAATAGGTTTATTATTTTTAACAACAAGAACATTTCCGTTGAATAAACCTCTTTCATAGGATTTTGTCATTAAAGAATCAATTTGATTGACATAGGCCGGACTTTTTCCCGTTTTAAAATTTCTGGTACTGCAACTAAACAGGAGCAATAAAACTAAAAAGCAGCTGATATTTCTTGTTAGATTAAGTATTTTCATAAAGGTTTATTTTTTTAAAATATTTTCGATTTTACGAAGCATTTCTTTTGCGTTCTGATTGGTTGGTTCCAACTCTAATACTTTTTGATAATCAGCTTTAGATAACGTGTAATCCTTTTTATTAAAATAGGCTTCACCACGACTATCATAAGCGTTCGGGAAATTTGGAAATTCATTAATATTAAGTGTGAAAATTTTAATGGCATCATCTATTTTATTATTCTTTAAAAATTCATAACCCAAAGAGTTCAATTCGCTTTTATCCGAAAAATTATAGTCGTTTGGCTTTGTTATCTTCAGTTTTTTGTAAAGTTCAATTCCCTTATCGATATTTTTATTGGCTATTTTTTTTATGGTTAAAGAAATTGATTCTTTGGTAGGAGAGTCTAATGGGGGATTTTTCCATTGATTCAAACTTGCAATGCTCCTAACTATTTCTTCTATCAGTTTCATATTGTTACCATTTGTCATCACAACAATGCCGTTTCCATCTTCCAAACTTCCAACGTAATGGCAAACAAATCCATAATTTCCGCCGCTGTGACCAAAGTATTTTGTCCCGTTAAAATCACGAGTAAATACCCCAAAATTATTTTCAAGTCTTTTTATTGACATATCTTTAGAAAGAACTTTGTTTGATTTTCCTTGTAATGACAATTGAGTTTCGATAATATATTTTGCCAAATCTGTCGGGTTTGTCCATAAACCCGCGGCTGCTTTTTCAGGATAAATATGATACTTGCCAACAACCTCAATGTTCCCATGATAACCGGTTGCTAATAAATTTTTCTTGTCGGTAAAAGGGGGTTGATTAAAGGAACTGTGTGTCATTCCTAATGGAGTTAATACATTTTTCAGTAAATAATCTTCATACTTTTCACCTGTTATATCTTCAAGGATTAATTGGGAAACTGTTGTTCCTCCACCTGAATATTGAAATTTTAAGCCTGGCTCAAAAACAGAAAGAACCGCATTAGAATTAGCAGGTTTCAAACCATCAAGAATTTGAGTGATAGTGGGCAAATCTTGCCCTTTTTCATAACCTCCAAAACCTTGTACAGATAAACCCGCTTTGTGAGATAACAAATCAGCAGTGGTAATTTTTTTCCCTTTTGAAATAGAATCGTAAGGAAATTTCCACTTTTTTAAATAATTATTAATATCGCTATCTACATTTAATTTTTGCTCTTCTACCAACTTCAAGACTCCTAAGCTGTTAAAAGATTTACTAATAGAAGCAGCCTGAAAAAGGGTTTCTGTAGTTGCCGATTTTTTCTCTGACACATCTGCGAAACCATAGGCTTTCACCCATTCTATTTTGTAATCCTTCACGACAGCAATACTTACGGCATTTACTTCGTAAAAATCCATTCGCTCTTTTAAGGTCGATTTTTTATTTTTAGTCTTGTCCCAAGAATTTAGATTATTTTCAAATGATTTGATTTTTTCGTTTACATTTTGTGAAAAAGCGTTGAATGATAAAATCAGAAAAAAGGCAAGGCTTGTTTGTTTGATTTTGAAAACTGTTGGATTGCAATTCATTTTAGACTCAATTATTTTGTCGCAAATATGTGCCAGAATGCTTGAATACGCGACCGATTAAAAAAAGTCGAACGCATTTGTTAGAAAAAAGCGAATTAATTTGAATTTTTTCTAAAATCTGTTGGTGTTTTTCCTGTATATTTTTTGAAAGACGTATTAAACGAAGATTTGGAATTGAAACCAACCTGATACAAGATTTCCAAAATAGTCAGTTCTTTTTGAGAAGGATCTTTAAGGATTTGCATTGCTTTTTCAATTCTATATTCATTTACGAAATCGAAAAAGTGTTTTTCCATATACAAATTAATCAAAATAGATAAATCTTTGACCGGCATTTTTAACTGTTCGGCCAAATACTGAATCGTTAATGAAGGATCCAGATAAGGTTCTTTTTCAATCATAAAATCTTTTAAAGATTCTATTTGCTTATTTTTTTCGCCATCGATTACAGGAGAGGATTTTTGTGTCGGGACAACATCTGTAATCGGTTTTAATTGAGAATTGATGCCTCTGAAAAATTCAGGTTTGTTTAACGCAACAAATAGATACCAGCAAGTACAAAATAAAAAAGCAAAGCCATCAAGCGTTACAACCCAGTCCCGGATCTCACCTCGGCCAAAGGTAAGAGTAATCCCCCATCTTATAAGGACTATAAAATGTAAGACATAATACAGAATGGTTATTTTGTAAAGGGCGTTGAGTACAGAAATATTGGGATTCGTATAATTTTCGAGATAGACCGTTTTAGACTTTCTGATTATCAAAAACGAAGCAATAAAATAGACCTGAAACAGCAATTCAAAAAGAAATCCAAAAAAATAGGTAAGGGGCATTTGATTCATCCCTTTTAAAAAAATCATTTTCATGGCTGCATCTCCAAAATATATTCCCGGCGCTAAATACAGATTGAAGGCAACAAACGGAATCGCATGTAGTAAATGTTTTGGTTTTAATCGAAAGTTAGTGTAACAAACGGACAATACATAGAGATAAAATGATGCTGAAACCAAATAGACAATACTCCAACGAAATGCTTCGAGGTTGATGAAATTAACAGGAAAATCACGCATCAAAAATTTACAAGCATCTACAGCATTTGCGAAAAGAAAGAAAGCAAGAAGGCGATTTCCAAGTCTTTGTTTTGTTTTTACGGTTAGCAAAAACAAAGCAAGAAAAAGTACCATAAAAATCCCGATGAAAGCAGCTATTTCTAAAAAATGACTTCTATCCATATTTATAAAGCAATAACCAGTAACCCAATAATATCATACATTATTTTTTGGTGATGTTAAAGGTATTAAATTTTGATGATTGCATATTTAGAAAAAAGCTCAGATTATAAAATCCAAGCCCTATAAGGCTTTATTTTTTGTTCTGTGAGCGTGCTGGTACAAAACTCGAACTATTTATCGGAAGATTTGAGGCTTTTGTGCGATCTAATGGCTGCATAATAAGTCTTTACGCTTAAGTTACCTACGTTGAGAACGTATAACTTCCAGTCACAAACAACAATCTCTGCTTCAAAGGTATAAATATGTTCTTCAGTTTTTGATCTACCAGAATGAGTGCAGACATATTTCTCAACAGTGCTTTTGCACCAGGGCATTCGATATAAATGCTATTGTTAAATCGATATAAATGCTATTGTTAAAAATAATAACTAGATTTATTTACACCCTGTGCGTGTAACCTAATAACGAACATGTTTTACCGATGAAAGAACTTTTGGAAGAAGATATAAAAATGGCAAAATTTATTGCGGGAGCGATTGGTTTTGAGCCCCAGGTTTATCCTTATTATGACAATGACAGAACCAATCAGCTGGATATTTTAAAGCTAACAGACCCCGTTGACAATAATATTGGGATTTATTGCACTATTGGTGTTTCAAATTATCCAAATATTGTAGATGGTAAAAATATTCCTCTTGAACTGATGCTGACTGCCTATAAAAGATTTGAAAAAGCTACAAATATTTTGTCGACTTGCGGATTTTACATCATTAAAGATCGATTTGAATGTGGTTTAGGTGGGATTTTCAAGAGAATGATTGAGTTTTATTACAAAGGCATTGAGATGAAACATATTTTCTTTATTGAACCGTTTTTGTGGTCAGAAAAGTTAGTACAAATGGATATCGAAAATAAAGAAGCAAATTTTTTATTGTGCATTCCCATCTCAGATAAAGAGTTGGAATTTAAGCTCGAAAAAGGTTCAGCGGCATTGGAAGAATTATTAATGAAAAATCAAATAGATATTTATGATTTGGATAGAAAATGTGTGATAGAAAATCCTTGTCAAAAAAAATAATTAATTACAACAAGAAACTACTTTTACTAATAATTAAGCTGAAATAAGCTGATGGGAATATCACTTCATTATTTCATTATGTAAAATAATATGAACAAAGAGCCAAACGATTTCTTTGAGGATACAGAGACTCCTGTTTTGAAAAAACAAACTGCTTTAACCAGGTATTTCACCATACGTTTTATATGGTTGTTTTTGCCGGTAATATTATTTTTAGCTATTTTAACCCTGGCTAATTCGGAGTACGGGCTTTTCTTTCTTTTGGCCGCTTACCTTTATCCTGCCATTTGGTTTGTTTTTATAATAATAGAAACAATCATATTCCATTTCAGGGAAAAATTTAAGTTGAGGAATCTTAATCTTATTCTAATAGCTGTATGCCTGCCAATTTATTTTATCATATTAATAAACCACCCTTAGTATAAGAAGTGCTAATTTTTCGAAGAACAGACATTTATGATTTAGAAAGAAAATGTATAATTTAAGTGCCTGCATAATAAGCAGACATTTAAATTGTAAAATCTGTGCGCTCATGAAAATCATAAGTGCTTCATCTTTTAACTAAATTTAAAGGAGAATATGCCTATTTTGATGACAAGGGAGCGCCTACCCAAATAGATACCTACAATGAAAGCATAAAAGTCTTCCAAAAAAGTAAATTAAATTTACGAGTTTATTCCGGCAATTGTTTGTTCAAGATCCTATTATAAAAAATGAAAGACTTAATCAATACGGAAATCGGTGAATTATATTTTGGCAACCAAGAATACATTTCTGCCAAAACCACATTTGAAGAACTCAAGAATATGAAAGGCACAATAGATCATTCTTTTGAAGCTTTGGAAACAGGTATCCAAAATCTGTCTTTTTTTAACAAAGAAATTGATGGCAAGTCATATATGATTTCGGTACATTTTGATTTTCAAAAGTTGGTTATGATTTTTATCCGGTTTGATGACGGAAAGCAATTAATAGAATCACCACTTTGGAATCAAATGAAACCCTTAAAAAAAGACAACCACACCAAGCATTTACATAAAAAAATGTTTACCAAAGAAAAAAAATACGATTGGGGAAAACTGCATGCTTTTTATTCGCCCAAAACAAATCTGGGCATGATTGATATTACCTATAAAATATAACACTTTAAGCAATCTTTATAGGTTGGGTAATAAAGCTGTCAAGGTTGTAAAAAAACCTCTATTTTCGGTCATTCCGTGACAGAAAAGGCTCCAAAAGCAGGGAGCATTGCATTTGGGCAAGGAGGGAGTTAATATAGATCTTGTTTGTCCAATGCTTCAGCCAAATTATAAAAAAGACAAGGAAGAAAAGACATCGAAACCCCAAAGAGAAATCGAACTTTAGAGAGAATAGCATAAGGGTATCTTGGGGCAGATTTTTAAGACAATTTCATTCGTCAGCTCAAAGATTTAAGTAGCAAAAATCGAACTATAAATGACCAAGCCATAAAAGTTTGGGTAACAGATTTTTATTGACATAAAAAAAGGAGAAACTACTTACTAGTTTCTCCTTAAGTGATCCCGCTGGGATCCCGTTTTATGTTGTAAAACAGCCCTATTGGCGTTAAATCGAAGGTTTTCAAAATTGGGGTTCCAGAAAGGATTCCAATTTTTTTTGACCTGTTTTGTATTGTTTTAAAGAACTTCTTTCGCTACAGGAAGATAAGGAATAAACCAATTAAATGCAAATTAAAACCTCTAATTCTAATTGTTTCAATTGGGTCCAAATAAAACATTTCCGTATTGGTAGATAAAGCCCTTTATCTAGTATTTAATAACTATAAATTATCAGGAAGGATGATTTTATTTAGCTTAATTTTCGTTGTAATAGATTTCTCTAGTCTGGTCAATATTTTTCGAAAATGGTTCATTCGTATTGTTTGATAATAGAAGACCATTTGGGTAACTGTAAATCTTGTCTTTTTTTGAATCGTTAACTTGAAATTAAAAGCATTTCTAATTTTAATATGTCTAACAATAAGGAAAAAATGAAGAAAATTAAATTTTTAATTGTTTTGTGCTGTTTTACTACAATAGATTGAAAATCTAATGCTTCAAATAATTATTAAAGGAAATGATTTTTTAATCTTTGTGCCAAATTTACAGAAAGCAAAAATGTATATTACAAACCTTAATAGATAACAAAATTAAAATATGATAACTACTTACCATAATGGGACATAGAGTATATCTGAATATAACAACAAAAGAAACTTCAGAAGAAATTTTTGAAGCCAATAACACCATCCCGCTATTTTGGCTTACCTTATTAAACAGAAAAATAATTGATGATTTTGAAATAGGGCTAAATTTATTGGAGGTGAATAAAGGGAACAAAGAAAGAGAGCCTGAATATTCTCTTTTAAAAATTGGAAGAGAGCATTTTTTAGAGAACGCGGAAACAGGAAAAAAATTTATTGAAAATAGTTTTCCCACCCATTTACAGTTATATAATGACTTTATTTATTATCTGAAATTGATTTTTAAGAGCAACCAGTTTATTGAGGTTGACGTTTTAGAAATCGCAAACTTCAGTTCACCCTCAGCGCTATTACATGACCTGAGAAATGATGTAGAAGCAATCAAAAATAACAATCCCAAGAAAATAATTTTTTATTCAGATAAATTTAAAACTCCTTTTAGCCTGACCGGTTATGACGGATTTTTTAAAAATGAATTTAAGATATACTCTCAAGACTATAATGCCGAAATCATTAAGCAAGAACAAGAAAGAAAATCGGATATTGAGAGAAAAGAATCAAGAAACAGGAAAGAAAAGATTTCAAGAAAAATAAAGGGTATTTTAATGATCCTATTTGGTTGTATTCTTTTAGGCACTTGTGCTATCGGTATCATAAACGAGATACTATCTACCTCAATGGAAATAGGTACGGCTATATTTGGTTTCTTAAGCATTATAACGGGAATAGCAAAAGTGAAAAATAGGATAGATTAGCAAATACAATTGCTTAACATCTCGTTTAAAACCTAAGGGAATTTCTTCAGAATCTTCCTCAATAAAGGAGTTCGTATTTGGCGATAACCTCGAAATTCATTTTTCGGCTCGTTTTGCTGATTATTTGAATTGTTTTTTATTCATTAATTCATCTTTCAATGGATTTTAAAGTGTGATTACATTGTTAAGAATATGTAAAACTTGGCCACTTGTAACAATTCGTCAGCAAAACAACAGATCCTGACTATGTGACTTAATACATGCAGAATTTAATTAAAATACTTAATATCATTTACCGAGTAAGATCAGGGCTTCTGTATTTTTAGGGTCATCTTTTAATACCATCTGGGCATATTCCTTACTTTTTTTGACATTATTTTGCGCAAAATAGGCTTTGGCTATTAACAAATTAATTCTACTATAGGGCAAGTTAATAATATCTACCAAATTAGCCCGATCCTCTGCAAAGCCTAATAAGTAGTTTAAGCCTTCTTCAACTTTATATTTATGATCAACTGAGAATTTACCAAGATCATACTTCATATTTGGATCATATATATAGGGGTCATTTAAAGCCTTTTGTAAAAGATCCCAAGATTTTATTGGTTCATTTTGATAAAAATTTAATGCCAATTCACGGTAACAAGTTACCAAAGCCTGATGGCCTGCTTTTGTATTGATTTCATTGTCCTGTATTTTTTTTATTGCTTTTTGATAGTAGGCATAAGACATCGAAATAAGTCCATTGATCCGGAAAAAATAAGCAAAGTTGCGCAGGTCTTGTCCTTTTGACTGTTGATTTTCGAAATACTTTACAATGGTGATCAAACTACAGGTATCTTTTTTGCCTGTGGCATCCTGCAAAAAAGAATTGTAATTTTTAAAGTTGCGCTCCAAATTTATACCGTAATATTCACTTAGATGATTTTCGATAGATACCAAATTTTGGTAAGCAGATAATTTACTGTCGTTTTCTAGAAATTTATTATAGGGTTCGAATAAAAACGCCAGCGCATTAGGTAGTGCATAAGCAAATAATGTATTATGATCTGCACCAATAAAATGGGTGTATTTAAATTTAAAACTAACGGTATCTAAACCCGTAGTTTTTTTTGCGATTTCTTTAGCATAATTTATACGTCGCTCTATATCATTTTCGCCAGTGGCAAGGTAATAACTTCTTGGATTTTCTCTATAAAAGCGAATAAGTTGATTGTTTAGCTCAAAACCAGGTTGACCAATTCCTAATTTTTCTGGTGCGATTATTACATAAGCGCTGAAGAGCTTTGGCTCATTTAAAAAAAGATAATTACCATAACTTGCTGCGTAAGATTGGCCGATGTAACTAACATATGTGGAGGCATTATACTTTTTATGTAACACTGGAAAAATCTCCTCCTTCAAACAACTTATTAAGTTCTTACCTGCTTTTGTAATATCACCTGTTTCATAGTTATAACCAATTTGGTTCATGTTTACCATAACATTAACCACAATGCTATTGGGGATCATACGTAAATGGTTAGCAAAATAATTTACAGTAGATGCCAATAGGTTATCGTTTGCAGCACCATAATTATACATTAAGATAACAGGATATTTTTGATTGCTATTCCAATTGTCTGGGAGCCAGACGTGGTAAGCAATACTATCTTTAACATTAGTTGAATATAGTACTTCCTGACTTAGTTTTTGGGCATAAGTCTTACCAAATAGCCCAAGTAAAATCAATAGTAAAGCGATTTTTCTACAATTATCCATATCTTATGATTACTCGAATTTGGCATCAAATTTAATTAGTATATTTTATGGCAAATTGTAAAATTGGGACATTAGCCTGTAAAATTCCAGAAAGTATCTTCTGAGCCGATAATCTTACCTTTTTTAAAAAAATTAGCTGGTGTTAAACCAGTAAGTTGCTTGCAAGTTTTGATAAAATGAGATTGGTCTGTGTAGTGAGCTTGATGGGATAGGGATGTAAGGTTATGCTGTTGTTCATCATTAAATTGGTGGTTCATTAATTTCCTGAAACGAACAATGGCCTTGTATTTTTGAGGGGTTGTTCCAAGAAACTTATTGAATAATCTCTGTAGATGTTTTCTGCTAATTCCTAAGTCGGTTGCGGCCAATTTATCAATATTTGTTTCATTGGCTGTATTATGAAGAATTTCTAAGGCTTTTTCTATATAAAAATTCTCAATAGGTCTGAGCATTTTTGTAAGCTGTTCTTCCATTGCAGGAACAATATTGGCTAAATTATTTTCGCTGAAAAGAAGGTGAAGAAATTTAGCTTCAAAAAACATAAATGATGGCGAAGCAACTATTTTATTCATTTCCATTTCACTCGCTAAAAACTGATTGATTCCGAAAGGTTTAAAAACAATGCCTATTTTATGTACGGGACCATGTTGAGTAACTTTCAAGAGTTTTTCACGTAGTGGTGTGAATATTTGAAGGGGAGAACCGCCTTTTTCAAAATTGATTATGGAATTGCCAACCACATAATTAATTGTATGACTTTTATATAATGATACTGTATTATTGATATGTGGATAACAGATGTATTCATTAAAATAATCATCAGCAATATCGATATAATAATAGCTAATGTATTTTTCGAGAAGTTTGTTCGTTGGCTTTATGGTTTCAAAAATCCTCATTAACTAAATTACGCTCTTTTCAGTTACATGTTGCACTATTGTGCAAAAATATTTAATTGCCAACGCAATTCATAATTGCCTCGAGCGATGAGTTGATAAATGAAAAAATAACAACTGAAGAAAATTTTTAAACCAAAAATCGGAAAGCTTATCCCTAGTAGAGGTATACTTTCCGATTATTTTTTATGTGATCCCGCTGGGATTCGAACCCAGGACCACTACATTAAAAGTGTAATGCTCTACCAGCTGAGCTACGGAATCATTTCCCTTTTAGGGAGTGCAAATATAGAAATTATTTTTATTTATAAAACTACTTTCTGAAAATAGTCTGGTTGATTTCAATGTTGCTTAGCTACGTTTTTATAAGTGTTTGATTTTTGTGATTTTTAGGAAGCGTAAAAATATTTGTTTTTTATGATTAACAATTCCTTTTACCTGATCTATTTTAGAATCCATACATCGAAAAATCAGTTATTAATTTTAGAAGCTTGGATAGTTTAAACGGTGACATTTAATAGTCATTAAGTTTTTTGAGAATTTTAAAATTATGGTGAGTTGCGTATATTAGAGAGCTAGGCGCAAGCTATGACATACCTTGTAAACAAATGAAAATAGAAAATTTAAAACCATTTGATGGCCAACATTGTGAAACAACAGCCACAGGAACTTTATTGCGACAACTTGGGATTGAACTTTCCGAACCCATGCTTTTTGGACTTGGAGAAGGACTTGGTTTCATTTTCTGGAGTATGAAAACAATGGATTTTCCCTTTATTGGCGGACGAGTAAAGGCTGATTTGCTAACACAAAACTTAGCCAAAAACCTTAACCTTGAGTTAACAGTTAAAGAAACTTCTTCAACTCAAAAGGCTTGGGACAACGTAAAGCAACTGCTTGATAATGGCAAAGTTGTTGGACTAAAACTGGACTGCTATCATTTGGAGTATTTTTCAAAGCCATTTCATTTTGCAGGACATTATGTAGCAGTTTATGGTTACGATCATGAAAATGCCTTTTTGGTAGACACGAAACAACAAGGTGGGCAAGTAAAAACAAGTTTGATAAGTTTAGCAAAGGCCAGAGCTGAAAAAGGGCCAATGTCATCTAAAAATCTTTACTTCGTTCTGAGCAAGACAAACAAAAACTTTGAGTTGACAACTGCTATAAAAACTGCAATTCGTAACAACGCAAATGATTATTTAAATCCGCCAATTAACAATATTGGATACAAAGGGATTTTAAAAACAAGCAACGAACTTTTTAAATGGTTTGACAGGAGTAAGAATATTGAAACTGAATTTGAAACTTGTGCAATGATTATGGAAAGGGCGGGCACAGGTGGAGCTTTATTTAGAAACTTATACCGAGATTTCCTCAAAGAAAGTTACGAACTTTTACAAATCGACATACTTAAACAAGCGCATAAAGATTTTGTTGACATTGCAAACTTATGGACACAAATTGCAGATTTATTCATAAAAGTTAGTAAAACCAAAGACAAAAAATTTATTGAACAAGCATCAGAAATTTTAAAACAACTATCAATAAAAGAAAAAAAAGCAATGGACAAATTGGTGAAAATTTAGCTGAACCCCTAACACTCGCTTAGCATATGGCGGCTATATACGAAGACAGTTTCTGTTGATCTGTGTAAGTTTTAACACCCTTAAAAAAACAAAAGCTTTGCTAACATTATCTTTGCAGGGCCTTTGTAAGTGTTGATATTGAATCTGACGAACTCAACAGGACTATCCCCCGAATTATTTTATAGAAAATTTAATTAATCTGAATGGTATGCCCTTAGATTACGAATTGTAAACGATCCTGTACGAATTGTAAATGGTTTGACTGCAAAGAGGAAGAGTATTGTTTATTTGATCAATCAAATATGATATATATATGCATAAAATTAATATAGCTTGTTTTACTATTTTGTTTTTCCTTTTTTCTTCCTATAGTAAGGCTCAAATAGCAGCTCATTCAACAGATAAAAGGCCCTTTTTTTTAAACACAAATAAAATTAATTGTATAACTCTACCATTTGGGTATTCAGATATTTCAAAACGAATAACCATTGACTCAATTCTGTCTGCAATACGGGATGAAAATAAATTGAAAGAACTCAATTCATTAAAATTTGAAGAAGTAATAAAAAAAGATTTTTTACTACTTCCTGAAGAATACGATGTTTTTCTGCCATTTAGCAATAATATCAATGAAAAATATGACCGCATTAAAATTGCATCTGATTTTCTGTGTTATGGAGAGTATTCCTTGTACTTTACGGCTGTCTTTAATACCGTTCGTTACGCTAAACCATTTATTGAAAAAATTTATTTAATCTCAACGAAGGACGATAAGCTTATCGACATGAAGAGGATATATCTTAATCACGAAAGAGAAATGGGATTTTCAAACAATACGCTATTTAATATAGATAAAAATTATATAATTTCTTTACAGGATTACGAGTTTACTGACGATCCTTTTAAATTAAAACCTTTAAATAAATATCAGATTCTGCCCTCCGGAAAATTTTCAAGATACTATGATAATGATGGTTTTTATAAAAATGATGAAGAGCAAGGTATGGTGAAAAATCACAACAGAGAAGGAAAATGGATAGAATTCAAATCAAATGGATATATGGATTTACAAAAATATCCGGAATTTACGGATCCATATACTTATTTGGAAGCGGAGTATAAAAATGGTTTACCAATTGGAAAGTGGAAATTTTATAAATTATTGCAAAAATATAATGAAGAAGCAGGAGAGCCCATATTAAGTACAAGGAAAAAAGGGCAATTGATATATACTGAAATCTATAGAGAAGGAATATTAGAAAAAAGGGAATTTCATTAACGCAATTAAAAACTATCGGTAAATCCATATGGACTTACAAGTGACAGTTACTATAAAATAGAAAATAAATCATTTAAAGATTGGAGAAAATTTTATAAGAAAGGAGTAGGTTTTAACTTGTATAGTGATGTAAATATTTAAATGGATACCATGAATTTTATGCTACCCCTCAAGAAATTGAATAGATTATCATATGCTGTTTTATGTAGTGTCGTTTTTTATGTCACTACATCAGGATTATATTTTATTTTTAATAAGTTAGCTGATAAAGTTGTTGGATCTCCTTTAGGATCAGCGTATCATTGGACGCATCCCTATTCATTTTTAATGGTATTTGCTGTTTTTTTTATGATAATGATGCTACTGTTAGGGAGAAACAAAAAGATGATTCATAAAAATATGTTCTATTTCATTTTTTATATATTTTGGATTGCTTTTTCCTTAATTTTTTCTGGGTTCTTATGGTCTTTTTTTGATATGAATGCAGGTTATTTCCCCCAGGGATATGATTTTTTTAAAAAAATATTTTTAGATATGTTTTATGGTTTAACCTGGGGTGGTTTAGCTATTTTAAGCGCCATACCTTTTAATTTTTTAGTTTTTGGAGTGTCGTTTTTTATTATTAAAAATTACAGGACTTTTATAGAAAAATCGGAATTTCATTAACACAATTGAAGACTTTCCCTTTCTGAAGTATTTAATTGCATCAATATCTTAATTTTATTGCAATAAATGCTTGATTAACAATAGATTAATAAATAAAAAAAAACCGACATCAAATCGTTGAAAATTTATTATAATAAAATCTTAACCAAATTACTTTTTTGTCTCGATGCGTTCCCAAAGTAATTTTAAGAAGAAAAGATAAAATTTAGGCTTCGTATTTTGAGTATCCATAAGACTTCGCATTATGAATATCTGTAAGGATATAAAACCATAAGTTATTGGCAAATTGATACATATAAATTTTTATGTTAAGCAAAACCTTCGGATATTTGAGCGTTGTGCGTAATTTTTCAGCGACACTCAAACATAACACGACAGAAAGAATGAGATTACTAATTTTTGGACTTTTAATATTAATAACCACAAATTCCTTTGCTCAAAACAATGGACAGTATGTAAAAGACCATAAAGCCAATTGCAAAATATGGTTAGATGAAGTAACACCTACGGACAGCCTTATTTGGAATGGCAACTGCAAAAATGATTTTGCATCAGGACAAGGTTTTTTGCAATGGTATCAAAACAATGAATTGGCAGCTACTTACAAAGGCGAAATGAAGCAAGGAAAATTTGATGGAAAAGGAAAATTTGAAATTATTGGATATGCAAACTATGAAGGAAATTTTATCGATGGTTCATTAAACGGAAAAGGTGTTGCTTATTATAAAAATGGCGGAAAAACGATTGGCAACTTTGTAAATGGTGAATTTTTAAATTTAGACACAAAATATTTAAAAATTCTGAAAAAAGAAACTTTAGCTATAAAAAATACTTTTGAGATTTATAACAATATTGGTAAAGACGACCCACTTTTCTATTATGCACTCGTTCCTCAAAAAACTATAAAAGCAGTTTTAGTATTGTTTCCATCTACTGGCGAAAGCGCAGAAAATGTAATTAGTTGTAATAAAAATTTGATGCAATTAGCTTATGATAAGAATATTATGACTGTAGTTGTAAGTTCAAATTATAACGAGACATTAGAAACTGATGCAATTGCAAAGCAATTTTTTGACACCGTTTTTGAAGATATTATTGTGAAATATAAGGCCCCAAAAAATAAATTTGTTTTAAGTGGACTTTCACTTGGCGGAATGAACTCACTTCAATATACAGAAATGTCTCGTAATGCAAAATACGATACTTACCTTAAACCATTGGCAGTAATTGGCGTTGATCCTCCGGTAGATATGATAGATTTATATAATGGAGCAAAGAATGCAATTGTTAAGTACGAAAAAGAAGGTGATAAATTATCAGAAAATAAAAAAATGGCTTTGCAAGAAGATCATTTCATAGTTAATAGTTTTGAAAAACTATATGAGGGTTCGCCAGAAGGACACGTTGAAAAATATATTGAAGCCTCAACGTATACAAGAAGTAGAGATGATGGTGGTAATGCAAAATATTTGGTTGATGTTCCTGTAAGGTTGTATTGCGACCCAGATATATTATGGCAGCTCAAAAACAAAGGACGAACTTATTATGATTTGAATGCAGCCAATCTTTCGGCTATGACAAATTTTTTAATGCAAAGCGGAAATACCAGAGCTGAATTCATTCCAGCAATTGGAAAAGGATTTAGAGTTGATGGAACGAGACATCCTCATTCTTGGTCAATTGTAGAACCAACAGACTGTATAAAATGGATATTAGAACTGATAAAATAAAACTACGCACAACAGCAGTTTGGTAAAATGGCGGGTTCAGTACTAAATTCAATAGCAGTTCTTCGATTGAACATTTCAAAACTGAACATTTGCGCTTTGATTTCCGCCACTTCGCCAAGCTGCAAACCGTTAGCGGTAATTTTACAAGCCACCCTGCAAACTTTTGTATCCGATTTAAAACGGATAATTAATTTGATGGATGAATTAGATGGCAAAGGAATGAAAGTTCTCTAGTAGAGTTTTTTGTGATTTGACTACTATGGTATATTATTGTGCACACAAATTACATAAAACCATTTTGTTTGCCCTATATAGTTCATTATAATTCCATCGTTTTCTCATTGTTAATTTGGATATTTTGGCCTCGTATCTACTGGTAGATTTCCCTTCAGCCTTGTACTACTTTATTTTTTCACGGTGATTTAACCCCCATTCAACTAATGTTTCGGTGACTGGAAAAACGCTCAACCCATATTCTGTCATTGCATAATTCACGGTAATAGGTCGCGTATCCATCACTGTCCGGGTAACAAGGAGATTTATTTCAAGTTCCCGCAGCTCTTTTGAAAGCATTTTTGCAGATATACCTTCAACTTCACGTTGGATCTTTTTAAAGGTATTTTTTTCATCAATATGATTATTGAGGTATCGCATAATTCTTAGCTTCCACTTGCCGCCAAGAATTTCAAGACTATCTCGGATAGCCACAAGCTCCTGCTCACAGGTCGCTTCCTGTTTGATTGATATTTCCATAAGTTGATAGTTAACAAAAGGTAACCAGTAACCATTAGTTAACCGATAACAAATTTAAAGTATTGTGTTCTAATTTTGAAATCATAAAAATGGAACAATGAAAAAAAAAAATCGACTATTACGTATTGGATGTTTTTACGGATCAAAAATTTAGAGGAAATCAATTATCGGTAGTTTATACTGAGGAGCAATTGAAATTGGAACAATATCATGACATATCAAGGGAGTTTGGGTATTCAGAAACTTCTTTTGTAAATTATTCGGCAGCTGAAAAAGCGTTTAGCGTAAGGTCATTTACCCCAGCGAAATTTGAGATCACTGGTGCGGGACATAATTTATTGGGTGCGGTATGCCTGGCTCTTTTAAAGAAATGGGATATTTTCCGTGAACAAGGTGGACAGACTTGGGTGTTAATGGCGGGTGAAAAAATTCCGCTTAAGATTAATGAAAAGGATGGAATTCCTTACGTTGGCATGAAACAGCGACCTGCTGAAATCATTGGAACAGTACCTGCCAGCATAATTGCTGAGGCCATTGGATTAAATGCGGGCGATCTTACCCTTAACGATTGGAATATCAATATTGTAAAAACAGAGGTGGGGCACCTGATGGTCCCCATAAAGAATTTTGAATTTTTAAACAAAGCGGTATTGAATAAAAGGCTTCTAAAAGAGGCCTCTACCAAATTCGGATTTGAAGGCTGTTATCTTTTTACGACAGAACATGGCAAAAGTGAATTTCTTGCAGAAACACGTTTCTTCAACCCAAGCATTGGTATTGATGAGGATCCAGCGACAGGAACCGCAGTGGGACCATTAACAGGCTATCTTGAAAAACTAGGCTATGTGAAAAAAAACAAAAGTTTACATATCTTACAAGGCGCTTATGTAAATCGGCCATCAGTTATTGAGGCAGAAGTAGTGACCGATGGAATTTGGATAAGCGGATCTTCTATAATCGTAATGGAAGGCGTACTCTATTTAAATTGATTCGGTTCCCCGTAAGAATACCATTTCATCTTGTTGATTACTGCGAATATTGTTAAAAGATAGTCTTGCTGATAATGGGTTTCCACTTTATTATAGGAATTGATTTTCAGCTTTTTGATATATACTCGATGAGTAGAGATGTGAAAATCTAATATGGTATTTTCTCCTTAGTTTGGTGAAAAACAATTTTTTTGAAAAAGGACTATTTTTTTAGTTATTCCCATAAAGTTTACATCACCGAGATCGGACACAAAATCTGCAAATTATTATAAAAGCAAAAAACCATCTTTAAATTAAATAAAGATGGTTTTGGCTTTCTGTGATCCCGCTGGGATTCGAACCCAGGACCACTACATTAAAAGTGTAATGCTCTACCAGCTGAGCTACGGAATCATCTCTCTAAAACGTTTTCGTTTCTTTGAAGTGCTGCAAATGTAGGGTTCCGAAGCATGTTTTGCAAATAATTTTTTTGCAAATAACTTAGTCTGTTGATTTATAGGAAGATTAATTACCTTTTCGCGACTTTAAATATATTCATTCCTTATTTGTAAAGAAATTTAATAAGATTTGACGACCTTATTTGTTTAATTTTTGAGGTTCAGAGTGCCATATAAACTCTGTTAAGAAGGCAGGTTGATAAATATTAAAATCACGCAAACGTTTGATGATATAATTTTTAATTTATTTGTTTAGTTTGGCACTATCATTCAAAACAACCCATAACCAAACTATGCTTAACCAAACCGCACAAAACCCTTCCAGGGGACCAAAACCACTTGTTATCATTTGTATCTTGTTTTTTATCTTCGGGTTTGTAACCTGGGCAAACGGAACATTAATCCCTTTCTTTAAACTATCTTTTGGCCTTTCAAATTTACAGGCCTTCTTTGTAACCTTTGCCTCTTATATGGCATACTTCTTTTTAGCCTTGCCATCATCATGGATACTTAAAAAAGTTGGGTTTAAAAATGGTATCATTTTAGGCCTGGTCATCTTAGGATTAGGTTCTTTGATATTCATACCTGCAGCACAAACCCGAACATTTGGTTTGTTTTTAACCGGTATTTTTGTTCAGGGGGCAGCATTGGCTTTACTTCAAACCGCTTCAAATCCTTATTTAACCATTATAGGGCCTATAGAAAGTGCCGCAAAACGCATTAGTATGGCTGGTATTTGCAATAAATTTGCAGGAATGATTGTGCCTTTGATTATGGGCAGTTTATTCTTAAAAAATGCTTCGGAAGTTGAGAAGAAAATACAAGAGGCTACTGGTGCTGTACATGAACAATTGTTGAATGATGTTTTAGGCCGTGTAAATATGCCATATATTATTTTGGCAATAGTTTTCTGCCTTTTTGCAGTTTTAATCAAATTTACGGATCTTCCGGAGGTAGAGGTTGAAGAAGATGTAGTAGATGAAAGTAAAGGAGCTGTGGTAAAACACCAAAGCATTTTCCAATTCCCACATTTATTCTTGGGCGCCCTTTGTATTTTTGTATATGTTGGTGCAGAGGTTATGGCCGGTGATATTATTGGTATTTATGGTCGCGAGTTAGGTATTAGTGTAGAAATTAGTGGAAAATTAACCTCTATTACCCTTTTCAGTATGTTAATAGGTTATATTATTGGTATCATTGCCATTCCAAAATATATCTCTCAACAAAAAGCCCTTAGAATTTGTGCTATTTTAGGCATAATATTTACGCTTTTATCTTTTATTATTTCCAGTTGGTTTGCGGTAATTTTTGTAGCCTTACTTGGTCTGGCAAATTCGTTAATGTGGCCGGCCATATTCCCGCTTGGTATCAGCCACTTAGGTAAATTTACGAAAATTGGTTCGGCTATTATGATTATGGGTATTGCAGGTGGTGCATTAATGCCATTATTGTATGCTTTTTTAAATGAAAAATTACACATAAACTTTCAATTAGCCTTTCTTTTAACGGTATTACCATGTTATCTTTACATCCTGTTTTTTGCCATAAAAGGACATAAGGCTGGCTTGAAATTGAAATAGAGTATTTAAAAATACAATATTATTTAAGCCCGGTCTATAAAAGGATTGGGCTTTTTTATGCCATTAATTTTCCCTTATTTTGGGCAATTATAAAAAATGAGGAATTACCTCATATCCCAATACTCATATCTGATAATGAACAAAGCTATTTTTTTGGATCGTGATGGCGTCTTAAATCACGAAATGCATGATTACATTTGCCGTGTAGAAGATTTTCAAATCCTGGATTACCAAATTCCCGTACTTAAAAAACTCTTTGACGAAGACTACCTGCTGATTGTAATTACCAACCAGGGTGGTATTGCTTTAAAAAGATACAGCGAAGATGAATTGGCTATTATGCACCAAATGCTGCGAAATGCTTTTACCAAAAAAGGGGCAGAAATTGCTGCCGTTTATTATTGTCCACACCATCCAACAGTCTCAGGAGTGTGTAAATGCAGAAAGCCACTTTCAGGAATGATTTTAGATGCCATTGATATGTTTGATATTGATCCGGCCTTATCGGTTATGATTGGGGATAAGCCACGTGATATTGAAGCGGCTAATGGAGCAGGAGTGAAGGGCATTTTAATTGAACCGGATGAACAGATCAGCTACGAAAAGATAAAGGCTATTTTAAATCAATAATTTTAACCATATAAGACATATAAGAGCATTTAGTTGAGGTTTCCTTTAATATCTATACAATTTAATATCCATACAATTTTTTGTTAAATAGCCCTGATTGAAATGACAGCCGCCGATTTTTTCTATCGGGGCTATAATGAAAAGCAGGGGTGTGGCAAACGATGACCATAGAAACCTGCGCTCCAAATTAATCCGGATTTCGTTTTATGAAATTATTTGGGCGTTTTAACACGCTGTTCGCTGTATCCCCGGCAGAAAAAACCGGGGGATGCCGCTGCCATCGTTAACGCGTATTCTAGCTTGCTAAGAATATTTTTTTTAAATTTCCTACACAATCGTTGTTAAATAGCCCTGATTGAAATGACAGCCGCCGATTTTTTCTATCGGGGCGATAATGAAAAGCAGGGGTGTGGCAAGCGATGACCATAGAAACCTGCGCTCCAAATTAATCCGGATTTCGTTTTATGAAATTTATTTGAACGTTTAACATGTATTCCAGCTATTAACTTCGTTTTTCTTAATCACTTTCGTTTATAAACAAAAAAGCCCGGATCAAACGAACCGGGCTTTCCTTTAAAATTATTTTAAGCTTATTTACCAGCAGCTTTAGCATGGTCAGCTAAGAAAGTAGCCAAACCGCTGTCAGTTAAAGGATGTTTTAATAAACCTACAATGGCTGTCAAAGGAGCTGTAATTACATCAGCACCTAATTTAGCACAATTTACAATGTGCAATGGCCCACGGATTGAGGCTGCTAAAATTTGAGTTTCGTAACCGTAGTTATCAAAAATAGTTCTGATGTCTTCAATTAAAACTAAACCATCACTTGAAATATCATCTAAACGGCCTAAAAATGGAGAAACATAAGTTGCACCAGCTTTAGCCGCCAATAAAGCCTGACCTGCCGAGAAAATTAAAGTACAGTTGGTTTTAATGCCTTTTGATGAAAAATATTTAATTGCTTTAACGCCATCTTTAATCATTGGTACTTTAACTACAATTTTAGGGTTTAAAGCTGCAAGTGCTTCACCTTCTTTGATGATTTCATCGTAAGTAGTCGAAATAACTTCAGCACTTACGTTGTTGTCAACGATGTCGCAAATTGCTTTATAATGGTTAATTACATTTTGCTCGCCTGTGATTCCCTCTTTAGCCATTAAGCTAGGGTTGGTGGTTACGCCATCTAAAATGCCAAGATCTTGAGCTTCTCTGATTTGATCAAGATTAGCTGTGTCAATAAAAAATTTCATGTTTATAAATTCTTAAGTGATAATTAGGTGTAAACCCTGAAGAATTTCATTTTCCCCCTTCAGGGGATTGGGGGAGTAAAAAAAGGGCAAGCACCTCTTATCGCACCGCTACAACCTTCTACCCTTGCTGCGTTCCCGCCCTGGGGGGATTCAAAGGGAGCTGGTCGTAAAAGACTTGCCCGCCACAAAGGTAGAAAAACAAGTTGTTTTACAAAATTCATTTTTCTAATTTTTACATTCACAAAGCTATGTAGTTGATTGTTAAATTAATATAATTATTAAATTATTTTTAATTTCTGGTTTTACTTTCAAATGCCTAATCGTTTTAGGCTAAAATGGACTTAAATCCCGATTTTAATTAACCCATAGCCTGGGTTTATCATTTTAGTAAAATATTTTAGTCTGAAAATAAGCCGTTTTGGGCCATTTTTTAATGATTTTTGTGTTTGTAAAATTCGTATTTTATTGTGTTTAATTTTATTAATATGATAATTAACTTCGTTTAAATTGCTTTAAAACTAAAATTATTCTAAAAATAATGTGAACTCTATAATTTATAATCGATTTCTTTTATCTTAGTGTTTCCTATACACTAACAACTAACGAGCAAAAGAATGAAATTAAACAGTGGATTGTACGATGCACAATTTGAACACGATGCCTGCGGTATCGGGTTCGTTGCGCATGTGAAAGGGCGAAAATCGCATCAAATCATCTCAGATGCACTTACTATTTTAGAAAATTTAGACCATAGAGGCGCTTCGGGAGCAGAACCAAATACCGGAGATGGAGCAGGCATCATGATTCAGATTCCTCATGAGTTTTTTTATGATGAATGCTTGAAAACAGGATTTAGCCTTCCTGCAACAAATAATTACGGTGTAGGTATGCTTTTCATGCCTAAGGATTTACGGTCAAGAGAAGAGTGCAGAGAATTGATTTACCGCGCTGCAGAAAAATTAGGTCTTGAAGTTTTAGGTTTCAGAAAAGTTGATGTAGATACTACCGATATAGGCAGCATGGCTCTTTCTGTTGAACCGGAAATTGAACAGGTTTTTATTGCCCGCCCTTATGCAATAGCACCAGGTGCCGATTTTGAACGTAAGCTTTACGTTTTTAAGAATTACCTGATTAAACTGATTTTAAACACCGTTCATGGTGGCAAAGATTTTTATATTGCTTCACTATCCGCACAAACCATTATTTATAAAGGTCAGCTAACTTCTTTACAGGTACGTACATACTTTAAAGATTTAAGTGATAAACGCCTGGTTTCTGCTTTGGGTTTGGTGCATTCCCGTTTTGCAACCAATACTTTTCCATCATGGAGACTGGCACAACCTTTCCGTTTTATTGCTCACAACGGAGAGATTAATACCTTACAAGGAAATTTAAACTGGTTTAGGGCAGGCGTGAAGTCTTTTGCTTCTGCTTACTTTACACCAGAAGAACTGGATATGTTGTTGCCGGTTATAGACGAAACCAATTCAGACTCAGGCTGTTTGGATAATGTGATCGAATTGTTGCTTCATGCAGGAAGATCACTGCCGCACGTATTAATGATGCTGGTTCCGGAAGCGTGGGATGGTAACGAAGATATGGACCCGGTTAAAAAAGCCTTTTACGAGTTTCATGCTACTTTAATGGAACCATGGGATGGCCCGGCAGCAATTGCTTTTACCGATGGACATTTAATTGGTGCTACTTTAGATCGTAATGGTTTACGTCCATCACGTTATGCCATTACTTCTGATGACCGTGTAATTATGGGCTCAGAAGCCGGAGCTTTGGCCATTGATCAAAGTACAATTATAGAAAAAGGTCGTTTAACGCCGGGCAAAATGTTTGTTGTAGATATGGAGCAGGGCAGGATTATCAGCGATGAAGAAATAAAAACTCAGGTTTGCGGTGCAAGTCCATACGCAGACTGGCTAAATCAATACCAAATCCGTTTAGAAGAGTTGCCTGAACCTCGTGTAATGTTTACCGGACTTTCGAAAGAATCAGTTCTTAAATACCAGCAGGTTTTTGGCTACAGCAGAGAAGATGTTGATTTATTGCTTAAACCAATGGCTTTGGAGGGTAAAGAGCCTATAGGTTCAATGGGAACCGATACGCCATTGGCTATTCTGTCTAAACAACCTCAGCATTTATCCAATTACTTTAAACAATTATTTGCACAGGTAACCAATCCGCCAATTGATCCGATCCGTGAAAAAGTGGTGATGAGTTTGGCCGGCTTTATGGGTAATAATGGCAATCTTTTAGAAGAAAGCCCGATGCAATGTCACTGTGTAGGCATTAAACACCCAATTTTAACCAATCAGGAATTAGAGAAATTAAGAAGTATAGATACCGGCGTTTTTCAGGCCAAAACCTTACAAACCTATTTCAGGGCTGATGGTAAGCCGGGCGCAATGGCTAAAGCGTTAGATCGTTTATGCCGTTATGCCGTAGATGCAGTTGAAGATGGTTTCCAGGTTATTGTATTAACGGATAGAGCTATTGACTCTGAACATGCCGCTATGCCTTCATTATTGGCCGTTTCTGCTGTACATCACCATTTAATCCGTAAAGGTTATCGTGGTGCCGTAGGTATTGTGGTAGAGGCCGGTGACGTTTGGGAAGTTCACCATTTTGCAACCTTAATTGGTTTTGGTGCAACAGCAGTTAACCCTTATTTAGCTTTAGAAACCATTCACGGTTTTGCGGCAGAATCGGGTTTATCTATTGAACAATTAACTAAAAATTATACTTACGCAGTAAACAGTGGTTTGTTAAAGATTTTCTCTAAAATGGGAATCTCTACTTTACAATCTTATCACGGTGCTCAGATTTTTGAAATTTTAGGTTTAAACAAGCAAGTTGTTAATACTTATTTTACCGGAGCGGTTTCGCGTATTGGTGGTTTAGGTTTAGATGAAATAGCACACGAAACCTTAATCAAACACCGTCGCAGTTTTGGCGTTTCTACGCAAACAGAAAATTTATTGCCAGCGGGCGGTACTTATAAATGGCGCAGAAGAGGTGAGCAGCATTTGTTTAATCCTCAAACGATCCATTTATTGCAAAATGCAACCCGTAAAAATGATTACCATATTTTTAAACAATACTCTAAACTGGTTAATGAGCAAACACAACAGGCTTATACCATTCGTGGTTTGTTTGAATTTAACTATAACCGTCCTTCAGTTCCTTTAAATGAGGTTGAATCTACTGAAGCAATTTTAAAAAGATTTGCAACCGGAGCCATGTCATTTGGTTCTATTTCTCACGAAGCCCACTCTACACTGGCCATTGCCATGAATAGAATTGGTGGCAAGAGCAATACCGGCGAAGGTGGCGAAGATGAAATGCGTTATACCAAACTGCCTAACGGTGATAGTATGCGCTCAGCAATTAAGCAAGTTGCATCTGCCCGTTTTGGCGTAACGAGTTACTACTTAACCAATGCAGATGAGCTACAGATTAAAATGGCTCAGGGCGCTAAACCTGGAGAAGGTGGTCAGTTACCAGGACATAAAGTAGATGACTGGATTGCAAAAGTTCGTCACTCTACGCCAGGTGTGGGTTTAATTTCTCCGCCACCTCACCACGATATTTATTCAATCGAAGATTTAGCCCAGCTGATTTTCGATTTGAAAAATGCAAACCGTGAGGCCAGAATTAACGTTAAACTGGTTTCTAAGGCTGGTGTGGGTACCATTGCAGCAGGTGTGGCTAAAGCACATGCCGATGTAATTTTGGTGTCTGGTTTTGATGGGGGTACAGGCGCTTCACCTTTAACTTCTATTCAGCATGCAGGTTTACCATGGGAATTAGGTTTGGCAGAAGCACATCAAACTTTAGTTAAGAACAGATTACGTAACCGTATTGTACTTCAAACAGACGGGCAATTAAAAACAGGAAGAGACATTGCCATTGCTGCATTATTAGGCGCCGAAGAATGGGGCGTAGCAACCGCTGCTTTGGTTACTTCAGGCTGTATTATGATGCGTAAATGTCATTTAAATACTTGTCCGGTTGGTGTGGCTACACAAGATCCTGAATTAAGAAAATTATTTACAGGTGATGCCGATCACGTTGTGAATTTGTTTTATTTCCTTGCTGAAGAATTACGTGAAGTTATGGCTGAACTTGGTTTCAGAACCATACACGAAATGATTGGTCAAACTGATGCTTTAAAAGTTCGTGATTTAGCTGCCGAAGACTGGAAATTGAAACACATTGATTTATCAGGCATTTTATATAAAGCAGAAGATAACGGCTTGCCTCATTACAATACGGAAAAACAAGATCACGGTTTAGAACATGTTTTAGATCACCAGTTAATTGCAGCCGCTAAACCCGCCATAGATAATAATGAGCCTATATTTTCGAGCTTTAATGTTAAAAATACAGACCGTGCTATTGGTACCATGCTTTCTAACGAAATTTCTAAAGTGCATTTGGGCATGGGCTTACCGCCGGATACCATCAACTTTAAGTTTAATGGTTCTGCCGGACAAAGTTTCGGTGCTTTCAGTACGCGTGGTTTAACTTTATCACTGGAAGGCGAAGCAAACGATTATGTAGGTAAAGGTCTTTCGGGGGCAAGACTTGCCATTTATCCTTTCGGAAATGTAACCTATGTACCAGAGCAAAATATCATTATTGGTAATGTAGCGCTTTATGGTGCTACATCAGGAGAGTTATTTGCCCGTGGAAAAGCCGGTGAACGTTTTGCCGTCCGCAACTCGGGTGCAACTGCAGTTGTAGAAGGCGTCGGCGATCATGGTTGTGAATATATGACCGGTGGTGAAGTTTTAATTCTTGGCGATACCGGAAGTAATTTCGCTGCTGGCATGAGTGGTGGTGTGGCCTGGATTTATGATGCTAACGGAACTTTTGCCCGTAAATGCAATAAGGAAATGGTTGATCTGGATCCGCTTTTAGCTGAAGATGAGGAACGCATTTTAGCTTTACTTAAAACACATATCCGTTTGACAGATAGTAAGGTTGCAGAATTTATCTTAAGCGATTGGAAAACTCAGTCTGCACATTTCGTTAAAGTATTTCCTAAAGAATACAAAGCCGTTTTAAGCAAACGTAATCAACAAGTTAAAACACACTAAGCCATGGGAAAAGTAACAGGATTCCAAGAATATGATAGAGTTGCACCGCTTAGAGAAGAAGCTGCTAAACGTGTGAAACATTACGGAGAGTTTTTAAATGAATTACCTTCCGAAGAATTAAACAGACAGGCGGCACGTTGCATGGATTGCGGCGTTCCATTTTGCCAGTCGGGTTGCCCTTTGGGTAACGTAATACCCGAATTTAATGACGCTGTTTACCAGGGTAAATGGGAACAGGCGGCTAATATTTTACTAAGTACCAATAATTTTCCGGAGTTTACAGGCAGAATTTGTCCGGCACCATGCGAGTCTGCGTGTGTACTGGGAATTAACCGTCCGCCGGTTTCTATTGAGGAAATTGAAAAACACATTATCGAAATTGCCTTTGAAAAGGGCTTCATCAAAGCTAAGGCACCTTTAATCAGAACAGGTAAAAAAGTAGCCGTTATTGGTTCAGGTCCGGCGGGCTTAGCCGCTGCTGCTCAGTTAAATAAAGCAGGGCATGAGGTTGTGGTTTTTGAACGTGATGATGCACCCGGAGGTTTATTGCGTTACGGTATCCCTGACTTTAAACTGCAAAAAAATGTAGTTGATCGCCGCATTGATTTAATGAGAGAAGAAGGCATTGTATTTAAATGTAATGCTAACGTAGGCGAAAATGTAGAAATTGGAACCATACTGCGTGATTACAATGCCGTTGTTTTAGCCGGTGGATCTACTATTCCTCGCAATTTACCCATTGATGGCCGTTCGGCTAAGGGTGTTCATTTTGCAATGGACTTTTTAAAACAACAAAATAAACGGGTGGCCAACCGCGAAGTGGTAGTTGAAGACATTATGGCTACCGGTAAAAATGTAATTGTAATTGGTGGTGGTGATACCGGTTCTGATTGCATCGGAACTTCTAACCGTCACGGTGCAAAATCCGTTACACAGTTTGAAATTATGCCTATGCCTCCGCAATTGCGCAATGCCCACATGCCATGGCCAACTTACCCAATGCTTTTAAAAAATACCTCTTCACACGAAGAAGGTGCGCAAAGAGCCTGGTCGGTTAACACTAAAAACTTTATTGCCGATGAAAACGGTAACCTAAAAGCTTTAAAAGTGGTTGATGTAGAGTGGGAAATTGATGCAAACGGACGCCCGGTAAGCTTTAAAGAAGTTGCGGGAACCGAAAGAGACTTGCCTTGCGAACTGGTTTTACTGGCCATGGGCTTTTTACATCCGCAAAAAGAAGGTTTGATTGAAAAACTAGGTGTTGAGCTGGATAACCGAGGGAATGTAAAAGCTTCTGAACATACTTATCAAACCAATATTGCTAAGATTTTTGCTGCCGGTGATGTTCGCCGCGGACAATCTTTAGTGGTTTGGGCAATATCCGAAGGCAGGGAAGCTGCCCGTAAGGTAGATGAATATTTAATGGGGACCACGAAGCTTGCATCAAGAGATGCGGTAGCTTATGCTTAAATAAAGAACAGTTAAATTTGAAAGGTCGTAACGTTTGTTGCGGCCTTTTTTATGCCCGTCACTGCAAGGCTGGACATGGGCGAGCCGTGGCAATCTCTCTTTTTTGGAAATAAACAGAGAATATCGTTTTACCTTAAAATAACTTTAACTGATCATTTTTTAGTGGTTTTTCCTTTCCAAATACCGTTCTGCCGCCATATTTCCAGCTTTCATTGCGTTCCTTTTCAATCACTTTATCAAAATCCAGATTCGGAATAAAATTTTGCTCTGCATTTTGGGCAATTTGATGAAGCGATTTAATCGCCTGCTGTTTGTCTGTAAAACCAATTTTTGCCTTTTCTACCGCTTTAGATAAAATACTGATGGTTTCATCATAAACTTTAGTAGGTACCGGAAACGGATGGCCATCCTTACCACCATGAGCAAAAGAATAACGGGCCGGATCGCTAAACCGGGAGGGGGTACCGTAAATCACCTCACTTACTAAAGTTATCGATTGTAAAGTTCTTGGTCCCATACCTTCAAGCAACAACAATTCTTCAAAATTAGCCGGTTTTTTTTCTTGCGCTAACCATAATATACTGCCTAAACGCTTTAAATCTACATCTTTTGCCTTTACTTCATGGTGGTTTGGCAAAACCAGTTTTTGAATTTCGTTAAGCATCCTGTCCGGCGATTCATCTGTCATACTCATTAAAGTAGCCCTTGTTGTACTTGCATCGTTCGCCGTCAGGTTTAAAATCTTTCCCTGGTTAATTCCACAAATCCCGGTATGAGGTTCTTCTATAAATGACTTTAAATTTTCAGAATGCCAATGATAACGCCTCGCTGTTGAACTGTTATTACTCATACCTTGTTGCACCACGGCCCAGTCGCCCTCGCTGCTTAAAATAAAGCTATGTAAATACAATTGAAAGCCATCCTGAATGGCCGTATTATCTACTTTTGCACTCAACTTACTCGAACGAACCAAATCATGCCCGTTTAACCCGGTTTTGTCAGCAATTTTCAACAACTCGTTAGGCGTTTCCCGGCTATGTTTACCTTTACCACCACAAATATAAATGCCAAGCTCTTTTGATAACGGATTAATGGCTTTTTTTAGCGCACCCATAACAGAAGTTGTAATTCCCGAAGAATGCCAATCCATACCCATTACAGCGCCTAAACTTTGAAACCAGAACGGGTTACTTAAACGGCGAAGCACTTCAGCCTTACCATATTCAACTAAAATGGCTTCGGTAATGGCTAAGCCCAATTTGGCCATACGCTGCGCCAGCCAGGGTGGTACATGGCCATAATGTAAAGGTAAATCTGTGCTTCCTGATCTTTTCAATGCTAACAAATTTAGTAAAATTTATTAAAAGCTCCTCTTAATAGCACCTTTTTACAAAAATATTGTCTTAAACAACAGGATTAGGAAAGCAAAGCCTGTAGCCCTTCAGTAAATTTGTTCCTGCTTTGCGCTATATCCCCGAAGAAAAATCGGGGGATGCTGCTCCAATCAGGTTTAAGAATTTATTGGATTAGCAACAATTTGCGTATTTAAAATCAAAGATATTAAATGCAAAATAATTGTTATCTGGCACCGCCTTAAAACGAAAGAGTAGTTATTTTGTTAAGTTTGGAACAGAAAATATTTAATGCGCAAGTTTTTACAACGTTTATTAGGAAATTGGGTAATTCGGATGTCGAATAAGTTTGGTTCAAGACCTAACCTTAAACGCATTCACAGTGCCTTAAGTTTGTTGTATAAGACGATAAATAAAGAACCCGGTAACAGGGGCCCTGTTTTCGAATTTACCAGCGAAAGCAAGTTCATCATTTTTTCCGATCAGCATAAAGGCGCAAGAAACTATGCAGATGATTTTGCGGTTTGTGAACAAAATTATTTGAAAGCACTTGAACATTATAATTCAGCACAATTTAATTACATCAACTTAGGCGATAGCGAAGAGCTTTGGGAAAACCTGCTCGAACCGGTTATCAAACACAATAAGCAAACCTTTGAATGCGAAAAGGCATTTATTGCCCGTGATGCGTTTACTAAAATATTTGGCAACCACGATTTATACTGGGATAATGATCCTTTATCAGGCTTTAACCTGAGCCGCATTTATGGTAAGAAAATTCCAATTTACGAAGGGGCAATCCTGCGGACTACTATTAATGAAAAGGTTTTAGATGTTTTTTTAACACATGGGCATCAGGGCGATTTGCAAAGCGACGGCAATTGGTTTAGTAAATGGTTTGTAAGTACCATTTGGGCGCCCTTTCAGTCATATTTACAAATTAATCCAAATACGCCAGCTTACGATAATCAACTTAAAACAACGCATAACACCTTAATGTACAAATGGGTAGCCGAACATAAAAATATTGCTTTAATTACCGGGCATACTCATCAACCCGTATTTTCTTCGCTAACACACCTGGAAAGAATTTATGTAGCCCTAAGAAAAGCAAGAAAGGAAAATGATAAAACTAAGCTTGATGAACTCAATGAAGAATTAGGGAAAAGAATTAGAGAAGGGGATAAAGCACCGGCTTTTAGAAAATATAAACCAAATTATTTTAACAGTGGCTGCTGCTGTTTTAGTGATGGAGACATTACAGGTATTGAAATAGAATCCGGTAAGATCAGGTTAATTAAATGGTCATGTAAAAACAGCGGAAAACCAGAAAGAATTATGCTGGAAGAAATGGCCCTTGCAGATTTAACAGAAAGTTAAACTGATAAAGGTTTTACTTAACCGGAAGTTCTACAAAGAAAGTACTGCCCATGTTTTTACCTTCACTTTGCGCCCAAACTTTTCCTTTGTGTAAATCAACCAGCATTTTAACAATAGATAAGCCCAAACCATTAGAACGTTCCCGTCCCGTAGGTACTGCGCTTAACCTGGCAAACTTTACAAAAAGTCTTTTTAGATCATCAGGAGATAAACCAAGGCCATTATCCTGAATGGAAACTACAACTTTATGCGCTGTAGTAGTTAAGCTTATGGTAATTTCCTTACCCGTTTCAGAGTATTTTGAAGCATTACCGATTAAATTTTCGAATATATCTTTTACCTTTTCCGCATCAGCAAAAATTTCAACAGGCTCGATCACCAGATTATTTAATTTCTGGTTTTTATGATCTAAAATAATTCCAAAATTGGCTTCTACCTGTTTTAAAATGGCAGCAAGGTTAACTTTAGTTTTTACCAGCTTAATATTGCCATGCTCATCTCTGGCAGCACTCAGGATGTTATTAAGGCTATCGACAATATTTTTGGATTGCTGGTTAATTTTCCCGGCAATCATAACCGCCTTATCATTCATTTCAGGTATTCTGCCAATTAATTCCGATTGCAGTGAAATGCTTGTCATCGGGTTTTTTAAGTCATGTACCAGCATGTGCAAACGGTCATCGTGTGCCCTCAGTATTTTTCGGGTGGCAATTCTCGATTCCAGTTTTTCCATAACAATAACCGAAAGCATTTGCAGCATATTCAATTGTTTCGCCGTTGGCTTCCTCGCAACCGAGTCTATTACACAAACAGTACCCAATCTAAAACCTTCGCTGGTTTTTAAGGGGGCGCCCGCATAAAAACGGATCCCACCTTCGGCAGAAACATAAGGATTAGTTAAAAATTCGGGAAAGGCATGTGTATCTTCAAAAACAGTAATCTGCTGGTCTAAAATGGCCAAAGAACAAAAACTTTCGTCTCTGCGCACCTCATTGATTTTTAAATCACTAATGTTGGCTTTAAAGTAAACCCGGTCCTGATCAACAAAGGTTACAAATGCACTGGGTACATCAAATATTTGTGCAGCAAGCAAAGCAATGGTGTCAAAAGCATTTTCAGGCGGAGTATCGAGAATTTCATAATGTCTCAGCTTTTTTAAACGGGCTTCATCGTTCTCCGGTATTATCGTTTCGGGTTTAGTATAGCCTGACATGCAATTTGTTTTTTATGATTTGTAAAGGTAAAGATTATCTGTTTATATACTCTAGCCCAATCTCCATTCGTTTGTAATAACATCAAAACAGATTTTTTGTAAACAATAAGTGTTAAATTTAGTTTAATATTACTAAGCAGGCTCATTTGCAAATTAATCTGATCATCACTACTAACAGTAAAATAATGAGATTACATATAGACCGTAAACCCGTAAAAGTATATCCGGATACCAAACGCGTAATTGCCCGTTTCTTTTTTAACGGAGAAGAAAGAGCGCTGGAAGTCATTAGAAAAGTATTAGAATTTTCAGATGCAAAAGTATTCTCACTCATTTCTCCAATTTTACAGGAATACTCTAAAAGGCACCGCAACATTACCAAAATATTAACCCGTCACTGTAAAAAACTTAAAAAGCAATTTACAACACTGGGTACTACTTTTGAAGATATTGATGAATATACCCGCTTACTGATTGGCGCCTATTTTACACATGAATATTCAATAGAATCGGCTGCATTTTTTAATCCGAGTATTGTGGATGATCCTGATCAGACCGATCTGGTAGAAGGTGAAAAAAGAGTGATTATTAGTTTCAGGGCAGTAGGAGAAGGACATATTTCTTCTATCGTGTTCAGGCGTGCTCTTATTGATGCCAAAAACAATATTCAGGTATTGCCTGTAGGAAATTATGTAGACGAAGCTGAAGTCATAAAAAATGCCATCTACGTAAAAAAACTTTTTCTAAAAAAGGCTGCTTATGCTCAAATTGATCCTTCTGTTTTGGAAGAAGTAGAGGGTAAACTTGATGATAAATTTGAATACACCAGTTTAAGTAATGTTATAAAGGATTCTAAGAATTTAAATAAAGACAATCCGCAACGCTTAATAGAATATGATAAAGTATTGTGGCTTTCTGATACCTACCACACCATTATTTTTTCTAAAGATACAGACATATCAGACCGGGTTATTTTTCCGATTTCTGAGTTTGAACGTAAGGGAATAGAAGATGCCCGTTTTGTTAAGTTTGTTAAAGATGACGGCAAAGTGCTTTATTATGCAACCTATACGGCATTTGATGGCTCTTTAATTATTCCGAAATTAGTGCAGACCGAAGATTTTTATGAATTTAAAGTGATTCCGCTTTATGGCGATGGTGCCCAGAATAAAAACCTGGCTTTATTTCCTAGAAAAATAAATGGAAAATATGTGATGATGAGCAGGATAGACGGTTGGAATAACTACCTGATGTTTTCTGATAAGGTTAATGTTTGGGAAAATCCGGTTTTACTAAAACAACCAAGGTATTGCTGGGAGTTGGTGCAGATTGGGAATTGCGGCTCGCCAATAGAAACAGAGAAAGGCTGGATTGTAATTACGCACGGTGTAGGACCGATGAGAAGATATTGCATTGGTGCAACTTTACTTGATCTGGACGATCCGACCAAAGAAATAGGACACTTAGTTGAACCATTGATTATACCTAATAACGATGAACGCGAAGGCTATGTGCCTAATGTGGTTTATTCATGCGGTTCTATTATCAGTAATGGCGAATTAATTATTCCTTATGGCTTATCTGATTACAGTTCTTCATTTGCTACCGTAAACTTAGAATTACTGCTAAATAAACTTTTAGAAGAAAAACCTATCCTTTAATTGGCAGTTATCAAACTCAGGATAAGCAAAAATAAATTTATGATTCAGTTCTGGATTATATTTATCCTATTGAGCCTGTCGTAGGATCTCAAAAAAAATGCAACTATCTGATAAAGGCAGTTGCATTTTTTTTAATCCATTTCATCCTATGAATATTTATCAGCCTCAACTAAGGGCGAAGTGAGTGTTTCATATTCAGTTTCAGCCGCTTTTAAAATGGCTAAATGGGAAATAAAATAAGCCAGCGTACTTTCTGCACCCTGGTTTCTGTTTACACTGTTAAATTGTAAACCATCGGCACAGCCCTGTGTTTCAAAATCGTACAATGGAACATGCAGACTATTTTTACCTAAAAACCATTCATAACTAATGTGCATCAGGTTTAAATACTGATCATCATTGGTAATATTAAAGGTTTTTGAATACAATAAAACCATAGCCATGGTTTCTAAAGCCTGCTGATCGTATATTGGATTTTTACCATTCTTTTTCATCCATCCGGCATTACCAACCGGATTTAAATAGCCATTTTTAAAGGAGAAGCTATTTAAAAACTCAATGCTTTCCATGGCAATCTTAAATGATTTTGTATTTCCCGTGGCCTCATAATGACTTAGTAAAGCTAAAGGTAAAATTGCATTGTCGTAGGTTAAAATATTTTCAAACCAGTGCCAGTCACCATCTTTATTTTGATCATAAGCTCTAATTAATGAAGCTGAAAGCCGGTTAATTTCCGTAACCAGCGGTTCATCGCCAGGATGCGCACTCAGGTAATAGGCAATACCAATAATTGTGTTGGCCATGCCACGTAAATACTTTAAGTCTTTAAAATGAGGTATAGAGTGAGAAAACAATTCTTTTCCAAACTCCCGGTATGAATTATTGGGCCCGGTACAAATTAAATACCCTAATGCCCAAATGGTTCGACCAAAAGAATCTTCCGAACCAATTTCGTCAAGGTAATTGCGGTTAAAACTTAAAAAGTTTCTAAAGTTGCCATCCTCACGCTGCATATATTGGATAAAACTTAAATAAACCGGAATCAGTTTAAGTGCTTTTTGGTTTTTATCCTGATCATAAGCCATCAACGCCATAATTAAGGCCCTGGCGTTATCATCTATACAATAACCCTCTTTTAAATTGGGAATACCAAAACGGGCATGCTGAATAATCCCGGTATCATCCGTTAAAAGCGAAATGTGATTTAAATTTAATGCAGGCATGCGCTCTACATCAATAATTGGCGGTATAACTCTTTGCGGTTTCTGTTCAGCCGCTAAAGCATCTTCAAGCAAATTTAAATAAACATTGCCTATTGCCGGCCATCTTAAGTTTAAGCCATACTGATATGCATTTTCTTTAAGCTGTTTATGTTTATCATCATCATCCAGTAGGGTACCCAATATATCGGCCAGTTGATTATCATTTTTAAAGCCAAATAATTTTCCGCGATCATCCGCCAGCAATTCTTCTGCGTGCCAATATGGTGTAGAAACAACTGCTGCACCAGCACCAATTGCATAAGATAAGGTGCCACTGGTAATTTGTGCTTCATTTAAATAAGGCGTAATGTAAATGTAACAAGCCGTAAGGTATTGATGCAATTCTTCTTCTGAAACGAATTTGTTTACAAAAGCAATGTGATTTTCAACTCCTAAATCTTTAGCCAAAGATTTTAAACTATCCCGGTATTCCTCTCCATTGTGTTTAACTACGCCCGGATGGGTGTTGCCGAGTATCACATACAATACATCCGGATGCTGATTTACAATTTTAGGTAAGGCTTTAATAACCGTTTCCAGCCCTTTATTTCTGCTGATTAAACCGAAGGTAAAAAGTACCCGTCTGTTTCTAAATAAATCACTTTGTGCAATATCATTATCCGGTATAGGTTCTAAATCCGGTACACCATGTTCAATCAGCTTAATTTGTGTGGAGGGAATTTGATAAATACGATTTAAAAATAAGACTGCTTTTTTGCTCATCACCACAATTTTGGATGACTTTGCAGCAATTTCTTTTATAATAGTTTGCTGCATAAAACTTGGTTCTTTTAAAACCGTATGCAAAATGGTAATAAATGGTTTTTTTAATTTGTTAATCAACGACAGTAAAAATACCCCGCTGTTGCCACCATAAATACCAAATTCGTGTTCAATAATGCAGGTATCAACTTCACTGTTATTAATAAATTCGGCGGCATCAATATAATCTTGTTGGTTTTGCTGTCTGATAACAAACTTGACCTCTTTTGGATAATTATGTTCATCAAGATCATCAGACTCGTTTAATGCTACAATAAAGCTTTTTTCAGAATTATATGAGGAATTTAAGCCTAAAGCATTAACTAAATTTTGATTAAATGTAGCTAAGCCACATTCACGTGGCGGATAAGTGGAGATATAGGCGATTTTCATATGTAAAAAGGGAATAAGATTATTTAAATAACATACAATTACTTAAATAGTTTCAGATTTTCTCAATTTAACCCTTTTATTCTCAAAACAATATGATTTAACGGCTTGTTAGTAAGTAAAAATTTAATGTTTTATTATGAGATCGATTTGGAAAGGCTCAATTGGTTTTGGTTTGGTTAATATTCCAGTAAAATTGTATTCAGGGGTACAAAATAGTAACCTGGATTTAGACATGCTTGATGAACGCGATCACGCTAAAATTAAATTTTTAAGGGTAAATGAAAACAGTCATAAGGAAGTGCCTTATGAGAAAATAGTTAAAGGCTATTTTTTAAAAGATCAGTACATTATTTTAGATAAACACGATTTTGAAGATGCGGCACCCGAGAAAACGAAAATTATTGAGCTGGAGAATTTTGTAGATATTACAGAGATTAACCCCGTTTATTACGAAACCTCTTATTATACCGAGCCCGAAAAACAAGGAAAAAAGGCTTATGCATTATTGCTTAAAGCGCTAGAAAAATCGGGTAAAGCGGGCGTTGCAAGGTTTGTATTGCGCAATACTGAAAACCTTTGTGTGATTCATCCAATGGATGGGGTATTGGTGATTACGAAAATCAGGTTTGAGCAGGAGGTAAGAAGCCGCTCTGAAATTACAAAGGTAAACGATGTAACCATAACCAAAAAAGAAATGGATGTTGGCCTTGCCTTGATTAAACAATACAGCTCTAAATTTGATTTAAGTGCTTTTAAAGATGAATACAGTAACGAGTTACTCAAAATTATTAAAGCAAAATCAAAAGGTAAACGAGCCACAGTTAAAAAAATGAAACCTCAAAAAGCCAGTAGCGATGATTTATACGATCAGTTGATGCAAAGCTTAAGCTCTAAAAAAGGTGCATAGTTGATTGTTATTCGGAAAATTAAAATCACTGATAGCTTTCATCTTAAGAAACAGAATTCAAAACGATGTTAATACTTTATATGCCGCTACGACTAAAAATAACACCGCTTATAATTTTGTAAAAGTACCATTAACCAAAAATGATGTAGTTACTACTTACGGTAAAAATTTGGGTAAAGCTTCTTATATTAATTATTATATCGCCGATAACCGGGTTTTAGTTCCAAATTATAACGATCCTAATGATGCCATAGCAAATGCCATTATTCAAAAATTATATCCCGGTAAAAAGGTTGTAGGGATTGATTGCCGTAACCTATTTGCAAACGGAGGAATGGTTCATTGCGTTACCCAACAACAGCCATTATAAGTTGAAGATTCTTGTAAAGAATCTTCAAAATTACAACTTTAATAGAATGCCCTTAATTTAACTTAGTTGATAACTATTTTAAAATCTTTATTTAGAAGATTGTATTTTGGCTAAAAGCTATTGAACATGCCTGAAATTGTCAAAAAATTTAAAATCTTAATTGCTTCGCCATCTGATGTTATAGATGAGCGTGAATCGATTGTCGAAATAGTTAGTGAATTAAATCAAACATATGGAAACAGAAATAACATTATCATTGAACTAATAAAATGGGAGACACATTCTGCCCCTGGAGTATCAACCTCTGATACTCAAAGTCTGATAGATCATGATCTTGGTAAAGATTATGATTTATTTGTTGGGATTCTATGGAAGAAGTTTGGTACAAAAACTCAAAAGTATGATTCCGGTACAGAACAGGAATTTAGAAATGTTTATGAACGCTTTCTTCAACATCCTGAATCGGTTCAGATTCTTTTTTATTTTAAGATGGCTTCTGTCCCAATGGAAGATATCAATATTGACCAAATATCAAAAATACAGTCTTTTAAGAATGATCTAGGCGAAATGGGAGTTTTTTATTGGCAATACAATACGATACAGGATTTTCAACAATTTCTTCGTATTCATATTCCCAGGAGGATAGATCATTTAAATAAATTAAATGAAAAAATGATTGAAATAGAACCAATTGAGTCTTATAGTTCTAATGTTTTAGAAAACATTATTAATGATGAAGAAGAACTTGGTATTTTCGAATTAAATGAAATAATAGAGGAATCTTTCAATCATTCATCTGAATCAATTAAGCGAATAACCGCTGCTACAGATTGGATTAGTGATGAGATGATAAAAAAAGCAAAAGAACTGGATAAGTTGAATGCAAAAGGTGACATAGCAAGAAAAATTTTAAGCGATTGGTACGAAAGATCAGCGAAAATGATGGTTGATTTTTCTAGTAGATTAGAACCTGAAATTCCTATATTTCGATCAAACTTTGAAGAAGGAGCAAATGCAATTTCTAATCTCATCATTTTATATGACCAAGGAGATGGTTTGTTCGACAATCAAAAAGAAGAAGTTAAACAATCCGTAATAGGCTTAGCAAAATCAATTGAATCTGGTTTAGATGGTATGGAATCTTTTTTACAGTCAATAAGTAAGCTGCCAAGAGTACAGAAAGACTTTAATAAGGCTCGGAGAAGTGTAGAAGCTGCTGTTTTTGAAATCATATCCTCAATGAAAGTAAATCGTGATCTTTTGGTTGAAGTATTAAAAAACATCCAGTAACACACTTTTAAGTGAACTCATTTATAATAAGATAAACGTTAAGTTGGTGCACATATCAACTTAACGTTTATCGATTAGTAACATCCTTCACGTTTAATATTCTCGCTTCCTCAACTTGTATTCTAGCTTCTGCAATTAGTATTCTAGCTTCTGCAATTAGTATTCTTGCTTTCGCAATTTATATAACCCTTTTTGTCATGCTGAGATGCGAAGCATCTCCAGGCAATAGAAAAGCATAAACGCTTATTGCCTCAGGATACCAACTTTTTGCATCACTACACTATTTAAAAGCAGTTTTTAACTGTGCTGCGGCAAATGCCTGCGCCTGTTTAGCCTCGGGTACTAAAGCCGCCATGCCAAAAAACTCGTGGGTTACGCCTTCGTAATTTTTGTGGTCAACCTTTACACCAGCTTCCTTTAGTTTATTGGTTAGCATTATACCATCATTATTTAAGGGATCTATTTCGGCCGTAATTAAGGTAGTAGGCGGTAAACCCTTTAAATTTGCATTTACTAATGATATTTTCGGATCCTGCGCTTCCAGTTCGCTGTTTAAATACTGCTGAGTAAACCAACCCATCATCGCTTTATTTAAAGGTTTAGCATGAGCATACATTTTATAGGATTCTGTTTCCATATTGGCCTGGGCAATTGGATAAATCAAAACCTGATGCACAGGAATCATAATGTGTTTATCACGGGCCATAATGGATACGTTAGCAGCCAGATTAGCGCCAGCGCTTTCGCCGGCAACAGCAATTTTAGCCGGATCAGCCTTTAAGTTTACCGCATTTTTAACGGCCCATTCATAAGCAGCAAAAGCATCATTATGTGCTGTCGGAAATTTATTTTCAGGTGCTAAACGATAAGCAACAGCAATAACCACTGCGCCAGCCTGTTCTGCCAAAGCTTGTGCAGATGCATTATAAGCGTCGAGGTTAGCCATAACAAAGCCGCCACCATGGTAATAAACAATTAAAGGAAAAGGCTCTTCAGCAGCTCTGGGAGTATAAATCCTTACATGTATTTTTGCACCGTTTACCTCAATATCTTTCCCGGTGGTATCTACTTTTGAGCTGGGGAGCACAATGTTATTCTCTTTAAGCAAATCCATTACCGCATCAGCAGGTGTATGGTTTTTACGGGCATCAGTGGCATTTAACTGCTCAGTAGGTTTATCGCCATAGCTGTTCAATTTTTCCATTACCGCCTGCATTTCGGGTTTAATGGTTTTGCCCCATTCAGGTGCAGGTCCGGCAGGTTTTACGGATACAAATTTTGCGGTGTCTTTTATGGTCGTATCCCGGTCAGTATCGTTTTTTATTCCATTTGTACAAGCAGAAAACAGGATTCCAACCATTAAAATGGTTACGTTAATTTTAATGAAATTGATTTTCATAGGTTTAATTATTGATTTCGGTAAATTCTATTTCTATAACGTTATCAGGTAGATAAGTGTTTTAATGACAGCACGAATTTCAGAATTTAATCAATTTAAAAACTTCTTTAATCATTAGGTTGTTTTAACATAAGCAACATAAAACGAACTCCATCAGATTTTAACCAAAAGACATTTAAAAATGAAAAATTCAAAAACATCAGCAGAAAACAGCAAAGCTACGGCACCTAAAAATGCCAAAGCAAAAGGAGCAGATGATCAGGTAACATCAGCCAAGGATGCTAAAAAAGTAAGTGTTACCAAAAAGGAACCCGTCAAACATAAAAAACCTTAATTAAAATAGCACGCCACATCCCCAATATGATTGCAGACACAAATAACGTTAACCATTTTTATAATAAGGTAACAGAAGTTTTTAACAAAACTTACTTTAAATGCTTGGGGCCAGGCTCACGGATTTACCGATACTAAGCTTAATTTTCAAAAAGAGCTATTGAAAAACCTAAAAGTCAGTGGAATTAAATTACCCGGAATGCCAGATTAATGGCTGCTTTTTTTTAGCAGAGCATAAATTTTATCCATTAGCTCGTCAATGTTAAAAGGCTTGGCCATAAAGTCATCCGCGGCAACTTCATCAAGCATATAATTAGTAGCATTATAGCGGGCTGAAATCATAAGCACAGGCGTGTGTGCAATAGAAACATCGGCTCTTAAATGCTTTAGCAATATCCTTCCATCAGTGTCAGGCAGCATAATATCCATGATAATTACATCAGGATTAAGTTCGTTTACGTGATTAATAAAATCAGCACCCTTATTTAAACCTACAACATTAAAAGCCTCACTTTCAAGAATAAGTGTAATTACATCTAAAATTGCATGGTTATCTTCAACCACTAAAATATTTTTCTTCGCCAAGGGATTTTTAATTTGGAGCAAATATATAATAAAATACAGATTAGAGGAGGCTGTTGAAACAACTATCAGGAGTAAATGGCTAAACGGAAAACCGCTGCTTTAATACGAAATGAAAGTGCTGCTAATGGTGCTTAGCTTGCTTGCATATTCTGCGTAAAGGCAACATTTTATAATGCAATAAATTGATTAAATAAGCTCAAATAAAGAGGGGATAATGGCCGAATTTTTAAAGTGAAATTTTAAAAAATACTGTTATTATAGTTGTAGGGGCATGTTGACAGCTTAAAAATGTGCAAAACTTATTCCAAATAAATGTTAAGTTTCGCTTGTTAATTCAAGGTAAATATGTATTATTGAAAAAAATAAATTTTTTAAACCTTAAAAACATCAATTAGCGATGGAAAAATTCTCAAAAGTTAAAGCTGCAGTTGCTGCTATTGAAGCAGATGTAGAAAAATTTTATAATGCTGGCAATGCAGCTGCTGGTACTCGTGTGCGTAAAGCAATGCAAGATCTTAAAGTTTTAGCACAAGAAATCCGTGCAGAAGTAACTGACAAGAAAAACTCTGGAAAATAATATTTCGCGAGTAGAAACAAAAAGGGTTCCGGATACCGGAACCCTTTTTGCGTTTTATGGTGAATTGTAATCATCCAAAATCGTCATCCTGAACTCGTTTCAGGATCTTTTAATATATAAAGTAATGAAAATAAATCCCTTTAAAAAGATAAAGCTCCCCATCGCGGAGAGCATTTATCCAACTAACAAAACATATTTTCAAATATTGAGCACATTAATTTATCAGGCTTTTTTAACCAGTTTGTATTCCATAACCGGCTTACCACGGGTACCACCATCGTTAGAAATAAAACTTACAAATTTTAATTTATAAACGTTTCCGGCACCATCCTTAACCGCGTAAAAACGATCTGTTTTTACACCTAAGGTTCCACCAGAAGTAATTCTCCAGTTACCTGCAATTACATCACGTTCAGATTTAAAGGTTACCGAAGAAATGTCTGATTCTTTAAAGTCTGCATAACTTACTTTCGAAGTCAGCACTTCTCCGGCCTGAACGCCAGCAATAAAGTTTAAAATTACAAAGTCAGAAAAAGTATAAGGAATGGTTTCAGACGCTTTGTAAGTAGATAAAGACCATTCAATATCCCAATCTGCTTTTGCAGGCTCAACATTTACGGGGCCATTTACAAAAGAAACTGCTTTAAAGTTATAATTAGCATCTTTTGCTACCACTAAAGTTTTAAAGGTAGTTTCGTTAATTTTAGCGTATTGTAAAGTATAACCATTTCCGCTTCTTAAAACACGTACTTTTTGCCATCCTCTGTTTTCTGTAAAGCCAGCTGCACCACGATTTATGATATAAACTTTGTTCGCCGCATCAGTTGCAGAAACCTCTTTAATTACGGTTCCGCTTAAATATGCAGATTTTGTGCCACTTACGGCATCAACCAAGCCAAAACCACCAGCACCTTGGCCTAAGGCTAATGCAGCACTTGTTGCCAAAGCAGTTGTATCTGCAGCGGTTACCTGGTTTAAATCTGTTTTATCCAGGGCAATAGCTGTTGCTCCGGCTGTGTGGTTTAAAATTACCCGGAATTCATCACCGCTGTAGAAACCTAAATCCCATGATGCTCTTGCCACAGAAGTTTGTTTGTCTTTACTAAAATCTACATAAACACTGTTTCCAGCACTGCTTCCAGCTTCAGCGCCAATTAAACCATTTAATGTTAATGTACTTCCATCTGATGGTGGAACAACAATAACAGGTTCGCTGCTGTCTTTTTTACAAGCAGTAAAAGTGGCTGCAACAATAGCCATTGCGATAATCGAGTTAAATTTATTCATGTCTCTTTTTTTAGTATTATATTATTTATTTAAAATTTGCTCCAGTTATAAGTTAAACCAAGAATATACGAACGCCCATAAGTATATGGCACAGAAGTGCCGCCTGTACTGTGTGCCCCGCCTGTTGCGGTAGATGTATTGGTTAATTGAGTTACATTGAACAGGTTTTTTACACCAGCATTGATGTTTAAACCTTTATATAGTTTTTTACTAATCATTAAATCGGCCAGGTTAAAGGCACCAACTTCGCCCAGCGTGGCACTTTGAGAATTATTTGCGGTTGATAACTGATAACTTGGTTTTTTACCCACATATTTATAAAAAATGCTTATGGTTCCGTTAATTTCAGAGAAACTGTAGGTAACGTTTGCATTTATTTCAGCACTCCAAACAAAATCAGGAATATCCAGTGAAGGCACATCCTCTAATATTTCATTATAGTTTCCGATATAAGAGAAACCCAGTGAAGCTTGCACATTTTTGAAAACTAAGGTGTTTTCTAACGTTCCACCAGTTGTTTTAGATTTAGATACATTAAGGAGTGTGGTAATCTGAGAATTTTGAGGATCAAAGGCAAAGATGATTCTGTTTTTATATTGAGTGTAGAATCCCGAAAGGGTAGAACGGAATTGTAAATCCTTTTCCTGTATACCCGCCCACGCTAATGAGCCATTAAAACTGTTGGATTGTTCGGCTTTTAAATTGGGATTACCATAAATGTTATGACTTGCATCTACAAAATCGTAATAAAGTTCACGCAGGGCAGGTGCACGGAAGCCACGGGCGTAAGAAAGACGTAAGTCCAAATTTTTGGTTAAACTAAATTTCGTGTTTAAAGAGGGCACAAGAGGGGCGTCGTAAACAGAGTTTTTGATTACCCTGATTCCCGGGCGGATGTTGATGCCTTTTGCCGGTTTAATTTCAGAAGATAAAAAGAACGCATAATCATTAATGACAGGTGTTCCTGCTATTCTTGCTCCACTTGCTGCATCGCGGTTAAACTCAAAACCAGGCTGAAAAGAAATGTATGGATTAGGTACATACTGCGCTGTAGTTCTGAAAATGGTTGAATTAAATTTGGCTACATCCTGTTCGCCGGGCGCATCCGTTAATGCTTCTGTACTGGTTGTAAAATCATGAATTACCGTACGGGTTCCTCTTTTTAAATTGGTATAACCTGCAATAGCCGTAAACCGAAGTTTAGGATTTAAGCGCCACTCTGATTGTATCTGTTGCGTATACCGGTTGGTGGTATAGCTTTGAAACTTAGCTTTATAATTATTAGGATTTATGCCGCCACGAACATCAATGGTTTCATTTAAACCATCCAAACGGTACCAAATATTAAAGTTTTCATTTCTATACCCAATTTTGGTATTGCCCAGCCATTGTTCTTTAGGTTTCCATCGATTGGTTTCTGATTCAACTTCATCAATAGTAGCCGTTTTGGAGGCCAGGTTCCAGCCACTAAAATCATTGTGGGTAAAACCAGCTAATGCACTCCAGCCTTTATTTTGCCAGCTTCCCGTTACATTTTGCATGTGTTGTCCTTTGCCACTGAAAGCAGCATATTCATTTCCTGCAGTTTCTTCCTGTATTCTGGCCGCTAAATTTAATAAAGCTTTGCTTGCACCTTTGGTAATGATGTTAATTACACCAGCTAAGGCATCAGATCCGTAAACAACCGACATTGGGCCTTCAATAATTTCAATGCGATCAATAGTATTAATATCAATCTGATTTAAGCTTTCACGGGTGTCCGAACGATCAATCATTGGCACACCGTCCAATAATATTTTTATATTTCTGCCACTCATCCCCATTAACTGCACATCAGTTGTACCCAGAGTTAAATCGTTGCTAAAACGGAATCCTAATTCCGTATTTAAAATCTGCTGTACATTTGTAGCCGCTCTTAATCTTATTTTTTCTGAATTTATAGTACGAACGTTGTAAACAGAGTTTTTTAAAGATTGCGGACCAAACTGCCCCGTAATCACTACATCTTTCAAATCGTTTGCCTTAGCGGTATCTACTCTTACATCCTGACCCAAAGCAACAAATCCACTTAATACAAAGGCAATTGATAAATATATTTTCATTTATTTAGACTAATTATAAATAATTGTGCAAATTTGTCGATAATCAATCTAAACAGGTAACGCCAAACGGATAATTTATACCGTTAAACGGATTAAATCATTATGGAATTAAAACTATCAGATTATACTTCAGGAAAGAGCGTGTACCAGAGGGGATATCCTGAAAATTTTGATGGGCAGCATGACGTAGATACCGGCGAATATTATACAGAGGAACAGGATTATCAAATTCATTTTAAAGAAAAATGGTTTGACGGCATACACATCAGTATCGTTTCCGTTTTAGCAAAAGCATCGTCATTTTTATTTGAGATTGGCCATAATCATATTGGTTTTCTCTATTGTTTAGACGGAACTTTAAAGGTGAGATGTGGTGAAAACACAACCAGTATTAGTAAGAATCAGCAATTTTTAACTTTCAATTTACCTTTAAGTTTAACTTTCAATGCATCGGATACTGTTAAATACATCTATATTCAGCTTACTTCCTCTTATTATCAAAAGTTAACAAACGGGCAGTTTAAAGAAGAATTACTAACCAATTGTAAATTCAACACCCCTCTGCAGATTAATGCAATTGTACAATCGTTGGTTAATCAGAAATACTCTGGCAGGATTAAAAGATTGTTTCTTGAATCTAAAATTTATGAACTAATTATTTGTTATACTCAAAGAAACCCTGATTTGGCCAAAATTTCTTTGAAAGAAGAAGATGTAAATAAAATTTTGCTGGCCAAAAAACTGGTTGAAAGCGATCTGCAAAATCCCAACTCTCTTTTGGAGCTGTCACGCAAAGCCGGTATCAATGATTATAAACTTAAAAAAGGCTTTAAAGAAATAACCGGACATACTGTTTTTGGCTATTTATACAAACTTAGAATGGAAAAAGCCCATTCAATATTAACCAACGAGAAAAAAACAGTAAATGAAGTTGCCTTCCTGGTGGGTTATAAAAATCCACAGCATTTTACTGTTGCCTTTAAAAAACAGTACAATATTTTGCCCGGAAGTCTGAATAAATCCTAAAACTCAACGCAAACGTTTGAGTCAGTTACAATTTTTCTGAATTTATGACCAAATCAGACTCTACAAGTGTATTATAATAAGCCTGGCTTTCAGGATTTGGACTATTGATCAGGTCTAATAATATATTTGCAGCCTTTTGTCCCTGTAAATAGGGATATTGCTCTATGGATGCAATTGGGGTATGATCCAAATAACTGATAAACGGCAAATTGGCAAAACTAACCACATCAAATTCATTAACCACATTGGCCTTTTTTAGATATTTAATTAGAAAAAGGGCTACATAATCATTAAAAGTAACAATGGCCGTAGGTTTACGCTTATGATTTATAAACTGATTGGCCGCTTCGATGGTTCCCTTTTCGGTTAAATCGCAGTTTACAATTAGAGACGGGTCAAATTTTAAACGGTTAAAGGTAATGGCCTGCATATAACCCTCTTTACGTTCTTCACTGGCAAAAAGGGTAGTGGGGCCATTAATCATTCCAATGGTTCTATGTCCTTTTTTTAACAGGTAATTAACGGCCTTAACTGTTGCATTTTCTATGCTACAGGCTACATAATGTACATTTTTAAAAGGAGGAATCCTGTCGAAAAAAACCACAGGGATGTTAAAAGAATTTAATCTTTCAAAGTGATCAAATTTAGAAGTGTCTTTACTAATGGATACCAATAATCCATCAACCCGCTGATTTTTCATCTTTTCCACCAGTTTTACTTCCTGCTCATAATCGTCATGAGACTGAGCAAAGATTACCGTGTAGTTTTTTTTCAGGGCTTCATCTTCAATGGCTGAGATGGCGGTAGAGAAAAAATGCTCAGAAAGCTCAGGTAAAATAACACCAATAGTATATGTTTTACCCTTTTGAAAGAGTATTGCGGCATTATTTGGCTGATAATTTAAAGATTGAGCAAGTTGTTTTATTTTTTCTCTCGTTACAGCACCAATGCTGGGGTGATCGTGCAAACCCCTTGATACACTTGACGGTGAGATGTTTAAAATTTTGGCTATTTCTTTAATTGTTGTTGGTTTCGCTGACATATTAGGCACTAAACTACATTAATTTCTTACAATCGTAATAATACGAAATTAATCAAACGTTTGCGTAGTTTTTTTTCACCTCTTTTTTTTTCAGTCATATAAATATCTATACATTCGAATAAAATCAATTATCAAACCTATATACACACAATAACCAAATTATGAATAGAAGAGATTTTGTGAGAAATGCAGGATTAACTACAGCGGCTTTCGCAGCTATCCCGGATCAAAGTTTATTTGCATCATCATCAGCAGAAAAGATTAAAGTTGTAATGATTGGAGTAGGGCTTCGCGGCCAAAACCATTTATCATTACTGTTAAAAAGAGATGATGTGGATTTAGTCGCCATTTGTGATGTAGATGACCGCATGTTACAAATGAGTAAAGCCATTATTTCTAAAAGTGGTAAACCAATGCCTAAAATTTACACGGGCAGTAATGATGCATGGAAAAAAATGCTGGAATTAAAAGGCATTAAAGCAATTGTAATTGCAACTCCATGGGAATTTCACAAACCAATGATTTTAGGATCAATTGATGCGGGAATTAAATATGTAGCAACGGAGGTTATCCTGGGAATCAACATTCAGGATCATTGGGACGTTGTACATGCGGCTGAAAAAAATGATGCTCATGTAATGATGCTTGAAAACGTATGTTACCGCAGAGATGTAATGGCTGCTTTAAACATGGTAAGACAAGGCATTTTTGGCGAGATTTTACACTTACAAGGTGGTTATCAGCACGATTTAAGAGAAGTTAAATTTAACGATGGTGTTAATCCTTACGGCCACGGCGTAGAGTTTGGCGAAAAAGGTTTCTCTGAAGCGAAATGGAGAACCAACCACTCTGTTTATCGCAATGGCGATTTATACCCAACACATGGTATTGGCCCGGTTGCACAATGTATTAATGTAAATCGCGGTAACCGCTTTTTAAAGCTGAATTCGTTCGCAACAAAATCAAGAGGATTACATAATTATATAGTTGAAAAGGGCGGTGCAGATCATCCAAATGCTAAAGTGAATTTTAGATTAGGTGATATTGTAACCACAACAATTGACTGTGCAAATGGCGAAACCATTATTTTACAACACGATACCAATTTACCAAGACCATATTCTTTAGGTTTCAGAGTACAAGGAACCAAAGGTTTGTGGATGGATGTAAACAGCAGCATTTATGTAGAAGGTGTAAGTAAGCCACATACCTGGGATAAAGCAAAAGAATGGTTAGATAAATATGACCACCCGCTTTGGAAAAAATACGGTAACGATGCACAGGGAGCAGGTCATGGCGGTATGGATTTCTTTGTAATTCATGCATTTATTGAGGCTGCTAAACGCAATGAGCCAACACCTTTAGATGTTTATGATGCAGCAGCATGGAGTGCAATCACTCCTTTAAGTGAGCAATCTATAGAAATGGGTAATGAAACCATCGATTTCCCTGATTTTACTGGTGGAAACTGGATGCACAGAAAACCTATTTTTGCCCTTAACGACGATTATTAAGTTTACAACACCCAAATAATACCCTTAAATACCCCTCTAAAAAAGGGGTATTTTTTTAGAAGTTAATTTTTTGACCAAATATTTTCATTAAGTTTACTATAGGTTAATATTGACTCCGTTATTTTGATCATTATTAATTAAAATTATCGTGTTGTATTATCCCTGTTTAATTATCGCCTCTTGTCTGGAGTATTCAAAGCATGTGTTACAATTAACTCATTGTCTTAAATAGTATGTATCAGGAATTAGATAGTAATTTTTTCATTTTAGTAAAACTAAATAAGGAAAAAGCCTTTCAGCTTGTATTCGATGCATATTGGCATCCGCTTTACAAACAAGCTTTTAAAAAGGTGCAGTGTAAGGATATTGCAAAAGATCTGGTTCAGGACGTATTTATCTGTCTTTGGGATAAAATTGACTTGCTTGACGCAGAGGGAAGCGTACTTGCGTATACACATGCGATTTTACGCAATAAAATTCTTAAACTTTACGAAAAAAGTGAAGTGCGTTTACGTTATGCTGTAAGCGTTGCGGCAAACGGAGTACCTGCAGATCAGTATTCTCAAAATATTATTCTGGAAAAAGAATTAACTTCCATTATAAACCAGGAAATTGAGCGCATGCCCCCAAGAATGAGGGAAATTTATATGCTTAAAAAAGACGATGATTTATCCATCAGGCAAATTGCAGAAGATTTAGCAATTTCAGAACAAACGATAAAAAATCAACTTCAAATGGCTTACCAGCGTCTGCGGGATCGTGTGAAAATTTACGATTCGTCTCTGGCCTTATTGGCTTTACTTTTAACCAAACATCTGTAACACCTAAATTATTTTCTTTCTAAGGGATTAGTTTATTTCAGGTTTTAAGTCCCCGTTCACCTATTTCTATTACTCAGCATTAAGTTTATTCGGGTATTCACGGCGTTCCTGAATACAATTTTTGAAAATAAATAAATAGGGTATGGTACTTTATTACAGCTAATCGTATATACTCACAAAGACCAATCATTTTGAACACCAAAGAATTACAAAGACTATTAAAAAAGTACAATAACAAGACAGCCACACCTGAAGAAAAGCAGATGCTGGAGGCTTGGTACGAAACGATAAACGGGCAGGGAGCAGAAAGTACTGCTGAGGAAACTGTGCAACTTAAAAACGAAATATTTGGTCAGATTAAGTCTAAAATAGCAAGTAAACAAGTACAACCCGCTTCAAAGAGCAGAGTTAAAGTTTTATCTCTTCTTTTTGCAAAAGCAGCAATCCTGCTGGCTATTTTTTCTGCAGGTATATTCTTTTACTTAAAACGTACAGATTCTAATCTTTATACTTCGATTGTAAAAAGACAAAAAACAACCATTAAACCAGGCGGCAATAATGCGGTTTTAACCCTTGCGGATGGTTCAACCATAATCCTTAATCAAGCAGCTGACGGTCAGATTGGGAATCAATCAGGTGTTAGCATAACTAAAACTAAAAGTGGTGAACTGGTTTATACTTTCGCTGGAAATGTAAATGCGAAAAACACGGAGATTAATACGGTGAGTACTCCAAAAGGTGGTCAGTATCATTTAATCCTGATTGATGGTACCCATGTTTGGCTAAATGCAAATTCATCCATAAAATTTCCAGCCGCATTTGCTGGCAATGACCGTAAAGTAGAAGTAACAGGAGAAGTTTATTTTGAAGTGTTTAAAAATAAAATGAAACCTTTTATTGTAAATACCAGCCAATCAGAAATTAAAGTACTGGGTACGCATTTCAATGTAAATGCCTACGATGATGAAGCTTTTGAAAGAACAACTTTACTGGAAGGTTCGGTTGAACTTAAAAGAGGCCCGGAGAAAACCATTTTAACACCGGGTAAACAAGCCAGTATTGCTAAATCTTCTTCACATATTAAAATTAGTGATATTGACGACCTTGAGGCCATTATTGCATGGAAAAATGGATATTTCCAGTTTGATCATGCCGATTTGCAATCGGTTATGCGCCAGGTTTCCCGTTGGTATAATGTAAACGTAAGTTACAAAGGATCTGTTTTAAATAAAGAATATTCCGGTAAAATTCCTAGAAAAACTACTGCCGAAAAACTAGTTGAAATGCTTCATTACTCGGGCATTAAATGTAAGATAGAAAACAACCAAATAACTGTAAATCCATAATACAAAACAAAGCAAACCATTTAAACTAATTATTGATGAAGAAATAATACAAAACCAACCTCATTAATTAATCTTCTGCAAAATAAAAAACGAGAAGTGTTCGTACCACTTCCCGTCTTAAAGTTTGGGATTAATTGCCCTGTCAGGATAAATCCTCAGCAGGAACCACTAAGTTATCTAAGCTATAATGTTTTAAACCCAAATTCAAAGTTATGAATTTTAGTACATTCTTTAGTACTGTATTTAGGCTACAGTGCAAACCAAAACAAATAATATTGGTAATGAAGCTAACCACAATACTTTTACTTGCTACTCTTTGCCAGGTCAGTGCAAGTGTTTATAGCCAAAACCTTACCTTGAAACAGAAAAATGCATCAATAAGTGCAATTTTCAAATCAATTGAAAAGCAAAGTGATTATGTTTTTCTTTACGATAATCTGGAACTAGAAAAAGCTCAAAAAATAAGTATTGATGTAAAAAATGCTTCAATTGACGAAGTGCTGAACATTTGTTTTAAAGATCAGCCATTAAGTTATAAAGTATTCGAAAAAACAATTGTCCTGCGCAAAAAAGATCAGATGAGTTACCCTAACTTTTTTGAAAACATCCGCGGAAAGGTAACAGACGAAACAGGGCTGCCTATTATCGGTGCCAGTGTAATCATAAAAGGAACCAAAATAGGGGCCACAACTGATGCCAATGGTTCATTTACCATTAATGCATTGAAAGGTGCAGTACTGGTGATTTCTTACATTGGTTATACCACGAAAGAAATAACGGTGGACGATGATAAGAGTTATAACATCAGCTTGCAGCCCGCAACAAACAGTTTAACTGATGTTGTTGTAACCGCCTTGGGAGTTAAACGTTCTGAAAAATCTTTAGGTTATGCAGTGCAAAAAGTAGCTGGAAAAGATTTGCAGACCGTGAAAGGAGTAGACATTGGAACTTCGTTAACAGGAAGAGTTTCAGGTTTGGTGATTAAAAACTCAACTGAATTTAACGCTAAGCCAACAATCGAGTTGCGTGGCGAAGGTGCCTTATTGGTTATAGATGGTGTACCGTATGGAAATATGACCCTTCGCGATGTTCCAACGGATGATATTGAAAGTATGGACATTCTGAAAGGTCCAACTGCCTCGGCTTTATACGGTTCCAGAGCTTCGGGTGGTGTATTATTAATCACCACTAAAAAGGGTGCTGCCGGAAAAGGTTTTTCTATCGACGTAAACAGCAATACCATGGCCAGTTTAGGTTATTTGGCCATTCCCGAAGTTCAAAGTTCTTATGGACGTGGTCAAAATGGTGTTTTAGATAACGATTATGTTTGGGGCCCGAAGCTTGATGCCGGAAATACCGCTACAGACTGGAACCCGGCAACGAAACAATTTGAACCCAACCGTCCCTTGTTATCGTTAGGAAAAGACAATCTGAAAAATTTTATGAATACTGGTTTGGTATTCAATAACAACATCAGCTTGGCACAAACAGGTGATAATGGCAGCTTCAGAATCGGTTTGAATGATATTTATAATAAAGGTGCTTTTCCAAATCAAAACCTGAACATGATTAATTTAACCCTTGCCGGTGAGATCAAAATCAATGATAAGTTTAAACTGGAAAGCCATGTGGGTATAGGCAGACGTTGGGCTGATCAGATATGGGGCGGTGGTTATGGCAATCAAGGCTATTTATATCAGTTAGTGATGTGGACAGGTACTGAATACGATATTAGAGACTATAAAGACTACTGGAAAGTGCCCAATAAAACACAAAACTGGATGTACACCAACTGGTATGATAATCCTTATTTAATTGCTTACGAGAAATTAAACGGCTATCAGGAAAATACCTTAAATGCTAATGTTACAGCTACTTATGAGTTTAATAAAGATTTTAGCTTATTGGCCCGCCTGGGATACGATAATTACAACAATAAAACAACCTTTCGTAATCCTACCGCCAATATATATTCAACAAGGGGTGGAGCCGTTAACGGTAGTGGCTGGAATGCAAAAGGAATGTATTCTATAAGTGATAAACGTGGTTTTAGTACTAATGATGATATTATCCTGAGTTATAAGAAAAAACTAAGTAAATGGACGATTGATGCACTTGCTGGTGGAACAATTTATTACTGGATTGATGAATCTTTAAATGCCACCACTAAAAATGGATTAATCAGCCCAACTTTTTATTCTGTAGCAGGCTCCATTGAACCACCAACAGTTTCCCAAGGTTATTCAACCCGGCAAATTAACAGTTTATATGGCAGAGCTTCATTTGGGTGGAATGATGCAGTATTTTTAGATTTTACAGGCCGAAATGACTGGAATTCATCTCAGCCAAAAAACTCACGTTCTTATTTTTATCCTTCAATCGGTTCAAGTGTCGTACTTTCTGAATTAATAAAAATGCCGGAGGTTATTGATATGTTTAAACTGAGAGGATCGTGGGCCGTATTTAAAACCGCATTTGATCCTTATGCAATCAACAGGGCTTATGGCACAACAACTGCCGCATGGAACGGACTTAACGCAGCCAGTTATCCATCTTACTTAATTGGCGAAGGACTTTTACCAAGTTCGCAAAGAACTTATGAAGTTGGAGCCGCCGGTTATTTATTAAAAAAACGGTTACATTTTGATGTAACTTATTTTAACAAATATTACTACAACAGGCAAACAGATCTTAAAGAAAATGGTAACACAGCTTATCTTCCAGGATCGAGCGGCTTTAATATGGCTATTGTAAATACCCAGGAAACTTACGAAAGAAGAGGGTTAGAGATTACAGTAGATGGATCTATTATTAAAAATAAAAATTTTGAGTGGCACTCAACCATTAACTGGTCTAAGCAACACCGCTATTATGTAAATCTCGATCCGGTATATTCCCCTGATAATCTTTGGGTTAAAAAAGGAGAACGTTTAGATACTTACACGGGCAATTATTGGTTAAGAGATCCAAATGGTAGTCTGATTTACGAAAGTGGCCTCCCGGTATGGAGTGATTATGTTAAAAAATATGGCTACGGTGAACCCGATTTTAGTTTTGGTTTCATCAACAACTTCACCTACAAAAACTGGAATCTTGGAGTTAACATTGATGGCCGCATTGGTGGATTGATGTACAACTACCTGTATGATAAAATGTGGGATTCGGGTACCAACCCTGAAAGTGATAATATTTACCGCTACAATCAGGTTGTTTTAAAACAGGATAATTTTGTTGGTCAGGGGGTAAAGGTGATTTCAGGAAGTGTTACTTATGATAAATATGGCCAGATTACCAGCGATACCCGTAAATATGGCGTAAATGATACTCAAATTGGTTATCAGGATTATGCACAGTGGTACCGGGGCGGAGATGCAGGTATTCAAAACGAATCGTTCATCAAATTACGGGAGGTTTCTTTAGGTTACCGCTTCCCGGCCAAATTGCTTGAAAAAGTTGGAATGAAAAGCGCATCGTTTTCTTTAACCGGACAAAATTTATTTATGTGGACCAACTTTAAATATTCAGATCCGGATGTGGACACTGAAAACCTGAACTCGCCATCAATGAGAATGGTTGGTTTTAACTTAAAAGTTGGATTCTAACATTAACACCTTTCTAATACTAATTTTATGAAAAGTAATTTAATAAAATATACATTAATAATTCCTGTTCTGGTTTTATTAAGCAATGGATGTAAGAAATTTGAGGCGATAAATACCAATCCAAATGTAACTACACAAGTAAGTTCGGCCATGTTGGCCACTGGTATGATTTTAAATATCACAAGGAGCGATATCAGTTCTCAAAAAAGTTTTATGCAGCCTTATTTACTGGGAAAATATATGACCTGGGGAGAAGGACAGGAGAATCTTCAGTATAATAAAATCGGAAGAACAGATTTTGGCCGGATCACACTTTTACGCAATATTACGCCTATGGTTAATTATGCAACCAGTGATGAATTAAAAAAATCATATATGGCTTTGGGGCATTTTATCCGGGCCTGGCAATTTTACATGACCACCATTCAGGTAGGCGATATTCCATTTACGGATGCCGTGAAAGGCGAAACAGAGAATGTTCTAAAGCCAAAATACGATACTCAAAAAACAGTATTTTTAGGTATATTGAATGAATTAGACCAGGCGAACCAACTTTTTTCTGAAGGTGCTAACTTTGAAGGTGATCCAATTTATGCAGGGAAAGTAGACAACTGGAGAAGACTTACAAACAGTTTCGAATTACATGTTTTAATTAATTTATACAAAAAAACAGGTGATGCCGATTTAAAAGTAATTGACCGCTTTAAGGATATTGTGGCTAACCGGCCATTAATGCGTGATTACAAAGATAATTTTGCACTGGCTTACAATGCAACTGCGGGCCAAAATTATCCATGGAGCGATGTACCTGCAGGTTCGGGTAACTCATTTGTGAAATCTAATTACACCATGTTAACCAATACTTTACTAGAACCTTTAAAAATATTAAAAGACAGACGTTTATTTTACTACGCTAAACCATCTCCTGTTAAAATTTCAGGTGGTTTAAGTGAAACAGATTATAATGCTTACCCAAGTATTGAACCTTCTGATTCTTTCTCCAGCTTACAAACACGCCGGGTAAATAAAGATTATACTGACATTAATAATCGTTATATACAATTGGTTAATGCAGAACCGGTAAGTGTTTTTAGTTACTGGGATTTGGAATTTGTACTGGCTGAGGCAACCGTTCGAGGTTGGATAACTGGCGCTTCAGCCCAAAGTTATTATGCCGCAGGCATCACCAATTCCATGAATTTTATTGTTGCCAATACACCCGATTTAGCCGATTATCACCACAACATGAAAATGGACGCGGCCTATATTGCAACTTATCCAACATTGGCAGGTGTAGCGCTGGCCGGAACAACAGAAGAACAAATCAGTCAGATTATTACACAAAAATACCTGGCTAATTTCTTGCAAGGCAGCAAATACCAAGGCTGGTTTGAAAATAGAAGAACAGGATACCCTGTGTTTAAATTAAATTCTTCAACCAATTTAAATACCCCGTCAACAAATTTTCCATTAAGGTGGTTATACCCTTCCAATGAATTAAGTTACAATTCAGCCAATTTAGAGGCAGCTGTCGCCAGCCAATATAGTGGTAGTGATGATGTGAATAAGGTTATGTGGCTTTTAAAATAATTTTATACCTAAATTACCGCTTCTAAGCCCTTCTAAATGGAAGGGCTTTTTTTATAAATAAAATTCAGCTTACTTTAGCTTAATTATTATACTTGAAATGATCATAATTTATATTTTAATACTGCTGGTTCTGATTTTATTGATCGTAATCAATTTACCTGTATTTGGTCGTTTGCCTAAAGGAAATCGTTTAAATGCTATTCACCGTTTGGGTAATTATAAAGATGGGGCGTTGCAAAACCAGTCGGTAACCCCAATGCAACCCGAAGGCGTTAGTTTTTTCAGGCTTCTTAAAGCGTTTCTATTTGAAAAACATCCTGATAAAAGTCCTTTAAAGCCACTTCAATATATACATCCAGCCATAGAGGGTACAAATGTAACCAGTAATCCGGAAATTATCTGGTTCGGACATTCCTCTTACCTGATCAAAATTAACGGCTATAGAATTTTAGTTGATCCTGTTTTTAGCCAAACCCCTTCACCTTTTTCATTTATTGGCAGTAAAGCATTTTTAGGAACCGATTTTGTAAAAGCAACCGCATTTAAAGATATTGATGTGTTGCTGATTACCCACGATCATTACGACCATTTAGATTACCCGAGTATTTTAAAAATTGCGCCAAATGCTAAAAAAATCGTAACTTCTATTGGCGTAGGTTCGCACCTGGAAAGGTGGAGCGTGCCATTGGCTAAAATAACAGAGTTACATTGGGATGAGACCGCAATTATTTGGGATAACCTGAAATTTACCGCGGTTCCGGCAAGGCATTTTACCGGACGGAAATTTAAACGGAATCAAACATTATGGTCAGCATTTGTTTTACAGGCCGAAAATTATAAACTTTTTTTAGGTGGAGATTCTGGTTACGATGCGCATTTTAAATCAATTGGTGAAACGTATGGACCTTTTGATCTTGCTTTGTTAGAGTGTGGTCAATACAATGCTTACTGGCCTTACATTCATATGTTTCCTGAAGAAACGGTGCAGGCCGCTAAAGATCTTGGTGCTAAAATTTTAATGCCGGTACATTGGGGTAAGTTTAGTTTGGCCATGCATGCATGGTACGAACCGATTACCAGGGTAGTGGCAGAGGCTGAAAAGCAGAATTTTAAAATTATTACGCCAAGATTGGGAGAAACCGTAATTTTAAATCAAAGTTACCCGGTTGAACAGTGGTGGTTAGAACAATAAAATTTAAACAATAAACAGGCTTCAGTGTTTAATCGTTATAATCAAAAAGCAATTATGAAAACAGACCTTGTAGAAATTTTTCAAACCATTAGAGCAGGTGTTCAGCCTTACGCAACCCGAGGTTATGCAGTACACGAGAATTCTGAAACCGGGTATGATTTATACAGTGAGAAAAATATTGAAACAGCAGAAGGGAAAATCACTGAACGTTTCTTTATCGGAATATACATTGATGGTGCTGAAGTAATTGTGAAATTAAATACCAGCGAATTTGAACCTTCCAACCACGATTTATATGATTTCGGAAAAGATAAAAAAGGGCTTAAAATCAAGGCTTTGGATAATGAGAAACTAAAAGAATTGAAAACGCTGATCGAAATTATTCATACCCATTTTAAAGAAAAAGAATGGATTTAAACTCATTTTGATCAATGATGATTAGATTTGCAGCGGATTTCCAGTAAATCCGGTTAAATACAAAATCTGATTGAACAATTATTCTCAAAAGATTCAAGACAATAAAATTGCCTGGCACCAAAATCTTAAAAATGCTTTAAGTGAAGGGCAAATAGACTATAACATACAGTTAGAAGGTAATTTTTGCTTAATTAATTTAGATAAAAATTGCCTTTTGATTAATCTGGTTAGCATTCATAATTCCTTTACGGCTGATGAACTGTTAAAACTTCAAAACCATTTCCATCTTCAAAATATAAAACTCATTCACCTGTGGGAAGACGTGTGGCTTACTAAACCACAGCAGGTTTTGGCGAGAATAAGATCTTTAACAGGCCTTAACCTTCGCATTCATGGTAGAAAAACCAAAGTATTTAAAATTACTAAACCAGTTTCAGATGCTTTTTTAAACATCAACCACTTACAAGGTGCGGTAAGCAGTCGCTATAAATTAGGTCTTTTTTTAAATGACGATTTAGTTGCAGTAGCTACATTTTCGGCCTTACGCCAAATGAAACACACTGCAAATTATAAATCTGCTGAACTGATTCGCTTTGCTGTAAAATCCGGCTATTCGGTTACCGGTGGTTTAAGCAAGTTAATTAATCATTTCTATGAACTTTTAAAGCCCAACGATATTATGACTTATGCCGATAGAGATTGGTCTGCTGGTGAAGCTTATTCGACATTGGGTTTTGTCCAAACCGATGTTTTAGCATCTAAATCCTTTATTTTAGATGATTCTTTAAATCGTCATTTAGAAAAAGTACAAACCTTCTCATCGAAGCGTAAGGAAGTTTTTAATACCGGAAGTTTAAAGTATTTATTAAAATTTTAATATGTCTGTAAATCCATTGCTTATTATATTAGGTGCTACAGCTTCAGGTAAAACCCACCTAGCTGTAAATCTGGCTCATGATTTAAATGGCGAAATAATCAGTGCAGACAGCAGGCAGGTTTTTAAACACATGGACATTGGAACCGGGAAAGATTTAAATGAATATCACATTAAGGGAAAGATAATCCCACACCATCTGATTGATATTTTAGAACCCGGAGAACGTTATCATGTAAATGCTTTCAAAGAAGATTTTTATAATGCTTTTCAAACGATTACCCATAAAAATAGGTTGCCAATTCTTTGTGGAGGCACAGGTATGTACATTCACAGTTTGTTGCAAAATCAGGAATTTACCGCTGTTCCGGTTAACGAAGGATTGAGAACTGCATTGGAATTGCAATCAAGAGAAGCGCTGAATGAGCGTTTAAATTTATACTCAAATCAGGAACATGTTGATATAAATTCTAAAAAAAGATTAATCAGAGCAATTGAAATTGCCGAATATTTAAAGCACAATACACTGGATACAGTGGATAGACCAACATTTAAACCAATCGTTTTTGGATTAAAAAATACAGTAGAAATTACCCGTGCTAAAATATTAAAACGTTTAAACGAGCGGTTAAATGCCGGAATGATTGAAGAAGTAAAAGATTTGCTCAGCTATGGCATTAGTCAGGAAATGCTGGTATTTTATGGCCTTGAATATAAATTTATAGCGCAATATTTAGCCGGAGCGTTCAGTTTTGATGACTTAAAATTGAAACTTGGCATTGCAATTTGTCAGTTTGCTAAAAGACAAAGTACTTTTTTTAGGAAAATGGAAAAAGACGGAGTGAAAATTAACTGGCTTAATGCGGCCCAGAATGATGATGTTTTAAAAACTGAAGTCGCCAATAAGCTTAGTATTGAAGGGATTAACTAAAACCTTAATATTTTGACATTAATACAATGTTAAAATCATATTAAAAAGGCCCTTTGGCACACAGTTTGTATTTGTGAGCATATATTATTTAATATTAACTCAAAAAATCACAACAATGAAAACAATTACTAAAATTCTTGCTACTTCAGCAGCTGTAGTGGCTTTATTTTTTACGTCAACGAGTGTTAATGCACAACAAAAATTAGGAATTGGTTTAAATGTAGGTTTACCTACAACAGATGGATATAGTTTTGCAATTGGTGGTGATGTTCGTTATCAGTTTGATATTGATAAACAATTGTCAATTCCGGTAACGGCTGGTTATACGCACTTTATCGGTAAAGAAATAGGAAACTCAGGTTTTAATGTTCCTGATTTTGGATACATTCCGGTTAAAGCTGGTGTTAAATACTTTTTTGATCCGTCAGGTTCAGGAGTATATGGTTTAGCTGAATTAGGTGCTGGTATTGGCATTACTCCAAGTGGCGCAAAAACTGGATTCCTTTATGCACCTTCAATAGGTTATGCATGGAGCAGTGGTTTAGATTTAGGTGTTAGATATGAAGGAAACTCCGTAAGTGGAGGTACTTTAGGTCAGGTTGCATTAAGAGTTGCTTACGGTTTCAAATTGTAAGAAGTATAAATATTTTATTAAAACCTCCGGGATATTTGCCCCGGAGGTTTTTTTATGTTCAATTTTTCTTGCAGCTTGTTCGTCTAAGCACTCCTGCAATTTCTTTCAAATAAAGCAAACCATGTAGCTTGTACACTTGTTATCATTGAAATTATAATTACAAAATCATATAATTTAAGGCCTCCGAATTTTCAGGGGCTTTTTTTATGGTTTTAATATTTAAATTGCTATTTTGAACCCAAAACCAAATAACAATGAAACGAATACTCGGAATAGCCCTAGTAGCTGCTACGTTGATGGCCTGTAATCAGACAGAGAAAAAAGCATCAGAAACTAAAGACTCTACCACGAAAGATACGTTAACCGCTAAAAGTGCTGTGGTACTGAAAGACGAGAAAATCAATACAATTTTTACGCAGTACGAAGGCATTAAGAATGCACTGGTTCAATCAGATTCAATTGCGGCCCAACAATCTGCAGCTTTATTACAAACCAGTTTAATAAGTTATAAAGGCTGTGAATCTACAGCGGTTACGGCCAGCAAAATTGCAGACAGTAAAAACCTTGCTTCTCAAAGAAAAGATTTTACAGCACTTAGTTCAGATTTGATCGCATTGTTTAAGCATGCGGACGTAACTGAAGGTACTATTTACGTACAACATTGCCCAATGGCCAATAAAGGTGATGGGGGAGATTGGCTATCGACCGAAAAGGACATTAAAAATCCATACTATGGAGCGGAAATGTTAACCTGTGGCCGGGTAGTAGAAGAAATCAAAACAAAATAAAATGTAAGCAATTTTAAATTGAGCACGATTGTTACGTCATCCTGACTAATAATTCACATTAATTTAACAGATTTGCTATGCATGTATATTAATTTTACATAATTTAGAAGCTATAAACATAAGATAATAATATGTCAGATATTGCAGAGATTAAAGTTGATGGTAATACATTTGAATTACCCGTAATTACCGGAACAGAAGATGAAAAGGCTATTGATATTTCGAAACTTAGGGATTTAACCGGTTTTGTTACTTTAGATACCGGGTTTAAAAATACTGGATCAACAAAGAGTAAAATCACCTTTTTAGATGGTGAAAAAGGCATTTTGAAATATAGAGGTTATTCTATTGAGCAACTTGCTGAAAAATCCAGCTTTTTAGAAGTTGCATATCTGATTGTTTATGGAGATTTACCTACACAAGAACAACTGGATGGTTTCCAAAATGAAATCAGTAAACATACCCTGATTCATGAAGACATGAAAAAGTTCTTTGATGGTTACCCTTCAAGATCTCATCCAATGGGTCAGTTAGGTTCTCTAATCTTCTCTCTTTCAACATTCTATCCTGAATGTTTAAAGCCAAATCAAACAGCTGAAGAGCAAAATTTAACCATTATTAAGCTTTTAGCTAAACTGCCAACAATTGTTTCTTTCATTTATAAAAAATCCTTAGGCCATCCACTTATTTATCCAAAAAATAGATATGATTATGTTACCAATTTTCTTTGGATGACATTTGGACAACGTACCGAAGATTATGAAGTAAATCCGGTTGTGGTTAATGCCATGAACAAATTGTTGATTCTGCATGCAGATCACGAACAAAATTGTTCAGCATCAACTGTACGTATTGTAGGTTCTTCTGATTGTAATTTATATGCATCAATTTCTGCAGGTATTGCTGCACTTTGGGGCCCGCTGCATGGTGGTGCTAACCAGGCTGTAATTGAAATGCTTGAGTTGATTAAAGCGGATGGCGGAGATACAGAGAAATGGATTAATAAAGCAAAAGATAAAAACGACTCATTCCGTATGATGGGCTTTGGACACAGGGTTTACAAAAACTTTGATCCACGTGCAAAAATCATTAAAAAAGCATGCGATGATATTTTAGATAACCTGGGCATCGATGATCCGATTTTAGAAATTGCCAAGAAATTAGAAGAAGCTGCTTTAACGGATCAATATTTCATCGACCGTAAGTTGTATCCAAACGTAGATTTTTATTCGGGCATTATTTACAGAGCCTTAGGCTTCCCATCAGAAATGTTTACCGTATTATTTGCATTAGGACGTTTACCGGGATGGATTGCACAATGGAAAGAAATGCACGAGAACAAAGAACCAATTGGTCGTCCGCGTCAGATCTACGTTGGCGAAACAGACAGAGAGTTTGTTGAAATCAAAAAACGTAAATAGTAATAGTAATAGAAATATAAAAGGCCTCTGATAATTTATCAGAGGCCTTTTTTTGTAGATAAAATTTTATAAAAAATTAAGCCAGGAAGTAATAAATAAGGTTTTCAATAACCATTTCTGATAAACTGAAGGCAACCAGATATAAAACCACAATTAAAATCATTTTCTTAATGGTCGCACTTCTGGTTCGTTGATAAAAAACTTTTAATCCAGTGTACATATACCAAATTACAGCAGCCACTACCAGCCATTTAATTCCGGTACTTACATAAGAATCCGGGCCAAAAACATATTGCTGCAGGGGTACAGTTGCTATTTTCAAAAGAAAAAAAGCAGTCATGCCATGTATGGTAAAAATTAGGTGATCTAAGTAATAAATATGATTTCTTCTAAAAATTCGCATGATGAAAAAGGCAAGTAAAGGCATCAATAAGAAATATTGTTTAGCTCTGTAGTGCTCAACTTCTTCAGATAATGACCAAAAACCGTTTGATGATTTTTGATTAATAGAGATATCACGTTTTTTTAAAAGTCGCTCGTACCAATTATCACGCTCATCAGCAGATAATTTGCTCTGCCGGGATAAATAAGACTCGTAAGTACTATCCTGTTTTATAATGTGAAAACCACGATAAGATTCCAGAATTTCCTCAATTGAATCCTGATTTGAAGCTGTTTTTTGTGCTTCTAAATTTTTAATAATACTATCCTGCGCTTTGAAAGAGAGTTTTTTAAATTCTTTAATTGAAAGGCTATGGCTTATTCGGGTTACAGCACTACTTATTATGCTCTTACTAAGCCCCATTTCCTCTAATTCTTTCCCAACAGTATCTCTCAAAATTTTTGTAGCTTCTTTAGCTGGTGCTTCTACCTTTGCTTCATGCTTAGTTTCTTTTTCATGGTTACCTCCAGCTTTGGGTACAATTAAAAAATAAACAATAGACACAAAAATATACATACTCACCGGGTTAATGTAGCGAGCACGTTTTCCAGCTAAATAATCAAGCGTAACTTGTCCTGGCTGAGTAATTAAAGGTTTTAATGTTTGAAAAAACTTATTATCGAAGTGAAAATAATGAGCAATACTATGGCTTATAAATTGCCAAAAATTTTCTTTCAGTTCTAAATTAGGTTGCCCGCAATCACTGCAGTAATGTTTTTCTACCTGTGCGCCACAGTTTAGGCAATTGTGTTCTTTTCTGTATTTACCGACTGACATAAGGATTTAAGAGGATGAGTATAATTATCTAGTGGTTGATGGCTTCAATGGCTTGTTGTTCGGCTCTGGTGTGTTTGTGTTTAAACAGCAAAGCAAATAAAACCGTAATAACCAATGCATAAACGGTAAATGAAAGCCAGATGTGGTGCCAGTCTTTCATATAAATGGTTTTATCGAAAGTACCATTGTTTAAAATGCTTACACCTTGTTCTTTTATGTATTTAAGTAAATGGGTATTTGTTGGTTCAGACCCGACGAAAAGGGAGGTGGATTGTACATCGGTAAATGCTTTTGTAAAATATTTATCAATCATCCACCCGGATACCAAACTACCAAATACGGCTCCAAAGCCATTGGTCATCATCATAAACAAACCCTGAGCTGATGAACGTGTTTTTGCAGTAGTCGAGGTTTCAACAAACAGGGAACCTGAAATATTAAAGAAATCGAATGCCATACCATAAACTACGCATGATAAAACAATCATCCATAAGTTTCCTGCCGGATCACCGTATGCAAATAAACCGAAGCGGAAAACCCAGGCCATCATGGCAATAATCATTACCTTTTTAATACCAAAACGCTTTAAAAAGAAAGGTATCGCTAAAATAAAAAGTGTTTCTGATACCTGAGAGATTGACATGATGATGGTAGAATATTGAACTACAAAAGATTCTGCATATTTAGGAAAATGCTTAAATTCATCTAAATACACATCTCCATAGGCATTTGTAAGTTGTAATGCACCACCCAAAAACATGGAGAATATAAAGAATAAAGCCATTTTGTAATTGGCAAATAACTTAAAGGCTTCTAAACCTAAAGTTTGCATAAGCGAAGCTTTTTCTGATATTAATTTTGAAGGCTTGCATTTTGGTAAACTTAAAGCATAAATGCCTAGTAAAAACGCTGAAATACCTGCGATGTAAAATTGATTGGCACTTGCTTTATTTCCGGTTAAGTTTGTAATCCACATGGCTGCAATAAAACCAACTGTTCCCCAAACCCGGATAGGCGGGAAATCTTTTACAACATCCAGATTAGTGGATTTTAGCGTGGTGTACGAGATGGAGTTACTCAATGATATGGTTGGCATGTAAAAACACATTGCAACCAGCATTACCCAAAAAAAAGCGTTCGGACTTTCTACCTGCGGCAAATAAAACAATACACCAGCATAAAGAATGTGAAGTAAGGCATATAATCTTTCTGCATTGATCCATTTATCAGCAATAATTCCGGTAAGGGTAGGCATAAATAAAGAGGCAAATCCCATTGTTGCAAATATTGCCCCAAATTGCGTACCGTCCCAATGCTTAGTACCAAACCAATAATTTGCAATCGTAATTAGCCATGCACCCCATACGAAAAACTGCAAAAAGCTCATCAGAGTTAAGCGAAACTTAACATTCATAATAATAGTTTAGTTGTTTTTTTGAAAGTAAAAGTTGAATATAGAACTATTTTAAAACAAAATCTAAAATGCGCTCAAATTATTTCGCACAATTTAGATTATCTTAAGTATTAATGTTTTTCGGGTAGAAAGATTGGGGTAATATCAGGTTATTTGATTGCTTAAAATTGATTCAGTACCATTTTTTTAAAATTATTCTGAATTTCTCTTATTTAATTCGTCTCTTAACCTTGCTGCTTTTTCGTAAGCCTCATCAGCAATGGCTTCCTGAAGTTTTTCCTGTAATTCTTCAAGGGTTAATTCGCTATAGCCCTGTTGTTTGGTAGAGGTAGGCAAGCTGTCTGCATCAGGTTCTTTGGCAATGTTATCCATATTTTCTAAAAAGAGAAAATCATTACCTTCAATTACAATTCCGGCCGAAGCCAAAATGAATTCGTAAGTATAAATCATAGCATTAAACCTTACGGCAAGTGCAATAGCATCAGATGTTCTGGCATCGATTTCATGTGTGTTTTTACCATCGCTGCAAATTAATTTTGCATAAAAAACACCATCAACCAGGTTATAGATAATGATTTCCTGTACGTTTATATGAAAGGTTTCGGCAAGAGATTTAAATAAATCGTGTGTTAATGGCCTGCTCGGTGTCATCTTTTCAATCTCAATAGCAATGGCCTGAGCTTCAAACGCACCAATAATAATTGGCAAGCGGCGACGCCCGTTAACTTCACCTAAAACCAATGCATAGGCGCCGGATTGTGTTTGGCTGTAAGATAAGCCAACTATATCTAATTTTACTTTTTTCATATTCATGAAATGTCATATTGAGCCTGTTCAATAAGCACAGGCTCAGCATGACAAAAACTATGCTTTATGCGCTTTTAAGGCTTCAATTAATTTTGGTACAACTTCAAAAGCATCACCAACAATACCATAATCGGCCACTTTAAAGAAAGGTGCTTCAGAATCTTTATTGATTACAACAATTACTTTTGACGAACTTACACCAGCTAAATGCTGGATTGCACCGGAAATACCAATGGCAATATATAAATTAGGACTGATGGCAATACCGGTTTGACCAACGTGTTCTGAGTGTGGTCTCCAGTCTGCGTCAGATACCGGTTTAGAACAGGCTGTAGCTGCTCCCAATAAATTAGCTAACTCTTCAATCATACCCCAGTTTTCAGGCCCTTTTAATCCACGGCCCGCAGATACGACTAATTCAGCATCCGGCAAAGAAATTTTATCGGTTGCCCTAACAATATCTTTAATTACTGTTGCTAAATCTGATTGTTTAACGTCAGCTGCGAAATTTTCAATCGCTGCATCAGCTGCACTTTCTTTAACTCCAAAAGCATTTGGATTTAAAGCAATCACTTTGTTTGCAGAGGTTAATTCTGTAATTGCGAAAGCTTTACCAGAGAAAGCTGTTTTCTTAACTTCAAACTTTCCGCCATCGGTTTTAGGTAATTCTACCGCACCATCAGCTAAACCTGCTTTTAATTTTACAGCAATACGTGGCGCTAAGCCTTTACCAGAGAATGAATTGGATAATACCACGATGTTAGCGCCTTCTTTTTCTGCAGCAGCAGCAATAACACTGGCATAAGCCTGATTTACAAAAGTTTTTAACTGATCAGTGCTTACATTTAAAACTTTAGATGCACCGTATTTTCCCAGTTCTTTTAATTCTCCTTCAGCAACATCTCCGATAGAAATGGCGGTTAAGTTGGTCGATTGTTGATCTGCAATGGCTTTAGCATAAGAAACTGCTTCAAAAACAGATTTCTTAAATTTACCCTCAGCTTGTTCTACATATACTAATACTGACATATATTTATTTCTTGATCCCTATAAAGGACGTGTGGATACTTATTGTTAATTATTATTGTTCAACCGTAAATTAAATTACTTTAGCTTCTGAATGCAATAAATCTATTAATTGTTCAGCAGCGTCAGCCGGAATAAGTTTTACAGTGCCACGTGGGGCAGGGGTTTCATATTTAGCAACTTTAGTTACTTCCTCAATAGCAACTGCTTCAATAACATTTAAAGGTTTAGTTCTTGCACTCATAATACCCCGCATATTCGGTATTTTTGGTTCTGCAACACCTTCAGCACAGCTCGCAACAAATTTACCATTAACAGTTACCACTTCTTTGCCACCTTCAATTTCACGCTCTAAAGTCGCTGAATCTCCATCCACATCTAATTTTTTAATAATTGAAATAGAAGGAATATCTAAAAATTCGCCAACCATCGCCGCTACCTGATTACCATTATAGTCAATAGATTCACGTCCGGTTAAAATGATATTAAAATCTTTATCTTTTGCATATTCTGCAATTTGTTTAGCAACAAAATAAGCATCACGCGGAACCGCATTTACTCTTACAGCATCATCAGCACCAATAGCAAGGGCTTTTCTGATGGTTGGATCAGTGGCAGCTTCGCCAACATTAATTACGGTTACGGTACCTTTACCACCTTCGGTTAACTCAATAGCTCTTGATAAAGCAATTTCATCGTAAGGATTAACAATATATTGTACTCCTGCAGTATTGAATTCGGTATTATCGTTAGTAAAAGTTATTTTTGTCGTTGTGTCTGGCACATTACTGATACAAACTAATATTTTCATATTTATTATGTTTATTATATAAGGTCTTTCTGCAAATTTAATTAAAAAAGCAAGGAATTAAAATGTCAACTACCCGATTAAGTAAGTTATTAGAGTTTTTAGAGAGTGAACCTAACGATCCATTTATACTATATGCCTTAGCCACAGAGTATAACGCTCAAAATGACAAAGAAAAAGCTTATTCTTTTTACCTTCAGTTAACGGATAAACACCCGGATTATGTCGGAACTTACTATCATTTAGGCAAGTTATACGAAAAAGATGACCAAAAAGACAAAGCAATTGCGGTGTACAGCAAAGGAATGGAAATAGCCAGGACTAAACGGGATATGCATGCTTTTTCAGAATTACAAGGTGCTTTTAACTCTGCATCTGGCTTAGATTATGAAGATGATTAATTCAGTTCTCAGTTTTTAGTTGATGCAGACAAAACCAATAGCTGCCAAAAAGCAGTGGCTGTTTATCCGGAATGTAATCTTTTTTACATTTACTTCTTTTGGAGGTGCACAGGCGCATTTAGCTTTGCTTTTAAAGTATTTTGTACATCAAACTAAATTTATAACCGAAGAAGAATTATTGGAATTAAATGCACTGGCACAGGTTTTACCCGGACCCGCTTCAACACAAACTTTAGTTGGAATTGCCTGGAAAGTGGGGCGCTTGAAACTAGCCCTGATTACTTTTCTGATCTGGATTTTGCCTACGGCAGCGGTTATGACTTTTGCAGCCATTAGCTTTGGCTTGCTCGATCAAAAACAAAAGTTTATCGGTATTTTAGAATACATTCAGCCCATTGCATTGGGGATTGTGGGTTATGGTGCTTATAAACTAGGGAGAAAAGTATTAACCACTCAGGTTTCTGTTTTTTTAGCTGTTGCAGCAATTGTAGCTACATTCGTTTTACGAAATGCCTACGTTTTTCCGTTGGCTATATTGGTTGGCGGAATGATTTCTTCAGCCATGGAAACTCCAAAAGAAGAAACAGAATTACGGGTTAAACTTTTTTCTAATGTAAACCCCAAAAAACTGATTTATTTCTTAGGTGCATTGCTTTTATTCGCGATGGTAGGCGCAATTATCAATAGAACTTCGCCTTTTAGCTTACCAATCCGTTTATTGGAAAATTTTTACCGTAACGGAATTTTAGTTTTTGGTGGCGGACAGGTGCTGGTGCCTTTAATGTTTACGGAGTTTGTAGAAATGAAGCATTACATTACTTCATCAGGTTTTTTATCAGGTTTTGCATTACAACAGGCACTTCCAGGCCCCACATTTTCATTTACCAGTTATTTAGGTGCTCTAAGCATGAGAAACTTTGGTTATGGTTTATGGGGGCAGATGTTGGGAGGCTTAATCGGTGTAATCGGAATTAACCTGCCCGGATTAATTCTGGTCCTTTTTATTGTTCCTTTCTGGGATGATTTGAAGAAAATTTCAAGAATCAAACATAGTTTATCAGGAATTAATGCTGTAAGTGTTGGGTTTATTATTGCTGCATTTATCCTGTTGTTAATTCCAATGGGCTTTAATATACCATTTATAGGAATTATGATTGCCACTTTTTTATTGTTAAACTTTACCAAAGTAAGTCCGCCTGTTATTGTTTTATTTGGAATATTAATTGGCTATTTATTTTAGCCTAGCCGTAAACAAGCTGGTGGTTGTCATCCTGAATCTGTCGAATGAACCCAGAACATAATTTAAAAGAAAAGACCAGCAATTTATAATTGATGGTCTTTTTTATAAGTATTCAATATTTAAAAATTAAAAAGGCGGATCATCATCATTGTAATCATCCATTTTAGATGGTCTTATAATTACATTACTTTGAGGAGTAGGATTATGGAAACTATCGAATGAACCTGAAGGTAACATTCCTGCACTGCTTTCTCCTGAACCTAATGAAGGTGCATTAAAATCATCTTCTAAATCAACAAATTTAACAAATTTACCAACGAATTTAAGCGGAACAATACCGGTTTCACCATTACGGTGTTTTGCAATAATAACCTCACCAATACCTGCTTGCGAACGACCTTGTTCATCTTCGGTAATGCCGTAGTACTCCGGACGATATAAAAACAATACCATATCGGCATCCTGCTCAATGGAACCAGATTCACGTAAATCGGATAACATAGGCCTTTTACCTTGTAAACCTGGTCTGCTCTCTACCGCACGACTTAACTGTGATAATGCCAGTACCGGAAGATCCAGTTCTTTTGCAACGGATTTAAGTGCCCGTGAAATACTACCAATTTCTTGCTCACGGTTACCGCCACCTTTGCCTTCGCCTTTACCGTGCATCAGCTGCAAGTAATCGACAATAACCATTTGAATATCGTATTGTGCCTTTAACCGGCGGCATTTTGCCCTGAATTCAAAAATATTAAGTGCCGGGGTATCATCAATCAATAAAGGTGCTTCAGTTAATCTACCGATTTTACTGTGTAATTGCTGCCATTCCCATTCGGCTAAATTTCCCTTTCTGATTTTCTCCTGCTCAATTTCTGCTTCACCTGAAATTAAACGATTAACCAATTGAACAGACGACATCTCCAAAGAGAAAACTACGCAAGGTTTATTAAAATCTACAGCCGCATTTCGGGCGCAAGTTAAAACAAACGCCGTTTTACCCATTGCCGGACGGGCAGCAATAATTACTAAATCCTGCTTTTGCCATCCACCCGTAATCCGGTCTAAACCTGTAAAACCAGTAGGTACCCCTGTTAAACCATCTGTTTTAGTTCTTAATTCCTCAAGGGTTGCTAAAGATTGCTTGATGATATCATCCATTTTCTGCGTATCCCGGCGAAGGTTATTCTGAGCGATCTCAAAAAGTCCTTTTTCAGCCTGATCAAGCAAGTCGAAAATATCAGTAGTATCCTCGTAAGCATTGGTAATAATTTCTGTTGAGATCCGGATTAATTCACGTTGAATGTATTTCTGTGAAATAATACGGGCATGGAATTCTATATTCGCTGCAGAGGCAACTCTATTGGTTAGGTTGGTGATGTAATAAGCACCGCCCACCATTTCTAATGACCCTAGTGTACGCAACTCAGCTGTTACGGTTAAAATATCAACCGGTCTGGATTTTTCAAATAAAATGTGGATGGCTTCAAAAATTTTCTGATGCGCTGCGTTATAAAAAACTTCAGGCTTCAAAACATCAATTACAGCAGATAAAGCATCTTTTTCAAGCATTAAAGCACCAAGAACGGCTTCTTCAAGATCAAGTGCCTGTGGCGGAATTTTACCTTGTGAACTAATTGTATTACTTAGCCTGCTTTTACGGGCAGTCATACTGTTTTTTCCACCTTGTTCGTTATCCATACTCATAGCACAAAAGTAACTAAATTTTGTCCGCTTGGTTTAATTAGTTTCTAGCTCTTTGTTAACAAATTGAAGCATAACCGGATTAAATTTTTATGGATTTTGAATGATTAAAAAATTTCTGCACAATTAAATGTTAATAAGGATGAGATTGATACAGGGCAAAACAATTATTTGCTTTACTTTTGCCTAACAATTTTTAAACATGGATAATTTTAGAAGACCACAACGCGTAAAAGAGAATAATGAATTTGTTTTTGGAATCAGAGCGGTGATCGAAGCTATTAAAGCTGGAAGAGATATAGAAACAATTTATTTGCAGCGTGGCCTGTCTGGAGGCTTGTTTTTAGAGTTAAAAACGCTTTTAACAGGAACTTTAATTCCATTAAACTCTGTTCCAATTGAAAAATTGAACCGCATGACACAGAAAAACCATCAGGGCGTTATTGCGGTTATTTCTCCAATTACTTATCAAAATATAGAAGATATTATTCCCTCTGTTTTTGAAAAAGGAGAGGTGCCTTTAATTTTAGTTTTAGATAGCGTAACAGATGTTCGTAATATGGGAGCCATTGCCCGTACAGCTGCCTGTGTAGGTGTACATGCCATTGTGGTACCGTTAAAAAATGCTGCACAAATTAATGCTGATGCCATTAAAACATCTGCTGGCGCTTTATTTAGCATTCCAATTTGCCGTCATTCCAATTTGCATAAAACCTGTTTGTTTTTACAGGAAAGTGGTTTACAAATTGTAGCCTGTACGGAAAAAACGAATGACTTTATTTATGCTCCCGATTATACGATGCCTACGGCAATTGTAATGGGATCGGAAGATGAAGGTATTTCTAATGAACTTTTACGGGTGGCCGATCATCTGGCTAAAATCCCGATGGCGGGTAAAATTGAATCGTTAAATGTTTCGGTAGCTGCTGGCGTAATTTTATACGAAGCGGTTAGACAAAGAACCGTATAAAGAGCAGGAAAATCAGTAGTAAACTTTCTTGCTCTCTTCATATTCTTTTAAATAAACTTATTTCCAAATCTGGATTTTACCTCTGCAACAATTTCCTTTACTTTCTGCTCTTCATCTCTTGGGCAAATCATCAGCATATTGTTGTTCTCAACTACAATATAATCATGTAAACCCTGCAGGATAACCAGCTTATCTTTAGGTACATTAACCATACAGTTAGATGAATCAAACATAATCACCTGTTCTGCTGGTATTACAGCATTTCCAACATAATCTTTATCGGCCATTTCGTAAATAGAAGCCCAGGTGCCTAAATCCGACCAGCCAAAATCAGCAGGAAGTACATAAACATTTTCAGCCTTTTCCATAATTCCAAAATCTATAGAAATGTTTGTGCATTGCAGATAAGCATTGCTAATAAAGGCTTTTTCTCTTTCTGTATTCATTTCGGACCGGCCGAGATTAAAAATTTCGTACATATCCGGCAAGTACTTTTCGAAAGCACTTAAAATAGATTTTGCTGACCAGATGAAAATGCCTGCATTCCACAGAAAATCTCCACTTTGAATGAAAGATTTAGCCAGTTCGAGATTTGGTTTTTCTGTAAAGGTTTTAACTTTATGTAAGCTTGGATCGGTAACCAAAACATGCGCCGTATGCTGAATGTAGCCATATCCGGTATCCGGACGGTTGGGCATAATACCTAAAGTGATTAAACAATCGTTTTTTGATGCGGCATCTAAAGATTGGTTAATCGAGCTGTAAAAACCATCAAGATTTGCAATGGTATGATCGGATGGAGCAACTACAATAGTTGCATTGGGGTTAAGTTCTGCAATTTTTAAAGATCCATAGGCAATACAAGGTGCTGTATTTCGTAAAAGTGGCTCTGCTAAGATTTGATTGTCGCTTAGCTGAGGCAATTGTTTTTTAATTAAATCAGTGTAAATTTCATTGGTTACAATAAATATATTTTCGGGAGGACATATTTTTAAAAATCGGTCGTATGTACTTTGAATTAAAGTTTTTCCGACACCGAAAAAGTCTATAAATTGTTTAGGGAATTCTGTTCTGCTTACCGGCCAAAAGCGGCTTCCAACACCACCAGCCATAATTAATGCATAAAAATCTTTATTCATTTTATAATTTGAAACTACACAATACCTTCTTTTAAAAGATCGTGTAAGTGAATAATGCCAAAGTAAGTATTTTGTTGTAAAACCAACAATTGAGTGATGTTATTTTGTCTGATTATTTCAAGCGCTTCAACAGCCAAAGCATCAAATTGAATACTTTTTGGGCTTTTTCCCATAATGTCTTCAGCCTTTAAATTTTCTATGGTGGTATAGTTTTCAAGCATTCTTCTGATATCACCGTCCGTAATTACGCCCAATATTTGGTTTTCATCATCAATAACAGCAACGGCACCTAAACGGTTTTTACTAATTTCAATTAAAACCTCTTTCACTGATGCCGAACGTTTTATATGTGGTTTTTCGTTTGAAAGTGCGAGATCTCCTGCTTTTAAATACAATTTTTTTCCTAAAGCACCACCGGGATGATACTTTGCAAAGTCTGATTCGTTAAAATCCCGGCACTCCAATAAACAAATGGCAAGGGCATCACCAAGCGCCAGCTGAGCGGTTGTACTGGTTGTAGGGGCAAGGTTGTGCGGACAAGCTTCTTTCTCAACACTGGTGTTCAAAATTAAATCGGCATGCTGAGCCAGGTAAGAATTTAGTTCACCAACCATCCCAATCAAAATGTTGCCTGAAGTTTTTAGCAACGGAATAAGAACTTTAATTTCGGGTGTATTGCCACTCTTGGATAAGCAAATCACAATATCATTTTGCTGGATCATGCCCAAATCTCCATGAATGGCATCTGCTGCATGCATGAAAATAGCAGGAGTGCCCGTAGAATTAAAAGTGGCTACAATTTTTTGAGCAATGATGGCACTTTTCCCAATCCCGGTTACGATTACGCGGCCATTGCAGTTTAAAATGCCAGACACTACCTTTTCAAAATCGGAATTAATATTCTTAGCAACATTTAAAATTGCTGCAGCTTCTAACCCCAATGTGTCTACAGCTGATTGAGTTATTGATTTTTTACTTTTCAAAGAGAAAAAAATTGTTGGTTAATACTTGAAATTCTTGTAAAATTATGTTATTTTGGATACAAAAATAGCATCGCATATTTTATTACACAAAATGGACGTGAAAAAGTCGTTATTTGATAACCTGCAAAATTTCTTCGGGTTTGATAATTTCAAAGGTGATCAGGAGTCGATCATTACAAATATTTTAGAAGGCAATAATACATTTGTTATTATGCCAACAGGTGGGGGGAAGTCTATTTGCTACCAATTACCTGCTTTAATGAGTGAAGGAACAGCTATTGTTATTTCACCGCTTATTGCATTAATGAAAAACCAGGTGGACCAATTAAGGGCATTTGGGGGTAATGACAGCATTGCTCATTTTCTAAATTCATCCCTAAACAAATCTGAGATTACTCAGGTAAAAACAGACCTTTTAAGTGGTCAAACCAAATTATTATACGTAGCACCAGAATCGCTTGCCAAACAGGATAACATTGATTTTTTAAATTTAATTAAAATTTCTTTCGTTGCTGTGGATGAGGCACACTGTATTTCTGAATGGGGGCATGATTTCAGACCTGAATATCGTAAAATCAGACAGGTAATCAGTGGTTTAGGTAATAATATCCCAATTATTGCGCTAACGGCAACTGCAACGCCAAAGGTACAGCAAGACATTATTAAAAACCTTGGAATGAGTGATGCAACTTTATTTAAGTCATCATTTAACAGACCGAATTTATTTTATGAAATCCGTCCCAAGCGTGACATTACGAAAGAAATTATAAAGTATATCAAGTCCAACACCGGCAAATCGGGTATTATTTACTGTTTGAGTCGTAAAAAGGTGGAGGAAGTAGCTGAAGCATTAAATTTGAATGGAGTTAGTGCTTTGCCATATCATGCAGGATTAGATCCTAAAGTGAGGGCCGAAACACAGGATAAATTTTTGATGGAAGATGCCGAAGTAATTGTAGCTACAATTGCCTTTGGTATGGGAATCGATAAACCTGATGTGCGTTTTGTGATTCACCATGATGTGCCAAAAAGTATGGAGGGTTATTACCAGGAAACAGGTAGGGCCGGACGGGATGGTGGTGAAGGAGTTTGCATTGCATTTTATGCTCAAAAAGATGTGGATAAGCTGGCTAAGTTTATGAAAGATAAGCCGGTTTCTGAGCGTGAAATTGGAACACAGATCTTAAAAGAAGTAATCGATTACGCTGAATCCGGCGTTTGCCGCCGTAAACAGATTCTCCATTATTTTGGTGAAAACTTTAATGAAACAGGTTGCAATTGCATGTGTGATAATTGCAAAAAACCTAAAAAACAGTTTGATGCAGAGGAAAATTTATCAACGCTGTTAAAGTTTATCGAAAAAACAGGTGAAAAGTTTGATGATGTACATTTATTAAATGTTTTTCTGGGTTTAGAAACGGCACAAACTATTGCTTACGAGCACAGTAAAGTACCTGAGTTTGGGTTGGGAAAAGAAGATGGTGAACTTAAATGGAAATCTATTGTTCGCCAGGCTGTATTAAATAATTTCCTTTTTAAGGATATTGATAACTATGGTTTATTAAAACTAACCAAACAAGGTAAAGATTTTATAAATAATCCCTATAGTCTTAAATTCATTTTAAATGAACCGATTGAATCAGGTGCTGATGATGACGATGATGACGTAAAACAGGGTACAGGTACGCTTGATACGCAGCTTTTACAGTTGCTTAAAGATCAGCGTAAAAAAATAGCCAAACAAAAAAACGTACCTCCGTTTGTTGTTTTTCAAGACCCTTCTTTAGAAGAAATGTGTACGCATTATCCCATTACTATGGAAGAGTTGCGGCAGATTTCTGGGGTGGGTTCTGGTAAAGCAATGAAATTTGGTTCTCCATTTATAGAGCTGATTAAAAAATACGTTGAAGACAACGACATTGAGCGTCCAATTGATTTAATTATCAAAACTCAGGCGAATAAATCTCAAATGAAGGTGTCAATCATTCAGAATATTGACAGACAAATTGGTTTGGAGGATATAGCGGATTCTAAAGGAATTACCTATGAGGAAATTTTAAAAGAAGTAGAATCTATTGTTAATTCGGGCACTAAACTAAATCTTAATTATTTTATCGATGAAGTAATTGACGATGACAGACAAGATGAAGTATTTGATTATTTCAGGGCTGCCGAAAATGACTCTATTGATGATGCCCTGAATGAACTCGGTGAAACAGATTATACCCGTGAGGAAATCCAGCTTATGCGGATCAAATTCATGTCAGAATTAGGAAACTAAATATTTAATTTAAGAGGGAAAATGTTAACTGGAAAGATTTAATCTCCATTGTTCATTTTCCCTCTCTCTTTTACACGATAAGCATGTTAAATTACCTAGATAAAATAAAAAATACAGAGTCAGGAAACTTTTTTTTAATGGCAGGGCCATGTGCAATAGAAGGTGAAGAAATGGCTTTGCGCATTGCTGAAAAAATTGTTTCCATAACCGATAAACTTAAAATACCATACATATTTAAAGGTTCTTACCGCAAGGCAAACCGAAGTAAAGGCAGCTCTTTTACCGGGATTGGTGATGAAAAAGCGTTAAAGATTCTGGAAAAAGTTGGCCGTGAATTTAATGTGCCAACCGTGACTGATATCCATGAAAGCGGAGAGGCGGCAATGGCTGCAGCTTATGTTGATGTACTTCAGATCCCTGCCTTTTTATGCCGTCAAACTGATTTATTAATCGCAGCAGCTGAAACCGGAAAGGTTGTTAACGTAAAAAAAGGGCAATTTCTTTCGGCTGGATCAATGAAATTTGCAGTTGAGAAAATAGTAGAAGCCGGGAATAATAAGGTGATTTTAACCGACAGAGGGAATACTTTTGGGTATCAGGATTTAATTGTTGATTACCGTGGTTTGCCAGAAATGCAAAGTTTTGGCGTCCCTGTAGTAATGGATTGTACACACTCCTTGCAACAACCAAATCAAAGTAGTGGAGTAACCGGAGGAAAACCTGAACTGATTTTGACTATTGCTAAAGCAGCTATCGCAGTTGGTGCTGATGGTTTATTTATTGAAACCCATCCTGATCCGGCAAATGCTAAATCTGACGGGGCCAATATGCTGCATCTGAATTTACTGGAAGAAACTTTAGCGAAACTTATTCGTGTTAGACAAGCTGTTATCTAAATGAATATTAGTAAAGGGGTATTTTTAACTGCAGAATGGCGAAAACTGGCTTTGGCCAATTACAGTGTAGATAAAAACATCCTTTTAAAATATTTACCTCCGCATACAGAACTGGATGACTGGAATGGAAAATATTATGTCAGTTTGGTTGGCTTTATGTTTGTTGATGTTAAGCTTAAAGGTCTCAAAATTCCTTATCATGATACTTTTGAAGAAGTAAACCTCCGTTTCTACGTAAAATATAATGAAAATGGAGTTTGGAAGCGCGGCGTAGTGTTTATCAAAGAAATTGTTCCTAAGCCCGCCATTACTTTTATTGCCAACACCATTTACAAAGAAAACTATCAAACCCTGCCCATGAAACATCTCTGGATTGAACAGGGAAATCAGCTTGAGGTAGAATACCAGTGGAAAACTAAACATTGGAATAAGTTTTCGGTAATTGCTTCATCCAAAGCTGAACAAATTGCACTAAATAGCGAAGAAGAGTTTATAACGGAACATTATTGGGGTTATACTAAAATTGGAATAAATAAAACATCAGAATATGGTGTTGAGCATCCAAGATGGGAAGTTTACCCTGTTCAGGATTATACCATCGATGTTGATTTTGGAACCAATTACGGTGAAGAATTTAGTTTTTTAGCTAAGGTAAAACCCGATTCTGTAATGCTTGCTGAAGGTTCAGAAATCAGGGTTCTTAAAGGGAAAAAGATATAATGACTATCTTTAAGGTATGAACTATAAAGCCATGAAAAATGCCAACTACGTTGTTTTATTGATAATCTGTCTTTTATCTTCATGTAATGGTCCTGCTGAGGTAAAGCAAAGTTTTAGTTTTCAAACTTCGCTAAGACCAGGTAATGACAGAATGAGAGATTTGACCAATACAATGAACCAGGTATTGTTGAATAATGCTAAAAAAGCCGGAGAGGACAAGGCTTTACAGATTCAGTCTGGTGAAAAAGAAGAATTACCATTTTATGAGGACATTGCATTTTTGCCTGTTGTAAATGCAACAGAATTAACCAATGTTATTAATGATTATACCGAAAAAAGATTTAAAGCAAATCAGGAAGATTATTCTGCTCAGGTGAATTCTATAGATTTTGATAAAAATTTAGTGCTCATTGTATCACACCCAAAAGCAGCCATGGTAGTGTTAGGCGAAGTAAATAATACGGGACAAGCACTATATTTTGATAAAGTTTTGGATGACGGAATCAAAAATAATAAGCATGTAATCAAACTGCAATCAAAACGATTGGGAGAGGTAGCTTCTGGTATGGCATCTTTAGCACAAAATTGGGAATCTGCAGTTTATGTACTCGAAAAGAAAAATAAAGATAGTTTGTTTGTCGAAATAGATGACATTATTTATCCATTTAGCCTTAAAAAGTAAAATATTTAAACCTTCGTAATTACAAATGATGTTCTGCGGTTATTCTTTCTGCCCAGTTCCGTTTTGTTATCGGCAATAGGTTTGCTGGCACCAAAACCTTTAAAAGTAAGTCTTTTAGCTTCAATATTATTTTTGATAAGATATACATAAACGGCATTAGCTCTGTTGAAAGATAATTTTTCATTCAATTTATCATCTCCAACATTATCTGTGTGCCCCTGAATTTCAATTTCAACAGTTGGATTATCATTTAAAAAAGTAATTAAAACTTCCAGCTCTTTTATTGATGCAGGTAAAAGGTTGTATTTATTCGTATCGAAAAATATATTTTTTAGAGTCACATTACCGCCAGCTTTAATTTTTTCAATGTAAACTTCAATTTGATAAGGTTTATTAATATCACCGGCTTTTAATTCAAAGTTTTCTGAATAGAACATATAACCCTCCGCATTTACATTGAATAGATAATTACTACCAACAGGCATAACGGCCAAAAAGCTCCCGGTTGTTGGGTCGGTATAATCATCAAAAACCGTTTTATTTGTTTTTAAATCAACTACCTGTACGTTACTTTCAATTGTTTTCTGGCTGTCTTTATCTTTAACAATGCCCTTCACATAACTTATTTTTAATGGCCGGGCCCGTTCAGGAATACCAAAGCTATAAATATCCTGTGCACCATATCCATCTTTTAAATTAGAAGAAAAGAAACCTAAATTGCCATCGGCACTAACCACCAGGCCACTTTCATCTTCGAAAGAGTTTATCGGATAGCCTACATTAATTGGTTTTTGCCATTTCTCTGTATCATCTAATCTGCTGTAGTAAATGTCTTTATTGCCAAATCCGGGCCAGCCATCCGATGAAAAATATAAAGTTTTGCCGTCCGCGTGAAGAAAAGGTGTATTTTCATCAAATGGTGTATTAATCTCAGGACCCAGGTTTATGGCCGGTCCCCATTTTGCATCCGCTGTAATGGTGCTTTTCCATATGTCATATCCACCAGCACCACCTGGCCGGTTACTAACAAAATAAAGTGTGCTTCCATCAGGGCTAATGGCAGGCTGAGATTCCCAATATTCGGAATTCACAGGGCTTCCAATGTTGTAAGGTTCACCCCAATCTGCACCTTCGCGATGAGAAACATAAATGTCACATCTTCCTAATCCATCAGGGCGGTTACAGCCCGTAAAAAATAAATATTTACCATCAGGCGATATCGTTTGGGCACCTTCATTATATTTTGCTGTATTTATTTTATTGGAAAGTGGGGTAGCTGTATTCCATTCGTTGTTTTTGAATTGTGATGTCCAAAAATCTTCATTCCCATTAATTTGCCTTGTAAAGATCAGGGTTTCTCCATCAGCTGTTAAGGCTGGAAAATACTCTGCATTTGTTGTGTTTACACCTTCTCCAAGATTTTTAGGGATATATTTTACGGGTTTTTTAATGGCTTCAACTGCAAAATCACAGTCTAAAAGATATTTTTTTGCCTTTTTATTTCGTTCAGCCGATTTATCAAGAGGTATAAATTGTTCAAAATGTTGTTTGGCTTTTACATATTCGGCTGTAGCAAATTCCATTTGAGCCAGATTAAAAATAACCTCCGGCAAAACATTTTTATTAATGTTTATCGCCTTTTGATAATTGGCTTTGGCTTCAGCATATTTTTTCTGAATGCGATATACATCTCCTAAAACAATTAATGCGGTTTGAAATTGAGGATCGGCTTGTACAGCACTTTCCAACAATTGAGCAGCAGCAGGATAATCTTGTTTCTGAATAAAAGGACTGGCTTTTTCAAAAAGATTTTGAGCTTTTTTATTCGATGGGTTTTGTCCAAAGCAATAAATGCTCAGTATGCTAAATAAAATGATTAAGCCATGTTTCATTACATTAACATTTGGTTATCAAAGCTAATGTAAACTATTTAAGGAATATTTAAAAATTTGTGTGTTTGTAAAGAAATCTCCCATTTTGGATTAGCCATTACGTAATCTATAATTAAAGGCGTCATTTCCTTTGATTTAGACCACTCTGGCTGCAGGTAAAGTTTGCAACCCGCTGAAACAGATTGAGCATATTCTTCTGCCCATTTGAAATCACTTTTATTAAAAACAATAACCTTTAATTCGTTTGCAAACGGCGTGATATCTGGTCTTGGTGCTTTAAATTTTTTAGGAGATAAACAAATCCAGTCCCAGTTACCGGATAGAGGGTAAGCGCCAGAAGTTTCAATAAAAGTTAAAATTCCTTCAGCTTGTAATTTGGAGGTAAGATAATCTAAGTTGTAAATTAAGGGCTCGCCGCCCGTAATTACAACAGCTTTTCCCGGATATTTTTTTGCATTTTCTACAATTACATCAGCAGGTGTGAGTGGGTGCATCTCCGCGTCCCAGCTCTCTTTAACATCACACCAATGGCAACCTACATCACAGCCGCCCAGGCGAATAAAATATGCCGCCTTACCTGTGTTAAATCCTTCGCCCTGTATGGTGTAAAATTCTTCCATTAAAGGAAGTAATGTGCCGTCTTCTGGTATGTCCTGTTTCATTTTTGAGGTTGCAAATATCCTAAAAAAATCGGTGTAAAACTTTATCTTAGTGAAAAATAACCCTTAGATGAAGAAACAAATAAATATTCATCTAAAATTTTAAAGAAATGCGCTGGTTTAAAGCTTTAAATAATTTTCAAATTTCCAAGGGAGATTCCATTCAGGTGATTAAAGTGGAAGGAAAACAAATTTGTATTATTAAAGAAGGTGGACAACTTTTTGCAACTCAGGCTTATTGCCCGCATGCTGGCGGTCATTTTAGCGGAGGCTGGTGTAAAAATGGAAATTTAATCTGCCCTGTTCACCGTTATGAGTATAGTCTAAAAACAGGGAGAGGCATTGAAGGACAAGGCGATTACATTAATATTTATCCAACAGAAATAAGGGAAGATGGGCTTTATATTGGTTTTGAAGAAAGCTGGTGGAGTAAACTTTGGTCTTAAACAGACAGATATTGTTTAAAAAAGCTCTGACAATTTAAAACCTGAATATCAGAAAAATAAAAATCTTCAATATCTTCAGTTATAATACATTTACAGCCTTTCTCTTGTGCAGCATAATATTCCAAACCATCTTCAAAATCGTGTATAGCCTTATTAATTAAAGTATGATGAACACCGTGCATAGAGTTTTCAGCTATTTTAATATGTTTACAAAGTAAATCTATCTTTTGTTTAGCCATTTGAGCATTCTGCTTTTTTTCTGCAAAATAAAAGGCAATTGCAAGGCAAAGAGGAGAGGTATAAACCTCAAATTTTGGATGAGAGGCCAGACTTAAAATTCTCGAAGAATAAGTAAATAGCGGATATTCCTTATTCAGAACAGAAACTAAAACATTAGCATCTAAAAAAATCTTTAACATCAATTACTTTTTAGAAGAAAAAAATTCATCTTTAGAGGCTTTTCGGGATGGCTTCGGTGTTTTTCTATATTCTACTTCACCTTCGGCAACCATACTTACCCAATCAGAAATAGGATATTCCTCCAGTGATTTGTACTCGTTGGAAGTTACCTGTGTTAAAAGATGTTCAATGAGGCGAGACAAGCTGATATTATGATCAGCAGCATATTTTTTAGCCTTATTTACAACTTCCTGATTAAAACTTAATGTTAATTTGGTATCCATCTTCTTAGATTATACTCAAATATACAAAATTATACGTGGTGTTTTAATTTTTAACACGTATAATTTAAATTATTCTTATAAAGTTTCTTGTCTAAGGGTAAATGTCTTTTCTTGCAGAGGCCAGGGTATTTTTTAACAAACCAACGATTGTCATTAGGCCAACACCACCCGGAACAGGTGTAATATAAGATGATTTTGGTGCTACATTTTCAAAATCTACATCACCAAATAATTTATAGCCTGATTTTGTTTCCGTCGATGTTTCGCGGTTAATACCAACATCGATAATAATAGCACCATGTTTAACCATATCAGCTGTAACAAAATTCTTTTTACCAATGGCAGCGATGATAATATCGGCCTGTAAAATTTGTGCTGTAAGGTCTTTGGTTCTGGAATGGGTAAGTGTTACCGTACAATTACCAGGATTTGCATTACGGGCCATTAAAATACTCATTGGGCTACCTACAATATTGCTTCGGCCCACCACTACACAATGTTTTCCGGTGGTATCAATATTATAGGCTTGCAACATCAGTAAAATCCCATAAGGCGTAGCCGGAATGAAACATGGCAAATTACGCATCATCCGACCTAAATTTACCGGATGAAAGCCATCAACATCTTTACGGTAATCGATTTTTTCAGTAATTTTTTCAGGGTCGATGTGTTTTGGAAGAGGTAGCTGGACAATTAATCCATCTACGTCTGCATCCTGATTTATTTCTTCAATTTTTTGCAATAACTCAGCTTCCGTAACCGTATGATCATATCTGTACAACGAAGATTTAAAGCCAACTTTTTCACAATTTTTCATCTTGCTTGCTACATAAGTTTCGCTTCCACCATCATTACCAACTAAAATGGCAACTAAATGAGGTTTGCGGCCACTGCTTTTTAAGAAATCTGCAGCTTCTTCAGCAATTTGAAGTTTAACTTTTTCTGATACGTATTTTCCGTTGAGTAATTGCATTGTACTATATATAGAGAAATTAAAGTTACGATATGAGAACAAAAGCTGAAACTTTAAACCTCATATCTATGCTCTAAAATCTAATTTTTTAATCTAATTTCAAAACTGCCATAAATGCCGTTTGCGGAATTTCTACATTTCCAACCTGGCGCATACGTTTTTTACCCTTTTTCTGTTTTTCAAGTAATTTACGTTTACGTGAAATATCACCACCGTAACATTTGGCAGTCACATCTTTACGTAAAGCACTAAGAGTTTCGCGGGCAATAACTTTGGCACCAATGGAAGCCTGAATTTTAATTTCGAATTGCTGACGAGGGATTAATTCTCTTAATTTCTCACATATTTTCTTTCCGAAATCGTAAGCATTGCTACGGTGTATTAACGATGATAAAGCATCAACAGGTTCATCATTCAGTAACATATCCAATCTGACCAAATCAGATTTACGATAACCAACCTGGTGATAATCAAATGAAGCATAACCTTTAGAAATTGTTTTTAGCTTATCATAAAAGTCAAATACGATTTCGCCCATTGGCATTTCAAAAACGAGTTCAACACGATCTGACGTTAAGTAAGATTGATTTACGATGATACCTCTTTTTTGAATACACAGTGACATTACCGGGCCAACAAATTCTGCCTTGGTAATAATATTGGCTTTAATATAAGGTTCTTCAACAGAGTCGAGTTTGCTTGGATCCGGTAAATCAGAAGGGTTGTTTACAATAATTTCATCTCCCTTAGTTGTATGGGCCACATATGATACGTTGGGAACAGTGGTAATTACTGTCATATCGAACTCCCGTTCTAAACGTTCCTGGATAATTTCCATGTGCAGCATGCCTAAGAAACCACAACGGAAGCCAAAGCCTAGTGCCGCAGAGCTTTCCGGCTCAAAAACAATGGAAGCATCGTTTAACTGCAATTTGTGCATAGCTTCGCGAAGCTCCTCAAATTCATCCGTATCAACAGGGTAAATACCTGCAAAAACCATCGGTTTAACCTCTTCAAAACCTTGAATTGCATCAGCAGCCGGGCGATCGACAGTTGTTATGGTATCACCAACTTTTACCTCACGGGCTTCTTTAATTCCAGATATAATATAACCTACATCACCTGTTTTTACCACATTTCGTGGTGACATATCCAGTTTTAATACACCAACCTCGTCCGCTAAATATTGCTTTCCGGTATTGATGAATTTTACTTTGTCTCCCTTTTTAATTTCGCCATTAACTACTTTATAATAAGCAATAATTCCTCTAAAAGAGTTAAATACAGAATCGAAGATTAAAGCTTGTAATTCGCCATCAGGGTTGCCAACAGGAGCAGGTACACGATCTACAATAGCCTGGATAATATCAGGGATTCCCATTCCGGTTTTACCGGAAGCAGGAATAATATCTTCCCGTTTACAGCCAATCAAATCAATAATCTGATCTTTAACTTCTTCAGGCATTGCACCAGGCAAATCCATTTTATTTAAAATTGGAATAATCTCCAGGTCGTGCTCTAAAGCCAGGTATAAATTCGAAATGGTTTGTGCCTGTATTCCTTGTGAAGCATCGACAATTAATAAAGCGCCTTCACAAGCCGCGATAGAACGTGAAACTTCGTAAGAAAAATCTACGTGTCCGGGCGTATCAATCAGGTTGAAATTATATTCAATTCCACCAACTTTATAGTTCATTTGTATGGCATGACTTTTAATCGTTATGCCTCTCTCACGCTCCAAATCCATGTTATCGAGCAATTGTGCTTGCGCTTCACGCTTCGAAATTGTCTCGGTGTATTCTAATAACCTATCGGCCAGAGTACTTTTACCGTGGTCAATATGTGCAATAATGCAAAAATTACGTATATGCTTCATCTTTGCGCAAAGATAGCTTTTTTAAGGTAAATTTTAAGGGAGAAAAAAATGCTCTATTTAATTGGGCTTTGTAAAGCAACGCTTGTTTTATAGACTAGATTAAAACACCTGTTCCTGCCATTATTTTGAATAAGTTTTGATGTAAGCGCTATTGACTGTTTAGTCCGGCTAATGAAATTAGGGCAATAAAAAAATCCGCCATCTCATTTAGAAATGGCGGATTTTATCTTAATCACTACTAAACCAGAGTTTTCTTCCATTCACCCCGTTTAAAAAGAATATAAGCAGCAATAGTAATTCCCACTTCGGCCGTTGGTATGGCAATAAAAACACCTGTAGGTCCAAATTCCATATATTTAGCTAAGAAATAAGCAAAAGGAATCTGGAATATCCAAAATGCAAAAACATTAATTTTTGTTGGTGTCCAGGTATCTCCGGCACCATTAAAAGCGCTGGTTAAAACCATACCCATTCCGTAAATAATAAAGCCGCAACTTAAAATTCGTAAAGCTTTTGATGCAACGTCAATTACAAGTTTATCCTGAGTAAAAAATGCGGCAAACAAATGGCCACAGGTTAAGAATAATACACTCACCACCGCCATAAAAATAATTGTATACTTCATCGTTTGAAATACTGATTTTTCTGCCCGGTCAATATGCCCTGCGCCTAAATTTTGCCCAACCAGTGTTGCTGCCGCATTACTTAAACCCCATGCCGGAAGCATAAAAAACATCATTAGCCTGAGTGCTGTCTGATAACCCGCTGATCCATGATCTCCACCAGTTGTTGCAACTAATTGAGCCAAAAATACCCAGCTGCAGCTAGCAATAACAAATTGTAAAACACCAGGAGCAGCAATTTTTATTATGGCTTTTATTTGTTCCCACTCCGGAACTAAAAAGCCCAATTTGATCTTCAGGGCATTTTTACCATTAAATAAATGATAAATCTGGTAGCTTACGCCCAATCCACGCCCAATACTTGTTGCAATAGCTGCACCTGTTAATCCAAATGCCGGAACAGGCCCAAATCCATTAATAAAAATAGGGCAGAGGATTATATTTGCAATATTAGCTATCCATAAACTACGCATGGCGATGGCTGCATTGCCCGCACCTCTAAAAATACCGTTAATTAAAAATAACAATACAATAATGATGCTTCCACCCATCATAATGCGAACAAATGTAGTTCCATGGTCAGCTGTTTCTGCCGATGCACCCATCAACATCAAAATTTCTCTGGCATAAAATAAACCTGATATGCTTATAATTAAATTGATAATGACCGCAATTACAACGGTTTGCATACCCGCTTTACCGGCAGCTTCCGGGTTTTTTTCGCCAATGCGGCGTGCAACTACAGCGGTGGCGGCCATACTCAAGCCTATTGCTAATGAATAAATAATGGTTAAAACCGACTCTGTTAATCCTACGGTTTGGATAGCATGGCTGCTATTTTTCAAGTGACCTACAAAATACAGATCGACTAATGCAAAAACAGATTCCATGGCCATTTCAAGCATCATTGGGATAGCTAATAAAATAATGGCTCTGTTTATATCTATTGAAGTTAAGTCAACTTCGTGACCTTTTAACGATTGCATCAGCACATCAAAAAAAGAAGATAGTTTGCCCTGTGTCTTTACTGACTGTGACATAAAAAAAAATAAAAATGTGTGAAATAGACCAGTATGCATTAGTAAAAATGCATAATTAAAATTTGAAAAGGAGGAATCCTCGGTTAGTTAGAACCTCAAACGGATTGCAGATACTATCATCGCTATGGTCTTAATGTTGAGGCAAATATAGATATTTTTTTTAATTGCCAAGTTTTGATGACGAATTTCTGAAAGTGATTAACTTTCTTCCTAACCAATGGAAGCATTTTTAAATACTATATGCTTTGATCATTTCCGCTGAAACTTTAGTTCCCCGGCTTGTTGTTAAATCAATTAAAACATAATCAAAGATACCATCAGAAGCTACTTTATTTGTTTTTTTGTTAATAATTTCAAATTGAACAGCGCAACCTTTTTCATGCATGGTTAATATTCCTGTTCTGATTAACATTAAATCGTTCATTAATAAAGGACGTTTAAAGCTAATGTCAACACGGCTAACTACCCAACCTAAATTCTGCTTTGTAAAATGTTCCCAGGGCATTCCATAGAATTTTTCCATTTGTTCATAACGGGCTGCAAGTACATAATCCAGATATTTACTGTTATGTACATGATTAAACATATCGATATCATCAGGACGGACACGTAATTCGCTTTCAAAAATACTATATTGATTTTTTTCCAAGGTAAAATGTTTTATGCAAATTAAAGTATTTAATATTTGCATTGTCAAGTATTAATTGCATTTTTCGTATCTTTGATATGAAATGGGAAAGCTTAAACTATATGATATTTCAATTCCACGCGAAACAATAGCAGAAGAGCGTGAAAGTGTTTATTTGAACCGTTCAGCTGAGCAACGCTTTTTTAGCCTGTTGCATCTTAATTACATTTCTATTGCCATGAATGGCGGTCAGCCATTAAAAATACCTCTGGGTAAAGGCATTATTATCCGTCGCCCAAACTCTTAACCGTTATGTCTTTTGACAAGGAAAATCCTGAAATGCTCTTATTATTGGAAACATTTGAGCAGTTTGATGTGCATTACCTTATTGTTGGTGGTTTTGCAGTAAACAGATACGGTTACAATCGTACAACCGGTGATTTGGATATTTATTTAAAGGATACTAAAGAAAACAGGCAGAATTTAATTAATGCAATAGATAAAATGGGGTATGGGCGCTACGATATGTTATTAGATGTGCCCATTATAGCTGGTTATTGTGAGGTTTTGATGGATGATGGAATGTATGCTGATTTAATGACGGACATTCCCGGCTTGAAAAAAGAAAAATTTAATGAGTATTTTAAAATGGCCACTGTTGATGAGATCAATGGAATTAAGGTAAGATTCTTACATTATAATCATCTTTTAGAAAATAAAAAGGCAACGAACCGGCCAAAAGATCAATTAGATGTTTTGGAGTTGGAACGGATAAATAAAAAGAATTAGACATGTTTAATGCTTTAAATTTTTGATCTGAACATTTTCAAAAACGGAGTGTAATTAGTTAAAGCAAAGCCTAATCCCAGAATTATTATTAATTGAGTTCTGAATTAATAATCACTTGTTTATAAATAAAAGTTAACGTACCTTTGCACTCAAATTAATTAATTTTTTAAATCACTTTAATATTATTCAAGAATGTATTTAAGTTCAGAAAAGAAAGCCGAAATTTTTAAAACACACGGCGAAGTAGAAACCAATACTGGTTCTGCAGAAGGTCAGGTAGCGTTATTTACATACCGTATTGCGCACTTAACAGAACACTTAAAGAAAAATCGTAAAGATTTCTCTACTCAGTTGTCACTTCAAAAACTAGTAGGTAAACGCCGTGGTATCTTGGCTTACCTTTACAAAAAAGATATTGAGCGCTATCGTGCTATCATCAAAGCTTTACAGCTAAGAGATATCATTAAACAAAAATAAGCGTAATTTTATCAACAAGAGCCATTCTTTAGGGAATGGCTTTTTAATTTTGTTAGCTTTACATTTTAAAAGTTAATAAATACCCGATATACTGTTACAGTGTATCTAAATTGCAAAACAAAAAACATATATAACCCGGTGTGTAGAAAGAGGAAAACACACCATAATTCTTTTTAAATGAATGTAATAAAAAAATCGTTCGATTTGGGCGATGGCAGAATTGTAGAAATTGAAACTGGTAAATTAGCTAAACAAGCTGATGGTTCAGTAGTAGTAAAAATGGGCGATACCATGTTGTTAGCGACAGTTGTATCTACTGTTGGCGCTAAACCTGGTACAGATTTTTTACCGTTATCGGTTGATTATCAGGAAAAATATGCTGCCACAGGCCGTATTCCAGGTGGATTTTTACGTCGTGAAGCAAGATTATCTGATTACGAGGTTTTAATCTCCCGTTTGGTTGACAGAGCTTTACGCCCAATGTTCCCGTCAGATTATCACTCTGATACCCAGGTGATGATTTCATTAATTTCTGCTGATAAAAATATAATGCCTGATTGTTTAGCTGGTTTAGCTGCTTCTGCTGCATTATCAGTATCAGATATTCCTTTTAACGGTCCTATTTCTGAAGTACGTGTTGCTAAAATTGATGGTAAATTGGTAATCAACCCATTAGCCAGTGATTTAGAGCGTGCAACTTTAGAATTTATGGTTGCTGGTTCTGCTAACGACATAGGTATGGTTGAAGGTGAGTGTGATGAAATTCAAGAGGATGAAATGGTTGAAGCTTTAAAATTTGCACACGATGCAATTAAAGTTCAATGTGCTGTTCAAGTTGAATTAACAGAGGCTACGGGAAAAACTGTAAAACGTGAATATAGCCACGAAGACCATGATGCTGATTTAAAAGCTAAAGTTTATGCTGATACTTATGATAAAGTTTATGCAGTAGCAAAAGCTGGTGGTAATAAAGATGTCCGTAAAGAAGGTTTCACAGCCATTATTAACGAATTCTTTGAAGCAATGCCAGAAGATACCGCAGATTTAACTAAAGCAATGGCTAAACATTATTATCATGATGTTCAGTACGACGCAATTAGAAATCTGTTGTTAGATGAAGGTATCCGTTTAGACGGTCGTAAAACGACTGAAATTCGTCCTATCTGGAGTGAAGTTGGTTATTTGCCTGCTGCTCACGGTTCGGCTGTATTTACTCGTGGAGAAACACAATCACTTACCTCTGTTACTTTAGGTAGCAAAGATGATGAGCAAATGATTGATGGTGCTTTCTTTAATGGATATAACAAATTCTTATTACATTATAATTTCCCTGGTTTTTCAACCGGAGAGGTAAGACCAAACAGAGGCGCTGGACGTAGAGAAATTGGACACGGTGCTTTGGCGCAACGTTCATTGAAAAAAGTATTGCCTCAGGGTGAAGCAAATCCTTATACCATTCGTATCGTTTCTGATATCTTAGAATCTAACGGTTCATCATCAATGGCAACAGTTTGTGCCGGTACATTAGCACTTATGGATGCAGGTATTAAAATTAAATCACCTGTTTCTGGTATCGCAATGGGTTTAATTACCGATGAGAAAACCGGTAAATATGCAATCCTTTCTGATATTTTAGGCGATGAAGATCACTTAGGTGATATGGACTTTAAAGTAACCGGTACTGAACATGGTATCGTTGCTTGTCAAATGGACTTAAAAATCAATGGTTTATCTTACGAGGTGCTTACAAAAGCATTATTGCAAGCTAAAGATGGTCGTTTACACATCTTAAATGAGATGAAGAAAACGATTAGTCAGCCAAATGAAGATTATAAACCACATGCTCCACGTATTGTTTCTTTAACTATTGAGAAAGAATTTATTGGTGCTATTATTGGCCCTGGAGGTAAAATTATTCAGGAAATGCAACGTGAAACGGGTGCTTCAATCTCTATCGAAGAAGTTGATGGTAAAGGTATTGTAGAAATTTTTGCTGATAACAAAGCTTCAATTGACGCAGCCGTTACCCGTATTCGTAACATTGTAGCTAAACCAGAAATTGGTGAAGTTTACCAGGGTAAAGTAAAATCAATTATGCCATTTGGTGCATTTGTTGAAGTTATGCCAGGTAAAGATGGTTTATTACACATTTCTGAAATTTCATGGGAACGTTTAGAAACTATGGATGGTGTATTGAAAGAAGGTGATAAAATCGAAGTTAAATTATTAGATATCGATAAACAAGGTAAAATGAAACTTTCCCGTAAAGTTTTATTACCAAGACCAGAAAAACCAGCTGCGCCACAAGCATAAGCTTTTAAGTTTTTTAGAAATATAAACCCCTTTCAGTTTTTGCTGAAAGGGGTTTTGTTGTTATAAGAACAAGTAATATGATTTCCTGTTTTACTTTAGTATGCTATAAAAATAAAGCTAAAGGTGCAAACTGGCTTATTTGATAAAGCTCAGGTGAAAGGTTTTTTGTTTATCGCTATTTCTTTATCTTTATGGAATGAAACATTTAATTGCACCATCCATTTTATCTGCTGATTTCGGCAATTTACAAAGAGACGTAGAAATGATTAATCAAAGTGAAGCAGATTGGTTTCATGTTGATGTTATGGATGGGGTTTTTGTTCCTAATATTTCTTTTGGCTTTCCCGTAATGGCAGCTGTTAAAAAATATGCAACAAAACCATTAGATGTTCATTTAATGATTGTAGAACCAGATAAATATATCGAAGACTTCGCAAAGGCCGGTGCTGATCGCATTACGGTTCATTATGAGGCCTGCACACATTTACACAGAACGGTGCAGGCGATAAAGGCAGCTGGTTGCAAGGCTGGAGTGGCTTTAAATCCGCACACACCTGTTACTTTATTACAAGATATTATTGGCGATTTGGATTTAGTATTGATTATGTCTGTTAATCCTGGTTTTGGCGGACAACAATTTATTCAAAATACCTATAAGAAAATCAGGGATTTGAAAGCTTTGATTCAGGGGGTAAATGAAAACCTGATTATTGAAGTTGATGGGGGCGTAGGTTTACAAAATATTGGTACATTAGTACTGGCAGGCGCTAATGCTTTTGTGGCTGGAAATGCAATTTTTGTAACCGAAAACCCGGCAGAAACTATTTCTGAAATGAAAAGTATAAATGCCAGCGCTATAAATATTTAGTTTAAAGCATGCTCAGATTCCGGCTCTTACTCTTTTTTCTGCTTGCAGGATGCAATTTTGCATTTGGACAACCATTAGTAAGGATTTCCGGAATTATTTATAGCGAAGAAAAATTACCTCTTGCGCAGGTAACTGTTATAGTGCTAGGCCAGGGTCAATCTACTGTTACAGACGAATTTGGCGCATATACAATCTATTCCAAAACCCGGAATTTTAACATTAAATATTCTTTATTGGGTTATCAGCATAAAACATTAAAATTTAATGAACGTTCGGGTGCAAGGATTAATCAATCGCTGGTTTTAACTGCAAATATCAATGAATTAGAGCAAATTAACATTACCAATAAACAAAACCAGCTCAGCAATACCACTACCTTAAATGTAGGCGATGTTTCTTATATACCTTTGGTATCAGGCAATTTTGAAACGATGCTTAAAACCCTGCCGGGCGTATCTACAAACAATGAGTTGAGTGCACAATATAGTGTGAGGGGTGGGAATTTTGATGAAAACTTAATTTACGTTAACGATGTCGAAATTAGCCGGCCTATTTTAATTAGAAATGGTCAGCAGGAAGGTTTAAGTTTTATTAATGCTGATTTGGTCAGTAAGGCAAAATTCTCGGCAGGTGGCTTTGAAGCTAAATACGGCGATAAACTTTCTTCCGTGTTAGATATTAAATATGACAGACCGGATAGTAATCAAACTGTGTTAAGTACCAGTCTTTTAAATACATCTATATCAACTAAAAGAATATTTAAAAATGGTTTTTTGCTGGCTGGCCTGCGATATAAAAATAATTCAAATATACTCATTAAACAAGATGAGAAAGGAAGTTATAATCCCAATTTTGGGGATGCACAGGTGTTATACCAATATGATTTTTCTTCAAAATTTAACCTCAGTTTTTTAGGGTTTTTCAATGCGGGACAGTTTAAGCTAGTGCCCGAAAACAGAGAAACTCAATTTGGTACGTTAAATACAACGTTAAGATTAAATGTAGATTACACCGGACGGGAAGTTGATGATTATAGAACCGCCGGAACTGCGGTAACGGCAACTTTTACGCCAAAACCAAATCTGGTTATTAAATTGATCAACAGCTATTTTAATACGATAGAAAGAGAGCGCTTTGACATAGACGGGAGTTACGTTTTTGATGAAGTTGACGATTCTTTTCCATCAGATGTTTTTGGCCCGATTAATAAAAACAAGGGGATTGGATCTTATTATAATTATGGAAGGAATAGCTTGGATACCAAGGTTTTTGCTTCTGAGATTAAAGTTGATCAGAATTTTAACAATCATGTTTTTTCCTGGGGTCTAAAATTTGACCAGTCTAAATATAATGATCGTTTAAACGAATATAATTACACTGATTCTGCAGGTTTCATCATCCCCGGCAATTCTAAAAATATTGTTTTACAAAATGTAATTCATGCTGAAAATGACCTTAATATAAAAAATTACAGTGCCTACATACAGGATAGTTATTCGCTTTCAGAGTATGCTGAACTCCAATTAGGGGCAAGGGCAAATTATAATTCTTTGAGTGAACAGTTATTGATCAGTCCGAGAATGCTGATTGCTTACCGGCCAAATTCAAATAAAAAGATTTTTAGGTTTACAGCAGGGGTTTATCAGCAACCGCCTTCTTACCGTACCATCAGAGATTTTAATGGTGTTTTAAATGTTAATCAGCGGGCACAGCGCTCCTATAATACTTCGTTTGGTTATGATTATGCCTTTGATGCTTTTGGGACACGGCTAAAGTTTACTTCTGAGGCTTATTTTAAATATTCTGATCGTTTAATTCCTTACAAAATTGATAACCTGAGAATAAAATATCTGGCTAACGAATTATCCAAAGGTTATGCTTATGGTGCCGATTTTAGCATAGGAGGGGAATTTGTTAAAGATTTAGTTTCTTATTTCAGGCTTTCCATAATGCATGCTAATGAGGATATTGTTAATGACAGTTACATAGAAAGCGGAAAAATTATTTACCCCGGTTATTTAAAACGGCCAACGGATCAGCGAGTTAATTTTTCGATATTTTTTCAGGATCGCTTGTTAAACAGCCCAACTTATAAAGTTCATTTAAATGCACTTTATGGATCTAGATTGCCAATAGGTCCTTCATCTACAGACCGGTATTTGGATAAATTTTATATTCCTTCCTACAAAAGAGTGGATATTGGTTTTTCAAAAGATTTTCTGGACGATGCTGCTTCGCATAAACCTAAATTTCTGGATAAAAATTTTAGTTCGGTTATTCTCTTTTTTGAAGTTTTTAATATGCTTAACATCAACAATACAGTTTCGTATTTATGGTTAAAGGATGTTGACAATGTGCAGTATGCGGTACCAAATTATTTAACCGGAAGGCAGTTTAATTTAAAATTGATTGTAAAATTGAAGAATGGTAAGTGAGAAACGGGGTATCTTCACGCTCCAAAACAAATGCTTCATTCTGTAGTTTGGTAAGGTTTGGTTAGTGCTTATATCCTACAGATTCTGGTCATTACAAAAACGATAATAAAACCCACAGTTTTTGATTAATTTTTAACAAAATTTAATTTTTTATGATACGATTTTATAGGTATTACTGCTTTAAAAATTTTACATTTACGGCGTAAAACATTATATAATAAGATGAAGCATAATTTTGGCGCAGGCCCTTGTATTTTACCTCAGGAAGTGTTTAAACAAGCCGCACAGGCAGTTTTAGATTTTAACGATGGATTATCAATTTTAGAAATTTCGCACAGAACAACCGAATTTGAGTCCGTTGTTGCTGAAGCAGACAAATTGGTTAAAGAATTATTAAATGTGCCGTCGGGTTATTCCGTTTTATTTTTACAAGGTGGTGCAAGTTTGCAGTTTGCAATGGTACCTATGAATTTATTAGGTGAGGGACAAACTGCAAGTTATCTGGATACGGGTGTTTGGGCTAGCAAAGCATTAAAAGAAGCCAAATTTATTGGTGATGTGAATGTTGTTGCTTCTTCAAAAGATGCAAACTATACTTTTATTCCGAAGGAGTATCAAATTCCTGCAGACAGTGCTTATTTCCATTACACCTCTAACAACACCATTTACGGTACTGAGCTTTTCGAAGTTCCGAAAACCAATGTGTCAATAGTTTGTGATATGTCTTCGGATATTATGAGTCGTGTAATCGATGTATCTAAATTCGATTTAATTTATGCAGGCGCACAAAAAAATGTTGGTCCGGCTGGTTTAACAATCGTAATTGTTAAAGATGAAATTTTAGGTAAATCAGGTCGTAAAATTCCTTCTATGCTTAATTATCAATCTCATATTGATAATGCTTCAATGTATAATACTCCGCCGGTTTTTTCTATTTATGTGGCTTTACTAAACCTTCGCTGGTTAAAATCAAAAGGTGGTGTTGCCGAAATAGAAAAAGAAAATAAACAAAAGGCAGAAGCACTTTACAGAGAAATAGACCGTAATCCATTATTTAAAGGTACCTGTGCTGTTGAAGACCGCTCAAAAATGAATATTTGTTTTGTAATGGAAAATCCTGAACTGGAAAAACCATTTTTAAAATATACTGAAGATTTAGGTATTGTGGGTATTAAAGGGCACAGAAGCGTTGGTGGTTTCAGAGCATCAATGTACAATGCTTTGCCAATTACCAGTGTACATGCTTTGGTAGATGCCATGCAGTTATTCGAAGAAAAACAAGCAAAATCAAATTAAGAAATTATATTTTACCCACAGGTAATCAAATCAGGATAAAATGCACCTGGTTTAAATTATTTGTGCCATCATAATAAATCAATGATTAAAATATTAGCAAACGATGGGATAGATCCCATTGGAAAAGAACTACTAGAAAAAGCCGGATTTGTAGTGGATACAGAAACAATTCCTCAGGATCAGTTAGCCGAAGCTTTAAAAAACTATGATGCCATTACTGTACGTAGCGCTACAAAAGTTAGGGCAGCGTTAATTGATGCCGTTCCAAATATTAAATTAATTGGCAGAGGCGGAGTAGGTATGGACAACATTGATGTTGAATATGCACGAAGTAAAGGAGTTGCTGTAGTAAATACACCCGCTGCTTCATCACTATCGGTAGCTGAATTGGTATTTTCTCATTTATTTACTGGTATCAGATTTTTGCAGGATGCGAATCGTAAAATGCCAGTTGAAGGTGCAACCCAATTTAACAACCTTAAAAAAGCTTATGCAAAAGGAACTGAATTAAGTGGCAAAACAATTGGTATAATTGGTTTTGGCCGTATCGGTCGGGCTACGGCAAAAGTTGCTTTAGGTTTAGGTATGAATGTATTGGCATACGATTTATATCCGTTGGAAACAGAAATTACCTTAGATTTTCAGGGAGGCATTTCGGTTAATATTCCAATTAAAACAGTTTCACTTGATGAAGTAATTGCAGGAAGTGATTTTATCAGCTTGCATACGCCATTTGCAGATAAACCCATTTTGGGAGAAGCAGAATTTGCGAAAATGAAAAACGGTGTTGGAATTGTAAACTGCTCAAGAGGCGGAACAATTGACGAACCAGCCTTAATTGCAGCATTAGATTCAGGAAAAGTATCTTTTGCAGGTTTAGATGTATTTGATAATGAACCTACGCCATTGGCCGGAATTTTGACCCACCCTAAAATTTCATTAACGCCACATATAGGTGCTTCAACTAACGAAGCTCAGGAGCGTATAGGTACTGAACTGGCAACCCTAATTATTGAACATTTTAAAAAATAATATACTGCCACGGTAAACTTTTTCAGGTTTATTGTGGCATTTTTTATTTCTATTTTAATGAATTCGTTAATGCCCAATAACGATAACCCAATATTGCCTTTTGAAAAGTACTTAATTTAGAAGGATCTTTCTTGTAAAGGCTTGGTAAAATGGCTTTATTAATTTTAACTAAAGCTTTAAAAATTGCTCTTTTCATATTTCTTTAGTTTTTTATAGAAAAAATAGGTTCCCCCGCTCATTACCAAAATAAGAAATACGATGATGTACACTGAAATGTTTTTGAATCCCGTATTTCCTGTAACCTCGCTTTTCAATTGCGTATTTTGATCCTGAAGTTTTTTTATGGTACGCATATAATTCTCAATTCTTTCTTCCGAATTATTAGCATCTACTACAACCTTTTGATTTTGCAGGTCTTTATAATCCATTAAAATCTTTAATTCTTTAAAAATATCATTGTCATTTAATACAATTTGTCTCAAAATTTCATTTGAATTTTTAATATCCTTTTTAGTTTGCCAACCAAAAATTCCCGTCTTTTCATTAAGGCTCTGATCATACTGACCAAATTTTGCACTCCGTTCATTTAATAAAGAATTTATTTTAGTTCTTTGGATTTGATAGGCAGAAGTATCCTGTTGTGCAAAGACTAATAAGCCAGCAAAAATTAAACAGAATGTTAGAATAAATTTTTTCATGTAGAGAAAACAAGGATGTAAGAAAGATGTTTTTATAATCTTCAAAAGATGTGCATTGAAAAATTATAATAAACTGTTATATAAATGAAAAGAACTAATTAAATCAAGTAAGACTTTATATTCTAATCGTGAAATTCTACCCGTACAATATCACCTAAATGCAAACCTAACAAACCACTTGCTTTACCTTTATTAATTGCAATTTCAAGGTGATTGCTAATGCCAAACAGGCAAAGTTTTTCGCCTTCCTGTACTTCATTATAGTGCCAGCTCAATTGAGTAATGGTTTCACTTTTTCTAAAGTATAAGGTAAAATCACGGTTTTTCTGTATCCTGGTAAAAAGGTCTTTGGTAATGTTGGTAATTACGTTGCAAAAAGTATCAATGTAAACCACACTTCCCCTGATGATATCTTTTTCTATCACAGGATGTAACAGCATCTTTTGCTCAATCTCTGCTACAGGTAAACCAATATCTTTAAGTTTGCCACCCTTTGCTAAGTGCGTAGCGGCTTTTACAAAAATATCAACCAGCGGAAAGTGAAGATATTTCAAATCCTGCATAATATTTAGTTCAACAACATCTTCAGGCACATCATCAAAAAGAAGAGAGAAAATTCCATTATCTGCACCTACAAAGTAGTGATCTTTGTGTTTTACAGCAATGTATTTTGTATTTTCACTGTATACAGAGTCTATTCCTATTAAATGGACCGTGTTTTTTGGAAAATATGGATAAGCATTTTTTAAGACAAATGCCGCATAAGAAATGTTGAAGGAGGGAACCTCGTGAGTAATATCTACCAGATTAACAGTTGGCATCAGCCTTAGCAGGCTACCTTTTAAGGCGGACTGATAAAAATCTTTTGAACCTAAATCTGTTGTTAAAGTAATTATACCCATTAAAAATTCATTAATTATGCTTAATCTTGTGTAGAAGGCTAAGCGCCTACAAATATTCAAATTTAAATTAAATATAAGCCTGCAAACTTAAAAAATACTACAGCTTGAACGAATTAAAATTAACATTGGATACCGTAAATCCCGCCCAATTCTGGGGGCCGAACAACGAAAATTACGAAATGATTAAAGGCGCTTTTGCTAAATTAAAGATCGTAGCGAGAGGTAGTGATGTTAAGGTTCTTGGTGATGAACAGGAACTTAAGTCATTTGAACAGAAATTTAATCAGCTGGTTGGCCAACTCGAAAAGTACAGTTCTTTAACCAATAATGATGTTGAATCTATTTTAGGTGAAAAGTCAAACGGCGTTGTAAAAAAAGATGTTTCTGAACCTACAGGTGGTGGAGGTGAAGTAATTGTTTTTGGTACAAACGGACTTTTGGTTAAGGCCAGAACTGCGAATCAGCGAAAAATGGTAACCAGTATTGGTAAAAACGATATTCTTTTTGCAATCGGACCTGCCGGAACCGGAAAAACTTACACCGCGGTAGCGTTGGCGGTTAGGGCTTTAAAGAATAAGGAAATTAAAAGGATTATTTTAACCAGACCTGCTGTTGAGGCCGGAGAAAATCTTGGGTTTTTACCCGGAGATTTAAAGGAAAAAATCGATCCATATTTAAGGCCACTTTATGATGCCCTGGATGACATGATTCCTGCTGAAAAACTTAAATTCTACATTGAAAACCGTACCATCGAGATTGCTCCTTTAGCATTTATGCGAGGCCGTACACTGGATAACTGCTTTGTGATTTTAGATGAGGCACAAAATGCAACGGATATGCAGTTGAAAATGTTTTTAACACGTATGGGACCAACAGCCAAGTTTATTGTAACCGGTGATGTTACCCAGATCGATTTACCTAAAAAGCAAATGTCTGGATTGTTTAATGGTTTAAGAATTTTAGAAGGCATAAAAGGAATTGACATTATTTATTTAAGCGGAGAAGATGTGGTAAGACACAAATTGGTTAAAGATATCCTTAAAGCTTATGGTGATATTCAGTAAATAACGATACTTAATAAGCGTCCGGAGTCTTGAGTATCTTATCTTTATTGGGATAAGATCTTTAGAGTCCGGATTTTTTATTGATTAGTGTCCGGACTTACGAGTAATTCTTTCAGACTTCCTGACTTTTTTGTATTTTTATCGCCAATGAAAGCACTAAAAGAAACCCATTTCAATTTCCCTCAGCAGAGTCATTATTACAAAGGAAAAGTTCGTGATGTTTATACCATTGCCGATAAATTTATGGCCATGGTTGTTACAGACAGAATTTCTGCATTTGATGTTGTTTTACCAGAAGCTATTCCATTTAAAGGACAGGTTTTAAATCAAATCGCGGCAAAATTTTTAGCGGCTACACAGGATATTGTACCCAACTGGGTATTGGAAATTCCGGATCCAATGGTTACGATTGGCAGGATTTGCGAACCTTTTAAAGTAGAAATGGTGATTCGTGGTTATTTAGCGGGACATGCATGGAGAGAATATAGTGCCGGTAAAAGAAGTGTTTGTGGTGTTTCTTTACCTGATGGTTTAAAGGAAAACGATAAACTGCCAAAACCAATTATTACACCTACCACTAAAGCTGCTGTTGGGCATGACGAAGACATTTCAAGAGAAGATATTTTAGCTAAAGGAATTGTTTCTTTAACCGATTATGAGAAACTGGAGGAATATACCTTTGCATTGTATCAGCGTGGAACTGAGATAGCTGCTAAAAGCGGTTTAATTTTAGTTGATACCAAGTACGAATTTGGCAAAGCAGACGGAGTAATTTATTTAATTGATGAAATTCATACACCAGATTCTTCACGTTATTTTTATGCAGAAGGTTATGAGGAACGTCAAAATAGCAACGAGCCACAGAAACAACTGTCAAAAGAATTTGTACGCAGGTGGTTAATCGAAAATGGTTTTCAGGGTAAAGACGGGCAAGTGGTACCCGAAATGACGCCAGATATTGTAAGCTCAATTTCTGAGCGTTACATTGAGTTATATGAGCAAATTGTAGGAGAAAAATTTATAAAAGCTGATGCGGACTCTATTTCAAATCGAATTGAAACCAACGTTATTAAGGCAATAGAAAAACTTTAATTCGAAAGAAAATATATACATTAGTAAAATAAAGATTAGAGAGATGAAATTTTCAGTAGATAAACATGAAAAATACGTAACCTTAAAGTTAAAGGAAACTAAGTTTACAAATGATAATGCACCTGGTTTAAAATCAGAATTTTATTTACTAAATGCCGAAGGCTTTAAAAATATTATAGTTGATTTATCACACGTAAAAGAATGTACCGATGCGCAGGATTTAAGCTGCCTATTGGTAGGAGACAGGCTTTGCAAAAACGCCGGCGGTTTATTTATTGTAACCGGTATTAATGATAATCTGGCACATATTATAGAATTGTCAAACATATTTCAGTCTGTAACGTTTGTTAATACGTTAGCAGAAGCCACAGATTTCATTTTTATGGAAGAGTTGGAGAAAGAGTTTAGAGGCGCAAAATAATAACGCAATAACCTATTTAAAAAGCCTCGTAGCATTTAAACCTACGGGGCTTTTATATATTTTTAGAAATATGAAGTTTGAAGTTACAATTTTAGGAAGTAGTTCTGCAACACCGGTTTTTAACCGCAATCCATCGGCACAACTTTTAAACTGTAACGAAAAGTACTATTTAATTGATTGTGGTGAAGGCACACAACATCAACTGATCCGGTTTAACATAAAAGCGGCCAGGATTGATTATATTTTTATCACGCATTTGCATGGAGACCATTATCTGGGCCTTGTTGGTCTTTTATCCAGCTTGCATTTAAACGGGCGTACCAAACCCATGCAGATTTTTGGCCCCAAAGCCTTACTGGAAATTCTGGAAATTCAATTTAAATATTCTGATACCACATTAAGATATCCAATCGAATTTTTTGCAATTGATGCAACAGCTTCCGCTCAGATTTTTGAAAATAGTGATTTGCTGGTAAAGACGATTATTTTAAATCACAGAATTCCATGTACAGGTTTTATTTTTGAGCAAAAACAACGACAAAGAAAGTTAATTAAGGAGAAAACGGATGAGGTGCCTATGGCTTATTATACGGCCTTAAAAAAGGGACTAGATGTAACACTTCCAAATGGAGAGGTTTTGTTGAGCGAGGAATATACAACACCTCCTGAAGCACCCAGATCTTATGCATATTGCTCGGATACTTTATTTGATGAACGTTATTTTTCTACCATTACAAATTGTGATACTTTGTATCATGAAGCAACTTTTTTGCACGAGTTATTGGACCGGGCTAAAGAAACTCATCATACAACCGCATTACAGGCCGGTGAAATCGCTACAATTGTTCGGGCTAAAAAATTATTAATCGGACACTTTTCTTCCCGTTACAAAACATTACAAATGCTTTTAGAAGAAGCACAATCTGCTTTTGAAAATACTGAACTCGCCATAGAGGGGAGAACCTTTCAACTTTAAATACTCGTTCTGTCTGTAACTGGCACTTTGAGTATGGATTTAAAATATAAAGGATAAAAAAAGCCTTGCAAATTACTTGCAAGGCTTTTCGTTTTATTGTGTGTTTTACTATTTGTCTTTCTTATTACCGCCACCAAATACAGAGAAATGTACATAGCGTTTAGGATTTGCTTTTAAGTCGATCATCAACTCATCCAGATTTTTAGAGGCACTGCTTAGGTTATCATACATTTTAGTATCATTTAGCAATAAACCTAAACTGCCTTTACCATTTTTAATTCCTGTAATTACACTTTGCAAATCAGCAATTGCATTATTTGCATTATCAAGTGTCTGTTTAAAGTTAGCTGCCGCAAACTTATCCGTAACCGTATTAATATTGGTTAAAATATCGGTAATCTTTTTATTATTGTTATTCAGGTTAGCGGTAATGCCTTCAACATTTTTAAATATGGCAGAAATACGCTGACTTTCAGAACCAACCAGTCCATCAACTTTTTTGGAAGTTGTTTCCAGCGAAGCCAATGTTCCGGCAATACTGTTAAAGCTCTTATCTACATTTTTCTGGAAATTCGGATTTAAAATGGTGTTTACACTGCTCAAAATAGAATCCATTTTAGCAATAATCAATTCAGCTTTTTTCTGAATCGGCTGAACTTGTTCCATTAAACCTTTTTCTACATTGGCATTAAGGGTTGCACCATCTTCAGCCATTTTTTTAGAATTACCTAACTCCATAATGATCGCTTTGCTACCCAACAAGTCAGTGCCTTCTAAACGGGCAATACTGTTTTCAGGAATATCATATTTGCTGTTGATGCTTAAAGTTGCTAAAATAGTACCACCTGGCTCAAGCTGTAGTTTTGCTACGCGTCCAATCTGATAGCCGTTTATTAAAATGGGTTTAGATACCGTTAAACCATCAACTCTTGAATATCTTGCAAACAAATTTGTTTCGCTGGAGAAAATTGAGTTTCCTTTTAAAAAGTTATATCCAATGATTAATAAAGCAATGGCAAATGCAGCTAAAATACCTACTTTGGTTTCGTTCTTAATTTTCATGAGTGTTTCTATTTTTATGGCTACAAGTTCCGAAAGTGTATCAAATCTTCAGTACCTATAAGAGCGCTTTCTTATTTTTACAATGCGTTATGTGCTTTTATAGCAAATAAAACCCGCATCATAGCTTTTGTTTTGGTTTATATTATTAATTATGCAATTATTCAAAGGTAAACTAACTATCATTTATAATGCCAATTATCTTACCTCAATATTTTTCTTATACTTCTTAATTGCATCTACTATAGAGTCTGCAATTTCATTTTGACCCTTCGCAGAGTTTATATATTTTTCTTCCTGTGTATTAGATATGAACCCAACCTCAGTAAGTACGGCCGGCATACCACACCTTTGCAAAACTAAAACGCCTTGCTCTTTAACGCCACGACTTAATCTGTTATCTCTTTCGATATAACTGTTTTGAATAAGTTTGGCAAATTTAATGCTTTTATCTCTAAACGCGTTTTTTAATAATGATAAAAGAATAAAAGTTCCGGGATCGTTGGGATCGTAACCATCATACTTGGTTTTATAATTTTTCTCCAGCTTTATATCTGCGTTCTCCCTTATTGCTGCATCCTGTTCTTTTAATCGGTGCGAACCCGCCACCAGTGTTTCTACTCCTTTAATTCCTTTATTTTTTGGTGGCATTGAGTTGCAATGAACCGAGATAAAAAGATCGGCATTGGCATCATTTGCAATTTCGGCTCTCCTGTATAAGTCTACATCTACATCTTTTGTTCTGGTGTAAATAATTTTTATACCTGGTAATTCGTCTTTTAATTTTTGCCCCAACTTCAATCCAATTTTTAATGATACATCTTTTTCCTTCGAAAAGCTTCCTGATGCACCTGGTTTTCTGCCTCCATGCCCCGGATCTATTACAATTGTTTTAATTTTATAACCCTGTGCAAAGGAGTTTTGTATTGCAAATAATAATATAAAAACTGAAAAAATAACCAGAAGTTTGAGCTTCATTAATTAGGGATGTTAAGGATGATTAAAAGGATGTTTCGGCTATACGCTTGTAATTTTTAATGGCTTTAATTATACCGTTAACAATTTCATTTTGCCCTTCAGGCGAATTCATATAATCTTCTTCCTCAGGGTTACTCACAAAACCAATTTCCGTTAAAACTGCAGGCATCGCTGCACGGGCCAGTACGGCTAAACTTTTTTCTTGCACACCACGGTTTATACGTCCGGCATTAACATATTCCTGCTGAAGCATAGAAGCAAATTTTAAACTTCTATCACGGTTTGTTTGTTTCATCAGGGAAATCATAATATCACTTTCAGGCGTATTCGCAATAAAGCCCTCATAGTTTTTCTGGTAGTTTTCCTCTAAAAACATGGAAGCATTTTCTCTTTTAATTACCTCGTCCTGCTCACTTAAACGGCCAGTACCCGAAACAAAAGTCTCTGTTCCTCTCGTTGAGGTACTCTTTGAAGCCACCGTACGGTAAACCGGAACTTTTCTTCCTCTCACTTTTTTATAGTAATCTACAACTTTTGATACCCGTACCGGCATATCATTTAAGTGAATAGATATAAAAAGATCTGATTTTGCATTATTCGCAATGTTAATCCGTTCGTAAAGCGGAATAAAAACATCTGTTTCTCTGGTGTAAATTATTTTAATATCTTTAATGCTATCCTGAAGCGCTCTTCCAAGGTTTAAAGCCGTTTTTAAGGCTACATCTTTCTCTTTTGAATACACGCCATGGGTGGCACCATCTTTTCCGCCGTGACCGGCATCAATAACAATTGTTTTAATTTTATATTGCTGTGCAAATGCTTGATTATCAATCGAATTTAATGATATTGTACAAATAATAAAGGCTAAAATGGTTTTAAGATACATCAATGGTATATTTTTCACTAATTTTGGACGTTTTTGATTAAACACTTTTGCAAAAATAACATTCAAATACGAATTTGAAACTTCTGAACAACTCTATTTTACTAATTTCTGTCATTTTATTAACACTAAGTGTTGGTAAAGCTAACGCATTTTCTGGTTTTTCATTGCAACAAATCGTTAAGCAAGACACAGTAAAGAAAGATACGGCTAAAGTTAAAACCAAAAATAATAGTGATCTGGAGCAGAAAGTAGAGTATAAAGCCGATGATTCCGTTAAAATGAGTAAGGATAAAAATATCATTTATTTATACGGTAATGCGAGGATAAAATATGGTGATTTTGAGCTGGATGCCAATTATATCCAGGTTGATCAGAAAAATCATACCATTTTTGCGAAAGGAACAAAAGATCCTAAAACAGGTCGTTATGTTGGTCGTCCGATTTCTAAATCAGGTGCAGAAGGGTCAGCAATAGCCGATTCAATTTTTTACAATACAGAAACAACCCGGGGAAAGGTTTATGGTGTTTTTTCCGAACAAGAGGGTGGATTTTTCTCAGGCGGACAGAGTAAAAAACAAATAGATGATGAGTTGCACATTAAAAATGTAATGTACAGCACCTGTAATTTGCCGCATCCCCATTTTGGATTAATGATTTCAAAAGGGGTGGTAACCGAGAAGCAAATTATTACTGGCCCGGTTTACATGATTATAGAGGATGTGCCAACTCCGCTGGCGCTACCTTTTGCTTTTTTTCCCAAGCCGAATAAACGATCGTCAGGATTTATCTTACCAACACCCGGTGAAGATGCAACAAAAGGATTCTTTTTACAAAATGGGGGTTATTATATAGGTTTGAATGATTATTGGGACGCTAAGTTAATGGGTACTATTTATACCAATGGTTCTTACGAAACGAGTTTGCTCAGTAGTTATACCAAAAGATATAAATTTAACGGTAATATAAATTTTAATTACAGCAGTTCTAAAAATGGTTTAGAAGGTACAGAAGCCTTTAGAAATCCTGCAAAAGTATTTCACCTGGCCTGGATGCATAGCCAAAATGCAAACGCAAGGCCGGGTACCACTTTTAGCGCCAGTGTAAACTTAGGCTCCAGTAGTTATTTTACAGCAACGGGTGCTAATGCTACTTACGATCAGCGGGCAATTGCAACCAATACAATGAGCAGTAGTATTAGCTATGCAAAAGCTTACCCCAACGGAATGAACTATTCATTATCACTGGGTAGTGATCAAACATTAAGCTCAAAAGATATTTCGATCAGATTTCCTACGGGTACATTTAATGTGCCTACATTTAGCCCCTTTGATTCAAAAAACAGGGTAGGAGAACAAAAGTGGTATCAAAAAATTACCGTAGGTTACGGTTTACAGGGTACCAACAGCATTACAACCAAGGATAGCTTATTATTTCAAAATGATGGTTTAAAAAGGCTTCAGTCTGGTTTCCAGCATACTATTCCGGTGAGTATGTCATTTACTGCGTTAAAATATTTAAATTTCTCCATGGGAGGTACCTATAACGAGGTTTGGAATTTTCAAACAACCAGAAGCCGTTATACCAGGTTTGCTGATGGTACCTATACCAGTAGAATGGATACCATAAGCGGTTTTAAACGTGCGGGTAGTTATAATTTATCAACAAGTTTAACCACTAATATTTATGGTAAAAAAGTGTTTAACCATTTAGGGAATATAAAAGCTTTAAGGCATGTTATGACGCCTAGTATTTCTTTCAATTATTCTCCTGATTTTACAAAGGACGGTGCCGGACCGTATAAAAGTGCAATTGACCAAAATGGCCAGGCTATTTATGATGCTAATAATCAAGAGCTTAGGTATTCAATTTTTCAAACCAGTGCTTTTCCGGGCTCTTTTTCAGGTAAAACGGCTTCAATTGGCTTTGGTTTAGGAAATATTGTAGAATTAAAAGTTAAATCCAGTAAGGATACAACAGGAACAGGAGAACGGAAAATTCCGATTATTCAAAATTTAACCATTAACGGATCCTATAATTTCCTGGCACCAATTCATAAATTATCTACTTTAAGCATGTCAGGGCGCTCGCAGTTTACCGATAAACTTGGCATTAACTATAATGGTACTTTTGATCCTTATGCTTTGGATGAAACCACGGTTTCGGGGGTACGAACTTTTACCAGAAGTAATGATTTTACCTGGACAAGGGGGGCTAAATTGCCAAGATTAACAAATTTTGGTTTCTCATTTGACTATAGTTTAAATCCTGAAGCATTAAAAAGTAAAAATGAAGCCAATGATAAACTGGCAGATGCTGCAAAGAAAAAGGGTTTATCAGACCTTCAGTCGGAACAGTTAGCTGCGATTAGCCGCGATCCAAATGCCTTTGTCGATTTTAATATTCCATGGAATTTTTCATTCTCTTACAGCTTTCAATATTCTAATGATTTAGGTGTAAGCTCTGTAAGTAATACTTTAAACTTTAATGGTGATTTTAACTTAACGCCAAAGTGGAAGTTTACTTTTAACTCAGGTTACGATTTTAAAAATAATGGCTTAACGCCAATGAATATTGCTATTTACAGAGATTTGCATTGCTGGGATATGAGTGTTAACTGGGTGCCTTACGGTGCTTATAAAAGTTATTCGGTAACCATAAAAGTAAAAGCATCTATTTTACAAGATTTAAAATTAAGCAAGAGACAAGGTTTTTATAGTACTTACCAATAAAAATATGCTAGCTGAAATTATTACCATTGGCGATGAAATTCTGATTGGCCAAATCGTTGATACGAACTCTGCCTGGATGGCGAAACAATTAAATTTAATAGGCGTTTCTGTAAAGCAAATTACCTCCGTATCTGATGAAGAACAACATATTTTGGATGCATTGGCACAAGCGGAAACAAGAGCGGATATTATTTTAATTACAGGTGGCTTAGGACCAACTAAGGATGATATTACTAAACTAACACTGGCCAAGTATTTTAACATGGGCTTCAGAAATGATGCCGGAACTTTAGAAATTGTTAAATCTATTTTTGAAAAATATAAACGTCCGCTGCTGGATATTAACATTAAACAGGCCGATGTACCTGATGGTTGCGAAGTTATCTTAAATAAAAATGGAACCGCCCCGTGTATGTGGTTTGAAGAACGTGGGAAGATTTTTGTATCCATGCCCGGTGTTCCTTACGAAATGATGTATTTAATGGATGATGAAATTTTGCCAAGAATTAAAAGGCAGTTTAAGCTTCCATCGATTGTTCATAAAACCATTCTGACTTCAAATATTGGTGAATCTTTTTTAGCTAAAGAAATTGAAGAAATAGAGGATAGCTTGCCCGCTCATATTAAGTTAGCTTATTTGCCAAAAATGGGGCAGGTTCGTCTACGTTTATCGGCCATAGGTGAAGATGAAGCACCGTTAAAAACGGAAGTGGAAATATATGCTAAGCAAATTATCGAAAAAGTTGAAAAATTTGTGGTTATAGATGATGATATCCCTTTGGAGCAGGCGATTTTAAATTTCATGAAAGAAAAAGGGCTTACTTTATCAACAGCGGAGAGTTGTACCGGAGGATATATTGCACACTTAATTACGCAGCATCCAGGTTGTTCATCTGTATATTGGGGTGGTGCGGTAGCCTATGCCTACGAGCTTAAAGAATCCGTTTTGGGTGTAAAAGAAAATACCTTAACAAAATATGGCGCCGTTAGTGAAGAAACGGTTACTGAAATGGCTGAAGGTGCTTTGAAGAATTTTAAAACGGATTATTCTATTGCCGTAAGTGGCATTGCAGGCCCTGATGGTGGTACAGAAGATAAGCCGGTTGGTACGGTTTGGATAGCGGTTGCAAATCAGCAAAAAACGATAGCTAAAGTGTTTAATTTCAGTAATAAACGCCTCCAAAATATAGAGCGTTCCGCTGCTTCAGCATTAACTATGTTATTAAATCTTCTTAAAGAATCGTGATGTAAACAATAAAAAACTGTATTTTTGTCGCATTACCAAATAAAAACATACTGTAATTAATATGGCTCAATACGAACTATTGTTACCAAAAATGGGTGAAAGTGTTGCAGAAGCAACTGTAATTAAATGGGTAAAACAACCTGGAGATACAATTGATTTAGACGATACTATTTTAGAAATAGCAACTGATAAAGTTGATTCAGAAGTACCTTCGCCGGTTGCCGGTAAATTGGTTAAACAATTATTTAAAGAAGATGAGGTAGCGCAGGTAGGCGATGTAATTGCAATTATTGAAACCAGTGGTGGAAATGATGTGAAAACTGAAGAACCAGCTGCAGCAGTACCTGTAAAGGAAACGGTATCAGAAACAACGATACCTGGTGTAGAGCAGTTAGCAGCTTCAAAAAACACTGCAGATTTTACTTCGTCAGAACGTTTTTATTCTCCATTAGTTAAAAATATTGCTGCTCAGGAAAATATTTCGATAGCAGAATTAGACAGTATAAAAGGATCAGGTGCTGATGGCCGTTTAAATAAAGATGATTTATTAAACTATATTAATAGTAAAACAGGAGGGAAACCAGCTGAAACATTTACAAAATCAGAAACTGTAATTGTTCCGGCCTCTGAAAATAAAGTTCAGAATACGCAAGCGCAGGCTGCACCTGTTACGAGTAAAACATCTACAACCAGCGTAAGCGGTGGCGATGAGATTATAGAGATGGACAGAATGCGTAAACTTATTGCCGATCATATGGTGATGAGTAAAAGCACTTCGCCACACGTAACTTCATTTGTTGAAGCCGATGTAACCAATATGGTTTTATGGCGCAATAAAGTAAAAAATAGCTTCGAGAAACGCGAAAATGAGAAAATAACATTTACGCCAATTTTTGTAGAAGCCGTTGCAAAAGCAATCAAAGATTTTCCAATGATTAATGTTTCGGTTAACGGAACACAAATTATTAAAAAACGTGATATTAATATTGGTATGGCAGCTGCTTTACCAAGTGGAAACCTCATTGTTCCGGTTATTAAAAATGCCGATCAGCTTAATTTGGTTGGTTTAACTAAGGCGGTTAACGACCTGGCAGGAAGAGCAAGAATTTCTAAGCTAAAGCCTGATGAAACGCAGGGGGGAACATTTACGCTAACCAATGTGGGTACTTTTGGAAATGTAATGGGCACACCCATTATAAACCAGCCACAAGTTGCTATTTTAGCGGTTGGTGCCATTAAAAAGAAACCGGCTGTTTTAGAAACCGAACATGGCGATGTAATTGCCATCCGACACATGATGTTCTTGTCATTATCTTATGACCATAGAGTGGTTGATGGTTCATTAGGTGGCATGTTTGTTCGAAGGGTTGCCGATTATTTAGAAGGCTGGGATTTTAACAGAGAGATTTAAGGAAATATAAAATGAAGTTCATTAATTTTAATGAACTTCAAAACTACTAATTTTAAGAAGATGCTTGATTCGAGTTTGAAAATAATAGTTGGTGATAATGTATTGCATGCCAAGTGGTTAAACACATTATCTTACATGGAAAATGCAGGTGCAAAAAAAATCTCTGCATCTGAGCATAAAGAAAATGTTAACCTGATTATTTTAAAACACGCGGCTGAAGAACATCGTCATGCTTACTATTTGAAAAAGCAAATTGCAAAGATTGACGAGTCACTTTGTAAAACCTATAAAAATTCCGAATTACTTTCTCCAAATCATACCAAATTTTATTTACATGCCTTAGATATTGCAGTTTGCAGGTATTTAAAAGCAAAATTTAACCTTTCGGGCTATGATTTAAAATTTGCAGCCTATCTTTTTGTAACCTACGCTATTGAAGTTAGGGCAGATGAATTATATCCAATTTATCAAACCATTTTGGATGATGCCAGGAGCAAGGTAAATGTAAAATCAATTATTTTGGAAGAAGAAGGTCATTTAGAAGAAATGATTAATCAACTGGTTGAGTTTTCTTCAGATTGGGAGCACCACGCTGCTGAAGTAGTTAAAATTGAAAAATCTCTTTTTGAAAATTGGGTAGAAGCATTACATGCAGAATTACCAGTAAGTGCTTAACATTTAAAAGCTAGCTCAGATTATTGAGGCTATCAATAATTAAACTTCTATAACTTTTTCAGGAGTTATTGCAAAAATCCGTTCATTTGTCTTTGGTTGAATGTTGTAAAGACCGGTGAACAAACTAAATGCAGGTAATATGGCATGATCCTTACCAAAATAAAAGCAAGGAAACTTTAGCCGTTGTTTGGCTTTTCCTACAATAGAAACACCTGGATGGATGTGACCGCTTATAGGGTAAAGTTCTTCATTGGTGTGTTTAGGTGCATCGTGTATAAAACAGAAAGGGCTGAGGCAAAAGCTTGGTTCATGAATTTCAATTCCTAAATCTTTATAATTATTTGCTGATAATTGATCATGATTCCCTTTTACAAGTAAGAAATTTAAATCAGTATACTGTTGTTTCCAGATGGAAAAGTCATCAATATCTGTATTTAACCCATGGTGAAACATATCTCCGTTGATGAGTAAGGTTTTCGGCTGATACTTTTCGATTAGTAAACTTAACCTTTGCAGATCGCTTTTTGCAATTGTAGATGGAACTTGTAACCCAGCCTGTCGGAAATGTGCAGATTTACCTAAGTGTAAGTCGCTAATGGCTAAAAGTTGATGTTTAGGTAAAAATAAAGCCCTTTCTTTATCTAAAATTAATTCTTCGCCCTGGCTTGTTATGGTCATTATGGTTTTATTTTATTTTCTCAGACTCAGCTTTCATTCTTAAAATTCTTTGTTCCAATTCTTCCGAGCTCATGTTTTCCCTTAAACTATCTACTTTAATCGGAAAGGAGAGTGGTGTAAAACTTTTTGGGGTTGTAATAATAATATTTCCCTCCTGGATTCTTTGCAAAGCAGCTGCTAACCTCGGTTCTTCTAATTGCTGGTAAAATACCTCGTCATAAGCTTGCCGCAAAAGTAAATTATGTTTGTCATAATCACTAAATACATTAAAAAATAAACCTGCTGATGATTGCAAATGTCTGTTGGCAACGTATTTACCAGGATAACCCTGAAAAACTAATCCTGAAATGCAAGCGATATCTCTGAACTTTCTCCTCGCCATTTCTGTAGAATTAATGCTCAGTGTGATATCTTCTGTTAAATTTTTTGGCGAAAACACTTCGTAAGCAATGGATTCGTCCATTGGAATTTCTGTTTCACTCAACAATTCGAAGCCATAATCATTCATCGCAATTGAAAAACTAATCGGTAACAATTTACTTAATCTGTACGCTACCAATGCGGCTAAAACCTCGTGTACTAAGCGACCTTCAAAAGGATAGGCAAAAAGATGAAACCCTTCTTTATTATTGATCAGTTCTATCAATAATTCATCATTTCTTGGAACATGTGACCGTTTTTCCTGCAAAAGAAATAAAGGATAAACAACATCAAGTTCTTCATCTTCATGATTTTTATCCAGGGCTTCGTTATATTTTTTACGGAGAACAACTCCTAAATTAGATGATAATGGCAACCGGCCACCATTCCAACTGGGTGAGATGGCATTTTTTTGTTTACTGTTGCGCACAATTACAGTCATATCTTTAACGTGGATAAATTCCAGCACCCGACCCGCCAATCTAAAGTTATCACCTGCTTTTAAACGTGTAACAAAATACTCTTCCACCATACCAATATAACCACCAGAAAGGAATTTAACTTTTAACATGGCATCACTTACAATAGTGCCAATATGCAACCGGTGCCTCATGGCCAGCATACGGCTTTTAACTTTCCAAAGACCGTCATCATCTTTAGTTACCTTTTTAAATTCATTGTAAGCACTTAAACTGTCTCCGCCTGAAGTAATAAATTGCATTACCCAGTTCCATTCTTCTGGTAAGATTAATTTAAATGCATGTGTATTTTTTATTTCTTCATAAATCACCTGGTCATCAAAACCATCACCAATAGCCAGGGTAACCAGGTATTGGACTAAAGTATCGAAAACCATTATAAAGGGCTCCCGGCTTTCAATATTATTGTTTTTAGCTGCCTCTTTAATTGCGGCGGCTTCAACCAGCTCTAAAGCATGTGTGGGTAAAAAATAAATTTTAGACGTTTCGTGAGGAGCGTGACCAGAACGGCCTGCCCGCTGCAAAAAACGGGCTACACCTTTTGGCGATCCAACCTGAACTACAGTATCAACAGGTTTAAAATCTACGCCTAAGTCTAAGGAAGAAGTTGCAATCACTGCTTTAAGTTGCCCGGTATGCAAAGCATCTTCAATCCAGTTTCTAAGCTCAAAATCTATAGACCCATGATGGATGGCAATTCTGCCTGCCAGTTCAGGTTCAAGATTAAGCAAGTGCTGATACCACATTTCTGATTGACCACGGGTATTGATGAAAATTAAAGTTGTTTTACTTTTATTGATAATTGGTAAAAGCTTGTAAGCCAGTTTTAAGCCTAAATGCCCTGCCCAGGGTAGGGTTTCTATGTCATCCGGTAGTATTGATTTGATGATGATTTTCTTTTCCAGATCAGCTTTAACAATAATCCTTTTTGCAGTTTCATCAGGTTCTAAAACATCTAATGCTTCTTCAATATTTCCAATCGTAGCCGAAATACCCCAAACTCTGAGAAATTGTTGCTTTTCCAGCTTTTGCAGCCCTTTTATTCTGGATACAGCAAGCTCAACCAATACACCACGTTTACTGCCTAAAAGTTCATGCCATTCATCTGCAACTATACATTTAAGGTTTTTGAATAAAGTTGAAGAACCTTTTTGAGCCAGCAGTAAATGCAAACTTTCTGGTGTAATAAGCAAAATTTCAGGCATTGACTTTTTTTGCTGCAATTTTTCTGCCTGTGAAGTATCACCATTTCTAACCCCAACATGCCAATCCAATTCCAGTTCCAGTAAAGTTTCACGCATTGCCCGGGCAATGTCTTTGGCAAGCGATCGGAGCGGAGTAATCCAAATTAATTGTAAACGATCTTTCCTTTGTTTAGGGTTTACTGAAGGATCATTTAAAGCTTCAATGACAACTGCTAAAAATAATGAAAAGGTCTTTCCAAAACCTGTAGGTGCATTTACCAAACCACTATAACCATTAAGATAATATTGCCAGGCATCTTCCTGAAATTGAAATGGCTTTCGGCGATTTGCTTTAAGCCATTGTTTTATCTTTTTGTAACCCTTGGTCTTGGTTTGATCCATACTCCCTCTATAACACTATAAGGATAATTTTGTGTGATTATTGTTTGTAAATAAAGAAACAAAAAATAGACTGTTTTTTACAGATAGATTGTTTTTTAATTTTTAAAGCATCGTTGATCTTAAAAGCTGTTTTAAATCATCCAATGTGTTAATTTCATCTGCTTTTTTGTCTTTTCGCCACCTTAATATTCTTGGAAAGCGCAAAGCCAAACCAGCTTTATGCCGTTTGCTTTCAGCAATACCTTCAAATGCAATTTCGAAGACCAGTTCAGGCTTTACTGTTCTGACCGGGCCGAATTTTTCGATCGCATTTTTGGTTACAAAAGCGTTTACTTCTTTAATTTCTTTATCTGTTAATCCGGAATATGCTTTGGCAATCGTAACCAGATTTTCACCATCACGTACAGCAAAAGTATAATCGGTAAAGAAATTTGCTCTTCTTCCGCTACCTTTTTGCGCATATATCATTACTGCATCAACTGTATAAGGATTGATTTTCCATTTCCACCAATCGCCCCGTTTGCGGCCACTATGGTAATGCGAATTTAGTTTTTTTAGCATAATACCTTCACTGTTAATGGATCGTGAAGTTTGTCTTAGTGCTGCTAATTCATCCCAGCTTGCACAGCGAATAACTTTTGATAATAAAACCGGAACATCAGCATCTAATTTTTCAATAATTTGTTCGAGTGTTTTTCTTCTTATGGCTAAAGGTGTTTCTCTAAAGTCCTCGGCTTTAAATTCAAGGATATCGTAAACAAAAAAACCGATTGGCGCATCTTCCAGTTGTTTTTTATTAATGGTTTTCCTGTTTAAACGTTGTTGTAATGTACTGAACGATAAAACCTGCTTGTTTTGAACGGCCAGTATTTCCCCATCTAATACGGTACCATCTGGTAAAACACCTTGCAGAAAATGTAATTCTGGAAACTGTTCTGTCACCAGTTCTTCACCTCTCGACCAAATAAATAACTCACCGTTTCGTTTCACAATTTGCCCCCTGATTCCATCCCATTTCCATTCAGCCTGCCACTCTGTAATATCTCCGAGTTTCTCAGGTTCCTGTTCCAACGCGTATGCAAGGCAAAAAGGATAAGGCCATGAGTTATCTGTATTAACATGAATGCCGTTTATAAGCTCATGAAATGTAATCATGTAAGGATCCCATTTTCCCATAATGCTATGCATAATTTGAGCACTCTCTAAATTACTTTGCTTTGCTAAAGCGTTAACCAGCATTTTATTAGATACCCCGATTCTAAAGTTTCCTGATATTAATTTATTAAAAATGAAACGTTCCTGGGTTTCGAGGGTATTCCAGGCGGATAAAATAAACTCTTTTTTCGTTTGTTCATCTTTACCTTCAAGATGGTGAAGATCTTCAATCCATTTATGCAGCTGGAAATCAGAAGTGTTTTCGGCTGGTGGTAATAGCAATGCAATGGTTTCACTTAAATCGCCAACATTAGCATAACTTTCTGTAAATAGCCATTCAGGCGTTTGAGTGATGTCAATTGCCCAATATTTTAACAGAGCCGATTTTATTGGCCGCTTAGGTTTTTTCCCTGTAAATAATGCAATTACCCAAACTTTATCTTTATCGTCGGCATAATTAAAATAATTAACCAATGCAGTAATTTTATCATTCGTTTTATTGCTGAGTTCCAGTTGCTGAATAAGTTGGGCAAAACGTTTCATGTCTTATTTATTTTCCTGCTGACCGACTAAATCTACTTTGTTTTCTTCATCGTCTTCTTGTCCAAACCTGGTTGTTACTTCTGAGGCTTCAATTCCATTGTCATTTAAAAACCGGCTGAAAGCAGATGTAAAACCATGCGTTACATAAACCTGCTCTGCACCAGTTGCAGTTATAGCTTCTATCAATCCGGGCCAGTCTGCATGGTCGCTGAGGGCAAAACCAGCATCAGCACTTTGCCAGCGGCGGTGTGCCCGTACCTGCATCCAGCCAGAGCAAATGCCTGTAACCGGATGGCTTAAATTTTTAATCCAACGACTGTCTCTCATTACAGGTGGTACAATAACAATCCCTTTTTGCAACTCATTTTTGGTTGTTTCAGGGGTAATTCTGATGGTTTCGGGTAGTTTTATACCAGCGTTAATAATAACTTCATTTAGATTTGCAATACTGTTATGTACATAAATAGGAGTATTGCCACTCAAATTTTTAATTAAACGTTGTGCTTTTCCTAAACTGTAGGCAATTAATACACTGGTTTTTTGCTGAAGAATATTATCATTAACCCAGTTTTTTATTCCATCGAAGATGATTTGCTGTTTTTGCCACTTATAAATAGGCAGGCCAAAGGTACTTTCAGAAACAAAAGTGTGGCATTTTACAGGCTCAAAGGGTGTCGTTATACCATCATTTTCTATTTTATAATCACCAGAAATTACGCATACTTCACCTTTATATTCTAATCTTACCTGTGCTGATCCGATAATATGGCCGGCAGGATAAAAAGAAATGCTCACCCCATTTCTGGTGATTTTTTCACCATAAGCTAAGGTTTCTACGCTCAAATCTGTGCTGATTCTATGTTTTATTATTGGTTCTGTTAAGGTATGGCATAGGTAGTGTTTGTTTCCGAATTGAACATGGTCACTATGTCCGTGCGTTGTTACAGCGTAATCCACCGGCCACCACGGATCTACATAAAAATTACCCTGTTTGCAATAGATTCCCCTTTTAGTAAATGTAATTAATGCCATGTGTGATAAACAAAATCAGTACACTTTAGTTTTAAATCAATATCGGTTAATTAACCGATAATCGTTAATATCGGCTAATTAGCCGATAATCGTTAATATCGGCTAATTAGCCGATAATTTGGAAAAGTGAATAATAAACAAGATATTGGTATTATGATTTGCATTATAACAGGCGATATTGTAGGCTCCAGAAAGATAAAAGATACCTGGTTATCAAGTTTAAAAGCTGCTTTAAAAATAGTTTCATTAAAGAACAGCAAATGGGAAATCTATCGTGGAGATAGCTTTCAGGTGGAAGTTAGGCCCGAAGATGCAATTAAAGCTACAGCTTACATTAAAGCTTGTATCAGGACGAATAAACCTGCTGATGTAAGAATGGGAATTGGTATAGGAAGTATTAAAAGTAAAAACAAAAGGCTTACCGAGGCTAGCGGAGATGCATTTATTTACTCTGGGTTTGCTTTTGACGGACTGAAACAAGCTAAAGTAAATTTGGCTATAAAAACAAGCTCAGCTGATTTTGACGAAGAAATTAATGTGCTGTTTAAACTTTCGTTAATTGCGATGGATAGTTGGGGCATTGTAGCTGCCGAAATGGTTAAGTATGCTTTAGAAAATGAAAATATTTTACAAAGTGAGTTGGCCGCAATATCCGGAAGAACACAATCCTCAGTTAGTGAAGCTTTAAAAAGAGCCCATTATACCGAAATTTTAGAAATGGATAAGCTTTATCGTAAAAAATTAAACCAAACAGAATTAAAATAATGGATATCTTTTTAATTAAAATCATCCTTGCTCATTTAATAGGTGATTTCTTTTTACAGCCGAATGCCTGGGTAAAAGAGAAAGAAAGTAAAAAGCTAAAATCAGGTAAACTCTATCTCCATATAGGAATTCATACTGTTTTAATATTTATTGTTTTCTGGAGTTTTGACGTATGGAAACTGGCATTGTCAATCGGAGCGCTTCATTTCATTATTGATGCATTGAAGCTCCTTATACAAAGCAAAAAAAATGCAAGGATAATGTTTTTTGCAGATCAGGTTGTACATTTTATTTCCATATTTTTTGTGTGGCATATTTTTTATTCCGGAGTGCTTGATATTAGCTTTTTAGATAACCCTAAAGTTTGGCTGATTATTTCCTGTTTACTTTTTTTAACGATGCCCACGTCCATTATTATGCGGGTTATTATTAACAAGTGGATTCCTGCTAATCGTGTTGAAGACCAGAAATCATTACAGGATGCAGGGAAATATATTGGCGTTTTAGAACGGTTATTGATTTTCTTGTTTATTTGCACCAATCATTTTGAGGCGGTAGGCTTTTTACTTGCGGCAAAATCTATTTTCCGTTTTGGAGATTTAAAAGAAGCGCATGATATCAAGCTTACAGAGTATGTATTAATCGGTACTTTACTAAGTTTCGGCATTGCTTTGGCCGTTTCAATGCTGGCCTTAAATTACAAATAGAAATCAGTTGATCTGAAAAAACAAAAGCCCTGATTTTCTAAAATCAGGGCTTTTGTTTTGCTTTATTATTTTGCTCCCGGAGGGCAGTTTTCTTTCAAAAATTTGGTGTAAGTTAAAGAAAGATGTTCACTCGTTCCTTCGCCTTCACTAATGCTGTGTGTGCGGTTAGGATAACTCATCAATTGAAAAACCTTTTTGTTTTTAATTAATTCATTAATCAGCATTTCTGCATTTTGATAATGAACGTTATCATCACCAGTACCGTGAATATACAGCAAGTTACCTTTTAAGTTTTTAGCATAGGTAATTGGTGAGCCTTTTACATAAGCTTCTTTACTTGGGAAAGGAGTACCCATATAACGTTCCTGATAAATGTTATCATACGTTAACTGATTTCCAACGGCCGCAATAGCAATACCTGTTTTATAAATTTCAGGATATTGGAACATCAGGTTTAAAGTAGAGGAACCTCCACCGCTCCAGCCCCAAACTGCAACACGGTCTTTATCCATAAAAGAATTGGTTGCCAATAATTTTTTAGCTGCCATTGCCTGATCACGGATATTAAGTGTACCTATGTTTTTATAAATACTTTTACGCCATGTAGCACCTTTTGGCACTGGTGCGCCACGGTTATCCATAGAGATATAAATGTAACCGTCTTTAGCCATATCTCCATTGTAAAGAAAATTAAAACCAGCACCATAAGTATCTGCCGCAGTCTGCGAAGCAGGTTCTCCGTAGACATAAAATACAACAGGATATTTTTTATCAGGATTGAAGTTTTCAGGTTTTTTCATCCAGCCATCCATTTCAATGCCATCTTCAGTGGTAACTTTGAAAAACTCAACTTTATTTTTTGAAGCACCCTGTTTGGTCAATTGAGTAGTAATGCTGCCATCCATTGAAAGAGGATTACCCGCAGTAAAGTTCATCCACTCTGTTACCGGTCTTATTACCGAACTATTATAGCTGTGACGAGCAAAAGCCGCATTCGGAGAAATATCATAATTATGTGTACCTGGAAGAACAGACGGGGTAACCATTTCCAGTTTACCTTTACCATCTAACTTGGTTTTATATAAATATTTCTGCGTTGCGTTTGTTGGTGAAGCTAAAAAGTAAACCAGATTATTTTTTTCGTCGATTAGTTTAATGTCAATTACGTCATAATTTCCTTTAGTAACCAAGGTTTCTTTTTTACCATCACGGCTAATTCTGTAAAGATGTTTCCAGCCGTCTTTTTCAGTAACCACTGTAAATTCTTTATTGTCATTTAACCATTTCCAATTTTCGTTAGCATCAATCCACGCTTTATCTGTTTCTGTATAAACTGCATTTGCAGCTCCGGTTTGTGCATTGCAAATGAATAATTTACTTTGGTTTTGTTCGCGGTTTAACTGTTGCAAAATAATTTCATTACTATTCGGGATCCATTCCATACGGGGAATATAATGCTGAATATTATCTCCCGGAACATTAACCCAATTGGTTTTAGCCGAGGCAATATCTACGATACCAATTTTACAAGCAGATGGATTTTCGCCTACCTTTGGATATTCAACTGGAATTGTGAAAGGGTAAATAGAATCTGTATTATCAATCATTAAGAAATTTTTGATTTTCGTAGCATCTATTTGCCAATAAGCAATTGACTTACTATCAGGACTCCATCTGAAACCATCTCTGCAATCAAATTCTTCTTCATAAACCCAATCAAAAGTACCATTAATCATTCTATCGGTACCATCGGTTGTTAAAGCTTTTGAAGCTGATCCATCTATATTTTCTACATATAAATTGTGTTTACTCACATAAGCAACTTTATTGCCATCAGGTGATAACTTTGCAAACATTAAAGAAGAAACAGGCTTATCTTTTCCGATTTGAGTAAGCTTATTTGAAGTTAAATCGGCCAGCCAATAATCACCACGGGTATCGTAACGCCAAACTTTTTTACTATTGGTATAAATTAAAGCTTTGGTGCCGTCATCAGAAAGCTGAAAACTTCTTACCGCAATAGAATTATCTTTTCCAGCAGGTGTTAGCAATGCTCTTGAGATTATTGTTTTGCGGTCATTTTTGGGCAAGGTTACCGAAACAATTTCGCCACCAGCGATTTGGTAATAAGAACTACCATCCTTTGCCCAGTTTACGCCCTGTGCTTTGGCTTCAATTAACAGGCATATAGCGATGCAGATAACTGATAATTTGAGAAGGAAATTTTTTATCATAAATTTTTAGTCATAAAAAAAGCTTTTTAACTTTTGGCTAATTTAAATAAAAGCCGGCAGTTAAAAAGCCTTAAAAAAATAATTTGAAATGGTTAATTATTCACCACCGCCACCTTGCATTGCTTTTAATTCGGCATAAGTAATTTCATCGTATCCTGCAGGAATAGCAGTAACTGAAAGTGCACCAACTTTATCAGCAGCAATTGATTTCATAGTCATGATTGCTTTTTCGCCTGAAAATTTAAGAACAGTTCCTTTAATATCCTTAAACTCAGAAGTTATAATGTTTAAAGGAGTTTCTAATTCAGTAGTAGCCCATAATTCGTATGCTCCACCTTTTTCATCTTTAAAAGTATATTTTTCTGCATTGTAACCCGCAATAGCTTGTTTTTCACCGGTTGCTTTGAAATCTGAGAATTTTGGTTTTGCAGCATTAGCTTCATCTAAATCTGCTTTAGTCATTTTTGCTGCAATTTGTTTTTGAGCAACAGGTACATCAACTAAAATTAGTCCTGTTTGAGTTTTAGTATCTAAAAATACACCAACCGTTGCAGGTCCAGATTCAATTTCCAATTTAGAAATATCGCCATTAAATTTAACTTTTTGCTCTTCAGGTGCTCCAGGAGCCTCTACTTTATATTGTATGCCATACACAATAGTACCTTCAGTAATTTTCTTTTGTGCATGTGCAATAATTGCAGTGCTAACCAGAATTACAGCTAAAACGCTTGTTTTGATTGATTTGAACATGTTCTTATTTTTAGATTTAATTTAAATTTACCAATTAATTTTTTCTTTATTTAAAAAAGCTGCAATGCCTTTTTTAAAGTCATCACTTTCTCTAACACGGGCATTTATTTGTACCGCTGTTTCCAAACTTTTTTCAAATGAGGGATTAGTAGTTTGAGTAATCAATTGTTTTGTAATCATTAATGAATTGCCCGAACTCTCCTTACACAAACTTAATGCAAATTCCTGTACTTTCAGATGAATTTCTGCTGAAGATGTTACAAAATTTATTAATTTATACTGTAACGCTTGTTCTGCCTTAAACGTCTTTCCGGTTAATAATATTTCTTTAGCAATAGTTTCATTTACTTTACGCATTAAAAAACAGGAAACTATTGCCGGAACAAAGCCAATTTTTACTTCCGTATAACCAAAATTACTTTCAGGAGTAGCAAAAATAATATCGCAAACCGTTGCCAAACCACATCCACCGGCAATGGCATGACCTTCTACCTGTGCAATGACAATTTTAGGCAAATAATAAATGGTTGTAAAAAGCTTTTTCAGATTGTTTGTATCTGCAACATTTTCTTCGAAAGTATTGTGTTGTAATTGCTGAAGATATTCTAAGTCTGCCCCGGCACTAAATGCATCGCCATTTGCTTTTAAAATAATTACTTTAACCAGATCATCTTCTGATGCCTGAATAAAGGCTTCAGTTAATGCAGCAATTAATTGTGGGTTTAATGCATTGCGTTTTTCAGGCCTGTTTATCGTAATTGTCGCAATACGATCTGCAACCTGATATAAAACTAATTCATTCATATAATGATATTATCGGTTAGTTACTTTCTAATAATTTATTTCCTTCAAGGTGCTAAATCGATCAAATATGCTTTATTTTTCTTTAAAATATGAATATCGATCTTATTATTTTCAGCAAAAAGTTTAAAAAAATTAATCTTATAATCTTTGTTGGTGGCATCTGCTAAAATATGTTTAAACTCAACAAATGACTTTAACTTTTCTAACTTAAATTTGGTGTTTTGGTGTAGCCAGATACTTGAAAAGCTTAGTTTGTTATTAATTGTTTTATAATTCAGTGTTTCATCTATTAAAAGCATTTTATACTGATGGAAAATAATCTGTTTATCTTTTAATATAAAATTCTTCATGACGGTGTCTTTTTTGAGATTTATTAAATCCAGGCGATTAATTTGCAGATTCTGTAAAGCAGGCTGGATAAAAAAATGATAGTTTTTATCTTTAGGGCTTAAATCTGTTAATAAAATGGCTTTCCTGCCATCTATAAATGCCACTGCATAGTTTTTACGTAAACTGAAGAAAATAATCTGACGTTGATTTAGAGCCTTAACATCATCAAAAATAGTAAGTACCTGATAGGCAATGAAAAATACAAAGGCCGAGAAAAGCATCTTTTTATTAATATGAAAGATTGCATAAATAAATAAGACCAGTGCCACACTCAATAAAATGAATTCAGGTATACTTATCCAGATAGAAGAAAGAGTAGAAAACGGCAACGCTGAAATCCATTTAAGTGTTTGATTCGTAAAATTGATTATCCACTCGAATACCGGAGCTAAAAAACTTAAACCCGGTATTAAAATTATGATGCCCAGATACATCATTAAAACCAATGGTAGTGTAATAAATAAATTTCCAAAAAGAAAATACACCGGGAATTGATGGAAATAGTAAATGCTTAGCGGAAAGGTGACAAGTTGTGCAGCTAAAGATAAGGCGGTGAAATTCCACAATTTATCCAACCATTTATTTTTAACATAGAGCAGGCTATAAATTTTGGGCTGAAGGTAAATCAACCCAAAAACAGCAAGGTAGGAGAGTTGAAAGCCTACGTCCCAGATCAGAAATGGATTATAAACGAGTTGACAAAATGCTGCAAAGGCCAAAATATTAAAACTGTTCTTGTCTCTTGTATACGTTTTTGCTGCAATAAAAATAGTAATCATTATTGCCGAACGAACTACAGAAGGAGACAAGCCAGTAATTAAAGCATAAGCTCATATTAAAACGCAAATTAAAAGGAACTTGATGATTTTTAATGTTCTTTTTCGATTTAAGAACATCAGTAAAAAATCAAGCACCACATAAATAATAGCTACATGTGCGCCTGATACGGATAATGCATGGATGGTTCCTGTTTTGGAATAGGCCGATAGTGTTTCCTGACTTAAATCTGCCCGGTAACCCAAAATCAGGGTAGAGGCCACAGCAAAGGCCTCATCATTTTTAATTAACTTTCGATATTTCGAAACCTGCTTTTCTCTTAGTTTTAAAGCCAGTTTAATAATCGGATTGCCTGAATTTCTATCGGTTTTAACCAGTTGGTTTTGATTAATAAAAGTTTGGTGAAAAACATTCTGACTCTCCAGCCATGCTTTAAAATTGAACTCAGCAGGATTATATGGCGGTTCAACTTCTAAATAAGTTGATGAAATAAGGAGTTCATCACCATAATTTAGGTTTAAAGGTTTAAGACTGTCTAACTTTAAAGCCAATAGCAATTGACCGGAAAGTTTTGTTTGCTTATTGTTTTCATAGCCTGAAATTACCCTTGCTTTAAAGCGTAATATATCATTGCTTTGTTGCGGTTCATCATTGACCAGGATTTTTAAATAAACGTAATTTCTGTTAGCAAAGTAATCTGTCCTTATTTTTTCATTATTTAAAAGACATAATAAACCACCTAACAACATAAAAAATGCGAATATTAAGATTCCGGTTAAGCCTTTAAATCTATGTACGTTTAATTTTTTATAAGTTAAATTGATGATTAAAATAACGATAAAAACAAAGGCGGTTGCAAAGCCCATGTTGTTAATAGACTTTTGATAAGGCAGAAAGTAAAACACTATTATTCCTGATATAAAAGGAAGTAAAATTCTTGCGAAAATATATTCTGCCTTAAACATGGTTAAAATTGATAACGCATTTGAACTTTTATTTCAGACTTTTTATTCCCCTTAATTTCATCTAAATAGGTACCTGTTGTTTCCGCATCCTTATAAATAAACATTGCATAGCGTAGCCATATATTAATCTTTTTGGCTAATCTGTACTTTAGGTTCAGGTATGTACGATAGCCTTTTCCGCTGTACATGCCAAAGGCAAAACTATAAAGTACATCGTCTTCATAAGCGTAAATCCGGCTATTGTAACCAGGCGTATTGAAATAAGCGATTCTTAGGTTGCCAGAAAATTTCGAAAACATAGGAACGTAGTTCACGTCCTGATAAATCAAATAGCCAAATTCTTTCCCGGCATCACCCTTTTTATATTGAGAAACCTCTGCATGATGCTGAAAGCTGAATTTCTTATTTAACTTCCAGTTAATTTCTAACCGGTAGCTTTCTCTTTTAACATCATCCAAAAAGTTTATAGGTACTTCAACGTCAGTATTTTGCTGTTTGTTTTCTGTTTTAAACCTGGCCAGCACTTTAAAAGTTTTAGTTGGAGTATAAATAAGCTGTCCTAATATTTCATAACCTTTAGAAGGTGCATCTACTCTATATTTTAACCAGGGAAATTGAAAATAATCGCCATAAACAGAAAAAGCCCAGTGTTTATTAGGTGTTACGTTTAATCCTGCATAAAATCCTTTTTCATTATTGGCATCACTGGATTCGGCCATGGATTGATTAAAGAAGTTGTGATATTGTTTCTGATAATTGCGATAAACTACAGCTGCAGATACGATCGATGATAAACTGACTAAAGCACCATTAATATAGGCGAGGCCACTGTTTAAACTCTTTCCGGCCTCACCAAAGAAATAAAAGTTTTTATAGGTATAGTTGTAGTGTAAACCTATATTGGTAAGCGTATTGCCGGTAAAACTAAAACGATCATAAACTGCATTTTGCGTAATAAAATTATTGCTGTATTTACTTTGATATGCAATTAAGCCAATACTTAATTCATTTTTATTGTATTGAATAGCTGCCCCATATACCTGCTGATTTAAAGCATTTTTATTTGCAATTTCAGTTGGCGTTCTATGTAAGCCGGTTTGATTTATGGTAGATTGAACTAAATTTCCGTTGACATCAAAATCCTGACTGACGTCTAACTTTCTAAAAGATACAAAAGGAGTAACGTCAATATTTTGGCATACATTTATAGTTGCAGAGACCCCACGGAAAAAGGAATATTCGTTAGACGAAGTATAAGGTTTTAAACCCAAATCCTTTTTTGCAATACTGGTTACATCTGGCACTTTACCAAAAGAAAATCCCGACCATAATGTCAGTCCCTGACCAAATTGCAGTGCATAATCGCCTAACACTACTTTTTTTATATGGCCAAGTTTAAATAGAGCAATGCCTCCGGATAAGAAATCAACAGGTTTATCAATAAATTTTTCACCAGCATCTTTTTCCAATGTGATTGCAGCGGAAGCAATCGTGCCATAGTTATACCGGTAACGCATTTGAAATCTTTCTGGTGATCCCAAATACTGGTTTCCGGGTAAATCTGTAAAACCTTTCTGCTTTTCAATGGTTCGGGCAAAACGGGTTATTAAATCATGTTCGCCAAGCTGAATTAAATTTTTAAAACTTAATTTTTCGTATTCACCATTTCCGTTAAGGGTAATAAATGGAAGGAGGTTTTCTACCGTTTTAGGATCAAAACCATCAATGGTTTGTAATTCCAGAACATCAATGAGATTTCCATTTTCTTTGACATAATTAAAGAAATTGTTGATTTGCAAAGGGGAGAGGAAAATAAAAACCTTCAATTCTTCCGGACTGGTTTTATTAAGATTTAGCGGATGTTTACTTAATCTGGACAACACTTCTGTTAGTTCAGAAAGATCATAATCATCAGGTAGATTTTCTGCTACACTTTCTATAATATCACGAATAACAATGGTTTGCTCATTGTTTTGTGCATGTACTGTAACAAATCCAAATAAGAGTGGGGCGATTAACAGGTTTTTAAAATGCATAACCAATAGCGATTTGAGGTGCGTAACCAAGATTTGGATCATAAGCCGTGGCCATATCCAGCAAGAATTTTTTATAGTTTAGGCCAAAACCTGCATATTGCTTAAATGGTTTGGCACTTAAACCTGCCCGGAGACTTAATAAATCCAGTATTTTGTAATCTATACCGAGTTTTACATCAACAGATTGGTTTAAGACTTTCGAAATTGTTGTGGCAATTAATACCTTGTCAGAAGCTTTATAATTAGCTCCAATATTAAAGGAAGATGGAATTTGTGCTTCAATTTCCTGAGCACTATATTTTTGTCTGGATGGGTTAGCAGTAAATGCCCCAAATGAAAGTTGTTCACTAAAATGGTACAGTAGGCCAATATCAACAGAGAAACCTGTGGACGAACCGTAATTGGGAATTTTAAGTTGAAAGTAATTGACGTCTAGCGCTATTGCTAATTTTTTATCAAACTTTTTAGCATAGGCAAAGCCTATTTTCATCTCATTATAAGCAGAGAAACCATATCGTTGAAAGCTTATGCCTGTGTAATTATTGCCAAAAGGAATTACCCCAACAAGTCCCTGAGTGCTAATTTCATTACTAAAAAGATGTTTGACGTAATTTAGAGATATAGAAGGGCTGGTTATTCCGGTTATACCTGCCGGATTGGCTTGTAAAGACCAGATATCTGCTGTAGAAGCTCCATTATTGCCCATGGCGGTTAACCTGGGGCCCAAATTATTTTGGGCAAAAAGAGTACTGGTCGATACGAATATCAACAAAAAACTAAATATTTTCATGAGCTGGCGTTAACCGGGACGTTAAAAATATAGAGTGATTTGCTTAGACTCTAAATGTAATAAAAAATATTTAGTATTTGTATAATAAAATATACTTTTATAATTCTTGAGCCAGATTAACTAAAAATCCTTTTAGCTTTTCCAGCGAATCAATAATCTTTTGATTTTCCTTGACATCGCCTTTATTATTCTTTAAATAGTCTTTGGCACCTTTTAAAGTAAAACCTTTTTCATCAACCAGATTGAAAATAATTTTTAAATTCTCAATGTCTTCAGGGGTGAAAAGACGGTTGCCTTTTTTGTTTTTCTTAGGCTGAAGGATATCGAATTCTTTTTCGTAAAAACGGATTTGCGACGCGTTTACATTAAACATTTCAGTCACTTCGCCCATGGTATAATACATTTTATTAATGTCTCTTTCTTTATACGGCATATTTTGTGCTTGATTATGAGTGTTTTATATCGATTAATTAAAGTATTCAAATGTAGCTCGATTTTTCCTGATTAACGCAATAAAATTTTAATTTTGTTGCTCCAATATTATATGTAATGATAGCAAAAGAGATCAGACAGGCATTCCTTAGTTTTTTTGAACAAAAGCAACACCATATTGTTTCATCAGCACCGATTGTAGTTAAAAACGATCCAACCCTGATGTTTACCAACGCTGGTATGAATCAGTTTAAGGATCTTTTCTTAGGAGAGGCTCCGATAAAATACAAACGTGTTGTAGATACTCAGCGCTGTTTACGGGTTTCGGGTAAACACAACGATTTAGAGGAGGTAGGAATTGATACTTACCACCACACCATGTTCGAAATGCTTGGGAACTGGAGTTTTGGTGATTACTTTAAAAAAGATGCCATTGCCTGGAGCTGGGAATTGTTAACAGAAGTTTACAAAATTCCGAAAGATAAATTATATGTAACCTATTTTGAAGGTGATGAAAAGGAAGGTTTAGAGAAAGATCAGGAAGCTTATGACCTTTGGAAACAATATGTAGATGAAAGTCATATTTTGCCGGGTAATAAAAAAGATAATTTCTGGGAAATGGGCGATACAGGTCCTTGTGGTCCTTGTTCTGAAATCCATGTAGATTGTCGTACAGATGCAGAAAAAGCTGCCGTTGATGGTGCAACTTTAGTAAATGCTGATCATCCGCAGGTAATCGAAATCTGGAATAATGTATTTATGCAGTTTAACCGTTTGAAGGATGGTTCATTGCAAAGCTTACCAGCGAAGCATGTGGATACGGGAATGGGTTTTGAACGTTTAGTACGTGTTTTACAAGAAAAAACATCTAATTACGATACAGATATTTTCCAGCCGTTAATTCAGTTTATCTCTGAAAAATCGGGCATTAAATATGGTATCGAAGAGAAAACCGATATTGCAATGCGTGTAATGGCCGATCACATCAGAGCCATTTCATTTGTTATTGCCGATGGACAATTGCCTTCTAATAATAAAGCTGGTTATGTTATCCGCAGGATTTTACGTCGTGCTGTGCGTTACGCCTATACATTTTTAAATTTCAAAGAGCCATTTTTAAACCAATTGGTCCCTTTATTGGCAGAACAGTTTAAAGGGGTATTTGATGAATTATATGCACAACAGGATTTTGTTCAGAAGGTTGTTTTGGAAGAAGAGGTTTCTTTTCTTAGAACATTATCAACCGGAATACAGCGTTTTGAAAAATATCAGGCCTCAAATCATGTAATTGAAGGCAGTTTTGCTTTCGAATTATCAGACACTTTTGGTTTTCCAATTGATTTAACTGAGTTAATGGCTAAAGAAAAGGGATGGAGTGTTGATTTAACCGGTTACGAACAAGCGCTTAACAAACAGAAAGATGATAGTCGTGCGGCTACTGCAATTGATACAGGCGATTGGATTATGGTAAATGCCGATGATCAAAGTGAGTTTGTAGGTTATGATGATCTTGAAATTGAAACTGAAATACTAAAATATCGTAAGGTTAAAGCCAAAGGCAAAGAACAATATCAAATTGTTTTACGCGAAACCCCTTTTTATGCAGAAAGTGGTGGTCAGGTAGGCGATACGGGAAGGTTAGAAGATCATAGCCGCCAGTTTTGGGTAGATATTACCGATACAAAGAAAGAAAATGGTTTAACTGTTCATTTTACAGATATTTTACCGGATAGTTTAGAAGGTAAGTTTTGGGCTGTTGTAGATGAAGATAAAAGAGCATTGACCGAAGATAATCACTCGGCTACCCACTTGCTTCATGCGGCCTTAAAACAAGTTTTAGGACAACATGTAAACCAAAAAGGCTCATTGGTAAATGCCGATTACCTGCGTTTCGATTTCTCGCACTTTTCTAAAGTTACAGATGAAGAACTGGCGCAGATAGAACAGATTGTTAATCAGAAAATCAGGGCGAACATCAAACTTAAAGAACAAAGAAATGTACCTTATCAGGATGCTATTGAAAGTGGTGTAACGGCGCTGTTTGGTGAAAAGTATGGTGATTTTGTTCGTATGATTACTTTTGACGATCATTTTTCTAAAGAGCTTTGTGGGGGTACGCATGTAAAGGCAACCGGACAAATTGGTTCATTTAAAATTATTGCTGAAAGTGCAGTAGCAGCAGGTGTTCGTCGTATAGAAGCCATTACTGCTGACAAGGCTGAGCAATATTTCTTAGATCAGAACAACGAAATTGCTCATTTAAAAACATTATTAAGTGGAAGTAAAGATTTAGTGGCCTCCGTACAGGCTTTGCTTGATGAAAATACGAAGCTTAAAAAGGAGATTGAAAAATCAACAAATGAAAGAGTAAATAACCTTAAACATGAGGTAGTGCATCACATGAAAACCCTTAATGATGTAAATTTGATTGCAACTCATATTGATTTGCCTAGTGCCGATGCGGTAAAAAATCTTGCCTTTGCAGTAAAAGATCTGGTCGATAACCTGTTTCTGGTATTTACAACAGAAATTGATGGCAAACCAGGTGTTACAGTCATGTTATCTGATAATCTGGTTAAGGATAAAGGCTTGAATGCTTCGAATATTGTTCGCGAACTGGCTAAAGAAATTCAAGGAGGTGGAGGCGGACAGCCGTTTTACGCAACTGCCGGTGGTAAAAACTCTGCAGGATTAAAAGCCGTACTGGAAAAAGCACAACAGTTTATTTCTTAATACTAAATAAATAGAAACATAAAAAAAGAGGCTTTAGCGCCTCTTTTTTTATTTTAATGTCTTCCTCTTCCTCTCGAAGAGTTACCATTACCGTTTCCATGTCGGTCATGATTTCTGTTGTCATGGCGACCATAATCATAACGTCTGTTATCTGGCTTATAGCTTCTGTAAGAATTATACCTTACCGGGCCTCTTCCATACGAAGAATTGGAATAATGAACATTGTTAGCATATCTAACTCTATGTGTATTGTAACTTCTGTAAGGCGAATTACCATAAACGACAACTTTACGTCCGTGGTTTAAATTGTAACCCCTGTATCTGGTTGGTAAATAGCTTGATCTGATCCAGCGGTTTCCACTTAAATAAACAAATTGTCTTTGAGGCACATAATAATAAGATTGTACTTCCGGAAGATAATAATAGTTTACATCCTGATAACCAGCCGGAACCCATGCAGGTTGCGCACCAATATTTACGTTTAAACTAACTTGAGCGTGAGATTGATTAGATGTTAAAGCCACGATACCTACAATCGCGGAGATGATTAATAACTTTTTCATAATCTAATAGTATTTGTGTGTAGTGATTTAAATTCAAACGCTGTGCCAAAAATTCTATTGTAACAGAGAAATAAAAAAGGGAAATCTTACGAAATCCCTCTTTTAAAATTAATTAATTACTCAAATTCTTAATGCTTGCCTTTGCCATGTCCTTTTCCGTTATCATGCCCTTTATTTCCTTTACCGTATATTTTTTTTGCTTGTCCCGGAGGCATACCATGGGGATGGCCTTTTACCACATAATATTTTTCTTCTCTGCTGTCTCTAATCACAATTTGTTTTTTATCATTTCCACGATACTTAGCATATTTAACTTTATCATTTTTAAAGTTCAAATATGGTTTCGGAGAATTAATTACAACTTTGTAGCCATTATAAAGATCATAGTTTGAATAACGTGAAGGCAGATTGTTTGCAAATACCCAATCATTACCATTTAAATAAACAAACTGTTTTTTAGGTACATAATAATAACTTTCTACATCAGGCAGGTAATAATAATCAACATGATCGTAACCGGTAGGGCCCCATAAAGGTTGTGAGCCAATGTTTACATTAATATTTAACTGAGCTTTTGCATTATTTATGCTGAACAATGAAACCATCATTACCGCAGCAACTAAAACTAACTTTTTCATTTTTCTTTAATTTAAAAGGTTTTTTTAATGTGTGTTTGTTTATAGATAATCATTTTACGTGCCAGTTTAATTAGCCCGGTCTGTTTTAACAGTATTTAACTATATTTGCCTGCATAACATCGTTAAAACCGCATAATTTAAATATGAGTTTAGGTACAGAACCAAACAAATTCGAACTCGTTTCAGGACTGGAAATACATGTTCAGTTAAATACCAATACCAAAATATTCTCTGCTGATCGTGCATCTTTCGGTGCTTTGCCCAATCAAAATATCTCTGCGGTATCGTTGGCTTTGCCTGGTGCGTTGCCTAAACTCAATAAAGAAGTTGTTGCCAAAGCCGTAAGAATCGGTTTAGCTTTAAATTGTACCATTAATCAGCTCAACTATTTTGATCGGAAAAATTATTTCTATGCGGATTTACCAAAAGGCTATCAGATTACACAAGACAATCAACCCATTTGCATTAATGGTTTTTTAGAAGTTGAACTTGCTGACGGTTCAAGCAAGAAGATTGGAATTAATCGTATACATTTAGAAGAAGATGCAGGCAAAAGTATACACGATCAGGACGAAAATTATTCTCTGGTTGATTTAAATCGTGCTGGTGTACCTTTAATTGAGATTGTAACCGAGCCAGATATCCGTACGGCAGAAGAGGCTTCAGCATTATTAAGTGAAATCAGGAAACTGGTTAGACACTTAAATGTAAGCGATGGAAATATGGAAGAAGGCAGTTTACGTTGTGATGCCAACATTTCGATACGTCCCTTTGGTGAAACAGAATTTGGTACCCGTTGTGAGGTTAAAAACCTAAATTCCATGCGTAATGTTCGCCGGGCGATAGACTTTGAATTTGGCCGTCAGGCAGAAGTGATCTCATCAGGAGGCAAAATTATTCAAAGTACTTTAAACTTTGATGCAGATAAAGGCACAACTTCGCCGATGCGTACTAAAGAGGAGGCAAATGATTACCGTTATTTTGCTGATCCGGATTTACAGCCAATCCAAATTTCTGATGAATGGCTTGCAGAGATTAAATCGACTATGCCAACCTTGCCAAATGAAATTTCAAAACAATTGGTTGCCGAATTTAAAATAAGTAAGGCTGATGCGGCACTTTTTGCAGAAGATATTGATTTATTAAATTATTTCAATTCAGCATCACCATCCGTAAACCATAAAAAAACGTTAATTAACTGGCTTATTGGTCCGGTTAGGGCTTTACTAAGCGAGAAAGGAATTGGTATTGTTGATTTTAAAGTAAAACCCGGACAGCTTGCTGAAGTAATTAATTTGGTGGATGATAAGAAATTGACCCAGCAAATTGCCATACAACAGCTGTTACCTGAAATTGAGAAACAAGAAGCTGTAAACGTAGCGGATTTAGCCGGTTCGTTGAATTTGCTAATTTCTGATAATGGAGATGAACTGACTGCTTTTATAGATGAAGTTTTAAATAAATACGCCCCGCAGGTAGAAGCATACAAGAAAGGCAAAAAAGGCGTTTTAGGTTTGTTTGTTGGCGATGTAATGAAGATGGCCAAAGGCAAAGCCGACGCTAAAAAAATTAACGAATTGATAATTGAAAAACTGAAGTAAGATGAAAATAAAACAATTAGGCCTTATTTTGCTTATTGCTGTTGCATTTGCAGCCTGTAAGCCAAAAGATAGTTTTGTAATAGACGGAACTTTCCAAAATACAGGAGCAGAGAAAAAAGTATTTCTATATGGCATGCAAAGCAGCAATATGGTTGCTATTGATTCTACCAATCTATCGGAAAAAGGCGAATTTAAATTTATTCGCAAAACACCTTCAGTTGATTTTTTCAGGGTATCTATCGGAAATCATGAATTTATGTTAATTGCTAAAAATGGTGATAATATTAAACTGGAAGCCGATTTGGCCGATAAAACACTCGCTTATAAAATTTCTGGTGCAAATGAAGTAGATAAATTATCTGAGCTTAATGCACTAAGAAACAAATTTGCCAAAGAAGTGGAAAGTATTCAGAAGGATTTTGATGCTAAAGTTGCTGCCCAACCTCAAAACAGAGCGGCCATTTTAGATGCTATGCGCCCTCAGTACGAATCTTATATTAAGCAGTTAAATAACGATGTTATAAAATTTGCTTCAGACAATAAAGGAACACTGGCTAGCTTTTATGCGATGAATACCCTAAGCCCGCAGGAATATGAAGCGGAATTGGTAAAATTCAGTGACGAAATTAAGGATCAGATTAAAGGAAATGCAACTGTTGATACTTTCGTAAAACAAATGCAATTGCTTAAAGCTGTTCAGGTAGGGCAGCCTGCACCAACTTTTACGATGGATACTGCAGATGGAAAAGCCATTAATTTAACCGATTACAAAGGGAAATATGTACTGCTTGATTTTTGGGCATCGTGGTGCCAGCCATGCCGTCAGGAGAACCCTAATGTGGTTAAAGTGTACAATAAATTTAAAACCAAAAACTTTGATATTTTAGGAATTTCGTTAGATACCGATAAAGCAGTCTGGTTAGGTGCTGTAAAGGCTGATGGTTTAGCCTGGCAACACGTTTGTGAATTAAAAGATTTTAACGGAGAAACGGTTAGAAAATATCAGGTTCAAGCCATACCATCGTCATTCCTGATTGATCCTAGCGGAAAAATTGTAGCTAAAAACCTCAGAGGAGAGGAATTAGAAGCTTTTTTAAGTAAGATATTACTTTAAAAGAAATTAATTGTTAAACTATTTTTACTGGTTAACAATTTCTTAACTTTCACTTAACTGAATATTGCATCAGAGACACTACTTTCGTAACAAATATTTAATTTATGAACAACGCAGGTCAGAAAATATTAATTGTTGATGATGAACCAGATATCCTGGAGTTAATTGAATACAATTTAAAAAAAGAAGGATACCAGGTTTTCCTAGCCGCAAATGGACAGGAAGGTATTACAGTTGCGAAAAAGGTACATCCCGACCTAATAATTTTAGATATTATGATGCCTAAAATGGATGGGATAGAAGCTTGTCGTTTAATGCGGGCAATACCTGAGTTTAAAAATACCTTTATGGTTTTTTTAACCGCAAGGAGTGAAGAGTATTCAGAAATTGCAGGTTTTAATGTTGGTGCAGATGATTATATCGCTAAACCAATTAAGCCGAGAGCTTTGGTTAGTCGTATAAATGCGATTTTAAGAAGAAATACCAGTGCTGAAGAGGTATCGGAGAATAAGTTAGAAATTGGTGATTTAGTGATCGACAGAGAAGCTTATTTGGTATTTCAAGGTGGAAACAAGGTGGTGCTGGCCAAAAAAGAATTTGAATTATTGTATTTACTGGCTTCAAAACCAGGTAAAGTGTACACAAGAGAATCGATTCTAAAAAACATTTGGGAAGACTCAGTGGTGGTAACCAACCGGACCATTGATGTTCACATTCGTAAATTAAGAGAAAAATTAGGCGAAACTTACGTATCTACTGTAAAAGGGGTTGGATATAAGTTTGAACTTTCATAAAAAGAAATTAACATTCCAAAACCGCAGGCTAATTAAAAATCTGCGGTTTTTTTATGCGTCATGTTTTGTAAGGTCTTTTTAATTTCATTTCCAATGATAATAATAGGTTTCCAAATGACATCTCCAAAATAAATCGTATTTTTGCACCTCATTAGCCTATCAAGTATTGAAGTTTCCAAGTTTTAAAGACCTTATCTTATTTGAAGACAACGATTTTATTGTTGTAAATAAACCGCCATTTCTTGCCTCATTGGATGAAAGAGGAGCTGCCGGCGAAATTAATCTTTTGCGTTTAGCCAAACAGTATAGTGACGATGCTCAGGTTTGCCACCGTTTGGATAAAGAAACCTCAGGTGCTTTAATTATTGCCAAAAATCCAGAAGCTTATCGTCATGCTTCTATGCAGTTTGAAAGACGAAAAGTAAATAAAACCTATCATGCTGTTGTAGATGGTCATGTTATATTTAATGATTTATTAGTTGATCTACCAATTTTAAATGCTGGTAATAAAAACGTAACGATAGACAGGGCTGAAGGGAAAAGAGCTGAAACTTATTTTAATTCCTTAAAATATTATAAGCACTATACTTTGGTAGAGTGTAAGCCAATTACCGGAAGAATGCACCAAATCCGTATTCACCTGGCCACACAAAAGGCTGCCATTGTTGGTGATGATATGTACCGTGGAAAATCTGTTTTTCTATCTTCCATTAAAAGGGGCTTCAAATTAGCAAAAGGAGAGGAAGAGCAGCCCATTATGAAACGCTTTGCTTTGCATGCCAGACATTTGGTATTTAAAGGGCTTAATGATCAGGACATTGTGATTGATGCACCGTATCCTAAAGACTTTGCAACCTTAATAAAATTGTTGGATAAATTTGATGCGTAGTTGCCGACATAAAAATTGTCTTGCAACTATGTTTTTCTTAATTTTGGATTATCGCTCCCGATAAAATCCTAAGAAATGTATATTCGATTTGTAAATTACCTTGATAGCTTAAATCACTACAGAAAATCTAAAATATCAAATCGTAATTTTCTTATCATTCTGGCGGTAATTGTAGGCGTGCTTGCTGGTTTGGCCGCTGCAGTTTTAAAATCACTTACGCATCATATAGAAGAATTTTTACAATCCGATTGGCAGTGGAAATATAAATATTACCTGTACTTACTTTTTCCTTTAATCGGGATTATGCTTACGGTGATGTATGTAAAATATTTTATCCGGAAAAGTAAATTCGAAACCGGGCTAACGCCACTTTTATATGCGATTTCAAAAAAATCAAGCAGGGTAGAGCCACACAACATTTACTCGCAGATTATTACTGCGGCAATAACCGTAGGCTTTGGCGGTTCAACGGGATTGGAGGCGCCAATTGTAACCAGCGGATCGGCAATAGGCTCTAATTTAGGTAGATTTTTAGGTTTATCTTACCGTGAAATTACCATGCTGGTGGCTTGCGGAGCAGCTGCAGGTATAGCAGGAGCTTTTAATAGTCCTATTGCGGGCATTGTTTTCGCCATCGAGATTCTGCTTCCAGAATTTACCATACCTGTATTTATCCCTTTATTGTTATCTGCAGCAACCGCTGCTGTAGTAGCCAGATTATTTTACACTCAGCAATTATTCTTTTTAGTTACCGAAGGCTGGCAAATGAATGCCTTGGTTTATTATGTTTTACTGGCTGGCTTAATTGGTTTATTCTCCATCTATTTTACGAAGGCTAATTATGTGGTAAAAGGCCTTTTCTATAAAATAAAACATCCTTACACTAAAGTTATTGTAGGCGGTTTGCTTTTAGGTGCTCTGGTTTTTCTTTTTCCTACCCTTTATGGCGAAGGTTACATTACCATTAAAAGTTTGTTGAGAGGCGATTATCTTGCTGTAATTAATAACAGTATATTCTCTGAATACAATAATATCCCGGCATTAGTGATTTTGTTTACAGTAGTCACTGTTTTCATGAAATCTGTTGCAACACTAGCTACACTCGGCGCTGGCGGTAACGGTGGAACTTTTGCACCAAGTCTGATTATGGGCGGCTTAATAGGCTTTATATTTGCCTATGTAGTCAATCTATCGGGCATTGCTCATTTAAATGTTTCCAACTTCATTGTGGCCGGAATGGCAGCTTCGCTAAGTTCGATTATGCATGCACCATTAACAGGGATATTTTTGATCGCTGAAATTACCGGAGGTTATATTTTGATGGTTCCCTTGATGATTACTTCTGCAATATCTTATGCAATAAACCGCAGTTCGCAAAAACACTCTATTTATACTAAAGCGCTGGCGGATAAAGGAGAACTTTTATCGTATGAGGATAAGGATACAACGGTTTTAAACCAGATGAAATTGAGGTATCTGGTTGAGAAGGATTATGTTAAATTAAATTTGAATGATAAACTTTCAGAAAGAATGTCTGATATTTTACAATCAAAAAGGAACATTTGCGCTGTGGTAGATGAAACTGATGATTTTAAAGGGTTGATTTATGTAGAAGAACTGTTTAAGGAGATGATGAATAATCCACATAAAAATGAGTTAACTGCGCATCATCTGGTTCAGCCGGCTCCAAATACGATTAATGAAAACGAGGATTTAAAGCTTGTACTGGAAAAAATGGAACAGGATAATGTCTGGCTTTTACCAGTTTTGGATGAAGTTAACCGTTACAAAGGCTTTGTATCTAAAACCGCTATTTTTAATAAATACAGGGCACTGCTGATGAGGCAAAATGATTATATGAGCTAATTTCAGAAAGCTGATTAAAATAAAAGGTTGGAATGTTTTAAACTGTTCCAACCTTTTATTTTTTATAATTAATTTTATTCTGCTCGTTTTAAACCGAATTTCTCAATTTTACTGTATAAGTGACTGCGTTGAATATCAATTTCATCAGCAGTTTTAGAAACATTCCAGTTATTTTTTTCCAGCTTAAATTTAATAAACTCCCGTTCTGCATGATCTTTATAATCCTGGAAATTATTAAATGCATCAAAGGTAGAAGCCAAACTTGAACCGCCGGCACCTGCAATTTGCGTACTGGTTGCAGCACCAATATTGGTTCCACCACCTGGGTTTGCAAATGCTCTTACATCATTTTCTGTAATTACCCGATCACTTAGAATAATTAAACGTTCGATCATATTGTGAAGTTCACGCACATTACCCGTCCAGGGTAAAGCTTGTAATGCAGCCATGCCAGCATCATTAATCTTTTTAACAGGCATTCCATAGTCATTACAAATGCTTTCTAAAAAGTTTTGTGCAATTACCGGAATATCATCTGTACGTTCTGTTAAATGCGGTACATGGATGTTAATTACGTTTAAGCGGTGGTATAAATCCATACGGAAATTACCATCTTCAATTTCTTTTAATAAATCTTTATTGGTCGCTGCTAAAACCCGAACATTCACTTCAATTTCTTTCTCGCCTCCAACACGTGATATTTTATGTTCCTGCAGGGCACGCAATACTTTAGCCTGAGCAGAAAGACTCATATCACCAATTTCATCCAGAAATAAAGTTCCACCATTGGCCAGCTCAAATTTACCAATCCTTTGTTTTACAGCAGAAGTAAACGAACCTTTTTCGTGTCCAAATAACTCACTTTCAATTAATTCTGAAGGTATTGCTGCGCAGTTTACCTCAATTAATGGGCTGTCTGCACGGTTAGATTTCTCATGTAACCAACGGGCAACCAGTTCTTTACCGCTACCATTTGCACCTGTAATTAATACACGGGCTTCGGTAGGGGCTACTCTTTCTATGGTTTCTTTAATTTTAGAAATACTTTCTGAACTTCCTAAAATCTCACGGGTTTTACTTGCTTTACGTTTTAAAACTTTCGTTTCGGTGACTAAATTTCCCCGGTCAAGTGCATTTCTAACCGTAATTAATAAACGGTTTAAATCCGGTGGTTTAGAAATAAAGTCAAAAGCACCTTTTTTACTGGCTTCAATGGCAGTTTCCACTGTTCCATGTCCCGAAATCATAATAAAAGGAAGATCTGGCTTAATGATTAGCGCCTGTTCAAGCACTTCCATACCATCCATTTTATTCATCTTGATGTCGCACAGTATAAGGTCGAAATTATCTCTTTTGATCATTTCTAACCCGTCTATGCCGTTATCAATATCCTCTACATCATAATTTTCATACTCTAAAATTTCTCTAAGCGTACTTCTTATTGCCCGTTCATCATCAATTATCAGCAGTTTTGCCATTTTGGGATTAATTTTTATTTTAAATGCGAATATATTATTTTATTGATTAATGTATAGTTTTTTATACAATAAGTTATTAACGGGTAAATGTTTTAAAAGTTTTATCGGCTGATAAATAATGTTTTAAGAAAGTGGTAAAGGAAGAAAAAAAATGCAGGTCTGTAAGCCGGGTTCTGTTTCCCAATAAATTGGGCTTCTATCATTAATCCACTATAAACGTTGCCGTTTATCTCTAACGACCTACCCACTAACATCGGACGGGCAGCCCTACATGCGTTAGCCTATTTGGTCTTTCAACTCCCGGGGTTTACAATCATTAACAGTCGCCTGCTAATGTCGTGCGCTCTTACCACACGTTTTCACCCTTACCACAATACAAGATTGTGGCGGTATACTTTCTGTTGCACTTTCCGTAATTCAGGTTTTCAATCCTGAATCCCTTTCTGTTAGAAAGCGGGATGCCCTGTGTTGCCCGGACTTTCCTCTCTTTCGGTTTAACCCGAAACAGCGATAGAACAACCTGCATTTTGCGCAAATATGAGGCTTTTTACTTAATAAAGATACAAAGAAGCTGTTTTTTTAATTATTTACAGTTTTGTAAATGCTTGCTCACTTCGTTATAGTGTACAAAACCTTGTTTGTTGCCAAAGGAGTTGGTAATAAAAACCATTACCTGCGCTACGTCAATATCCGCAAGCTCCGGAAAGGCGGGCATTTTCTCTTTATATACTTTGCCATGAATGGTAATGGGTTCATTTAAACCATTTTTGATTATGCAAGCCAGGCGGGTTTTGTTGTTCTTTAAAAACGTACTGTCTGTTAATGGAGGAGCCAACTCACCTAAACCTTCTCCGGCTTCGCCATGGCAGTTTTGACATTTGGCAACGTAAATATCTTTTCCATTCGACATGTAGTTTTGCAAATCTATTTGCTGCTGATTTTGACAGGAAATAATTATGACTATAACAGAAAGGACGAAAATGAAGTTGATGATATATTTACGCATGATATTTTGTTCGTTTTAGGAGGATTACCACGGAAGCACTGAAAGCACATAAATTGAATTGATTCCATGCAAGTCTATGTTTCCGTGGCAAAAAAAATCTATTTTTTATATTCAGCCAATAAAAGCGGAATATCCTTTTTTAATTGCTCTACCTGATCCTGTTTGGTACCATCATAAGCGCCACGGATGCGTTTATCTTTATCGATAAGCACCAAATAACCCTGATGAATATAGCCATCTTTAGCGGTGCTGTCTTCGCCAACAGCAACTAAATAGCTTTTTTCGGCTAAAGTATAAACACTGTCTTTAGATCCATAAACAAATTGCCATTTTGGGCCATCTACGCCTAATTTTTGTGCATATTTTTTTAATACGGAAGGTTTATCATATTTAAAATCAATGGTATGTGACAAAAACATCACATCAGGATTGGCTTTAAATTCGTTGTAAACTGTCATTAAATTGCGGTGCATGGTTGGGCAGATGGTTGTACACGAAGTAAAAAAGAAATCGGCTACATAAACTTTACCATTAGTTGCCGTATTGGTAATTAAGGTACTGTCTTGATTTAAGAATGACCAGGCCGGAATGGTTTGATAAACGGTATCAATTTTATCAACACCTGCTGCATCTTTTTTAACTTCTGCATGGCGCTCGCCATAAAATGGAAGTTTTCTATCTTGCTTACAAGATGAAATCAGTGCAACAGATAACAAACATATTGCGATTGATGAGGTAATTTTATTCATGTTCTTGTGTTAAAAATGTAAATATACGACCTCTGCTTTGCAGAAGACAATTATTTATAACATCAATTATTTTTTGATGTATTTGGCGGGCTCTTTTACAAACTTTTGTTTGCAGCTTTCTGAACAAAAGCCATAAACCAACTGGTCATAAGTAGCGGTTTTTATATTGCCAGCCCTAACTTTCATTTTACAAACGGGATCAATACCGTCTTTTTTAAGGGTATCTGTTAATAATTTACTATTGTTTGTTAAATGGTTTTCCTTTGCTCTTAGCGATGTGAATGCCATTATTATAACGAAGGCAGTAATGCTTATTGTTTTCATTTTATTCATGTTTATGTGTTTTAATTCTGACGGAGGCTGATTTCGCATGATAGAGATTTAAAACTGAATCAGATTCTCTTATAATTCTGATATAAGTGTCTTCTACACCACGAATTTTAATCATTTCGGATTTGAAATAGGCCAGATTTTGCTCTTCTGCTTTACCCTTATAGTCGTCTTTAAATTCATGCATCCAATCCATCATTAACTCATCCGCTTTGTTTAGCCTGGTAATTAAATCCGTAATTTTCTGCTTTTGTAAAGTAGAATCAGGCGCTGTTTTCACTTTATCAGACAGTAGAACAGTGTCTAAAATCATTCTGTTTTTGATCACTTTTTCACCGTCAATCATAAGCTTATCATGAATGTTAAGTACTTCTTTTTTGATGGCTTCAGCGTCAGGAGTAGTTTTACAAGCCATTAATATAGATGTAAATACAAGAATTGTACAATTGCGGATCTTTTTTAAACTAGTATTCATTTTTTTAAAAATTATAAGTAAGCCCAACATATACTTTACCTGCGCTCATTGGGTGATCGGTTTGAGCCTCCCAGATATTTTTTTGAATACCTGCATTTAAAGCAATATTCTTATAAAAAATATCTGCGCCAAGTCCGCCCATCAGGTTATTCATTTTATGTTCTCCGGTTTGCTGTCCTTTATATTTTTCACCAGCCGAATACTCATAAAAAAATTGTGCTGAAGGCATAACCTGCCAGTCTTTGTTAATTCTTTGCGTATAAAAGATATTCAGAAAACTGGTTGTACTATTTGCAATACCTTCCTGCTCACTATTTTTGCCATTTACTTTGTAAGAAGTATTTAAACTGGCACCAAATTTCCCCAACCCAATCATATAGTTTAAATAAACAAAACCATCCGTACTGCCTGTTCCGGCCTGCATTAAAGAAGAATAACGGATACCTTCGAAATTTTTAAAATCATTTTTTCCTGTAGGCAGTTTTATCCCTGCACCTGCAATCAGCTGCTGTTTGAAATTATCCTCCAGCTTTCTGAATAAATGGTAACCCGCATAAAGATTTACATCGCCAATGCCCGAAATAGAAGAAGTATAACCATTATATCTTTCTGAATTTGATGCATAAGGCACAATGGCGTTAATTTCAAGCTTATCCGTTATAAAATACCTTCCTCTGATTTCCAGTGAACGATAAATCTCGTAATCTGTCGGATTGTTGTTATGACCGGTTAACGGCTGGTTCTGACTTCTGGCCGGAATAAAAAAACTACCGCTGTTAGGAAATAATGAATGTGACTGGCCTTCGTAACCATTAAATGAACGGTAACGGTATAACATACTGATGCTGTTCCTGTTGTAATAAGGCGTAATGCCCATGAAACAGCCACAAATGTCGCATGCAAAAGTTTGTACACTGATGAGCAGGAAGATCAATATCAATAATCTACGTTTCACTATATAATGTGTTTTTGATAAATTCATAATCTGTTAATGTTTTTAAAAATGCTTTGATTTGTTCTTTTTCAGGTTCGCTTAAAGGAATCCCGTTTTTAAGTAGCGGATCTAAATTTTCGGATGCTTTAATACCTGAGTTGTAATGTTCTAATACCTCATCCAGACTATAAAACCGTCCATCGTGCATGTAAGGCGAAGTATATTCGATGTTCCTTAATGTAGGCACGCGAAATTTCCCCTTATCCGAATTTATTCCGGTAATATGCGCTCTGCCTTCATCTGTACTTATTATATCCAAACCATTGCTTTTATAATCAAAATCTGTAAAAAATGGCTCTTTATGGCACGAGGCACATTTTTCTTTAAATAAGTTGTATCCTTTTTGTTCTGCATCAGTAAAAACAGACCCGGTTTCTTTTCTAATTACTTTATCGTACCTGGAATGAGCTGAAACTAAAACACCTGTAAACTGAGTAATCGATTTTAAAATCAACTGAGAATTGATTTCTGTTGAACCAAAGGCTTGTTTAAATAAGGCTAGATAAGGCGCTGTACTTTTTAAAAAAGCGACAATGGTTTCTAAATCAGTACCCATTTCACAGGCATCGGTAATGGCGTTTAGCGGAGAAGTTTCCAGATTTTTTACGCCACCATCCCAAAAGAAAGCCTTTTGCCAGGCCAGGTTAACAAGGGGAGGTGTGTTGCGCTTACCCTGGCAATTGTTTACCCCATGACTCACTTTATGGTCGAGCTGGGTAAAGGCGGCAAATTGCTGGTGACAACTTCCGCAAGAAACACTTTTATCTGCTGATAAACGTGCCTCGTAAAATAATTTTTTCCCTAATGCAAAGCCTGCTTTGGTTAGCATATTATTCTCAAAGTTGTATGCCGGGTCAGGAAAATTGGAAGGCCTTTCAAAAATAACCGATTTTTCTTCAGGCTTTAATTCTCCTTCGTTTTTACTGCAAGCATACATCAACGCAATGCTTAAAAAAAGCATTGCGAAGACTGTTGACTTCCTTACCATTAATTATGGATATGATCTAATCGAAATAAACCGTTAGCATAATTATTAGCCACCAAAACAGAATTTGCACCACCCATGGTAAAATTTAAAGTCGCAAAGCTAATGTCTGTTTTTCCGGTAAAAAGAGCTGCTGCATTAACAATGAAATGCATTTCAGGCTTTTTATCCATTCTTATTCTCAATGGATTTGCTGCATTAATTTCAGTAGCAAAAGTTCTGATGGTATTATTTGGATCCAAAACCCCACCAATATGAAAAGTTAATGCATTATTGGGTGCAGTAGATTGTGGCGAAGTACCTTCAAGCTTTACAAAGATGTAACCGCTGTTCCAGGTCCAGAACATGCCATTTGTTGGATCCAAAGCGCCTGTTTGCGCACCTGCAAAATTACGGGCATAGTCAACGCCGATGGTGTATTCAATTTTGGTATAATCACCTGTTGGAATGTTATTTAAGGTGATCATTTTAGAGTTGTCTTTTGAAGCATCTATTAAAAAATAACTTTCTGGTACTGCAAATACGGTTCCATCAGCTTTAGTTAATTTAACATTGCTTACATAATATTTAAAAACATTGATCTTAAAATCTTCGCCTTTAGCGTTTTTATAAGTACTTGTTCCTAAGGTTAATGCAGCACCATTAACCTGGTTTTCAAACTCTATATTAAAAGAAGATTTAGTGTCTGTAGCAATGCTATCGTTGTTTTTTTTGCATGAAGCAGATAAAAGTATAACAGGACAAATTAATGCCAGTAAGTATTGTGATAATTTCATTTTTTGAAATATGGATAAGTGAATTCATAATCTTCTGTCATTTCTGAATGCAATGAAGATCTACATTTTAGTAGAAATTGGTATTACAGCAGAAAGCAGATTAGTAGTTCCTGGCCTAGAGATTCTTCGCTACGCTCAGAATGACAAATAGCCTAAAACATGCGGTAGCAGAGCTATCACATAAAAGAATAAATTTATTTAAACCAGTTTCGGTGGCTGGAAAATGGATAAATGTAAAGAAGGAAGTGGTTTTTGTAAATAACCAATTTCAGATTTTATCTCAAAGAAAGGAATATCATGATTAAGAACAACGAATTTAAAAGAAGGCTCTGCTTCAATTACCCTGCGCAGATTTTCCTGTTCTGTTTTATTCTTTTTTTCAAGTTCTTTTAATTTGGTCGCTAAAAAACATTTACCATCACAATGTAGTTCAGGATGTTCTTTATTGATACAAAATACGCTTGTGATGTATTCTTTATTAAGTTTATAGCCAGAATATACAACCAACTGCATGGCGCCGTTGGATAATATTGATGTGATTAAGAAGAATATAAGGATTCTTTTGAACATAGCTATTGGTTGCAAATGTACAAACGAATTTGATTGCAACAAATAAAATTTTGTTTCCTTTGTTCAATGTAATCACCTAAAATGTTTACACTGATTGTTATTGCAAGGCACGTTTAAATAATTTGCCACGGAAATCACAGATTAACACAGATAATTCTGTGCATTCAATGCCTCCGTGGCAAAATTGAATTATGCTTGTAAATCAGTCATTACAGCTTTAATTTTCTCTGCAAGTTTTTCGTTAACAGTATCAAAATCTGCTCTGCTGGCTAATGGTGCATTAACGCTGCAATAAAATTTAATTTTAGGCTCTGTTCCACTCGGGCGGGCAGAAACAATACTTCCATCTTCGGTAATAAATTGAAGCACATCCGATTTAGGTAAGGCTAATTTACTTACTTTTCCGGTGGATAAATCAGTTTCATTTCCTAATTCATAATCTTTTAATAATGAAACTTTTGAACCTCCTAGCGTAGCAGGTGGATTATTTCTAAATTTTTCCATCATTGCTTTAATTTCTTCTGCGCCGGTTTTGCCTTTTTTGGTTATAGAAACTAAATCTTCTTTATACAAGCCATATTCTATGTAGGTATCAAGCAGAGCATCGTATAAACTATTTCCTTTATCCTTATAGTAAGCGGTCATTTCTGCAATAAATGCAGCAGAAACTACCGCATCTTTATCACGTACCAAATCGCCGATTAAATAACCGTAACTTTCTTCACCACCGCCAATAAAGTATTTTTTACCCTCAAGCTCAGTCATAATCTGACCGATCCATTTAAATCCGGTTAAGGTATTGTAAAAAGTAACGTTCTTTTTCTTAGCAATTTCTTCAATCAGGTTAGAAGTAACAATGGTTTTAACAATAAACTTATTTCCATCTAACTTACCTTTTTCTTCCCAGGCACTTAATAAATAATTAATCAGCAAACTTCCAGTTTGGTTACCATTAAGCAATAACCATTCGCCGGTATTATCTTTTACTGCAATACCTACACGGTCAGCATCCGGATCAGTTGCTAAAACTAAATCTGCATCAATTTCTTTAGCTTTTTTAAGCGCCAGTGTTAATGCTTCTTTTTCTTCAGGATTAGGATAAACTACCGTAGGAAAGTTTCCGTCCGGTATACTTTGTTCTTCAACCAGCGTTACATTGGTAAAACCAAATTGTTGCAGCGCTTTAGGTACTAAAGTTATTCCGGTACCGTGAATAGGAGAATAAACAATTTTTAAATCATGCTGTCTTTTTATGGCATCTGGTGAGATAGAAAGGGCCGTAATGCCATCTAAGTAAAGTTTATCTACATCCTCGCCAATTAACTCAATATTTGCATCAACGCGATCAAATTTAACTTCATCAATGCTGGAGATTTTATTGACTTCATCAATAACCAATTTATCATCAGGCGCAGTAAGCTGACCACCATCGGCACCATAGGCCTTATAACCATTGTATTCTTTAGGATTATGGGAAGCTGTTAACATTACACCACTTTTACAACCAAAATGACGAACTGCAAAAGAAAGCTCAGGTGTTGGTCTTAGTGCGGAGAAGAAATAAACATGTATTCCGTTTGCAGAGAAAACATCCGCTGTGATTTTTGCAAAATAATCAGAGTTATTGCGACTGTCATGCGCAATGGCCACCTTAATTTTTTCTCCAGGGTATTTATTGTTCAAATAATTAGCTAAACCCTGAGTTGCCGTACCAATAGTATATTTATTTATCCGGTTAGAACCTGCACCCATGATGCCGCGTAAACCTCCGGTTCCAAATTCTAAACTTTTATAAAATGCATCAGTAAGTTCTGTAACTGCATCTTTATCTACAAGAGCCTGAATTTCAGCTTTTGTATTTTCATCGTAATTTCCACTTAACCACTTATTAATGGTGGTTTGTGTTGCTTGATCAATTGCTTGCATTGAGCTTGTTTTTAATTTAATATCTGGTTTTGAACAATTTTAAATGAGGGATGTTTGGTGTAAATCAAAATATTTTGATTTGTTCCAAATTTTATTTTGTTGAGGATGTTGATTTTAAACTCCTTTTGTTTAATTTCACGCCCCGATACAATAATAAAGAAAATTACATATTCCAGTATAAAAATGAAAATATTAAAATTTGGGGGTACCTCTGTAGGTAGTCCCGAGCGCATGACGAAGTTGTTGGATATCATTAATCCAAATGAAGAGCAGATTGTGGTTTTATCGGCTGTTGCCGGAACTACAAATAGTTTAGTAGAAATTGCAAGTAATTTTTTAGCTGGAGATAAGAAGAAGGGAAGCGATTGCGTTGAAAACCTGTATCAAAAATATAAAACCTTTGTTATTGAACTTTTGCCGGCTGCAGAGTTTCAGGAGCAGGGTAATGAAGTAATTGATTACCATTTTGGTTTTTTAGCAGGTTTGGCCAACGATATTTTTACTACAATTGAAGAAAAAGTAGTTTTAGCGCAAGGCGAATTGTTATCGACAACTTTATACCACATTTACTTAAAATCTATCGGAGTACCTTCTGTTTTACTTCCGGCTTTAGATTTTATGAAAACTGATGAGGATAGTGAGCCCGATATTCCTTTTACAACGAAGCACTTAACGCCTTTATTGGAAAAACATAAGGATAACAAACTTTTTATTACTCAAGGTTACATTTGCCGCAATAGTTTTGGCGAAGTAGATAATTTGCGCCGTGGCGGAAGTGATTATACAGCCTCATTACTAGGTGCTGCTATTTTAGCAGAAGAAGTTCAAATCTGGACAGATATTGATGGCATGCATAACAACGACCCACGTATTGTTAAGGGGACCAAACCAATTGCTCAGTTATCTTTTGATGAAGCAGCCGAGCTGGCTTATTTTGGAGCGAAGATTCTTCACCCACAATCTGTTTTTCCGGCGCAGAAATATAAAATTCCGGTTCGTTTATTAAATACCATGGAGCCGCAAGCCGCCGGTACATTAATTACGCACGATAGCGAAAAAGGTAAAATAAAGTCAATCGCTGCTAAAGATGGCATTACGGCAATCCGTATCCAGTCAAGCCGCATGTTGCTGGCTTATGGCTTTTTACGCAGGGTATTTGAAGTTTTTGAACGTTATAAAACACCAATTGATATGATTACGACATCTGAGGTTGCTGTATCTTTAACGATTGATGAAACTGCTCATTTACCAAAAATCATCGAAGAACTGGAAAGTTTTGGTACTGTTGAGGTTGATACCGATCACAGTATTGTTTGTGTAGTTGGCGATTTCTGTTCTGAAAAACATGGCTTTGCAAGCAGGGTTTTAGAAGGGTTGAAACACATTCCAATCCGTATGATTTCTTACGGAGGAAGCAATTACAATGTTTCTTTACTCATATTAAGCGAGTATAAAACTGAAGCTTTAAGAAGTTTGCACAACCGTTTATTCGAATAATAAAAAGAAACAGGCGGTAAGCACCATAAGGCCGATAAAGAGATGAATGGCTAAGAAATTTATCGGTAAAAGTCCTTTTTTATACTTCTGGTAAGAATTTAATAAACCCAGGGTAATGATAAGCGTAATAAATATGGCGGCTGCAATTTTCATAAAATGTTGTTTGTAAAAGATGGTGAACTGATCAGAAAAATTAAGACCAGGTCATAATCTTCTAAAGAATAATAGAAATAAAACAATAAAAAGTAAAAGGATAAAAAACCTGATTTTACCATCATATTGTTTCCGGGTAATTCTTGCATGCTTAAAATCCAGGTGGTTACCCCAATAAATTAGGCCAAAGAAAATAATTAAAATTATAATAAGGAATTTGAACATGTTCGCCGATAAAGATATATCAAAGTTTAACAATATAGAAACACCTTTTTACTACTACGATACTAATTTGTTGCAGAAAACATTGCGCACTTGTGCTGATGCTGCCGCTGCATATAAATTTCATATCCATTATGCTTTAAAGGCTAATTTTAATCAGGTTTTGCTTGATCAGATCAAAGAAATTGGTTTTGGTGCGGATTGTGTAAGTGCTGGTGAGGTTAGAAAAGCGGTAGAAATTGGTTTCGATCGTAAAAAAATCGTTTTTGCAGGTGTTGGTAAATCTGATAAAGAAATTAATGAGGCTTTAGATCTTGATATTTTCTGTTTTAATGTTGAATCTATTCAGGAATTGGAAGTTTTAAATGAACTTGCTGTAAAAAAAGGAAAAACCGCTCAGGTGGCTATCCGCATTAACCCAAATGTAGATGCACATACACACCACAACATTACCACAGGATTGGATGAAAATAAATTCGGAATTAACTCATGGGATTTACCGGAATGTGCCGAAACTTTAAAAGCATCTCCAAATCTTAAATTTATTGGTATTCACTTTCACATCGGATCGCAGATTACAAACTTAGACGTTTACAAAAATCTTTGTGTTCGCGTAAATGAATTTGCCAAATGGTTTGAAGATAAAGGTTTTACTTTAAAAGTTTTAAACGTAGGCGGTGGTTTAGGTATTAATTATTACGAACCTGATCACCAGATCCCTGATTTTGAATCCTATTTTAAAATATTCAATGAATTTTTAGACGTTAAACCAGATCAGGAAGTTCATTTTGAATTAGGCAGGGCTTTAGTTGGACAGTCTGCCTCCCTAATTACCAGGGTGTTATACATTAAAAATGGCAAGAAAAAGAATTTTGTTGTTCTTGATGCCGGGATGACCGAATTGATGCGTCCTGCATTGTATCAGGCCTATCATAAAATTGAAAACTTAACCAGAGGTGCAGGCAATTCTACCAAATATGATATTGTTGGACCAATTTGTGAAAGTACAGATTGCTTTGGTAAGGAAGTAGAACAACCTGAATCTTTTAGAGGTGATATTTTTGCCATCCGTAGTGCAGGTGCGTATGGAGAGGTAATGGCTTCAAAATATAACTTAAGAGATGCTATAAGATCTGTTTATAGCAACGAGATATAAAAAAACGTCATGCTGAGGAATTAAGAACCTGTTTCTGAATATCAATTATTTCAATCATTTACAGGTTCTTCATTCCTCCAGAATGACAAATTTAATTATTTCCTTCGTGCAGTTACGAAAATAAAAACTCCGGCAATTAAAATAATGCCACCCACATAAGGCGGCCAGTTTACATTTTTCTGCTTATCTGCAGATATCTGAATGGGACCGGCATCAACAACTTTTTCTTTTTTGGTATAAGAAAAACCTGTCCAAACCAACATGATAACGCCCAGAAAAATTAATATAACTCCAAATGTTTTGTTCATGATTTTAGATATTGGTTAAAATCATAACAAGCAAGGTGTATTTAAGTTTTAATCTTCAAAGAAATCAATCAGTCCGCCAAGGTAATTTTCTTCAATACCTTCGGTAAATTCTTTAAAGTCTTCTTCAGGAATATTAGTTTGTCTGTATTCTAAAGATGTTCCCGGTTTATCCTCATGCAGTTTAATGGTTACAATAGAAGGTTCGTTATCTTCACCAAAATACCATTGCTGTACAATTTTTTTATTAGGTTCAAATTCCAGGTTCTTTCCTACAATATCACCATCCCATAAAGAGAATTCAGTATCAGCCTTTTCTTCAAATTCTACTTCAGCACCCGTCCAAAGTTTTATACTGATGTCTTTTGTCAAAGCCAGATAAACCTCTTCAGGAGTAGCTGGAATGTAGACGTATTTCTTAAAATCCATTTTGTCTTTTATGTAAAATTTAAACGTACAAATCTACTTAAAAGCATTTAAACCCGTTACATCCATTCCGGTAATCAATAAATGAATATCATGTGTGCCCTCATACGTTACCACAGATTCCAGATTCATCATATGGCGCATAATTGAATATTCACCTGTAATACCCATTCCACCAAGCATTTGACGGGCGTTTCTGGCAATATCCAATGCAATTTCTACACTATTTCTTTTAGCCATAGATATTTGCTCGGCTGTTGCCCTGTTTTCACTTTTTAAAACACCCAAACGCCAAACCAATAATTGTCCTTTGGTAATTTCGGTAACCATTTCGGCCAGTTTCTTTTGTTGTAACTGAAAACCTCCAATTGGTTTTCCAAATTGAACCCTTTCTTTAGAATATCTTAAAGCCGTATCGTAACAATCCATTGCCGCACCAAGTGCACCCCAGGCAATACCGTAACGGGCCTGATTTAAACAACCCAGAGGCCCTTTTAAACCACTTATCTCCGGAAAAATATTTTCCTTAGGGATTTTAACATTATCAAAAACTAATTCTCCGGTTGCCGAAGCCCGCAAGCTCCATTTATTGTGGGTTTCAGGGGTAGAAAATCCTTCCATGCCACGCTCCACAACCATTCCTCTGATTTTTCCTGACTCATCTTTAGCCCAAACCACGGCAATGTCTGCAAATGGTGCATTGCTGATCCACATTTTAGCTCCATTTAAAACATAATGAGATCCTGCATCTTTTATATTGGTCACCATACCGCCAGGGTTCGATCCATGATCTGGTTCTGTTAGGCCAAAACAGCCCATCATTTCGCCACTGGCCAACTTAGGCAAATATTTTTTACGTTGTTCTTCCGTTCCGTATGCATAAATAGGGTACATCACTAAGGAGCCCTGAACCGAAGCGGTAGAACGAATTCCAGAGTCTCCACGCTCAATTTCCTGCATTAAAATTCCATAGGCTGTATAATCCAGTCCTGCACCACCATATTCAACCGGGATAGTAGGGCCAAAAGCGCCAATATCTGCCAATCCTTTAATTAAATGTTTCGGAAATTCTGCTTTTTGTGCATAATCTTCAATAACCGGGCTAACTTCTTTTTTTACCCATTCTCTTGCAGTAGAACGGATTAATTTGTGTTCGTCTGTTAAAAGTTCATCTAATAAATAGTAATCCGGAGCTTCGTAAAGGTCTTTTTTTGCTGATTTGCTCATGTAAAGTGAAATTATCTGGTTAAGAGATTATGTTAAATTCAAAGGTAACAATTTACCGCAATGGGCATTATATTCATGAATAAAAATTTAATTTTGTTTCACAAACAGATATAATGAGTTATTTAAAACAAACTGTCGCCTTAAAAGATGTAAAATGTTTTGCTTTGCATGGTTTTTACCCTGAAGAACAATTAACAGGCAATCATTTTATTGTAGATTTGGAAACTATATTTACACCTTCGGGCTTTGATGACGAATTGAAGCAAACGGTAAATTATGAAGACCTGAATGCAATTATTTTGGCAGAAATGAAAAATACACAAAAGCTTTTAGAAACCGTTTTGCACAATATGATTTCAAAAGTTGCAGCCTTATATCCGTTTGTAGAGATTATAAATGCAAGCATTAAAAAATTAAATCCACCAATGCCCGGACAAATAGGCCATTCTTTTGTAAAACTAACCTATACAGCAGCAAAATAAAATGAACTTTACCAAATTAAACCCTCAGATATTAGCAGAAATTAAAAGCATTTTAGGCGAAAACGCAGTTTTTACAGATGCCGAAAGTTTGGATAATTATAGCCATGATGAAACAGAAGATTTACGTTACCAACCAGAGGTTGTTGTAAAACCAAAAACAACTGCCGAGGTTTCTGCTTTGCTTAAACTTTGTAATGGTTATGGCATTCCGGTTACGCCGAGAGGTGGCGGGACTGGATTAAGTGGCGCCGCTTTGCCAATTTATGGAGGCGTTTCTTTATCCATGGAAAAATTTAAAGCCATTATAGAAATAGATACAGAGAATTTACAAGCCACTGTTGAGCCCGGGGTAATTACCGAAGAGTTTATTAATGCAGTGGCTGAACAAGGGCTTTTATATCCGGTAGACCCAAGCAGCAAAGGTTCTTGTTTTATAGGTGGAAACGTGGCGCATGGATCTGGTGGACCAAGAGTTGTAAAATATGGAACCATTCGTGAGTATATCTTAAATCTGGAAGTCGTTTTACCTAATGGAGAGGTAATCTGGACAGGCGCCAATACGTTAAAATATGCTTCAGGTTATAATTTAACACAGTTGATGATTGGTTCGGAAGGAACATTAGCTGTTGTAACTAAAATCGTGACTAAGCTTTTGCCCAAGCCACAAAACTCAGTTTTAATGATGGGTTCTTTCAGCACAAATGAAGAGGCTTGTGCAGCTGTTTCAGCAATATTCAGGGCTGGTGTAACGCCATCTGCTTTAGAGTTTATGGAACGGAAAGGAGTGGAGTGGGTAATTAAATATGACGACATCAAATTTGATCTTAAAGATGATGTTAAAGCCTTATTAATGATTGAATTTGATGGAGATGATTTGGATGACATTTTTAAAAATTGTGAGAAAACCAATATCGTTTTAGAAGATCATAAATGTACGGAAGTGCTTTTCGCTGATTCCTCGGCTCAAAAAGAAGAATTGTGGAGGATGCGCCGAACAATGGCCGAATCGGTCAAATCTAATTCAGTTTATAAGGAAGAAGATACCGTGGTGCCAAGAGCTGCTTTACCGGAATTAATTAATGGAATTAAAGAAATTGGTGCAAAATATGGTTTTGAAAGTGTTTGCTATGGACATGCTGGTGATGGAAACCTACACGTAAACATTATTAAAGCCGGAATGAGTGATGATGACTGGAAAAACAAATTGAAATTTGGCATTACAGAAATTTTTGAACTTACAAGAGATTTAGGTGGAACTTTATCGGGAGAGCACGGCATTGGCCTGGTTCAAAAAGATTATATGCCAATAAAATATTCAGAGATTCATTTAAATCTAATGCGTGGAATAAAACAGGTTTTTGACCCAAAAGGCATATTAAATCCAGGCAAAATGATTCCTGACTTAAAATAACCAACTTAAACGTCATTTAGATTATTAATGCTCATGAAACCTATTTTAGTTTCACTATACCTTATTTTAAGCATATTCTTTGCGAAAGCACAAACAATTTATAGTCACGCATATGGTAATCGCACCAATAAAGCCGTTATATTTATTCACGGCGGACCAAGTGGTAATTCAACACTTTTTGAAGGCACAACTGCTCAAAAACTGGCTGATAAAGGCTTTTATGTAATTGTTTACGATAGAAGAGGTGAAGGCCGGTCGGCAGATCCTGATGCAAAATTTACTTATCAGGAGGCTTTTAATGATCTAAATGGTATTTACGAAAAGTACAACCTTAAATCGGCTAATATTATTGCACACAGTTTTGGCGGATTGGTTGGTACATTGTTTTCAGAAAAATATCCTAAAAAGGTAAATACATTAATATTGGCTGGCGCTTTATTCTCCCAGCAAGAAACTTATAACCATATTTTAACCTCGGTTAAAAAGATATATGCCTTAAAAAATGATACCACTATGCTCAAAACAGTTGCCTATGTAGAAGGTTTGGATAAAAATTCAGCCGAATATAGAAAAGGTTGTTTCGATCTGGCCGGAAAAAATGGTTACTTTAAATTGGAGCACCCAGATAAAGAGGCGGTTGATTTAAACAAAAATTATGAAGCTGGTATTTTTTATAAAACCAATATCAGGAATCACAATGCCCCAATAAATTTTTATAAGAACGAACCACTTAAAAACATTGATACAAAAGCCATTCTGAAGAAAATAAAAGATAAGAAAATCCGTCTTTTTGCAATTTATGGTAAGCAAGACGGAATTTTTTCTGACAAGCAAATTGAGGATATGAAACATATTACCGGAAAAAATAACTTTGTTTATTTGGATAATTGCTCACATTATCTTTTTGTTGATCAACAACAGTCATTCTTATCGGCAGTTAAAAAATGGCTTAAAGTTTATTGATTTAGTTGTTCAAAATCTAACATTTTTTGTTTTTCGGCTTCAGGTATGGCCACCGGTTTGCCATTTGCATAATCAACTGCAATACACACAGTTTTTCCCTTACTGCAAATTACTTCTTCAGTACCTTTAATTTTTACAATCTGATAATCCAGATCAAAACTGGTATTGCCTATTCTGGATGTTTTAACATGTACGGCTATTTTATCATCCATCAAAATTGGTAAAATATAGTCCAGCTCGGCATGCGCTATAACAATCCCGGTTTTTTTCCAGTCCCAATTAATAATCTCTTCCCAATATTTTGTACGGGCTATTTCCAGGTAGGTAAAATAAACCGAATTGTTTACATGTCCCATCATATCAAAGTCTATAAAACGAAGTGGAATATTGGTTTTATAGTTAAAAAAGTCAGAAAAACGCTTTATGTCTGTCAATTTGTCTTTTGATTTACTTGTTTTTTGCCAAAATGTCTTAAAAATCATAAAAATAGGGATTGGTATATAAGTTGAATAGGATGAATTATCAATTTAAAAATAAAAAATTAAAGATATGACACTTGTAAATTTCAACAACAAAACCCGCAACACAGCTCCTTACTTTAACAATGTTTTTGATTCATTGTTTAGCGATGCGATAACTAAAAATAAAATGGTTGATAAATCGCCAAATGTTAATATTAGCGAAAGCGAAACTGCTTACGTAATTGAATTGGCTGCACCGGGTTTAAAGAAAGAAGATTTTCAAATTAATTTAAAGAAAGATACCTTATCGGTTTGGGCAGAAGTTAAAAAAGACGAAACTCAGGTTGTAAAAGATTTTACACGTAAGGAGTTTGATTACAGTTCGTTTGCAAGATCATTTAACTTACCAGACAGTGCGGATGGCGACAAAATTACTGCCGAGTATAAAGACGGTATTTTAAGCATCAACATTGGTAAAAAAGATGAGGCTAAATTACAACACAAAGAAATTGTAGTCGCATAAAAGTTTTTTCATAATAGTTTAGTTTAAGTTTAGGTTTATAAGGATAACGCTGGATGGCGTTATCCTTATTTTTTGTTCTGTACAGTATTTAGATTCATTTTATATTGCATCTGGATTTATCCTAACGTCATTTTTTTGTACTTTTGCGCCATGGAAAGAGAAATTCTGGATACTAAACGAAAAGCATTAAAAATAAATCTTGACCCGGCTATATATGGCACTTTCGCTGAGATTGGAGCAGGTCAGGAAGTTTCCAGAAACTTTTTTAATGCAGGGGCAGCATCCGGAACAGTAGCAAAAACCATGTCGGCCTACGATATGACTTTTAGTGATGCCATTTATGGAGCAGAAGCTTCGGGCCGTTACGTGAGTCAAAACCGGCTTCTACAAATGCTCGACCATGAATTTGGCTTGCTGAATGAGCGTTTATCTGGTGAGAAATACGAAAGCCGTACTTTTTTTGCCTTTGCAGATACCGTAACCACCCTGAATTATAAACGTACTAACGAACCTCATGGTTGGGTCGGGCTCCGTTTCCAAAATGAACCGGGTGGTTTGCCTAACGAAATCTTTTTTCACGTACGCCTGTTGGATACTGATGTAAATATGCAACAGCGTGTTTTGGGGATTATTGGCGTTAATTTACTTTATGCGGCATTTTATCATTACCGGGATCCTAAATTAATGGTAGAATCTTTAGCTGATAACCTGACTATCGGCTCAGTAGAAATTGATTTAATTTCTGTAAAAGGTCCTGCTTTTCCCGATACAAACAATATTCTGCTTAATCTTTATATGATTATGAAGGATTTTTCTGCAGCTGCAATTTTTGATGCGGATGCGCACCCCCGTCAGGCTAAAGATTTATTGTATAAAAAGGACATTATGATTTTGCGTACCAAATATGGTCAGAAATCTAATCCTAATTTTAACTTATTTAATAAAGCAACAGAGCAATTTAAGCGTACCAATCATGTAGAGGAAGGAAATTTGGCCGTGATGATTGAGGTTTTATTGACCAATGTTTTAACTGAAGCGCAGGAAACGCCTGATGATATTGATTTGGAAGCAGTAGCGAAGAGAACCCAGGATATGTGTGATACCGGGAACATTGTGATTGTATCTAATTTTACGCGTCATAATCGCCTTGCAAAATATTTAGACCGTTGTAAACCAAAAAGTGTTGGCTTGGCTACTAACATCAATAACTTGAAGTTTGTATTTAATTCGACCAACTTTGGTGAGAATTATTCTGGTCAGTTATTGAGCTATGTAAATGACATGTTCAGCAAAAATGTTAGGTTATTCGCCTATCCATTTTTGGATAAGAAAACCAACGAGGTGATTACTACAGCCAATATGCCAATAACTGCTGAAGCTAAACCTTTATTTGACTTCCTGCTTATAAACGGCTATATTACAGATATTAAAGATTACAGCGAAGACGAAGTGAAAACCGTTTAGATTGCTTTTTGAAATCATTTCTGGTGGTTATCTATATTGTTTTTAATACCGTTCCGGTTTCATTAACCTGTAACTGATATTGACTTCCGCACTTCAAAGCGAAGTTATTTCGCTGATGGCCAACCGGAAAATCAAAGGCAACGGGGTAATTATATTCTTTGATTTTTTCCGTTACAATTTCATAAATAGTTTTACCAAATTCCTCTCCGGCATCATCCGGTTTAACTTTAAAACCACCAATAACCAATCCTTTAAGTTTATCCAGCTTTCCGCTTCGTTTTAAGTTCCAAAACATTCTGTCTAAACTATAAAGATATTCTCCGGTATCTTCCACGAAAAGAATTTTATGATCTGTATTTAAATCAGACTGACTCCCACAAAGCGTTTCAATGATGCTTAGGTTTCCGCCAACTAAAATACCCTCAGCCTTTCCTGGTTTATTATTTACATGGGCGGGGGCAAGCGCAGCCATATCTTCGCCAATTAATGCGTTTTTAATGGATAGAATGGTTTCTATTTGTATAGGCTCTGCTTTGTTCCAGTCATCAGGAAAACTATTGCACATTTTAGAATGAATAGATGCAATACCAAATTGTCTGGCTAAATGGCAATGTAAAACTGTGATATCACTAAAACCTATAATCCATTTTGGGTTTCTTTTAAAGCCAGAAAAATCCAGTTGATCAACAATACGCACAAAACCGTAACCACCCCGTGCGCACATAATGGCCTTAATGTTAGGATCATCAAGCATTTTTTGAAAATCTATCAGTCTTTCGGAGTCGGTACCACCATATGTAAAATCACGTTTGCCTATCGTATCGCCAATTTTTAGGTTAAAACCCCAGCTTTGCATTTGTAAAACAGAAGGTTGGATTTGTTCGGTTGTAATGTATCCGGCCGGACTGGTTATGCCAATGGTATCACCGGCTTTAAGATATGGCGGAATTTTAAAATTGGAGGAATTGTCAGGCTCGATTGTATTTGCTAAACTTTTAAATGCAGGCAATAATGCTGCTGAAGCAATAAATGAAGAAAGGAAATGTTTTCGGTTCATCTAAAATGTGATATTTTAAACGAATATAGGATTTGAAATGCTGAAACTAAGGTAACAAAAATATGAAAAGGGATTTATATCCATAAATCCCTTTAAACCAAACAAATTAATCTGTAAAAGATTAGTATAATGTGAATTAACTATATAACCAGATAAATTAAAAATTGTTTTTTAATCGGATATTTTTTTCAAAAAAATAAGGCTATCCATCGCGGATAGCCTTAGCTAACAACAAAACAAATATATGATAACCAAATCATCAAGCCTGCGTGCAGACTTGTAAAGCATGTGAGCGCATACTTTGCGGCCTAGTAATGGATTCGAACCATTATGTGTAAGTTTATGAAACTCCAACCTTTCCTTTCAGTCAACTGGCCAGAATTTCTATAATTGTTTGAGTGTTAAATAATCTTTCAGTTCAGCAATTTGTTCATCGTTTAAAGTATCTTTATCCTCTGGAATTATCTCTTTCTGTTCTTCATTTTTAAGAGGATAGACGAAAATTGGATATTCATCTATTGCGGGATATTGAAAATAAATAGACATAATTATAATCCTTTAAAATTTTAACCATAAACTACATTAACTGCTAATGTTAGGCAAAGATATAAATTAGTATATAATTTCTATAGAATTAGTAGTATTTATTTTAAAATAATTTTCACCTCTTAAATAAGGTAAACAGCGCATTATAAATTCATGTTCTTAAAAGCTAATTATTTTCAGGATATTTGCATTCTTATTCACTAATCAAAAAAATTGTGTCTTTAGATAAATTAAAACTCAGTAAGCCACTTGTTGCGGCCATGACAGATGCCGGATTTCTAACTCCAAAAGAGGTTCAGTTAAAAACAATGTCGAGGATTTTAGGCGGGCAGGATGTTATTGCTGTTGGACCAGAGGGGATTGGCAAAACTACTACATATGTACTAGCTACGCTGATGAAGCTTAAATATGCTTTTGAAGAAGCACCAAGAGCCTTAATTTTAGTGCCTGATGCAGAACATGTGGCTGAAGTAATAGCGCAATTTAATTTGCTAAACAGAAATAAAACATTTCGTATTGCAGGCATAGATAGTTCTGGAAGTATTGATGCACAAATGAACGAGCTTACTGATGGGGTGGATATTATTGTAGCTGTACCAGACAGGGCACGCGCTTTATATTTAAAACTGGCTTTAAATACGAACAAGATTCAAATGTTTATCGTAGATAATGCGGAGTTAATTGTTAAAAAAGGTTTGCAATTGCCTGTTGTAGAACTCGCAAATAGTGCTCAGAAATCACAGCATATTATTTTTACCGAGGTTTTGCATGATAAATTAAACCACATGCTTAATCCTTTTATGAAATTTCCGGCAGTTATAGAAATTCAGGAACTTGGAGAGAAGGAAGCAGAAGTGCATCAGCAACTATTATATCAGGTACCTAATTTTAGAACCAAGCTTAATTTACTGACTCTTTTATTGGGCGATGCTGAAGTATTTGATAAAGTAGTTGTGTTTGTAAATACCAAATTAACTGCTCAAACGGTTTATAAAAACTTTAATCATGTTAATGAGGGTGAAATAAGCATTTACAGGCCCTTATTTTTTGATGATGCGGGTTTTGATGACATTCAGGATTTTAAAAATATTGCTGAAGCAAGGGTTTTAATTGTAGCCAATGAAGGTTTACAGGATCTTGATATTTCGGGTATTCCATTTGTTATTCATATGGAATTGCCTGAACAGAAAGAAACGCTGATTAAAAGAATTGTAAAACATGGCGACGAAGAAGTGGTGGCCATTACTTTTTCAACAGATATTGAATTAATAGAAGTTAGAAAAATTGAACATGCAGTGGGCGAGTTGATGCAGGTTATGGATTTGCCGGATGATTTAAAAGTGGTAGATCCTGCGAGTGCAAAAACTAAAAAGAAAAAAACAACTGAAGAAGAGGATGAAGCTTCTGATCGTGGTGCTGCATTTCATGAAAAGAAAGCTAGTAATGTTAAAAATTATAACTACAGCGCTGGCACAAAAGCTAAAATGACTTATAAAAACAAGAAAGGATTATCTTAACTCTTTCTTTTAGATTATTTATTCATCATAAAATCCTGAACATAAAAAAAGTCCCGATTTTCATCGGGACTTTTTTATTATCGTTAATTTACGACTAGTATAAAGTAAACTCTACACGACGGTTTTGTTGACGACCAGTTGCAGTTTTGTTTGTTGCAATTGGTTGATCAGGACCGTAACCTGTAGCTTCAACTCTTGAAGCATTAGCACCTTGAGATACTAAATAAGCTTTTACCGCTTCTGCTCTGTCTTTAGATAAACGTAAGTTTAATTCTCTTGAACCTGTGTTATCTGTGTGACCAGCTAATTTTAAGCTGAAGTTTTTCTCAACTAATAAAGCAGCAACACGATTTAAAGTAGCATAAGATTTAGAACGGATAGTCGATTTACCTAAATCGAATTCTAAGTTAGAAATCGCATCTTTAACAACTTTACGATCTTCGTCTGTTACAACAACTTTAGTTTCTTTAATTACTTCACGTTGAACTTTGATAGGGCAACCTGAACCATCAACTACAGTACCTGAAGCAGTTCCAGGACATTTGTCAAATTTGTTTGCAACACCATCATTATCATCATCACCTAAATCTTTAGCATATTGCTCACGGTCTCTTGCTGCATTTTGCTCTGCTGTAGATAATGCTCTTCTTAGATCAGCACTTTCTTCAGCACTTTCTTTACGTAAATGCGCTAAAGAACTATAGTTTGCTAATTGAGGCTTGTCTTTACTTCCTAAAGCAAACTCTAAACCAGCATGTGCATAAGCAAACCTAGGTTTAGTGTCTGTTCCATAATTAGGAGATTTAACAAAGTTTACATCATAACCTAAATCTAAGTTAATCCCTTTTGCAATACCTAATTTAGCACCAGCACCAACTGGAATAAACCATCCTTCTCTGCCACCATCATTAACAGTATTAGAACCTGATGTTGCACTTGATTCTACGCCCATATAACCAGCACCAGCTTTGATATAAGGAATTAATACAGCATTTTCTTTGTTAATATTAATGTTTGCTACATTTAAAACCGCTGTTAAAGCACCAGACCAATTAATTGATGATTTAGTGCTAAAATTATCTCCAACTGTTTTAATGTTTCCTCTTAAGAAATCTGCTTGCAAACCTAAGCTAGGAATTATTTGTTTCTTAATAAATGCACCATAACCAATACTTTTAAATTCTTCAGCTCTATAGCTTTCAGAACCGAAAATGGTGTTTGGAGATAAAATGCCACCATGAACACCTACAGACCATGTTCTGAAGTCTTGAGTAGAGAAACGACTTGTCGTCGGCGTCTCTTGTGCAAATAATTGTGACGATAAACCTAATAAGGCAACCAACATTGTTGATTTTGTAATCTTGGAGTTCATATTTTTTCCTTTTTGTTATTTAATAGTTTTTCCTACTGTTGTTGGTATCCCCTAAGAAAAAACCCTGCCAAAAGAACTAAAATTGCTCCAAATCACATAAAATCAGAAGTTTACGATGAGTTTTGCTGTTGATTGTTTTGTTACCTTAAAAAGAAACAAAGGTTAAATTATGTATAGTATTGTATACAAATTTAACCTTGAGGTAATATTTTAACCTTTTGCTGATGGATTCTTTTTGCCATTTAAGAGCATTTCTAAGGTCTTTTCGAGCCTACTGGTTCTGGTTTTCTCCTGTTTTGCAGTTAAAATCCATAACACATACTCTTTTTTATTGGTATAGGAGAGTGCATTAAAATGCTGTAAAGCCGATGGATGATTAATTAATATAGCCTCCAAATCTGCAGGAAGTTTAACAATCTTTTTATCTACATCAATAAATTCGGCAAATTCATTTTGTTTTATTTCAGCGTTGCCAACACCAGATGCTTTAACTTCTGAAGCAAGTTTTAATCTTAGTCCAGTCCAGATGTTATCAATAGCGGCTGAAGCGCATGGCGCTAAACCATAAGTTTCCAATTCTTTCCAGCTATTCATTAAATCAAGATCAGATTTAATTTTAGAAGACTTTTTAGGGTAAAAAATCCAGATTACAGCACCTGGTTTAATTTCCTTTAGATTTCGTTCTATCTGACTATATAAATCTGCCTTATTAATGGAAAAGCAAATTAGTGCATCAAATTTTGCTGAACTATTATATGTAAAGGAAATATCTGCAGGGATTTCTCCAAAAATTGCCGCCGCGTTTTCAGGCGCAGCATCAACCTTTACCACATGCCCTGATTTAATCTGAAGTTTTTTTAAAAGTAGATTTTGCATCTGAATCTATATTCTAAATGTTTATCCGATAAATTATAATTTTAATTTAGCAAAGAAATCCCAGAAAACAATTCCTGCTGAAATGGTGATGTTAAAGGAATGTTTGGTTCCAAATTGTGGAATTTCAATACACTCATCAATTTTTGCCATCACTTCATCACTTACACCATCTACTTCATTTCCGAATATTAAAGCATATTTTTTGTCCGGGTTAGGTTGGAAAGTATTTAACATAGTGCTGTTTTCGGCTTGCTCTATAGCTACGATTTCATAACCTAGTGCTCTTAAAGCATCAACAGCCTGGACGGTATCGGTATAATGAATCCAATCTACTGATTGAGTGGCACCTAAAGCCGTTTTTTCGATTTCACGATGTGGAGGTTGAGCCGTAATTCCACAAAGTACAACCTTTTCCAATGCAAAACCATCGGCTGTTCTAAAAATGGAGCCTACATTATGCATGCTTCTTACATTATCTAAAACTGCAATAACAGGTAATTTTTCCTGCGCCTTAAATTCTTCTATATCCGGACGATTTAACTCGTCCAATTTTAGTTTTTTCATTAAAATAAATGCCCTTCTGCTTAAAGTCTTGCCGGACCGTTTCCTATTTCACTAATATAAATTGCTGCCGGATAACCAATTTTATCTACATAATAATCTGTTAGATGTTTGGCGAAGTCCTCCTCAAATCCTTTTTCAAGCAAAGCAATTGCACAACCGCCAAAACCTGCACCCGTCATACGGGCACCTATAACATGATCGTAATCTGCACAAAAATCAACAACCGCATCCAGTTCCTGGCCACTTACTTCGTATAATTCTCTCAACGATTGATGAGAAGCATACATTAAACGACCAAATTCATTCAAATCGCCTGCATTTAATACTTTAGCGGCTAAATGAACGCGATCGTTTTCTTTAACCACGTGAGTTGCCCGGTTTAAAATCACTTCATCTTTAATTAAATGACTGTGCAACGCAAATTTTTCAGCGGTTAATTCGCAAAGATTATGCAATGTAATTTCATCATTCAATGCTTTTAAAGCGGTCTGACATTCAGCAACACGCTCATTATATTTGGAATCTGCAAGTTCTCTGGGTTTGTTTGTATTAATAATGGCCAAAACATAATTACCAAGATTAATGTCTACCATTTTATATTTTAAGGTATCACAATCCAGTACAATTGCCTTATCTTTTTCACCAAAAGCCACTGCAAACTGATCCATGATGCCGGAGTTAACGCCAATAAATTCATTTTCTACTCTTTTGGCCATTTTAACCAGGTCAAGCTTATCGTAACCTAAATTAAAATAATCGTTCAGGGCAAAGGCCGTTGCAATTTCTATGGATGCAGAAGAGGAGAGACCGGAGCCTATCGGAATATTGCCAAAGTATAATAAATCTACCGCCGGTATATTTTTACCGTCTTTAATAAACTCATTAAGAATACCTATCGGGTAATTAGACCAGGAATTACCTTCTTTTTGCTGAATTTCATTGCTGTTAATTTCAGTTGTAGTTTCAAAATTTAAACTTTTAAATCTAAATCGTTGGTCATTATTCGGTGCTAAAGCCAACCAGGTACCAAGCGTTACCGCACAAGGCATTACAAGCCCTCCGTTATAATCAATATGTTCGCCAATTAAATTAACCCGGCCAGGGGTAAAGTACACTGCATCAGCATTTTTATGATAGTGCTCAGCAAATTTTTCAGCTAATTCAATCTTCATTCAGTTAAAAGTATTTATAAAAGCAAGTATTAATAGTATGTTTGTTTAGAAAACAAAAGCCCTAAGTTACAATTTATGAGCGTTCAGCAAATACCAACAGGAAAATTTATTGATGGCGAAGAAGTTATCGCTATCGAACTAATCAACAGCAAAGGCACTTATGTTAAAATATTTAACTATGGCGCTATTATAAACAAGTTTATTGTTCAAAATGCACAAGGCGAAAAACAGGATATTGTTTTAGGTTTTGATACGTTTGAGCAGTATTTAGATGAAAAGTACCTTGAAAATAATGCTTTGATTGGTGCTGTTGTTGGGCGTTATGCCAATCGAATTAAAAATGGCCGATTTACCATTGAAGGTAAAACCTATCAGCTGGCACAAAATGCAGGTACGGATTGTTTACACGGCGGGATAACAGGTTTTGATAAAAAAGTTTGGGATGTTATAGATACTTCAGAAGCACCTCATGCATCGGTTACGCTGGAATATGAGAGTGTAGACGGGGAAGAAAACTTTCCTGGAAACCTCATTGTGGCCTTAACATTTGAATTAACAGATAATGATGAGCTTATTTTAAGCTATGAAGCGGAAACCGATCAGGCTACCGCTATAAACTTAACGCATCACGGATATTTTAATCTGTCGCCAAAAGGTGGTAATCTGGCTGATCATAAACTTCAGATTTTCGGCTCTAATTATTTGGAACAGGATGATAATTATTCGGTCACTGGAAAAGTGATTCCGGTTAAAGATACGCCTTTAGATTTCACTAAGATGAAAGCAATAGGGCATGATTGGAATGCAGAAGAAGGTTACGATCAAACCTTTGTATTGGATAAGACCTATGGAGATTTATCTTTAGCAAGTAAAACAATTGATGAGGAAAGTGGTTTAGTATTAAGTGTTTATACAACAGAACCCGTAGCGCATTTATATACTTCGAAATATTTAAGGGCAAAAAATGGCAAAGGTGGACGTGATTATATCGGTTATGATGCTTTTTGTATTGAAACACAACACCACCCAAATGCGATTAATATCCCTGAATTTCCAGGTACAGTTTTAAAACCTGAAGATTTGTATACACAAACTACCATTTACAAAGTTTCATTAAATAAATAAGATATGTTTACCATTGAAGAAATAAAAACAGCTGAATCGAAAATAAAAACAGGTGCAGATTTCCCCCGTTTTATTAAAGAAATAAAAGCAATGGGTGTAAAGCGAAATGATGTTTATGTTTCTAATGGACTTTCTATATACTTTGGAGATGATGACCATACTGAGCAGGCCAGTCCGGAAAATTATCCTGATTTGATTATCAATGAAACCTCGTCAGCAGAAAAATTACAACATGCATTGACCATTCATCAGCGTGGCGAAACTGATTATTTTACTTTTTGTAAGCAAGCCGCAGATGCTGGTGTTGAAAAATGGGTAATTGAGCTGGAGGATTTAAGCGTGGTTTATCTGGATAGTGAGGGGAATGAACTGGTTAAAGAACATATACCTGCAGTTTAGATTTAAAAACGAGGAGAATCGTTAACGGATTTTCTTTTTCTATGTCGTCATCCTGAGTTTGTTGAAACGTTTAAAGTTTATTTAAAATGGTCTTTCGATAAACTCAGGATGACATTTTTTTAGATTCTTTCTAAAACCATTTTAATTGCTTTTTCAACAATATCGTTTGGATTTCTACTGAACTCAAACTTTACCCGGCTGGCCAGAATTGCATTAACAGACAGTGCTTTATGCCCTAATACTTTAGCTAAAGCATAAATACCAGCCGTTTCCATTTCCAGATTGGTTACCCGTAAATTTCCACTTCTAAAACTGTTGATTAAACCTATAAAATTAGGTACTGCATTTTTGGCTCTAACTTGTCGGCCTTGTGGAGCATAAAACCCTGGTGCCGTAATTGTAATGCCTTGTTCCATCTCTTTACCAATACTGTTTAATAAGGTTTCACTGGCTGCAGTTAAGTAGGGGTTGATATGCTTTAAATGCCCAAAATGGGCCTGTACATCATCCAGTAAGCTATGCTCATCTCCTGATAATTCCTGCACGTAATAATTCATTAAAGCATCCATTCCCAGCCCATACGAAGAAGCTAGAATAGTGCCCATAGGTATATCGGGCTGTACCGCACCTGAAGTACCCACACGAACAATATTTAATGAAGTAAGCTCTTTCTTTACTTCCCTGGTCTTAAAATCAATATTGACCAGCGCATCAAGTTCATTAAAAACAATATCTATATTATCTGTACCAATGCCTGTAGAAAGTACAGTAACCCTTTTGGAGCCAACAAAACCTGTATGGGTAATAAATTCACGTTTGCCTTTTTTAAGCTCAATACGATCAAAATATTTGCTTACCTCACTCACCCGGTCAGGATCACCAACCGTAATTACCGTTTCAGCCACATCTTCAGGTAAAATATTCAGATGGTATATTGTTCCATCGGGATTGATAATTAAATCACTTTCTGCTATTTTCATCTGTATAATTTTTGAGGATTATATTTGGTTATACCTATTTCGTTAAGTGGTTTGAAGGTATTTAAGTTTAGTTCCTTCAATTTTATCAAACTTACCTAAAACAATATTTAACTGCGCTTTTCTGATCTCAAATTTTAAATTGCATTGCATATCAAAATTTTGAGCCAACACCAGTAAATTTTCTTCTTTTACCAATTTCATTACATCGTTCATCTGTAAATAGTCAAACTGGACTTCGTAAACATCATTAATGGTTTTGGTTATGATGGCAGAAGCCTTAATTGATTCAACAGCAGCGGTTTTATAAGCATGGATTAAACCAGGGACGCCCAGAAGCGTACCTCCAAAATACCTGACCACTACAATCAAAACATTGGTAAGGTCTTCGGATAATAAGGAATTTAAAATTGGTCTTCCGGCGGTGCCCGAAGGTTCGCCATCATCGTTAATTCTAAAAACCGACCGGTCGGGCGTTAAGCGGTAGGCATAACAAAAATGTCTTGCCTTAACATGCTCAGCTCTTAAATTTGTTAAAATAGGCTTAACTTCTTCTTCAGATTGAATTGGGTTGGCGTAAGCAATAAATTTACTTCCCTTGTCTCTAAAAATGCCTTCAGCACTACTTTCTATTGTTTTATAAGAATCATTAAACAGCATAAATTTGCGATAAAGTGATTAATATAACAGCGGCAAGCGCTAAAACTATTCCTGCATAATTAAGCCTGCTTAGTTTTTCTTTAAATATTAAAATGCCAATTAAGCTACCAACCACAATAACGCCCAAATTCATAGCCGCAAATACAGTCGATGGATTTTTAGCCAGTGCCTGATGCGCTTTTAGATAGAATAAGATATTTCCAAAATTAAATAACCCCAGAATAATACCGCAGATCAGATTAACCAATTGCAACTTGATTTTTTTTACTAAAACCATCACGATTACAATAATCAGTGATACCAGAAAAGCCAGGCAGAAAACAGTAAAAAGCGAAGTGGTATAGGGGAGTTCTTTGTGTAAGGCAATTTGTTTAAAAAGTACATCAATAACCCCAAAACCGACAAAAACAAAAACAGGGTAGATCCATTTATTTGATTCAGATTGTTTATCATTTTTGCGGATAAACGTTAAAAGTATGGCTACAAAACCTACTGCGAGGCCAATAAACTTTAAATTATTAAAATCTTCTTTAAAAATAAAATAAGCCGCTAAAATCGGGATAAATAAGGAAAGGCGCTGGGCTATGTCTGTTTTAACAATCCCTAAATTTTTAACTGAAGCAGCTAAAAAGAGAAAGATTGAGGGTAAAAGTACTGCTAAAGAGATATAGATTGGCCATGGTGCCGCTGGAGTGATAACAGATACATCAGGTTTAAAAAATAGAAAACATAAGATTAAAGCAGTTAAATAATTATAAGTAACGGCTTGAATAATACTAATTTGATACCTTTTTGCAAGTTTTAATAAAACGGCAACTGTTACACTGCAAAAGATACTTAAGGTGATGTAAATCATTAATTTATGTCGTTTGTATAGATAGAAAGTTTGTCGGATCCAAGGTTAAGTTCTTCCTGTAAGTGGCCGTTTATAGTAGGCGCAGCAATACCTTCGGTCCAGCTGTTGGCCGATGTAAAAATACGGGCTTCATCCCAAAGATTAGCTTCCAGAAACTGGTTTAAAATATGTGCGCCACCTTCAATAATAACCGATTGAATATCCATGAGGTACAACTGAAAAGAAACCTTTTGAGCAAGATAAAAATGCATATCCTCCATTTGAATATAGTGAACGTTATCCACTACATCTGTTTTTAACTCATTTAAAATGATGGTTTTAGCCTCTTTATTAAAAATATGATGATCCTGAGGGATTTGTAAATGCTTATCAATAACCAAACGAACCGGATTTTTACCTGGCCATTCTCTTGCCGTTAGGTGTGGATTATCTACAATTGCCGTTTTTTTACCAATTAAAATGGCATCTTCTTCAGTGCGCCATTTATGCGCCAAACGTTTTGCTAAAGCACCACTAATCCATTTTTGATGACCATCATTTGTAGCGAAATAACCGTTAGCAGTTTCAGCCCATTTTAAAATAATATAAGGCCTTTGTTTTTCTATTCTGGTAAAAAATCTTCTGTTAAAACACCTGCATTCTGCTTCTAAAATACCACTCACTACTTCTATATTGGCATTTCTTAATTTTTCTATGCCCTTACCATCAACACCCGAAAATGGATCTCGGTTGCCAATAACTACTTTTTTTAACTGATGTTTTACAAATAAGTCAGCGCAGGGAGGAGTTTTTCCAAAATGGGCGCAAGGTTCTAAATTAACATATGCGGTGGCTTGTTTTAAAAGATTTTCAGCTTCAGGTCCGTACTGATCAAAAACAGCTTTAACCGCATTGGGTTCTGCATGTGCCTCACCAAATTTCTGGTGGTAACCTTCTCCGATGATTTTCCCCTTTGCTACAATTACACAGCCAACCATCGGGTTTGGACTTACGTTTCCAATCGCTATGGCTGCCAGTTCTAAACAACGTTTTATGTAAAGTTCATCGCTCATCTGCGCAAAAGTAGTTAAAGATTTTTATCGATAAGGTAAAATAGAAAATGTAATTAAAAAAGCTAAACTATGTTTAGTTTTGCAGCACATGAAAATAGGAGAATTAACGCAAAAATATATTTCAGACTTAAGTAATCTGTACGATACAGAAGAAGCCAGGGTTATGTTTAACCTGGCGGCAGAATATGTTTTGCAACTTTCGCCGACGAAATTAAGAATGCAGAGCGGTGTGTCGTTATTGCTGAATGATTATCAGCAATTATTGCTTATTCTGGAAGATTTAAAATCAGGTAAACCCATTCAACACCTTACTGGAGAAGCTCATTTTTATGGTTCAGTTTTTAAGGTTAATGAAAATGTTTTAATTCCAAGACCTGAAACGGAAGAGTTAGTAGACTGGATCATTAATAAAGTGGGGCAAATAAAAACTTCTGATTTCCAGATACTGGATATCGGAACGGGCTCTGGTTGTATTCCAATAACCTTAAAAAAGTATTTACCTGATAGTAAGGTATCAACGCTTGATGTTTCTGCAAAAGCCATAGCCGTAGCAAAAGAAAATGCGGAGCAAATGAAACAGGAAGTTAATTTTATTGAAGCGGATATATTAACTTACCGTGATGACCAAAAATACGATGTGGTGGTAAGTAACCCACCGTACATCAGGCTTTTGGAACAAAAAGATATGCACAAAAACGTATTAATCTTTGAACCACATTTGGCGCTGTTTGTTAGTGATGAAGATCCGCTTATTTTTTATAAAGCAATTGCCGATTTTGCCTTTGATAGCCTCAAAGAAAATGGTTTATTATTTTTTGAAATTAATGAATATTTGGGTAGAGAAACCCTTGAAATGTTAAAATCTAAAGGATTTAATACAATTGAGTTAAGAAAAGATATGCAGGGCAAAGACAGGATGATTATGGCTACTAAGACCTCTATATATTGAAATAACTAAGCTTAGATTTGCTTAGTTCAATAATTTCATTGAATTGTTCAAAACTGACTTCGGAGCGATGAAGCATGGAGTATATTTTTTTATCGATGAAAAGTATAAAATAATCCTTCTTAATTGAATAACCAGATAGAGCTTTCCATTTGACTTGAAATTTCTTTTCATCATCAATATAGGTGAAATCTTCGTCGTTAAATTCAAAAGTAAAAGTAAAGTTCAGGTTTTCGTATTTTTCCCCAACGAGTTCTATTTTTCTCAAAAAAACTCCGCGTAAGTTTATTATTCTAATAATATAATTCATTGTTAACACAGAGAGAATAACACCTACAATCCCATAAAACGATGATGGACTTTTATCAAACGAAATTAGAATCATTAAACCAACCGTAATAATGATATAAAGAAATAGCCAAAAGAACGAGTTTTTGTTTTCTAATCTAAATCTTAACTTATTCGCTTTAATAAATAACGCCTTATTGAATGGTAATGTTATGCTAATCATATTATGAAATTACTTTTATTAAGACCTCGGGTGAAACTGTGTAATGACTTCTCTCAGATAATCGCGGTCTATATGTGTGTAAATTTCTGTGGTGGTAATGCTGGAGTGACCTAACATTTCCTGTACTGCCCTTAAATCGGCACCACCTTCTATTAAATGCGTTGCAAAGGAGTGGCGTAAGGTATGTGGACTAATTGTTTTTTTAAGCCCTACATGAATTGCTAAACTCTTAATCAGGTTAAATATGGTGATTCTGGAAAGTTTAGCACCAAAACGGTTTAGAAAAATATAATCTTCATTGCCCTTTTTAATATTGGCATGCACCCTTACTTCTTTCAGATAAATATCCAGCAATTTTAAGGCAACCCCACCAATAGGTACTAAACGCTCTTTATTTCCTTTACCAATCACTTTTATAAATTCTATCTGAGGATATAAATTGGATATTTTTAAATCAGTTAACTCACTAACCCTTAAACCACAACCATATAATACTTCAATAATTGCTTTATTACGCATGCCTTCAGGTTTAGAAGCATCGATGGCATCAATCAAACTATTAATTTCATAAATATTTAAAGTATCCGGTAATTTTCTGCTGAGTTTTGGCGCTTCAATTAATGCAATAGGATCACTTTGAATAATATCTTCCAGCATTAGAAAAGAGAAAAAAGCCTTTAATCCAGAGATTACCCGGGCTTGTGTACTGGCTTGCATACCTAACTCATTTAGCCAGGAAATAAATAATTTTAAATCAGCAGTACTAATTTCGCTTAACTTCGGCTCTTTTAATAGGCTTTGATAATATTGAGATAGTTTATCAATATCATTTAAATAGGCCTCCACAGAATGTGCGGACAATGATCTTTCGAGCTTTAAATAAGCTTTAAACCCTTTAATGTACGATTGCCACAGCATAATTAATGTTTACAGGGTTTAAAAATTGATAAGATCATTGTACAAAAATATGGTTTACATCTTACAAAATTGCTTAAACCGGTTTTAAACTCCATTATTCATTTTAATCCTGAATAAAACATTTTAACTTTACGGTATCATAAACCCAATAATAAGCAATGAAAATACAAATTATAAACGGACCAAATTTAAATCTTTTAGGCGTTCGTGAGCCTTCTATTTATGGTAATGAAGGCTTTGACGACTATGTTAAGCAACTTAGAACCGTTTATGCTATTTTAGAAATTGATTATTTTCAAAGTAATGTAGAGGGCGAAATTATTAATAAGTTACATGAGGTTGGCTTTAGTTACGATGGCATTATTCTTAACGCAGGCGGGTATACTCATACTTCAGTAGCCATTGCTGATGCTATCGCAGCAATCAAAACACCTGTAGTTGAAGTACACATTTCTAATATTTATGCCCGCGAAGAATACAGACATGTTTCTTTAACCGGAAAAAATTGTAAAGGTGTTTTAACAGGTTTTGGCATGAATGGATATCGGCTGGCTATAGAAAGCTTATTAATAACTGCTCAAAATGCTTAAAAATCTACTATTAATTGCGCTATTTTTCTCTGTGTCTTTTGTTAATGCGCAGCAAGGAAGCTTGAAAAAAACGACCTTGAATGAGCAATCTGTAGTGAGGGGTGAAGATGGCATGGTTTATCCTTATACAGTATGGAAAAAACTCATGTCGACTGGTAAATATGGGCTAAAAAATAGAGGCACGGTTACAGAAAGTGGCAAACCTGAATATGTTGTTTATGAATTAACCCCCGAAAAGAAAGCGGCATATGTGAATCAAATGCCCAGACCAAGATCGAGTGATTCTTTTCCTGAAGGCGAATTGTTTAACGGTCTGAAGGTTACGGATATGAATGGTAATAAATATGACCTTAGAGACAGTACAGGTAAGGTAATTGTACTCAATTTTTGGTTTATTAATTGTCCGCCTTGTAAAAACGAAATTCCACTACTTAATGAACTTGTAACAACATATAAGGACAAAAATGTTGTTTTTCTGGCCATTGCATTAGATGAAAAACATGATTTAAAAGATTTTTTAAAAACAACTTCCTTTAATTACAATATAGTTGATGGTGGCCGGTATATTGCCAATAAATACGGTGTAAAAGGCTATCCAACACATGTGGTCATTGATAAAAGTGGTTTTATTAAATTCAGTACTTTAGGTTTGGCAATTAATACCGTTCATTGGCTCGAAAAATCGATTAATGAGGCTTTAGCCAGTAAGTAAGAAACCTATTTGAAAATTTATTCTGCTACCAGAATTCTTTTAGGGATTCTGACTGATTTTGAAACAAATTATAATGAGCTGATTAATTAAGTTGAGAAAAGAATTTAATTTTCTTAATAAAGAATGCCCAAACCACACTTCCATTAAAAACGCCTGTGTGCTGAGCATAAGGTTTTTGATGCCGGGCCCGTTTCTTTGCTGTTTTTAAAATTGATTTTATAAAATGCCAGTGACCTTTGCTTACAGCTAATGTAAATTTTGGTTTCCCGCTTAATAAAAAATGCCACCAGGCAATAAAATCAATCCACATTCTAATCATTATACGAAAGAAAGCATCACCTGCGGGCAGGTTTTTCTGCATAATAATCAGGTTATTTCTAAAATTCAGGTAGGTTTTAAAAGGATTTTCAGTTTGTAAAGTTCCGCCGCCAATATGGTATACTTCTGCATCAGGGGAGTACACAACTTTGTAATTCAGGTTTTTAAGGCGCCAGCAAAGATCAATTTCTTCCATGTGCGCAAAAAGATCGGCATCTAATCCACCTGCTTCTTTCCAGCATTTACTTTTGATAAAAAAGGCCGCACCACTTGCCCAAAAAATTTCTTTAATATCATTGTACTGGCCTTTATCCATTTCGTAAACATTAAATAAACGTCCGCGGCAAAAAGGAAAACCAAACTGATCTAAATAACCACCGGCAGCACCGGCATATTCAAATTGGTTTTTATCACCATGCCACTTAATTTTTGGTTGCGCAGCAGCAATAAGATCGTCGCTTTCCATTAAAGTAATTACAGGCTTTATCCAGTTTGTGGTAACCTCGACATCAGAATTTAAAAGAATAAAATAATCAGCCTCAACCCGTTCCAAAATTTTATTGTAGCCGCCGGCAAAACCATAATTAACATCATTGGTAATGATTTTAACCTGAGGGAATTTTTCTTGTAAAAAGGTTACTGAGTCATCAGTTGAACCATTATCGCCAACAACGACCTGCAAATTATCATAATCTGAAAGGAGTATTCCTGGCAAAAACTGGTTTAATAATTCTTTACCATTCCAATTTAAAATTACAACCGCTACTGAGGGATTCATGCTTATCTATTCGGGTTTTACTTTCCAGCGTTTATGGCTCCAAAGCCAATATTGAGGCTGTTCTTTAATAATATCTTCTAAAAACTTAAAATGCAAATTCGTTATTTCAAACTCTTCTGTTTTCGAAGGATCGGGACACATCGGTAAAACCTCTACCTCATAAAACCCTTTCCCAAGCGGAGAAACTTTAAAATAATAAATTGGCCTGTTGGTTTGCTTCGCAATTTTTTCCACTCCAAGCAAAGCTGCTGTAGGTTGGTTTAAAAAATTAACAAAATATTTAGTTTCGTCTTTAACCGGCGATTGGTCGCTGGCCAAACACAGCAAAGTTGTTTCATTCTTATAAGTTGCAATTCCTCTAAGTGTTTGCCGCATGGCCAAAAATACATTACCATATTTTGTCCGTAAAGCATCAAACCAAAGTTCAAATATTTTATTGTTTATTGGTTTATAAATTACAATTGCTTTAGCCGAAATATTTAAACCCAAAGCTAAAGTTCCTAATTCCCAGTTTCCATAATGCCCGGTACAGGCTAAAACACTTTGCCCGGCTTTAAAATGGTTTTCCAGTTGTTCTAATCCCTTAAACTTTACCCTTTTTAAGGTTTCTGCTTTAGAAATAGAAGCCAGTTTAATAATTTCAAAAATCAGTTCTGCTAAATATTTAAAGTATTTTTTTTCGATACTTCGTATTTCAGCAGCACTTTTGTCCGGAAAAGAATTTACTAAATTTTGCCTGACAACATTTTTTCTATATCCAATAACGTAATAAAGCAGATAATATAGTAATCTTGCAAAAAAAAACAGCAATTGCAGAGGCAGTAGCGAAAGCAGGCATAAAAAAAACACGCCTGTATGCGCAATTCCTCTTTTTATCATTATTTTTAAAACGTTTGGGCTACAAACATAAATTTTCAAATGCAGAATACAGCTATACTTCCATTATTTTATATTCCACCGGTTGGTTATTTTAGTTTAATGCAAAAGCTTAATCCCGATTTTTTGATTGAGCAATATGAGCATTTACCAAAACAAACTTACCGCAACCGGGCAAGCATTTGTTCGCCAAATGGAAAACTGGATATCACTGTACCTGTTGTAAAAGGATCTAAAACGCACACAACTGTTAAAGATGTTAAAATTAGTTACGATTTTAACTGGCAGCGTTTACACTGGTTAAGCTTTGAAAGTTGTTACCGCAGCTCGGCTTATTTCGAATTTTACGAAGATGAACTGGCCAGGTTTTACAATGAAAAATTTGAATTTTTATTTGATTTTAATTTCCAGCTGTTAGAGTGGCTGAGTAAAAAACTGAAAATAAATACAGAATTTAACTTTACTGAAGAATATATTGCAAATGTTGGCGCAAATCTTGATTACCGTAATATGATGAATCCAAAGAAAATGGAAGATATCGTAAACAATAAGCCATATTATCAGGTTTTTGAAGATAGAAATCAATTTATGCCTAATTTAAGCATTGTTGATTTATTGTTTAATCAGGGGCCGCAAGCCCGGTTGTATCTATAAATTATGGGTAAAAACAAACCTCGTCACCGTCATAAACATTATAAAGTACCTGAGCCGGGCACAAGTCCGGGTTTATACGCTATTGATGAAAATGCCCTGAAATCAATTATTACGCTTCACACTTATAATGAAAAGAGTTATAAGAAGGAGGTAATCGAAAATTTCGATAACCTGAGAAAAATGGCTGAAAATCAGGAATTTAATTTTTGGATTGATGTTAAAGGTTTGGCCGACGGCAGTATGTTTGAGGCTCTTTATTCGCAATTGAATGTAAGTCGCCTGGTTTTGGAAGATATTACCAGCTCTTACCAAAGACCAAAACTGGATGAATATGATAATGATAAATATGTTTTCGCTGTTAGCAGGCATCTTTATCTGGGCGAAGACAGCAGCCTATGTAATGATCAGATTTCATTTATTTTAACCCCGAACTTACTGATTACCTTTCAGGAAACTTATGAAGACTGTTTTGAACCCGTTAGAAAACGACTGGAAATAGGTAAGGGTAATATTAGAATTGGTGGAAGCAGTTACCTGATGTATGCCATAATGGATGTAATTGTAGATAACTACTTTACCTTACTGAATTTTTGGGGTGAAGAGCTTGATGCCATTGAAGACCGTTTGTACGATAATCCGGATAAACGGATTATGTACGATACCCAAGCCATTAAAAGATCGCTGATTATGATCCGTAAAGTAGCCTGGCCTGAACGTGATAAATTAAACGACATTTTAAGAAGTGATACCCCTTTAGTTTCAGATTTAACGAAAACCTATATTAAAGATGCTTATGATCACTGTATTCAAATCATTGATTTTATTGAGTCTTTAAAAGAAATTGCATCCGCAAATATTGATATGAACTTATCCATTATCAGCAACCGGATGAATGAAATTATGAAGGTTTTGACCATTATATCTTCTATTTTTATACCATTAACCTTTATTGCGGGTATTTATGGAATGAACTTTAGCCGTGAGGATCCCGTCACAGGCAAAGTTTTAAAAGACAACATGCCTGAGCTTTACATGGCACATGGTTATTTATACACTTGGTTAATTATGGGGGTAATTGCCATTTTACAGGTCATCTACTTTTGGAGAAAAGGTTGGTTTAAATAAACCGGGTAGTCAAAAGCTTTTTAAAGCAAAAATATATTAGTGCAATAAATACGACAGAATTGAGCTTCCTGGTACAGGAATAAGAGGGGATATATGCAATCATTCGAAATAGATAAAAGCGACGTACTCAAAGTTAAAAACGCGATTTCAGCGGGAGATGAAATTTTAAAAGAAGTTTTACAGGATTATCATGCCTCGGAGATTGCAATTTTATTTGAACGTTTAGATAAAGCTGAACAGCAACATATTATAAATTTATTGCCGGCAGAGATTGCTTCAGAAATTATTTCTGAAATGGATGAAGAATCTCACCCCGAGGATTTACTTTTTAAACTACATCCTGATAAACGTACAGAAATTGTTGAAGAACTTGATTATGACGACGCAACTGATATTATTTCTCAGTTGGAAGATCATGAGCAAAAGGAAATTCTGGGCGATTTAAACGAGGAAGATGCATCCAACATCCGTAATTTATTAACGTACGACGAGAAAACAGCCGGGGGACTGATGAACACAGATTTAATCTGTGTAAACATTAACCTGACTAAAAAGGATGCCATTGATGAAATTATCCGCCAAAGTGAGGAAATGGAAGAGTTCTATACCATATATGTTGTAGATGATCAGGAAATTTTTAAAGGCATTGTTTCACTTAAGGATATTATTAAAGCCAAACACAATGCCCAAATAACAGAGCTTGTAAAAACAGATGCCGTTTATGTGCATCCGGATACCGACCAGGAAGAAGTTGCTTATTTGATTTCTCAATATAATTTAACCAGTATTCCGGTTATTGACGATCATCAAAAATTACTTGGAAGGGTAACCTTTGATGATGTTATTGATGTAATGCAGGAAGAAAGTACAGAAGATATCCTGAAGATTTCTGGGGTATCAGAAGACGAGGAATTAAGTGGAAACTGGGTAGAAGCGGTAAAATCACGTTTACCCTGGTTAATTATAAACCTGGGAACAGCTTTTCTGGCTTCATCCGTAGTGCGTTATTTTGATCCAACCATTAAATTAATTCCTTCATTAGCAGCCTATATGACCATTATTGCCGGAATGGGAGGGAATGCCGCTACACAGGCCCTTGCGGTTACGGTAAGACGTATTTCGCTATACGATTTAACAGATAAGCAAGCTTACCGAACAGTATTAAAAGAATTTACCGTTGGTTTAATTAATGGTGCGGCCAACGGATTAATTGTATTTATTTTCGCTTATTTTTTCGATGGAAATCCCATGCTTGGATTGGTTATCTTCCTGGCTATGACGGGTAATTTGGTTATTGCAGGGATTACTGGTGCCGGAATTCCGTTAATTTTAAAACGTGTAGGTATCGATCCGGCCATTGCTTCGTCTATAATTATTACTACTTTTACCGATGTTTTCGGCTTCCTTTTAATTTTAGGATTAGCCAGTAAATTATTGTTGTAACGTTAAATATTAAAATTGATGGATTGTTATGATCAATACAATCTTACAAATCCTTAAATCAACAAAATCCTGATCAAACTATGCAACCAACAAGACACGACTGGAGCAAACAAGAAATAGCAGCTATTTACAATAAACCATTTTTGGATTTGGTTTACGAAGCTGCAAGTATACATAGAGCGAACAAAGATTATAATGAAGTTCAGGTAAGTTCATTAATTTCCATTAAAACTGGCGGTTGCGCTGAAGATTGTTCTTATTGTCCGCAAGCTGCACGTTACCATACAGATTTGGAAGTTCAGCCATTAATGCAGGTTAGCCAGGTGGTTAGTGCGGCTGTAAAAGCTAAAGAGGGCGGAGCTTCCCGTTTATGTATGGGAGCAGCCTGGAGAGAAGTTAGAGATAACCGTGATTTTGATCGTGTTATTGAAATGGTTAAAGCGGTTAACGATATGGATATGGAAGTTTGCTGTACCTTGGGTATGCTTACCGAAAACCAGGCACAACGTTTAGCCGATGCGGGTTTATACGCTTATAACCACAATATTGATACTTCTGAAGATGATTACAAACGAATTATCTCCACCAGAACTTACGACGATCGTTTAAATACGATTAAAAATGTACGCAAAGCGAAATTAACAGTTTGCAGTGGTGGTATTATTGGATTGGGCGAAACGGTTGAAGATCGGGTTTCGATGTTACAAACCCTGTCTAACATGCCTAAGCACCCTGAATCAGTACCAGTAAATGCTTTGGTACCTGTAAAAGGAACTCCTCTAGAAAATCAGCCGCGTGTTCCAATCTGGGATATGGTTAGAATGATTGCTACGGCACGTATTGTAATGCCAAACTCTGTTGTTCGTTTATCAGCAGGAAGAAATGAAATGAGCACTTTAGAACAGGCCTTTTGCTTTATGGCTGGTGCAAGTTCTATTTTTGCCGGTGATAAATTATTGACTACACCAAATCCGGCTTTTGTTGATGATATGGCTATGTTTGAATTGCTTGGTTTAAAAACCAGGGAGGCTTTTAAAAATGGCAGACCGGCCAACACTAATAAGGTTGAAGCCACAGCACTTTAAAGAAAAATATAAATTAATAAAAAAAGCGATCGTTTGATCGCTTTTTTTATGACTGGTGATTTTTAAATTGCTGTTACGCGAACTTCAATATTACCTCTGGTTGCTTTAGAATAAGGACAAGCTCTGTGTGCCTTATCAGCAAGTTTTTGTGCTTCTTCGTGAGAAACCCCCGGAATATGCACATCCAAATCTGCAGACAATACAAATGAGTTTCCATCTTTATTAAATGAAACTAAAACATTCACGGTAGCCTCACTTACATCAATACCTTCATGCTCTGCAACTGAACCCAGTGCACCTAAATAGCAAGGGCCCCAGGCCGCGGCAAATAATTGTTCGGGGTTGGTTGCACCACCTTGTCCACCCAATTCTTTTGGTTTTCTTAAATCAAATTCAATCAAACCATCACTAGATTTAATGTGACCATCACGGCCACCAATTGCTGTTACTTCAGCTGTATATAACTTTTCCATAAAATATCTTACTAAGAACACAATTCAACAGTTGAAACCAAGCGATTGTTTTAAATTTTGTTGTAAAATTAGCCTGTTGCGTTTTAAACCTACTTTATCTTATCTGATATCCTTTGGTTAGGGTTGCTAAAACAAGATAAAATACCCCTTTTTGGAGTATGTAATATTCCTGTTCATGTAAAAAACACAAAATTCTTCCCGGTTTATTTTTTTGAAGTTTTTCACCTCAATAAAATGGAAAGTTTGATTAAATAATTGCTTTATAATAGTTTAAAGGCCGATTTTAATTTTATTCACAGCATGAATAAAATGAATGAGTTAAAAACGACCAAATTAAAATCCGGGTTCGTGTAAAAAAGGGTCGTTTAACGGGTATTCGAGTTTGACAGGTATACTAAATTGATATTTTTACATCAACTGTTTAATCGTCCCTAAATGATAAATAGATATTTTTTGATGCTTTTTATGGTCTGCATGACTATAACAGCTAAACTGTACGCCCAGGCTTGCCCTGAAAACATTGGATTTGAAAATGGAAATTTTCAAAACTGGAAGTTGTATACGGGTACGACATCAAATACCGACAATAAAAATTTTGTGTATTCGAATGAAGTTGCTGCACCAATAATTGGCCGGCATACCATCATTAGCAATAAAACTGCAACAGATCCTTATGGTCACTTTCCTTTAATTCCAAGTGGTGGCGGAAATTTTTCGGTAAAACTGGGAGATGACGGTGCAGGATCTCAATCAGAGGGCATTTCCTTTTTAATTAATGTTCCAAGTGACCGTCCCGATTTTACCTTAACCTATCAATACGCAGTTGTTTTAGAAGATCCTGCACATAAACCTGCAGAGCAACCCCGGTTTATCGCACGGGTAAAAGATGTTGAAAAGAACGAATACATTCCATGCGCATCTTTTGAATATATCGCCACGTCTTCATTACCGGGATTCAAAAGATCTGATATGAGTAATCTGGTTATTTATAAGGAATGGACTCCGGTAACCATAAATTTATCCGGTTACCAGGGCAAAAAACTTATTGTTGAATTTATCAGTGCTGATTGTACTTTAAGTGGTCACTTCGGATATGCTTATGTAGATGTAAATAATCTTTGCGGTGATATTATTGTAGGCAATACTTATTGTAAAAGTGCAGATCAGCTTACCGTGTCGGGACCAAGTGGTTTTAAAACTTACAACTGGTATAATGAAGACCGGACTGTAAAATATGCATCATCTCAATCGGCTGTAATTAAACCAACACCGCCAGAAGGTTCAAAAATTTTGCTGGATCTGATTCCCTTTGATGGTTTTGGGTGTCCCAGTACCGTTTTTGCAACAGTAAAAAGCGTTAACTATCAAATTGAGGTAGTACAAAAAAGAATTGTTTGTAAGGATACCGAAATTGATTTAACCTCAACCGATTATATTCTGAACAAAACCCCGGATTTTACCTATCTGGTGTATGAAGATAAAGACCTGACAAAAGAAATTAAAGGTTTAGCCAAAATAACTGAAGATAAAACATACTATTTACTGGCAACCAATTACAAAGGGTGTGAAAGTGTTGCAATTATAGATTTAAAGGTTAATAATCTGGCCGCGATTACGGCAAAGAATCCAGATCCCGTTTGTTATACAGAAACGGTTGATATTACAGGAAACAGCTTACTAACAGGTGATTTGACAGGAATAACCAAATCGTTTTTTACGGATGCCGCTATGTTGAAACCACTTGCAGACCCTGCTCATGTAAATAAATCAGGAATCTATTACATTAAGCTTAACAACAATACGGGTTGTGATGCGGTGGTTCCGGTTACTGTACAAATTAGTGCTAAGCCCTTATTAAAAATAACTAATCCTGCAGCGGTTTGTTTTCCATCTAAAGTTGATATTACCAAACCGGCTAATTTTAATGGAAGTGATGCAGACTTTAAATACAGTTTTTTTGCCGATAATAATTTAAGCCAGCCCATTGCAGATCCTAAAAACATAGATAAAACCGGTATATATTATGTTAAGGCTGAAAATGCCAAAGGTTGTGTCGTTAGCGATAAAATTAATGTCACAATTAATGAATTGCCATTGTTAACCATAAATGATCCGGCAGCGGTTTGCTACCCTGAAAAGGTAGATATTACCAATTCGGTTTTATATAGTGGAAGCAGTGCTAATGTAACCTATACTTATTTTTATGATGCCGCACTGACCAATAAAATTAACAATCCAAAACAAATAGATAAAACCGGTACATATTATACTAAAATAACCAATTCCAGCGGCTGTTTTATTTCTGATAAAATAAATGTTGTTATAAATCCGTTGCCAATTATTGTTTTAAATCAGCCTGCAGCCATTTTTGATAGTGAGTTTATTGATTTAACCTCTGCCAGCATTATTCAGGGAAGTAAAGGTTATGCAAAGGTTAGTTATTTTCAGGATGCAGCTCTGCTTAATCCATTATCAAACCCTGCTAAAATAAATAAGGCCGGGCAATATTATATTCGTTTAGAAAATGATAAGGGTTGTTCTGTTTCTTCTTCAATCGAATTAAAAATACTGCCAACACCAAAAATAATTGTACCAACTGCTTTTACCCCGCAAAAAGCAACTAATAATCGCTTATATCCATTTTTAGTGAGCATTACCAAATTAACCAGCTTTAAGGTTTTCAATAAGTGGGGCATTTTAGTTTATCAGACAAATGATTTAGATGCAGGTTGGGATGGTCGCTTTAGAAGCAAGATGCAACCTTTGGAAACCTTTTCGTGGGTTGCAGAAGGAATAGATTCTTTCGGTGGAAAATTTCAATCTCAAGGTAAAACCATATTAATATTGTAATGTACAAAACGCTATTTAGTTTATTATTGTGCTTAATTACGGTATGTTGTTCGGCACAAGACCCAAAATTTTCTCAATATTTCGCTTCACCACTAACCCTGAATCCGGCTTATACAGGCTTTTTTGATGGCGATTACCGGTTTGCTGTTAATACAAGGCAACAGTGGGGCAATTTGGGAGATCCTTATAACACTTACAGTGTATCCGGAGATTTAAAATTAATACAGGATGAGAACTTTACCAATAGTGTGTTTAGTATTGGTTTAAGTGGCTTATTTGACGAATCTTTTAATAAAGCCTTAAAATCGCAATACATCAGCGCCAGTTTTTCCTATTATCAATATTTAGATATTGAACACAGATTTAAGTTTGGCCTGGCCCCACAAATATCCTATGTTTCAAAATATCTGGATTACAACAAACTTACTTTTGCTTCGCAATATGACGAAGACGGCCATTTTGATATGTCTTTACCTAATCATCTCGACTTAAAAAACGATAGAACATCTTATTTTGATCTCAATCTGGGCGGAAATTTCTCAGCAACCTTTAACCGCTTAAGTTTAGCGCTGGGCTATTCATTTTATCACATTTCAAAACCCAGGGAAAATATGTTAAACGGGAATGAAGATATTGTTCCCTACCGCAGAACCATTCATTTAAGTATGCTTTACAAAGCCAATGAGCTGGTGGATTTAAATTTTAGTGGCATTAGTCTGGCCCAACGGGCTAACCGCGAAACCATTGTAGGTGGTGTGGTTGGCTTTAGACCGAATGAAGAAACAAAAATTAAAGTTAATGCCGGCTTGTGGTATAAATTTAATCAGTCTGCCGTTTATCCATATCTGGGTCTTTCTGTTGGTAACATTACTGCAGGTTTAAATTATACTGTTGCAGCAAATAAAATGTTGAATAATACCCCGCGTACCTATGAAATTTCTCTGATTTATACGCACAATAACTCTAAAGGCTATAAACTTGCCTGCCCTAAATTTTAAATTATGAAAACATCCTTATTTATTCTCGTATTTCTTGCTTTCGGCAAAATAACTTATGGCCAACAGCTCAAACAAAGTATTGATTATCAGTTTCACCGTGAGGGTAAAAATTATTATGCTTTCGAATTGTTTAAAGATGCGAAAGACCTAAACAACAATCAGTTGATGCTTAATTTTATATCGAGTGCAAACTTTAAAAAGGTTGATAAAATTTTAATTAAAGCAGGAGAGGTGGAGGTTAAGCTAAAATTTAAACTCAGAGAAGAAAAAGTAAATTCTGATAATCCTGAGCAAAGATTTTACCCTATTGTTTTTGATTTAAAGTCTTTAACAGATAAAAAAATGGAATGTAATGCCCAGATTATTTTTAAGCTGGATGACGGTTCTTCTTTGACCTTACCTTTCACAACCTGCTCAATTAAAGAGTTGGTAGTCAAAAATTAAATCTTAATTTTTACGGATAATTTATAAATATCGTAGGCAACTTTTTGAATCAGATCGAATTGTTCAGGAACTAAATCTTCACCACTTTTTATTAATATACCATTATCATTAAGCCTGATTAACGGAACATTTTCGATGGTACTTTTCCCTTGAATCAGGTTTTCGATAGAAGCATCCAGCAGATAAATGGTATTGTTGTACATCGGTTTTAAGGAATCAAAATTTTCAAAGATAAAATCGTGCTCCTTATTGTAAAGCGATAAAGTGGCAATATATGACGATAACAAATGACTTAGCGCCGTAAACTGATGCACATCCTTAATAAAAAGCTGTTTACTTTTAGGCTCCGAGAACATTCTCTGAAATAGCGAAGCCAGATTGGCTGTGCTTACATAGACCTCTTTTCTGGCCAGCTTATATTCGGTACGGTTATAGTTTTTCTCAAAATATAAAAAGCTTATCTGCTCAAAATAGGCTTTGTTTGCCTTTAATATATCCGTCATGGCCTCTTTTAGTTTTTCACGCTCCCAGGTCGGGAAAAGCGAATAACTAGCCAATAAAGCAATGCCTGAACCTATAAAAGTATCATAAATTCTTTCGCGGGCCAGTGCAAGAGAACCCATACCTAAAAAATCAAACAGAATTAAGATGTATGGCGTCATAAAAAGCACACTCACTACATAGTTTTTTCTTTGAAAACTATAACAGCCAATCATGCAAATCAATAAAATGCCAAAAAGTACATGTTTGTCATCAATAAACGTCAGCACACCCATTCCAATAAATGCCCCAACTGTTGTTCCGATTAAACGCTGATAATTGCGTTGTTTGGTTAAACTAAAACCGGGTTTGGAAATCACAAGGATGGTTAACAAAATCCAATAACTATGAGAGAAATTTAAAAGCTGTGAAACCACAAAACCCAAAAGCATCACCACGGTTACCCTTAACGAATGCCTGAAAGTAGACGAACTATAAGTTAAATTCTCTGTAAAAAGCTTAAAATCAAATTTTTGCCGGGTTATAAACTTTTCGGTATCTACTTCTGCCTGACGAATATCTTTACTATTTCTGATTTTAAAATAGCTAAAAATGGTTTTCACCCTGGAAAGGATATTTTCAATATTAACTTCAATATTTTTAAGGGCAATTATACCAATGGTGCTATATTCCTGATTTGTATTATTGCGTTCGAGCTCATTTATTTTAACCTTTAAACGCTCAATTTCAATTAAAAGGCGTTTGGATACCGTAGGTTTGCCGCCACTTTTTAATGCAAAGGCAATATCATCAAGCGCATAGGAAATGCGTTTAATCGTCATTTCATAGTCAGATAAAATTCCTGATTTATCAAACTGATCATGCAATTGCTGATAATTATAATAAGTAGACATCACCTGCTCAAACAAATCTACCATATCAACAAAAACCAATAACAAAAAGCGACCTTCAGGAGTGGAATCACGAATAATTTCACGGGTTTTAAAAAGCAATTCCCTTACGGCATCTTGCTTTTCGTGTACAGAAACCTGTAATTGAAGTAAATCTGCATAGGTTTTATCGTAATTATTGTTCTGGTGATAAAATTTGGCCTTTTCCCTCAAAAACTCTGCAACCTCTAAAATTGAATCGCTTAATGATTGCTGAACCAGGCGATAGGGGCGTATGCGGTAAACAAAATAACTCAAGCCCGTGTACCATAAACTTCCGGCCAAAACCATCAGGGCATGCATTAAAACATCCTGCCATGGACGTATATCATCAATGCTTAAAACAATAATTAATAAAGTAGCGGTTCCAACGGCTGCAGCCCTTACCCCATAAATGTAAAACATGGAGAGTACAAAACTGGATACAGCCAGTAAAAAGCCAATGAAATAGTGGTTTTTATTGGTTAAGCCTGTAAGTATAGAGAATACAAAAATAAGTACTGTGGTAACCAGCATGGCATTACGGCGGTGTACCATAGGGCCGGGGGTATCTACAACGCTTACACAAAGTGCGCCTAAAGATAAGGTCATACCATATTTAAGCATTCCAAATTGCGCAAGGATCAATGAAGGCAAAAGTACACCAATGGTAATTCGTAAGCCATCTGCAAAATATGTACTTAACAAAAAATCCTGGATGTTTCTTATGGGCTGCCTGATCTGCATGGGTACAAAAATAACATATTACCCAGGCTTTTGCTGCCAATTTTGTTTAAGTTTTTTAGATGTTTCGATATTTTACGCAGAAAATGAATAAAATAATTGCTCAATAATTTTAAGTTGTTGTTAATAAGATACATATCGCTTTATGTTGATAAACTTGATTATTGCCTTTTTTATGCTTAAAACCCATTAAATACATGTTAATAAACTGATTTTAAGGTTAATAACTTTGTTTATAAGTAATAAACGATTTTTCTTGACAGCGAAGCCTTTAAACCCTAAATTAGATAATATCAAATACGAAGTACTTTGAATTCTGATTAAGCTATCCAAAAGAGATAAAGAACCGAAAGGGGAAGTATTTCGGATAACAAAAGGGGAAACAATTAGCTTCTGAAAGGGTTAAACCAAGTAAGAATATAGAAGTTGATCGCAAGATTTAACATCCGAAAATTAAACCCAGCAGAAATTATTGAAAATTGCAGAATTTTACGGAAGGAAGCAGTTGGAAATAAATTTTCACGAAGCACAAAAGTTTGCAAAAACCTAGTGAAAACGGAAAAATCAAAGTAACAAAGATTAGATGCTTTAGAAATGACTATGGTTATTTTTAAGGTTAAAACGGGGAACTAAATCGAAAGAAGAGGAACCCCGTTTTTATTTTGCCCGTATTTTTCGTGATTATCAATGTTTTCGGTAATGTAAATTTTCAGTAAACAACCAATATTTGGTAAATAATATTGAGTCATGCACTTAAAATAATCTTGATAAGTGCTAAATTTACCAAATGGCCAAGAAAGGTAAATTAACTCCCAATCCAGTAAAAAAGATTTTCGTTTTAGATACATCCGTTATTTTATACGATCACGATGCAATAAATAATTTTCATGAGCATGATGTGGCTATTCCAATCCAGGTTTTAGAAGAACTGGATAATTTTAAAAGCGGAAACGATACCCGGAATTTTGAGGCCAGAAGTTTCATCCGTTTAATAGATCAAACCTCCAAAGAACAATTAATTAGCAACTGGGTAGCTTTGAAAGGAGCCAATGCCGGCATGTTTAAAGTGGTATTAAACGAAATGCCATTGAAAGTAGATGCAGAAGAAGTTTTTGGAAAAGGAAAATTCGACCATAAAATTTTAAATGCAGCGCTTTGCCTTAAAGAAGAAAATCCTGGTAAAAAGGTTGTGCTGGTATCAAAAGACATCTGTTTACGTTTAAAAGCCAAAGCGCTTAATTTATATGCAGAAGACTATGAAACCGGGAAAATTAAAAATGTTGAAGCCCTGAATAGTGGTAAAACTGAACTTAACAATTTTTCGGAACAGATTATAGAAGAAATTAAGAAAAACAGCATTATTGATGCTAATGACTTCGATTTTCCTGCCCCCGATGCCAATCGTTTTTATACTTTAAAGAACAAAAGAAAAACAGCCAATGTATTTTACAATTATGGGCAAAAAACAATATCAGCTGTTTCAACAGATCCGATATTCAAAATTAAGCCCAAAAATATCGAACAGGCTTTTGCAATTCATGCACTTTTAGATCCTGAAATTAAACTGGTGAGCATACAGGGAAATGCCGGAACAGGTAAAACGCTTTTGGCGGTGGCCAGTGCTTTGGAGCAACGAAAAAATTTCAGACAAATTTATGTAACCCGGCCGATTGTTTCGTTAAGTAATAAGGACATTGGTTTTTTACCGGGAGATGCAAAGTCGAAAACGGATCCTTTTATGGCCCCGATATGGGATAACCTCCGGTTTATAAAAGAACAATTTGTTGGGGACGATAAAATGTCGGCCAAAATTGATGAACTTATCAATACAGAAAAAATAGCCATTGCTCCGCTGGCATTTATAAGGGGCAGAACCCTGACTAAAATATTTTTTATAGTAGATGAAGCACAGAACCTAACCCCGCATGAGGTAAAAACGATTATTTCGAGAGCCGGGGAGCATACCAAAATTGTTTTTACCGGAGATATTTATCAGATAGACACTCCTTATCTGGATTCGGAAAGTAATGGTTTATCTTACCTGATTGAAAATGCAAAAAACCACCCTTTGTACGCACATATTACCTTGCAGAAAGGTGAACGCAGCGAACTGGCTAATTTGGCCAATGAACTGCTTTAAAAATAATTTTATTAACGTTAAATCTCACAAAAAATTAAATGTTCTCTTTACTTATTCTTTTTGTTTTAATTCGATTAGCCAATAAATATCTTGATAAAGGCGCAGATAAATTAGCCGTTATAGAAAACCCAAATATGGGCAATAAGCCTATACAAAGTTATTTTCCATTGGTTTTTCATTTGCTAATCACAGTTTTACTTCTAATTTCTTGCTTTACTCCAGGGGTACTCAACGAAGAAAGAATCCATATTCTAGTTACAGATGGAATTTTCCAATTTGTAAGCACATTTCTGATTTTAATTATTAGCATGATAAACCCATTTGCACCGCTTTCTGCAGGAATCAGTGAAAAGCTACTGGAAAAATCAAAAGAGCAGGATTTTAAATGGATGAATTGGTTTTTAAAAGGACGTAACTGGCAGCTTGTTAAAGGTTTAGCATGTGTATTAATTGTTGCCTACTTTATCAATAGCGGCTATTTAGTTATTCCCGATTTTAACAAAGGAATACTGTCAGGCGTAATCGTTTTTTTAATTGTATTCTTTATACTGAGCAATCTTATCCAATTGATTAATAACCCCATATATTTTAAAAAGGCTACTTTGTTTAGGCTATCGATGCTTTATCGTTCATTTAAGCTATCGTTTTTTATTGCAGGTGGAATAATATTATTAATTTTTATTATTTCGCTGGTACTAAACCTGGAAATAAAAAATATTGTAAACTTAGAAGGTATAGCTTTATTGGTTTACAACATCATTATGGCTTATAACGAGTATAAAGTATTAGATACCAGATTGATTAATGATACTTCCGTAGTGCCCTAATTGCAATAAATAAACCTATTAAAGTTAAAATTGCACTTAATATAAACGGAGCGCCCGGAAAATATAAGGGGGTGCCTTTTTCAATAAAATAAACAAAAATATGGCTGGCTAAAAATGGACCAATAATGGCTGCCAAACTTTGCAAACTTGTTGTAATGCCCTGAATTTCGCCCTGTGCATTTTCCGGTACCTGATTAGAAATAATGCTCTGCATGGCAGGACCGCCAATTCCGGCAAAACAATAAGGTAAAATAAAGAGCATCATCATCCATCCGGTTGTTGCAAATGCAAAACACACAAAACCAACGATATACAACATTAAACCATAATAAATGGCTTTTCTGTTGCCGATTTTAGGAATAATAATCCGGATTAATCCACCCTGAACAATGGCTATTACAATGCCAACAACGCCCAGGGAATAACCAATCATTTTTGAATCCCACTTAAATTTTTCAATTACATAATAAGACCAGTTTGATTGTACCGAGTGACTGGCAATATACAAAAGGAGCAGGGTAGCCAATAAACCTAATATTGCCGGATATTTAGCCGCATTTAAAAAAGCCCCAACAGGGTTGGCCCGTGCCCATGAAAATTTTCTTCTTTTATCCTGTGAAAGAGATTCCGGTAAAATGAAATATCCGTATAGCCAGTTAATAAGGGCTAATCCTGCCGAGATCATAAAAGGTACCCGCAAGCCATAAGTACTGAAAAGACCACCTATAATTGGCCCTAATATAAAACCTATACCAAATGCTGCCCCAACCATTCCAAAATTTTGTGCTTTTTTTTCTGGTTCAGAAATATCGGCTATGTAGGCCATTGCTGTGGTAAAACTTGCGCCGGTTATACCAGCAATAATCCGCCCGATAAAAAGCCAGAATATAGAAGGAGCAAAGGATAAGAAAATATAATCAATGCCTAAGCCAAATAAAGAGAAAAGAAGAATCGGTCTGCGGCCATACTGGTCACTTAAACCACCCATAATAGGCGAAAAAATAAATTGGGCTAAAGCAAAAGCCACCATCAGATAACCGCCGTAATCGGCTGCAACACTTAAGGTTCCACCGGTAAAATCCTGAATTAATTTTGGCAAAACAGGGATAATTATTCCAAAACCGGTAAAATCTATCAGCAGAGTTACCATAATAAATGCCATTGCAGACTTCTTTTGTTCAGCCATTTGATAATCGGATTAGAATACAAAAGTATTATAAAAATTATTTTCCCGTCAGGTTATTTTTTTATGGTTTTGTAAGTCCTTTTTTACCCTAAAACTTTTCAACAATGCCTTATTTCGGCATAATTTTGCTAAATTCGCAAGGTTATAATAATACCTTTTTAAACTTCGTTTTTGATAACGATAAAATAATTTATGGCAGAAGATTTAGAAAATCAACAAAACGACAAAATCATCCAAATTAACATAGAGGAGCAGATGAAATCTGCCTACATTGATTATTCAATGTCGGTAATTGTATCAAGAGCCTTGCCTGACGTGCGTGATGGATTAAAACCGGTTCATCGCCGTGTTTTATACGGAATGCTTGATCTTGGCGTAACCAGCAATAAACCACATAAAAAATCTGCCCGTATTGTGGGTGAGGTTTTAGGTAAGTATCACCCTCACGGTGATGCATCCGTATATTTTACCATGGTTCGTATGGCTCAGGATTGGAGTTTACGTTACCCGATGGTAGATGGACAGGGAAACTTTGGTCACATTGATGGTGACTCTCCGGCTGCAATGCGTTATACGGAGGCACGTTTCTCTAAAATTGCAGAAGAAATGCTTGCCGATATCAATAAGGATACGGTAGATTTTCAGCTAAACTTTGATGATACTTTACAGGAGCCAACGGTTTTACCTGCAAAAATCCCTAACCTTTTGGTTAACGGATCGTCAGGTATTGCTGTAGGTATGGCCACCAATATGGCACCGCATAACTTAACTGAGGTTATTGATGGAGTGGTAAACTATATTGATAACCGCGACATTACCATTGAGGAACTGATGAAGTTTGTAAAAGCGCCCGATTTTCCTACAGGTGGTATCATTTATGGTTATACTGGTGTTAAAGAAGCTTTTGAAACCGGTCGTGGCCGTATTGTAATGCGTGCTAAGGCTGAAATTGAAAACGCCAAAGACCGTGAAGTGATTATTGTTACTGAAATTCCTTATCAGGTTAATAAAGCCCAAATGATTGAGCGTACAGCTGAATTGGTTGGAGAGAAAAAATTGGAAGGCATTTCAAACATTAAAGATGAATCGAATAAAGATGGTATCCGTATTGTTTACGAAATTAAGCGTGATGCAAATGCATCTATCGTTTTAAACAACTTATATAAGTACACCGCATTACAAACCTCTTTCAGTGTAAATAATATTGCATTGGTAAAAGGTCGTCCGCAAATGTTAAATCTAAAAGATTTAATCGTACATTTTGTGGATCACAGACATGATGTAATTGTTCGTCGTACGAAGTATGAATTAGCTGAAGCGGAAAAACGTGCACATATTTTAGAAGGTTATTTAATTGCTTTAGATCATTTAGATGAGGTAATTAAATTAATCCGTGCATCCGAAACACCTGAAGAAGCCCGTGTTGGCTTGATGGAGAAATTCGGACTGAGCGATATTCAGGCCCGTGCTATCTTAGATATGACGCTTCGTCGTTTAACAGGACTAGAGCGTGATAAGATTAAAGAAGAGTATGCCGAATTAATGAAAACCATCGAATACTTAAAATCTATCCTTGATGATGAAGGTTTGCGTATGCAGATCATTAAAGATGAGTTAGAAGAGATTAAGCAGAAATTTGGTGATGAGCGAAGAACAACCATCGTTCACTCGGCTGAAGATATGAGCATGGAAGACTTCATCGATGATGAAGAAGTTGTAATCACCATTTCTCACGAAGGTTATGTAAAACGTACCGCTGCAACTGAATTCAGAGCACAGGGTAGAGGCGGAAAAGGATCAAAAGGCAGTACTTCAAGAAATGAAGATTTTATTGAACACATGCTTGTTGCCACCAACCACAATTATATGTTGTTCTTTACCGAGGCCGGAAGATGTTTCTGGTTAAGGGTTTACGAAATTCCTGAAGGTTCAAGAACCAGTAAAGGAAGAGCGATTCAAAACATCATCAACATTCCTAAAGAAGAGAAAATTAAGGCCTATATTAAAGTTAAAAACCTTAAGGATCAGGAATATTTAGAGAATAACTTTATCATTATGTGTACCAAAAAAGGTACCATTAAGAAAACTTCTCTTGAGGCCTATTCACGTCCGCGTGTTAACGGTATCAATGCCATTAACATTAACGATGGCGATCAGTTACTTGAAGCTTGCTTAACTAACGGAGAAAGTGAAATTGTAATGGCTTTACGTTCAGGAAGAGCCATTCGTTTCAACGAAAAAACCGTTCGTCCGATGGGTAGAACTGCTACTGGTGTACGTGGTGTTACGCTTGGACATGAAAAAGATGAAGTGGTTGGTATGATTGCCATAAACAATCCGGAGGTTACGGTGTTAGTAGTATCAGAAAAAGGTTATGGAAAACGGACGGACATTGATGATTATCGGGTAACTAACCGCGGCGGTAAAGGGGTAAAAACCATTAACGTTACTGAAAAAACAGGGCAATTAGTTTCCATAAAAGACGTTACTGACAGTGAAGATTTAATGATTATTAACCGTTCGGGTATTGTAATTAGAATTGCAGTAGCAGATTTAAGAGTAATGGGACGTGCAACACAGGGCGTTAGGTTAATTACTTTTAAAGGTGATGACGAAATTGCATCGGTGACTAAGATAGACCATGAGGAAGAGGAAGAAGAAACAATCGATGCAGAAGGTGTAGTAATAGATGGAGAAACAGCAGAAGGGGAAGAAACTAAAGAAGATCCTGCAGATTCTGATTCAACTGAAGAAAACGAAAACTAAATCAATTTATAAAAAAAGTATAATATTAATTATGAAAAAAGTAATTCTTAGTATATTGTTTGTAGGTGCAGCCACCTTAACATTTGCGCAGAAAAGCGAAATTGCGGAGGCTAAAAAAGCCTGGGGTATTTTTCAGGCCATGGGCCAGGGCTTACCTTTGCCTAAAAAATTAGAATCTTTAAAAGCGGCAATAGCACACACTGATAAGGCTATTGCTGATGAGAAATCTAAAGTAATTCCTGAAGCATGGTCATACCGTGCATTACTAACTTCATCAGTAGCTGTTTTAGATACTACCGATGCTGCAAACGCAAATGCAAACATTAAACTTGCTCAGGATGCAATTACAGAAGCTAAAAAATTAGATACTAAAAATGCAGAGAAAGAAAATATCACTTTAGCTGAAACTAATATTGCAAACGCGGTTAGAAATGGCGGTGTAATGGCTTATACCAAAAACGATTTTAAAACAGCTTACGAAAAATTCGTTGAGGCAACTGTAATTAATCCAACCGATACAGCAATGTATTTAAATGCAGGTATTGCAGCCAGAAACCTTGAGGATTATCCTAATGCCATTAAACAATTTAAAAAAGTAATTTCTTTAAATTCTCCTCAGTCTAAAGAGTTGTATGCAGAAGTTATTGATATGACTTTGAAAAAGCAAAAAGATACAGTTGCCGGTTTAGAGTTGCTGAAAGAAGCAGGTGCTAAATATCCGGATAATGCAGATTTTATTAAAACTGAAACTCAAATTTATATTGACAAAGGTGATGCTGCAAAATCGGAGCAAATGTTAAACGCATTAGCCGTTAAAGAACCGAATAATGCAAATTATCAGGTTTTATTAGGCAATATTTATTTCACTCAGGCTTTAAAATTACAGACTGACAGAAATAAAATTGACCCTAAAAAAGTTAAAGAATTTAATGAGGTAACAGCGAAAATGACTGGCTTGTTAGATAAATCATTACCATATTACAAAAAAGCACTAGCGGTTGATGCAAACAATCAGGGTGCTTTAGAAACTTTGAAAACAATCTATGCCTTCAAAAATGACACAAAAAATTATGATGACATTAAGAAACGTTTAGATGCATTGCCTAAACAGTAATCGACCAATTAATTAAAAAAAGAGTCTTGATTTTATCAGGACTCTTTTTTTTTGATTATTTTTACGTTTTTAGCCGGGTGCTTATTGCTTAATTTATATTTTCTTATGCAAAGTCGTTTTAAATTATTGATTCCGTTTTTAGTATTTATTTCGTGTAGTGCTTACGCTCAAAAAAGCCAGATTCTTATTGCCAGAAATGCAGTAGGTAAACTACAGGCTTCAATAGCGAATAAAGAGGATGAGAAAAAACAATTAACAATCATTGCAGAAGGGCTTAAAGCATCAGAATCAGCCGAAAAAGATAAAAAAACCATGAATTGGCCCGAAACCTGGTCAATTAAGTCTTACTTAACATCTTATGCTTCGTTAATCGATACAGATCCGGCAAATTCAGAAAGATATTATGATTTAGCTGTTGCTGCAGTAAAACAGGCAAAAGAGCAGGATAAATATGAAGATAATGCAGGTTTGATTAAGGCATCCCAGCACAATATTTTAATAAAAAAGCAGGATAGGGGAACTGCTTCCTATTTTAAAAACGAGTTCAGAGAGGCTTTTGATGATTTAAAAGAGGTAAGCGACAATTTCCCTGCTGATACTACATTAGCCTTAAATACAGCGATTTGTGCATTAAATATCCAAAATTACGATGAATCTCTTAAGTTTTTCAAGAGAGCTAAAGATAATGGAATAAAAAATCCGGCTGTTTATCAAAAAATGGCCGAAATGTATGTTTCAAAATTTGATAATGAAACAGCTGTTAAAACCTTAGAAGATGGTTTAGCGTTTAATCCTTATAATCATTTCTTAACCAATGATTATATTAATCTTTTATTAGATACCGAAAATTACGATAAAGCACAGACTTTAATTGATAATAATTTAAAAGTTGAAAAAGGAAATAAACTTTTATTTTTTCTGTATGGTTATTTACAGCAAGTAAAAGGAAATAATTCTTCGGCAATTTCAGCTTACGATAAAGCTTTGGTAAAAGATCAGAATTACTTTGATGCACTTTATCAATTAAGCTTAGCATATATCAATACTGCAAACGACGTTTTAAAGAAAAATAGCGCTGATAAAAATGCTCAGTATAGTTCGTTAATTAACCGTGCACAATTTGCTTTACAACGTGCAAATGAAATTAATCCCAACGATCGTAAAACAGTTCAATTGCTAATCGATATTTACACCCGTAAAAACGCGTTAGACAAAGTACAGGAACTAAAAAGAAAACTTCAGGAATTTTAATATTTAATAAAATGATCAAGAGGTGAGTGATATATTTTTTACAAGTTAACATAATATTAATTATAAGACATTAATTCATTTAAAAATAAACAAACATTTAATATGAATTCTTGGTTATTTATTTTTAGGTGTTTTATTGTCACTTTTGCCCCTGTAAGTTGTCGTTTATACCACCTACAATGCATTAGTAATCTTTAGAAATTTGTGATAATCAATACATTCAAAACATATTAATTATGAAAATACAGATATGGGCCAATTTAGGCGTTAAAAATTTAGAACGAACTGAAGAGTTTTACACTAAACTGGGTTTTAAGAAAACTCCGGGGCAAAAAAGTGATGAGTTAACCAGTTTTTTATTTGGCGATGACGATTTTGTGATTCACTTTTTTAAAGATGAAAATTTAAAAAAAGCGATGAAAAGTGATTTATCTGATCTCAGCAAAGGCAACGAAGTTATATTTTCGATCTCGGCAGAAACTGAGGCTGAGGTTAACGACTGGGCTGTAAAAGTAAAGGATGCCGGTGGTAATGTGTTTAGCCCACCAGAAGGCTTTCAAGGCATGTATGGTTGTGCCTTTACCGATCCTGACGGACATAAGTTTAACATTTTAAAATGGAAGTAAGCAGATTAAAAGGATACCGCAACACACTATTAAGCCGGTTAGATTTTATATTTATTTTTAACCATGTACGATCACTTTACCCTTCCTGAAGCCGATGCTTTACAAATAGCCCTATCCAGGAAACTTATTTTACAGCCATTAAAAAGGATTAATACGATTGGCGGAGCTGATATTTCTTTTAATAAAGGCAGTTCGACTATGTATGCCGGAATAGTGATTTTAAGTTTTCCGGAGCTGATTGTACAATCTTACGCACTCGAAACGTACGAAACAACTTTTCCTTACCAACCCGGATATTTGGGTTTTAAAGAAGTACCTGCATTGTTAAAAGTGTGGGATTTGATTCCGGTAAAACCGGATGTTGTAGTACTGGATGGCAACGGGATTCTACATCCCCGACGAATGGGTGTTGCCTCACATTTTGGCGTACTTACCAACCAGGCAACTATTGGTTGCGCCAAAAGCATTTTATATGGCGATAATCACCTGCCGGAGAAATCTAAGTTTAGTGCTGCAGAAATAAAAAGTCACGGTGAAACTTTGGGTTATGCTTTAAGAACCAAAGACAATAATAAACCGGTTTATGTATCAGCAGGCCATTTAATTACGACTGAACAGGCCCTAGCTGTGATTAAAAAATGTATCGGAAATTACAGAATACCTGAACCTACTCGGTTAATTCACGATCTGGTAAATGATTTTAGAACGGGTAAATTAAAGGCTGGTTTTCATATTAAAGATCAGCCCCTAACCCTATTTTAAATCCAGTTAATTCCTTTTTTTAATAATTGAAGTGTTTTTTCTTCTTCCGAACCTTTTACAGGCTGAATATTATACCCCCAATTGGCTTGCGGAGGTAAACTCATTAAAATCGATTCTATCCTTCCATTGGTTTCCAAACCAAATTTAGTTCCTGAATCGTAAACCAGATTAAACTCTACATACCGGCTCCGACGCTGAAACTGCCATTCTTTTTGTTGCGCTGTAAATTCTTTATCGCGGTTTCTGTCAATCAGTTCAGTATATACCGGCAGAAAAGTTTCGCCAATGTTTATTGAAAAATCTAATATTTCCGACCAGGTTAAATTTGTGTTCTCCGGTTTCAACCGGTCATAAAAAATTCCACCAACACCACGGGTTTCTTCACGGTGTTTAATAAAGAAATAGTCGTCAGCATGTGTTTTAAACTTTGGATAAAACTCAGGATTAAACTCATCGCAGGCATCTTTTAGCTTATGATGAAAGAAACGGGCGTCGTTTTCAAAAACATAATGTGGCGTTAAATCAATACCACCACCAAACCAACGGGTGTTTTCATTCAGTTCAAAATACCTGATATTCATGTGAATAATGGGTACCAAAGGATGATTTGGATGAATAACAATAGAAACCCCGGTTGCAAAAAAATCTTCTTCACTCACGTTAAAAGCCTTTTTTATGGCTTCAGGAAGTTTACCGTAAACAGCAGAAAAGTTTACCCCACCCTTTTCAATAATATTGCCCTTTTGCATAATGCGGGTACGACCTCCTCCTCCACCTTCACGTTGCCAAAGTTCTTCCTCGAATTTGCCTTTTCCATCAGCAATTTCTAACCCTCTGCAAATCTCATCCTGAATTTGCTGATATCTTTCTGCTACCTCTTCTTTAAACATGGCTCCTCGTCTTTTGTAAAACAAATTTAAGGCTATTCATTTAGCTATTTCGATTTAAGTTTAGATAGTACAATCTGTTGACAGTTGATCAAATGATATGCAATTGTCAGCATATTCAAATTTATCACGAAAAAAGAATAAAGGCTATTCTTCCAGGTAATCCAAATCTTTATTGAAACTTTCTTTTAACTGGCTAAGTGCAAAAACTGCAATTACCGTTAAAATGGCCATTAAGATAAAGCCGGCAGTAATGTTACTGTATTTCTTCGCCAAAAACAGAAACAGAAAATTAATTGGAATTAATGCGCCCCTTACGAAATTTGGAGCCGTGGTTGTAACTGTTGCCCGGATATTGGTTCCAAACTGTTCTGCAGCAATGGTTACAAAAGTTGCCCAATACCCTACTGAAAAGCCCATAAATAAGCATAAATAAATAAAAGTCTGACCATTTAAACCATAACTCGTCAGGTAAACAATTACACTTATGGCAGATAGAAGGTGAAAAATGAAGACTGTTTTTCTCCTCGATTTTAAAACCTGAGCCAATAAGCCAGTCACCACATCGCCTATGGCAATTCCAAAATAGGTAAACATAATTCCCGTTCCGGCATTTAAAGGTTCAGTTGAATGTAGTTCTTTCCCAAATTCAGGAGAAAGAGTAACTAAAATACCAACCACAAACCACAGCGGAATACCAATTAAAATGCAATATAAATATTTTAGAAATCGTTTTTTATTGCTGAAAAGCATGAAGAAATTCCCCTTTGATACTTCAGAAGATTTTACTGCATTTTTAAACATGCTCGATTCGAATGTACCAACCCTTAATAAAAGTAAAAGTATACCCATTCCGCCGCCAACAAAATAAGAAGTTTGCCAGGTAAAATTTTCTGAAATTAAAGTTGCTGCCGCCGCTCCCAATAAACCCACGCCGGCGACAATCATGGTTCCGTAGCCACGTTTTTCTTTATCCATGGTTTCGGTAACCAGGGTAATACCTGCACCCAATTCGCCTGCTAAACCTATACCTGCAATAAAACGAATAATGGCATAGCTGTTTACAGAATTTGCAAAACCATTGGCGATATTTGCCAGCGAGTATAATAAAATGGAACCGAAAAGAACTTTTATTCTGCCCAGCTTATCGCCCAAAATCCCCCATAACAAACCGCCTAAAAGGAGTCCGAACATTTGCATATTGATAATGAAAATTCCGTTTTCCTTTAAATCCGATGCCGAAACACCAATTTCAGTTAAGCTTTTTACACGCACTACTGAAAACAGCACGAGATCGTAAATATCTACAAAATAGCCAAGTGCGGCTACGATAACTAAAAAAATGATATTACGATTGTTTGCTGTTTGGGATTCCATTTATTATCTGGTTGAATTTAATTGCTGAAAGTACAAATTCATCCAAATAAAAAGAAGGGGTATCATAAATTTATTTCCGCTATCTTAAACCAGTTGAATGCTTAAAAATGCTTTCGACAGGCTCGGGATCACAGATTTATATTTATGGATACCCCCTCTTGGTATGCCCCTACATTGGCGGCATATGTTTTGTTGTATCAGGTGGCGTTTTTTTAGAGGTGTCCGCCGGATTTTTCTTGGTAGTATCCAATGGCGGAATTTTAGTGGAATCCATCGTCGTACTGTCTGAAGAACCAGCCATATTTTTTGATGAATTGCATGCTGATGCAGCGATCATTAAAGAACCCGCAAAAGCAAGACTTAAGATTATTTTTTTCATAGTTTTAATGTTAACTATAAATTTAACAACCTTATAGTCATTTGGTTTTATTTTTCTTTGGCAGTGTAATTTATTCAGCCGTGATGAATCTTTAATTTATTGAGCAATTCTGGCGAAACATTTTCGGCATAAACCCCGTAACCATCTACTAAAACACCCCTTAAATTGCCCACATTCGAAGAAATTGCATATACAACAGCACTATCGGCCGGATCTGTCATACCCTCGAAACGGTACACCTCATCAATCTCAAATTCTTCGGGCATTAGGCGTAAATCAATTTCTTTACACTCCAGATATTCCGGCGTAAGGTTAAAATCTAATTCATAACCTCTTTTATCAAGGCCGGCAAGTGCCGCAGTAACTGTATCGTAAATATGCATAGTCTAATTTACCAAAATATTACTTAAACATCATCTTCAAAACTTTAAAACCTGATAAAACTTTCTGATATTAGCCATTATGATCATTTCTCAAAACACCCTTAAATGGGTAATGCGCTTTTATCCGCCCTTATTCTTTCAGCGCATTTGGGTTAAAAAGTTCGAAAACGAATTTAGAAGCTGTACCGTTAAGCTAAGTAAAAGCATTTGGAATAAGAATTACAATGGCTCTATTTTTGGTGGTACCATTTATGCAGCAACAGATCCTTTTTATGCACTGCTATTTGATCAGCTTATGCAAAGACGTGGTTTTAAAGTTCGTGTATGGCTAAAAAGTGCTTCCATACAATATTTAAAGCCTGGCCGGTCTACCCTTTATTTTACCATTAACATTAGCGATGAAATGATTGCTGAGGCTGAGCAAGCCCTTAAAACCGTAGGCAAATTTGTGAAGGCTTACCCAATGGAAATTACCAATAAGGATGGTGAGTTGTGTGCTACTGTAATGAACGAAGTATATATCCGAAACCTGCATCAGGGTGAAACACCCCGTGTTGCTTACTAATTTGATGATTTATGGCTGGTATTAAGAATTTAATTTTGCAGGGCGAAGGTGTTAGCCTTGATTTTAAGAAAACGATTACCAATAATGAGAAAATAGCTAAAAGTCTTGTTGCCTTCGCTAATAATAAAGGTGGCAAATTATTAATTGGCGTAGCCGATGACGGGAGCATTAAGGGTGTAAAATCTGAAGAAGAAGAAAAATATATGATTCTTAAATCTGCCCATCAGTTTTGCAAACCCGCTTTAGAACCCTCTTTTGAAGAAGTGTATGTAGATAATAAACTTGTATTGGTGGCCAATATCCCCGAAAGCGATACCAAACCCCACTATGCTTTGGACGATCAGAAAAAATGGTGGGCTTATATTCGCATTGATGATAAAAGTGTTTTAGCCAGCCGCATTATTCTGGATGTTTTAAAACAAGACCAGAAAAATAATGGTGTAATGATTTCTTATTCTGATAATGAGAAGAAACTGCTGGAATTTTTAAGCGAAAATGATAAAATCACCCTAAAAGAATTAAGTAAACTTTTGCGGTGCTCCTATCGCAAAGCACAAAAAATATTGGTTAACCTTATTTTAACCAATGTTATAAAATCGCATACCACCGAAAAGGAAGAGTTTTTCACAGCTGTTAAATAATATCTTTTTTAATGCGGTTTAAAAATCCGATTTTTGCAATCTCTTATTGTTATTATTGGTTTTTCATTCCGGGCATCGCGAAGAATCTCTAAACCATTATCCATTGTACAATCAGCTTTCATTTAGCCGGTATTTCATTGTCCGAAGGTTTTTCGTTACAATCTGAACAGACAATAGAGCATAACTTATTATTGATTTTTTGAAGCAACTACCCAATGTCATCTACTTTCTATACTAAATATAAATCTTATTACAAAGAAAATCTTCACCTGGCCCTGCCAATTGTAGGTTCTCAGCTGGGGCATACGCTTGTACATATGGCCGATAGTATTATTGTCGGGCATTTTACCGATACCGAACAATTGGCCGCTGTATCTTTGGTAAACAGTATTTTTATGTTGGTTTTAGTTATCGGTTTGGGTATTTCTTATGGCTTAACCCCGCTAATTGCACAAGAAAACGGCAGGCAAAATTATACCGAATGCGGAAAATTACTGTCCAACAGTTTAATCATTAACTTAATCGTTGGAATAGTACTGTATATCCTGGTGCATTTCGGCGTTTTGTTAATTATAGATCACCTTGACCAAACACCCGCAGTAGTAAAATATGCCAAACCCTATTTAAGTTTACTGGCCATTTCCATTATTCCACTGCTTATTTTTCAAACTTTTAAACAGTTTGCCGAAGGATTAGGTTTTACCAAGCAAGCCATGTTTGTTTCTATATGGGGTAACATGCTGAATGTAATTTTAGGGGTTATTTTTGTAAAGGGCATGTTCGGAATTGCACCAATGGGGGTTAAAGGAGTTGGTTTAAGTACACTAATCGATCGTATTTTAATGGCTATCGTGATGACGGTTTATGTTTTAAGATCGCAAAACTTTAAAAAATACCTGGTTAGTTTTAAAGCCACATTTTTTGATAAAATAAGGGCGCTTAAAATTATAAAAATAGGTATGCCGGTAGCTATGCAATATTCATTTGAAATTAGTGCATTTAGTGGCGCAGCGGTTTTAATTGGAACTATTGGTGCGGTAGAACAGGCTGCACACCAAATTGCCATTAGTTTGGCCGCCATGACTTATATGATTGCGAGTGGTGTAGCTTCTGCAGCAACCATTAAAACCGGTAATAATTTTGGCAAGAGCAACTTTGTTGATTTACGCAAATCGGCCATTGCCAGTTACCATGTAATTTTAGCTTTTATGACGGTGACCGCTATTATTTTCATTTTTGCCAATCAGTTACTGCCTTTTATCATTACAGATGATTTAGCCGTTATTAAAATTGCTGCTCAATTATTAATTATTGCCGGCTTTTTTCAGTTGTTTGATGGAACACAAGTCGTTGGTTTAGGTGTGCTGAGAGGTTTAGGTGACGTAAATATACCTACCTTTATCACTTTCCTGGCTTATTGGGTTATTGGCATTCCGGTTGGCTATTTATTGGGTATTGTTTTTGGTTTAGGCGTAAACGGCATTTGGTATGGGTTAACTTTAGGCCTTTTAACAGCCTCTATCCTACTATTTCTTCGCTTTCAGAATAAAACAAGAATGCTAAACAAGCAGATTGAAGCTAATTAAGAATATATTTTGTGTAGGCCCGCTCCTGCCAGAATTTATAATTATTTTCTTCTAATTTTGTTCCGCTAAAAATTAGATGGATAAAACCATTCCTTTCAACTAAAACAGTATGAAAAATTTTTCCATCCGGATTTTTAATTAAAATAAAACCGGTCTGATCAGATTTCCAGCTTAGTTTTTTATCATTTTGATTGAAAATAAATTTCTCATTTAAATCTTTAACCATCAGTTTGCTCCGGTACCAGGTGCCACCTGTAGGTGATACAATTGGTTTGCCATTTAAAACCACAGTACTATCATTGTAAGCAATAACCTGTAAGTAATGCTGCTTGCTTTTAAGCCAGTTGTTAAGTTTGTCACGGTGCAAATCGGTTTCGTAAGCATATGTAGCATCTAAAAAGCCAATTCGCTCAATCAGATCTGATATTTTAGGATTCGCATTGAGGTAACCAAAAATAAAACTTCCTCCTCCGCTATGACCGGTTAAAGTTAATTTAGGATGATATTTTTGATATTGATCAGCAATACAACGAACTACATTATTGATTAACTCGTTGCTGTTGCTGTATTTTCTTCGCCATGCCGGCCAGCTTTTTAAATTATTTTCAAGATAAATCACTACGTAATTTGTTGCCGGATCTACCTTTCTGATCAGTTCGGTTTGTGCACCGATATGCTGGATGTTAAAATGCCAGTCATCCGATGCCGAAGTATTTTTTCCGAAGGATTGAGCCGTATTGTTGCCATTGGGTAAAGCAAAAATAATCACCTTTAACGGTTTTGCCTTACTAAGCCGGGGTGGCTCATCAAAAGTGAGCGTTACTCCTGAATCTAATTTAAGCTGTTTTAAAGAATTGAATTTCTGTTCAAAAGAAACCTGAGCCTTTAACTGAATTGAAAAACCAACAAAAAGAATAAACAGGAATAATTTCATACGCTAAATTTAACCAAACTTAGTTTATGATTAATTATTTTCCACCAACATTTACCACCACACCAATGGTAAATATAGAATTGCCAGCTGACATATATTTCCGGCTTTTTAAGCCAATATTACTGCTGGTGGTATATTGTAGCTGTATAACTTTACTTAATGCCATACGCGTAAAGAAAATGGGTTCAAAGAAAATATTATCTTCTTTGGGTTGCACCACCCCATTTATAAAAAATCTATCCATAGTTACATGGCTGATGCGAAGGGCTGTTCCGTAATTAATTGGAAAATTAGTGCCAAAAAGCTTTAAGTTGTCCTTTTTCTTGGAGCTGTAGTTAACCTGAATAAATGCTTTACGGTAATCAACATCCTGCAATTGGGTACTAACCACTACATCTTTTTCAAAATCGCGGTAAGTAATGTCGCTCCAGCCCTTGCCCACTCCCCCATATATTTCTATAATCCGGTTATCATCCGGGCCAAAAGTATTAAAATATCCACCACCAATTTCAATCAGCTTGTGTTTAAAATCTTTACCTCTTCTTTCGTTACTCATTGCCGAGCCACTAAAAAGAACACCAACATGATCAGAAACGGCATAGGCTCCATTAATACTGGTATTGCCTTTTAAAGAAATATGTCCGCCACCGCTAAATTCGCCTTGCTTGCTTAACATAGGCGTATTAGGAACATTTGGCATATAAACTGAAGAACAACCGCTTGCAAAAAGCGCTAAAACAGGGATAATCAGACGCAGGAATTTAATCATAGATGTTATATTAACAGATAAAAAGGACTAAATATTGTGTTAAGGAATTAGAAATTACTTTAAAGCCTGTTCATTATAAGTTTTAATAATCTTTCTGATTTCGTTAAAAGCATAAGTATCAGCATCTTTAAACTGAGCAGAAAGCGCTGTGTTATCTGCAATAAATTCGTTTAATGTGGCTTTACGGTCCTTTTTGCTGTTAGAGATATTAATAATGTGATTTGTTTTAATAAGCTTGAAACCTGATTCGCCTTTTTCCGCATACCATTGAATATCCGTTGTACTGGATACCATTGCCGTTTTCCCACTCATCATAGTTGAAGTTCTGAGTTGCTGATAGAGATTAATTTTTCCGGTTTCTAAACGCTCTAAAAAGGTCGAATAACCATTCGGAAAGATTATCGAAACATAAGGATGTTCATATTTGCTGTAAAAATATTCTTTAATTTCTTTCGGCTTAACCTTAATGTAACGATCAGAACCTTCTGCTTTATACTTTATAGCACCAAATATTTCTTCTTTAATTTCACAGCGGATGGTATCCCCCTTGCTGGTGATCACATAATCGTTTTTAATCTGCGAGAAGGAAAATTTAGCACTGCACACTAAAACAAATAAGCATAAAAATCTATTCATCAGACTACTGTTTAAGGTTATATTTCTTTAAATTAATTTAGTATAATTCAGGTTCATAAAATCCATTACCCGTTTAAATTCATCCTGAATATTGGCTTTAATATGAATTTTATTCTGAGTTACTGGGTGGATAAACTGCAATTCAGAAGCGTGCAGCAACATAGTGGTCATTTGCCACTGCTCCTTAAAAAATTTATTCTGTTTATTGCATCCATGTGTCCTATCACCAATAATGGGATGTAAAATATGGCTAAAATGCTTTCTTAACTGATGCATTCTTCCGGTTAGTGGTGTAGCCTCAACCAACGAATATCGCGAAGTTGGATGTTTGCCAAAAGCAACCGCAATTTCAGCCCTTTGAAGCGTTATAAAAGAGGTAAAAGCGTCCTGAATTGTGCCATTTTCTTTTGCCAGCGGATAATCAATATCCATTGCATCGGGTGTAAAACCCCGTAAAATAGCCAGGTATTTTTTGCTGACTTCCGCAGTCATAAATTGCTGGTGCATTGCTTTTTCTGCATCTTTATCGAAAGCAAATAATAAGATACCGCCTGTTTTACGATCCAGTCGGTGAACCGGACTTACATGCTTGCCAACCTGGTTGCGAAGCATTTGCAAAGCAAACTCCGTTGCATCTCTGGCAATAGCCGATTGATGAACCAGCAAACCATGAGGTTTATTGATTGCAATTAAATATTCGTCCTGGTATAAAATTTCAAGCATAATTTTAAAAAGAAGGCGAAGATAAGGATATTGCTTTAATTAGAATTATAGTTTCAGAATGTGTTACCCTCATTCAGATCTGTTAGTCAGTTCTTCTTACTGCTTATACATTAAACATATCAAAAGCCAGCCTAAAAGTATTACAATGTGCATCAACAATATCTTTAATGTCTTTAGAATATCCTCCGCCCATACTCACCTGAACCGGGACTTTTTTATCCATACACATTTTAAAAACCATCCGGTCACGCTCTTTACAACCTGCTTTGCTCATCGCCAGTTTTCCAAGTTTATCGGTAGAAAGAACGTCTACACCAGATAAATAGAAAACAAAATCAGGATGGTGTTGCTCAAATACGTCCTTAAGATGGCCTTCTAAAAGTTTCAGGTATTCCTCATCACCCAGGCCATCATTTAAAGGAACATCTAAATCTGATTGTTCTTTTCTGAAAGGGAAATTCTTATCCGCATGCATGGAGAAAGTAAATACCCTGGGCTCATTTATAAAAATTTCTGCAGTTCCATTGCCCTGATGTACATCTAAATCAATAATTAAGATTCGGTTAGCTATTTTATTATTTAACAAGTAATTAGCTGTAATTGCCTGATCATTTAATAAGCAAAATCCTTCGCCCCAACTGTGGCCTGCATGATGGGTACCTCCGGCAACATTAAAAGCAATACCATTCGATAAGGCATAATTTGCCCCATCAATGGTTCCTTGTGCAATTCTCAATTCTCTCTCTACCAACTGTGCATTTAAAGGAAAACCAATTCTACGTTGTTCTCTTGGCGGAAGTGTTAAATCTCTAAGCTGTTCCCAATATTCTTTTTGGTGTGTGAGCAATACATTTTTTTCCGTTACTAAATCAGGGCTAAATAGATTGGCCTGCTCAATTGTTCCTTCATGCAGCAATTGTTCAGGAATGAGCTCGTATTTGAGCATAGGAAACCGATGTCCCTCAGGTAAGGGATGTGCATATAAGGGATGCCAGGCAATTTTAATCATTTACGCCAAAATCTCCTCTACATGTTTTTCAATATTGTTGCAAATTTCGTCCACCGGCAAATCATTGGCATCCTGTCCAAACGGATTTTCTATTTCTTCCGCAATCAACTCTAAACTTGCCAGTACATAAAGGATAAAAGGAACAATTAGCACCAAAAAATAGCCTAAACTAAATACCCATCCAATGGGTAAGGTAATGACGTAAATAAAGATGAATTTTTTAATAAATGCACTGTAAGAATACGGAATTGGTGTGTTTTTGATCCTTTCGCAGCCACCGCAAATATCGGTAAACTGGTTAACATCCTGTGTTAAAATAATCAGCTGTTCCTGCGAAATCAGGTTTCTTTCTAATAACTCATATAACCTCATAATCATACTCGAGGCAATTTGATTGGGAATGTGTTTACCCTCTTCCACCTCAATCAGAAAGCTGTTTTTGCCAAAATACTTCTTCTCTCTTAAATGTTCTTTTAGTGCAAAAGCATACTTGGGAATTCCATATTCGAAAAATTTAACATCTTCTTCAGTTAATTTAAGGGCCTTAATTTTCATAGCAAAATTGCGGCTAACATTAGTCAGGGCGCCTAAAAGCTTACGTCCATCCCACCAACGGTCATACGAAGTATTGGTTCTGAATACCAGCAGCATGGAAATTACAAAACCCAGCAAACTGTGCATCATGCCTACATTGGTTACATAACTGCTTTTAGAAAGTTGCAGAAAATGCAATTCAATATACGCAATAGCACCTGAAAAAAAGGCTACACCAAGCATAAGCGGCCATAATTTTCTAAAAGTATCGGCCTTATGGACATGAAAAATAAAGGTTGACCAGTCTTTTGGGTTGTAATTAATCATTTTAGAATTTATTTGGTGCCTAAAATAGTTGTGCTCACGTTAAGTAAAGCCTTTCCGGTAAGGAATATATCTTCGTAAGAATTGTACAGCGGAATGGGACTTAAACGAATAACATCGGGTTCTCTCCAATCGCCAAGAATATGATTGTCCACTAAACCATCAAAAATTTCCTTTCCTTTTTCCCTTGCAATAATAGAAAGTTGCGCACCACGATCTTTCGAATCCTTTGGAGTTATAATTTTATATTGCTCCTCGCCTAATTCTATATTTACTTCATTTATAATAAATTGAAGATAATTGGTTAAAGTAATACTCTTGTTTCTTAAAGGCTGAATAAAGCCTGCCTTTTCAAATATTTGAAGCGAGGCATGGTATAAAGCCATAGGCATTACCTGCGTGCAACTCACCTGCCAGCCATCTGCTCCAACTTCAGGAACAAATCCTTTTTCCATTTTAAACCTTTGGTTTTCCTGATAACCCCACCAGCCGGCAAAGCGGTTCAGTGCTGTATTTGTAAAATGTTTTTCGTGAACAAAAATCCCACTTATGCCGCCTGGACCAGAATTTTGATATTTATATGAACACCAGCAGGCAAAATCAATATTCCAATCGTGCAATTTAACCGGAACATTTCCGGCAGCATGAGCTAAATCAAAACCTACAATGGCGCCCACTTCGTGGCCAACTTTGGTGATGGCTTCCATATCAAACCATTGTCCGGTGTAATAATTTATCCCACCAAACAGCACCAAAGCCAGTTCGTCGCCATGCAACCTGATTTGAGCCTGAATATCCTCTGTTCTTAAAGTTTCTTCACCTGCTCTTGGAAAAACCTCAATAATGGCCTCTTCAGGTTTATATCCATGAAACTTAACCTGGCTTTCAATGGCATACTGATCGGAAGGAAATGCGCCGCCTTCCATAATAATTTTGAACCTGTTGCCTTTGGGTTGGTAAAAACTAACCATCAGCAAATGAAGATTAACCGTTAGCGTGTTCATTGGACAAACCTCAGCCGGAGAAGCGCCAACTATCGGTGCCATTAACTTTTTTAACTCCTTATGATAAAACATCCAGGGGGTTTCTCCTTCAAACCAACCCTCAACGGCATGGTTTTCCCAGTTATCCAGTTGTCTTTTTAAAACCTCATGTGCTACTTTAGGTTGTAATCCTAAAGAATTACCACACAGATATATAAATTGTTTTCCGTTTTGATTTGGAAATAGAAATTGTGTTCTAAATCCGCGGAGCTCGTCGGCTTCATCCATTGCTTTTGCAAAAGCCAGATTGTTTTCAAAATTCATTGCTTCAATATTACAAAAAAAGCAGGTATTGTTTCCAATCCTGCTCTATAAGAAGTTTAAATAAAGTTAAATTCTCTGTTTAGTTATAAAAACCTGAAGGCTTTGTTGCATTAATTATACCTTATTCGGCTTGCTTACATATTTATTTCCTTTCACAAAAAAGCGCCAGGGTAATAAGGCATGTTCCTTTGCGTAGGCAATGCCCACTCTCGGACCTGCAACAATTTCTTCATCCTGGTAAGTGATCTGATGATCTTCGATCCAAATCTCGGTACCATTTAAATCTTTAGTGTTAAAAGAACGGTCAATACCTAAAGCCTTTGCAACAGAACCTGGCCCTGATGAAATCGCTGCTTTCGTAAAGGGCATATTACGGCGTTCTTCTATAATTTTCTTACCATCTAATGGCTCAACAGCACGAATAAGCACAGCGTGAGGATCATCTTTTACTGAACTAACCACATTAAACAAATTGTGCATGCCGTAACAAAGATAAACGTAAGCAATCCCCCCTTGGTTAAACATTACTTCCGTCCGGTTGGTACGGCGACCGCCATAAGCGTGAGAGGCCTTGTCTTTAATACCAAAATAAGCTTCAGTTTCTACAATAATGCCCGAAGTGATTTCGCCATTAATTTGAGTGTAAAGCACCTTACCCAAAAGATCTTTGGCCAGGGCAACAACATCTTCATTTAAATAATATTCGGGCTTTAGCTTCAATGTACTTATATAATCTAATGATTTAACAAAATAGAGATAACCTTTTCTAAATAAACCTGATCTGTTGTATTAAAATGATTCAAATGCTCGCTATCTACATCCAGTACACCGATTACTTCACCATTTTTAATCAACGGCAAAACAATTTCCGATTGCGATAAAGAACTGCAGGCAATATGCCCTGGAAACGCTTCAACATCAGGTACAATTAAGGTTTTTGCTTCTGCCCACGAACTTCCGCATACACCCTTTCCTTTTTGAATCCGGGTGCAGGCTACCGGTCCCTGAAAAGGCCCTAAAACCAGTTCATCCTGTTTAACTAAATAAAAACCTACCCAAAACCAATTAAATTGTTCTTTTAATGCCGCACAGGCGTTGGCCATATTGGCTACAAAATCCGTTTCTCCGGCTAATAAAGCTTCAATTTGCGGTAATAGTGATTGATACTGTTCTTCTTTAGTCGTACCTCTGTTTATCGTTAAGTCTTCAGCCATAAAAATTGTATATCCCACAAAGTTAAAAATTACAATTATGTTCCCTGCCCAATCTCCAAAACATTACAACCTTACAACAATAAAATTTATAACGTTGCTTAAAATCCTTAGTTTTGGCATTTAAACATCAAAATCACACCCAAATGAATAAGAAAACCTTAATCTTTACTTCATTGCTTTGCTTAGGCTTAACACAATTGGCTTATAGTCCGCCAGACGAAGGTATGTTTCCATTAAGTGAAATACATAAACTTGATTTAAAAAAAGCAGGTTTAAAGATTGATCAAAATGAAATTTATAATCCCGGAACACCCAGTTTAGTAGATGCGCTTGTAAACGTTGGTGGCTGTACCGGATCATTTATCTCCAACGAAGGTTTAATTGTGACCAACCATCATTGCGCTTTTAGTGCTGTACAATTGGCAAGTACCCCTGAGCATGATTATTTAACGGATGGTTTTGTAGCCAATACCCGGGAACGTGAAATTGAAGCCAAGGGACTAACCTGCCGCATTACCGATAGTTACGAAGACGTTTCTGATCAGGTTTTAGGTGCTATTGCGCAAATTGACGATCCGGCATCGAGAATAAAACTAATTAATGAGGTAATGAAAAACATTGCCTTAGACGCTGAAAAGAAAGATCCTACTATTAAAGCAGAGGTTTCTGAAATGTTTATTGGCAAATCTTATGTTTTATTCCGTTACAAAACCATTCAGGATGTGCGCTTGGTTTATGTACCCAGCAGAAACATTGGAGAATATGGTGGCGAGACAGATAACTGGGTTTGGCCACGTCATACGGGCGATTTCTCTTTTATGAGAGCTTATGTATCACCTGATGGAAAACCGGCTAAATACGCAAAGGAAAACGTGCCTTATAAACCTAAAAAGTTTTTAAAGGTTAATCCGAATGGAACCAATGAAGAAGATTTTGTCTTTATTTTGGGTTATCCGGGCCGTACGTTCCGTCATCGCCCGGCGGCCTACATTGAATATCAACAGGATTATTTATTGCCATACACGTCAGAATTATACGATTATCAAAACGCAACAATGGAAAGTGTTGGTAAAAAAGATAAAACTACTGAACTTAAGCTGGCTACCAGGATCAAGAGAAATGCCAATGTACTGAAAAACTACCGCGGTAAGTTAAAAGGTTTAAAAGGTATTGGTTTAATTGCTCAAAAAGAACAGGAAGATGCTGCATTGGCTGCTTTTATTAACAACGATGTAAATTTAAAGGCAAAGTACGGCACGCTGATGAATGATATTGATCAAACTTATAAATTGATTAATGGTGATGCCAACCGCGATTTATGGCTTGGCCAGATCTATACTTCTACCAGTTTGTTAAATGTAGCTAAAAACATTAATGCTTTTAAAACAGCTATGGATGAAGTGCCTACAGATAAAAAACAAGCTTTCTTTGAGCAGAACCTGCCTAAACTCAAAACAGCTTTAGCAGGCATTTATGAAGCTTATGATATTGATGCCGACAGAAGAATATTTAAACGCATGGTATTGGATGCTTCTAAATTTAAACCTAACCAAAGGGTTGTAGCTACGGATAAGATTACCAACAAAGGCGCCAACAGCGAAACATTGACCGATGATTTTATTAATGACGCCTTTGGATTAACCAAATTAAAAGATCAGAATTACGTAGTAAATAGCCTTTTAAAAAGCCCAAAAAGCATTAGCGATTACAATGATGCCATTCTGGTTTTTGAAAAAGATATTGCAAAACAGATACAGGAATTAAAACCCGAAAAAGACCGACGCGAAGGAGTTGTAAATAAGTTAATGGGAGATTATGTAAATGTAAAGGAGAAATTTTTGAAGAAAGATTTCATTCCTGATGCCAACAGTACACTGCGCCTCACTTATGGCTATGTACGTGGCTACTCTCCTGCAGATGCGAGTTATATGCGCCCGTACACCACAATTAAAGGGATTTTAGAGAAAGGTGCTACCGGAAATCCTGAATTTGCTTATCCGGCGCTAATTAAAACGCTTTGGGAGGCCAAAGATTTTGGAAATTTCGCCAAAAAAGACTTAAAAGATGTTCCGGTATCATTTTTATATAACATGGATACCACAGGAGGCAATTCAGGCTCTCCTATTATGAATGCTTATGGTGAGTTAATCGGGGTAAACTTCGACAGGGCCTATGAAGCAACGATTAACGATTATGCGTGGAACGAAAGTTATAGCCGCTCTATTGGTGTAGATATCCGTTATGTTTTATGGGTAGCTCAGAAAATAGATAAAGCTGATTTTCTTTTAAAGGAAATTGGGGTAAAACTTTAATCATGATTACAGCGCTAACCATTACGAAATATCGTACTGCAGCCATCCCTTTTTCATTTTTAGGGATGGCTGTTTTGCGCTTACCATTATGGATTAATCGGAAATGTGGCTTTTGGAAACTAATGGGAAGCGGTAAAGATGCCCAGGTAGACCAAGCACCCGACTTTAAACATTGGGCCGTTTTAACCACCTGGAACGATAAAACACACTGCGACGCTTTTTATAAAAATTCATTTGTAATGAAGTGGTTTCGTCTTTTCGGAAAAGAAGAATTCACTATTTTTTTAAAACCAATATCCGGTCATGGCTTATGGTCGGGCAAACAACCTTTCAATACAGAAGCCAGTCAGACTAAGTCTGCTGGAAAGATAGCGGTAATTACCCGGGCGGCCATCCGGTTTAATAAAGTAAAAGAATTTAAACAAAACATTAAAAAGGCAGCTGAAGCCATGAGAGTTGCCCCCGGATTTATAATTTCTGCAGGAATTGGCGAAGCACCCTTTTTCAGGCAAGCCACCTTCTCGATTTGGGAAGATACAGAAAGTATGAAAAACTACGCTTATAAATCTCTAGACCATGCCCAAGTCATTAAGCTCACCAGAGAGAGAAAATGGTATAGTGAGGAGCTTTTTGCACGCTTCGAAATACTGGGATACCAGGGAACTTTAAACGGTGTTAAAATTGAAAATTTAGAGAACAACAATTAAAAATTAAAATCATATGAGGGTTATAGCAGAGCTTCCACATCCGGAATGTAAGATTTCCATTTTCTCCATGAATCAAAAATACATTGTAAAATTTGAGCAGGGAACTTTTGAACAGAGTTATAAATTAGCTGAACTGGATTTAAGTGGAGGAGGTGTAAATGATGTATTCGAAATACTCGATGAGGAATTTATTGCAACAGTAATTGAAAGGTTTAAATTAATGCGTGCAGATTTTACCAATGCATACAAAAGGCACCAATATTAGTCAATAAATAACATATAACTAATTGATTTACAGATGGTAATTACGTAAAACAAAATAATATTCTGAATTTTTAACCTAAAATTGATCACTAAAACTTCAATATATTAATTAAAAGTTTATATATAATAAGTTAAATAACTGAAAATAAATACATTAAACTCATTAACAAAACAATATTCTGTCGGATAAAACCGCCAAATATTATAAAACAAAGCCCGGTATAGCTCATATACCGGGCTTTTTTATTGATTTGTAAATTATCGTTTCAACAACATTTGCAAAGATACTTTTGAGTACCAAACTTTAAATTTAATTAAATCAAACTTAAGAAATGAGTGAATCATGAACTACTACTCTATACCAATATTTAGAAAACTTTTCTACGGCTTCTAAATGAACCGGATCTTCCTGATAAGTATTGTGATCCTCAATTGATGCAAATGTAATGGTGAGCGCATAGGTAAAAGAATTATCTGTAACCGTACGGACCGGTGTATTGGCCGCTAATCCATAATGCAAACTTTTCAGGTACGGAATGCGTTTAAGGCTTTCAAAAAAATTGGCAAATGTTGCAATCTCCTCTTGATTAAGCTGGGGTTTTAGCCAAAACAATACATAGTGTTGCATCTGGCCCTTGCTGTTTTTATCAGTTATCACATTAAAAATTTTCTTAAATATAGGAATGATATTTAAGCATAAAAAAAGGCGGCTATAATTTTATAGCCGCCTTAATGTATTTTAAAGTGTATTAGTTTTTAGGTTGTACTCTTCCTGATTTTCTATCTTCACCTCTACCGATTAAATAACCGGTACCTGCACCTACAACGCCACCAATAACAGCACCTCTTCCTTTTTTCTTATCAATTAATGCACCACCTACTGCACCGGCTGCACCACCAATTAAGGTTCCTTTTGCGGCATCGCTCCAGCCTTTTTTCTTAGCTGTTGGTTGTGTACCACCATAAGAAGAAGAACTACCTCCTGATCCGGAACCTGAATGTGAGCCTGAAGAAGCTATTGCTGATCTTCTTGCCGCTGCCAATTCAGCTTCTTGTTTTTCTTTAGCGGCCAGTTCTTTTTTAGCAGCTTCTGCTTTATTAAAGCTATCTAAACGCAAACTATCTTTAACCGCTTTAATGGCTGCTTGCTTTTCAATTTCTTGTTGTTTTACTGCAGCCTCTTCCTTTGCCTTATTATTACATGCAAACATTACAGAACTTAAGGCTAATACGACTAATATCTTTTTCATGACTTTAATTTTTTAGAAATCAGATCATACTGATTTCGCTGTTTCATTTAGGGTGTATTTATTAACAATTAGGTAATAAGAAAAAATGATGCCAAAAAATGAAATTCAGCTATTGTTTGAGCAAATCAAGATACCAAAACCCCTGATTTTTAGGAAGATCCGAGCTAACAGCAGCGCAATTATTTGCATCTGCTTTGGGTGCAGGTAATGCCTTGTAAATGAGCTCACCTGTAGTAAAACGAATCTTTTTCCTGAAAATTGGCCCTTCAAATGCAAAAGTATGAAATTCACCATTTTCACCGCAGGGGTCTATTCCTGTTGGTAAATCTGCTATAAACCTGGTATCGATTACTTTTCCACACAGTATTTTAAGCGAATCCCAGCAGCACACAATTATAGTTTTGTATCCGGTATTTATAAATTCCAGGATTAACTGGCTGGTATTTTTATTCCACAAAGGAAACAAAGCCTTTAACCCTACTTCTCTAAGTTTATTTTCCCTGTAGGCTCTGAGGTCCTTTAAAAAGATATCACCAAAAATAGAATGCGTAATGCCTTCTGCCTTTAATTTGGATAAATGGCCATGCATGACCCGATCATAGGTTTCCATATCGGGCATTTCGGGTAAACGGATTTGATAAAGAGGAATACCAATACTTTCGGCTTGCTCAATAAGTAAACATTCCCGGACACCGTGCATAGATACCCGGTTATATTGTTCGGTAACGGTTGTAAGCAGGTATCTGATTTCAATATCAGGATCTTGTAAAGCATAATGTAAGGCTAATGTGCTGTCTTTACCGCCACTCCAGTTAAAAATACAGATTTTCTTTTCAGCCATTATTTAGTAATTCTTTAACTACAGACATTCCATTTACTGCTGTATGTTCTATTTTAAACACATTTTGATAACGGTTTACTTCAGGAATTCTGGGATCTATAATATATTTTGGGGTTGAAGGCGGAACAAAATCTATTAATCCTGCCGCCGGATAAACAGCCAAAGAAGTACCAATAAGTATAAAAATATCGGCATTGCTGCAAATTTTTGCCGCAGTTTCAATCATGGGCACATTTTCTCCAAACCAAACTACATGCGGGCGTAGCTGACTGCCCATCTTACAAAGATCGCCCATTTTCAGTTCCCATCCTTTAATTGGGTAAGCTAAACTGGCTTTTAAGCTTGATTGTGACTTGGTAATGATGCCGTGTAAATGTGTTATTTTGGTTGAACCTGCCCTTTCGTGTAAATCATCTATATTTTGAGTAATGATTTCAACATCAAAATCTGTTTCCAGCTCGGCAAGTATTTTATGCGCTGCATTGGGTTGGGCAGTCAAAACCTGTTTACGCCTTTCATTATAAAATTGCTGTACCAGTTCCGGGTCTTTTTGCCAGGCCTCGGGTGTAGCTACATCGTAAACATTGTAACCTTCCCAAAGTCCATCTGCATCTCTGAATGTCTTTAAACCACTTTCGGCACTAATGCCTGCCCCCGTTAATACAACTAATTTTGGTTTCATTAATTTAAGTATTTCATGCCTGCATATTCCAGCATTATGAATGCTGTAATTGGTTAATGGAGTTAAAATTTATAAATTTTGCGGCAATTTGTTCATCTGCCTTAAATATTTCGGGATGAAACATACAGGCAAGTGCTTCAATGCCTTCCACCAATGTTCCGGCACTCGGTTGGGTAAACATATCGAAATCGGCAATATAAACCTGATTGCTTTTTACGGCTGCCAGCTCTTTCCAACCTACTTTTGAAGTAAGCAAAGTCATTTCTTCAGCACTTCGTTTTACATCAAAACCACATGGTGCAATAACTAAAACCTCGGGATTGTACTTTACAATTTTATCCCATGGAGTAACAATAGAATCGCCTGCCGGATTAGAAAGCATATCTACCCCTCCTGCAGCGGCAATTTGAAATGGAATCCAGTGGCCACAATTGTAAACCGGCTCTATCCATTCCATTAACATCACTCTTTTTAAAGGTGCTCTGTGTTGTCTTAACCGATCCAAAATATCATCAACTTTATATTGAAGTCCGGCTAAATAACGCAAAGCCACCTCTTCCTTGCCCATCGCTTTTGCAATCGTTATTGCACAATTAAATACATCCTGAAGATTATTTGGTGATAATGGAACCAATATAGGTGGTTTGCTTAATTTAGAAACCGCAGTTTCAGTACAAATGGTATCAATATTACAGACCTCACAAATATCCTGTGTAAACACAATATCAGGCAAAATGCTTTCCAGTAATTCCTGATCTACCCAATATAAACTTTTGCCCTGGGCCTTTGATGCAGAAAAAATCCGGTCGATTTCTATACTCGAATAATTTTTGCCTTCCAGAATACAACGTACAATTTTGGGCTGATTTGCGGCTTCCTTCGGACATTCGAAAGTTACGCCATACAAATACTCTTGTAAGCCCATATCGTAAATCATTTTGGTAGCAGCAGGAAGAAAGGAAACTATTTTCATTTTTTATAAGGATTGCAAAACGATTTTTTAGAATTTAAAGATAAAAAAAATCCCCTTTTGCACTTAACAAAAGGGGATTAAAATAAAGTATGTAAGCTTAAACAGCTTGTTTCTGTAATTTAAGAACAGGATATTTCGCCTTTAATATTTCAAAAGCACCAAATAAAATCGCTCCGTAAATTAATGTACCTTCTAAAAATCTAACCTCGAAAGGAATTGCTTTTACTAAACATTGCCAAAAACCGGCTAAATCTTGTGTAAATAATGGATTGCGATACCATGAACCAATATCACTTACAATCCAATGGATTAAAACGACTACAAGCGTTGATGCCAGTAAATTTGCAATATTTACTTTCTTTAAAAGTAATCTTCCGGCTAAAACCATTAAGGCAATTGCTAAATATGTCCAGCTTTCCTGAACCAGTAATAAATCAGCATATTTTCTGTAAATGGTGGTATAAAGCACAAAATCACTTAAAAACAAACTTAAAAGTGGAAATGCATAAGCTTTAAGGTTATCCTTAAAATAAGCGCCACCAAAAAGTGCTACTGCTCCAATTGAAGAGAAGTTTGCAAACTGAAGTTCGTCACTGTTAAAAGTAACCAATAAACGGAATGCCGTAACTATCAATATAATTAATAATAGTATTGTAGTACGCGGATTAAATTTCAGATTAGACATTGTTGTATTTAATTGTTAATACAAAGTTAATGTTTCTAATGGATATTAAAACTAACACCTGCATTAAAATTGAAACCCGGGCTGTTGTAACCCAAAATTTCATTGTATTTTTCATTCAGAATGTTTTTAGCATCAAAAAATATTTTAACCCGTTTTTTAGCTAAAGCATATTCTGCATAGGCATTAAGCAGTTTATAGGCCGCTAAATCAACTACTTTATAAGCGGTGAAATCGCCATCGGTACGTTTTCCAAAATAACGGAAATTGGTACTTACAAATAGATTGCTTGTTGCCTGTACGCCTGCATTAAGACCAAAAGTGTGTTTAGGCCTGCGGAATAAATAATCTGCTACGGCATTGTCTACAAAGTTAAATTCATTTCCTTCTACATAAGCGTAGTAACCATTAAAACTAAAAATACCCAGTTTAACAGCTGGTTCAACTTCAAAACCTTTAGTTTTTTGACTAACCTGATTCACATATCCTGCCGGGAAAGCATAAATAATCGCATCTTTTAAATCACGTTTGAAACCAGCTACCCTTAATGTAAATTTTTCATCTGCAAAATTGAAGTTTAAACCTGCTTCGTAGTTTTGAGATTTCTCTGGTTTTAAGCCCAGATTTGCACCAAACTGTCCAAATAACATATTTAACGTAGGAATTTTGAAAGCTGTAGAAACTGTTCCGAATAGTTTTATTTCTTTAATAATGTTAATACCAGGCGTTATGGCATAAGTATAGTTTTCTCCATATTGATCGTGTTTGTTGTAACGGCCGCCTACTTCTAAATTAAACACACTTAAATCATGTAAAAACAATGAACCGTAAGCTGCAAAAATGTTGGTTTCAGGTTTGTTTCCTGCAGATGATAGTTTCATCGATCTGTTGTCAACACCCAATAACAAATCTAATTTGCTGCCTAATTTTTGATTATAAAATAAATCAATTAAATGAACCTGACCTTGTGTAAAACTTGGATAAGTGCTGTGCGCATCGTTAGAACTGCTCTCGTAACTGTAGTTTAAGGTAACTTTCCCGGTGTTAAATTCGTATTTAGCATTTGTACCTGCTGCAACATTTTTTAAAATTGAATAATTTGGTGCATCAGTAAACGGACCTCCGTCAAATTTATAATTTCCATAAAAATACCTTACAAAAGGATTTACAGAGAAATGTTTATCCAGCTTTATTCCAAGATTAGCATTTACTCCGTCTGTTTTAAAGCCGTCTTTATCAAATACAGCAGTGTTTCCTACGGGGTTAGCTGCTTCAGAAATACCATCTGTTTTGTTGTGTGTGTAGTTAATGTTATAAGAAAAACCTTCAACGTTACCATTTAAACCTATGGTTCCTTTGTAGGTTTCATAACTGCCTGCACTGGCCACCCCGTAAATGGTGTTTCCTTTTGGTCCGCCTTTTTTAGTAATGATGTTAATTACACCACCAACAGCATCAGAACCGTAAATAGTAGACTGACCGCCTCTTAAAATTTCAATATGATCGATCTGATCAATGGAGAATAATCGTAAATCAAAAGCACCACCATTTCCCGAAGGATCGTTTTGTACAATACCATCAATTAAAACGACAGCGTATGCACTTCCTGCACCTCTGAAAAACACACTTTTGTCTTTGCCCGCATTACTGTAAGCACCACCAACAATAATCCCAGCCTGCTCGCTAATTAGATCAGGTAATGATTTACCATTACTTCTTTCTAAAGTTTCTTTACTGATAATGGTAACTACTTTACCGGTTTGCGATTGCTTCTGATCATTTTTGGTTGCAGAAATAACTACATCCTTCAGTCTTAAACTGTCTTGTGCATTAGCCAGCTGGCTAACTGTTAATTGAGCAAACCCCAGGCCTGCCGCAATTAAAATACTTTTTTTGTTCATTTGATTGTGAGTTTTGCCCACAGCCAACAGATTAGAAAAGGATATGAAAATACGAAAACGTTAGTACTTCATTCCTAGCTTCAATCCCCGAAAGCTATGAAAATAAACGCAATGGCAGGTCTTCTGACTTACTCCGGATTTTTTCGGCCTTCCCGTTTATTGAAACAGTGGCATTTGGAATGAAAAAATCCTTACAGAGCTTACAGCTGCGGGACAGTTACAGATTTACACTGTATTCCCTTTTAATTCCGGGTGTAACGCCGGAAACCAAAAGCGATGCAAAGGTAGATAAATAAAGCATAATGTAAAATGGAAGATGAAAAAGTGATTTTAGACAACAAAAGATTAACTTTAAAAATCAAACCTAAATTATGAGATCTATACTATTTTCCTGGTTATGCTTATTTAGTTTATCAGCAATGGCACAAAAAACGGATACTGTTTTTCTTCAGAAACTTATGGAATCAAAACCCGAATGGTTTGGAAATATTCTGAACAAAGCAGATAAAAATCAGGTACAAATTTTATACACACAGGTTAACCGTGATGCCGGGAATAAACCTCGTTTTAAAACTTTTAGTTATAATTTAAACCCACATCATTATTTCTATCCGGCAAGTACCGTAAAACTGGCGGCTGTAATTTTTGCACTGGAAAAGGTAAACCGTTTAAAAAGTACCGGGCTTGATGCTCAAAGCACCATGATTACCGATAGTGCTTATGCCGGGCAAACCAAAGTTTTGAAAGATGAAACTGCAGAAAATGCCTTACCCTCCATTGAACATTATATTAAAAAGATTCTATTAACGAGTGACAATGATGCTTTTAACCGCTTATTTGAGTTTATTGGCCGGGCAGAAATTAATCAGAAACTTAAAAAGAATGGATTAAACAACAGCAGAATCTTAAATCGTTTAGCCATTGGCGATTCAGGGGAACCTGCAAAACATACCAACCCCATCAGATTCTATAATGGAGATCAGTTGGTTTATAGCCAGCCTGCGCAATATGATCCAAAAGAATATGAACTTAATTTAACCAATACTTCAATGGGAAAAGGTTATCTGGACAGTGCCGATAAACTGGTTAATAAACCTTTTACTTTGATTAATAAAAATGCTTTTCCGGTTAATGATCAGCAGAAACTGATGCAAAAGTTAATCTTCCCGGAAGCTTTCCCTAAAAATGAACGGTATAATTTAACTCCGCAGGATTATAAGTTAATTTATACCTATATGAGTAAATACCCTACTGAAAGTAATTACCCGAAATACGATCCAAAGGAGTTTTGGGCAACCTATGCTAAAATGCTTTATTACGGACGGGAAAAAGATGCAATGCCAGATCCCAACATCAGAATTTTTAATAAGTATGGGGATAGTTATGGCTTTATTATTGACAATTCTTATTTCGTAGATTTTAAGAATGAAATTGAATACTTTTTAACAGCAGTTGTTCAGAGTAATGAAGATGGTATTTACAACGATAATAAATATGAGTACGAAACAGTTTGTTATCCTTTTATGAAAAATCTGGGACAAGCTATTTACGAATACGAAAAGAACCGGTCAAAGAAAATCAAACCGGATTTGACTAAGTTTAAAATGAACTACAAATAAGGGCCGTTCAGAAATTAATCTATAATTATTACGAAACTTACTTTAATGATTAATACCTAAAATTGTTTTTGCTAAATCTATCGTTGATGGATTTCCGGTATGTTTACCATCTTCATCTGATAATTTAACCACTTCAATCCATTCATTATCTTTAGGGAGTGCCTGCGTCATTTTAATTACAATATTCATCGGTTCAACGCCTGCATCATTAGTTAAATTGGTACCTATTCCGAATGACATCCCTATTTTTCCTTTGCAATAATTTACAATATTTTCGACTTTATTGTAGTTAAGGGCATCAGAAAAGATAATGGTTTTACTCAGCGGGTCAATGCCCATGCTTTTGTAATGATCGATAACTTGATCTGCAAAAACTAAAGGATCTCCGCTATCGTGCCTCACCCCATCAAATAGTTTAGAAAACATTTTATCAAATTGCCTGAAAAATACATTTGTAGTATAGGTATCAGAAAGAGCAATGCCTAAATCTCCGCGATAAACTTCTACCCAATGCTGGAGTCCGGTAGCATTGGCCATTTTAAATCCATAACGTGCGGCATGAAACATAAACCACTCGTGCGCATGTGTACCTATGGGTTTGGTTTTGTGCAACATGGCCAAATGCACATTACTACTGCCAATAAATGACCCTTGCCCAAATTTCATTAAAGATTCCATAACCAGGCGGTGCACCTCGTAAGAATATCTTCTGCGGGTTCCAAATTCGGCCACCGTAACTCCCAGTTTGCGATAATTCTCTATTTTATCACGGGTTTTCTCTATAATTTCCTCATCACTAATCCGGTTCAGTCCTTTTAAAACATAATATAATTCACTGATTAACGACATTAGTGGAACTTCCCATAAAATGGTTCTGTACCAAAGGCCTTCCACCCGAACTTCAATCTGATCACCACTTTGGGTAATGGATACTTCTTCGGGATTGTAAGCGTAACCTTCTAAAAAATCCAGATAAACAGGATCAAGATATGGACAGGTAACCTGCAAAAATTTCTTCTCAGCTTTAGTGAGTTTCAGCTGGGCCATTTTATCAACTGCAATGCGTAAAGCCTGATCGAAACCTTCGGGAAAAGAGTGGTTACCCCTATTGATAAATTTATACCGTGCCCGGGCCCATGGAAACAACCGAACCACGCCCTGTTGCATGGTAAACTTATAAAAATCATTGTCCAGTATCGAAATAAGCGAAGTTTCGGCTCTTAATGTCATTCGTAATGTGTTTTGTCTGTCAAAGATTAAATAGCTTCCGCAGACTATTCACTCATTAAACTTTCTTTGCTCAATTGCAGTTTTGCAGCTTCTTCTTCAACCAAAACCGGAAATTTTAAATTCAATCCTTTTAATTTATCGGCAATAATTTCACTGATGGCCAATCGGGCAAACCATTTTTTATCCGCAGGAATAATGTGCCATGGATTTTTTTCTGTACTGGTTTCATTGATAGCATCTTCATAAGCTTTCATATAATCGTCCCACAAGGCCCGTTCCTTAATGTCACCAGAAGAGAATTTCCAGTTTTTGGTCGGATCGTCTATCCTTTCTAAAAAACGTAGTTTTTGTTCTTCCTTACTTACATTTAAAAAGAATTTTAAAATCACGGTTCCGTTTGAGCTTAAATGTTCTTCAAAATTACGGATGCTGTCATAACGTTGCTTCCAAAATTGCTTATCAATCTTTTTCACATGGCTATAACCAGGAATATTTTCGCTTAAAATATATTCTGGATGTACCTTACAAACCAGCACATTTTCATAGTGAGACCGGTTATGAATACCTATTCTTCCCCTTTCAGGCAAGGCTTTATAATGTCTCCATAAAAAATCATGCTCGTATTCTTCAGATGTTGGCACTTTAAAACTAAAAACCTGACAGCCCTGTGGATTTAAGCCACTCATTACATGCTCTATTGCACTATCTTTTCCGGCGGCATCCATAGCCTGAAAAATAATTAATACAGAATGAGAATTAGCGGCATATAACTTCTCTTGCAGGTGATTAATTTCTATTTTAGCATTTACCAATGCATCTTTTGCCTTTTCTTTATTATATCCGCCGGTATAATCTGTCTTTGCATTTTTTATAGAAAATTTCTTATCACCTTGTACAATAAGTCCTTTAAATTCGTTTTTCATAATTAAATTCATGTAATTAATTCAATAGATCAATAATTTAAATATAGAATTAAAAAATAAGTAAACTAAATAAGTTAATTTACCTAGAGAGTTTTTTATATTTAACGCCAAAGCATTAATCAACTGATCACCGCAACCAATATGTTTAAAGAGATAAAAAACAAGTACTTACGTTATCCTGTAATTGGTATTTTTTTTATAATAATTTTCTTTTGTGCCCTTCAACTCAACTTTTTATGGTTATTTGGCTATTCTCCGAGTTACCATGATATAAAAGCACCAAGTCAACGCGTAGGTTCAGAGCTGTATACGGCTGATGGAAAACTAATCGGACGATATTTTAAAGAAAACAGAACACCAGTAACTTACGAAGAGATTGCGCCGAGTGTTATCAATGCATTAGTTGCAACAGAAGATGTTCGTTTTTACAAACACTGGGGCATTGATATTCAAGCGGTTATACGTGCAGTTGTAGGTATGGGAAAAGATGGCGGAGCAAGTACAATTACACAACAGCTGGCTAAAAATTTATACCGCACCCGTTACAATAAATCGTCAGGTGTATTATCTAAACTACCCCTGCTCCGAACTTTAATACCTAAATTAAAAGAATGGATGACGGCTGTAAAGCTGGAATCTAATTATTCGAAGAAAGACATTATTACCATGTACCTGAATACGGTATCTTTTGGCAACAATACTTATGGCATTAAAACTGCCAGCCGCATTTACTTTGATAAAGATGCTAAAGAACTGGCCACAAATGATGCTGCATTATTGGTTGGAATGCTCAAAGGAACTACACTTTACAACCCAACAAAAAATCCTGAAAAGGCTTTAGAGCGTAGAAACACTGTTTTAAGCCAAATGAATAAATATAAGTTTTTAAGCAAGGATAGTTTGACTGATTTGGTTAAACAACCCATTAAACTTAAAGAAGGTAAAATGGAAGATGGCAGTGATGGTGATTCTTACCTGAGGGCGGCTGTTTCTAAATATCTGGAAAAATGGGCCAATGATAATGGTTATGATTTGTATGAAGACGGATTAAAAATTTATACCACAATCGATTCTAAATTACAGAAATACGCTGAGGAGGCTGTTCAGGAACAAATGAAAACACTTCAAAGAAGATTTTACAGTGTTTGGGGTAACGAAGATCCCTGGTATGACTCGGAAAAACAAAAGGTAGATTATCCTGCACGTGCCATGAAAAACTTACCTATTTATAGTTTATTACAAAAGAAATTTCCAAATCAGCCGGATTCTGTTACTGCCTATTTCAACAAAAAGAAAAAGATGCAAATCTTTACTTACAAAGGCGATCGAGATACTTTATTTTCTACAATAGACTCTATTCGCTATTACGGAAAGATACTGAATACCGGAATGATGACGATGGAGCCTTCGACCGGAAAGATTAAAGTTTGGGTGGGTGGTATCGATCATAAATTCTTTAAATACGACCACGTAAACCAATCTAAACGTCAGGCAGGATCAACTTTTAAACCATTTGCTTATTTAACTGCTTTGGAACAAGGCATGAGCCCTTGTGATAAGTTTACCGATAAACCAGTGAAAATTGCCTATCAAAACAAAGGCGAAACCAAATACTGGGAGCCCAAAAATGCTGATTATAGTGTAAGTTACCGCGAAATGAGTTTACGTTGGGCAATGGCAAAATCAGTAAACACCATTACCGCTCAGGTAACCGAAAAAGTAGGCTGGGATAACGTAGTTAAATGGGCCCACGAATGTGGAATCGATAGCCATTTAGAATCTGTACCTTCTGTAAGTTTAGGCTCTAACGACGTAACCGTTTATGAAATGGTTAAGGCATACAGCACTTTTTTAAACAAAGGTATAAAAACTGATCCTATCCTGGTTGAAAAAATTACGGATCTGGATGACAACTTAATAGATGATTTTAAGCCTAAAACAAAAAGAGTTTTATCGGAAGAAATTGCCTGGTTAATGACTTATATGTTTAGAGGAGGAATGGAAGAACCGGGTGGTACCTCTCAGGCTTTATGGGAATGGCCGGATTTATTCAGAAAAAACAATCAAATTGGTGGTAAAACAGGTACATCATCTGATTATGTTGATGCCTGGTACATGGGAATGACGAAAGATTTAGTGACTGGTGTTTGGGTTGGTTGCGATGAAAGAACAGCACACTTTAAAAACGGTGAACAAGGCGAAGGTTCAAGAACTGCCCTTCCTATTTTTGCTAAATTTATGGAAAAGGTTTATTTAGATCCATCCAGCGGTTATACTTATGGCCCTTTTCCTAAAGCAACCGTACCGATTACCAGAACCATTAACTGTCCCAGCCCTAGAATTGTAGTGGATACTACTTCTACAGACAGCGTTTTAGTTGATTCGACAGATGTTAGTGTGCCGGCTGTTGAAGAAGAAACTATGGTCCCTGTTCCTGTTAAAGAGCCTGAGGTTAAAAAGGAAGAGAAGAAACCTGAGCCGGTACAAAATCAACCCGAAGCAACGGTTCCTTTAACCAAAAAAGAGGAACGCGAACTAAAAAGAAAAAAACGTCAGGAAGAAAGAGAGAAAAATGGGAACAATTAGGTGCTCATTTTTCCCCCTATAAATTTCAAGTTCTCTTTAATTGTTAAAATTTCTGTAGTCATTTAAACATTTGCTACTTTTATTTTAAATTTCTTAATGCGATTTGCAAAAATCATTACTTAAACCACATATATGAAAATAGGCTCTACTTTAATTAGGCAATATGTTCCGGTTTTGCTTCTGCTTATTCTTTCTCTCTCTGTTCAGGCGCAATACTTTGGGCAAAATAAGGTTCGATATAAAAAACTTGATTTTAAAGTTTTGCAAACGCCCCATTTCGAAATCTATTATTACATTAAGAATGAAAACTTATTAAAAAAATTCTCCCAGGATGCCGAAACCTGGTACAAAATGCATCAGGAAGTATTTCGTGATACCTTTTTAACAAAAAATCCAATTATTCTATACAACAATCACCCTGATTTTCAACAAACTACTGCATTGCAGGGCGAAATAGGTATAGGAACTGGCGGTGTTACCGAAGCTTTAAAAAACAGAGTAATTATGCCTGTTATGGAGCTGAATAGCCAAACCCGTCATGTTTTAGGTCACGAGCTGGTTCACGCTTTTCAATACCATGTTTTATTAGAAAAAGATTCCATCAGTTTAGATAATATCGGACAAACTCCGCTATGGATGGTGGAAGGAATGGCAGAGTATTTATCCATTGGAAAACGGGATGCCTTTACCTCCATGTGGATGCGTGATGCAATGCTGAACCGGGATATTCCTTCATTAAAAGACCTGACCAATTCCAATAAATATTTCCCTTACCGCTACGGACAGGCCTTCTGGACTTATATCGGTTCGCAATATGGGGATACAACGATTGTTCCTTTATTTAAAAACACAGCTAAATATGGGTATGAAAACGCAATCAAGTATACTTTTGGCTATGACGATAAAACTTTGTCGGGTTTATGGAAAAACTCCATCGATGAACATTACAAGCCAATGTTAAAGGCTGATAGCTCTCAGATTAAAATTACAGGAACTAAAATTATCGACAATAAAAATGCAGGAAATATGAACGTAGCACCTGCCCTTAGTCCTGATGGAAAATATTTGGCGTTCATGTCCGAAAAAGACCTTTTTGGTATTGATCTGTTTCTTGCTGATGCTAAAACCGGAAGAATTATCCGGAAATTAAGCAGTCAGCTTTCCAACGGACATATTGATGATTTTAACTTTATAGAATCTGCCGGAGCATGGTCACCGGATAGTAAGCAGTTTGCCTTCAGTATTTTTAGCAAGGGTAAAAATCAAATGATGATTATTGATGTGGCCAATGGAAATACCATCTCTCAAACCGCAATGGACCAGGTACAGCAATTTGGTAATTTAACCTGGTCGCCAAATGGAAAGGACATCGCCTTCTCGGGGATGGTAGAAGGACAAAGCGATCTGTTTTCTTATAATCTGGATACGAAACAGGTTACACAGATTACCTATGATGCATATTCTGATTATGCACCAAATTATTCTCCGGATGGGAAGAAACTCGTTTTTTCTTCGGATCGAGCAGCCATTCAAAATAAAAATATTCAGGCAGTTAACCCAATAAATTTAGCAGTTTATGATATCGCAAGTAAAAGTGTAAACAATCTGGATGTTTTTCCGGGTGCTAATAATTTAAATGCTCAGTTCTCTGCAAACAGCCAAAATATCTATTTTCTATCTAACCGGGATGGTTTCAGAAATTTGTACAAGTACAATTTTGCAGATCATACGGTAGATCAGCTAACCGATTATTTTACAGGAATTAGCGGAATAACCGAGTTCTCCCCTGCCATTTCCGTATCACAAACTGATGATATTGTTTACAGTTATTATCGCTATCAGCGCTATACTTTGTATAATGCAAAATTAAACAGCTTTAAAGCAAAAAGAATTGGCAATCAGGAAGAAAATTTTGATGCTGCAGTGTTACCTCCTATGGAAAACATTGGCGTAAACATCATTAATTCAAACCTTTCAAACTTTGACAGGTTTAAAAAAGTTACTGCAGATTCAATGAAAACTGTTCCTTACAAACCTAAATTCAGATTAGATTATCTGGCAAACAGTGGCGTAGGTGTTTCAACAAGTCGTTTCGGAACAGGTGTACAAGGCGGTATTGTAGGGATGTTTAGTGATATATTAGGCACAAATCAAATTATTGCCAACTTATCCATTAACGGAGAGATTTACGATTTTGGTGGTTTGGTTGGTTATGTAAATCAAAAAAGCAGAGTGAACTGGGGAGCTGCAGTTTCACACATCCCTTATATTTCAGGGTTAAGCTCTTATAATATAGAAAATGTTACTTTAAATGACGGCACCACAACGGCAGCTGAAAATTACCGTACTGACATTATCAGAACTTTTGAAGATCAGTTTCAGCTATTTGGGGCCTACCCATTCAGCAAAATACATAGATTTGAATTGGGTGGAGCATTTTCTCATTACAGTTATCGTGTAGATCGTTACAGCAAATATTATGATGTGACAACCGGGGTTTATCTGGGTTCTGATAAAACTAAGGTTTCAAATGAGGAAGCCAGCGCAGATTTAGGAATTCCTTTTAATTCTTTTACCTTATATCAGCTTAATGCAACATTTGTTGGGGATAACTCAATTTTTGGCCTTGCAGCGCCTTTGGACGGCTTCAGGTACCGAGTTGGTGCTGAAAAATATTTTGGAACGTATGATTTTGCAGCCATTAATATTGATTTAAGAAAATACTGGAGAATTAAACCCATAACTATTGCCGCCAGAAGTTACAATAATTTGCGTATTGGTAAAGATGCAGATAAACTGTACCCAATGTATGTGGGTTACCCCTATTTAATCAGAGGTTATGAAGCGAATTCGATTTATAAAAACACCACTCAAAGTTCATCAAGTACATTCGACATTAACCAACTAACGGGTAGCAAAATAGCGGTATTTAACTTCGAAGTCAGGTTACCATTTACCGGCCCTAAAAAACTTGCCGCAATCCCGTCTAAACTGTTATTTACAGATTTAAACTTATTCTTTGATGCAGGTTTAGCCTGGACCAACGATACAGAGGTTGTATTTAAAAATGCACCAACCTACGTAGATAATATTTCACTGGATAAAAATGGTAATCCGATTATTAAAAACGGAAAACCTGTAACTTATCAAACCACTACTGAACGTGTACCTGCAATGAGTGTTGGTATTTCATTACGTGTTAACGTTTTTGGATACTTTGTACTGGAGCCTTATTACGCCTTCCCTTTCCAACGCAAAGATGTTAAAGGAGGTGTATTTGGTTTAACCTTTGCACCAGGCTGGTAATTTTTGCATAAAGAAATTAAATAGCATAACTATTAATTGAACGATCGGATGGCATCCGGTCGTTTTTTCTTTTAGGTAAATATTCTTTGAGTCTTATTTATTTATCTTCCTGCTTTAAGATAAGCTGCTGAAAGAAAGTTTAACCTGATTTACAGGCCTGTGCAAAAGGATATTTTCGAAATCTAATCCAATTGTTAAATCAATCCAGTCAGGGTTACAAGATCTTACCAAACGTTCTTTTTGCATACGCGTAAAACGGCTGATTAACTTAAAACGTGCCAAAGCTTGTGCTTCTGTTTTAAACTCTTCAAAATAAACCAGGCGGGTTAGCTGTTTAGTATTGTCGAAAAATAAATTGGGCATCTTTTTGTAAAAATCCAATGTTTTAATCAAATCAGAGCTCATGCCTACATGCATGCTGGTACGGTTTCGGTCGGTAACGATATAAACAAACTTTTTCATAACCTTTAATATGGTTTTCTAATTGTTATTGAGTTTTACACTTAAAGATGCAGGCTCGTAATAACGGTGTTAAAAATTTCAACTAAACTAATTAGTATATACTCTTGCAATTCAAAATAATATTACTAACTTTATTGGCATAAAATTACTAACTATTTTAGTAATTCCAAATTTATTTTAAAATTTATTTTTATGTCGAATATTTCAAATAATTTAAAGTACCTCAGAAAGAAAAAAGCCCATACACAACAGCAATTCGCTGATATTATGGAAATTAAAAGATCACTGATCGGAGCGTACGAGGAAGACCGTGCAGAACCAAAATATGAATTGCTAAAAAAAATAGCAGAATATTTTGACCTCACTATCGACGAATTTATTAATGAAAAGATATCTGACGCATGGAAACCCAAGCCAAAAAGCTCAGGTTCTAACTTAAGGGTATTAAGTATTTCTGTAGATCAGAACGACAATGAAAATATAGAATTGGTTCCGGTTAAAGCCAGTGCTGGTTATTTAAATGGTTTTTCCGATCCTCAGTATATTAGTGATTTACCTAAGTTTCAGTTGCCAATTCCAGCTTTACGCCAGGGTACATTTCGTGCATTTGAAATTATGGGCGATAGTATGCTTCCGGTACAACCCGGCAGTTTAATTATTGGCGAATATCTGGATAACTGGAATGAAGTTAAAACTGGCGAAACTTACATTGTAATCAGTAAAAATGAAGGTGTGGTTTATAAAAGAGCGGGCAACCGGTTTAAAGAAAATAAAGATTTAAAATTAATTTCGGACAATAAGGTTTACGATCCTTATACCATTGCTGCCGACGATATTTTGGAAATATGGAAAGCAAAGGCATATATTTCGACCTCTTTGCCTGAGCCAACGCCAGATCCTACTATCGAAACCTTAACACAGATGATGTCGCAAATGCAAAAATCAATTTCTCAGCTAAATAGAAATTAACAAATTTTAACAATTGCCGATTAAACCGTTTTGTTTTTTTTCGCTCTATCAGTTTAAACAACAACATAAACACATAGAAAATGAAAAAAACAATTTTAACTATAGCAATAGCGGTGATGGGATTTACAGCTGCCTTTGCTCAAGACACAACCAAAAGACATCACATGCAGATGTCTAAAATGTCTAAATTAACTGCTGAACAAAGAGCTGAAAAAGCAACAGCAGCAATGGATAAAAAGTTAAGTCTTACAGCTGATCAAAAAGCCAAGGTTTATGCAGTGGAATTAGACAGGGCTAAAAAAATGGAGACCTGGCGCAGTGCAGACAGAGATGCGATGAAAGGAAAGATGAAAGATCGTAAAGCAGATATGGATGCATCAAAAAAACAGCTGGACCAAATTTTAACAGCTGACCAGAAAACTAAACTGGATGCTTTCAGAGCAGAAGCTAAGGAGAAAATGAAAAACATGAAACCAAGACAAAGAGATGGTCAGGGTAGAAAATCAAAACCTCCTGTTGTTTCAAATCCACCTGCACAAGGTTAAATAAATTCAAATATAAAGAAAGCGGTTCCTCAAAAAGGACCGCTTTCTTTTTTTACAGCAAGATTCATTTAAACAAAAAGCTGTATTATTCTGCTGCTTTCTTTATTTTTGAGCAATGAGCAAAATCGAACAGTTTTTAAATTTGAAACTTCAGCAAAGAATTGATGATCACTCCATCAGGCGCTTAAAAACTTCCTTCCCTCCTGTTGATTTTTGTTCTAATGATTATATCGGTTTTGCAAGATCGGAAGTCTTAAAAGAGGCTGTAAATGTTGAATTACAAAATTTACCAGTCTATGCAAATGGCTCGGGAGGATCACGTTTACTTAGTGGAAACACACTTTATATAGAAGAAACTGAACGATATATTGCAGATTTTCATCAGGCCGAAAGTGGTCTGATTTTTAATTCAGGTTACGATGCAAATGTTGGTTTATTATCCAGCATTCCACAACGCGGTGATACTATTATTACGGATGAGCTTATTCATGCCAGTATTATAGACGGTTGCCGGCTAAGTTATGCTACCCGTTATAAATTTGCTCATAACGATTTAAACGATCTTGAAGCGAAGATTAAAATTGGCAAAGGAAATATTTTTGTGGTGATAGAAAGTGTTTATTCCATGGATGGCGACATTCCTCCTTTAACAGCAATTGCCACACTTTGCGAAAAGTACGGAGCCAATTTAATTGTTGATGAAGCCCATGCAACAGGTATTTTTGGAACACAAGGCCAGGGATTGGTGAATCAGTTTAATCTAACAAATCAGGTTTTTGCCCGGATTGTTACTTTTGGAAAAGCCATGGGTACTCACGGTGCTATTATATTAGGAAGTCAAAATTTACGCAATTACCTGATAAATTATGCCCGCTCTTTTATATACACTACTGCAGCGCCCATTCATTCAATTGTTGCCATTAAATGTGCTTATCAATTGTTGCTGCAAAGCGACTTCCAATTAATACATCATAAAATTAATCTCTTCAGGGAGTTGGCCGGACAAAAAAATATAGCTTCAATGGATAGTGTCAGTCCGATACAGGGCATTCTTTTTTCTTCAAATGAGGAAACCAAAGCAGCAGCTTCAAAATTACAGGAGTATCAGTTTGATGTAAGAGCAATTCTAAGTCCTACCGTACCGAAAGGCAAAGAGCGATTGAGAATTTGTTTGCATAGCTTTAATACTGACCAGGAAATTATTGATTTAACCAACCACTTAAGAAACATCAATGACTAAATATTTTATAACCGGAATTGGAACCGGAATTGGGAAAACTTTAATCAGTGCTATTTTAACAGAAAAATTAAAGGCAGATTATTGGAAACCCATTCAATCTGGTGATTTAGAAAACAGTGATAGTTTAACAATTGAAAGTTTAATTAGTAATACCAAAACGGTTATTCATCCTGAAAGTTATCAGTTAACACAGCCTCTATCTCCACATTTGTCGGCTGCACTTGATGGTATTGAAATCGATTTGGAAAATATAGTTCTTCCACACACCGAAAATAACCTGATTGTCGAAGGAGCAGGTGGTTTAATGGTTCCTTTAAATGAAACTAAACTGATTGTAGATTTAATCAAAAAACTAAACGTAGAAGTTATCCTGGTTTCTCAAAACTATCTTGGAAGCATTAACCATACTTTACTCTCTGTAAACCTGCTAAATCAGTATGGAATTAAAATCAAAGGCATCATTTTTAATGGTGATGAAAATGAAGAGAATCAAAGATATATTCTGCAATACTCAAAACTAAAAAGCCTCGGTTATGTACCAAGGCTCGATATTATTAATCAGGAAAGTATTTTATCAGCCGGAACATACATTCAGCTTTAAACAATAGCTGAAAAATTATTTCAGATAACCCCCATTTTGTAAAAGTGTGGACCACACCTGATAACCTGCAGGAATAAGGTGTAAACCATCTTTTGTAAGTTCGGCTTTCAAATGGTTATCCTGATCCAAAAAATGAGGATAAAGATCGATAATGGTTACGTTTTTGGCTTGCAGTTTTCTGATTTCACTGTTTAACCATAAAATATGTTCGTCTTTTCCGTAATGATTTTTGAATTTATTAAAAGAAGCATTAACGGGTAAAAGGGTGTTAAAATAAATTTTTGTTCTTTTCGACCCTGCTCTGATTCGCTGAATTATTGTTTGATAATTGTGCAGAATAACACTATCTGGTATGTTTCTGGAAACATCATTAATACCAATCAGGATAAAAATTTTAGAAGGTTTTCCATCAATTACATCTTGCAAGCGCTCTAAAACGCCAAAAGTAATGTCTCCGGAAATGCCTCTGTTTTTTGCCTGGGGTAAATTTAAAAGTTTTGCCCAATCTGTACCGGCCGTGATGCTGTTTCCTAAGAAAACAATATCCTTTTTAGATTTTGGGTCTTCTTTAAATTTAGCAACGATTTCCGCATATTTATTTGGGCGATAGGTACTGTCCCATTTTACAACCTGAGCATTGGCATAACCGGATGCCAGAACTAGAATTAAACTTAAAAAAACAACAATTCTATTTATAAATGTTTTCATTACAGGGAATTTGATTTAGGACAAACTTCTTAAATTATTTGGATTGAACCAGAAGATCAGGATAATCTGAAATAATCCCATCTACATTTAAACCTCTTAAATGCTTCATGTCCTCAATGGTATTTGGTGTCCACGGAACAACTTTTACACCATCAGCATGCGCTTTTTCTACAAGCTCCTTGTTTACCATCTTCCATTCAGGACTTAAAATAAAAGGTTTATAACCTAAATCAGCTATATTTTCTTCATAAGTCTTTTTATTGGCAACCAAAAAAGAGGTTCTAACATTTGGATATTTTTCGTGAATTAACTGAATGGTACGTTTATCGAAGGACTGAATAATTACATAAGGTAAAATCTTCTTTTTTTCTAAAACCTTCATCAGTAATTTAACAAAAACAGCAGGTTCAGGATTGGTAATTCCGTCGCCCTGTGGTGCACATTTAGTTTCAATATTATAAAAGAATTGTTTTCTCTTGTTTACTTTAATATCCTTTTGAACCGCATCAATTAAATCAGCAAGCAGTGGAATGTAGCTTTTTATCTTTTGCTGATTAGGGAAGCCAGCTAATGGTTTGGTTCCTAAATCAAATTTCTTTAAATCTGAGTAATCCATTTGAAAAACAGGATATTTTTTAGAATCACTTGCTGGGATTTCTTTTCCTTCTGGTGTAAGCATAAAACCCGGACTTAAATAATCATCATGGGTAACTACTACTTTTCCGTCTTTAGTAATGTGCGTGTCCATTTCTAAAGTGGTAATTCCATCAATCTTCATGGCATTTTTCATTGCCAATATGGTATTTTCTGGCATTAAACCTCTGCCCCCACGATGAGCTTCGGCACTAAAAGCAGGGAATTTTGCCTGACTAAATGCTTCCATGGAACATAAAGATGTCGTAATTAAAAAGAAAACCGATACACCTAATTTCATAATTATATTTTTAACTGTTTATTTTTATTTATCAGTCTGAACCTGTCAAAGACCTTCTTAATGTTTAATTGCTACTTACTTCTGCTTCAAATTTTTCGCCAAAACGATCTGTTGCTACCACTTTAACCTTTTTAGCCGAAGGTTCAAAATGCGCTATAAATAAATGATCTGTTGATCTTGGTTCTACAAATGGTCTTGGTTGAGGTAGTTTATCACCTTTATAAAGTTTTAGGGCTAAAGGGTCTAAACCATCTTGCTGCAACATTGCCCCCATGGGTTTACCATCTAAAAAGTATTCCACTTTCCATTCAGGATCATAGTTCCATACATTGGCAATTAATCTTTTTTGATTGGTTAAAGTATCCACATAAATATCAAGCTGCTCTTTTCTATCCCTGCCTGTTGATTTGTAATACCATTTTAATTCCGTTCCATCTACTTCGTAAACACCATAACCCCTAGGTGTCCCATCTTCACAAATCGGACCTGTCCACCAGCCACCACAAACTGTACCATGGTTATGTTCATAAATATTCTCCTTTATCATATTTTTATTATAGTGGGTATGCCCAGACATGATGTGAATATTTTTGAAATCTTTGAGAACGGCGTAAAAATCCTGATTATTTTTAACCTGATTGTGTACCGGAATGTGCAGACAGATAATTAATAAAGCATCTTTCGGAACCAGGGCCAAATCTTTTGCCAGCCAGTCTAATTGCGTTTGAGTGATAAATCCATCATACTCACGCTCATTACCCAAATAACGCACATCATCTAAAACTACGTAATGGGCCTTACCCCTGTTAAAAGAATAATAAGTTGGGCCGTAGTGTGCCTGAAATGTTCGGTCTGAGGTGTCATCTCCACCCTGACGATAATCCTGATCGTGATTTCCCAGGGCCTGAAAAAATGGAATTCCTATTTTGGCAATAGCTTCATCATAATCGGGGAAAAGATCGAAATTATCCCAAACCAAATCGCCAACACCAATGCCATGTACAGGTGTGTTTCCCATACTTTGCACCAGTTTTAAGGTATCAGGCACTGATGTCTCCATCATTTGTTCTACATCTTTTTTATTTTTAACCTGTGGATCTGCCCAGATGATAAAATTGTGTTTTGTATCATTTTGTCTTAAAGGTTTAAGGTCAAAATTAAGTTTACCAGCAGTATCTGGTTTATAATAATGACGGGCGATACTGCTTTCGGTTTTAAATTCATAACCTGAAGGTGTACTGATCCACACAAAACGGGCAAGATCGTTTAATTGCAGCTGATAGTTACCTTGTTTATCGGTTTGAACCACACTATAACCATCTGATATCACAACTCCCGGAATGGCTCTGCCTTTGCTGGTCACTTTTCCAGATACAATACCATTATCTGCTAAAAGTGCTGCCGGGAAAGATTTTAAGCTAATGAATAAACCTGTAATTAAAAGGCTTGTTTTTTGAATGAAAGATCTTCTATTCATATTAATTTTACATCTAATTAGAGTTGAAGTAAGCTAAGATCTTAATATAAAAAGCTCGACATACTAAACTACTTTCAAAGTTATTTGAAAATTCTATAACTCTTTTTTTTGAATTAATTATGATATTTATTTTTTGTTAAAAAATATTATTTTAAGCACTTTACCACCACACTTGTTTTTCTTTTTGATAGGTGAAAATTCTTTCTTCATTACCTCGCGATAAATTGTGCAATAACATCAAGCTATTTTTTGGTACATTCCGATAAACTAATTCTTGTTTTAATGCAATTTTCTTTCCTAAGGAAACCCATCTCATACCATTCCAAATCACAAGTTCGTAAGTATCCCCAACAAGTATGAAGTTGGTATCACTCCTTGGGCAATATCGGATTTTGGTTATCCTGCTAGGTTGTTTTAAAACTAAACCTGTCCAGCCTGCAGTTTTTTTTCCTCCCATAAAATAAGTTTCAGGATTTCCGTCAAATGCATTTTTATATGGTGTTCCTGCATCATCTGTAACTTTAGGATATCCAATAATTTTACCATCCTTAACAAGAGTTTCCTTTTGATTATTTCTTTTTACATAAAATTCCAATTCTGCAATCACAGCATTTTTTTTCTGCTGACTAATCATTCTGACATATTTGAATTTTTTTGAACTACTAACTTTTATTTCTTCAAATCCAGTAGGTATTTCATTTATTGTATAGATATCAATTGAATCACTAAAATCACTTTTATTGGCACCTTGAAATCTAATGCCAAGAGACATTTCGTTATTTTTTATATTTACCGGCCAATTTGGATTTTTCCTAGTTAGTTTAACACTTTGCGTTTCTCTAAAATTTGGATTTATAAAATTAAGTTTTCCATCTTTGGTTAATATAAATGGCATACTTGCTGGAATGTATTCTCCGTTTTTATAATACATTACTATGTACAAGATATTTGAACCAATTTTTTTAAAATATGATTTTCCACTAATAACTTTTCCCCAATCTTGAGCTTTCCATTCCTGCTTTCCAAAGGTGCAAATTACTGCATTTTTTGTTGTCAAGGCTTGTTGAACTCTGAGTAAAGGCACAACTATGTCGTAACTTTTTGTATATTCTTCAGTAATATCAATTCTCCTGTTATCTAATAAATTTTCAGGTACCTCATTCATGTTATCTGGAACCTCTGATTTTTGAATACCAAATGTTCTTCGATATACTTTTGCCAATCGGTAGGGAAATTTTTTTACTGCGCCAAATGGAATTGATGCAGCCTCAAAAGAAAAGTTTTTCCCATTCTCAAGTATTACATTATTCCAATAATGTCCATTCGGGCGATCTCCCCACAGTGGAGTATAGTCAATGCCAACTGGAATACCATTAGCCCTAAAAATTAACGCCGTATGGGATACTACTTGTTTACACGAACCTCGGCGACCCAAAAGCATATTTGTGGTTGAAATATCAAAGGGATAGTCCCACAATGTGTGATTTGTATCTAAAATTCTTTCTAAAGCAGTGTTTACACTTTCAACAGCTTGATATATTCCTTTATTCCTTACTGAATCGAAAAGAGGTTTATAAGTAGAATAAAGAATCCCCCTCCAAGGTTCAAGTTTTTCATTGTAATTTCTGTATGGTAAAAGATACTCACAAAATTGATCAAACGATAAATGCTTACCCCATTTTCCTTTATAATCTAAGAACGCTGAATCAATGTTATTAATAAGAAAGTTAGATTTAATCTTATGATAGTCTTGAACTCTTTCCATTTCATCAAGTACTGGATGTCCGTAAATAGATAGAATAGAATCCCATTTAGACTGTATTACTGGGGAATTTTTATAAATAAATTGCTTTCTTTTATGGTAAATAGCAAAAACTGAAAAAATACTATTATAACTATTGATTTCATCACCATCTAAAAAATATTTATCGCTCATATTAGAAATTAGAAATTCAGCAGCTCTTATCTTTCGATTGTCTCCCAAATTTCTTTCATGCTCAATGACGCGAGTTATTTCTTCCTTGTTGTCAGCTGAAAGCAAAATAACTTTGGTTATTTTCTCTGATTCATGATGACAAGATATAAAAAGCAACAGGTATAACCACAACGTAAATTTTCTAAGAAACATTAACTTAATATTTAAAGTAGTGTATAAAAACTTACTGTAAGAATTTAGATTACTAAATTCTTACAGTAACATATAAACAATTAACTGTTTGCTAAGGTGTCACAGTAAATTTGCTTTTCACAAAAGTTGTCATTTGATCATTAGTATATCGCCCATATTCGAATACTTCTCCATCACACTCCCATTTCATATAATATTTACCTGGCGGTATATCTGAAGGAAGTTGGATAGTAACATACCACCAATATAAACATGGATACATTAAGTAGCCATCCGGTGCCGCAATTGGGGCTTTATATTGAACATTTGTATTTATATTTTCAAAAACTATCCAGGTATTACCGGGAAGAACGTATACCCCAAAGATCTCAAATCTAACATCCGACCCAGCTGGTCCATATCCCGGAAAATGAGCAGAGATGCAATTTTCAGTTGGTCGTTGGCTAAGTTCAGGGCAAATCACTCCACCTTCATTATAGGGATCTGGGGTTATATATGGCTCCTCCTGAACATTAGGTACTGTTGTACATCCAGCAGGTGGATCTTGTTGTGGGGTACATAAAGTTACAATTTCAGTGCTTAAATTTCCATACGTACATTGTTCAAAAGTTCCTTCTGGGTTCGCATAATAACAAATCTGCTCATAGATATCTATCTCTACAGGAGTGCATACCCAATCACAAATTGAACTATATGATTCAACTTGAGCATTATTTTTTGTCAGTTTTACAGTGTTAACATTGGATGCTTCACTTTTCTTTCTATAAATTATTTTACCATCACGCACCTCTCTCATACTGATTATTTTTCCTTTCCAATTTTTATAAATAAGAAACCCTCCAAAATCCCTATCGAGTCTATTAATATGGTTTCTACTTATATCACCATTTCGTTTTATTAGATATTCCTCATTAGGCAAAAAGGTAACTATAAAATTATTTACCTTCCCTGTTTTTTTATCTTTAAAAATTACAAATCTATCCATTGATGATGCGCAAACCTTAGCATCGATCTGTGGATCTTTAGTTCCGTCTTTAGTTCTAATAAGTGGAACCGATCGTCTATTATAAAGTATTGGAGTTTCTATAAAAGTTGCGGTCGAAGTTTCGCTACTATATGCTTTTGAAAAAATTACAAATTTTTTGTTTTTAGAAAAGCCAGCAACAGATTTACTTTTTTTTAGAGGAACATCACTGTTGCCTTGCAGTTTCCTCAAATTCTTTAAATATACTTTTGCGGACTCAATTGTAACTGGAAGTTCCGGATTATTAAGTTCTTCAAGTGCCGAGGATTCATCAAGAATATCCTTTTGGCAGCCAGTAAATGTTCCTGCTAGTAAAATGGTAATAACGCCTAGATAGACAAGCCTTAATTTCATGATTTGATGGTTTAGGTTAATATTTAGTTAATAACGTAATATTTTTTTAGATTCTATATGTCTTCTAACTTGTTGTATTATATATGCAACAGATGCTGATGGAATTTTAATGGGGAGTTTTAGAATTTGACTTCCGACGTGATATGCTTTTTCATATTGTTTAGTTTCTTTATACAAATTAAAAAGATTATATCTCGGTATAAATCGATTAGGGACCATATTGATTGCTCTTATATAAGCAGTTTCAGCCTCATATACTTTTCCATTATCCCTATAACAATCAGCCAATTTATTATAATATAAACTTGAATTATCTATTGTCACAACAGATTCCATTATCTGCTCTGCTCTAATTTGAGCACCTGATATTGTTAAAGCAGTGGCATAATCACTTAAGAAAACTTGATCACTTTTAAGAAAAGGATATACAGTTTGGTACCCTTTGACTGCGTCTGTTACAAATCCCATGTTATAATCTGCTTTCGCACTCTCGTAGCTCTGATATTGCTTATAATTTCTGAGATAAAAACCAAAATTAATATAGATAATATTTGCAATAATAACTACTACAACATATTTGAATACAATTAAAGGATACTTTGCGAAGTAGGCATATCGGATGACTATCAATATGGAAAGTGTTAATTGCAATTGGAACCATGGTTCTTCTAAAACATGCGTAAATAGTGCCGCTACTCCAAGCGAAATTATTTGTGAACTGGCAAAAAGTAATAGCGCATTGTTGTGTTTTTTATTGAATGCAAGTTGAAAGGATTTAAATATAAATAAAAAAAATAAAACTAATACCAATATACTCATGGCGCCACCTTCGATTACAAACTGCAAATAATCGTTAAAGGCATGTTTAGTGTTATCTGCTAACAATAATTCTTTTTCAGTAAATTGGCCTTTTGCAAAATATGCACTTTGATAATCTCCAAATATTTCAGGAAACCTTCCAAAACCTATTCCTTTGAATGGATGGTCAAACCAAATATTTAATGATATTTTATAAATTAATTTTCGTCCAAGTGATGAATCGACTTTAACGAAAGTAACCAAACAATAAAGCACTGATATTATAATAACGACAAAACCAATTAGTTGTTTTTTAAATGCATCGGATCTGTAACTCATCCAAAACACAAAAAAAAGACTGATCAAATATCCCATAATGAATGATCTACTTTCAAATATCAACGCAATAGCAATTCCTAGCATATTTAGGGCTGTAGGCAGTGCGTCGATTGATATAATGTATTTTTTCAATTGTAAAATTTTAAGACAAATATTTTTAAGTATCTGAACTTTATTACCAGTTTTAACATGACATTGATTAGATAATACATTATTTGGTAATAGCTAAATATCTTGGATAAAGAAAATCAAATAATATTACCTACTTAAATTTCAGAATTATTTTTGTAAATAATAATGAGACATTCACAAATAATTAAAAGAGTCAGCTATTGCTAACTGACTCAATTTTTTATTTTTTAATTGACAAGGGCTGTACCACCTTCAATTACCGAGATTTGCGAGGTCGCGGTTAACGGAATACTGGTTAATGCTCTTTTAGTAAGCCATCTGCCTGAAGTAGCATCGTAAACACCTCCAAAACTGGCAAAACTAATTGCTGTTGGAAAGCCTAAACGGAAGGTGTTTGTGCCTGCGCCCATGAATCCTTGTTTTGCTCCTGTAGATGGATTATTGGTGCTGTAATAGTCTGTATTCGTAATGCGGTAACCCGCTTCCGGCGGACCTGCTGTATAAAAATTACCTCCAGTACCACCATAGAAAATTACATCTAACGGAACGGTGTTAACATCAACCGTTGTACCCTCAAATATTGCAATACCTGCAATATTACCACTATTTGCCAACAAGTTAGTGGTAACAGCGCCTATTCCATCAGCACCTGTTGCAGTGGTGTAATTTACACTTGCAATCCATTTTGATGAACTGATATTTGTAGAACTGGGGCCATTGATGAGTTTGGTGCTACCGCCAATGTAAAAATATTGACCTTTTGAAACTGTACCGGATGTAAGCTTAAACTTGTAAGTTCTTACTCCACCCAGGTTCCATCCGGTAGTTGGGAAAGGATTTGTTGCGCCTGCGTTATTAGTTGTATAAACCGAGAAAGGCGTTTTAGAAAAATCAATGTCTTTAGTTGCTAAAAATTGAATGTATTCATAATTACCATCAGGATTTATGTTTGGATCTGCCAAATAACCACTAATAATCGCCGGAGAAAGTTTCGGCAATACAGCAAAACGAAAATCATCAATTGATCGCATCCATAATTGCATTTTTTTATCATTAACAAAAGGTATCCCGGTAAAATTACCACTAATCAGCAACGAAGCAGAAGCAAAAGAAGCCGTGGTTTCGGTATGTACCGTAGCCTTTCCTGAACCATCATTTATTGTTTTATCGCCCGAGAAGGTTTCCCCCGTCACAGGTTCCGGCTCTACTAATGCACTACCAATTGTTACCAGTGTAGATTCATAAGTACCTGGTGATGCCAGAATTCCACCTACACTAACAATTTGTGTTTTAACTAATTTGTTAGCCGCCATTTTACTAACCGATGCACCTGAAATGCCTTCTACCTGCAAAATTCCATTCACCCTTTTTAATACTCCGCCGTCAATTCTAACATGAACAGAATCTCCGGGGATATATTTTGAAGCATCGCTGCCTACATTAATGGCTATACCGCGTAAAGAGTCTATACCACTGCCGACTGTTCTGCTGTTTTGTAAAATCAGAAGTCCTGCGGGAGAATTTCCCGACCTGAAATCTGAAATAACAATACCTTTAATTGCATTTGCTCCACCTAATAATTCGGTGTTAAGCTGTAAATCGGCGTCTTTAAAAAGCTTACGTAAATCAAAATTTGAAATGTAAGGACTAGGTTTAACCGGAATATAATCGCTATCGCGTTTACATCCTGCCCAGGTGCTGCAAACAACCGCAAGTACACCTATATAAAATATTATCTTTTTCATATTAATTCTGATCCGATTAAGGTTTTTGCCACCATACTAATGTGTTGATGTCATCAGCACCCTGTGATGCAACTGCATTTTTATAATTTGTTGGGTTGGTAGATTGTGTTACCAGCGGATAATTCAATCTAACCGGCATTCTTCCTCCATTTGCTAAGCCAGTACTTTTTGACAGGAAAGGGTATCCTGTTCTCCTGTACTCAAGCCATTGCTGAAAATCTACCAAAAACAAAGCATAATATTTTTGCAAATGGATAAATTCCATTTTACTTGCCGAGCCTGCTGTACCGTTTAGTGGCAAAGCATTATCCCAGGCAATATCTGCCGCTGTTAAATAAGCAAGAAATGCAGGATTTGAAGTGTCAACGCTTGCAGCAGGTATCCAGTAGTTTATTGCGTCTGCTATCCCTTTGTAATAATAAGTTTGACCGGTACCACTAATCCATCCTTTTGCGGCTGCCTCTGCTAAAATAAAATCAACTTCGGCAACATTCATAATGATACCAGTATATGGATCAGTTTGTAAGGTAACCCCTGCATTTTGAGCATCAGAATAAAAATAAGCTTGCTTTGTTATAGAAGTTCCAGCATCATAGCCACTTGGAACACCGGAATAACCAATTGGTCCCGGCGCTATGCCAAATCTATTCACACCACCTTTTCCAAAAGTTGGATTAATGCGTGGATCAGCCCAATTTCTTAAATTATCAATAAAGAAGGCTGAAATTGCAGGTGTTCTAAAATCTACTGCACGAACATTAATCATAAAAGGAGATGAATATACCGCTGTACTGCTATTGGTTCCATTCCAAAGAATTTTTGCAGTATGGGTATTGTTTTCCATTATCGGATAGTTTGCTTTGTTCGTATCAGCTATCTCCTTAATTTTGGCAATTACCTGGGCACTGACTTCGGCTTTGCCCGCTACACGGAGTAATAAACGTAAGTAAAGAGAATTGCCCAATCTGCGCCATTTGTTAACATCTCCCTGATAAACAGGATCTCCGGTTGATACAATCTGCTTTCCTTCCGAAAGTAGTTTATTTGCTTCTTCCAGCTTGGTAAACAAATCCAGGTAAATGTCTTTTTGCTTATCAAATACGGGCTCATAATTTCCTTCTTTACCCTGATTTGCTTCTGAGTAAGGTACATCTCCGTAAACATCAGTTAACAACTGAAATGTCCATGCCTGAGTAATTAATGAAATCCCTTTATAGGAAGCATTTAAAGATTCAGGCTGATTGGAAATGGTGTAAATATCACGCAGATTGGTTAATTCCGGATACCAGGTATTCCAGGTATAATCCGCCCAGTTGCGTCGTACGTCATACCTGAATACTTTTCCTTCTGCATCACTTATATCAACAGTAACCTGCATCAATTCGTTATTAAAGTTACGGTTCCGCACCATATTTGCGGATAGAATATTTACAAGTGCCGGTGCCAGTAATTGATTGGCAGTCACTTTTGATTTACCTATCGGATCGGTGTTTACCTCATTAAACCCTTTTTTACAGGAAAAAGTTGATATGCATAATGCCGATAGTAATATATAGTTGATTATTTTATTTGTAGTTTTCATAATCTCTTTTTTTATAGGCCAACAACTAAACGAAAACCATAACTTCTGGTCGACGGTAACTGACCGGTTTCAAAACCTTGTACAATATCAGTACCTGATAAAGTACCAAATTCAGGATCGAAAGCTGGCCATGGCGACCAGATAAACAGGTTACGACCATATACACTTAAATTAAGTTTTGTAAAACCTATTCTTTTCAAAAACTTCTGGCCAAATGCATAGGTTAAATTGGCTTCTCTGAATTTCAAATAATCCGTTCTGAAAATACTTCCTTCAGCCTGATCGGATCCATAAAGTGAAGTATAGAAACTTTCTAAATTTGTAGCAACTACATCATTAGGACGGTAACTACCATCTGGATTTTGTACTACCCCTTCGCCAATTACACCATTATATCTGCCTGGTAAAGTAAGTTTAAGCTTACCTAAAGCAGCCATTCTGGAGAAAGTTAAAGAGTGTGCTACTGCACCAAGCTGAGCATCAAACAAGCCACTAATGCTAAAGCGATCGTAAGTAAAGGTTGAACCGAAACTAAACCTGAATTTTGGCATGGTATTACCCAAATAAATAAGATCCAAATTGCTCAGTTTTGCGTTACCTGTTGTAGCATCGTAAATAATTTGTCCGTCAGGAGAACGCATTAAACCTCTTCCATACAAATCGCCCATACTGCCACCTACATTAGCAACAATTTGTCCACCTCCTAAAGCGCCGGTCCTTAATACCACCGAGCTATCGGCAAGTTCAACAATTTTGTTTCTATTAGCCGTAAGGGTTCCCGTAAGCTGCCATTTAAATTTCTCCGTTTGTATAGGTGTACCATTTACAGCCAGCTCAATACCTTTATTATCCACCCTGCCAATGTTAACTACGGCAACATTATATCCTGTAGAACGATCTACTATACGGTTAAGAATTTGATTTTTTGTATTGCCACTATAAACGGCAAAATCAAAATTTAACCTGCTCTTAAAAAATTTCACTTCAGCCCCAACTTCTATAGTTGTGGTTTTTAATGGTTTTAAGTTTGAATTTGGCAATACAGTTGGGTTAGCCATTGCACTATCCGGATAAATACCATTCGAAGCCAGATTATAATTGTAAGCAGTACGATAAGGTGTAGTGCCTCCACTACCCACCTGAGAAACAGATGCTCTTAATTTAAAGAAGTTGATTGCTTTAGGCAATTTCCAAAAATCTGAAACCACAAATGAAGTACTCGCTGAAGGGTAGAAAAAACCTACATTATCAGTTCTGAATGGCGTAGCCAATGTACTGCTCCAATCCTGACGACCAGTTAAATCAAGGAATAAGTAATTTTTAAGACTAAAAGATACTGCCCCATAAAAACTGTTTATCCTGTAACGTGCTGTATCTGGTACCGAAATTAGTGGATTTGCATTGTTGGTCAGGCTAAAATCACCTGGCACAACCAATCCATCTGCACGTAATTCGGCTTTATGATATTCGTTACGCATCTGGCTACCTCCAACGTTGGCATTCATATGTATGGAATTACTGATTTTTTTATCATATCTCAACATGAAATCTGCGTTGGCCTCATAAGAAACAATGTCCTGAACACGATAAGAACCCTGGGCAAATTTATTACCTGCAGCATCCCAGGGACGTTGAGTTTCGCGGATTTCTTTATTGTAATCTATTGAACCACGCACCAATAAACTCAACTCATCCGTAAATTTATAAGTGGCCTGAATATTACTTAAAACACCATTTCTGCGTTGTTTGTTAATGTATTGCTCAGAAATTGCATAAGGGCTTTCAGGATTTGTGGTAGTAATGTTTACAAATTGTACATTTTCCTTTCCGGGTGCCCAGTAATCTCTGTACCAATCCGTATTTACATTTGGCTGAGCAAACATAAACCAATACATTAACGATTGATTACCATAACCGGTAGCAGGTAAATTATCACTGTGTCTGTTATTATAAGTTGCCTTAAATGATAGGTTTAATTTTTTAGTTACGTCTGAATTTGCAGAAAATGAAGCCGTAGTACGTTCCAAACCTGTATTTGGCACTATCCATGAGTTGTTACCATGACTTGCTGAAAACCTCATACCTACTTTTTTATAAGAACCGTCTAAACTTACAGAGTTAGAAGATTCGAAACCGGTTTTAAAAAAAGCATCAACAGGATTTTGATAAGCTACCCATGGTGTTCTGTCCAGACCTCTGGTTTTCGTAACCGGATCATACTGATAAAACATACCGCCCAAAGCAAAAGGTGCACCCCAACTTGCGCTGGTTGCGTTAGTGCTTGGACCATCGGCTGTTGCGCCATAAGAAAAATAAGAAACTCCAAATTGCCCCTGACCATAATCACTCTGGATATCAGGACCACTATTTACCTGCTCCCAGGTACTGTTAGAAGTAAAAGTTATATTAAGCTTACGGTTTGCTTTGGCAGATTTAGTGGTAATGATAATTGCACCATTGGCACCACGCTGTCCGTAAAGTGCTGATGCACCCGGCCCTTTTAATACAGTAACACTTTCAATATCATCCGGGTTAAGGTCATTTAATGCAGAACCAAAATCTGGTGGCATAATATCACCTGAAGTACCGTATACCCCACCGGATGAGGCACCTGTACGTCTTGTAGAACTGCTTGCAACTACCCCATCTATAACAATTAATGCTTCGTTATCGCCGGTTAAATTGTTTTCGCCACGCAAAATAATTTTATTGGAAGCTGCCGGTCCACTGTTTCGCACCAGGTTTAAACCTGCTACCTTACCCGATAATGCATCTGTCCAGTTACTTGCAACCGCATTTGTAAGTTGTGCGCTGTCAACCTTTGTTACGGCATAACCCAATGCTTTCTCTTCCCTTTTAATGCCTAAAGCAGTAACCACTACTTCGTTTAACTGACTGGTTGAAGATTTTAAACGAATAACAATATTATTTTCATTGTTATTAAATACTCTTCTAACAGCAACATAACCAACCATGTTATAAACAACTGTACCGCCTTTTGGAATACTGACAGAATAATTTCCTTGTGCGTTGGTTACGCCTAAAACCTTTCTGTTATCATCAGTTATGGTTGTTCCAACTAATATTTGTCCATCCTCATCATCCAAAACAGTACCTTTAATAACGATGTTTTGTGATGGAGTTTGTGCAAAACTGCCGTTTATACAAATTAATTGCATAATTACCGAGCAAACCAGGATGCTAAAGCGTTTTAGCGTTGGCTTAAAAAAAGTATTGCCTTTTTTGCAATGATGATCAGGGCTGCTTTTTTTCACGTGCAAAACGCACTGGTGCCACGAAATTTGTTGAGTAAAATTTTTAATCATAATTAGTATATCCGGTTAGTAATAGTGTTCATAATTTCGATTTATTTCGTCCGGATTGCCGGCAAAGTAAGTCCCTTTATGTTAAAAATATGTTAAGCGACTATTAAAGTATTAAAAAGCAACCTTTACATGTTGCGATTCATTTAATTTAACTTACCATATATTTCGTTAATTAAAATTATAAAAACAAATCGAAACTAAAAACAATAAAATATATCATTTAAAGATATTTTAGACAGGAGCATTTAAAGAGCTGAAAATATAGATAATCAGGGTAAAATCAGAATATAGATTTTATGCGTTTGCAAGGTAAAAACAGACTATAAAACCTGAATAAAGAATAAAAAGACAAGATTTAGCTAAGGAATAATACAACGAAATCTTATTGTAATAATTTCATTACAAACGTATTTTTGCGCTCAAAAAAGAATAGCAATAAAACGAAAGCCTTAATTGTAACAATTATGAGCCTTTTTAAATCGAAAGCTAAAGAAACATATTTACCCTGCCTTTATATATTCAAATACGTGCTTCATATAAAGTTTACGTAAAGAGCAGGTTCGCTCAAGGGCAATCAGAATAATTACCGGAAATATTAAAAATTCGAGCCAGTTAAAAGTGTAGAAAAAGAAAGTAAAAATTAAAATTAACCTGAAACATTCTAAATAATAAATCCATTTTCTTTGCTCTAAAAGCGCACCGATATTAATCAGCGTAACTAAAATAAAGATGAGTACCGCAACTTTGTTTAACATTGTAAAGGAGCTGTAAAATAAGGTCATCAGGGTAAGCAACCCAACCACTGTAATAAGCTGTATATTTAAATAAGGCTTGAATTTGGGCTTAGCACTGTGCTGACTTTTATTTTGAAAATAACGTTCCTCTAAAATTGGTCTGATGTTTTGATCCATCAAGGCCGGGCTTCCAAAAATAGCATTGCACTTTGCTTTAAATCCCTCTGCCCTTCTATAAGCTTCTCCTATTTCTAAATAATAATGAAAATGCTGCCATAAAAAACTGTAACTCTTTATCGGATGTGTTAATCCGTATTTGGGCGGCTCCTCTTCAGTTTGAAATGTTCCAAAAATTTTATCCCAGAAAACAAATACATCTCCATAGTTTTTATCCAGATATTTTTCGTCTGATGCATGATGTACGCCATGTAAAGACGGGGTTATAAAAATGTTTTCCAGCCAACCCAGCTTACCAACTAATTGAGTATGCGTAAAAAACGAGTAAGCTCCATGCGCCAGCAAAATGGTAATAATCATATTGGGATGAAATCCAATTAGGGGTAAAACACACCAGAACACATTTCTAAAAATGGCTTGTATAGTAGTAATTCTGGCCGCTGCCGATAAATTAAACTCTTCACTTTGATGATGGACAATATGTGCGGCCCACAAAAAGTTAATTTCATGCCCAAGTCTGTGGTACCAGTACCAAACTAAATCGGTTGCCAGTAATATAAATATCCATACATACCATTTATCAGAGATATCAAAAATGGCATAATTGATATAAATCCACTGATAAACCTGATAAAAACTTGCCGCTATAAAAAGATTAAGCAAACGCTCTGCAATACCCACACTAAAATTGGCCACTGAACTTTCATATTTAAAAACATCAGCTCTTTTTTTATATCTGGCAATCTTAAATTCGATGTAAACAAATAAAAAGAATGCAGGGATGGCAAAAGCTAAATAGTTTACAGTATGCATATTTTAATGGTTGAGTGAATAAATACAATCCTACAAACATAATAATTATCTACTAATTATATAGATTTAATAGATTATTATTTAAACTTTTATTCGCATTCTATTCGTTTAATCTTTTTTGTTTTAGTTTTTTTGTAAACTACTATACATAAAACACAATAAAATGGCTACTAACAAAAAGGCTGAGAATACAAACATTTTATCTATTGATATTGGTGGAACCAGTATAAAAACGGTACTGTTGGATGAAAATGGCAATATGCTTTCTGAATATATGAAAAGCAAAACACCCGATGGTGCCACGCCAAAAGATATTGTAACGGGTATTGAAGATCTGATTAAACCTATTCCATTAACCTACGATCGCGTTTCCATTGGTTTTCCGGGTTATGTAAAAAATGGTATTGTTAAAACTGCGCCTAACCTGGCCAAAGGCAAATGGGAAGATGTAGATCTTGCTCAGCGGGTTGCTAATACATTAAATAAGCCTGTTAGATTGGTAAATGATGCCGATCAGCAAGGTTTAGGCATTGTAGAAGGTAAAGGTTTTGAAATTGTATTTACTGTAGGTACGGGCTTTGGCACAGCGCTGCTTTTTGATGGCGAGCTACTTCCACATTTAGAACTGGCCCACTTTCCTATTAATAAAGAAGAAGACTACGATGATTATATCGGTAATAAAACTTTTGAAAAAATTGGTACTGAAAGATGGAACAAACGCCTGAAAAAAGTAATTGAGATTTATAAAACAGTTTTCAACTACGATGCTTTATATATTGGTGGCGGTAATTCAAAACAAATAGATTTTAAACTTGAAAATAACATTAAGATTGTAACCAACAGAGATGGTATTAAAGGAGGCGCTAAACTTTGGAAACTGGCCGACAAGTATAATATTGTTACGGTAAAACCGCAATCAAAATAATACGACTTTTATTACAATCATTTAACATCAATAGCTTCAATATTAAATTGTAAACCCTAATTTTGGGTACATATATAAATTAAAAATGGCAAGTAACGAATCAAAACAATATAAATTAGGAATGATTGGTTTAGGCACAATGGGCCGTAACCTATTATTAAATATGGCTGATAAAGGGTTTTCTGTAACGGGTTATGATAAAGATCATAAAATGATTACCAAACTTGAGGAAGAAGGAAAAGCACATCAGCTGGAAGGATTTGATAAAATAGAAGATTTCATTAGTCACCTGCAAACGCCACGCACTCTAGTTTTGTTGGTTCCGGCAGGGCCTATTGTAGACAGTGTTATTGTAGAATTAAAACCGCTTTTAAGTAAAGGCGACATTATAATTGATAGTGGAAATTCGCATTTTACGGATACTAACCGTCGTGTTGACGAACTTGAAAAAGACGGCTTACACTTTTTCGGGATGGGTATTTCAGGTGGTGAAGAAGGCGCACGTTTTGGCCCAAGTATGATGCCGGGAGGTGACAAAGAAGCTTATAATGTAGTAAAAGATGTTTTTGATGCAATTGCTGCAAAAGTTAACGGCGACCCTTGTGTTACTTATATCGGCCCGGGTGCATCTGGCCACTTTGTTAAAATGGTTCATAATGGTATCGAATATGCCATTATGGAGTTAATTGCCGAAGTTTATGGTATTCTTAAAAATGGTTTAGGTTATTCTAACCAACAGATTTATGAAGTATTTAAAAAATGGAATGAAGGCCGTCTTCAATCTTTTTTATTAGAAATTACAGCCGAAATTTTTGTCTTTAAAGATACTGAAACTCAAAATGATCTTTTAGATCAGATTAAAGATGAAGCCCGTTCTAAAGGAACCGGTAAATGGACCTCAGAAGTTTCAATGGAGTTACAATTGCCAATTCCAACCATTAACGAAGCGGTATCTAACCGTGATCTTTCTAAATTTAAAGATTTAAGGGTTTCTTTAGAAAATGCTTTTGGTAAAAAAGATACCAAAATTGATGTAACGGTTGATGAACTTGAAAATGCCTTTTATTTCTCTATGATTAGTGCTTATGCACAAGGAATGCATTTATTGGTACAAGCATCGAAAGAATATCAGTATGATTTAAAATTGCAGGAAATTGCAAAAATCTGGCGTGGTGGTTGTATCATCAGGGCTAAATTTTTAGAAGATATTTATCAGGCCTACCATAAAAATAATAGTTTAGAGCATTTATTTGCTGATGCTGGTATACAGGAAATTATAAAAAGTACTTTACCAGGTACTCGCAAAACAGTTTCAGCTTGTGTAAATGCAGGTGTTGGTATTCCGGCTTTTGCTTCTACCCTAACTTACTTTGATACCATTACAACAGGCAGAATGCCATCTAATTTAATTCAGGCACAACGTGATTTCTTTGGAGCCCACACTTTTGAACGTGTTGATCAATCTGGTGTTTTCCATGCGGACTGGAATAAATTATCTTAAAATTAGATTCACAACCCTATAAAATAAAATGAAAACCAAAACCGAGTTAAATCCAACAATATTTGTAATATTTGGTGGTACAGGTGATTTAAATAAAAGAAAATTAGCTCCTGCCCTATACAACTTATTTATAGAAGGCTATATGCCTGAAAAATTTGCTGTAATAGGCACAGGAAGAACCGAATTTACAGATGAGAGTTACAAAGGTGCGCTTGAGGATGCTGTTAATGAATTTTCCCGCACCGGAAAGGTTAAAAAAGATAAATGGGAAGAATTTGGCAATACCATCCATTACTGCCCTACCGATTTTGCACAGCCAAAAACATTTGAAAACTTAAAAACTGCTGTAGAAAAATATCAAAAAGAATACGGAGCTGAAACGCAGGTGATTTTTTATCTTGCTGTAGCACCAAATTTCTTCCCGGTGATTGCAGAATGCCTGCAAAAATATAAATTAACGCAAAACGAAGACAATAGCCGTATTGTAATTGAAAAACCTTTTGGCCATGATTTAGAATCAGCAAAAGAACTTAATGCCTTATTACGTAATATCTTTACCGAGAAACAAATTTATCGTATCGATCATTACTTGGGTAAGGAAACGGTTCAAAATATGATGGCTTTCCGTTTTGCAAATGCATTGTTCGAGCCACTTTGGAATAGGTCTTATATCGATCATGTTCAAATTTCAGTGACCGAACAATTGGGTGTAGGAGATCGCGGTGGTTATTATGAAGGTGCAGGTGCTTTAAGAGATATGATTCAAAATCACCTTTTACAATTGCTATGCTTAATTGGAATGGAAGCACCGATTAATTTCGATGCCGATGAAATCCGCAACCGTAAAGTGGAGGTTTTAAAAGCCATGCGTCCTTTCTCTCCTGAAGATATCCGTTTCAATACCGTTCGCGGTCAATATAGCAAAGGTTGGGTTGAAGGTAAAGAAGTACCTGGCTACCGTCAGGAAACCAGTGTTGATCCTCATTCTAATACAGAAACTTTTGCCGCAGTTAAATTCCACATCGACAACTGGAGATGGCAGGGCATTCCATTTTATTTGAGAACAGGAAAACGCCTGAATCAGACTTCGTCATTAATTACCATTCAGTTCAGAGATGTGCCTCACCAGATTTTTTCTTCAGGCGTAACTGAAAACTGGCAACAAAACCGCCTGGTTATTAGTATTCAGCCTGAAATGAGCATTCGTATGCAGGTACAAGCCAAAAGACCGGGTTTAGATATGGTTTTAAATCCTGTTGATATGGTGTTCGATTACAAAGGCACTTACGATAGCGATACCCCAGAGGCATACGAAACCTTATTATTGGATGCAATGATGGGTGATCAAACCTTATTTATGCGTGGCGATCAGGTAGAAGCTGCCTGGGAATTGGTTATGCCAATTTTAAATACCTGGGAAAGCAAAAAATCAATCAACTTCCCTAACTACCCTGCTGATAGCTGGGGACCAGAAGAAGCTGAGGCCTTAATTGCAAGAGATGGTTTCCATTGGTTTAATTTACCGCTAAAGAATAAAGATTAAATGGTACAATAATTCTATATGGATAATCTATATAGAATAATCGTCATTGCGAGGCACGAAGCAATCTGATTTGTACGATGAATTAGATTAAAAGTTATGTGATATAAGCGTCCACCAAAGTAGTAGGATTGCTTCGTGCCTGGCAATGACGAATACAACTTAGTAAAGCATTAAAAATTTTAAAATGAATTTACTTATTTATAAAACATTAGAAGAGTTAAATCAGGATTTAGCAGATTACGTAATCAAAATTGCAGAAATGGCAATTGAGGAAAATGATCGCTTTAATTTTGTATTAACCGGTGGAAATTCTCCAAAAGCGCTTTACAACTTTTTGGCCACGGAGTGCAAAGACAGAATTGATTGGGAAAAAGTATATTTCTTTTTTGGTGATGAGCGCAATGTACCAGCTGACGATGCCAATTACAATGGTTTAATGGCGAAAAAAGCTTTATTTGAAGGTTTAGGAACTGCTGAAGATCATATTTTTTATATCGATACAAATTTAGCACCGGAAAAAGCAGCAATTGAGTATAAAAAAGCTTTGGATAAACACTTTGAAGGCAGTGATATTGTTTTTGATTTAATTCTTTTAGGCATGGGTGATGATGCGCATACAGCTTCTATTTTCCCGCACACCTCTTTGGTTAAGGATGAAGAAGCAACCGTTGCAGCTGTATTTGTCGAAAAATTAAATACATACCGCATCAGTCTTACGGCCCCATTAATTAACAAAGCAGAAAACATTGCTTTTCTGGTATTTGGCGAAGGTAAAGCCGAAGCACTAAAACATGTTATTGGCGATGAGCAGAAAGATGTAGATACTTATCCATCACAATTAATTGATCCTATTGATGGTAAATTAACCTGGTTTGTTGATGAAGCCGCAACCAAATTGTTAGAAAATTAATAAAAAGACAATGTCTGAAGGATTAGATTTATCAGGCTTGTTAAATGGAAAAACGGAATATGCGTTATCGCTATTCCGTTTTTTTATTACTGAATTTGAAAAGGTCGGTAAAATTAATCTGCAATCTACCAAAAGCATGATTGCTATTGAAGGCCTGCATAAAATGGCTTATTTAACACAGGTTGGCAAAAATTTTATTCATGTTGTCTTTCAGTTCGACAGACCTTATGAAGATAATTTATGTTTCATAAAAATTGCTCAGGTTCCAAATACCAATCAATTTAATCATCATTTAAGAATTTATTTTAAAGAAGATATCAATGATGAAGTTAAAAGCTTTATGAAAATGGCTTACAGTTATAAGAACAATTAATATAGCTTTCAAAAGTTCGAAGCATATTTTGATAAATTCCCAAACGTCTAGAAAAGCTTCTTTTTCTAAATATCATGTAATATATAATAGTTTTCTTTATTTTAGGATAGCAAATAACCACCTGCGATCTTAAGCTTACCATTAATTGATCTCCACATATTTGGCACAAACGATTGATTATTAATAATCTCATCTTCTTTTTCAAATGAAGTTACCCCATCCGTAATAACAGAAACATATCCTTCTGGCAATTTAGTAAACATATGCTCATCACTATGTCCATGTAATAATGTCAATCCAAAATCTTCTTTTGCAAGATTATTCAAAATGTCCTTTTTGTCATCTAATTCTTTAATTACTGAATCATAGTCTAACTTTGGAGCTTTAAAAGCTTCACCGATTTTTCCCTTTTGATGTGTACAATGCCTGCATTTTGCTTCATGCCCAGTACAATGCCTACATGTTGCAGTCTTGCCGTGATCACATTTTGAATCTTTTCCGTTTTTGTTTCCAAACCATGCAACCGGTTTGGCATCATTCAAAACATCGTCTTCCTTTTTACCGACTGAAACTACTAAATCTTTTTCAGTCTGTGAATAACCTTCAAGCATTGGCTTGACCGTATTTCCATCTACATAAACAGGAATATATAATCCATAGTCACTCCCATTTAAAGAATCTAAATGTTCTTTTAATTTTCCTGAATTAATTTTTTCAATTAACTCTTGTACTTTTTTTTCTAGTGGCATAGCAGTCTTTTTAGTTAGAAATATTAATCTAAATTCCCTAAATATTAAAGCTTTGTCAATACCACTCATGGGGTATTTGAATAAATATTTTCTTAAAAAGAACGGTAGAATAATAATCAGCGTATTCGGATGACCGCTTATTAAAACAAAAAGCGGAATATGATCAATGTACTGCTCCCAGAAAGCGTCTAACTTTTTGGGGCATTGCATAATTGCAATTCCGCTTTTTATAGGTGAATTTTAAATATTATAAAAGAATTACTCTACATTTCCTAAATTCTCTTCAATCAATAACTTAATAATTCCATCAGCCATGCCTACTTTAGGCACATAAATTTGTTTAATCCCGGTCCATTTCATTAAGGTTAAATAGATTTCACATGCCGGAATAATTACATCCGCACGGTCAGGATTCAAACCCAAATCGTTTATGCGTTCTTTTAATGAATAACTAGTTAAACGGTTATACATTGCATTTAACTTTTGAAGCGAAAGCGGCGCATTTTCCTTTTCATCAGACATCCGGAAAAGTTTATTGATGTTACCACCCGTTCCAATTCCGGCAAGCTGCTTATAGCCTTTGGTATTTTCTTTTACCCAAACTTTCATCTCCTCCCAGGTTTCTTCTTTATCCTGATTATCGAGCATACGGATGGTACCAATATTAAATGATCTTGAGGCCTCAGGCACCCCTTTTACAAAAACAGAAAGTTCTGTACTGCCGCCACCAACATCAATATATAAATAGGTTTTATTTTCATCAAGATCCTCTTCTATATGGTTGGCATAAATGATATTTGCCTCACGCTGCCCCTCAATAATTTCAAGATCAAGGTCAGTTTCTGCTTTAATTAATTTTACAATTTCGCTTCCGTTTTGTGCTTCACGCATAGCCGAAGTTGCACAGGCTAAATATTCTGAAACATTATAAACATCCATCAAATTTTTAAAAGCCGTCATTGTTTTAACTAATTCTGACGATTTTCTGGCGGAAATATTTTGATTTAAAAAAGCATCGTCACCCAAACGAAGTGGCACCCTGATTAATGTATTTTTTTTGTATTTGTATTTTCCGTCTTGTTTACTGATATCAGCGATGAGTAACCTCACGGCGTTCGAACCGATATCTATGGCAGCGTATCGTAACATATTATTGATGCTTGGTTTTTAGGTAGTTATAAATATCAATTTGCGCCCGTATTTTTTTACTTAATCTGTTTTTATGATATTTATTATTGTTTAAAGAATTAATTTGACGCGATTTGGTATTGTCCTGCAATTGCAAATCGATGATGTCCTGTATCTCCTGCTTAACATCAGGGTCAAGCACTGGAAAACCAACCTCTACACGGTGTTCAAAATTCCGGCTCATTAAATCAGCCGAAGAAAGGTACATATCGTTTTTTGCGTTATTACTGAAAATATAAACCCTTGCATGTTCCAAAAATTTATCAATAATGCTAATGGCAGTAATGTTTTCGCTAAAGCCTTTTACGCCAGGCACCAAACAACAAATTCCTCTGATAATTAACTGAATTTTAACGCCTGCATTACTGGCTTCATAAAGTTTTGCAATAATGCCTTCATCAGCGAGGCTATTTACTTTTAATAAAATATAGGCAAGTTTTCCTTGTTTAGCGTTGCGGATTTCGCGGTTTATAAAACTCACTAGTTTAGATCTGCTTTCCAGCGGAGAAACAATTAAGTGTTTAAACCCTTTCGTAACTGTACGTTTGCTCAATGCATCAAAAAGCTTAACCAAATCGTTGGTTATTTCTTTTTTGGCTGTAAAAATACTATGGTCGCAATATAAACCAGCAGTTTTCTCATTAAAATTACCCGTAGCTAAGTTTGCATAATAAACCGGTTTATCTTTTTCTATTCGCTTAACTAAACAGATTTTTGAGTGTACTTTATAATCCGTTAAGCCATAATTTACCTTAACCCCTTCTTCCATTAGGCGGCCAGTCCAAAATATATTGGCCTGCTCGTCAAAACGTGCTTTCAATTCCAGTAAAACTGAAACATTTTTACCGTTTTTAGCGGCATTAATCAATGCATTAATTACTTTCGAATTTTCAGCAAGTCGATATAATGTAATTTGTATTTCTGTAACTTTCGGATCAATCGCGGCTTCCCGAAGGAAAAGAATAATATAATCGTAAGATTGATACGGCAAATTAACCAGGTAATCGCGGTGTGCAATCTTATTGAAAATACTTTCTGTACGGTGTAAACCGTGTACTTTTAAAGGCACATTAGGTGTATATTCCAGGTTTTTACCGCCGACATTCGGAAAGGAAATAAAATCACCAAACTTGTGGTATCTGTTGCCGGGGATTAAACTTTCTGCTTCCAGTTTGAGTTTGTTAACCAACACTGTTAACATATTCAGCGGCATAGCCGAATCGTAAAGTAAACGCATGGGTTTACCCTTTTTTCGCTTTTCTAAACTGCTTTTTAAATCTTCTATAAATTTATCGTTGATGTTTTTATCAATATCCAGCTCCGCATCGCGGGTTAACTGAATTGAATAGGCTTCCAGATGATCATAAGTAAATACGTAGAAAATATCGTCCAAACTGTAACGAATAATATCTTCTGCCAAAATGATAAATTTTAAATCATTTGTTTCGGGTAAAACCAAAAACCTTGGCAAACTTGGCGGAATTTCAATCAGCGCATATTTTTCTTTAACCTTATTGTCCTTTCGGGATAATTTCACAAAGAAATATAAATAGCGGTCTTTTAACTCCGGAAAAGGTTTATCCATATCCAGCATAATCGGAACCAGATTGGATAAAATCTTATCCCTGAAATGATTTCTTACAAACTCACCCCTGCTTACATTCAGCTGGGTATCATTTAAAATAAAAATACGGTTTTGGGCAAGTTCGTTTATTAAAGTCGCCTGGAAAAGCTGATCGAATTTACGTTCTTGTTTGACAACTATATTTTTAATTTCATTAAGAATCTTTTTCGGATTAAAGCCAAGCAACGCTTTTGCTTTTTCATTAAGGTTTGTCAACCGCGTCATGGTGGCTACACGCACACGATAAAACTCTTCCAGATTGGAAGAAAATATAGAAAGAAATTTTATCCGCTCAATTAGTGGCACGCTTTCATCAGCAGCTTCCTGAAGTACACGTTCATTAAAATATAACCAACTGATTTCGCGATTAAAAAATGGAATCCTCTTTTTGCTCATTTAAAAAAATAAAAATCCCTGCATAAACAGGGATGCTCAAAGCTGCATATTAATTTGTTAAATTGATGTTAATTCATCGACATTAATATTAACAAATCTACTTTTTAACGGTTGGTTTAACTGTTTTTTTAACAGCAGTTGCTGCTTTAACAACAGGTTTTGCAGTTGTTGTAGTTTTAGGTACAACTTTTTTAGCTGGAGTTGCTTTTGCTGCCGGAGTTATGGTTTTAACTATGGCCTTTTTTACCGGAGCAGTCTTTGTTGCTGCGCTGCCGGCTACCTTTTTAACAACTGCTGCAGTCTTACTTACAGGCTTAGATAAAATCTTTTCGGCTTTTTGTTCTGTAGCAATGGCTTTAACTCTTACACTTTGCACCACTGGTTTAGCATTGGAAACAGCTTTTTTAACCACTTTTTCTACAGTTTTTTCCGCTTTTGTTAATGTTTTCTTTGCTCTATTTACGGTTTTATCCGCTACTTTTTTTACCGCTTTTTTCTCTTTTTTAACTGCTGGCTTTAAATCATCTATTTTATTTCCAACCGCATCTTTAACTGAACTAAACTTTTTAGATAATTTTCTGGCAACTCTTTTACTTGCCTTAGCCACTTCAGTACTAATTTCAGAAACATCATGACCTAAACTCTTTATTACATCCAAAAACTGACTGGTGATGGATTGCTCTAATTCCTTTTTTATCGCTTTTTTCCCCGGTTTTTTTTGAGACTTGGTTTTAGTGGTTTTCATAATATTTTTCGTTTTTTTGTGAGATGGATTTAAATTCTCTTAAATCTACTTATTTTTTTACTTTAAAGCTAAAACCATGCCTTCTTTTGATATTGTAAGTAAAGTTGATGCCCAAACCCTTGACAACGCAATTAATAATGCGAAAAAGGAAATTTTAAACCGTTTCGATTTTAACGGTTCAAAAAGTACCATCGATCTGGATAAAAAAACAAATGTAGTAACCATTGTTACCGAGGATGATATGCGCTTAAAAGCAATTGAAGGTTCTATTATTTCCCGGATGATGAAACAAAATCTGGATCCTAAAAGTCTTGATTTTGGAGACGAGCACCAGGCTTCAGGAAACATGATCCGGAAGGAAATTAGCATTAAAGAAGGTTTAGATAAAGAAGCTGCTAAAAAAGTGGTTGCTAAAATTAAAGCCAGTGGTTTAAAGGTTCAGCCATCTATTATGGATGATCAGGTTAGGGTAACTGCAAAGAAAATCGACGATTTACAGGCGGTTATTAATCTTTGTCGTAATGAAGATTTCGGACAGCCCTTGCAATATATTAACATGCGCAACTAACCATCTGTTTAACTGTAAGTTATAACAATTTATTGACAGTTCTGCAATAACCAAATCTAAAAATGGAAATAAGTGAAAATGGCTTTGTTTTTTCAGATGACAAATCACTTTTGGATATAAATGTCATTCATCGGTATTTGAGTAAAGAATCTTACTGGGCTAAAAATATCCCTTTTGAAACTGTTAAAAAATCTATTGAAAATTCGCTTTGTTTTGGAATTTATCAAAATGCTAAACAAGTTGGTTTTGCCCGTTGGGTAACTGATTGTGCTACATTTGCCTGGCTTTGCGATGTTTATGTGGAAACAGATTATAGAGGTTTGGGATTATCTAAAAAACTGATGTCTTTTATGATCTTTCACCCGGATTTGAAAGGATTAAGAAGTTACAGATTAGGCACTTTGGATGCACATGGCCTATATAAGCAATTTGGATTTAAACCGGTGAAAAACCCGGAAAGACTGATGGCTATTGTTGTTGAAAATCCATACGATGCAGATTAAGAAGCATAGTTAAACTATAAAGTGTCTACAGAATATAATAAAGCCTGAATACTCAATAGATTCAGGCTTTATTATATTCAATGATTTTTATTTAAACAGATATAAATCATCTTTTTAAAGAGATTTTCACTATTTAAAAAAATTAAAATTATATTTCGGCGTTTAATACAAAAGAACATAAATGAATAAGAATAATTTTTTAAAATCGCTGCTTACTGTGGCAGCTATTGGTGCCATGCCATTTCTGGGAATGGCTCAGCAAAGACCAAACTGGCAAAATCTTGATCTTAAAACCGATACTATTTTTGGTATCAGTACAGATAAAGCATACAAAGAACTTCTTAAGGGTAAAAAATCGACTAAAGTTATTGTTGCGGTAAATGATGGTGGTGTTGAGGCGCAACATGAGGACTTGAAAAGAATTATGTGGGTGAATACCAAAGAAGTGGCTGGCAATGGAGTAGATGATGATAAAAATGGTTACATCGATGACATTAACGGATGGAACTTTATTGGTGGTCCAAAAGAATCTGTTAATTTTGAAACACTGGAATTAACCCGTTTGGTTCGTCGTGATCAGGCTAGATTTGCCAACACTACAGATGCAAATGTTGCAGAAAAGGATAAAAAGGATTTTGATACTTTTAAAGCCAGAAGAGCGGACTTAGAAAAACAATTAGGTGAAGCAAAAGCAAATTTGAGTGGAATTACGGGTTTTAAAAATGCGCTGGATAATCTGGTAAAAAAAATGGGTAAAGAAAACCCAACAGCAGAAGATTTTGCCAATTATAAACCAACTACTGAAATTGAAGGCAGATTACAAGCTGCATTGGCTGAGCCGTTAAAGCAAATGTCGTTCAAAGATTTTTACGAAGACCAGATTGTTGAAGGGTTTGATTACTACAGCAGACAGGCTAACTATAATTTAAATTTAGATTACAATCCTCGCAGTATCGTTGGTGATGATCCAAACAATAGTAAAGAAAAATTTTACGGAAATAATGATGTAGCCGGACCTGATGCCATGCATGGATCTCACGTTGCAGGTATTATTGCTGCAGACAGAACCAACCAGCTAGGTATTATGGGCGTTGCGGATAACGTAGCCATTATGGGTGTGCGTTGTACGCCTAATGGTGACGAACGCGATAAAGATGTTGCAAACGCCATTCGTTATGCGGTTGATAACGGTGCTAAAGTAATAAACATGAGCTTTGGTAAACCATATACCTGGGATAAAGCTGTTGTTAATGAAGCAATGAAATATGCTGTATCCAAAGATGTGCTTATTGTACAGGCGGCCGGAAACGAAAATAAAGACATTGATACTGAAAATAATTTCCCTAACCATAAAGATTTAGATGCTAAAACCATTGCTTCATGGATTACTATTGGTGCTTCAGGACCAAAAGATGATGAAACATTAAAAGCAAGCTTCTCTAACTTCGGTAAAACGCAAGTTGATGTTTTTGCGCCGGGTGTACAGATTTATTCTACTGTACCGGGTTCTAAATACAAATATTTGGATGGAACGAGTATGGCCTCTCCTGTTGTTGCAGGTTTAGCCGGATTAATTCGTTCTTATTATCCTAAACTTACAGCGGCACAGGTAAAAGAAATTATCGTTAAATCTGTTGTAAAAGTTAACCACAATGTAGAATACAAAAAAGGTGAAGGTGATGATGCTCCAAAAGTTTCTGTTCCATTCTCTGATTTATGTATTAGCGGTGGTATTGTAAATGCTTATAATGCTTTAAAATTAGCAGCTACTTACAAATAAAATTAAAACATAAAAGTTGTGCGTCGGTTTAAACAACTGGCGCACATACTAAAACATGAAAATAAATCCGCTCTTAATCGTTAAATTAATTCTTGTCCTTTTTATACTGGTTGGCTTAGGCTTAACATTTTTTATGATCAGACAGGAGGTTAAGATTATTGGGGCCTATTTAGTTTCTGTACTTTTTTTCTTAATCCCTTCTTTGGTACTTTATGATTTAATATTTGGATTTAGCATTTCTGAAAAAACGATAAAGAAGCAAACCGAACGACAAAAAAGCTTATCATTTGATCATGATGGCATTCTTTATAAAAGACCTCTTTTTGATATCACTCAATTAATTTCCTGGGATTCCATTGAAACCGTAATTTTCAGAAATTATAATAGTGATGATCGGGCACAATATATCTTTCATTTAACAAAACCACCAGTTCAAACTTTGTCTGAAAATCCATGGTGGCTCAATAGAATTTTTCCAACCGCAATAAAGAATACAAATAAAATTTTGATCGATGATGAAGCTAAAGGTTTTAATGAAATACCTAAAATGATGGAAACTTATTTAGGGAAAGTGAAATCGTTTAATCCATCAGAAGATAATAGAAAAGGTGTTTTATTGAGTTCGAAAACAACTATTAAGCAGGATGTGATACAAACTGAGGAGCATTGGAAACCAAATAATGATTATGAACCTGAAAAGGTAATATTTGATAGACTGGATAGAAATATTGAGCAAATAAATAGTAAACAATAAAGGCGAACCTAAATGGCTCGCCTTTATTTCTTTAAAAAACCTGAATTAAATTAAACTGTAGCCATATCAATTACGAATCGGTATTTAACATCGCTGCCTAAAACTCTTTCATAAGCTTCGTTTACGTAATTGATGTTAATCACTTCTACCTCAGAAACGATACCATGTTCTGCACAATAATCAAGCATTTCCTGTGTTTCTTCAATACCACCAATACTTGATGCAGTTAAAGCCCTGTTACCACTCATTAAAGCCGAACCCGGGAATTGAATTGGCACCGGCGGAATACCTACGCAAATGTGAACACCATTTACATTTAATAATTTAAAATACATTTCATAATCGTGCGGTGCAGAAACAGAATCCAGGATAAAGTCGAAATATTTAGCATATTTTTTTAACTCATCCGGGTTTTTAGTTACGACGAAATTATGTGCACCCAGTTTTTTTGCATCCTGCTCTTTAGATGGCGAAGTACTTAAAACAGTTACCTCAGCACCAAAAGCTACAGCAAATTTAACGGCCATATGTCCTAAACCACCTAAACCTAAAACTGCAACTTTATGTCCTTTATTAATACCCCATCTTTTAATCGGCGAATAAGTAGTAATACCGGCACATAGTAATGGTGCAACACCACTTAATGGTAATTTATCAGAAACTTTTACTACAAATTCTTCTGTACAAACAATTTTGTTTGAATAACCTCCATATGTTGGAGTTACTTTATCGCGTTCAACACTATTATATGTCCAAACGGTTTCTCCCTTTTCGCAGAACTGTTCCTGACCGCCCTGACAGGTTGGACATTCTTTACAGCTATCCACCATACAACCGATACCAGCAAGATCACCTGCTTTAAATTTAGAAACTGCTGATCCTACCTCCGTAATACGACCTACAATTTCGTGTCCCGGAACCATTGGATATTTAGCAGGGCCCCATTCACTTCTTACCTGGTGAATATCAGAATGGCAAATTCCGCTAAATAATATTTCAATTAATACATCTTTAGGTCCAACGTTTCTTCTTTCGAAATTCCATGGAGCCAATTTATCAGTTTGGCTGTGAACAGCATATCCTTTTGCAGCTATCATATTTATTTTTTTGTTTTAACAAAGCTATGCAAACATCTTCTTAATGGAAAAATCAAACCACCTTCAAAAGGTTTATATAATGTAAAAAATGTTGATTTTATTTTTCTCACAAGAATTTTATCCGGCCAGTATTTTATCCGGTGTTATTGGTAAAGTCCTGATTCTTTTACCTGTAGCATTGAAAACAGCATTTGCAACTGCCGCAGAAAATCCTATTAACGCAATTTCGCCCATTCCTTTTGCACCCATTGGATTAATAATCGGATCGGGCTTATCTATAAATATGACATCAATTTGTGGAACATCGGCATGTACCGGAACATGGTAATCAGCAAAGTTGTTGTTAATGTAACGCCCAAAGCGATGATCAATAACAGCTTCTTCAGTTAGCGCCATACCTATGCCACCTACCGCGCCACCAATCATTTGGCTACGGGCAGTTTTTGGGCTTATAATTTTACCAGAATCACCTACAGAGACAATTTTACTCACTTTTACAACACCCGTCAGGTTATTCACTTTTACCTGTACAAAGTGAATCGAAAAAGAATACATAGAATAATTATCCCGTTCTTTTCCGGCCTGACTTTCTTTAGTTACTTCAATAGATGGTAAATTATTTTTCCGGAGTACATCCACAAAATTAGAAGTAGCATCCATATTTGAATTGGCTGCCAGTTCTGCAATAGTTGATTTTAGGGATAGGCAAACATCATTAACGGCAGAACCTATGGTAGAAAGCGTTGCGGAACCGCCCTGGCTTGGTGCCGGAGGCAGCGATGAATCGCCTAATTCAAAAGTGATTTTATTAACCGGGATATCCATCAGTTTATTCGCGATTAAAGTCATTCCGGTACCTGTTCCCGGGCCAATATCACTGGTTGCACTTTGCAATACCAAGCTTCCATCGGCTTTTAAAATGCCTTTAACACTTGCTTTTCCACGATTAGCATTAAATACACCCACACTTACACCATAACCGGTTTGCCACGGCCCTTCTACCAAACTTCCAGGCTTATTTTTTCTGTTGCTCCAGCCTATTTTTTCAGCGCCAAGTTTATAGGCTTCCTTAATATTTTTACTGGAGAAAGGTTTATTTCTTTGCTGGTCTGTTTCCGGGTCGTTCATGATCCTAAAATCAAGTGGATCCATATCTAATGCATGTGCCATTTCATCAATAGCACTTTCCAGTGCAAAAGCACCAGTTGCTTCACCCGGGCCACGCATCCAAATTGGTACGCCCAAATCAACCGGAACAATGGTATAAGCCGTATTTACATTATCGCACTGATACATAAATTTGGCCATGTTAACCACACCTTCAGTAAAGTTTTCATAAACAGAACTTTCTCCGAAGGCAGTATGTGTAATTCCGGTTAACTTACCTTCTTTTGTTGCACCCAATCCTACTTTTTGAATGGCTGCTGGCCTGTTGCCCACCATGGTAAACATCTGCATCCGGGTAATGACCAGTTTAACGGGTTTACCAATATGTTTTGAAGCCATTACGGTTGCAATTTCAAGTGGCCAGGTTCTTAAAGCCATTCCAAAACCGCCACCCACAAATTCAGAATTAACCTGAATATTTTCTGCCGGGATTTTGAAAACATTGGCAATGGTATTTTGGGTTGCCTTTACCCCTTGCGTTTTGGCATAAACCGTTACCCGATCTGCAGGTTTCCAATCGGCTATAATACCATGAAGTTCCATAGGATTATGGGTTTCAATTGGCAATACATAACGCTGCTCTACCTGTACATCAGCTGTTTTATAAGCATTTTCTATTCCTCTTTTATAATTGGGTTGCCCCTGAAGCTTTTTCGCCTTCGGATCTGCCAAGGCTTTTTCAAAATCGGTGTTAAAATCTTCCTTTTCGTAGGTTGCTTTAACCAAAGATGCTGCATAAGTTGCTCTTTCAAAGGTATTTGCAACCACAATGGCTATAGGCTGACCATTATAAAAAACCTGGTTGGTATAAAAAATCTTCATTGGCGAGCCGCCTTCCTGTTCGTAAAGCGGTGCCGAAGGTTTATTTAAATGAGATACAACGGCTATAACACCCGGCGCCTTTTCAGCAGCTTTCGTATCTAACGAAGTTATTTTACCTTTGGTTACTGTACTGGTAACCAATACCCCATAGGTTAAGCCGGGCAATTCATACTCTGCAAAGTATTTAGCTTTGCCCGTTACTTTAAATATGCCATCAACACGATCGTTATCGTCCTTAAAAAATAGATTTTCCATTAGGCTTTAGTTTTTGCAAGGGTTAAAGCTTCGATAATTGCGTTGGGAGCCAGTTTCAATTTAAAATCATTCTCGCCGAAACCTTTAGCACCAATCATAGCCAGTTTGGCTGCTTCTTCAAAATTCTGAACGTTTGCTTCTTTGCCTTTTAAAAAGTTTTCGGCTGCTGTTAATCTCCATGGCTTATGCGCCACCCCACCCATAGCCAACCGAATGGTATTTATTTTATTATCCCGCATCTCAAAAGCGGCAGCTACAGAAACCAAGGCGAATGCATAAGAGGCACGGTCACGGATTTTAAGGTAATGAACGTTTTTATTCAGTGCATTAACTGGAATTTCTACCCTGATAATCAGCTCATCCGGCTTCAGGTTGTGGTCCAGATGTGGCGTATCGCCCGGTAAACGATGAAAATCTGCAAAAGCTATTTTCCTTTCTGTTTTGGCATTGGCTATCACCACTAAGGCATCAAGTGCAGCTAAAGCGATACACATATCGCTTGGATGAACGGCGATGCATTGTGGCGAAGTGCCAAAAATAGCATGCATCCGGTTAAAACCTTCTATCGCTCCACAACCAGTTCCAGGTTGCCTTTTGTTACAAGGCATTTCTGTATCATAAAAATAGCCACATCTTGTTTTTTGAAGCATATTACCACCAACCGTAGCTACGTTTCTTAATTGAGCAGATGCACCAGCTTGCAAAGCCATGGATAATAAAGGCAGTTTTTCTTTAATTAAAGGATGATCAGCTACCGCAGAATTCGAAGCCAGGGCACCAATATGAATTTTATCGCCTATTTGTTGTATCTGTTTGAGCGGTACATGATTAATATCGATCAGTTTTTCAGGTGCCAGTACACCTCTTTTCATCAGGTCAATCAGGTTTGTTCCACCGGCAATAAATTTTGAGCGCTTATCTTTCAGCAATAAAGCAATGGCTGATTTTGCACTGGTTGTTCTAAGGTATTGAAAGTTGATCATAACTTTGCTCCTCCTTCTTTTACTTCAACAATAGCATCAACTATATTAGGATAAGCACCACAACGACAAATATTTCCACTCATATATTCCCTAATTTCGGCCCTTGAATTTGCATGTCCTTCTTTAATACAGGCAACTGCCGACATAATTTGTCCGGGTGTACAATAACCACACTGAAAACCATCGTGTTTAATAAAAGCCTTTTGCATGGGATGCAGTTCATCTCCTTCTGCTAAACCTTCAATGGTGGTAATTTTCTTGCCCTCATTCGTCACAGCCAGGCTTAAACACGAATTTACACGTATGCCATCCACATGAACCGTACAAGCACCACATTGCCCATGATCACAACCTTTTTTAGTTCCCGTTAAATGGAGTTCTTCTCTTAATAAATCAAGCAAAGTAACCCTGGGCTCAACAGACGCCGTATAGGCCTTGTTATTAACAGTAAGATTAAGCGGGATCTTTTCAAAAAGTTCCGCGAAACGTTCGTCAACCCCATTTTCTGCAGCCTTAACTGCAGCAGAAGGTGTTAAAGCAACAGCAGCAATGATTGTACTTTTCTTAAGAAAATTACGCCGGCTATCACCCTGATTTTGATTCGGATCAGAAGATTGCATAAATTGTAGTTGTAATGATTGGATACTTCTTCTAAGTTCGTGAATTGGTGGCGAATAATACAGAAAACCAGAAATTTAGAATAATTCTAATAAGGAAGAAACGAAACCACTTTCGAGCTTGAAGCATAAAATGATTTAATATTTAAAATAATTTTTATAATGTGCTTTCAATGTATATTTTTAGCAAATGGAGCAAGCAAAACCACTACCCGAATTATCAGCAGAAGAGCAGCGTGTTTTAGGATCGTTAATTGAAAAGAGCAGAACAACGCCCGATTATTATCCAATGACCCTTAACGGCTTAACTGCTGCATGTAATCAAAAAAGTTCGAGGTATCCTGTTGTAAATTATGATGAAGAAACAGTTACCTTAACTTTAAATCAGTTGAAAATTAAAGGTTTAATTTCTACCGCAACGGGAGGATCAAGCCGGGCAACTAAATATAAACACAATTTAGCCATTGTTTATCCTTTACTTCCTTCGGAATTGGCCATTATTTGCCTGCTACTTTTACGCGGACCTTTAACGCCCGGAGAAATTAACAGCAACTCGGGCAGATTATATGAATTTGAAAGCATTGAAGAAGTTTTAGAACAATTGCAAAAACTGGCTGATGATGAAACATCTTTTGTTAAACAATTAGTTAAAAAACCGGGGCAAAAAGAAGCACGTTTTATCCATTTGCTTGGCGAATTTGTAGAAAACGATGCAAATGTTGTTGCAGAACAACAATCTGTAGCTGTTTTTCAGCCTAATGAAGCGCTTGAAAACCGTTTAGTTAAACTGGAGCAAGAGGTGGAAGAATTAAAGGAGCTGGTGAATCTTTTAATGAATAAATAGTATATATAGCTTTTATGAGATAATTTGTCATTCTGAGGAACGAAGAATCTCTTTAGTTCTTAAATAAACTTAAGATAACCCAAAAATAATTCGGGATGAATAAATAATTGGTTTCTCTTCTTTGGGCAACCAAAGAAGCAAAGTTGCCGGCTTAAAATTTTTGTATTTAAGTTACTGCATAGGCCTGGACATTACCTTCCCAAAAATTTGTTATGCCGGATTTAAGAAAAACGTAGAAACAGTGCTTTGGCCTTGTCGGGTATAAAAAATACCTTCTATACATCCTGAGCTTCCCGAGGGATCCTGAGTATCGTTTTAAGCCACTAATAAATTTAGACGAACCCCGAAATAATTCGGGGTAACGAAATTAAGCTGGATTTATAGTACCCGAAAACCCTGAGCACTATAAATCCATTATTTTTTAGGCTTCGTATTTCTTAAAAATGGTACTTGCAGTATGTCCGCCAAAACCAAAAGTGTTATTTAAAACATAATTGATTTCCTGTTTAACAGATTTACCCAAAATAATATTTAATCCGGCCGGAATTTTCTCATCCAGCTTAGTGGTATTAATTACTCCCGGGATAATGCCATCACGAATAGAAAGGATACTAATAATACTTTCTACAGCACCTGCGGCACCTAATAAATGGCCTGTTTGAGATTTAGAGGCACCAATGGCCACCGGTAAATCTCCAAAAATTGCATTTATAGCTGTTAACTCACTTAAATCACCTAAACCTGTAGAAGTGGCATGGGCATTAATATAATCGATTTTATCAGCAGAGATTCCGGCATCGCTTAAAGCTTTTTTCATGCCCAGTACTGCACCAATTCCATTAGGAGGTGTGCCGGTCAAATGATAAGCATCACCGGCCATCCCGCCACCAATAATTTCAGCATATATTGTTGCGCCACGCTGCAAAGCATGTTCCAGATCCTCTAAAATCAATGCTCCGGCGCCTTCACCCATTACAAAACCATCTCTTTCTGCGTCAAATGGTCTTGAAGCTGTTTCAGGATCATCATTTCTTTTGGATAAAGCCTGAGCGGCATTAAAACCACCAACAGAAGACTTCGTTAAAGCCGCTTCAGATCCTCCTGCAATCATAATATTTGCTTTTCCTAAGCGAATGGTATCAAAAGCGCTAATAATGGCCGTATTGGAAGAAGCACAGGCAGAAACCGTACAATAATTTGGACCGCGTAATTTATGGCGGATTGAAATGGCTCCGGCTGCAATATCCACGATCATTTTCGGGATAAAGAAAGGGCTAAATCGTGGCGTACCATCACCTGCGTGAAATTCTTCCAGCTGTGCTTCAAAAGTACCTATCCCTCCATTTCCGGTGGCCCAGATTACACCAACTTCTGCAAGCTGATCATCGTTCATTCCAGCAAAATCAAGCCCTGCATCCTGAATGGCCTGATCTGTTGAGGCAATGGCATATTGGGTAAATAAATCAAACTTTCTCAGTTCTTTTTTATCCATGTAAGCCTCTGCATCAAAGTCTTTAACCTCACAGGCAAATTTGGTTTTAAATTTATCGGTATCAAATTTTGTGATTGGACCTACGCCGTTTTTTCCGGCAATAATATTCTGCCAGAAATCGTTAACGTGGTTTCCCAATGGCGTTATTGCACCCAACCCGGTAATAACTACTCGTTTCATTTTAATTTTGTTTCAGGCCGGTATTCTTAAATAAATAATCGACCAATTTTTGAATTTTAGGACCAATAATAAGTATAGCAGGAATTACGATTACATAAGCAATTGCCCATGACCTCAGCCATATCTTAATAAAATTATTAATAAAGCCAAGATTGGCAGCGATTACCGAACCCGTTATAATTCCGGTGGTAAAAATACCCATAATTAACGCAAAGGCCAGTTTTTTCTTCATATTCCTGCTATAAATTTAAATTGATTACTTAACAGATTCTACCCATTCGGCTCTGTTTGCATTCATAACATTCAGTGCATCAGCGGGTGAAGAACGAAACAAGTTATATATTGTTTCTGTATCACCAACCCTGATTTCGTACTCATTATTTTCTAAAGCTTTAATTAAATCGTCAGCTACTGCCGAAGGATGAATTCCATTGTGTCCCCCTATTTCTTTTGAAAGTTCTGTATTCACCAATGGCGGCATTAATTCAAAAACTTTAATGGCTGTATTTTCAAGGCTTAATCTTAAAGAAATGCTGTAAGAATGTAATGCGGCTTTACTTGCGGCGTAAGTTGGCAAACTAATTCCCGGAACAAAGGCTACAATAGAAGAAACATTTACTATTGCCGCTTCTTCCTGTTGTTTTAATGCAGATAAGAGTTTTTGATTCAGTTTAATTACAGACAAATAGTTGGTTAACATTTCTTCTTCTGCAATTGCTGCTGCATCCTGATTTTGATGGCCAAGGTTATGAAGAATGGCTCTACCAGCATTATTGATCACAATATTCAATTCAGGGAATTCTCTCTTAATGCGTTCAACCAGCTGATCTATGTCAGTAGCTTTACTTACATCAAAAGGAATGGCCGTTACATTATTTAATCCGGCAGCAGCGGCATTTAAACGTTGCTCATCACGGCCAGTAATAATTACATGATTACCCAGAGCCGATAATTGTTTTGCAATCTCAAAACCTATTCCAGCGCTTCCACCGGTAATTAAAACTGTATTTTTTGTTGTTTTCATGATTATATTATTTTTTAAAATTTTAAGATTAAACAGGTACTCACCGCATGCGCATAAATGGTTTGATGTTCATCAACCAACTGAGCTTCAACCAAAGCAGTTCTTCCACCCAGATTAATCACTTTACTAATAGTTTTTAACGATCCTGTTTTAATGGTTACCGCTTTAAGGAAATTAACCTTTAATTCAAGTGTGGTATAACCTTTCCCTGCAGGTAAAAGAGAATGCAAAGAACAACCCGTCGCTGAGTCTAAAATGGCCGATATTACACCGCCATGTACCGTCCCTATAGGATTATAATGAAATTCCTGAGGAGTAAACTCAAATACAACTTCGCCTTCTTTCATCTCGGTTACGGTAAAATCTAATGTATACAACAGTGGTGGTAATGGTAATTTCCCTTCGCTCATTGCTTGCAGATATTCGAGCCCGCTTAATTGTAGAGCTTCTTTTGCGCCTTCCATCGGGTCTTTCCAGGTAATTATTTTGCTTCTTTCCATAATTTAAATACCGATCGGTATATTTTAGATTAAAAAATTTTAACTGATGCTATTGATGTATTTTTTTAAAGAGTCCATAATTAAATTCCAGTAATCCGTTTTTTCAGTAAGGCGTGCAATCATAATTGCCCCCTCTATCATTGCAATAATGGTTAAAGCAATTTGCGCCGGATTTTCGTCTTCCCTTATCTCCTTTTTAACAATTCCCTGCTCTGCTATTCTGGTTATGCCATTCTTCCAGGCCAATACCGCTGCCAGTACTTTCTCTCTCAATACCGGATGGGTATCGTCAGCATCAATTGCTGTATTTAAAATCGGGCAGCCTCCTTTTGCAAAATTACCAGACAAAAACTGATGATACATTTCTGCATAAACCATTAATTTATCCTGAGTACTGGTTCTTCTGTTAATTTCTGCCCCTATCCTTGAAACCACATTACTTAGATTGTAATCGAAAGCAGCAATTGCTACTTCATCTTTATTGAGGAAATTGCCATAAATACTGCCCTTTGTTAAACCAGTAGCAGCGGTAAGGTCATTCATAGAGGTACCCGCATATCCTTTCATATTAAAGATTGGTGCGGTTTGCTCTATAATAAACTGCCTTGTTTTTTCTGCCTTGGTCATGATGTTTTAAATAACAACACAAATATATACCAATCGGTATTATTTAAACAAATAATTTTATCATAATTAAATCACATTCTATTTATAGTTGAATTTTGTGACTTAACTAAAGCATAAAATACTAAAATTGAAGCCGTTAAAACAGATGACAACTGGGAACAATAGCTGCAGCAACCCATTAAGGATTAACAATTTAATTTATAAAAGGGATAGCAGTTATCCCTTTTTCCATTTAATACCGCAACCTATTGCTTTGGTAGAAGCTATTACTGGTTTTTTACCTGCAGAAAGATCTGATATTGCATTTTTAACATAATTTGTCCTGCCCGCATTTTCAACCTCGGGATCATTATCAATAGCGCCAATATATTCAACAATGTTGCCTTTATCTGTTTTATTGAGTACAAAAACATGTGGCGTTCTGCTTGCACCAAACTGTTTGGTTACTATGTGGTCAGGATCCAGTAAATAAGGAAAAAGAAAATTCTTTTCTTTCGCCAGTGCCTGCATCTTTTCAAAGCTTTCATCAGGTACAGCTTCAGCATCGTTAGGATTGATGGCAATCACCGGATAACCTTTTGATGCATAATCAACATTTAATTCGGCTACGCGTTCCTGATAAGCTTTAGCCACCGGGCAGGTATTACAGGTAAAAACAATTATAAACCCTTTTGCATCTTTGAAATCAGCGAGACTCAGATTTTTATTGTTTATATTTTTTAAACTGAAATCTTTTACAACATCACCAATCTTATAACCTTCAGTTTGACTAAATGCAGCATAAGAAATAAGCATTAATCCAATTAAAAACAGCTTTTTCATAACTTTTCTATTTAAAATTTAACAACGTTTCTTTTAGTTCCGGATAGGTAAATTCCTTTTCGTAAAAGCGCCTGTTTTTATGATTAACAAATAGTGTGGCCGGTATTGCTCCAGTCCATTTTTTATCTATTCGTTCTATATATTGCTGTTGATCGGGTTCATTCAGTAAAAAAACTTCGGCTTTTATTTTATTTGTCTTAATAAAAGGAATTACTTCTTTCTGTAATTTCGATTTAAAATCCAGGCTAATCAATATCACTTTTACAGGCTTTTTTGCATTTTCCACACGCAATTTTTCAAAATTTGGAAGTTCTGCCACACATGGCGAGCACCAGGTTGCCCAAAAATTAATGACATAAGTGGTGTCTTTTCCACCAGCCATGCGTTTATCCAAATCGTTTAAAGTGATCATCCTTACCTGAGAAGAAGCCTGATAACTCATTAAATATAAACAAACTATAAAAAATAAACGAATCATATTTTCTTCCTGTATACTGTAGTTTCAGGTAATTTTTAATTGATTGAGCCTGATTTCACCAAAACTTTTTGATAAGCCGGTAAGGTCAGATCATCGACAATTACCCCCCTTGTGGTTGATGCATGTACAAAAAAGCCATTATTTAAATAAACGCCTACATGATCTACATTGTTGCCTCCAAAAGAGAAAAAGAGCAAATCGCCTTCCTGCAAATTATTTACGTCTTTAGAACGGACTACATTGGCCTGATCACGGGAGATTCTCGGTAATGTTTTACCATAAATTTCCTTTTCGAGCAAAAAAGCAAAACCCGAACAGTCTATTCCATTTTTATCCAAACCACCTAACCGATACCTGACACCTGTCCAGTCGGTAATGAAACGATAAAGTGGTTTACTTTTTAAATTTGCCATAGCATCGGCAGCTTTTGAGGCTTTAGTATCTGTTTTAACTGTATACTTCCTTGAACCGCAAGAAGAAAGGATCAGCATAGTTGCTATAAGGTAAAAGATGTGAGGTTTGAGGTTTAGGGTTCTTTGTATCATATTATAATAAGTTGTCCGGCATGATTTTAACTTTAGTCTCTGCTAAATCTACATCCTTAGACAAGCTCAAGAATGACAGGTTTGCTGTGATGGGTATTTCTATTTACAACAGATGCTGAAACGGGTTCAGCATGAGGCAATGAATTAAACTTTTCTAATTCTTGATCAGCCTTTGGATTTCATCCAGCTTTAGCAGCGCTTCTACCGGAGTTAACGCATTTACATCTAAATTATTGAGCGTATCACGGATTTTAATCAACACAGGATCATCTACTGCAAACATTTGCAATTGGTATGCCTGGTTCTGTACTTTTTTAATACTGTCTTTAATGCTCTGTCCTTCGGTCCTGTCTATTTCTAATTTCTTTAAAATTTCATTGGCCCGCTGAATCAGTTTTGTTGGCATACCCGCCATTTTTGCGACATGAATACCAAAACTATGTTCGCTACCTCCTGGAACTAACTTTCTTAAAAAGATCACTTTATTAGCCATTTCTTTTACTGATACATTAAAATTCTTAATGCGGGGCATGGTGTTGGCCAACTCGTTTAATTCGTGGTAATGGGTAGCAAATAAGGTTTTAGGACGAGATGTTGGATGCTGGTGCAGAAACTCTGCAATAGCCCAGGCAATAGAAATCCCGTCGTAAGTACTGGTACCACGACCAATTTCGTCTAAAAGGATTAAACTGTCATCAGAAATGTTATTTAGAATACTGGCCGTTTCATTCATCTCCACCATAAACGTACTTTCTCCTGATGAAATGTTATCCGAGGCGCCTACACGGGTGAAAATCTTATCCACCAATCCTACTTCAGCCTCTTTTGCAGGAACGAAACAACCCATTTGAGACATGAGTACAATAAGTGCAGTTTGCCTTAAAATAGCTGACTTACCTGCCATATTGGGACCGGTAATCATAATAATCTGCTGACTTTCAGTATCGAGGTAAACGTCGTTTGTAATGTACTCCTGCCCTACGGGTAACTGTTTTTCAATTACCGGGTGACGGCCGCCTTTAATATCCAGCACTTTAGTAGTGCTCATTTTTGGCTTGGAGTAATGATTTTTAACCGCAAGACTTGCAAAACACAGCAAGCAATCCAGTTGGGCAATTAAAAATGAGTTGAGCTGGATGGGTTTAATGTATCCTGCAGTTTGATACATTAATTCGTTGTATAAACGAACTTCAATTTGCTGTATCTTTTCTTCGGCACCTAAAATCTGATCTTCGTATTCTTTCAACTCGGGTGTAATGTAGCGTTCTGCATTAACCAAAGTTTGTTTACGAATCCAGCCTTCGGGGACTTTATCTTTATGGGTATGGGTTACTTCTAAATAATAACCGAATACATTGTTAAAAGCTATTTTTAAAGATGGTATTCCGGTTGCTTCTGCTTCACGTTTCTGAATCTGTACCAGATAATCTTTACCACCGAAAGCAATTTTGCGTAAACGGTCTAAATCTTCATCAATACCATCGGCAATTACATTTCCTTTAATGAGCAATGCCGGCGGATCAGCCTGTAATTCTCTTTCTATCTTTTCGCGAATGGCAATACAGGGGTTTAACTGATCGGCAAGTTTAATTAAAAAAGGATTTTTAGAGGCTGCACCTAAGGTTTTAACAGCTTCGATATGCGTTAAAGCCCTTTTAAGCTGCATCAATTCTCTCGGGCCAACACGCTGTAAACCAACCTTGGAAATTAATCTTTCTAAATCACCAATTTGTTTAATATGCGTTAAAAACTCCTGCTGAAGTTCATCGTGTTTCACAAAAAAATCGACCATTCCTAAACGCTCTTCAATTGGTTTAAGCTCCTTTAAAGGCATTATGATCCACTTTTGAAGCAAACGGGCCCCCATGGGTGTACAGGTTTGATCTAAAATATCGAATAGGGTAACGGCATTATCATTGGCAGAGTTAACCAATTCCAGGTTGCGGATGGTAAAACGATCCAGCCACATGTATTTGTCTTCTTCTATCCTGCTTATCGACGTAATGTGTTGCAAATTACGGTGTTCGGTTTCGCCTAAATAGTGTAAAATTACACCGGCAGCAACAATGCCACTTTGCAAACGATCTATACCGAAGCCTTTTAAGGAGGTTACTTCAAAATGTTTGGTTAAGGTTTCATTACCATAATCAGCAGTAAAAGGCCATTCATCCAAACCAAAAGTATAAAAACGATCTCCAAATTGTTCGGTAAATACCTGACGTTTAGATTTCTGAAAAATAACTTCCGAAGGTTTAAAGCCTTGCAAAAGCTTATCTATATAATCACTGTTGCCTTGTGCAATTAAAAATTCACCGGTTGAAATGTCTAAAAAGGAAACACCAATTTGCGTTTTATCAAAGTAAACGGCGGCTAAATAGTTATTTGATTTTTGATTAACAATATTATCGCCATAGGCTACGCCCGGCGTTACCAATTCGGTTACGCCCCGTTTTACAATGGTTTTGGTGGTTTTTGGATCTTCCAGCTGATCGCAGATGGCAACCCTTTGTCCGGCTCTAACCAGCTTGGATAAATAGTTATCTAATGAATGGTGTGGAAAGCCTGCCAGTTCTAAAGCACCCCCATTTGGGCCTGTTCCTCTGCGGGTTAATACAATGCCTAAAATCTGAGCTGTTTTAACGGCATCTTCGCCAAAGGTTTCATAAAAATCGCCTACTCTAAATAATAATAATGCACCGGGATACTTTGCTTTAATGGCATTGTATTGTTGCATTAATGGGGTTTCTTTATTCGTGTCTTTAGCCAAAACTGAAATTAATTTACAAAAGCCATAAAGATAGCAGGTTTAACGGTTGTATAAAGATTTTGTTGAAAAGTTAAAAGATTGTGGAGGAATAAAAGAGAGAATTCATATCTGAATATGAACAACCAAATTCTAATTAAACTTATTTACTTAATGTTGCCTGTTTACTAAATGGCAGCAAAAATTGTATTTGCATCAGCCGTGTTAGCAGTTAAACGGGCTACATGATTTGTGGCCAGTGTTTTAAGAAATAATGGAGGCCCTGAATATTTAGCAATTTCTTTTGGAGGTTTAACCAGCTTGTTATTACAGGCGCATATTAGAGTATCTACTTTTAAGCCGCTATAGTACCTTATTGCCTCTATTAATGCCCCAGAGTAATCGCCCATAGTGTAAAAAGCAACTTGTTGACCTTTGTACGTAACTATAACTGAAAAATCATTAGAATTGGCTCCTAATTGTGTTTTAATACCTGGTACTACACCTGTTTTAATAAGCATGTCGTAAACGATATTTAATGTGGTGGTTTTTCCTTTACCGGAATCACCGTAGAGCGTTAGGATTTTCATGTTTTATTGTAGTTAGAGTTATTAGTTTTGGATTGCTCAGAACAATAACTAATTAAAAAATTATTTAATTGAGGTCAAATACGGTGCCCTCGTTCCATTTCCCATTGATAAAAGCTCCCTTATACTGACATTCAGGTCCTTTTTTTTCATTGATAACTACTGAATGATGTCTGAAACCATAAATTTTATATACTTTTTTATTGTAAACAAGTTTTATCGTATCCTGAACGGAAAAGCTACCCTCATATTTAAATTCATTAACCTCTTGAGTATCATACAGTATTTTGTTTAGTATTATTTTACCTTTATTATCTTTTAGCTGTACGTCGATCTGATTTGAGTTTTCTGTTTGTTTCACTGCGAACGTTAAGAATGTGTGGATATTCGGATTTTTTTCGCATGCTGTTTGAAACTGATCATCCTTACTTTTCTGGTCAATGTAGCCATATCCCATATATCCCAATATGGCAAGCACTATAAGTATTATGAAAAAAGGGGTCTTATTCATATTATTTACAAATTGGATATCACTGGTATTTTAGATTAAAGTATAATTTATTTAATATTTTTTCCTTAAGGTACCCCCTTCACTGATGCGTGTATATCACCTCTACACCAATCATAAAAATCAAATTGACAGTTTGAAAAAATAATAAGTTCTGTGGATAAATATAGATATTACAATTGGGCAATATAACTTAAAAACAATTCCATTGCTTTTTTTCTGTCTGTTGTAACTTCAAATTGTAGTTTATGGTACAGGTAATCATCTAAATCGAAGTTCGGGTTTTGCGGCAGTCCAGCCAGCACTTCTTTGCGATGGTCTAAGCCAAATTTTAGGGCTGTATTAAATTCATCTTTAAAAGCTTGAGGAATATCTTTATTGGCTACCCATGCGGCGTACATAAAAGGCAATCCGGTAAAATTTTTCCATTCTTCGCCCATATCGTACACGTAAGCATAATCGCCCTTTTTGCCGAAGGTTCTATCACCAATTAAAACAATTGCATCACTTTTAGCCGTTTGATCGGTTGTGAATTCAACATCCAGTTTCCAGAAGAACTTAAGCAGTACTTTAGCCAGGTTATTTGAAGTGCGTGAATGTAAATCTAATTTCAGAGTTTTGATTTCATTAACGGGCACATCGCTAAAAATAAACACGGAGTTTACGGCACCATCACTGCCAATACAATAATTAGCTACAATATTGGCATTGGGTACCAAAGGAATTGCGGCTACAGGCATTAAACCAATATCTACCTGACCGTTAATTATTTTAGCGGCACAATCTGAAGGAATATCTAAGCTTAAATCTATTTTATTAATGATATCAGAATGTTCTATTCCGTAAATAAATGCTTTGGTGTTGGTGTAATTAACTGCCGAAATTTTAATCTTATTCAAGGTGTTGTGTGTTTAATAATATCTGTTTCCAGATGAAGCAATTTCTTATTGTGCGTTTTGCAACTGATCTAAATGTACTGCACTATTAAAATCAATAATATCAAATTTTCCATTTTCATAACCTAGTTTATATAAAACCGTATTTTGATGTGGAAATTCAGTCATTTCGCTTAATGGTTTGCCGGTAAGCAGGCAAAGAAAAACCCGCATCGCCCTGCCATGCATACAAAGTAACACGGTTTGCTCCTGCGGTCTCGAAGCCAATAGCTGCATGGGTTCTTTTAACCGTTCATATACATCCTGCACACTTTCTCCACCTTCAAAATGAGCGGTATAATTGCCATCCTGCCAACATTGCAACATTTCTCTAAATGCGTCGCGGGCATCTTCAGTATTCGCTTTACCCTCCCAAATGCCCCAGGCAAGCTCATCCAAACCGGATAACTGTTCCCAGGGTAAACCAGCATCTATAAATTTTTGTACCGTTTGATGGGTACGTTTAAGCGTAGAGGTATAAATTTTATCGAAAGAAATGTTTTTATAGGTTTGATAAAATGCCTCCGCCTGTGCCCTGCCCAAATCATTTAAATCTGAGTTAATGCCTCTGCCCTGTACAATGCCTTGTCTGTTCAATTCGGTTTCGCCGTGACGGATGATGTATATTTCTTTCATTAGATGTAGTCAGGATGAGCTTGCCAAAGGTAATTTATGCGTAAATATTAAAAGATGACCTTCGGCAGGCTCAGATTGACTTTAATCTTTAAATAATTTTGAATTAATTAATAACGGGTAATTTATAGTACTGTGGCTTTTTTTCTTCTTCAAAAACAACGTTTTCAAAGTCGGTAACCACATTGTAAAGCGTATCGCGTTCTACCGCTTTCCGTCCTACCTGCTTAATTAAATTAACCAATTCTTGTGTACTCATGGCTGGTGTTTGCTCTTCGGCTCCTGCCATTGAATAAATTTTAGTAGTATCATCTAAGGTACCATCTATATCATCCACTCCGTAATTAAGCGATAACTGTGCGGTTTCGCGACTAATCATCGCCCAATAAGCTTTAATGTGGTCGAAATTATCCATATAAATACGGGCAATGGCATAATTCCTTAAATCTTCGATCACAGAAGATTCGGGTACATTAGACATTTGGTTGTGCTGATTTCTAAATTTTAAAGGAATAAAAGTTTGAAAACCACTTGTTCTGTCTTGTAATTCACGCAGTTTTTCCATATGATCCACACGATGCCAGAATTTTTCTATATGGCCATAAAGCATGGTTGCATTACTTCTCATACCGAGTTTATGCCATTCTTCGTGTATAGCCAGCCATTGTTCGCCGGTACATTTATCTTTGGCAATTAAATCCCTTACTTCAGGATGAAAAATTTCTGCTCCACCACCAGGCATAGATTCCAGTCCGGCTTCTTTCATCAGTTTCATTCCGGTGGCATAATCTATTTTGGCCTTTTTAAATATATAATGATATTCTACAGGGGTTAAAGCTTTAACATGCAATTCTGGCCGATGCTGTTTAATTGCGGTAAATAAGGCCGAATAAAAGGCCACATCGTACTGGGGCAGTACACCACCTACAATGTGCACTTCGGTTACGGGCTCATTATCGTATTTTTTAACAATATCAAGCATCTGATCCATTGTTAATGCCCATCCCTCTTCTTTTTGCTTGATAAGTTTAGAATAAGAACAGAATTTACAATCGTAAACACAAAGATTGGTTGGCTCTAAATGGAAGTTACGGTTAAAGTAAGTGGTATCGCCATGTTTTTTCTCTCTGATAAAGTTAGCCAGAATACCCAGGTAACCTAATTCGGCATGTTCGTACAGGTAAACACCCTCATCAAAGGTAATGCGTGCTCCGTGAAGAACTTTGTATGCTATGTTTTGTAGTTCAGTTGATAATTTTGTATCAGCTAATATTTTTTCAACCTGCTCAGTTGTATTCATTCCTGATTTATTTTGAACAAAAATACAATATTGAGGGGATTTGAAAATCATTTTCTTGTAACAAACGACATTTAGTGCAGTTTAATTGCTGCAATACTATTTAACCACAGGAAGGTAGAAAACGTTTCTGTGGCAAACAAATCAAATACTATTAACAAAAAAAGCACCTCTTTTCAGAAGTGCCTTTAATATTATGTTTTTCACAGGTATTTATTAATTTGTTTGCGGCGCAAATGTTAAAACAATATTTGCAGTTTTTCCACCAAACTCAATAGGCGATTTTAAAACCATATTGGTGCTTGATAAATCACTTAAAACTAAACGATAACCTTCTGTTACGTTTTTAGCTTTATCGCCTTCGTATATTTTTTTGAACTGAAAAGTTTGATCTTTAGGTGCTGCAGACCAGAAAATAGTTTGCATTACCGAACCACAAGTACTTGATGCCGGTAAAGTATAAGAGCCATTACCACTATTGGTTAAGTGCCAGGTACTGCCCTGAAAACATTTATATGATTTTTCGCCGAATAAACCCTGAACTGCGCCATCAGGTAAACCTTCCAGTGTTACGTTGGTTACTACCCAGTCGCGAACTACTGTACCTCTGCTACCTGTTACACCAGCAGTTACTCTTTTTGCAGTATTGCAGCTTTGTAACATTACTAATGTAGAACATGCTATTGCAATAGCTATAAATAATCTTTTCATGTTGTTTAATTTTATTTTCGTCAAACTAAACACATAAATCCTGCCAAAACAAATGGACAAATAAAATTTACCATCAAATTATTAAATTGCAGCCCTAAACTTTTCCCCTAAATTAAATAACGATGAAACCCGAAACCCTTGCTATACACGCTTCTAATCTGGTTAAAAGTGCAACCGGAGATGTAACGCTTCCAATAAGTTTATCTACAACTTTTTTTCGGGATGAGGATGGTGCATATCCTGGCGGACACATGTATAGCAGAGTAAGCAATCCAAATCGTTCTGCTTTAGAAAACACTATTGCTCAATTGGAGTTTGGCGAAGATGCTGCTGCTTTCTCTTCAGGCAATACTGCAGGTATGGCACTTTTTCAATCGCTTAAACCTGGCAGCCATATTATTGCACCAGATGATATGTATTGGGGCTTTAAAAAACAATTGCTTAGTATTTTTGCAGATATCTTAGAATTTGATTTTATCGATCAAACTGATTTAAAACTGGTACAGGCTTCTATAAAACCAAACACCAAATTAATATGGGTTGAAACACCTTCTAATCCATTATTAAAGGTTACCGATATTGAGGCTATTGCTAAAATTGCCAAAGCTGCTCAAATTACTTTTGCTTGCGACAGTACTTTTGCTTCGCCTATTTTACAAAACCCTATTCTTTTGGGTGCTGATATTGTAATGCACAGCAGCACTAAATATTTAGGCGGCCATAGCGATATTTTAGGTGGTGTTTTAATTACGGCCAAAAAAGATGCACTTTGGGAAGTGATTAAAAATGTACAACAAATTGGTGGTGCTGTGCCTTCACCTTTTGATTGTTTTTTACTGACCCGTAGCATTAAAACTTTGGCTTACAGAATGAAAGGTCATTGCGAAAATGGCAAGAAACTGGCTGAATTTCTTAAAAATCATGCTCAGGTTGTTGATGTTTACTATCCGGGTTTAAGCAGTCACCCACAACATGATATAGCTAAAAAACAAATGAAAGATTTTGGCGGCATGCTTTCTTTTTTAGTTAAAGGTGATGGTAAAATGGCTAAAAAGGTGGTAAATAAGGTAAAATTATTTGCACAGGCAACCAGTTTAGGTGGTGTAGAGAGTTTAATTGAGCATCGTGCATCTGTTGAAGGTCCTGATACTAAGACACCAAAAACATTGATCCGGGTTTCAGCCGGACTGGAGCATATTGATGATTTAATTGCAGATCTGGAACAGGCTTTGGGGTAAATCATTACTTCAGGATGCCTGGTTTAGCTGGAGAGATGCAAAATGCTTTAAAGATTTGGAAATGAAAGGCCTGTGATACTTAGCTAACAGCAGCCCCGCTCCCGTTGCTGTACCGATGAAAAATCGGCACATCCACTCAGATCGGGTTTAGGTACCATGTTTTGTTCCCCACAATGACGGTCGTTTTAAGTTTCTCGTACTACCCTGCATTATTTAAACCTGATTGAAGCGGCATCCCCCGGCTTTTTTTTCGGGGATATAGCGAAAAGCGGGACTGCTTTAACAAAAGAATTACTGTACTGCCTTTACTTAAAAAAAGTAAAACTCTTAATACGATTTGTGATAGGCTCACATTAACAGACTAATCTTTCAGTACAATTCTATAATCAGTACTGAATTTAAATGAGATTGCTTCGTGCCTCGCAATGACGACTACTCGTAAGTATAGTCTTCGACAGGTTTAAAGTAATAACTATTTAATTATGCTATAAAACCGGATCTTATTTTGGAGAACAGATTGTAGTTAACTTCAATTTATAATCAGGATTTAATGGCTCATTAGTTTGCGCTAAACGTTGTGCACCCGTATTTGCGGGACAGGCAATATCGCCGGCTGCATCGTAAATAATTTTATTTCCGTTGGCCACCAATTCTTTAGGCACATAAACCTGCACTTTGGTAACCGAATAACCGGAAGGAATATAACGAATATAGTAGCCATCAGGGTGCAATGTCCAGATGCCGCTTGGCACATCGTTTCGCGGGGCAGCCATACCTGCTACAATTGCATAGCTTTCCAACTCAGCATAGGTATAGTTTCCGGATGAAACCAGTTGGCGGATGTTATTTTCGGCTTCAAACACCGCCTGAATCCCTTGTGGCAACTGATCTTTAGCTTTTTGCATCACATCAAAAGGCAAAACGCCCAGTGCACCACCTTCCAATTGGGTTAATTGGGTTGGGGTTAACAATTTTATAGCGGTTAATTTAATGGTACCAGAGTAATCAGCAAATTTTGTTCTGGCAATAATGGTCCATAATAAAGCTTGTATATCATGTTGTTCTACTTCGGGATGCTTTTCGGCACTCTTTAAAATAGAAATCACTATTTGTTCTTTCGAACCTAAAACCGGTGCATACATATAACCATCTCCCTTTGATGGGGCGTAAGTTCCGGCCTTTAAACAATAACTCTTATTAGTCATTTCGTACAAACCCGCACAAAGTACAAAACCTCCGGTAGGTGCTTTTGGCAATAAATACAAGGGTTGTACTTTTTCAGAAGCCATAAAATCGGGCATTTTGGAACCATCACGGTTTACATCTTCAAAAGAAGTGGTTATAGCTGCCGGCTGCTTTAAAAATTTATCTACACCAAGTGCTTTTGCGCCCTGTGCTGCACCTGCTTTTAGTAATTTATCTTTTAATGCACCAAACTGGGCATAAGCCTGACCGGAAATAGCCATTAAAAGAAACAAAATAATAATGCCGTTATTTATTTTTTTCATAATCAGATAGGTTATACTGGTTTAATGTAAAAGTAAAGTTTTAACCATTAAGTTATATGATGTTATCGTTTTATTGCATTTCGAATAAAAATACCATGCTGATTTTCAAAAAGTTAATTAATTTTCAGAATTATATTTTGCACATTGAAAAATAATTCAGACATTTGAAAATATTATTTGGCGAAAAGCTAAATAAAAGTCAATCCGTAACACAGGTTGATTTATAAAGAAGTGGCGAGAGACAGGCTCTTTGACCCACTGGCAACCCTCAGAAAGAGAAGGTGCCAATTCCTGACCGGATAACATGGTGTTATTTGGAAATATAAATTGGAACTGATGAAAACATTAAATCTTCAATCGCTAAGCGAACCCGGTTTAAACCTTAAGAAGGCAGGAAATTTCTATGCTTCTTCTTCTATTTGTTGCCGCATGCAATTTATTGCCTGTATGTGCTGTTGCATACAGTAATTTAAAAATCTTCCCTTTTGTATGCTGTCAAACTGGAAGGCCCTCAAAACTGAGGGTACGCATGAAAGGATTGTGTCAGGTTCAAAGAAATTCTTTGTCTGCATTATCTAACAACATTTAGTCATTCAGTTACAAAATTTAACCTTAATTATCATGTCTGCTACATATAAATTTGAAACCTTACAATTACACGCTGGTCAGGAAATAGACCCTACAACAGGATCTAGAGCTGTTCCAATTTACCAAACAACTTCTTACGGCTTTAAAAATGCCGAGCATGGCGCCAACTTATTTGCCTTAAAAGAATTTGGTAATATTTATACCCGGTTAATGAATCCAACAACCGATGTTTTTGAAAAGAGAATTGCCGCTTTAGAAGGTGGAGTTGCAGCCTTGGCTGTAGCATCAGGTCAGGCGGCACAATTTATTGCTTTACACAATATTTTAGAAGCAGGCGATCATTTGGTTTCATCGTCACATGTTTATGGTGGTACCTACAATCAATTTAAAGTTGCATTTAAGCGTTTAGGCATTCAGGTCGATTTTGCAAATCCGGATCAGCCTGAAGACTTTGAAGCAAAAATAACCGATAAAACAAAAGCCATTTACCTGGAAACCATTGGAAATCCTGCATTCAGTATTCCTGATTTTGAAAAGATAGCTGTAATTGCAAAGAAATACGATATTCCCCTGATTGTTGACAATACATTTGGTGCGGGTGGTTATTTATTTAAGCCACTGGAACATGGGGCCAACATTGTGGTAGAATCGGCTACAAAATGGATTGGCGGACATGGAACCAGCATTGGCGGTGTTATTGTTGATGGTGGAAATTACAATTGGGGTAATGGAAAATTCCCTCAGTTTACCGAACCTTCTGAAGGTTACCATGGTTTGGTTTTTAATGATGTTTTTGGCATCGGTGGACCTTTTGGTAACATTCAGTTCATTATCCGTGCACGCGTAGAGGGTTTAAGAGATTTAGGTCCTGCTTTATCTCCTTTCAATTCATTTTTATTATTGCAAGGCTTAGAAACCCTGTCGCTTCGTGTACAACGCCATGTTGATAATGCGTTGGAACTGGCTACCTGGCTGGAAAACCATCCGGCGGTAAAAGAAGTGGCCTACCCTGGTTTAGCCAGCAGTAAATACAATGATTTAGCCAAGAAATATTTAAGTAATGGTTTTGGAGCGGTTTTATCTTTTGAGTTGCATGGCAGCAAAGAAAATGCTACGCAACTGATTGATAATTTAAAACTGGTTTCGCACCTGGCAAATGTTGGTGATGCTAAAACGCTGATTATTCAACCTTCAGCAACCACACACCAGCAATTAAGTGATGCCGAACAACTGGCTGCAGGTGTAAAACCAAATGCCCTTCGGGTATCTGTTGGTATTGAGCATATAGATGATATAAAAGCGGATTTTGAGCAGGCATTTGCTACGGTAAATGCAGCTGTAAAAGTTGACAGCTTAGAGGCCTAAATTAAATATTTCAACAAAACAACAACATTACAATTTAGAAAATGAGTTCAGAATCTATATATAAACATCCCAAACAGTTTAAATTAGAAAACGGAAAAAAAATACGAAACCTGCAAATTGCCTATCAAACTTATGGCAAGTTAAATGCTAATAAAGACAATGTAATTTGGGTTTGCCATGCTTTAACAGCAAATGCCGATGTATTTGAATGGTGGGAAGGCTTATTCGGGCAAAATTCTTTATTTAACCCAGCCGATCATTATATCGTTTGTGCCAATGTTTTAGGGTCGCACTATGGAAGTACAAGCCCATTAAGCACCAATCCGGTAAATGGCTTGCCATATTATCTGTCGTTTCCACAATTTACCATTCGCGATTTAGTCGCTGCGCATCAGTTATTGGCTGCACATTTAGGCATTAACCACATCAGCACTTTAATTGGTGGTTCGTTAGGCGGTCAGCAGGCAGTAGAATGGAGCATTTTGGAAGCCTCAAAAATTGAAAACCTGGTTTTAATTGCAACCAATGCGGTTCATTCTCCATGGGGAATTGCCTTTAATGAAAGTCAGCGTTTGGCCATTACAACTGATCGTACTTTTTATGCAAACCAACCTAATGGTGGTAGCAAAGGTTTAAAAACCGCCCGTAGTATTGCACTTTTAAGCTACCGTACCTATAATGCCTACGGCAATACGCAGGTGGAAAGTGTAAATGATAAAACAGATCAGTACCGTGCTTCTTCTTACCAAAACTACCAGGGCGAAAAATTAATAAACCGCTTTAATGCATATAGTTACTATTATTTAACTAAAGCGATGGATAGCCATAATGTAGGCCGGAACAGAAAAAGTATTACGGATGCTTTGAAACAAATTAAGGCCAACACACTGGTTATTGGAATTGAAAATGACTTCTTATTTCCACTTTCTGAGCAGAAGTATCTGGCAGATCATATTCCTGGTGCAGAATTTTCGGCACTGCATTCTGACTATGGTCATGATGGTTTTTTAATTGAAACGGATGCTTTAACCAAAGTGATCGGCAACTTTATTAAAGAACACAAAAACAAAAAGATTATCAAATTACAGCAAACCGCTTAATGTGGTTTGGCAACGAAACAATTGAATAACAAAAGAACATTTATATCATAATGAGTAAGAATTTAAAAATCGGATTATTTGGTTTTGGGGTTGTAGGACAAGGTTTATTGGATATTATCCAAAGCCAGAGTTTGAACTTAGAAATCATTAAAATCGCCATAAAAGATCCTAAGAAGAAACGTACTTTAAATAAAGATTTATTTACGACAGACCGTGATGAAATTTTAAATAACAAGGAAATCAATACCATCGTAGAATTAATAAATGATGCTGATGCAGCGTATGAAATTGTAACTACAGCGCTTAAAAATGGTAAAAATGTGGTATCGGCCAACAAAAAAATGATCGCTACGCATTTAAAAGAATTGGTAGACCTGCAAAAAGAACATGGCACTTCCCTGCTGTATGAAGGTGCAGTTTGTGGTAGTATTCCAATTATCAGAAATTTAGAAGAATATTATGATAATGAACTTTTCCATGCTTTGAGCGGCATTTTTAATGGTTCTTCGAATTACATTTTATCGAAAATTTTTAATGATAACCAAAGTTATGATTCGGCTTTAAAAGAAGCTCAGGATTTAGGCTTTGCAGAAACTGATCCGATTTTGGATGTGGGCGGTTACGATCCAAAATATAAATTGGCTATTGCCACGGCCCATGCTTATGGTTTGTTTGTTAATCCGGATGCAATTTTAAACATCGGGATTCAAAACCTTTCTGACCATGACATTAAATATGCGAGAGAGAAGAATTTTAAAATCAAGCTGGTTCCAACCGCACGTAAAGTAGATACGAAACAGATTGTTACTTATGTGCTGCCAAAATTGGTGGCTAAAGATGACTTCCTGTATAATGTGGAGAACGAATATAATGCAGTGACCGTTCAGGCGGCTTTTGCAGATAAACAATTTTTCTTTGGCAAAGGTGCTGGTGGTCACCCTACCGGTGCAGCAGTACTATCTGATATTGCGGCTTTACGTTATGATTACCGTTATGAATATAAAAAATATCATCAGGAAAACGGGGTTAAACATACAGATAATATTCTGTTAGAAGTGTATTTGCGTTACGCTGATGAGGATTTAATTAAATTGTTGGAGTTTGATAACATCAGCGAGCGTTATGCCGCCAGCAGCTTTAAATATGTAATTGGTACAGTTAAACTTCAACATTTGATTACCAACCGCGATTTGCTTTTAGATGCCAATGTGTTTATCGCTTACACCGGCAGACAGATTTATAAAGAAGAAAAAATCACCGCTCAGGCTTACGAAGAAGCGGTTTTGTAAGGAACAGCACAAATTAGATGCGTTGCTATAACGCATCCGGTTTTTATAAAAGCTCAAAAGAGTTTTTTAAGGTTAATTTTTTTATTTGTTTTGTTGTTAAGCATAAAGGCCGGAGCGATTCCGGCCTTTTGTGTTTTGTTTTAAGGTCTAACCTTTACGTATTTTTCAATAATTACACGGTTAATACCGGCCTCTTCAACCTTTTCTTCTCCTTTTTGGATCAAAGTATCCTGGCTTAAAGTCAGGTTAAATTTAAAGGTTTTACCTTCCCAGTTTTTATCTTTATAATAATCAAGATGTTCTGTATACTCCTGATCTGCAAGTGTGTAACGACCACCTCCGGCGTCAAAGCCATTTGTATCTTTTGGATTGGTACTGTGCCTTAAAAATGCAAAATGCGTATCGTTAATAATTTTAATCATTCTGGAATCTTTAGAATAATCAGTTGTTTTACTGGTTCCATTTTCGATGGTTGTACCAGAAATCAGTTGCCAGGTACCCTGAATGGGTAGTTTAGCATCATCTGCTTTTTCAGTTTTGCTTTTACATGAAATGAAAAAGGCAAAGACTGAAAGGGTTAAAAGTTTTAGTTTCATATTTAATAGGGATTTTGTTTTAAAAAGAAATAATCAACCTCTCCCTGCCATCTTGATAAGTTTATGTGCCAGATCTTTACCTAAATAACCATCAATAATACCATGTACAACGTATAAAATCGGAGTCATTAAAATGGCGACAATAAATTTGTAAGTATACCCAACCAAACCAATTGCGCCAACCATTTGCCAGCTGTAATGATATTGTGGGTTTAAATAGAAGGCAATAAATATAACTACAAAACTATCAATCAGTTGAGATATTAACGTTGAACCTGTAGCACGCAACCACAAGGCTCTTTCGCCTGTAATTTTTTTGATTTTATGAAATATTAAAACGTCTGCCAGCTGCCCGATCATAAAAGCCGTAATAGAGCCTACAATGATCCACATACCTTGCCCGAAAATACCGGCAAAGGCATTATTCATATTTAAGTTCTGTCCGTTTACCTGTTGATTTATCCAAAAATCAGAAGGCTGCAAATGCATGGCTGCCCAAACTACAAAAAATGCAAAAGCAATAAGTATGGAGGTTAGAATGGATAAAAACCGAACCTGTTTCACGCCAAAATATTCATTAATGATATCGGTCATGATAAATATGATGGGCCAGGTTAATACCCCTGCTGACATGTGAAAAGAAAGATGCGGAACGCCAAGCAAATTAATATCAAAGGGTTTGATACCCAGCGTACCTTCTACACTGAATAACTTTACCCCAATAAATTCTGACAATATTGCGTTTGCAACGAAAAAACTCCCAAGAACGAGTAACAGACGGCTTTCTTTTGTTTTAAAAGTCATAGTGTATAAAACTATAAATAAATTGGCTAAATACCCACACCCGATCCATTTTTTCGCAACGCTATATTTGTCATAAGCTAATTTTACAGTAAAGCGCTTGATTTTTACAAACGACAGACCTTATATATGTGCTTAAGAAATTAAATCTCACAATCTTTGCGACTCAGAAAAATCGGAGATTTCATGGCTAAAAAACAACACTTCTATCTTATTTTAATTTTAGGCTCTTTAGCTGCTCTCGGTCCTTTTTCTATTGATATGTATTTGCCTGGCTTTATTGACATTGCCAAAGATTTACATACTACAGAATCAGCTGTTTCGCTTTCTTTATCTAGTTTTTTTATTGGTATTTCTGCCGGACAGTTACTTTATGGTCCGCTATTGGATAAATACGGGCGTAAAAAACCTTTGTATTTCGGTTTAGTGCTTTACATTATTGCTTCTTTAGGATGTTTAGCGGTAACGGATATTAACCAGTTAATTGTGTTGCGTTTTGTACAAGCCATCGGAAGTTGTGCTACCGCAGTGGCTTCCGTAGCCATGGTCCGCGATTTATTTTCGGTAGAAGAAAGTCCTAAAGTATTTGCTTCGCTAATGCTGGTAATTGCCGTATCGCCAATGCTGGCCCCTACTGCCGGCGGTTATTTAATTGCTGCACTGGGCTGGAAATATGTATTTGTATTTTTAGGTTTTATGGCTTTATTGATGTTGCTGGCCTCTGTTTTCAAACTTCCCGAAAGTTATAAACCGGATCCTGCCTATTCGTTAAAACCAAAACCAATTATAAACAGCTTTTTATCCGTTTTAAGAGAACCCCAGTTTTACACCTACGCCTTAATTAGCTCCATTACATTTTCTGGTTTATTTGCTTATGTTTCTGCTTCGCCAACAGTATTTATGAAAATATACGAAGTAAGTAAAACCGGTTACGGATGGATTTTTGCCTTACTTTCTGTTTCATTTATTGGCTCCAGTCAAATAAACAGCTTGATTTTGAGGTGGTTTAGCAGCAAAAAGATTGTTCAATGGGCTTTATTGGCACAATGTATTTTCAGCTTAATATTTCTAATTTTTGCCTTAAACAATTGGCTTAACTTATACAGTACCATTGGGTTTATTGCGTTGTTTTTAGCCTGCCTGGGTTTAATTAATCCTAATGCTGCTGCCCTGTCGTTGGCACCATTTAGTAAAAATGCAGGAAGTGCTTCTGCTTTAATGGGTGCCTTACAAATGGGTTTAGGTGCTTTGGCTTCGGTTATGGTGAGTTTATTTAGCGAACATTCAGTATTGCCAATGCCTATTGTAATGACAGCTGCTGCATTTGTAGCTATGTTTTGTTTATTATTTAGCAGAAGGTTTATCAAACATGAAGTTGAGGCTTCGGCAGATGCTACCGTTGCTGCCCATTAATTATAATAAATTAGCCACAGAAAACATAGTTTTTTAATTCCGTGATTTCTGTGGCATCCCATTTAAGGGACAAATAACTTATAAATTAAGTAACAGGCTATTGTTCCAACAGCGGCAATAATAAAGCCGCTTAATCTTTTCTTTTTAATAAAGCAGATCAGGATAATACCGGATATGGATACCAAAGTCATTAGTACAGCCGAAATATCAATAATCCATGACCACGCTTTGCCAGAATCCCGGCCTTTATGCAAATCGTTAATAACGGCTACAGCACCTAAACGGGTTACAGATAATTCATATTTTCCACTTTCGCGGTCCACAAAAGCATCTGCAACATAACCCGGGCCGTTAAAAGTTAAACTGCATTCGCCATCATCAATTCTAAAATCACTTAACGCTCCTTTAACCTGGTGTTTATTTCTAAAGTATTCAACAAGTTGAAGTTTATTAATTTTGGTAGTATCAGGCTGATTGACCCATTTAAGGCTTACCGCTCCCGAATCTTTGGTAACCACCTCTTTTCCGGAAGTAAACCAATCTGCATGATTTAATGTTAAACCCGATACGGCAAAAAACAATAATATAGTGAAACTAACCATAGATAAGTAAATGTGCAACCAGCGGGACAAACCCGCCAGTCGTTTTTTACCTTTTTGTTTTCCAGTTTCTTTTTTAGTCTGTTTTCTGCCTAAACCTGCCGGAGCAGCAATTACATTACTTTTTGGTTGTTGCGATTTTTCTGTAGTCAAGTGATGCTGATGCTAATTCTGTATTCGGGGTTAATTCTATTTTCTTTGCAGAACCAGTAAATTTCATGGTTTGAGAAATCATCTGATAAGTTCCATGCTCACGGGCAACTTCAATATAAACAGTGTATGTACCCGCTTTTACTAAATTTCCGCTGTCATCTTTACCATCCCAGGCCAGGCTGTATTTTCCAGGACCACGGGTTGCACTGCTTGTAGAGCTTAATTTACCTTCAGCTCCTTTTTTAAACTCGTCGCCATTAACACGGGTCCATGATTTTAAATCTGGTAACCAGCGTGGTTTATTATACCAAATGGCCAAATTACGAACCGGTGTTTTGGCTTCATTTTCTACCCAAACGGCAACAAAAGGGCGACGAACACGTTTTCCGTCTTTAGATTCAATATTTGCAATTTCAAGGTTAACAATCAATTCATATTTGCTATTCCAAAGCTTATCTGCCTTACTGGCTATAGCGTTTGTAATAACGGGTTTATCAACAGCTACTTCGTATTTAGACCAGCCTTTGCTTTTAATTTCTTTACCTTCTTTAGTTACCAGTAAATATTCAACATCATTTCTGGTTTCGGTCAATTTTTGAATTTCGGCAACGGATAATACGTTAAACGAAGTTGCTAAAGCACCTGCTTCGCTTGCATTTGGTGCAATTACCGTTGCACTGATAATATCGCTAACCGGATTACCTGTACGCGGATCAACGATGTGCGAATACCATTTTCCATTTACGTTAAAACCTCTGCGATAATTTCCACTGGTTGCAACAGCCATATTTGAAACTTTAATGGTGGTTAAAGCGGCATCATTTTCAGCATCTGCTTTAGGGTTGGCAATTTCAATATTTTCGGTATCCGAACCTTTAATAACCATATCACCACCAATGTTAACCACTACATTTTCAATACCAGCTGTTTTTATAGCTTTTTCAGCTGCTTTATTAATGATGTAACTTTTAGCAAAAGAGTTTAAAGCCAAAGGCGCATCATCCAAACGGGTTACGGTTAAGTTTTTTTCGTCCAAGGTATAGTGTTTTTGTTTTACTGTGTTTACAGCACTTTGCAAAGCCAATGCAGAAGGCAAATGATTCTCTGCTGCTGCTTTTTTCCAAACCTGGCCAACAACTTCTGCAGATGCATCTAAAGCACCATTAGTTAAACCTTTGTATGTTTCAAATTGCTGTAAAACTTCAAATAACTCAGGGGATATTTTAGTGGTTTTACGGCCATTTTTAATCCATTGATTAAATTCACTGGTTGGTTTATAGGCACTCAATATCTGATCTAAACGATCAATTTCATTTAAGGCATTGGTTTCTGCCACATCGGCATCGGCCTGGTTAACGGTTTTAAACTTCAGTTCTAATGAAGTACCCAAAACATTTTCATAATTGGAAACAAATGTCCGCAAAGCCTTTTTAGGACTCACAAATGCTGAAGCTGTAATCATCAGCAAGCCAATAACAGCTAGGTGTTTAAATTTCATAAATTTCAATTGATTATTTTGCAAAGAAAAAGCTTTATTTGGATTAATTATAGATAACGATCAAATATATTTGAAATAATACAATTTTAACATTTATAAGCCGTTTTTTTAACAATTAGCATATTCATATAAACAACACGATCAGGCTGCATTTTACCTTTGTTTTTAAAATCCGAAGCCTAAAGCAAGCACATTAAACCTTTTACCTTAATATTCTTTTTCCTATTTTCGCTAACGAACATATGAATATACAATCTAAACTTCCGGGTGTAAACACGACCATTTTTACGGTAATGTCTAAACTCGCTACAGAATATAATGCCATAAACCTTTCACAAGGATTTCCAGATTACGCATGCGACCCTAAACTTACTGAACTGGTAACCAAAGCCATGAAAGATGGTTTTAATCAATACGCTCCCATGCCAGGTTTACCTGCACTACGGGAGACTATAGCTCAAAAAGTAGAAAATTTATACCAGACAAAATACAATCCGGATACCGAAATTACGGTTACAGCAGGTGGAACCCAGGCTATTTTTACTGCTTTGGCAGCCATTATAAATCCGGGCGATGAAGTGATTATTTTTGAACCGGCTTATGATTGTTACGCACCAACCGTAAAGCTTTTTGGTGGTTTGGTTAAAAGTTATGCCCTTGCCCCACCAAATTATAGTATTGACTGGGAAATGGTAAAAAAACTGTTTACTGTAAATACGCGGATGATTATTTTAAATTCGCCACACAACCCTACCGGAAGTATTTTATCCAAAGATGATATTGAAGCCCTTATAAAGTTAACCCATAACACGGATATCCTCATTTTAAGCGATGAAGTTTACGAACACTTAATTTACGATGAACAAAAGCATCAAAGTGTAATGCTTTATCCTGAATTAAAAGAAAGAAGTTTTGTGGTTGCCTCATTTGGCAAACTTTTACATACCACCGGGTGGAAACTTGGTTATTGCCTCGCCCCTGCCAAACTAACTGCTGAATTTAGGAAAGTACACCAATTTAATGTTTTCAGCGTTAATAGTCCAATGCAGCATGCAATAGCTAATTATATTAACCAACCAGACAATTATACCGGTATTGCACAATTTTTTCAGCAAAAGAGGGATTATTTCCGATCACTTTTGGCTGAGAGCCGCTTTAAACTCTTACCTTGTAATGGGTCTTACTTTCAATGTGCCAGTTACAGCAATATCAGTGATGAAAAGGATACTGACTTTAGTATCAGATTAATTAAAGAATTTGGTGTTGCCACCATCCCAGTTTCGGCATTTTACCAAAGGGCTACGGATCATAAAATTATCCGCTTCTGCTTTGCCAAAGAAAATTTAACCCTTTCTATGGCTGCAGAAAAATTAAAAAATGTTTAAATCTCCCAAACCAATAAACATATGGAATCACCAATTTACACCCAAATAGAAAATCTGAAAGTTACTGTCTTTCAGGCTTATCTCTTTTGGGAAAATACAGACAAAAACCTTCAAAACCTTAGCCTCAGATTATCCATGGGCGTTAGGGAAAAAACCGATTTAATTATCCTCCCCGAAATGTTCAATACAGGCTTCAGTATGCAATCAGAATTGCTGGCTGAAGAAATGGGAGGCAAAACCATGCAATGGATGCAGCAAATGGCCACCAAATACGAATGTGTGGTAACCGGAAGCTTAATTATCAAAGAAAATGGAAAATATTATAACCGGATGATCTGGATGCTGGCCAATGGCGAACATCAGCATTATGATAAAAGACATTTATTTAGCATGGGTGATGAAGATAAACATTACACCGCAGGAAATGATAAGTTAATTGTAGAGCTTAAGGGCTGGAAAATAAGATTAGCCGTATGTTACGATTTGCGTTTTCCGGTTTGGTTAAGAAATAAAGATGCCGAATACGATATTTTATTATTAGTAGCCAGCTGGCCTGATAAACGTTCTTCACATTGGAAAGCATTGATTCCGGCCAGAGCGATAGAAAATCAAAGTTATGTAATTGGTGTAAATCGTGTAGGACATGATGGCAACCAGGTTTACCACGGCGGGCATTCAATGTGTATTGATCCTTATGGCAATACGGTTTATTACAAACCAGAGGATGAAGACATGTACACCATTACCATTACGTACGAAGAGATTGTTAAAATAAGAAGGCAATTTCCTTTTTTAAAGGATGCCGATGATTTTCAAATAAACTAATTGCAATAAACCTTAACAAACCGATCAATTTAAATGTTTAACCGTCGTAAATTTATTAAAGCTTCTGCCCTATCGGCCGGATTACTGGCCCTTGATAAAACCAGTATGGCTGATGTAGTTCCAGCAAAAAAAGCAAATGCTAAAAACCTGCCCATTGTAATTTCAACCTGGGATTTTGGTATTGCAGCCAATGCAGATGCCTGGAAAGTTTTATCAGCCGGTGGACGTGCCCTGGATGCCGTTGAACAAGGTGTTTGGGTACCCGAAGCTGACGAAAAAAATCAGTCTGTGGGTTATGGAGGCTTACCAGACCGCGACGGACATGTAACCCTGGATGCCTGCATTATGGATGAGTTAGGAAATTGCGGTGCTGTTTTAGCACTCGAACACATTAAACACCCAATATCAGTTGCACGTAAAGTGATGGAGAAAACGCCTCACGTGATGCTTGCAGGTGATGGTGCCCTACAATTTGCCCTCGAACAAGGATTTAAGAAAGAAAATCTTTTAACACCTGCCAGCGAGAAAGCCTGGAAAGAATGGTTAAAAACGGCTAAATATGCACCGGTAATGAATATCGAGAATAAGCTTTATGAAAAAGCTGCCCCTCAAAAATTACCGGGCAATCAATACAACCACGATACCATTGGTATGTTAGCCATTGATGCCAAAGGTAATATTTCTGGTGCCTGTACCACAAGTGGAATGGCTTATAAATTACATGGCCGTATCGGCGATAGCCCTATTATTGGTGCTGGTTTATATGTAGATAACGAAGTGGGTGGTGCCACATCAACAGGTGTTGGTGAAGAAGTGGTTAGAAACGTAGGTTCATTTTTAGTGGTGGAATTAATGCGTCAGGGTTATGCGCCTGAGGCTGCTTGTAAAGAAGCTGTTTTACGTATTATTAAAAAGAAACCAGAAACTGCAAAAAACATTCAGGTTGGATTTTTAGCCATTAACAAAAAAGGCGAATATGGAGCTTACGCCATTCAACAAGGTTTTAGTTACGCGGTATGCAATGCAGAAAAGCAAGATTTGCTAATTAAAGGCAAAAGTTATTATTAATTGAGTTTTCCCCCGATAAACCTATAACAGCAACATGGGCCTATTATCCAAATTTTTCGGAAAGAAAAATGTAGAAGAACGTAAAGACGAACCCGAAATGGTTTATATCCCCAATGAGGATGAACGCATGAACTGGGCCATTGAAAAAGCCAATTTAACCCTTTGGTATTTTGAAGAAAGCCTTAAAAATCCCCAACCCCACCAGGTTTATTTTTCGGTTAAAGTAAAAATAGTAGATCAGGATAACAGTGAACACATTTGGCTTACTGATCCTCATTTTGATGATGAGGGCAATTTATTTGGCACAGTTGGAAATGAGCCTGTAAACGTAACAACTGTAAAGTTTGAACAAAAGATAGGCATTGACCGCAACCTGATTTCAGACTGGATGACGATAGAAAACGGCCGCCTAATTGGTGGCTACACCATCAGAGCCATAAGAGAAGGTATCCCTGAACAGGAGCGCCAGGCTTTTGATAAGAGCATTAATTTATACATTGATGAAGGTGTAGATCATTTTAAAGCCAATCTGGATAGCCCTGAAGGTGCAATTTTAGCCTTGGAAAAGGCATACAACGAAAAAGATATTGATGCTGCCCTGGCCTGCAAAGATTTTCATGAAGAAGCCAAAGCCATGCTTTCCCGCTTAAATATGGATACTGATGAAGAAATTATCGCAAGTACTGCCGAAGTTTTAAATCTTTCTTTTATTAATAATCTGGAAGAAAACGGTTTCCCTGATTTTTCTAACCTTCAAAATGCCTTTACCGAAAGGGAGAAAACGGATGAAAACCACTGGATTATTACAGAGGTATGCTGGTTTCCGGATGGGGGCAAATCTGTTCAAAAATTAAACACATTCAAATCAGCTACCGGATGGAAAGTTTTAGCTCCGGTTTCTGAAGATTAAATTAACCTACTCTATAAAATATGAGCCATACAAATTCAAAATCTCCTGCTGAAGATTTGAATGTTTTAGAAATCTGTGCCAACTCTTATGCTTCTGCTCTTGCCGCTCAAAATGGTGGTGCAAAGCGGGTAGAATTATGTGATAATTTGGCTGAAGGTGGAACAACGCCCAGCTATGCCCAAATTGCCCTGTCCAAACAAAATTTAAGTATAGAAATCTGGCCAATTATCCGGCCAAGAGGCGGCGATTTCCTTTATTCTGACTTAGAGTTTGAGTTAATGAAAGAAGATGTAAAAATCTGTAAATCATTAAATTGTGACGGCATTGTTACCGGTATCCTCAATGAAAATGGTAGCATAGATAAAAAAAGAACCCTTGAAATCATTGAGCTTGCCAAACCTATGCCAGTTGCTTTCCACAGGGCTTTTGACATGAGTAATGATCAAGAAAAAGCATTGGAAGATTTAGTAGAAATGGGTATTGTACGGGTACTTTCTTCCGGTGGTTCTTCTTCTGCAATTCAGGGCATTGATACTTTAACTAAACTTGTTAACCAGGCTAATGGAAGAATTGCCATTATGCCCGGAGCAGGAATTAATGAAAATAATATTATTGAATTAATGTCTAAAACAGGTGCTAAAGATTTTCATGCTTCTGCCAAACAATTTGTAGCCAGTAAAATGGAATACCGCAATACAGAAACCAAAATGGGCAGCATTGATGATGAGTATCAATATGAATTAACCTCGGTAGAAAAAGTAAAAAAACTGGTAAGCCTTTTAGAAAAATAAAAATGAGGGGAGAATTTCTGAAACCTTATCGTTTCCTGACGCTAATCGCCATTCTACTTTTAATCTCCTCATTCTTACTCACGAAGAAAACAATTGATATTAATTTAATTCGACACCTATTACATTATAAATTACAGTCAGCTTGCAAGATTACTTTCTATCATATTATTTGTAATCAGCATTTTTTATAAATTTTATAAAGTAAAAGCTTAAAAAAATGAACTGGTTGCTCCTATCAGAAATTGTCTATGCAATTATAGTCATACTCGTTTGTTTAAGGGTTGTTATTGATACGCGAAGCAATACCAAAACGCTTGCCTACCTCCTGCTGACTATTTTTATTCCGGTGCTGGGTATAATTATTTATTTCTCTGTTGGGATTAATTACCGCAAAAGAAAGATGTTTTCTAAAAAGCTATTGCAAAATGAAGATTTAGCAAAGCAGATTGAAATAGAAGTTAACCAATATTCTCAAAACACATTTAATAACAGCCCTGAGCATGTTCAGGTTTATGAAAGGTTATCCCATCTTTTACTTAAAGACACCCGGAGTCCTTTAACCGGGCACAATGCCGTTAAATTGTTATTTAATGGTGAAAACAAATTTCCGGAGGTTTTACAGGCATTACGGAAGGCCGAACATCACATTCACATTGAATATTACATTTTTGAAGATGATGAGGTTGGACGGTCTATTGAAAAAGTACTCATCGAAAAAGCTAAGGAAGGTATAGAAATCAGGTTTATTTATGATGATTTTGGAAGCCGGTCCATTCGAAAAAAAATGGTAGACAGGCTAAGGAATGCCGGAATTGAAGCCTTTGCATTTTCGAAAATTACTTTCATTGCTTTAGCTAACCAGCTTAATTACCGAAATCACCGCAAAATTATTATTATAGATGGTGTTGTAGGCTTTGTAGGTGGTATTAATGTAAGCGACAGGTATGTAAATCATGCAGAAAGTAAAGCACTTTTTTGGAGAGACACACATCTTCGGTTAGAAGGTCCGGGTATTTATTATCTTCAATACTTGTTTTTATGCGACTGGAATTTTTGTGCAGAGGAGAAATTACAGCCTAATAATTTATTTTTCCCAAGACATCATGCTGATTCTAAAAACACTAAAGTTGTTCAAATAGCGGCAAGCGGACCGGATTCAAACTTCCCGTCCATCTTGTTTTCTTTACTTGAAGTGATTAGCAATGCAAAAAAGGAAATTCTGATTACAACGCCTTATTTTATACCTGGCGAAAGTATTATTGATGCCTTAACGGTTGCAGCATTGAGTGGTGTATCCATCAAATTGCTCGTTCCGGATATATCTGATTCTAAACTGGTAAATGCAGCTGCAAAATCATATTACGACGAGTTGTTAAAGGTTGATGTAGAAATATATCTTTATCAAAAAGGTTTTGTACATGCCAAAACGATGGTTGCTGATAAAGAAATTGCAATAGTAGGCAGTGCCAATATGGATTACAGAAGCTTTGATCTTAATTTTGAAGTGAATGCCATTATTTATGATGAAGAAATCGCTGGTCAGTTAAGCAATGCTTTTTATGATGATATTCTGAATGCTAAAAAAATTGACCGCCAGGCATGGGAAAATCGCCCCGCCATCAGGCAATTACTGGAAAAATCGGCTAGACTTATTTCTCCTTTACTATAAAACAGTTTTTATAGAGATCAACTTCTTGCAATTTCACGCAAAATCAAAATATTTCTATTCTTTTTTTGAGATTGACACTTTCAATTCTATATTTATAGCAATTTAAAAACGCTCACATGATTGAAACCCAAACCAATACTTTCTGCAGTTGCTGCTATAGCAAATATACTCTCGATGATATTTTTTGTAAAAATTGCGGATATCCTTTGCAGGGAACTAAACATCAGCAAGATTCTTTCATTTCAGACAGACAAATCAGAGAAATTGAATTAGAAGAATCAAATAAGAAAATTAAATCTGCGACTAATTCTCTTTATTGGATAGCTGGGGTACTCGCTTTTTGGGGAATAATATTTTTCGCAATGAATCAAGACAGTGGAAATGATGGATTTGTAATATTTATTACAAATATAATCCTCTCTATTTCCTTTTTGGCACTTGGAGCATGGAGTAAAACTAAACCTGCACCAGCATTAATCTCTGGATTATCATTATTTGTTATTATTCAAATTTTAAATGCTGTAGTTTCTCCTATATCAATACTTTCAGGTATTATTTTTAAGGTTATAATTATTGGATACCTGATAAAGGGAATCAAGGGAGTACTTGAAGCAGATAAGTTAAAGAAAGAATTAAATGTAGATTAACTTGGAGGATACTGAAAACCTAACCAAAGTTTGTCATAACTGTCAATCAGAAATCCTGACCAGCAACCATTATTGTAATTATTGCGGACAAACTCAAAATGCTGAAGAAATTGAGACCGCTGGTTTTAAGTGGTCAAACCTTCAACAATTAGCTCTATTTTTCGTTGTTCAGGTTTTACTTTGCATAACACCTGCTATTATAAAAGAAAACAGCATTTTCTTTAATTTAAGTTTAGATGTTGTAATGGCCATTACAACCTTAATATTTTTTGGTTACAGCTGGGCAGAAAATAAATATTTATTAAAATGGCCTGCCTTTTCTCTGAAAAAGTTACTTCTTTTTATTGTAATTGCTTCTCTGGCCTCTGTAATTGTTCAGTACCTGGTTACCCATTTAAATTTAATTTTGTGGAATAAAACACAAAGCTACTACGATACTTTCAGTGGGCATCCTTACGGTAAATACCTGATGATTTTATCCATCGCAATATTTCCTGCTTTATTTGAAGAACTGGCCTACCGGGGATATTTAATGCAAAAACTGATCAATATTTTTGACGAAAAGCAAGCTATTTACATTAGTTCCTTTATCTTTTTTATTATGCATTTTAGCCTGATTTCTTTTTTCTGGCTATTGCCTTTTGCAATAACATTAGGTTTTATCAGGATCCGTGAAAAAACGATATGGTACGGTGTAATCATTCATTTTATTTTTAACCTTACGGCGTGCTTATATGAATTGGTTGATTATGATGAGTTGCAACACCTTTTAAATAGTCTTCAATAAACCTTTTTGTTCCTTATTGAGGAAAAGAATCTTTAAACCGACCATAAACCCAGGTTCCGGCTACTGCGCTTAACAAGGTAACAATTACAACAGTTGCTCCTGTTCCAATTTGTGCAAACAATGGACCGGGGCAGGCACCGGTAATGGCCCAGCCCATTCCAAAAATTAAGCCACCATAAATTTGCCCTTTATTAAATTTCTTTGGCGTAATCACGACTTCCTCTCCTGTTATAGTTTTAATTTTAAATCGTTTAATAATCAAAATGGAAATCATTGCCACTAAAATAGCACTTCCAATTATACCATACATATGAAATGATTGTAACCTGAACATTTCCTGAATGCGAAACCAACTGATAATTTCAGCTTTTACAAACACGATTCCGAAAACCATACCTACAATCATATATTTTAAGTTTGAGATCAGTTTCATTATAGTTTCAAAATATAAGGTAAAATCAGGTTTGCGGTAAAAAAACCGCCAACCATAAAACAAATTGTAGCAATTAAAGATGGCCATTGCAGACTGGAAATCCCCATGATGGCATGCCCGCTGGTACACCCGCCTGCGTAACGCGTACCAAAGCCAACCATAAAACCACCAAAAACAATTAAAATAAAGCCTTTTAAAGAAAGTAAATTGGTCCAGTTAATCATTTCTGATGGAACAAGCTTAGAGAAATCATGAATCCCATACCCGGATAATTCATTTACTAATTTTGAATTGAGCTTCAGTTCATCCGGATTGGAGAGCCATAACGAAGTTAAATAAGCCCCCAATAAAATGCCCAGCACGAAGAATAAATTCCAGCTTTCTTTCTTCCAGTCGTATTGAAAAAACGGAATTTTAGCAGGAATGCAGGCTGCACAAATGTGCCTTAAATTGGCAGAGATACCAAATGGTTTATTACCCAGGAGCAATAGCCCAGGAACAATAAGGCCAATTAGAGGCCCTGCAACATACCACGGCCAGGGTTGTTTTATCCAATCCAGAAAATTCATTGGATAAATGTCGGTATAAAATCTCTAATTACTAATCTCCACTGCCTGGAACATAATGTAAACCAGGGGTTAAATAGTGTAATAAAACAACTCTCGAATAGCGGTAATTAATTGGAGAACATAACAAAACACCAAAAAGAATTAAACCAACGTAATACCATAAGTTCTCGTAAATTAATGGTAAACCTAAAATATATGAAGCTACACCTATGGTTATAATTTCAGCTACGTTCATTGCATAACTCACAAACATGGCTACATAGAAAAAGCCCGGCTCACGTTCAAATTTTAAATTACAATGTGGACAATTGACATTGGTTTTTTGCAATTTAAAAGCATAAGCACTTCCGGTAAAAATATCGCCTTTTCTACAACGTGGACACTTACACTGAATAAACGCCTGAAATTTAGATAACTCTTCCATAATTCATTTTATTTAATGTTACAAATTTAGGCCTAATTGAATGTCTAAAACATGACCTATATCATATTCTTAAAACAAGACAATCCGCTTACATTCGATAATTGAAAGCTATAAATCCGGTATAACATTCATTTATCATTCTGAACACACTGAAGAATCCAAAACAACTGGCATCAGCTTATAAGAGAAATTTTAAAGTATAGCTGGTGTGAGATTCTTCGTTTCTCAGGATGACAAAAGCTTTTACCCCTTAAATCTTATCGATATATTTTATAAAAAACGATCCATTTCTATAGAATCATTTTTTATGATTTTACCTTTTTTAAGCTGTATAATTTGCTTTGCAGCCAATAACTTTACTTCTCTGATCACTGTTTCTACACGAAGCCCGGTCATATCTGCCAGTTCCTGACGGGTTACGTTTAAAGGCTGTCCGGCCGGAACATCAGCAATTAAATAGTTAATAATGGTTAATAAGCGGTGTTCTGCCTTTTCATTTGCAAGTTCTTCCAGCATCATCGATTTATAAAAGAGGCGGTTACTCAGTACCTTTATTAAATCCATACTAAAATCCGGATCGTTTTTAAGCAGGTCGAAAAACGCATCTTTGTTTACCGCAATCAGCTGGCTATCTTTATTGGTAACGGTGTACGCGAGATAAGGCCGGTTAATCAATAAAGCTGGTTCGCCAAAATATTGACCGGATTTAAAAATACCCTGTATAAATTCTTTTCCCTCATCGCTTACGGTAACCATTCTAATCTCGCCCGATTTGATAAAGTAAACAAACCTGGGTTGCATACCAGGTTCGTAAATTATGGTATCCTTTAAATATTCTTTAACCTGAAAACCTTGATCTATTAATTTTTTAATGTACATTTTAGTCTGCAGTTTTCAGTAATCGGCCTGGTTAAAACAATGAAAGAAATTTTAACTAGTTATTTAAAGTTTCTTTCATTAAGCGGCTATAAAAATCTTTAAGGGTTAAACCCATCGCAGCCACTTGCTGTGGAATAAAACTGGTAGCCGTTTGCCCCGGAATGGTATTAATTTCTATAAAGTAAAAATCACCCTCATCTCCCGTTAAAATAAAATCAATGCGCACCACGCCTCTGCAATTTAACCTTTTATATACTTCAGCAGCAATTTGTGCTACCCTGTCTTTGGTTTCTTCCCGTATAAGTGCGGGTGTGGTTTCAGTGGCTACACCTGGGGTATATTTTGCTTCGAAATCGAAAAATTCTTTTGCTGTTTCAACTTCGGTTGGAGGTAAAACAACAATTTCTCCATCTAGCTTAGCTACACCAACGGTAAACTCACGTCCTTCTATAAACTCTTCAATTAAAATTTGAGTATCCTCATTAAAAGCTTTGTCCAGTGCTGTTTCCAAATCGTCAGCATGTGTAACTTTACTCATTCCAATACTACTGCCCCCGTTATTAGGTTTTACAAAATAAGGAAGTTTTAAATCAGCCTTAATCTGATCAAGACTATAATTTCCATCTTTAAAAATCTGAACTGACTTAGCTGTATTTAAATTTTCAATTCCAGTTACAATGGCTTTTGTATAACCTTTGTTCATCGTAATAGATGAAGTTAAGGCATCGCAGGTAGTATAAGGAATATTCAGCATATCGAAATAGCCCTGTAATTTACCATCCTCACCCGGAGAGCCATGAATGGCAATAAAAACACCGTCAAATTTAATTTTACGACCATCAAGCGTTAAAGAGAAATCGTTTTTATCTATATCAATTTTAACCGAATCGGCAGGCTCATAAAACCAGCCTTTATCGTTCAGCATTATTTTGTATACCTCGTATAAATCAGTGTCAATATTTTGCGCAATCGTGGCCGCACTCTTTACCGATATTACCCATTCTCCAGTTGTACCGCCAGTTAACAATGCAATAGTTTTCTTCATGTGGAAAATCCTTAATTATAAATAGAATTGAATATAAATATATCCTCAAAAATATAAATATCTTTGCGCAATAATTAATTTTGAATGATAGAATTAATAAATGTTGAAATTATACGTTCATGGAGATAATGAATACGCTAACCTAAAAATCATTCATTCAATTATTAAAATAACTACATTTGAGTTTGTATGCTTAACCCCAGAATTTAAGATTCATGTCTAAATTTATTGATTATTTAAAAACCAAATCTTTCAGAAACAACATATTAGCCGCTGTTTTTACTGTATTTGCATTGTTGCTGATTGCCTTTTTTAGCTTAAGATATTACACCAAACACGGTGAAGGTTTAAATGTACCTTTGGTTAAGGGGCTTTCTTTTGAGCAGGCTGTTGCTAAACTTAAAGATGCGGGCCTAAAATATGAAGTGGATTCTGTTTATATTATGGATCAGCCACCCGGTTTGGTTATTGATCAGGATCCTGATGCAAATACCTTTGTTAAGGATAACAGAACTGTTTATCTGACTATAAATACAGCTAAAACGCCGAATACCAAATTTCCGGATATCGGTTTTAAAACTTTAAGAGAGGCGGTAGCCATTATTGAAAGTGCGAGATTAAAACTTGGAGATACTACCTATAAACCTGATGTGAGTAAAGACGTGGTTTTACAGGCTTCATTTGGTGGACAACCAATTCAGGCAGGTCAATCTTTACCTGTAGGTTCCCGTATTGATCTTGTTTTAGGCGATGGCCGTGGCAGTGAAGAAGTTGATATCCCTCAACTAGTAGGTTTAACCGTTGATGAGGCTAAATTTAGCTTAAAAGGCTCGATGCTTTCTTTAGGCAATATTATTTATGAAGGCGAAATTACAGATAGTGCCAATGCTGTAATTACCAAGCAAGACCCAATGCCGGCAGATTCTTTAACCAAAGTTTCCATCGGCACCAGAATTAACATTACTTTATCTAACAAACAACAATAATTACGCATTCGCATTCCAATGACTGAAATAGAAAATAAGAAACCTGGAGCAGGTAAAAAAGTAGCAATCATTATTGCTATTGTAGCCATTTTAATTGCAGGATATTTTGCCCTGAATTTTTATAAGCTTTACTTTTCTCCTAACGTAACCGAAAATCAAAAATACCTTTACATCAAAACAGGAAGTGATTACAACAATTTGCTTGATGTTTTAGACAAAAAAAATATTCTTAAAAACCTACCCTCTTTTAAAGAAGCCGCGGGTAAAATGAATTTAGCCTCCAATTTAAAACCTGGTCGTTACCGCTTAAAAAATGGTATGACAAACCGTAGCCTGATTAATTTGATAAAGGCAGGAAACCAGGATCCGGTTAAACTTAAATTTCAAAACATCCGTAAGAAAGAGAATTTTGCCGCTTATTTAGCCAATAATTTAGAGCCTGATTCTTTAAGTTTCATTAGTGTTTTAGATTCTACAGCATTGATTAGTAAATATGGTTTTAACCAGGATAATATTTACGCAATGTTTGTACCGAACACGTATGAAATGTACTGGAATGTTTCTCCAACAGATTTTTTTGAACGTATGCATAAAGAATATGAGAAATTCTGGACTGCAGAACGCAAACAAAAGGCAGCAAGTCTTAACTTAACCCCAATACAAGTTCATATTTTAGCTTCTATAGTAGATGCAGAGGCACTTTACGATAAAGAAATGCCAATTATTGCTGGTTTATATTTGAACCGCTTAAACAAAGGAATTTTATTACAGGCAGATCCTACCGTGATTTTTGCCAATAACGATTTTACCGTTAAAAGGGTTACCGGAAAATTATTACAGGTACAATCACTATACAACACTTATAAATATGCAGGCTTACCTCCGGGACCAATCATGATGCCAAGCATTAACGCGATTGATGCTGTTTTAAACCGCGACAACAATAAATATATTTACATGTGTGCTAAAGATGATTTTTCGGGTTACCACAACTTTGCTGAAACTAAGGAACAACACGAAATTAACGCAAAAAAATACCGCGACGCTTTAAATAAAAGAAACATCTTTAAATAATGTTTGTACACGAAACTAAAGTTAAAGTGCGCTATGCTGAAACCGACCAAATGGGTGTGGTTCATCATGCAAACTATGCACTTTACTATGAACTTGCCAGAACGGAATGTTTTGAGGCCTGCTCCGGTATAACATACGCTTCAATGGAAGCCGACGGAGTAATGTTACCCATTTTAGAATTACAATCGAAATATTTAAAACCTGCATTGTACAATCAGGTTTTAACCGTAAAATCTATTGTTAAGGAATTACCAACCGTACGTTTAAAAGTTGATTATGAGATCTATAATGAAGAGAATCAACTGATAAACATTGGCCATACTACATTGGTTTTTGTAGACAGAGAAACGAGAAAACCCTGCCACCCACCAAAAAATTTTATGGATGGGGTAAATCAGTACTTTATATAATTTTACATGGAATGGTTACACCGGCAATTATTAAGATTTAAGCTCTATTCTAAATTTATCGAATGGACTAAAGTCTGCGTTTTGCCAGGCTTTAGCCCCCTGCCCCTTTATACCGTAGCAACTTTCTTTTTTAGAGAAATAAAAAAAGAGTCACTGGTAAATAAATCATCTTCTCTGGCTTATAGTTTTATGCTGGCCATTTTTCCGGGAATTATCTTTTTATTTACCCTGATTCCATTTATTCCAATCAAGCATTTCCAGGATCAGTTATTAGGTTTAATTGAACTTGTGTTGCCGCATAATGCTTTTGATGCTTTTGAAGCGACTTTAAAAGACATTATCAAAAAGCAAAACAGCCGTTTACTATCTTTTGGTTTTGTTTCTGCCCTATTTTTTGCTACAAATGGCGTTAAAAACTTAATGAAGGCATTTAATAAGTCATCGTTAGTGATTGAAACCCGAAGCTGGTTAAAACAACGTTTAATTGCCTTAATTTTAACAACCGTTATTTGCTTTTCCATCATTATCTGTATTAGTGCAATGGCACTTGGAGAGGTTTTATTAAGGTACATTCAGGACGAGCTTCACATTAAGGATAGTTTGGCCGTGTACGCCATACAATTAACCCGCTGGACCATTTTAGCTGCTTTGTATTTCATGACCATTTCAATTCTTTACAGATACGGCCCTTCACACGCAAAAAAATGGAAACTTTTTAGTGCAGGTTCCTGGCTGGCTACTATTCTTGCTTTTTTAACCATCTGGGGGTTTTCCTTCTACATTAATAATTTCGGTTCTTACAATAAAGTTTATGGCTCGATTGGAACTTTAATTGTCATTATGATCTGGCTTTATTTAAATTCTTTGATCTTATTAATCGGATTTGAGCTTAATGCAAGCGTTGATGTAAGCAAAAGAAGCGTTAAAATTATCCGTCCAAACTTCAATTTATTTAAAAAATCTGCCCGGATTGAGGAGAATTTAAGGAAGGATTAAAATTTTTCTTCCTCTGTGTTAAGCAATTATCAATTTAACATAAAAAAATATAGATCACGGTTTGCAGTTCTGATCGGAATTTGTACTTTTGCCGATGGAAAGCTGGCAGAGTGGTCGAATGCGGCAGTCTTGAAAACTGTTGACTGTAACAGGTCCGGGGGTTCGAATCCCTCGCTTTCCGCAAAAGCCAAATGGCACCATTGACAGACAAATGGTGCCATTTTTATATTTATTCTATAAGTTGCAAATCTTAGCAGTCTATTGAAAAATATAGGTCTTCATTTCTCATGCTTAAATGATTTTAAACGCTTGTTCACAGGATAACAGATTACTGTTTTTGGCTCTTTTTTAATTCGAAAAGAGAACCTCTTAAATATAATTTTTTGATAATTTGTGATTTGATTTATCAGCGCTATGCAATTCACAATTCATTACCAAGGTATTTCTCCCGTTTCGGGATTATTTTCTTCACTAAAGAATTTTCCGGTCGGTCCGTCTTTGTCAATTAAGGCATATTTTACAATTCGCTTTCCGGCATCCTCTATAGATCCAGTTCCTCTATGACCGTTGAAATCGGTTTTTGTAAATCCCGGGCAAACAGCATTTATTTTAAAGTTACTATCCTTTAACTCATACGCCAAAACAACGGTATACATATTCATTGCTGATTTGGAAGAAAGATAAACCGCTGCTTTGTAGTCATAATACTTATATGAAGGATCGCTGTGCAAAGTAATTGAACCTTGACTTGAAGTTACATTTACAATACGGGGGTCAGAAGATTTTTTCAATAAATCAATAAATGCCTGTGTAACCCTTACAACCCCATAAACATTTACATCGTATGCAGCTTTGAACTGGTCTATGGTAGAATCAAGTGCCATCTGTGGATAACCACCAAAAATACCTGCATTATTGATGAGTATGTCCAGCGTTTTTGTTTTCTTACCCATTGTTGTACGGGCATGTTTTACAGATTCATCATCTGTAATATCAAGCTGAATAGCCTCTACATTGCTTAGTCCTTCCGTCTTTAATTTATTCACTGCTGCTATACCGTTTTCTAAACTGCGACTGCCGAGATAAACGTAAATTCCTTTTTGAGCAAGTTGCCGTGCAACTTCAAAGCCAATACTTTTGTTAGCTCCTGTTATTAACGCTGATTTCATTTTTTATTTGTTTAAATTAATGAAGCAAAAGTAGATAGCTGAAAAATAGAGGAGATGGACAAATCAATTTATTATCTTGACGAATCTTGCTGGGCTTCCAAAAAATCACTTACGCTTTTCCCTGTACATTTTTTGAAAAATCTTGAAAAGTAATCAGGATCATTAAACCCCAATTCGTAAGCTAATTCTTTTACAGAAAGAGGAGAATACTGTAATTTTCGCTGTGCTTCAATGATTAACCGGCTAGTGAAAAAATCTTTAGGCGAAACTCCCGAATATTCTTTTACAATTCTATATAAACTGTTTGTGGTTAAAGCCAGTTTTTCGGCTATTGCATTTACAGAAGGCTGCTCTGTAAGATGAGTTTCCACCATTAATTTGAACTCAATGAACTTTGAAAGATTGGTATTTAGAATATTTACAGGTTCTGTATTTTTGAAATAAGCGCTATTTAACTCTGCTAATAGAGTGTTCAGGTAAGCTAATGTTATTTCTATATCGGTAGGATTTTCGTCTATATGAAGGATCTGATTTAAAATTTCAAAAACTTTTCTTACTCTTTCTCTTCTAATAGGATCAAAAATTATAATCTGTGAGTTTAAAGGATTGACCAAAAAAGGAAATTGTTGTGGTAGCAGTGCTAATGTATTTTCATCAAATAATAATTTGAAATATTTAAGATCAGTAGTTTTAGGTGGAGGTACAAATACCTGATTAGGCATTGCAAAAAGCAAATGACCGTTAGTAAGAGTGATATCCTTTAAATCCAAATTGTATGTAATAGAACCGCTCTCAACCAGCATTATAAAATAAGAAGTCAGCCTACGGGGTTGTAAGAGCTTTTGCTGCATATCAGCAGAAAGATAAGGACTGTTGTTCGAGACAATCTTTACACTCAATTTACCTTGCTTTAAATTGTTGGATTTTTCGTTTTGTTCCCGCATATTGTCTGTTCAGATTTAGTAATATGCCTTTTAAAATGTAAGCAAAGAAAAACAGTATTAAAACATATTTTAAAGGCTTTTTATTACGGGGCAAATTTAACTATAATATTTTCAATGAATTCAGCTCTTATATTGAAACCAAAATTTGGATTCATTGATGGCATTTAAAAATAATGATATTAAGTGTTCGACCGTAATCCCTTTCAGTCCGCAAGAGAAATTTTTCTTTGAATATCAATAATTTATAAAAAAACTAACATTAATCGAAAGTCCTTTAAAATTACTTTTTAAAGGACAATCCCATTCAGGCACCTTGTTTAAAATAGCTTATTGTCCTAAATTATAACCCCCAGAAATTTTCGGCACATTTATATACAAGATAAATATACTGTAATCTATACTACCCCGTAAAATCGGGATATTATGTATGAACTCTTATTTTTATTTAAAATTCGGTTACTTTGCATAATGCTATTTCGTTTTCCACCAACGGCTCCGATTATAAATGACCATACCTTTTTATATAGCGAGTCACAAACATTTGCAAAGCTAAAAATCGAATCTAAAGCTGGAAAAAGAACTGTCTTTATGTCTGAACATACTCTTATCTTTGTAATGAGTGGAATAAAGCTTTTGCATTTTTCAAACCAAACCTTAAAAATCACTCCCGATAATGTTTTCCTTTTAAAGAAAGGAATATATGTAATGGCAGAATACATTCAGGAAGGATTGACTTTCGAAGCGCTCATGATATTCCTATCTGAAAACATTTTAAAATCCTTTATATCAAAACCGAATAAATACATGGGCTTAAACAAAAGCGATCCGTGTATAGTCTTTCCAGTCAACCCCCTTATTCAGGATTTCAAAATTCAATTTCGACAATATTTTGAACACCCTTTATTCAATTATGAACAACTAATTCAACTGAAACAGATGGAGATTCTTACTCTTCTGCTTGCTTCAGGTTATAAAGAACAAACATTAGCTTTTATTGATTCTGCAGTTAGCAAGAATCTGCAAGATATGGATTCTGTACTACAGGAATATATGTTACAGCCCATTACCATTGCCGAACTTGCCAACCTCTGCAATAGAAGTCTGGCTACTTTTAAAAGGGATTTTAAAAAGCAATATCATACCTCGCCAAGAGTATATATCAATAAGCACCGGTTACGCCATGCCAGAATGCTGTTGGAGAATACGGATAAACAAATTTCTGAAATATCTACTGATTGTGCCTTTGAAAGCACTTCCTATTTTATTCGAATCTTTAAACAGGAGTTTGGTCTTACCCCTCAAAAAATGAGAGCCAAAATTACCATTGAATGAGCCATTAGAAATATTCTACGGAAACAAACTGCCTTAATTTTGTTAAAAAAACAAATATGAAAATTTTAATAGTAGGCGGTAATGGCACAATAGGAAAAAAGGTAGTTGAAGGATTGTCTAAAAAACATGATCTGATCATTGGTGGGAGAAATACCGGTGATGTTAGTGTTGACATTTCTTCTTCGGCGTCTATTTCTGAACTGTTCAAAAAGATTGGTAAACTGGACAGTATTGTCTGCACCGCAGGAACAGGCTATTACGGCTCTTTTGACGAGATGACACAAGAGCATATAATGCCTGGAATTTATGGAAAATTGCTAGGTCAGATAAATCTGGTTTTGATAGGTAAGAACTTTTTAAATCCTGAAGGGTCAATTACTCTAACAACAGGCATAGCGGCGACTCATCCTGCCCGAAATGGATCTTGTGTTGCAATGATCAATGGGGCGATTAACAGTTTCGTGTTAGCAGCTTCACAGGAGCTCAGGGAAGACAAAAGAATTAATGCAGTAAGCCCTGGTCTGGTAGAAGATAGTAAGGAACGTTATGGTGAATTCTTTCCCGGTTATAACCTTGTATCCATGAGTAAACTGGTAAATGCATATATCTTAAGTATCGAAGGAGCCGTAAACGGAAAAATTCTGAAGGTATACTCTTGAAAAGCATAATCAATGTAAGGATAGGCTCATCTTAGTCTCCATCAAAAATGCTACCTCAAACAGGTAGCATTTTTTGTTTCTGGACATTTCCGTTTATTCAGTTGCTAATCTCCCTATTCCTTCATATAGTAAGAACTAAAAATATTCGAAACCTTTTAAAAAATAGTTGGTTGTACATACAAATCTTAAAATACATCACTATGGCAACTACAACAAAAACAACGAACACAAAAAGTTCAACAGCAAAAAAAACGATCAAACCGAAAAACAAAACAGGTAAAATGGAAGATTCAGAATTCCATAAGTTTTTTGTTGACGAATTGAAAGACATTTACTGGGCAGAGCAACACTTGGTAAAAGCTTTACCAAAAATGAAAAAAGCGGCAACAAGTCCTGAGCTCGCTTCAGCATTTGAGAAACATACAGTAGAAAGTCAAACGCATATTGAAACATTGGAACAAGTTTTTTCATTGCTGGATGAAAAAGCTGCAGCTAAAAAATGTGATGCGATGGCAGGTTTACTGGAAGAAGCAACTGGAATTATAGAAGATACAGAAGCAGGTACGATGATTCGTGATGCCGGTTTAATCTTAGCTGCACAAAAGGTAGAACATTACGAAATTGCAACCTACGGTACTTTAAAAACCTTTGCCGAAAACATGGGACATACGCAGGTGGTTGAATTATTATCACGCACCCTTGAAAATGAAAAGGAAACGGATGTAGCCTTAACGAAAGTTGCTGAAGCCTTTATTAACCAGGAAGCAGCAGCAGAATAGTTAAACCTAATTTAATACAGATGCCCTGAATAATATTCCGGGCATTTTTTGTTTAAGCCTTTTTAGTTTGCCTGAATTTTAAAACACCGGATAAAAACAGTAAAAATGAAAAACTACCTGAAAGCTCCGTATTTATACGTAAAATAAATTCTTAAGCCAAAGTAAAAAAATCAAAAAACTGCTTGGAACACTCAACCAGGTACACTCAGACCATATTTTATCTTTCATTGCTTTCTTTTTAACTCCAAATTGGTATAGGTTTTGTTTTATAAAAAACATCACCCCTAACCTATAATAACATGACTCAAATTGAATTTAACAACATGGTTAATAACCATTCAGCTTCGCTTCGGATGCACGCTTTAAATTTCACAAAAGACATTGAGGATGCAAACGATCTGGTACAGGATACCTTACTCAAAGCGATTCGTTTCTATCAGAATTTTCAGGAAGGAACGAATTTTAAAGGCTGGCTTTTTGTGATTATGAAAAATACTTTCATCAACAATTACCGTAAAATAACGAAGTCTAAATCATTGGTTACACAAGATGAAGAGATATCATCAGCAAACCTGATGTATAGTGCTGAGCAAAACGGATCTGTTGGAAAGTTAATTATAGATGATATTCACACCGCATTAAGCAAATTACCTGAAGCATATAGTGTTCCATTTATCCGGTATTTTGAAGGTTACAAATATCATGAAATTGCAGAAGCGTTGGATATTCCACTCGGCACTGTTAAAACCAGAATTCATATGGCCCGGGAAATGTTAAAGAAATATCTTAAAACCTACGCGAAGGTCAATCAATAATATTTAAAATAAAGATTTGGAAATGGATAGATTGCAGTTTTTGGCTAATGCGGTCCCACTCCCGGTTTCTGTCCCGATGGAAAGATCGGTACATTCATTCAGATTTGGGGTTTAGAAACAGAGTTTCTCTTCTCCACGTCATTGCGAGCCATGAAGCAATCTCAAAGCGTTTGTTTTAAACTAACTACAGTTGCAAAATTGCTTCGTGTCTCGCAATGACGATAGTTTTAAGTATTTTGTACTACCCCATGCTATTTAAATGCAATTGGAAGCAGCATCCCCCGATTTTTCTTCGGGGATATAGCGGAAAGCGGGATTAATATTCAAAAGAAAACCAAGCCTGGCTTTACAAAAAGACTTGATAAAATCATCAAACACTTTCGGCTACTTGTCCTGGTTTGTATCAGAAAGTTCAACGTAATTTACTTATGAAAAAGAAAACCCCGGAGATTAGAAATCTTCGGGGTTTATTATTTTAAACTTTCGATGTTTTACTTTCAGCACTCCGCTTCAGTAAAGTATTAATTCTTATTAAAATATCGTCAATATCAAATGGTTTGCTAATGTAATCATCAGCAAAAGCAGCAGTAGCTTTTTCTTCACTATCATTTTGAGCAGACATTACAATAATCGGGATGTGTTTTGTAAAAATATCTGTTTTTAAATCTTCACATATTTCTGCTCCATTTCCATCTGGCAGCATCACATCCAACAAAAACAAATCAGGCATAGCATCCTGAATATTCATTTTTAATTCTGAAAAAGACGATGAAAGCTGTAATTCAAAACCTTCTTCCTTTAAAAGAATTTCGATTACATTTCTAATTTCCTGATCGTCTTCCAATACGTGTATTCGTGTTTTTCCCATATTCAAATCTAAAGTTAATTTTTGCCTGGTTAAGGTTATACTATAGTTACAGTAACACCTAAAGCTTCCAAATGTTTTACAATCTGATCAGAAATTCCTTTATCGGTTATAATGTGATCGATTTCTTCCAAACCACATATTTTACCAAAGCCACGTTTGCCAAATTTAGTCGAATCTGCCAGCACAATTGTCCTTTGCGACACATCTATCATTTTCCTGTTTAAGTGTGCTTCCATTGCATTGGTTGTGGTTAAACCAAAATCCAAATCTATACCATCAACACCTAAAAAGAATTTATTAAAGTAAAAATCCTGTAAAATCTGCTCGGCATAAGTTCCCATAACCGAAGATGAACTTTTACGCAATAAACCGCCCAGTTGAATTACCTCAATACTGGATTCCCTCATTAATTCTAAGGCTACATTTAAGGCCGAAGTAACAACTGTTAAATTGCTTCCAGGTGTAATATTTTTAGCAAAATACAATACCGTAGTTCCGGAGGCAATTACAATAGAATCATTTTCACTTAGTAAACTGGCAGCAGCAGCCCCTATCCTGTTCTTTTCAATTGATTGCAGCTTTTCTTTCTCATTAACCGGACGATCTACCGTATATGGATTATTTACAGTGGCCCCACCGTGGGTTCTAAATAATAAACTTTTATCCTCAAGCAGTTTTAGATCCTTTCTTATGGTCACAGAAGATACTTTCAATTCCTTACACAGATCAACAACATTGATATATTGATCTTTTTGTAAACGGTTTAATATGAATTGATGTCTTTCAGCTAAATTCATCATAAGCTTTTAATAGTTATATTTTATTGCAAAATAAGTAAATAAAATAGCTACCGAAATACTTTATCTTTTATTTAAAATTATTTAACAAAAATAACACATTATTTCGATCATTATTATTTATACTTGCGTATTGTTTCGTTTTAACAAGAAATAGAAAGCAAATGAAAAGACTACATCACTACCATATAGCAGAACAAACCGAATGGGACTTTATTATTATTGGAGGCGGGGCAACAGGTTTAGGTACGGCGCTTGATGCAACCAGCCGTGGCTTTAAAACTTTACTGGTTGAACAATCAGATTTTGCGAAAGGTACATCCAGCAGAAGCACCAAACTTGTTCATGGTGGTGTACGTTATTTGGCCCAGGGCGATATTGGGCTGGTTAAACATGCGCTTAAAGAACGTGGATTAATGCAACAAAATGCTGGTCATTTAGTTAATAAAGAAGAATTTATCATTCCATGTTACGATTGGTTTTCAGTGGCAAAATACTTAACCGGGCTTACACTTTACGATTGGCTTGCCGGGAAATACAGCTTTGGAAAATCCAAATATCTATCAAAAAAAGAAGTGATTTCTGTGATGCCCGGTATTAAAACGAAAGGATTAAAAGGAGGGATCCGTTATTTTGATGGTAAATTTGATGATGCTCGTTTAGCCGTTAATATTGCACAAACCGCTGTTGAAAACGGAGCAACCTTAATAAACTACATGAAAGTAACGAATCTTTTAAAAGATTCGAAAGGAAACATAACCGGTGTAGAAACTGAAGATACCCTTACCGGAAAAACATTAAAACTAAACGGCAAGGTGGTTATTAATGCTACGGGTGTATTTGTTGATGAGATTTTACAAATGAACAATCCTCAATCTAAAAAAATGGTCCGCCCGAGTCAGGGTGTTCATGTTGTTTTAGATAAAAGCTTTCTAAAAAGTGAGTCAGCACTGATGATTCCTAAAACGTCTGATGGCCGGGTTTTATTTGCGGTGCCCTGGCATAAACATGTACTGGTAGGCACAACAGATACCCCTTTAGATGAGCATAGTTTGGAACCAAGAGCACTAAAAGAAGAAGTAGAATTTATTTTAAATACGGCTTCAGCTTATTTTAATCAGCAGCCAACTGAAAAAGATATTTTAAGTGTATTTTCAGGGTTAAGACCACTGGCTGCTCCTACCAATGCAGGAAGTAACAGTACAAAAGAAATTAGCCGTGATCATAAATTAGTCGTTTCTGCTAAAGGTTTGATTACCATAACCGGAGGCAAATGGACAACCTACAGAAGAATGGCTGAAGAAACAGTAGATTTGGCGATTACGCACGCTGGTTTGGAAACGAAAGCATGTGTAACTAAAACTTTAAAGATTCATGGCAATACCGATACACATGGGGAGAATCATTTAGATATTTACGGATCAGACAGGGCAAAGATTGAAGCACTCGCACTTTCAAATCCAGAATGGAACAAAAAACTTCATCCGGATTTTCCTTACCTCGAAGCAGAAGTAGTTTGGTCTGCAAGGAATGAAATGGCTGAAACTGTAGAAGATATTTTGAGCAGAAGATTGCGAATTTTATTTATTGATGCACATGCTGCAAAAGCAATGGCCCCAAAAGTTGCCTCGCTTCTGGCCAAAGAATTAACAGCAGACGAAAGCTGGATTGAAAATCAAATTTCTACCTTTAATGCATTAGCCGATGGCTACTTATATAAAGCAAATTAAAACCGAATAAAAACGATAACCTAACTAAATAATTTATTATGAGTAAGTATATCCTGTCTCTCGATCAGGGAACCACAAGTTCGAGGGCCATAATTTTTAACCATGATGGCGAAATTGTTGCCATCGCTCAAAAAGAGTTTAAGCAAATATATCCTCAGGCTGGCTGGGTTGAACACGATCCACTTGAAATCTGGTCTACACAACTTTCTGTTGCCACTGAAGTAATTGTAAAGGCTGATCTCACTGCGAAAGACATAAACTCCATAGGCATTACCAACCAAAGGGAAACGACTGTGGTTTGGGATAAAAAGACCGGAGTTCCTATTCATAATGCAATTGTTTGGCAAGACCGCCGGACATCGGATTATTGTGATGAAATCAGAAGCCAGGGTTTAGCAAAAAAAATCCAGGATAAAACCGGGTTAATTATTGATTCTTATTTTTCTGCTACAAAAGTAAAGTGGATTTTAGATAATGTTGAAGGTGCCAGGGCAAGAGCTGAGGCTGGAGAATTGGCTTTTGGAACAATAGACAGTTGGTTAATCTGGAAATTGACAGATGGAAGAGCACACGTTACCGATGTAAGTAATGCTTCCAGAACGATGATTTACAATATTCATACGCTAAACTGGGATAAAGAATTATTAGAGCTCTTTAACATTCCGGAGCAAATGTTACCTGAAGTTAAATCGTCAAGTGAGGTTTATGCAGAAACTACCGGAAACATATTGGCTGCAAAGATTCCAATTGCAGGCATCGCCGGAGATCAGCAATCTGCATTATTCGGACAAATGTGTACAGAACCCGGGATGGTTAAAAACACCTATGGTACTGGTTGTTTTATGTTAATGAATATTGGAAAAGACCCTAAAATAGCGGCAGGTAATCTTTTAACTACTATTGCCTGGAAAATTAAGGGTGAAGTATTTTACGCACTTGAAGGCAGTATTTTTATTGGTGGTGCTGTAGTACAGTGGCTTAGAGATGAAATGGGTTTCATTTCCAGATCTGCTGATGTAGAAACCCTTGCTGAAAGAGTGCCAGATACCCAGGGCGTATATGTAGTTCCTGCTTTTGCGGGTTTAGGTGCACCACACTGGGATCAACATGCCCGTGGAACCATTACAGGGCTTACCAGAGGTACAAATAAATCGCATATTGCCCGAGCTGCTTTGGAAAGTATTGCCTATCAAACCATGGATGTTTTAAAAACAATGGAAGTGGTATCAGGTGTAAACATCGCCGAACTTAGGGTTGATGGTGGCGTAACCGCAAATAACCTTTTAATGCAATTCCAGGCTGATTTACTAAATTGTAAAGTAATAAGACCAGAGGTTACTGAAGTTACGGCAATTGGCGCAGCTTACCTTTCAGGTTTGGCAACTGGTTTTTGGGACAGCGTTGATCAAATCCGTTCTCAATGGAAAGTAAATAAAACTTTTGTTGCTGCAGAGGGCATAGACAATACCGAAAGAATAAAAGGCTGGAACAGGGCTGTAAAAGCAGCCAGAGTAAATGCTGAAGATTAATTAAAATAAAATAACTTAGCTCCGGGTAAAATAAACCCGGAGATTTTAACCAAATATTTATTATGTCAGATTTTGTTGCAGAATTTATCGGCACCGCACTATTAATTTTGTTAGGAAATGGTGTTGTAGCCAATGTTGTACTAAAGGGTACAAAAGGAAATAATAGCGGATGGATTGTAATTACAACCGCCTGGGCTTTAGCTGTTTTTGTTGGGGTTGTAATTGCGGCTCCATACAGCGGCGCTCATTTAAACCCGGTAGTAACGCTGGCACTGGCCATCACTCAAAAATTTGCCTGGGTTAAGGTACCCTACTACATCTTGGCCCAACTACTGGGCGCAATGGTAGGTTCATTTCTGGTTTGGGTTATGTATAAAGATCATTTTGACGCAACAGACGATCAGGGTCTAAAAGCTGCTCCTTTTGCTACAGCACCTGCCATACGAAATCTTAAATCAAATCTTTTCTCTGAAATTATTGGAACATTTGTTTTAATTTTTGTGATTTTCTATTTCACGAATGCAGAAATGGGTACGGCAAAAACACCAATTGGATTAGGTTCTCTTGGCGCTATTCCGGTTGCATTTTTAGTTTGGGTAATTGGCTTGGCACTTGGAGGAACAACCGGTTATGCCATTAACCCTGCGAGAGATTTAGGCCCCCGTATCGTTCATAGTTTAATTCCGATGAAAGGCAAAGGAAGCAGTGACTGGTCTTATGCCTGGGTTCCTGTTATAGGCCCGGTTATTGGAGCTTCATTAGCCGCACTCTTATATATTGCACTAAACCCTTAATTTACAGATAAACAAACTATAAAAATCTCTGTCAGTATATCCGGCAGAGATTTTTATACGTTTTAAATAATTTCCAGATTACCTAATAATTTAAACGGGTTATAACAATCAACTATTCTTTGCGTTATTTTGTTAATTCAATTTTAAATTTTATTTTAGATTAAGTCCCTATATATATTCATCCAAATAAATAGAGTTATAAACATTAATAATTCAACTAAATTTAATACTATGGGAAAATTTGTAATTACAAAAAGAAAAAACGGTGAATTTCAATTCAATTTAAATGCTGGTAATGGTCAGGTTATTTTAACCAGCGAAGGGTATGTTGCAAAAGCAAGTTGCGAAAATGGAATAGAATCTGTTAGAAAAAATTCGCAGGATGATTCAAAATTTGACAAGAAATCATCCACAAACGGAAAAGCTTATTTTAATTTAAAGGCTACAAACGGACAAATTATAGGGTCGAGCCAAATGTATGAAAGTGAGGCATCACGTGATAATGGCATTGCATCGGTAAAAAACAATGCTCCGGATGCAACAGTGGATGATCAAACAGTTTAAATAAAACATAAAAAGGGAACCAGATTGGTTCCCTTTTCAATATCATGATCGCCTGAGCGAAAATATCTATTTTACTGCATCAATAACAGCTTTGAAAGCCTCAGGATGATTCATTGCTAAATCAGCTAATACTTTACGGTTTAAACCGATTTCTTTTGAAGCTAGTTTACCGATTAATTGAGAGTAAGAAATACCGTGCTGACGGGCACCTGCATTAATACGTTGGATCCATAATCCGCGGAATTCTCTTTTCTTAACTTTACGGTCACGGTATGCATATTGCAAACCTTTTTCTACTGTGTTTTTAGCAACAGTATAAACCTTACTTCTTGCTCCCCAATAGCCTTTGGCCATATTAAGGATTTTCTTTCTTCTTCTTCTCGAAGCTACTGCGTTTACCGAACGTGGCATGTTGTTGTTGTTTTTTGGCAAGCGGCGTTCCGTTTATCGGAAACTTAAAGCCTGATACCTGGTGAAATTAATAAATTACTTTCCGATGCAAAGCATACGTTTAACGTTTCCTGAATCAGCGTCTGAAACTAGACTTGCTTGACCTAGTGCACGTTTACGTTTAGTACTCATCTTGGTTAAGATGTGACTTTTGTATGCGTTGTTTCTTTTGATTTTACCTGTTCCAGTAAGCGAAAAACGCTTTTTAGCACTGGAATTGGTTTTCATTTTTGGCATAACCTGTTTTTTAATTTATAAACCTATTTTTATTTTTTTGCTACTTTAGGCGCAACTGTCAGAAACATACGTTTACCTTCTAATTTAGGTAATAACTCTACTTTTCCAACATCTTCCAAAGCCTGGGCAAATTTTAATAATAAAATTTCTCCCTGCTCTTTGTAAACAATTGCTCTACCTTTAAAATGTACATAAGCTCTAACTTTCTCACCGTTCTCTAAAAAGCTTACTGCGTGTTTTAATTTAAATTGAAAATCGTGATCGTTCGTGTTAGGACCAAAACGAATTTCTTTAATAACCGTTTGCTTAGCATTAGATTTGATCTCTTTCTGCTTTTTCTTTTGCTCGTAAACAAACTTGCTGTAATCAATAATCCTACAAACCGGTGGCACTGCATTTGGAGAAATTTCTACCAAATCCAATTCCAACTCATCAGCAAGTGACAAAGCTTTTGCCAAAGGATAAATCCCCGGTTCAACATTATCGCCAGCTAAACGCACTTCAGGCGATTTAATAAACTGATTAATGTTATGCTCTGCTTCTTTTTTCTTAAAAGGTGGACGTGGTCCCCTGTTAAATCCTGGTCTTCCTAATGCCAAATTTGTACTATTTTAATTAAACTGTTATTTCTTTTATTAATAAATTATTGAACTCTTCTAAAGTCATTTCGCCTAAATCTCCCACTCCATGTTTACGTACCGAAGCTTTACCTTCAGCCATTTCTTTCTCACCAATGATGAGCATATAAGGGATTTTTTTAACCTCCGCATCGCGGATTTTGCGACCGATTTTCTCATCACGAAAGTCAATCAGCCCGCGAATATCGGAATTATTTAGTTCATCTAAAACTTTTTTTGCATATTCTTCATACTTTTCTGAAATAGGAAGGATTATAAACTGCTCCGGACTTAACCATAATGGGAAGTTTCCGGCACAATGTTCAATCAAAACAGCAACAAATCTTTCTAATGAACCAAAGGGTGCACGGTGAATCATTACTGGTCTGTGCTTCTGGTTATCGCTACCTGTATATTCCAGTTCGAAACGCTCAGGCAAATTATAATCTACCTGAATGGTACCCAACTGCCACTTTCTACCCAATGCATCTTTAACCATAAAATCAAGCTTCGGACCATAAAAAGCAGCTTCTCCATATTCTATTACGGTATTCAATTCTTTTTCAGCAGCAGCTTCTATAATTGCATCTTCAGCCAGTTTCCAATTTTCATCGGTACCAATATATTTTGTTTTATTTTCAGGATCGCGTAAGGAAACCTGTGCAGTATAATCCTCAAACCCTAATGATTTGAAAACATATAAAACAAGATCGATTACTTTTTTAAATTCTTCTTTTACCTGATCCGGGCGACAAAATAAATGCGCATCATCCTGAGTAAAACCACGTACGCGGGTTAAACCATGCAATTCTCCACTTTGTTCGTAACGGTAAACAGTACCAAACTCTGCAAAACGAACCGGTAAATCTTTGTAAGAACGTGGTTTAAACTTATACATTTCGCAGTGGTGCGGGCAGTTCATCGGCTTTAACAAAAACTCCTCTCCTTCTTGTGGAGTTCTTATTGGCTGAAAACTATCTTTACCATATTTTTCGTAGTGACCAGAAGTTACATATAAATTTTTATGTCCGATATGTGGCGTAACCACTTGCTCGTAACCATGTTTTGCCTGTGCTTTAGCTAAAAATTGAACTAAACGTTCACGCAAAGCAGTTCCTTTTGGCAACCACATTGGTAAACCCATGCCTACCTTTTCAGAAAACATAAACAATTCCAGTTCTTTCCCTAATTTACGGTGATCGCGTTTTTTAGCTTCTTCAATCATTAAAAGATATTCGGTAAGCTCGCTTGCCTTAGGAAAAGTTACTCCATAAATACGGGTTAGCTGTTTTTTAGTTTCATCACCACGCCAGTAAGCACCAGCAACGTTCATTAACTTAACCGCTTTTACAAAACCCGTATTCGGAATGTGCGGACCGCGACATAAATCAGTGAAAGAACCTTGAGTATAGAAAGTTATCTTTCCATCTTCAAGTCCTTCAATTAAGTCCAGTTTGTATTCATCACCTTTTTCGGTGAAATATTTAATTGCATCGGCTTTGCTTACACTTTCGCGAACAAAAGTTTCTTTTTGCTTGGCCAACTCAACCATTTTTGTTTCAATAGCTTTGAAATCGTCAGAAGAAAATTCCCTGTCGCCAAAATCTACATCGTAGTAAAAACCAGTTTCAATAGCCGGACCAATTCCAAATTTAGTTCCCGGATAAAGTGCTTCTAAAGCTTCGGCCATTAAGTGGGCTGATGAATGCCAAAAAGTAGATTTTCCGGCAGCATCGTTCCAGGTTAATAATTTTACGGATGAATCAGACTCAATTGGTCTGCTCGAATCCCAAACTTCGCCATTAACTTCTGCAGCTAAAACGTTGCGGGCTAATCCTTCAGAAATAGATAATGCAATTTGATGGGCAGATGTGCCCTTTTCGTACTGACGTACTGAGCCGTCAGGTAAAGTAATGTTAATCATCTACAACTATGATTTAAATTTTAAAATAAATAATTAATTAAAAAATCACCTACTACGTGATTTTATTTGCTGCAAAAGTATGGATTTCATAACGGATTACCAAGTTTTGGCTGTAAATCAATCTTAAAATCCATCATTTTATAATGCAGTGTAGCACATTTAAATAACAACAGCCCTCCTCCTGTTCCTATAAGATGAAAACTGAAACATCTCGCTCAGAATACAGGTTTAGAAACGATGTTATCAGTTAATAACGTCATTGCGGGGTAAGAAGCAATCTGGCAATGACGATGGTTTTAAGTATTTTGTACTATCCGGCGTTATTTAAACCTGATTGAAGCATCATCTCCCGATTTTTCATCGGGGATACAGCGGAAAGCAGGAACAATTTTCATAAACAGCACAGGATTTGCTTTCCAAAAACAAAAGCCTAGGCTTTGATCATCTTTGTTTTTAAATACTTTCGCAATGGTACATCAATAAACTTCATAACCAGATAAGCCACAACAATTAAAAGGATTACGGAAACCGGAATTATAACCTCCAGTAATGACATTTTAGGTTTAACTACTGCAACATAAGTTAAAAATATCCACACGAAAGGATAATGCGTCATGTAAAGCGGGTAGGAAATTTCGCCTGACAGTTTACATATCTTTTTGAATGAAGTAGTAAGTGTAGCACCTGCGCCCAAAGCAACCAGAAGTGGAAAATAAAACAACACCATTATTGATTCTGTTAACCAGTTCCATTGATCAGAAAAAGGCACTAAAAAGGCAAGAACTAACAAAATGCTGACCCCTATAAATCCTAATTTATTTTTGATGATCCAGTTAGAGCGATAAACCAGCATGCCTGCTAAAAAGGAATAGAAAACCCTGGCACCACCATCCCAAAAATTTGGCCCGCCCCAACCGCCACTTAAATTAGTGGAATGAACAGCAACATAACAGATTAATACTGCTGCAACTACCGTTAATACAATCAGTATTTTCTTATTGAGTTTATACAGGATAAAAATGTAAAAAATGTTGGCTATATATTCCCAAAATAATGACCAGCTGGGTGCATTTAAGCAAAAAAGGTTTAGGTAACGCTCAGGCATAACCGGATAGGGAATTAAAAAGGCAGAGGCTAAGAACATCATCAGTGTTTTACCAAGACCATAAACAGTATAAAAGTCACTGTAAGGATCGAAAAGAAAGGTTAATAAGCCAAGCACTGAACCAATAACAACCAGCGGATGCAAACGAATGAGCCTTAGTTTAAAAAACTGCATAACACCTATCCCTTCTGCCCGGTTATCGTAAGCGTATGCAATTACAAAGCCTGATAAACAAAAAAAGAAATCGACGGCCAGATAACCGTGTGCAATAAAATTTTTGCTGTAATCGGTAATTGCAATTTCCATAAAATGAAAAATTACAACGGCTATGGCTGCAACACCTCTTAATCCATCTAAAATTTCAAAATGTTGTTTCGTCTTTAATAAATCTACGTTAGTTTCTTTCGTAATCACGCTTGGTTAGGGTTAAAATCTGATCCCAATAATAACCATTTTAGAATAATGGACAAAAATCTGAATGTACCATTGATCTTACATTTAAATTGTTTGGATGAATGGCTACCATGTTTTATTTATACCTGAAAAATAAAAAAGCCTGCTCAATTAAAATTGAGCAGGCTTATAGTTGCTTATGAAACAATTAGTTAACCATAATTGTTCTTACTTGACCTGCACCACCCTGTCTTCCATTTCCCCTAAAACGTTTCATCATATTATCCATTTTAGTTTTGTATTCTTCCTGGGTAATTAGTTTTGCTTTTTTCGGCGCAGTAACGTCTTTTGCACTCACGCCCCGGTATTCAATGCTTTTCGCAATGGTATTGTTTCCCCTGCTTTCGATTGCCAGAACTGTTCCTTCTGTCCACATATTTGGATTAGGCGAAAAGTTAAATCCTAAGTCATTTGTGTACCAAATGTGTGTTTCTTCGGTAACTTCTTTATCCATATCCAGAATTTTAACGGTCCTGGTTGATTTAACAATCACTTCTTTACAGTCAAAACCAATAATTTTTTTAGTTGCATCTGTTTTTACCACTTCAATTTTAGGCGGAGCCACGGGTTTTGCTTTTGTTGTATCATTTGGATTTCCGCCACCCATTCTCAATGAACCTATCGGACCTGACGTTGATAGAGTCAATTTACCAGGCATATAATACGTAGTATCATTTAAATCAAATACTTCCGTTAATTTTTGATCCGCGAAAGTATAATAATATTCTCTGTTACCACCAGCCCCACCAAAACGCATCATCATACGGCCCATACCGCCACCACCACCGCCTGCACCATTGCTATCTTCAGTTTCTTCAACAGGCATATAACTTGCGTTAGTTGCGGTAAATAAGAGTTCGAAATTATTTTTACTGCTGGAAGGCATGCGGGCTGCCATTTGCTCAGGGATTTTAATGCCACTTGCCGCTGCCATTGCTGCCGGATCTACAGTAGCTTCAAATTGTATAGCTCCTGAAGTTTTCTTTTGCGCATTTGCAATAAATACGAATGAGAAAACACCAAAAAGAGCAAAAATTACTTTTTTCATTTTTATGAGATTTTGTTTTGTTGTTTGATTCAGGAATATTGAAATGGTTTAAACAAAAATACTATTGTTTTAATATTCAGGCTGTTAAAATTTGTTAAAACTAATATTCGGTGCTTTCTAACCAGCCATTGGTTAACACATCAGCGATGTGCATGGTTTTAATTGGTAAATTATTTTGATCAATATAACCCTGAAGATGTAAAAGGCAAGATAAATCTGTTGAAATAATATAATCGGCTTTTTGTGCCAAAGCATGGTTAACCTTTTGTTCGGCCATTGCTGAAGAAATTGCATTGAATTTAACTGCAAAAGTACCACCGAAACCACAGCACATATCAGTATCTTCCATTTCAATCATTTCCAAACCGTGTACCTTTGATAAAAGCAAACGTGGTTCATCTTTAATTTTGCATTCGCGTAAAGCACTGCAGGAATCATGGTAAACAGCTTTCCCCTCTAACTCAGCTCCAAAATAATCTTTCTTTGCGATGTTAACCAGAAAATCAGACAGTTCGAAAATATTAGATTGAAGGCTTCTGCATTTATTATGGACAATGGTATTGGTAAACAAATCGTTATAACCGTTCTTAATCATGCCTACACAAGATGCTGAGGGGGCTACAACATAGGTGTTTTCTGTAAAATCATTTAAAAATTTAGTTCCCACCTCTTTGGCTTCGTCCCAGTAGCCTGCATTGTACGCAGGCTGTCCGCAACACGTTTGCTTTGAATTGTATTCCACCTTACATCCAGATTTTTCTAATAATTTTAACGTATTAAAAGCGGTTTCGGGATATAATTGGTCTACAAAACAGGGAACAAATAATTCTACTTTCATCAACAAAAATCTTTAAGCGGGTAAATTTACAATTTTAGGGCTTGCCTTGTGTTCTATTTTTTTAAGAAGCATTAAAAAGATTAAACCAATGATAAAAAATGATGCCAAAGCTATAATAGAATACCTGATATTGTCGGTTACTTCTTCAATATAGGCAAAACTGAAAAGACCGATTACAATTGCCAGTTTCTCTGTTACATCATAAAAGCTAAAGAAAGAGGTCGAATCCGGGGTATTTTCAGGCAAAAGCTTCGAGTAGGTTGACCTTGAAAGTGATTGAATACCGCCCATAATTAAACCCACTACCGCAGATAAGGCATAAAACTGATATTCATTACTTACATAATACCCACCAATACAAGCGCCAATCCAAATGATTACCACATAAATAAGGACATTGGTATTGCCCCATTTTTTGGAGAGGAACGACATCAACATGGCACCTGGTATGGCCACCAATTGAATAATTAAAATTACTGCAATTAATTTTGCCGTTCCTAGTTTCAGCGTTTTCTCTGCAAAACCTGCAGCAGCAAGCATAATGGTTTGAACGCCCATTGAATAAAAAAAGAATGCGGTTAAAAACCCTTTTAGTTTCTTCATTTGTTTTACCTGACTCCAAACCTTTGATAATTCGTTAAATCCATCTTTAATCAAATTGCGCTTTACTTTTTCGTATTGCTTTTTGACAGATGGCAGGTTTTTAAAAGGAATTTGAGCAAATGCAATCCACCAGATGCCCACAAGCAGGAAAGAAATCCTTGCCGGTAAAGAACCATCGGTTATGCCAAACCAATCTGGTTTTAAAACAAACAGAAAACAAATAAGTTGCAATAAAACAGAACCTACATAACCATAAGAAAAGCCCTGTGCGCTAACTCTATCCTGCTCACTCTCTGTCGCAATTTCGGGTAAATAAGAATTATTAAACAATACACCACCAATATAACCCATTGCGGCTAGTACAAAACAGATAATCCCTATTTCGAGTGTTTTTAGTTCAAAAAAGTATAGGCCTGCACAGGCCAGGCCACCCATGTAGGTAAAAAATTTCATAAAAGCCTTCTTATTTCCCCTGTTATCGGCAATTGAAGAAAGAACAGGCAATGCCAAAGCCATAACCAGGTAGGCAAATGATAGGGCATAATTACTTAAAGCGGTATTGGTAAATGTTCTGCCAAAAAAATTAACCTGATCTCCGTGTGCTTTGGTTGTGGTAATGATGGTGTAATAAGCAGGGAAAATGGTGGAGGTAATTACCAGATTATAGGCAGAATTTGCCCAATCAAAAAAAGCCCAGGAGCGGATTACTTTTTTATTGTTTTTTTCTATCATTTGTATTTTATGAGGGTTAACTGCTTACTTGTTTAAATTGGCTAATTGTGCAAATTAACCAGTTCATACAGTTTAAACGATTAAATATTTTATCGGCTAAAGATAGTATTTCTTGCCATCTGATTTAATTTTACCGGCATCTAATAATTCACGAATGGCCTCTAAACGTTCATTTTCATTTCCTTTTTTTATGCTCATCACTAAATCATCCAAACTTAAAGGTTGTTGCTGCAATAATGAAATAATTTCAAAATCAAGCTGATCGTTTATTTGTGCTTCATTTTCCTGTTTCTTTTCAGCCAGACAAACATCACATACGCCGCACTTTGGCGCATTATGCTCGTCGAAATAATTTAACAACTGCATACTTCTGCATACAGAACTCGACGCATAAGCAACAACCGCATTGATTTGCTTGAGCAAAATTTCTTTTCTTAATTCCAGGTATTTAACGTCCACATCAAAATGATCCATATCCACACGTGGCCGCACATATTGCAGCTGAGGCTGATCCGTTTGCTGCAAATAAGAAAGCAGTTCTATAGATTCAAGTTTATTCAATAAGGATACGATTCCACTATAAGAAAAGCCTGTCCTTTTGGCCAGTTCTGCCTCATTAATCTTTACATAACCATCAAATGCCCCTCCGTAAGAACGAAGAATGGTTTTTATTAAATTATCGTAGGCTTTATTTTCAATCTGAAATCGGTAAACTTCTTCATGTGAAACGGTAAACATTAATCTCGAAGGGAGAAAAACACTTTCCGACAAAGTTAGGTAGCCATCATGTTCTAAAAATTTTAGTGCTGATAAAGTTTTCAAAACACTTAAATTAAATCTTTTGCAAAAATCGGCCACATCGAAAGGAAAATTGAGCCCTTCGCCAGCACCGAAAGCCAGCTGAAAATAATTACCAAGATAATGATAGGTTTTTCTAATCTCGTCAGCTGACGGGAAGCTATCGATATACCTGGATTCTAAATTTAAAGCATCAGCCTGGTTGGCCAATAAAACGGCATAACTCCTTTTTTCATCTCGTCCTGCCCTGCCTGCTTCCTGGTAATACGCTTCTAAACTTTCGGGTAAATCCAAATGCACTACAAACCGAACATCGGCTTTATCAATCCCCATTCCGAACGCATTTGTAGCCACCATGATCCTGGTTTTATTCAGTTTCCAGTCTTCCTGTTTTTTGAAACGGACATCACGTTCTAATCCGGCATGATAAAAATCGGCTTTAAGCTGATTGCGGTTTAGGAAATTAGCAACTTCTGTGGTTTCTCTCCTGCTTCGAACATAAACCAAACCTGTTCCTTTTACATTACGGCAAATATCAATCAGTTTTTTATATTTATCTTCCTGTCCAAAAATTACATAACTCAGGTTATCTCTGGCAAAACTTTTAACGAAGATTTGTGGATCTTTCATTTCAAGTTTCTCTACTATATCCTTTCGAACAAATGAAGTAGCCGTAGCAGTAAGAGCTAAAACAGGTACATTGGGTAAAATTTCACGAAGTTTTGAAATTTGCTGGTATGGCGGGCGGAAATCGTAACCCCACTGCGAAATACAATGTGCTTCATCAACCGCAATCAGGTTAACATTCATGTAAGAAATCCGTGTTCTAACCAGATCGGAAAGCAATCTTTCAGGAGACAGGTACAGGAATTTAACTTTACCATAAATACAGTTATCGAGTAAGATATCGATCTCTCTTTTACCCATGCCTCCATAAATGGCAATGGCTTCAATCCCTTTTGACTTCAGGTTTTCTACCTGATCTTTCATCAGGGCAATCAATGGAGAAACTACAATACAAATGCCTTCATTTACCAAAGCCGGTACCTGAAAACAGATGGATTTGCCCCCACCGGTAGGTAAAAGCGCCAGACTATCCTTTCCTTCCAAAACAGAAGTAATGATATCCTGCTGCAGTGGCCTGAAAGACTGATGTCCCCAATACTTTTGTAAAATCTCTATTGCTGTCATAAATCGGCAGTACCAAAACTATAAAAAAGCGGCACATATTACTAAATTGCGGCGCAATTAATCTTAATAATTTAATGAAACAATTTTTCTTTTTATTCGCGTTCTCGCTATTTACGTTTACTTCAATGGCTCAGGAAAAAAAATGGGACGTAGAAAAATATCCTGGAACCACCAAAAACTTTAGCATTAACACGGACGAAGGTACCTGGATGAATGTAGATGTTAGTGCAGATGGTAAAGAAATTGTTTTTGATTTGCTTGGCGATATTTATGTTATGCCAATAACCGGTGGAAGTGCAAAATTATTAAGCGGCGGCATTGCCTGGGACGTGCAACCGAGGTTTAGTCCCAATGGAAAATACATTTCTTATACCAGCGATAAAAGTGGTGGCGATAATATATGGATAATGAATCGGGATGGTTCTGCTAAAAAACAAGTCACTAAAGAAAGTTTCAAGTTACTGAATAATGCAACCTGGATGCCTAATAGTGAATATTTAGTGGCAAGAAAACATTTTACAGCTTCCCGTTCTCTTGGTGCAGGCGAAATGTGGATGTACAACATCAATGGTGGAGAAGGCATTCAGCTTACCAAAAGAAAAAATGATCAGCAGGATGCTGGTGAGCCAAATGTTTCTCCTGACGGTAAATACGTTTATTTTAGTGAAGATGTAACCCGCGGGCCCAATTTTGAATACAGTAAAGATCCGAATGGAACCATTTACGCCATCCGTCAGCTGGATTTAAACAGCGGCAAACTTTCTACTTTTATTAATGAGCAAGGCGGCGCTTGTCGTCCTCAGATTTCTCCTGATGGAAATTTAATGGCTTTTGTTAAGCGTGTTCGCTTAAAATCTGTTTTATATGTACAAAACATAAAAACAGGTGAAGAATGGCCGGTATATGAAGATTTATCTCATGATCAACAAGAAACCTGGGCCATTTTTGGTGTTTATCCAAATTTTGCGTGGATGCCGGATAGTAAAGGCCTTGTTTTTTATGCAAAAGGAAAAATCAGGAAAACGGACCTCGCCAATTTACAAACCGACGAAATTCCTTTCCAGGTAAACAGCACACAAACTGTGCAGCAAGCCTTACATTTTGAACAGGAAGTTTTTAAAAGTGAATTTTCAGCTAAAATGTTAAGGCAGCTGGTTACTGCTCCGGATGGAAATATGGTTGTATTTAACGCAGCCGGATATCTGTATAAAAAAGAAATGCCAAACGGAAATCCTGAACGGTTAACCAACGGTACGGATTTCGAATTTGATCCGGGTTTTAGTCCTGACGGGAAGTATATTGTTTACACCACCTGGAATGACGAACTTAGAGGAGCCATAAAAAGAACCGATCTTAAAACGGGTAAAACCATTACATTAAGTGATGAAAAAGGTTTTTATTATTCGCCCCAATACTCAACCAAAGGGGATAAAATTGTTTTCAGAAAAGGTGTTGGAAATGATGTTTTGGGTTACAGCTATGGTCGTGGTACAGGAATTTTTATAATGCCTGCTGGCGGTGGAACCAAAACTTTAGTAACCGAAAACGGTATCAGACCACAATTTAACAACACGGATAGCAGAATTTACTTCCAGAGTTATGCTGATGGGAAAAAAGCATTAAAAAGTGTTGATTTAAATGGTTCAAATGAGCGTACACACTTTACTTCGCAATATGCAAATCAGTTTGTAATAAGCCCGGATAATAAATGGGTTGCTTTTAACGAATTGTTTAACGTATACATTACACCAATGATTAATGTTGGAACAGCGCAGGATGCATCAGCAGGCAATAAAGCTATTCCCGTAACCAAAGTAACAACTGATGGTGGAACATACATCCAATGGAGCACGGATAGTAAAAATTTACACTGGACAATGGGGCCGAAATACTTCACAATCGATGTAAATAATGCTTTTAACTTTGATGGCAATACTCCAAAAACCACAGCAACATCCACAGATATTAATTTAGTGCTGAAAAGCGATGTTCCAACGGGAATTGTTGCACTTAAAGGCGCCAGAATTATTTCAATGAAAGGTGATGAAGTGATAGAAAACGGAACAATATTAACAGATGGAAATAAAATTACAGCTATTGGTAAAAGTGATGCAATTACCATCCCGGCAAATGCGAAGGTTATTGATGTAAATGGTAAAACCATTATGCCCGGCATTATTGATGTTCACGCACATTTGCGTACCAGCCCGGATGGAATTACGCCTCAAAGTGACTGGAGTTACATGGCCAACCTGGCTTTTGGTGTAACCACATCACACGATCCTTCGAGTAATACGGAAATGGTATTTAGTCAAAGCGAAATGCTTAAGGCTGGCAGAATGATTGGCCCTAGGGTTTATTCTACCGGCTCTATTTTATATGGTGCAGATGGTGATTTTAAAGTTGTAATTAACAGCCTGGACGATGCGTTGGCAAACCTGCGCCGGTTAAAAGCTGTTGGGGCATTTTCTGTTAAATCTTACAATCAGCCACGCCGCGAACAACGTCAACAGATTTTAGAAGCTGCCCGTCAGTTAAAAATGGAAGTAGTACCTGAAGGCGGTTCAACATTTTTTACCAATATGAATATGGTAGCCGATGGACACACTGGAATTGAACACAGCATTCCGGTGTTACCGGTATACAAAGACGTGACTAGCTTTTGGAACAATACCGAAGTTGGCTATACGCCTACTTTAATTGTGGCCTACGGTGGACAATGGGGCGAAAATTATTGGTACGACCGCACCAATGTTTGGGAAAATGAAAAGTTAATGACTTATACCCCACGTTCGATTATAGATGAAAAGGCCCGCCGCAGAACAACTTCTGAATATGGAGATTATAACCATATTGAAATTGCTAAAGCCACTAAACAAATTGCAGATGGGGGCACCAAAGTAAACTTAGGGGCACACGGACAAATACAGGGTTTAGGTGCACATTGGGAATTATGGATGATGGTTCAGGGTGGTTTCTCTCCTCTTCAGGCCATTCGAAATGCAACCTTAAATGGCGCTTCATACTTAGGCATGACTAAAGAAATTGGTTCACTGGAAGTTGGAAAACTAGCAGATTTAGTGATCATGGATGCTAATCCGCTGGATGATATCCGTAATTCGGAAAAGATAAAATATGTGATGATTAACGGTCGTCTGTATGACAGTGCAACTTTAAATGAAGTTGGAACAAGAGAAAAACTACGTGGAAAATTATGGTTTGAAACGGCTAAGGGCAATGGCTATGTAATTCCGAATGCGGAAGCAGAAACCTGGACTTTTACTGTTCCTCATTGCGATTAACAAATTGGAATCATCGTTATATCCACATAAAACAAATGCAGCCAAATAAATTATACAATATAGCTTCCGTTATTTTTCTGATACTGGCTTGCTTTGTTTTTTCTTACAGCGGTTATTATTTACTGGGCATACAAACCATAGATTTGTTTCTGGCTTTGGCTGCTATGGCTTATATCAGTGCTTTTGTTGCGGTAATGAAAGATAAAAAATCAGTGATATCCTGGTTACTTCTGATTTTCAATTCAATTCTGCTGATTTTTATTATCTATTTCTTAACCCATTACAAAATAAAAGTATAAAAAATAGGTCTGTTATCCTGAGTAGAGCAATAATAAAATCTTCGATAAACTCGAGGATTGACAAATTAGGTAATGAACCCGATCATTCTGAATTTGTTTAAGGAAGAGTAGCTAATAATTAAAGAACCAAAAGACCAGCGTCTCTTAAAACATTAACAGGTTTTGAATACCAAAACAATTCAAAATCTTGAAAATTGGTTTCAAAATCAGTTTTTATCTCCTGAAAGGTATAAACCTTGTCATTTGATATCGATACTTTTTCTAAAACAGCGGACAGCCACATCCCTTCATCCTGATTAGTTTGAATGGTAAGACTATCTTTTTTATTCTGAAAAGTTAAGGAAACCATTTCCCACGAATTTCCTTTTTTAGATTTTGTAAAGCTTTCTACTTCAGGTTTGCCACCCAACCAAACAATCTTAGCTGTTGATTTTATATTGAAATGATTGTCTTCATTTAAAGCCTTTTCGATAAAGTCAGCCGGAATTTTTGTTCTCGGAATTTTAAAATCAAACCAATCCTGCAATTCGTAATCAAAACAAATTCCATGCATAAAATTGAAAAGCGATTTTTTTAATCCGTAGCTAAATTTATTATGATCTATACCTGTTTTATCAATATAGTTAATGTCATTGTTTGCAAAAGTTCCAATAGTTTCCGTTTCTTTTACCACCCCAAATTTTTCGGGATACATACCAACCGGGCTATGCGCTGTCATGGCAAACTGATGCCAAAATCCGGATTGTAAAATACCCATTTCAAATAACTGCCGAACCATTTCTAAACTATCTACCGTTTCCTGAATGGTTTGTGTTGGGTAGCCATACATTAAATAAGCATGCACCATAATGCCCGCTTCGGTAAAATTTCGGGTAACTTTTGCCACCTGTTCTACCGTTACCCCTTTATCAATAAGTTTTAATAAACGATCTGAGGCAACCTCCAAACCACCTGAAACGGCAATACAGCCCGATGCTTTTAACAACACACATAAATCCTGCGTAAAACTTTTTTCAAAGCGAATGTTTGTCCACCAGGTTACTGCAAGTTTTCTTCTGATAATTTCTAAAGCAACCTCACGCATTAATGCCGGTGGTGCCGCTTCATCCACAAAGTGAAAACCATTTTGGCCTGTTTTTTCTGCCAGTTCTTCAATCCGGTCTACAACTAGTTTTGCGGCAACCGGTTCATATACCTTAATATAATCTAAAGAAATATCACAAAATGTACATTTACCCCAATAACAACCGTGTGCCATGGTTAATTTATTCCACCTGCCATCGCTCCACATTCTATGCATCGGGTTTACAATTTCGATGACAGAAATGTACTGATCTAATTTTAAGTCCGAATAATCGGGTGTTCCAACGTCAGCTTGTTTATAATCCTGCCGTAAAGTGTCATTACGATAAACCACTTTTCCATTTTCGAGTAAAAAAGTGCGTTTAAATAGCTGCATTTCTACAGGAGCAGATTGATTTATATTCTGAATCAGTAATTCAACCGGAAGTTCGCCATCATCCAGTGTGATGTAATCAAAAAATTCAAAAACGCGTTGATCGGATAACGAACGTAATTCTGTATTAGGGAAACCACCACCCATAGAAATCCTAATTTCAGGATGGTATTTTTTAACCCATTGTGCCGCACGAAATGCACTGTACAAATTACCCGGGAAAGGAACGGAAATTAAAAATAGTTTCGGTTGGATAGTTTCAATGCGTTCTTTTAAAATATCGATCAGAATTTCGTCGATATAAGTCAGTTCCTTTTGCAGGGCACAATAAAGTTCATCAAAAGAGTTGGCGCTTCTGCCTAAACGTTCTGCATAACGACTAAAACCAAAATTTTCATCAACACACTCTACAATAAAATCAGAAATATCCTCCAGATATAGCGTAGCTAAATGTTTGGCCTTATCTTGAGTTCCCATAGCTCCAAAAGCCCAATCCAACTCTTCAAGCTGCGAAAACCTGGATGCCTGAGGCAAAAAGTCGTCACCGCATATCTGTAATGCCAGGGTGGGGTTTTTCCCCTGAAGAAAATCAATTACCGCATCTATTGTTTTTAAATATTCATCTTTTAAAGCCAGTATACGCTTACTATTGGCAGAAATTGCAGACAAATTAATGATTTGCTCCACATGATTAAACAAATTTTGCAGTCCGGATTTTGAAAACAACACCAGTATAACTTCAATACCCAAATCTGCCTGCGTAGCGCTTATATTTTTTGTATTTAAAAAACCTTTTATATACGCCGTTGCCGGATATGGAGTATTCAGTTGAGTAAAAGGCGGCGTAATAAGAAAAAGTTCTGTTTTCAAAAGAAAATATTTAATTACAAATTAAGTGATTTTAAAGATTAATTTAGGCATTAAATAAAGGTATTCTCTCTGCTTACCTAACCGGAAATACAATTAATGTTAGTCACTAACGTTTTAAATACAAAACACGTTTTATCGTACATGAAATTTATTCAGCTGCTCTTCTTTATAATTCTTACTCAAGTCAGCTTTGCACAAAAAGCATTTATTTTCCCTAAAATTAAAACTCAGGGCGAAACTATCGCACAGCTTACTCCAATTAACTGGGCTGTTATTGATCAAACTCAGGGCGATTTAAACAATGATGGTTCGGAAGATCTGGCAATGGTTTTAGAATATCATAAAGCCATTGATGAAACCCGTGTTTATGGCGATAATAGCACCGATATTATAAAGGAAACACAGAAACCGAGAATGCTGGTTATTTTTTTTAAAGATAAACTTAATGGTCTTTACCAGCTTTCGACCCAAAACAATGATTTTATTTTAAGATCGGAAGAAGGCGGTAAACTTGGTGACCCGCTTCAGCAAATTTACATCAGAGAAGGACAATTATATTTAAGATTTAGCGGAGGAAGCGAATGGCGCTGGGAATTAGGTTATACATTTAAATTCCAGGACAAAGATTGGTTTTTAACCAATGCAGTTAACCTTTACTACAATAACAATACTGGCGAAATGACCGAAAGGGTTTATAATTTTACAGATCGTGAATTGTACACCACCTATGGAAATATATACCGCAGAGACATTTCTAATCATAGAACCAGCGAGGTTTTATTCTTTAATCGTTTAAGAACTTTTAAAACTTTTAAAAAACCATGGGCCTGGGAAATTATGCCTAATGTTTACCTGTAAAAATCTATTTGTTGTGTTGTTCTACTTGAAAAACCGATATCAGTGATATGGAAATGGGCAACTATAGCCTCGTTTCTGATGAAAAATCTGAATAGCTCATTCTGCTTTCCAAATCATTTTAATCTGTAAATTAATTGACATTTATATCCTTCGTACTCTGGAAATGAACAGGCAGCAACATTTACGAAACTACAGCCCCGCTCCCGTTTCTGTTCCAATGAAAAATCGGAACATTTCACTCCGATCGGGTTTAGAAACAATGTCACTTTACGACATTTTGTCCATTACTTGCACGATCCGATTTTATAAACCCGATTGCAGCGGCATCCCCCGATTCTTTTCGGGGATATAGCGCAAAGCGGGAACAAACTTATATAAAAACTACAGCCTATGCTTTCCAAATCATTTTAATCTGCAAATCAATTGGTGTTTATTAGGAAAGGAGTTTATAAATTCTGTGCAATTACAAAACCACTTGCCCATGCCCATTGAAAATTATAACCACCCAGCCAGCCCGTAACATCCATACATTCGCCACCAAAATATAATCCAGGTATCTTTTTACATTCAAGCGTTTTAGAGGAAATTTCATTGGTATCAATTCCACCACGCATTACCTCAGCCTTATCGTAACCTTTATCCCCGGCCGGTTTAACCTTAAAATGATGAATGGTTTGTTCAATCTGCTCAATTTCTGCATTAGTTAAAGAAGCAACTGTTTTGCTTAAAGGCAGAAATTTGCCCAAGGCATCCGTAAATTTCCGGGTATAAAATCTGTTCAATAAAGTCGATAGCAATGATTTTCCATTCGTTTTACGTTCTTCATCTAGTAAAACAACTATATTTTGATTGGGCAACAGGTTCAGATTAATCACCTCACCCCTGCGCCAAAAAGAAGAAATTTGTAAAATTGCCGGTCCGCTTAAACCCCAGTGCGTAAAGAGAATATTTTCTTCGAAAGAAATTTCGTCATTACTGACTTCACAAAAAACCGAGTTGCCTGATAATTGGGCAAACCATTCTTCATCTTTACCTGTAATGGTTAACGGAACCAAAGCAGGGGCTGTTTCTATAATTTTCAGATCGTTTTTCCGGGCAAAACGCAGTGCAAAATCTGTAGCACCCATTTTAGGAATCGGTAAACCTCCTGTTGCGATAACGAGCTTAGTGGCGGTTAATACCACTGTTTTACCATTTTTATCGTAAGTAACTTTAAATCCATCGGCTAATACTTCAATATCCTTTACATCCGCATTACACCTAATCTCCTGACCCAAATCTGCACAAACTGAAGTAAAAATAGCGACTACATCCTTTGCATTTTTGTTATCCGGAAACAACTGCCCAAGCGTTTTTTCCTTACCCTGAATGCCGTAAGTTTCAAAAAAACTAATGGTATCGTCAACTGTCCATTGTGTAAAAGCCGATTTTATAAAATGTGGATTGGCAGAAATAAACTGCTCTGCCGATGCTAAATAATTGGTGTAATTACACCTTCCACCACCCGAAATTAAAATTTTAGCACCGGGTTTTTCGCTCTTTTCCAGTACAATAACCTGTTTACCTAAATAACCCGCCTGTACGGCACACATTAAGCCACAAGCACCGGCACCAATAATTATTGCATCTGCATTCATCAATAAAGTTTATTATGGTTACTTTTGTGCAAAATTAGCATACTTTTTCACACCTCATGGCAAAACAGATCAGCGAATTAAAATTAGGCATATTAGGCGGCGGGCAATTAGGACGAATGCTCATTCAGCAGGCGATTAATTACAACGTAACTTCTTTAGTTTTAGATCCAGACCCCGACGCTCCCTGTAAACACATTTGCAATTACTTTGAAAACGGTTCAATTACAGATTTCGACACCGTATATAATTTCGGTAAAAAAGCAGATATTATTACCATTGAAATTGAAAAAGTAAATATTGAAGCCCTTGAGCAGTTGGAGAAAGAAGGCAAACAGGTTTTCCCTCAATCCCGTGTAATCCGTTTGATACAGGATAAAGGCATACAAAAGCAGTTTTTTAAAGAAAACGACATTCCTACTTCTCCTTTTCAGCTGGCCAATACAAAGGATGATATGCTGAACAGCAACTTTGATTTCCCCTATATTTTAAAACTGCGGAAAGATGGTTACGATGGTAAGGGTGTAATGCGGATGAACAGTATTGAAGATATTGACAATGCTTTTGATGCACCCTGTATTATTGAGAAGTTAGTCGATTTTGAGAAAGAAATAGCTGTAATTGTGGCCCGAAACTCTAAAGGAGATATGAAAACCTTCCCAGTGGTGGAGATGGAATTTAATCCCGAAGCCAATCTGGTTGAGTTTTTAATCTCACCTTCTACTTATGCGGAAAGTTTACAGCAAAAGGCAGAAAATATTGCGAAAAATATTGCTTCTTCTATGAACATTACCGGAATTTTAGCGGTTGAAATGTTTGTGACCAAAGAAGGCGAAATATTGGTAAATGAAGTTGCGCCCAGACCGCATAATAGTGGACATCAAACCATAGAAGGTAATTATGTTTCTCAATTTGAACAACATATACGGTCTATCTATAATTTACCTTTAGGTGATACATCCAGCATAACCAATGCGGTAATGATTAATTTATTGGGTGAAAAAGGTTATGAAGGCATAGCTAAATATGAAAATCTGGAAAAAATATTATCTATAGATGGCGTTTTTGTTCACCTGTATGGTAAAAAATATACCAAGCCTTTCCGAAAAATGGGGCACATTACCATTGTGGATATCGACCGGGAAAAAGCCATCGAAAAAGCGAGATACGTACAAAAAACATTAAGAGTAATTGCATAAATAATAAAATTTAAATACCAATTCTAAAACAATACATCATGAGTAATACAAATTCACAAAACTTCAGTGTCGGAATTATTATGGGAAGCAAGTCTGATTTACCGGTTATGCAGGATGCAGCTGATATTTTAAAAGAATTTGGAATTAATTATGAAATTACAGTGGTTTCTGCCCACCGTACGCCTGAGCGCATGTTCAATTATGCAAAAGAAGCGCAAGGAAGAGGCTTAAAAGTAATTATTGCCGGTGCTGGCGGTGCTGCACATTTACCGGGTATGGTGGCTTCCATCACTACCCTGCCAGTTATTGGCGTTCCTGTAAAATCATCAAATTCTATTGATGGCTGGGACAGCATTTTATCTATCCTGCAAATGCCTAATGGCATTCCGGTTGCTACAGTAGCTTTAAATGCAGCAAAAAATGCAGGCTTACTTGCAGCTCAAATTCTGGCCACTGCTGATGAATCTTTAACCATTAAAATGCAAGCTTATAAAGATGAGCTTAGAAAAAAGGTTGAAGAAACAGCGGCTGAAATGGAAGGATAAACTTTAAGTGAAAATTAATTCAAACTTGGATCTGCCGGGAAGTTACTGATGTGGGCATATTTTGGCCCAAGGTTTACAATTACGTCACGCCAAAGCTTTTCATCATCATTTGAAAAAATAGTATCAGGATCAGGAATATCGCTCACCATCCAGGCGTTTTGCTCTATTTCTCTATCCAATTGCCCTTCATCCCAGCCTGAATAGCCCATAAAAAATTTCACGTCGTTTTCGCTAATGGCGTTGGTATTAATTAAAATTCTTAAAGTTTCAAAATTCCCTCCCCAGTAAAGTCCATCTCCAATAGGCTCTCCACTTTGCATCTGATCATAACACCTGTGAATAAAATGAAGCGTATCAGCAGCCACAGGCCCGCCAAAGTAAATGTGGTTATCAGCTTGCCATAAATCCTGAATAACATCTTTTAACAATAAATTACCCGCCTGATTTAAAATATACCCAACCGAACCTTCGTCACCATGTTCAGTTAACAAAACAACAGATCTTTTAAAATTCGGATCGGCCATAAATGGCTCAGAAATGAGCAAGCGCCCTATTTTGGGTTTAATATTGTTCAGCATGATGATAATCATTTGTAGCACCATAAAAGATGCTTATTTTTGTTTTATGCAAGTTACTAATGAATTTCTACAAAACCTACGCCAAGATTATAAAAGCGCCACATTGGATGAATCTGATGTAGATAACAACCCCATTAATCAATTTAAAAGCTGGTTTGAACATGCCATTTCAGCTAAAATATATGAACCGAATGTAATGACTTTAGCTACTGCCGATAAGAGTGGTAAACCCGATGCCCGTATTGTACTGCTTAAAGGTGTAGATGAGGATGGTTTTCGTTTTTACACCAATTACCTGAGTCAGAAAGGAAAAGAGTTAAAAAGGAACCCACAAGCTTGTCTGGTATTTTTCTGGCCTGAACTGGAAAGACAGGTGCGTATTGAAGGTACTGTAGAGAAACTGGATAAAGAAACTTCTGAACAATATTTTCATAGCCGCCCTAAAGACAGCCAGATTGGAGCAATAGCCTCTCCCCAAAGTCAGGTTATTCCAAACAGAGCCTTTTTAGAAGAAAAAGTAGCCGATTTAACTTTAAAAAATGAAGGCAAAACCATTGTTAAGCCTGCACATTGGGGTGGTTATATTGTTAAACCAACCAGAATAGAATTTTGGCAGGGAAGATCAAATCGTTTACACGACCGGATCAATTACCAATGGATTAAAAATGAGTGGGTTAAAAGCCGTCTCGCTCCTTAAAATTTTGTTCATAAACAAAATAGAGATCGGCTATCCAGCAAGATCTCTATTTTAACTAATCATTAACTAACCTAATTTTCACCAGGAAGCGCTTTTATATAAACGCCTGGACTATTTAAATCCAGCCGATAACTTTCTTCGCTTTTATAAGCAATTAACTTGCCTGTTTTGTTTGTAGGAAGGTTAAAAAAGTTTAAATAATAAATAATGACGATGGATCAACAAATAGAAAATCCTTAATTATAAAGTGGCATTAACTACATTTGAGTACAATACTTATATAAAACCAAATTATAAACAGATAAAAAAACCAGGTACATGAAAAATATATCAGTAATCGGATCAGGAACAATGGGAAATGGCATTGCACACACATTTGCGCAGTTCAATTACCATGTAAACCTGATCGATATTAACCAAAGTGCTTTAGATAAGGCGATACAAACCATTAGCAAAAATCTGGACAGACAGGTAAGCAAAGGTTCTATTACTGAAGATCAAAAGGCGACAACACTAAAAAACATCCGCACTTTTGTTTCTACAGAAGAAGGTGTAAAAAACGCAGACTTAATTGTTGAAGCTGCAACTGAAAATATCGACCTTAAACTTAAAATTTTTAAGGATCTGGATAGCTTTGCACCCCAAAATGCAATTTTAGCTTCCAATACTTCATCTATTTCGATTACCCAAATTGCGGCTGTAACCAACAGAGGTGATAAAGTGATTGGAATGCATTTCATGAATCCGGTACCGGTGATGAAACTTGTTGAAGTTATAAGAGGTTACGCTACCAGTGATGAAACGACTAAAACCGTAATGGCACTTGCTGAACAATTACAAAAAGTGCCGGTTGAGGTAAATGACTATCCTGGTTTTGTGGCTAACCGTATTTTAATGCCAATGATTAATGAGGCCATTTATACCTTATATGAAGGCGTGGCTGGTGTTTACGAAATTGATACTGTTATGAAATTGGGCATGGCTCATCCGATGGGTCCATTACAACTGGCTGATTTTATTGGCCTGGATATTTGTTTGGCTATATTAAAAGTATTGCATGATGGATTTGGTAATCCGAAATACGCACCTTGCCCACTATTGGTTAATATGGTTGCTGCCGGTAAAAAAGGAGCCAAAACCGGTGAAGGTTTTTATCAGTACACGGCAGGTTCTAAAGAATTAGTCGTTTCTACAAAATTTAAATAATCACAAAAGCTGTTTAATTTTTATCGTTCCCTTATATTTTTATAACTAGAATTTTAAACAGTTTCCTAATTTTTTTAGCATTTAATTTTATCTTTGTTTCATGAATGAGAATCTTGATCCAGAAGCAGGCAACCTAACCCCTACCGATCGCGACATTGAGCGGGTGCTGAGGCCGCAGGCTTTTGAAGATTTTACCGGACAAGAGAAAGTAATGGAGAACCTGAAGATTTTTGTTCAGGCAGCCAAACTTCGTGGCGAATCTTTAGATCACGTGTTATTACATGGCCCTCCGGGATTGGGTAAAACAACCCTTTCACATATTATTGCCAATGAAATGGCGACCGGAATAAAAGTAACTTCGGGTCCTGTTTTAGATAAACCCGGAGATTTAGCCGGACTTTTAACCGGGCTTGATGAAGGTGATATTCTGTTTATTGACGAAATCCATCGTTTATCGCCATTGGTAGAAGAATACTTGTATTCGGCAATGGAGGATTTTAAGATTGACATTATGCTGGAAACAGGCCCTAATGCCCGTTCCGTACAAATTTCATTAAACCCATTTACTTTAGTGGGCGCTACCACCCGATCAGGATTATTAACGGCACCATTACGTGCCCGTTTCGGGATTAATGCCCGCCTGGCTTATTATGACGCCAAACTTTTAACAACAATTGTTTTAAGATCATCAGATATTCTAAAAACTGCCATCAGTGATGAAGGCGCTTATGAAATTGCCCGCCGTAGTCGCGGTACGCCCCGTATTGCAAATGCTCTGTTAAGGAGAACAAGAGATTTTGCACAGATAAAAGGAAATGGAAACATTGATACTGAAATTGCCCGTTATGCTTTAAATGCCTTAAATGTTGATGAACACGGCTTAGACGAAATGGACAACAGGATCCTGGTTACCATTATTGATAAATTTAAGGGCGGACCAGTTGGTTTAAAAACAATTGCAACCGCTGTTGGTGAAGATGAAGGTACCATTGAAGAGGTTTATGAGCCTTTCTTAATTCAGGAAGGTTACATTATGCGTACCTCACGTGGAAGAGAAGTTACCGAAGCAGCATACAAACATTTAAAGAAAAACTATCCCGGACAAACCGGAAAATTGTTTTAGATTTTACAACAAAACTTTCGTCATTGCGGGGTACGAAGTATTCATTTTCAAACCATTGATTAACGGATCACTTCTCACCTCACAACGGCAACTTGTACACAACTGCATGCCATTTATCTTCATAAAACTGGCACTATAAGCCATTTCTACAAACATTTTGGTATCTTTTTCGTTCAATAAAGTATAAACAAATTATAATGAATATTGAATTACGAAAATTAACGCTCGAAGATTATGCTGATCTTGCAGCGTCAATGGCTCAGGCCTACGACACCATGGGCGGACAAATATGGTCAAAATCAAGCATCGCTAAATTATTAAAAATCTTTCCCGAAGGACAGCTTTGTATTGCTGTTGATGATAAAGTTGTAGCCTGTTCATTATCCATCATTGTTGATTATGATGAATATGGTGATAAACATACTTATAAACTGATTACAGGAGATTATTCTTTTTCTACTCATAATTCAAACGGCGACACTTTATATGGTATTGAAATTTTTGTAAGCCCCGAATTTAGAGGATTGCGTTTGGGCAGAAGACTTTATGAAGCTCGTAAAGAACTTTGTGAGAGCTTAAATTTAAAAAGCATCATTGCAGGTGGCCGTATCCCGGGTTATCACGAATATGCTGATAATCTGAGTCCAAGGCAGTATATTGATAAAGTTAAAGCAAAGGAAATTTACGATCCTACTCTAACCTTTCAGATATCCAATGATTTCCACGTGAGGAAAGTGCTTAAAAACTATCTTCCAGGCGATCATGAATCAAAAGAATATGCTACTTTAATTGAGTGGAATAACATTTATTATCAGGGCGTTGATGCCTCTGCCAGATCAGCTATGACCATTCGTTTAGGACTGGTCCAGTGGCAAATGCGTTTGTTTCCGGATATGGATAGCTTTTACGAACAGGTTGAGTTTTTTGTTGATGCAGTAAGTGGTTATAAATCAGACTTTATCCTGTTTCCCGAATTGTTTAACACACCATTACTACAACCCTATAACCATCTGCCGGAAATTGAGGCCATGCGCAAACTGGCCGAAAAAACAGAAGAGATTGTACAGAGAATGCACGAATATTCACTGAGTTATAATGTGAATATTATAACCGGCAGTATGCCTTTGCTGGATAATGGGAAACTGTATAATGTGACTTATTTATGCCATAGAACAGGAAAAATAGACGAATACCGCAAAATTCACATCACCCCTAACGAACAAAAGTATTATGGTATGGTTGGCGGCGATAAAGTACAGGTATTTGATACCGATTGTGGCAAAATCGGTATTTTAATTTGCTATGATGTTGAATTTCCCGAATTGAGTCGCATTTACGCAGATCAGGGTATGCAAATTCTTTTTGTTCCATTTTTAACCGATACCCAAAATGGCTATACCCGCGTAAGGCATTGCGCACAGGCCAGGGCAATTGAAAATGAATGTTATGTAGCCATTGCAGGTTGTGTGGGTAACTTGCCAAAAGTGAATAATATGGATATTCAGTTTGCTCAATCGGCAGTATTTACTCCATCCGATTTTGCTTTTCCTACCAATGCAGTTAAAGCCGAGGCAACGCCTAACACAGAAATGGTTTTGGTGGTTGATGTAGATCTGCATCTTTTGGATGAATTACACCATTATGGAACCGTTAAAATTTTAAAAGACAGGAGAACCGATTTATACAGTGTTAATCTTTTAAAATAAGTTCTTGAAAATATTGATATAAAATAAAATGCCGGCCCATCACAACCGGCATTCACCTAAAACTATTTGCTACTTACGCATAGCAAACCAAACTATCAATCCTACAATAATTAATATAGGGATGATCCATTTCATTGCCAGCCCTGCTCCATTTTCATCTTTTTCTGTTACGGCAGGTTTACCGGGCCCCGGATCGTCTTTATGTTTTTCGTAATCTTGTTCAATAGGTTTGGGAGCTGCTCCCGTTTCCATATGTTTTGGATCTGTATTTTCCATCTTATTAGCTATTGAGTAGAAAACCGGATATATTTATTGCATTATAGCTCAATTTATATTCTGGTTTAATAATCAATTAATTTAGTTTTCATAATTACAACAGTTCATTAAGTAAAAGGTTTTAATCTTAAGCCTTATCTTTGCAAAATCCATGTACAATAATTCTGCAAAATACAGCCGGTTAATAAAAGATGAAGCCATTCGTTTGGGCTTTATGGCCTGTGGCATTTCTAAAGCAGAATTTTTAGAAACTGAAGCCCCCAGATTGGAAAAATGGTTAAACAATAACCACCACGGTGAAATGAAGTACATGGAAAATTATTTTGATAAACGGCTCGATCCCAGACTATTAGTTGACGACGCCAAATCGGTAATATCCTTATCTTTAAACTATTATACTGAAGAAAAGCAGACGGACCCAGATGCCCCTAAAATTTCTAAATATGCTTACGGTCAGGATTACCACACCGTAATTAAAGATAAACTTAAACACTTATTAAACTTTATTGAAGAAAATATAGGCGAAGTCTCTGGTCGTGCTTTTGTGGATTCTGCCCCTGTTTTAGATCGTGCCTGGGCGCAACGCTCGGGAATTGGCTGGATTGGCAAAAATTCAAACCTGATTAGTAAAACCGAAGGGTCTTTTTTCTTTCTTGCAGAATTAATTGTTGATCTGGAATTGGATTATGATCATCCTTTCCAAGCCGATCATTGTGGAAGTTGTACGCGTTGCCTGGATGCTTGTCCTACAGATGCCATTATCGCCCCGCAGGTTGTAGATGGCAGTAAATGTATTTCATATTTAACAATTGAGCTTAAAAATGAAATTCCGGACGAGTTTAAAGATAAAATGAGCAACTGGATGTTTGGTTGCGACATCTGTCAGGATGTTTGTCCCTGGAACCGATTCTCAAAAGCACACCAGGAAGAAGCTTTTAAACCCGAAAATGGCTTGTTAGACCTTAGTGCTAAAGAGCTTACTGAAATAACCGATGAGGTTTTTAAAAAGGTATTTAAAGGATCGGCTGTAAAACGAACCAGGTTTAATGGTTTAAAAAGAAATATTGATTTTTTAAAAATAGAAAATGCTTAAATCTATTGTTTTTTCCCTGCTGCTGCTTGTTTTTGCATTGCACACAAATGCACAAAACCTGCATTTAAAAAAAAGAAAAACTGATGTCCCTGGTGGTAAAGCTTTTGCCCAAAGTATTAGCGACAGTACATTGACATTAGAAGATCGTGAAAAGATCATTTTCAGAGAAATTAAAAATGGCAATGTCCCTGATTTTTTAAGAAACCTTGTGGAAATTAAGAAGAATATTACGATAGAAGGCGATACAAATATTTATCACATCTCCTATTATGTGTTGCCGGATTATTTTGCAATAGGCAACAATGATGATTTCATTTATATGCCCATGACGCCGATTTTGGCACAAAAAATTGCTGATTTAACGCATTGTATTTTACCAACAAAAAACCTGGTAGACGAGATTTACGCAAATTCAAAGATTAAATTAACGCCACAAAATATTCCGCCAACTAAAGCCATGACTACAGTCCCTGTTTTTATTGCACATACAGATTCCGTTTTAACCCAGCTGAAACCTGTTCTTAACCGGCACAATCATGGAGAATTAACTGCAGGGAACAAAAAAGACATCATCCTTTCCAATAAAATATATGGAGAAAGTACCCCAAGAGTTGTTATTTATGGCTGGCACCGGGCCGAAGGAAAACCCATTCAACCCGTTTATAACAAACACACTAACTTATGGGCAGATTATAGCCACGGAATAAGGTTAATTCAAAACAAAATATTAATAAACGGAAAAAAGACGACCTTAAAAAAAGTTTTATCAAACGACAAGTTAAATGTGCTCTTTAGCAACGAAGGCACAATTAAACAAGCATATTATCCTGTTTTTGATTCTTATTAAGAGTTATCTAATCTTCTTAGAATCAGAAACAATCCTGATTACTTAGTTTACGTTAAAAGTATTATCACTCTTAGCTTTATCAGGAACATGTGCACTTCCTAAAACCACTTTATTTAGTTTTTTAACTGTAACAACAGATACTGAGATTTCTTTATCGCCTTTTTCCCAAACGCCAATACTTGCATGTTGTTTTTCTACTGATCCGTCTTCGTAGGTTAAAGTCAAATCAACTGGTAAAGGTTTATTACTTTTATTTTCGACAGTTATAGCATAACCGTTCTCCGTTTTATTCACAGCTTTAATCCCCATATCGGTTATTCCACCTTCAAAAAACCAGCGTTTCCAAAACCAGTTCAAATCTTTACCACTTCCCTCATTCATGCTGTAAAAAAAGTCGTATGGCATAGGGTGTTTTCCATTCCAATTTTTGATGTAATGGTGTAAAGCTTTTGTAAACAATTCATCTCCCAGATAATCTTTAACAAATAAGTAAGCCAATCCAGGTTTCGGATATGAATTGGTAAAAGAGCCTGAACCATTTAAATCAGGAGTTAGGGTCATAATCGGTGTATCGTCTTTACTGCCTGAAGAAGATGCAGTAGCCTGCACACCATATTCATCAATGATAGTAGAATCAATCATCGGCGAAATTAACCACTCTCCTATGGTCGCCCAGCCTTCGTCCATCCAGCCATACTTAGTTTCGTTAATGCCCATATAAAATGGAAACATGGTATGAAAAATTTCGTGGTCTGTTAAAGTAATGGCATCCGTACGATTATCAACCGGGTTATCATTTACCATCATTGGATATTCCATTTGATCTAAACCATCAAAAATAGTTTCGTGGTTGTATGGAAAAGGCCATTTAGGGAAACTATAACTCATAGATTCAACTGTTTTACGGGCAAAATCAATTACTTCGTAATAATCTTTATGTTTAGCATTAAAAACAGCATCTACCCTTGTTCTTCTTTTAGTAAGCGGGTCTACAACCAAGCTGGTCGATTTCCACAAATAATGATCACTTAATGCAAAAACAAAATCAGTTACATTTTTAGCTTCAAATTTAAATGTGTTGAAAGGTTTAGGTTGTGTTACCTTTTTATTTTCCAGATCTTCAGCTGTAATTACATCTACAATTGCATCATTCTTTTCAGCTGTCGTAATTTTGGCAACAATGTCCTTTTGGAAAACCTCAGATGCATTTTTTAAATCTCCTGTAGCCCACACTCCAAAACTGCCGGGAACGGTAATCTCCGCATTGAAATGATCGAAATCATTATAAAATTCTTCTGCTCCGGTATATGGATATTTATTCCAGCCATCTACATCATCATAAACGGCTATTCTCGGAAAAAAATAAGCTATAAAGTATGAGCCATCGTCTACCTGACCCGTACGCATGTGAGAACCTTTATTCAAAATGTAATGATAGTTAATAGAAAAAGTAATGCTTTTTCCCGGCGCAACTGCTGGTACATTAACTGTCATATTGGTACCATCAATGTGGTAGCTAGCATTTTTGCCATTTGCATTCAGCTTTTCAATGGATACACCTTCACCCAAATCAGATTCAGAAAATTTTGTTTTTCTTGGTGTTCCCTTCTTGTATAAATTAGGATAAAGTTTAAACCAAATTTCCTTTAAAGTATCAGGACTATTATTGAAATAGGTAATTTCTACGTTTCCTTTTAAAAGTCGGCTTGAAGGATTAAAATCTACTTTAATTTGATATTTAGAAGTATTTTGCCAATATTTTTCACCGGGTTTACCGCTAACAGTTCTGGTTGATTGCTGATAAGTTTTTTGAAAAACCGATTCTATTGGAAGTTGTACCTGCGCCTGGGTAAATGCGCCCCACAACAACAAACTAATAAATATTTTAATAGATTTCATAATTAGTTTTATATAAGGTAAAACGAAAAAACACCAGATTAGATGCTCTTATCTTTCCTGGTGTTCTTCTATTTTTTTAATGATTTTATTTACCAAATTTCATTTTTAGCTGTTCCAGCATATCCGTATTAATCGGCTCAGCAGGCTTTTCCTTTTTTTCCTGAGGCTTTGCCGGATAGGGCTTTGCAGGCTGATTGGCTGGCTTTGGCACTCTGTTTTCATTCTTTTTCACATTAAACTTAGCCCATTCTTCGTCGAGTTTCTTCTTGGTGTAAAGCGGGAAGTCGCCATTTTTCATCCAGGCATAATAACTGGGCTCTACACTAAAAACCTGCTCCGTAGTTTTTCCTTTGTGTTTACCAAAGTTAAAACATACTTCATTTTTATCATTGTACACCATTCTACCTGCAAAATCAACAGGTTTGTTAATGTTTGTAAAAACATGCAGTGCATCCACGTCATTTACTACCGGAATGCTTTTATTACCTTGTTTATCTTCAAACTCTGTTTCCTTATATTTCTCCAGCTGTCCAAGCAATACTTTATATGTTGCAATTACATCGGCTTCAGCGGCGTGTGCGTTAATTAAATCTTCCTGGCAATAAAATTTATAGGCGGCCTTTAATGTACGCTGTTCCATTTGATGAAAAATATTCTGTACATCAACAAACTTACGCCCGTTCATATCAAAATCGACTTCTGCCCTTAAAAATTCTTCTAAAAGCATCGGGATATCAAATTTATTAGAGTTATAACCGGCCAAATCACTATCACCTAAAAATTCGGCAATTTCTACAGCAATGGCTTTAAAAGTTGGTTCGTTAGCAATATCCTCATCATAAATACCATGTATTAATGAGGTTTGCAGCGGGATGGGCATTTCCGGATTTACACGCCATGTTTTAATTTCTTCTGATCCATCAGTCATGGCTTTAAGAATTGCAATTTCAACAATTCTGTCTGCACCAACGTTTACGCCAGTTGCTTCAAGATCAAAAAATGCCAGGGGGCGTTTTAAATTTAATTTCATTATATAAAGTATAAGCTCTAAAACAGATAAATTTTAAACCACCTGTCTTTAATTTCTTTTTTTTCAAAAATGCTAAAAAGGTTTGGTTTGTTCTATAAAAAGCGAGTCATAAATTTAAAATATAATTCTCAATTTATTTCTGAATGTTACTTCCTACATTTAAATTGCCACAAAATTATATACGCTCCAATGAAGAAATTTTTAACGCTTATTTTCCTCTGCTTTATCACGTTAAGTACTTATGCTCAAAACTTTAACTTTGGCGGTGTTAGCGCTGAAGATTACATATTTGACCGAAATAAAATTGATAGTACCGCTAATGCTGTTGTTTTAAGAGAATTTGGAACGGCCATGATGCAGTTCAATGATAATAACGGACGGCTCGAACTGTATTTTGATCATCACGTTAGAATTAAAATATACAATAAAGAGGGTTTCAAGGAAGCAAATATTATAATTCCATTATACAAAGATGCGAATCGCGAAGAAACGGTTTCGGACCTGAAGGCATCAACCTTTAACTATGTTGATGGAAATTTTATAGAAACAGCAATGGATAAAAAGGCTGTTTTTAATGAGGAACGTGGTAAATATACCCGATTAACCAAATTTACTTTGCCTAACCTTAAAGAAGGCTCTATTATTGAATACAGTTATCGCCTGACCTCTCCAAATATTTTTAATTTTAAAACCTGGGAATTTCAGTCCGATATTCCAAAAGTGCATAGCGAGTATGTAGTTTTTATTCCGGGCAATTACAATTACAATGTTTCTTTACGGGGTTATCAAAAGTTAACAGACCAAAAATCGGAGATTTCTAAAGAATGTTTACGTGTTGGTGGTGCTGCTGTAGACTGCTCTAAGATTATGTACTTAATGAAAAATGTTCCTGCATTTATCGAAGAGGATAATATGACGGCTGCCAGCAATTTTAAATCGGCCATTTATTTTGAACTTTCTGATGTACAACATTTTAACGGATCAAAAACTTCGTACACTAAAACCTGGAAAGATGTTGATTATGAAATTGTGTCCGATAGAAATATTGGTGATCAAATGAAAAGAAAAGATCTTTTTAAAGATCTGATTCTAAACCTTACTAAAAATGCAACAACAGATTTAGATAAAGCTAAAGCCATTTACGATTATATTAAAAAACAAATTAAATGGAACAATTATTACGGCAAATATTCAGAAGAAGGCATTAAAAAAGCCTTAGATCTAAGATCAGGAAATGTAGCGGATATTAATTTAAGCTTAATTGCAGCACTTTCTGCTGCAAATCTGGATGCAGAAGCCGTTATTCTTTCTACTCGTGAAAATGGTACTGTTAATAAACTTTATCCTGTAATTAGTGATTTCAATTATCTGGTTGCTAAAGTAAATATTGGAGACAAGAGTTACATGCTCGATGCTTCTGAACCATTACTGCCTTTTGGCTTATTGCCACTAAGGTGTATCAATGATCAGGGAAGGGTGATTAACTTGAAAAAACCTTCTTACTGGATTGATTTAAAGGCGGATCAAAAATCGATCATCAATTATATTTTGATTGGAAAACTAAATGCGGATGGAAAAGTAACCGGAACCATTACCACGCATAGTTTAGGTTATGCGGCATTTAATAAAAGAAAGGAAATTAAAAAATATAATTCAACGGATGAGTATGTAGAAAAATTAGACGAAAGGTTGAACAAAATGAAAATCCTGAATTTTAAGATCAATAATATTGATAGTACTGAAAATACGCTTACCGAGATTTATGATGTGGAATTTACGATGTTTGACGAGTTGAAAGATCAATTTTATTTCAGTCCTTTCTTAGTTAATACAATAAGTAAAAATCCTTTTAACTTAAACCAGCGTACCTACCCTGTTGATTTGGGTACAACTTCTGATGAACGCATCATTATAAAAATATCACTTCCAGCCCACTACGAATTGCTGGAAAAACCAAAAGATTTAGCTATTGGGCTTCCGAATTCAGGTGGTAAATACTTATTACAAACTACTTTAGAGGAGGATATAATTTCGTTAAGCCAGATTTTACAATTTAATAAAGCCATTTATGAACCGGAAGAGTATCTTTACTTAAAAGAATTCTACAGTAAAATCATCCAAAATCAGAAAACAGAACTTTTATTGAAAAAAGCCAAATAGATGAAGCATTTAATCACTTTTTTAGGTCTTTGCTTAATGGCATTAATCAGTTTTGGGCAAGATAATTACGATGCCGATTTAATTCCTGCTGAACTTAAAAACCGGGCAAATGCCTGCATCCGAAATCAGGAAAATACGGTTGATATGCGTGCTCCGGATAATGTAGCGATTATTATTAAGCAAGCCATTACTATTTTAAATAAAAACGGTGATGAAAATGCAAGATTGAGGATTTATTATGATAAAAGCACTACAATAAAGAGTATTAAAGGCGAAGTTTATAATTCCGCAGGTAAACTGATTAATAAATTTTCGCAAAATGATTTTAATGATGAAAGCGCAGCTGATGGCTTTTCTCTGTTTACAGATAGCCGCGTAAAACATTATCTGCCAGCTGTAAATGTATATCCTTATACCATTGTTTACAATTACGAAATCAGGAACAAACAAAATTTATCTATCCCTGACTGGACTCCTAAACCGGCCAATGATATTTCTGTAGAAAAAAGTACTTATACCTTTATTTGTAAACCTTCCGATCAGATTAGAATAAAAGCACAAAATTTTTCAGGAACACCAAAGGAACTTGTGGATGAAAAACAAAAAATGTTAATCTGGAATGTAAATAATCTCCCTGCAGTAAAAACCGAAGCTTATAGTCCTGATCCGGACACTTACCGTACAAGCATTAAAATAGCTCCGCAAGACTTTTATTATTATGGACATAAAGGAAATTATACCAATTGGCAGCAATTAGGCAAGTGGGTTTATGATGATCTTTTAAAAGGCCGCGATGTATTATCGCCTGTAACAGTACAAACCATTCGCGACTTGGTAAAAGAAGAAAAAAGTGATCAGGGTAAAGCCAGAAAAATATACGATTACCTGCAGAAAAAGACCAGGTACATTAGTGTTCAGGTTGGAATTGGAGGCTTACAACCTTTTCCTGCAACTGAAGTTGATCGCCTGGGATATGGAGATTGTAAGGCCTTGGTTAACTATATGCAAAGTTTGTTAAAGGCCGTTGGAATTGAATCTTATTACTGTTTGGTAGAAGCCGGTTCCTTTAAAAAGAGCTTCGATGTAGATTATGCCAGCGCAGTTCAGGGCAATCATATTGTTTTGTGTTTACCCTTAAAAGGCGATACCACCTGGCTGGAGTGTACCAATCAAAAAATTCCTTTCGGATTTTTAAGCGATTTTACAGATGACAGACTGGTTTTAGCCTGTACGGCCGAAGGTGGAAAATTGTTGCGCACACCAAAACTGACCACTCAAAATAACCTTCAGGTGCGTAAAGGAAATTTAATACTGGAAAAAGATGGCAACATCAACGGAACCATCAATACCATATTTTCAGGTGCTCAATATGATAACCATGAAGACTTTATGGGAAAACCGGTTATAGAGCAACACAAATTGCTTAAAGAGGCTTACGACATTGATAATATAGATTTTGATGCTGTAAACTATGTTCAAAAGAAAAACATCGATCCGGAACTGGTAGAAGATATAAAGCTGAGCATCAGAAATTATGCGCCGGTAAATGGCGAAAAAATGTTTTTGCAACTAAATGCCTTTAATGTAAAAAGTACAGCACCCGAGGTACGTAACAGAACGCTCCCGCTTTACATTAACCGTGGTTTTACGGATGAGGATATTTTAGTTTATACGCTCCCTGAAAATATAAATACGGCATTGATATTACCTTCAAATAAGAATATTAAAGGAATATTTGGAGAATATGTTGCAAAAACAAAAGTGGATGGCAAAAAATTAACCTACTATCGAAAATTGATTATAAATGATGGCACTTTCCCTGCAAATGAATATGCAGCCTTTGCCAAATTTTTAAGTGATGTAAACTCTGCCGATCACCTTAAACTGGCGCTTAGCTTAAAAAAATAATGCCCAGGGTAATTCCTATAATCATGATTAAATACATCAATATTTCTGTGCTTGCAAAACGCTTGTATTTTGTCCAGAATGAATAATCTTTATCTTGATCGGGCATATTGACTGATTAATTTTCAGGCAAAAATACGCAAATAGATTTAATAAATTATCTGGATACAGAGTGAGCTGGTTGCTTGTAAATAATCTATTATAATCCTGTAAATCAAACTTATGTATTCCCAAAAGCTATACATTTTTCTCTCCTTTTGTAATTACTGAACAATATTCAGCTAAAAAAAGCGTATAAGTAGTTCTGTATCAAGGAAAATAGTATTAATGAGAAAACACATTTTGGGCATTACTGCGCTTGCTTTATTAGCGATCAGCCTTGTCGGAACCAGTTGGAAAGCGGTGGAGGCTCCACAATCACAGCAACAAATTTTAAAAAGTATAGCTGAAGACAGTTTATACAGTAAGTATATCTCCAATCTTTATCATGCCGTTCGTTTGGATTCTGCAGGACTTAACGAAAATGTTTTCGAAAAGGCCCTTACCGGATATTACAATATGAAATATGCCGGAATGCTTCATTCAAAATCGATATTAACCATAGCAGATTTTGATCAGGAGAGCCGCAAAAAACGTTTATACGTAATTGATGTTGACAAAAAAGAATTATTGGTCAACACCTGGGTGGCACATGGCGAAAAAAGCGGTGGTGATAAACCCACTCAATTTTCAAATGCGGTTAATTCCAATCAAAGCAGTTTAGGTTTTTACTTAACCGGTGAAGTCTATTTCGGTAAGCATGGCCGTTCTTTAAAACTGGACGGAATGGATCAGGGTTTTAACAGCAATGCCCGTGAAAGAGCTGTTGTGATGCATGGAGCCAATTATGTTGGGCAGGAAAGCATTAATCAGTTGGGGCGTTTGGGCCGAAGCCAGGGCTGCCCTGCTGTTCCTACAAGGCTTGCCAATACCATTATTAATACAATTTCAGATCATACTGTTTTATTTATTAATAACTCTGAGCAAACTTACAGTTCAGCATTTTTGAATGAGCATTTGGCGGCCAGCGTGGTTAACAATGAGAATCAGGAAGTATTGGCCGCTCAGATGGATTAATACGCCTTCAGTTTTCGGGCATTCAGATTGTCAGGTAAAATTTTAATCAGGCTGTTTTTGTAACGTGCTAAAAAATTCCATAACCAGCGGTTGCTGTCTACCTGCTTTTCACCACAATCTACAATTTCTGCCCGTTCAATTAATTTCATTAATAAATGCTGAATCCATTTTATTCTGACGGCCTGATGAATACGGAGTCCTAAGTAATCGCAATAAATATGAACTAATATTTCGGTAATCAAAGAATCGTGTGTAATGTTTAAAGGCTTATTAAATTGTTTTTCATAATCCGTTTTTATCATTTCGGCCAACATTTCTAAGCCGGAAAATTTATAACCTTCTAAAAATTTCCATAAAGCCTCATTACTGTAAATCCTGACTAATGCAGGTTTAAAATCTATTTTAATCTGATTATTTTCCAGTAACCTTATTTTATCCATTATAAAATTAGATTTTTTCAATTCATAATTGTTACGCGTAAAATTCTATTCGCTTAACACACAATTAACTAAAATGTTTATTGACTTTGCAATGCAATGTGGGTAAAATTTTAAGGCATCAGCGAATAATTTTAAGCATCTTTGAGGTTTGAAAAATACCACCGATTCATGAGGATTGTTATTGCAGAAAAGCCTTCTGTTGGTCGTGAACTTGCAAAAGTTTTTGGAGCAACCACCAGAAAAGATGGATACATTGAGGGTAAAGGATATTCTTTTACCTGGGCATTCGGGCATTTATTACAATTGGCACCACCACAGGATTATGGCTTTATTGGTTGGAGAAAGCAGCATTTACCCATGCTGCCTCAAAAATTTAAGCTTTCGGTAAGAAAAATAAAAAGTAAAGATGGTTTTATAGAAGACCCGGCGGTAAGAAAACAGCTGGATACCATTAAAAAGCTTTTTGATGAGGCAACCGAGATTATTGTGGCAACGGATGCGGGACGTGAAGGTGAACTCATTTTCAGGTACATTTACTACTATTTGAAGTGTAAAAAACCTTTTAAAAGATTATGGATTTCTTCTCAAACTGATGAGGCCATTAAAGACGGTTTTAGAAATTTAAAACCCGGAACAGATTATGATACTCTTTTTAACTCTGCACATTGCCGCTCGGAATCGGATTGGCTTGTAGGTATGAACGCCACACAAGCATTAAGTATTTCAGCAGGAAACCGTAGTGTTTTATCTTTAGGCCGAGTTCAAACCCCTACTTTGGCCATGATCTGTGCCCGTTTTTTAGAGATTAAGAATTTCGTACCTCAAACTTATTATCAAATCAGCATTCAACTGATAAAAGATGAACAAGTTTTTAAGGCCATTTCAACTTCAAATTACAAAGATAAGGCCGAAGCTGAAGTTTTGTTTGCACAGGTGGAAGATGTGGCCTCAGGCTTTGCTAATGGGGGCAACATTACTGCCGTTGAAGCTAAACCCCGTAAAGAGCCACCACCTTTATTACACGATTTAAGTAGTTTACAACAGGAAGCCAATAAGAAAAAGGGATTTACAGCCGATCAGACACTAAATATTTTGCAAAACCTTTACGAGAGTAAGCTGGTTTCTTATCCGCGTACGGGCAGCCGGTATATTGGTGATGATGTTTTTGCAGGTGTACCACAGCTGATCGATAAATTTACAGATCACCCTGATTTTGGAAAACAAGCTACTTTTTTACAAACTATAACCTTAAATAAAAGAAGTGTTAATGCCAAAAAAGTAACCGATCACCATGCTATTTTACCAACCGGAGAAAATGCCCATGGTTTAAGCAGTGATAAACAAGCCGTTTACGATATGGTTGTGGGTCGCATGATTGAATCCTTTCATCAGGAATGCTTAAAGGAAATTACTAAAATTACCATCCAATCCGGCACTACATTTTTAGCCAATGGCACTGTGATCCGCTCAGCGGGCTGGCGTTCTGTTTTTAATGAAACGGAAGACGATAAAAAAGATGAAGATAATGCTGCTTTGCCTAAAGTAGCCGTTGGCGAACAATTACCCATTACTGAAAAGGCTTTTCTGGAAAAACAAACTAAACCAAAAGCCATGTATAATGAGGCTTCTTTATTAAAAGCACTGGAAACTTCGGGTAAAGAAATTGAAGATGAGGAGCTGCGTTATGCTATGAAAGACAGCGGATTAGGCACACCAGCCACCAGAGCGGCCATTATAGAAACGCTAATTACCCGGGAATACATTATAAGGGAAAAAAGAAATCTGGTCCCTACAAATAAAGGTTTAGCCGTTTACGAAGTGGTAAAGGATAAGCAAATTGCGCAAGCTGAATTAACCGGTCAGTGGGAAAAACGTTTGGAAGAAATTCGTGGCGGGGCATCTGTTAAAGATTTCAAAGCTGAAATAACAGAATATACCAAAACCATTACCCATGAGTTATTAATAGCCGGCGCCTCTATTTCAGATAAATTATCGGATAAAAAAGCAGAGCAAGTTTAAGTTAAAAGTACTCTTGTACAAAGGCGGTTGTATTTTGCAAAATGCTATCGTCTTTTTGAATAAATCCAACTGCACCTGCATCTAAATAAATCTGTTCAAATGTATTTTTATCATTTCCTGAAAACATACAAATCTTTAATTCTGGCTGCAGTTTTAAAATTTCACGAACCTGATCCGGATTGCTATCTCCGCCAGGCATATTAATATCCAGAATCAGCAAATCAAATTCCTGTTGTTTTAAGAGTTTGAAGGCAGGGGCAAGATCAGAAGCTTCATAAATTTCCGGTAACTGAAAAAGATTAATCAAACACCCTTTAATAACAAGGCGCATCATTTCATTATCGTCAACTACAAGAATTTTCAAAAAATTTTGCATCAAAAGCTTGAAATTTATTTTAAATTTTAGTCAAAATAGCGCATATACACTCCTTTTCGAAGGTACAGCACTAATAAATAGCAGAGATAGGGATCTTATTAAGCTATCAACCTAAAATATTTCAAGTTTATAATGAAAGTGGGAGTTTTAAGTTGCATAAAAATTGTAATTAAGGATGATTATCCAAAAATAACAATTTAATTGACTTTTGAATAAAAATTGACAGGAGAAATCGTTTAAAATTTAAACAGATATAAATTCCCAGGCACTGTGGTAAGTACCCAAATTTTCAGCGAACTGTATAAAATCTGCATAAAACCCTGATTTTGAAAGCGTAGAACTGTCTCCGATAACCACCAGCTTTTTCTTTGCCCTGGTCATAGCCACATTCATTCTTCGTATATCTGATAGAAAGCCAATTACACCATCGCTATTGCTACGCGTTAAACTAATATAAACTACATCCCGTTCCTGGCCCTGAAAGCTATCAATTGTATTGACTGCTATTTTATCGGTGTAACTCGCCAGGGTAGTTTCTTCCCGCATCAATTCCTTTAAAATTTGTACCTGCTGTTTGTATGGCGAAATAATAGCTACAGATGGAAAATCTTTTATCAAATCTTTTTCTTTCAATCTTTCTGTTAAATTGACCAAATGTCTCAGTAAAAAAGCAGCCTCATCTGGGTTTGTTGTACTCGTACCATCCAATTTCTCATCATAACTACATCCGGCTGTATCGATAAAGGTTAGCGTTTCATCTTCAGGAAACAGGCAGTGATTGGCAACCGAAAAATGTGCCCGCAATTTATTTTCATAAAAAACCTTTGAAGAATAAGCCATTATATCTTGATGCATCCGGTATTGCTCCTCAAGCAGTACAACAGACTCAGGATGAAGCAAAACAGATTTTTCAAGCAAAGTATGACTTAAACCATTTCTAGCAGCTTCGTTAGATTTTATAGTCGGCGACAACTGGAAATGATCGCCCGCAAGTATAAGTTTTTGTCCCTTTAAAATTGGAATCCAGCAGGCAGGTTCCAATGCTTGTCCTGCTTCATCAATCACAACGGTATGGTACTTCAAATTCTTAACCGTATAATGATTAGCGCCTACCAAGGTAGCGGTAACAATTTGGGCCTTACCGAACAGATTATCCATAATATACTGCTCAGTTTTCTCAACCTCTCTTCCTATTTTGTGTGCTTCATCAAAAAGTGCTTTTCTTTGATCACGTTCGGCTTTACCAAAGCTTCTTTTGTACTTATGAGCCATATTTTTATACTCATTAGCTTGTTTTTTTAAAGCTTTAATGGTTTTCATTTCCGGATGATCAGCCATTTTATGATCCAGCGTGGAACTTATTAATCTTTCTGAAACCCGGGCAGGATTTCCTACACGTATTACATTTAAGCCCTCTCCTGCTAATTTTTCTGTTAATAAATCAACAGCCGTATTACTTGGGGCAACCACTAAAATTTTTTGATGATCTTGTTTGGCAAGTGCTTTTATGGCCTGTACCAAAGTAGTTGTTTTTCCCGTTCCCGGTGGCCCATGAACAATTGCAAGATGATTAGCCGTAACAATCTTATGAACAGCCAATTGCTGTGATTCATTTAAATGACCTGGTAAAATGAATTTCTGTTCATTTTGAAAAGCTGCTGCATCTCCTTTAGTAAGAATTTTGATTAATGTATTTTCACTTTGATTTTCTGATTGAACAGCTGCTTGTTTAAGCGCATTCTGCATTTCATCATAACTGTTGTTGTCAAAAAGCAAATCAATGCCAAGCTTACCATCACGTGTCCAGTCTGGCAGCTCATCCACCCTTAAGCTAAGCTTCATTCTATTACCGCTCTGATGAGAAACAATACCTTCAACCCTGTCATTTTTAGGATCGTGATTAGAAAACAATACAACAGATGAACCAAACCTGAACTGATGGGATAAGTCCTGATGTGCGGTACGCTCCAATTCTACAGTCAGATAATCTCCCCGCCCAATTTCCGTATTTCTAATGGCAATTGGATACCAGGTTAAACCCAGGATTCTTCTGTCAGCAGCAGAGGTATTTTCGGTAAGTTTAAGATAAGATTGTAAATCTTCTTCACGCTCGGTAAGAAGTAAATCCTGAAGTTTTTTAAAGTATTCTTTTGGCAAGGAAAAGGAGATTAACAGTTTAAATAAAAAGCAGTTTCATTATGATTACAAAACCAATTGCTGATGAAGTTTTTGTAACGTTTCTTCTGCATCCGTACAAAAGCCCGGATGTACTTTTGAACATTGCACCACTGTACTTCTTGTAGCGGTTAACCACCTGAATCTTGAGGCCATATCGTACTGACCAATTGGCCCGGAGTTTTCAATGCCTTCACTTATCCGTTGAAAAGCATCTAAATTTTCTTTCAATTCAGGAATATCCGTTTCCGGAGAAAATGCACAAATACGGGATTCATTCAAATAAAAGATACTCTTTAAAAATTTCTGCTTTGCACAGAATAAAATAATTCCCACATTCAGAAATTCTTCACGTTCTACCCTTGGCATCACGCGGATTACAGCATACTCAAATAAAAACTTCTCTTGCATGCTGTGCTTCTTTTAAAAATATAGCTGAATGTGCCAGGCGGCTTTCTAAAAATTTAGCATAGGCTTCTCTATGCGCTTCCTTTGTTTCAAAATTAACTTCGCCCTCCAACCAAACGTCAGGAATTAAATTTACAACAGATCGAATATGAGCTGCATTTAGCAGCACTCTGAATTCTGAATCTACCAACTCCAGTTCGGATGCCCATGGCAATAGTACATGATCTTTAACCAAAACAAATGGCCTTTTGGCCTGTTCTTCCCAATTTTGCCAGGAATGGTGAAAATATAAGGATGCTCCGTGATCAATTAACCAAAGTTCTTTATGCCACACCAGCATATTGGTATTACGGCAAGTGCGATCCATATTGGTTAAAAAACAATCCAGCCAAACAATTTGCGATGCAAGTTTAGTATCAATCTTTGTAACTGTCGGATCAAAAGTAATGGCGCCTGATAAATAATGTAATGCCAGATTAAGGCCAACACTGGCTTTAAGCAGATCTTGTATTTCTTCGTCAGGTTCAGTCCTTCCAAAAGCTTCATCTAAAGAGGCAAAAACCAATTCAGGCACTCTAAATCCCAAAATACGGGCAATTTCGCCTCCAATAAGTTCGGCAATGAGCGCTCTCGGCCCCTGTCCGGCACCTCTAAATTTCAATACATATAAAAAGCCATCATCGGCTTCTGCAATGGCCGGCATAGAACCGCCCTCACGCAGAGGCGTTACATAACGGGTTACATTTACGTTTCTAAGCTGAATTTGAAAATCGTTCATAAATAAGATAAGAAAGCGATTTACAATAAAAGTATACGCTTTAAAACTTTTGCAAATTTAGCAGAAATCTATCAATTACAGCCTACTATAAAATCAAGCTTTAATCGTGCCCCAGGTATTCAATACCGGCAGGTGTCATTGCCGCCGACCATTGAACAGCATCTCTGTTTATTTTAATAAAACCCAGCCTTTCGAGTTCTTCATAAGTTTCTTCCATCCCTCCCAAAACAGAGGAACTCATTTGTTGATTAATTACCTCAAGTAGAGATATAATTTCTTCTTTTTTCATTGTCTGTAAACAATTAAGGTTAGATAATAACAGCCGGTTTATTGAAATGTTTAGACCTTTTCTGTATTAAAGTTAAGATTAAAACCATTGAGTGAGAGATATGTTTTTAAGTAAAAAATATATCATGCCATCTTCTGTAATTAATCATTTCAGCTACAATATACAATCGCATACTTTGAAAATAACTTTTGTTACCGGATTAACCTATCAATACAGCAATGTGCCGCAGGAAATTTATGATATGCTAAAAGCAGTAAAATCAAAAGGAAAGTATTTCAATGATGCCATCAGGAATAAATACAAATACAAAAAATTAAAAAAACATCAGGATTGATCCATTTTATATTTCAAAAGGTAAACAATTAAGTTTTTCTTACCTTTTTAGTGAAATTCTATACTAACAATTTAATTAAATCAAAAAAAATGCAAAAAAAAGGCCTCACTAATCAAAATATAACTTACTTATTACTAAAACTTTAATAAATACCTAAAAATGTAGTTAAATTTTAAATTATAATTTTAAAGTAAAAGAAATGATAAATTATTAGGAAATTCAAAAACTAGGCCTATATTTGTCCTCGAGAGCGTTAATTTAGATACGGGTATATGACTTAGGTTATATGCCCGTTTTTTGTTTATAAGAAATTTAAATATTGCTCTTCGACCTGTTTAAGGCATATTTTTAACCAGGGCGTGTATAAATCCGGTTGAGTATGAATATCTTTCTTTAACGTTTCCAGGTCTGTATAACGATAAGTCGCCACTTCATTTGGGTTAATGACCGGAACCTCATCCGACACTCCAAAAAATACATGATCAAGCTCATTTTCAATTAAGCCATTTTCAAGATTTGCTTTATAAATAAAATTAAAAGCATAGGTAAGCTTGCAATTCATTCCCATTTCTTCCTGTAAACGGCGGCTTGCAGCATCGTTATTATTTTCGCCTAAGCGTGGATGACTACAACAGGTATTCGTCCATAAACCAGCAGAATGATATTTATCTTTCGCTCTTTGCTGAAGTAACAATTCATTGTTGCTATTAAAAATAAAAACAGAGAATGCCCGGTGCAACAAACCTTTTTGATGCGCTTCCATTTTCTCCATACCTCCTTGCGGTTCATCAAATTCGTTTACCAGAATGACTTGCTCTACGATCGTATTTTGCAATTTATATAACGTTTAATTTATGACGGATGACAGAATCAAACATTAAACCAATTTTATGATGATTTGGTATTCTGATTCTTTCTGTCATGATTTTTTCTGCACTAAGCAGTTTTATTTTACCGAATAACTTTTTGTAATAAATATAAGCGAGATAAACCCCGTTTCTTGAACTGGAAGGCAACATTTTAATCCCTGTTAAAGCTTCTTTAAACTCCTCTTCTATCTCCTTTTCAATGGCTTGTTTTTGATGATCACAAAAGGCTGCAAGGTTAACATTTGGAAAATAATTACGGTTGAGCGATTCATGGTCTGCCTTCACATCACGAAGAAAATTTACTTTTTGAAACACAGAACCCAGTTTCATGGCAAAAGGCTTCAATTTTTCATAATCATGCTCATTACCTGCAGTAAATACCTTTAAACACATTAAACCAACCACTTCGGCTGAACCCAAAATGTAAGTATCATATAATTCAGGTGTATATTTTTGCTCATTCAAATCCATTTCCATGCTGTTAAGAAATAAATGAATAAGCTGATGATCAATCTGATATCGATTAACAACCTCTTGAAAGGCATTTAATATTGGATTTAGGCTAATCCCCGCTGCGATGGCTTCAAAAGTATCGTTCTTAAATTTATTTAATAGGTATTTTTTATCAAAGCGATGAAAACTGTCTACAATTTCGTCGGCAAGGCGAACAAAACTATAAATAGAATAAATGGGTGATCTCATTTCTTTACCCAGGAAGTAAATTCCGAATGAAAAGCTTGTGCTATATCGTTTCGTTATAAGCTTACTGCAATCTGCGGACAACTGATCAAAAATCTCTTTCATAAGGCTATACGGGGTTGGATAATATTTTCAAATTCATCAAGGCTTTTAAACCAGTTGATGTGATTTATATTTTTGAGCTGATTGATAATTTGACCATTTCCGGCCAAATGAATTTGAGTAGATCTGCATATTTCTGATAATTGATCAATATATTGCTGAGCAGTTTTAACTAATTTTAAATTGATCATAAAAATTAAAACCTGATCAATATGAGTACTGGAAAGAACCTTTTCAATTGAGCTTAAGGGCACTTTACTACCCAAAAATATAACTTTTTGTTTCGCAGCCCTAAGAAAATAATTTGCAAAAAGTAAGCCAATGTCATGGTCTTCATTTTCAGGAAGAAATAATAACCAGGTTTGACCTTCACCCTGTTCTAATGGAATATTATTAATGGCTGAAAAGATTTTTTGCCGGATAATATTGGATAAAAAATGTTCGTGAGCCGGGCAAATATCATCTTTACGCCACATCAATCCTAACCGAACTAAAAGCGGATACATCACCCTGCGGTAACAATCTGTTAACCCATATTTATAAATAAATTCGTTAATGAGACGATCAAATGCAGCTTCGTCAAAAGCAATACCATGTTTGATTAGTTGCGAAATATAGTATTCAGCCTGATGATCTTCATTAGAAACCTGATGCTGCTTGCTTAATAAGGCATTTAAATCAGTATCTGAAAGGCTGCAAATTTTAGAAATTTTTAACCCCGTCTGATTTAAACTTACAATATTTAACAACTTTTTTAATTGCTCATCATCATACATACGGGTATTGCCCTGAGAGCGCATCGGCTTCAGTGCATTGTACCGTTGCTCCCAAATCCTGATCGTATGAGACTGAATTCCGGAAAGCTGTTCTAAATCAGAAATGGTGTAAGTCATTATTTTGTTTAAATATATCTAATAATATCTAAACAAAAAAATCAAAATTAAGTTTTAACTTTTGATAAATTGCAAAATGCAACTCAATCCTTAGTTAAATAGCAGGAAAGCATTAATATTTAAACAAAAGAATGCTCGCTGAGCAATACACCTCTCTCTCCGTTTCCGGTTTCTATGATATGAATATGTTTGTAAGATTGACTAAACCAATCATATCCTTGTTCCATGTTTTGAATAGATACACTATTTAAAGGATAGTTTCTATTGTTTTGCATACAAAGCAAACTGCCGTTTGCTAATAATAGAAAATCACAATCATATCCCCTGTCTTGTAATTCAATTACTTTACGGGTTAATGATTCATTTAATTTTTTAGGTTTTAATACTCGGTTTTTCATGGGAATGATGATTTAGGGGTGACCGATCTTATTGATCATACAAAGTATAATCAATATCTACTACGAAGTAAAATATAATTTATTGTATTTCAATATATTATGCAATATTATTTTTATAATTCATTAAAATAGTTACACAACCGCTTTTATTTTAACATTAAAGTAGCAAGGTAACGCATTCGTCATAAAACCGGGTCAATAAAAAAGCATATTCATGAATTACAAACCTGATGAATACCTATATAACCTTTACCAATAATTCAAAAACCTTGATGAACGTGTTTTTATTTTATATTTGATTAATCATGCCTTATTTTGTGTATTAACAGCTCTATTAAATTTAAGATGAAATTAAAATGTATTGTAATTGATGACGATATCCATGCAATAAACGGCATAACTAACTACATCAGTACCTTATCCAACATACAACTTACACATGCCTACACTGATCCCTTACAGGCTTTAACAGAAATTAGCGGCGGTGGCAGTGTAGATATTATATTTATGGACATTGATATGCCTATGATTTCAGGCATTGAGCTTTCTAAAGCCATCAGACATAAAACGAATAAATTAATCTTTACAACGTCTCACTCCAAATATGCTTACGAAGCCTTTGAAATGCATGCAAATGCTTATTTATTAAAACCTTATACATTTGCACGTTTTGCAGAAACCATTAACCGGCTTTTTCCAAAAAGCCCAAGCATTCCCGCGGTTAATCTGAAACAGGAAGAAGATTATTTTTTTGTTCGCAATAAGAATGAAAGAAATAACTTAATCAAAATCAGGTATAGTGATATTATTGCAGTAGAAAGTCTTCAAAATTATATTAGAATCTATACCGTTGATGAAACTATTGTTACTTACATTGCTTTATCAGAAATTAAGGTAATCCTTAAAGATCTTCCTTATTTTATGCAGGCGCACCGGTCTTTTATTGTAGCTAAAAAATATATCGAACAGGTAGAGGGTTATACCTTAAAAATGACCAATAACTTAACGGTTACCATAGGTATTCGTTTCCGTGAGGAAATATTAGAATATATTAGAGAAAAGACAATAAAAACCAGCCGAACCTAAACGACTGGTTTTTATTGCTGAACTATTGAACAATGCCAGTCCCCATTGTTGTTCCCATCATAGTTTTGGTAGGATCAGTAGTAAAACTAGTTTTTAAAACAATTGATTTAAATACAAAGACTGTTTTTCTGATGATTTTAGCTTGCCGTTTCATGTTTTTTTTCTGAAACTTAGCGGGCTTTTTAATCGTCAGAAAAATCCTTACACCAATAACATGAAATCCTACACAGATGCTTCTTTTACCATAAAAACTGATTTTATAAAGTGGATCGACAGCAAGAAATATCACTTTATTGGTTGGGCTTTTTTTATAACCTATGAAGTACTCATCATAGGATTATTCAGCGGCCATTTTGGGACATTAAGTAGTTATATTATCCATTATATCTTAAATATCTGGCTCTTTTACTTTAATGCCCACATTGTCTTAATTAATTCACTAAAAAATCGGAAACAAGCCATTTGGAGGATTCCCATTTTGTTCCTTTTTCAAACAGCCATCTATTTATTATGTATCTATTATATTGAGATCTTCATGATTAAGTACAAACAAGTTACTGATCCTGGAAAACTTGAACTTAATTATAACTATGTTATTGGACCCTTATTCAGATGTTTCTACTTTATATTTTTCTCTGTAGGATACTTTTTTCTAATCAACTTTCTTAAAGAGCGCAAAAAGACTGAAGAGCTTGAAAAACAGCGGTTACAAAATCTGATTCAAATCACTAAATCAGAAAATGCCTTTTTAAAAGCCCAAATCAATCCCCACTTTTTATTTAACACATTAGATTTTATTTACCATAATACCATAAAATCTTCTCCGGTAGCAGCAGAAAGCATTCTTTCTCTTGCCAATATGATGCGCTATGCGGTTGATAGTAATTCGGATGATGAACTTATAACCCTGGGAGATGAAATTGACCAGGTAGAAAACCTTATTAATTTGCATCAGCTGAGGCAAAATCATTCCCTTCAAATTCATTTTGATTACGAGGATGAAATACGTTCGCAAAAAATTATTCCGCTCGTACTCATTACTTTGGTCGAAAACATTTTCAAGCATGGTGATTTAAATGATCAATCTCAGCCCGCCGAAATTAATTTGGAACTAGGTCCTGATGTATTGATTTTAAAAACGGATAATCTGGTTAGTGCAACTCAAAATAGTAATGGATTAAACTCTGGAATGGAAAACATCAGAAAGCGTTTAAATTATACTTATGGAGATCGGGCTTCGTTTAAGTTTTATAAAGACGAAAGAAATCATTTCATTGTAACACTAAAAATAAAAGCAATAAGTGAGATAAAATATAAATAAAATCAAGCTCTTGAATGAATAATCAATCATTTCTTCTTGATTAAGAAGCATAAATCCGTTACGAATGAGTTAAAATCCGTTTCTAAAAGTTTTTTTTTTCATTTTAAAGGGCCTTGTTGTAATTTGCCCCGACAAAAACCTATAAAATGCCAATAAGTTGCATCGCGATTGATGATGACCCGAGTTCATTAGAAAATTTAATGGCTTACATGAGTAAATTACCGGATTTAAACCTGGTAAAAAGTTTTACAGAACCATTAAAAGCGCTTCAAGAGATTTCTGCTTCAAATCCCGTTGACATTATCTTTATGGATGTAGAAATGCCTGCAATTTCGGGCATTGAACTTGCCAGCTTGCTAAGACAAAAAACAAAATACCTTGTTTTTACAACAGCCCATGCAAAATATGCAATTGATGCGTTTAAAGTTGATGCCGACGCTTACTTATTAAAACCTTATTCTATTCTTCATTTTGCCAAAACGATAAATAACCTTTATCCATCCGAGAAGAAAAAACCTCTTCCGTTTTCAATTTCCGAAAATCACTTTTATATTCCCATTCAAACCATTGAAGAAAATTTAGCCCGTATAGATTTAAACGAACTGATTGCAGTGGAAATCCTGAAAGAAGATATACACTTTAAAACACTAAAAAACAATTACTTAAGCCCTAAACTAAACTTCCTTAAAATTGTAAAAATGCTGAGCAAGTATCCTACATTTATACAGGTTAATCCCAAAACTGTCATATCCAAACAGTATATAAAAAACATAATTGGTGAACAAATTTTTCTTTTTAAAAGTCTTTCTTACCGGATGGAAGAGCCTTTTAAAGAGGCTTTTTCAGATTTTGTTAAGCGAAACCTTTTACTCCCCGGTAAATCAAAAATTTCTTAACTACCCTCGTTTTTCCAGCGTACTACGCATAACCATTAAGGCATTTTCAGCAAGAATCTGTTTTTCAGCTGAGTTTCATTTCGAAAAATGCTTTAATTAAAACATTTCACAATATTTTTTGTCTTAAAGGTTAATTATTTTATTATTTAAAATGACTTCTTGAAATTTTAAATGCCCTGACCTATAACAAAAAACAACAGATGAATTTAAAACGAATTGTATCCTTTACATTGTTAACCTTAGTAGCGTCGATAAGTTTACATGCGCAAACGAACCGTCCGGACAAATTATACAGTATGAGCGGAATAGGCTTTTCTTTTCCTATGGGTGAAACCAGCGATTATTTAAAACCGAAATTTTCTACTTCGTTAGGTGTAAATTTAGGCCTTGGCAAAGGTGGATTATTTCTATATCCGAAGGTTAGTTTACATGCTTTCAAATTTAATGAACTCAACCCTGATGCAGGTTATAATTATGCTTTGCAAAACGGCCGGTCTACAACTTACCTTCTGAATGTTGCTTTAGGCTACCGAAAAATCGTAGACAAATGGGCTTTTTATGGTTTTGCAGGAGCTGGAGGTGGTTTTATTTTAACGCCGAGAGCAACAGTAAATCCTGGTTCAATGCAGGTTATAATGGATAATAAAACCATCGGAACAGCTATTGCCGAAGGTGGTGGTGGTATTGAATATAATATTGGAGGGGCAAACCTATTTGTTGAAGCCAGTTATATGTATGGATTTAGCAAAATACAAAACCGGGCTTTTAATACAGTTCCCATTTCTATTGGGATAAAACCAAATCTAAGCAAGTTGCTTAGTAAATTATAATCTACATACAGTAAAAATGAAGTGGTTGCATAAAGATGTAACCACTTTTTTTGCTATAAAGCAGGTTTCTATTAATAAAGAAATTAAAATTCTTTTATTACTAAATATTTTAGCATAGATTTGTGATTATAATCGAGCTTAATGTTATACGCAGTTGTAGATATAGAGACCACAGGAGGCCATGCATCAGCAAATAGAATTACTGAAGTTGCCATCAATATCCACGATGGACAGAAAATTATAGAATCGTACAGTACCTTAATTAATCCTAAACGGGATATTCCGGATTACATTACTGCTTTAACCGGTATCAGTAATGAAATGCTGGTTGATGCCCCTTCTTTTGAAGATGTGGCGCTACAAATTTATCAATTGCTGCACAATAAAATCTTTGTGGCACATAATGTAAACTTCGATTATTCTTTTCTAAAACATCATCTTTCTTATGCTGGTTACGATTTGCAATGCAAAAAACTTTGCACAGTCAGGTTAAGCCGCAAATTATTTCCGGGTAAAGTCTCCTACAGCTTAGGAAAGTTATGTAATGCTCTTCAAATTCCGATTCAAAACCGTCACCGGGCTGCCGGAGATGCAGATGCAACCAGCATTTTATTTAACCTTCTTTTAGAAAGTGATGCTGACGGGATAATTTCGGACATGTTAAAAAAAACGTCCAAAGAACAGGTTTTACCTCCTCATTTGGACAAAAAACACATCCTGAGTTTACCCAACAAACCCGGTGTTTATTATTTTAAAGATAGTAAGGGTAAGATTATTTATGTTGGAAAGGCTAAAGATTTAAAAAAACGGGTAACCAGTCATTTTACTGGCAATAAACCGAATAGACAGCGACAAGATTTTTTGAGGACAATTTATCATATCGATTATGTAACCTGTGGTACCGAACTTATGGCCCTGATTTTAGAAGCCAATGAGATTAAACGGTTATGGCCCGAAAATAACCGGGCTATGAAACGTTATGAACATAAATATGATCTCTATGTTTTTGAAGACCAAAACGGATACATGCGCTTAGCAATTGATAAGCATAAAAAGAATAATTATGCTTTGCAAAGTTTCAATAATTTACTTGAGGGTTATAACTTTTTAAATCAACTGGTAGATAAATATCAGTTGTGCGCAAGGTTATGTTATCTGCAAAAAACTAAAACGAAATGTATAGCGCATGAAAATGGACAATGTTTTGGGGCTTGCAGTGGAATAGAAACGGTAGCCGTTTACAACAAAAGATTAAACAGCGCTTTGCAGGATATTGCCAGTTTACAACCCAGTTTTGCACTGGTTGACGAAGGACGTGAAAATGAAGAATTGAGTTGCCTTATTGTAGAAAATGGAAAATTTTATGGCATGGGTTACTTTACCGAAAAAACTTATCTCGAAGAAGGCATGGCACCGATTAAGGATAACATATCTATTTATCAATCAAATAGTTATATTTTAAATTTAATTTTACATCACGCAGAACAGTTTCCCAATAAACTTTATAAACTCTAGTCAGTTTTCTTTAATCCTGATTTTGTTTAAGTACCTTATGAATAGAAAAACTGTTTAACAATTCCAAATGCAGCTTTAATGAGGACTTGGAAAATGAACAGATGATGGCTTCAATCTGGACTAACTTTCAAAAGAAATCCAGACGTTACTTTACTAAAAGACCTAATAAAATTTATTCAACACTTCGACTACTTGTTTCGATTCTTATCGGGACGCTCAATGCGACAAATAATTAAGTTATAATACAGTTGCTTAAATTTCTTCTAATGCAGATTTTATTGCAGAATATATGTAATCTAAATCCTCATTACTGATTACGTAAGGAGGTAAAATATAAATGATGTTTCCAAGCGGTCTTAAAATAATGCCTTTATCCAGGAAGTAAGCATAAAGTAAATTCCTTAGCTCGCTTAAATAAGAAGTCTCATCTCCTGTCTCCCACTCAATCACAATAATGGTTCCGGTATGCCTTGCCGTTTTAACCTTTTTATGATCTTTTATTTCATTTAAAAATGTAGCGTGTTTCGTTTCGATACGCTTAATATTTTCTAATGTTTTACTTTCCAGTAAAATATCCAAGCTCGCTAAAGAGGCTACACAAGCAATTGGGTTGGCTGTAAATGAATGCCCGTGATACAATGTTTTGAGCTTATCGTCGCTTAAAAAAGCATTAAAAATCCGATTTGTGCAAGTGGTTACGCCCAATGGCATTGTTCCACCGGTTAAACCTTTACTCAAACAAAAAATATCAGGTCTGTTTTCCAGTTTTTCGCAGGCAAAGTAGGTTCCGGTCCGGCCAAAACCTGTCATTACCTCATCAGCAATCATTAAAATATCATTTTCCTTGCAAACAGATAAAAGTGCATCCAGGTATTTTGCTTCGTACATTAACATGCCTCCAGCGCCTAAAATCAGAGGTTCAAAAATAAAACAGGCCACTTCAGATTTTAGCTCCGTAATTCGGGTTTGAAGTACCGAAATATTTTGCTCATTGGGTAAATCAATAAATTCTACATCAAATAAAAGGCTGTTAAACGGATCAGTAAAAATGCTCCTGCCACTTACAGACATAGCTCCAAAAGTATCGCCATGGTAGGCATTTTTAAAGGCAAGAATTTTTGTTTTAGGTTTTCCAAGGTTATTCCAATACTGTAGACACATTTTTAATGCCACTTCCACTGCTGTGGAGCCATTATCAGTGTAAAAAACTTTTTCCTGTTGTCCCGGCAAAAGGGGCAATAAACGTTCTGCAAGTAAAACCGCTGGCTCATGCGTAAAACCAGCAAAAATTACATGTTCCAGAGTATTTAATTGTTCGGATACTTTTTGCGCAATATGCGGGTGCGAATGCCCATGAATATTTACCCACCACGATGATACAGCATCAATATACCGTTTTCCATTTTCGTCAAAAACATATACGCCTTCACCCCTAACAATTGGAATGTGTGGCAAGGCATTTTTCATTTGTGTATAAGGGTGCCAGATTACCTTTTTATCTCTCTCCGATAAACTCATCATCATTAAATATTTCTTGAACAGGCTGTATTTTGCCTTTAATTAATAACCAAACAATATAAATTAACAAAATTACAGTGCAGAGTAATGACCCTTCAGCACCAAATAAACCACCAGAAAACAGTGGACTTCCAATTGGCTTAGCAACCATTAATCCTGGCGCATCCAAACCGCTTACCTTAAAGCCCAGCAAAGTACCCTGGCAAAAATTCCAGCCAAAATGCAGGCCAACTGCCCACCAGATATTTCTTTTCTGCAAGGTAATAATCGAAAATAAAATACCACTTAAGGTAATATTGATCATTGGAACGATAGAAAAATTAGGGTTGGTTAAGTGGATAAGGCCAAATAATAAACCATTTATAACAACGGCAATTGAAATTAAATAACGTTCGGAAAATACCACCAGTGGAAAACTTCTGAATACAAATTCTTCTGAAATGCCAACTAAAACAAAGAATAACAAATAAGCTAAAATTGAAACCGGATTGATTTCTGATTTAGAAAAAACAACATTTCCATTGGCATAAATAATTGCAGTACAACAAGCAATTAAGCCTAAACCAATGAGTGTTCCTTTAAAAAAGCCGGACAGGATATTTGTGTTAACAATAAATACGCCTTCAAAATTTCGTGAAGGAAATATTTTAAAGATCATCAATAAAGCGCCAACAGCCATAATAATTAATGAAACTTCATTATACAGGTTACTGGAGAAGCTTCCTTCGGGGAAATTAAAAACTTTCATCTGGTCCAGCATTCCGAAAGGAATTCCCCAGATAAGAATTAAAAAAGCGAATAAAAAAACACTAAGAATCGGTTTTAGGTAATAAAGAAATTTATTCTCCATTTGCCAACCATTGATTTTTTAATAAACTAACCACGGTTTTATCAGTTTTAAAAGTAATTTCATCCAATGATAAATCCTTAATCTTTACCCACCGGAAAGCTTGTAAAAGTTCTCCATCACCATCAAAATCATATATTTTAGTTTTAAAGGTTAATTGTAAAGGTGCTTTTTCTTTAACCAAATAATAAACACTAATGACCTGACTATCATTAAAGGACGATCTTTCGTAAAAATCAGTCGTATAAAAATGTGCTAAAACTTCAATTTCTGCCTGACATTCTTCAACAAATTCGCGTTTAAGACCTTCTATCAAACCTTCTCCTAATTCAAGTCCACCACCAGGAAATTTACTAAAACGCATGCCATACTCCTGTTCATCACTAACCAAAACCTCTCCGTGCTGGTTAATTAATAACCCATAAACCCTAATATTAAAGTAGCTCATTATCGAAGTGTTTTTTATTTTTAATTACAATTTCAGGTGTCCAGATAATTTCTTTTTTAAAAGCTTCTGCTCTAACCTTACATTCGCTCATGTGGCAATAGTGGCAACATGCGGGTAAGCAAGGATCTGCGTGAATAAAAAGTTCAGCTCTGCGCACACCATTTTTATTTATGAGTTCGTCAATCTGAGAAATTTCTCTGTGAACCTGATTCAAATCAAAATAATAAGGCAGTGTAACATGACAGTCGATATGAAACTCGGGACCATACTGTTGTGTACGTAAATTATGGATGTCAATCCATGGATTATGGCGATGTTCCTGTAAAACAGAAACGACTTCTTCAACCAGGGTAAAATCACTTTCATCCATTAATCCACCCACCGAGCCGCGGGTAAGCTGATATCCTGAATAGACAATGTAAAATCCAACCAGTACCGACAGTAAGCTATCCAACCAGATAATATTGGTTAACTGGATTAAAATTAGTCCCACCACAATTGCCACACTGGTGTAAGTATCTGTTAACAAATGTTTTCCATCAGCCTGCAGGGTAATGGAATGTTCTTTCTTGCCAACATTAATCAAATACAATCCAACAACCATATTAATCAGGCCTGTTATTCCAATAATCAACGTTCCTTCTAAAAGTTTTGATACTGCATGAGGATAAATCAGATTGTAAGATGATTTAAAAATGATGATGACACCGGCAATCAGGATTAAAATTCCTTCTACAAAAGCAGAGAAAAATTCGACCTTGCCATGTCCATACGGATGATTCTCATCACGCGGTTGCGTGCTCAGGTAAATGCTGTAAAAAGCAAAGCTTCCGGCAATTACATTTACAATACTTTCGGCTGCATCGGTTAATATCGCGTTAGAACCTGTAATAAAATAAGCTACAAACTTTGCAAGCATTAAAATAATACTGACCGATAATGATACTATAATTGCCTTTTTTTTAACTGTCACAAGGATTTTTTTTCAAAAATACGCTTATCGCTTAAATTAAATGAGAAAAACTATGTCTTTTTTAGTGCAGAATAATATTTGGTTTATATATTTGCGGTCAAAGTAATTAACCATGAGCATCTTATCAAAAAGAATCAACAATCTATCTGAATCACAAACCATTAAAATGGCCAAAATGGGCCGTGAACTATCTGCAAAAGGCATCGACATCATCAACCTAAGCTTTGGTGAACCTGATTTCCATACGCCGGATAATGTAAAAGAGGCTGCTAAGAAGGCCATCGACGAAAATTATTCTTACTACACGCCTGTTTCGGGCTATCCTGATTTGAGAAAGGCTATTGTAAAGAAATTAAAGGATGAAAATGGTTTGGATTATGAAATCGACCAGATTGTAGTTTCTACAGGCGCCAAACAAAGTTTGGCTAACGCAGTTATGTGTTTAATTGATCCTGATGATGAGGTGATTGTACCCACTCCATATTGGGTTTCTTATTCTGAAATGATTAAACTGGCCGAAGGTAAATCAGTTTTCATTAATTCAACAGTAGAAAATAATTTTAAAATTACTGCTGAAGAGTTAGAAGCGGCAATTACCCCTAAGACTAAAATTTTTATGTTTTCTTCTCCATGTAATCCAACTGGTTCGGTTTACAGTAAAGAAGAATTAGCTTCTTTAGTTCAGGTTTTCGAAAAATATCCAAATATCTACATCCTTTCTGATGAAATTTACGAACACATTAACTTTGTAGAGGAACACGCATCTATTGCATCTTTTCCAAGTGTTAAAGACAGGGTAATCATCATTAATGGTTTTTCTAAAGCATATGCAATGACGGGCTGGAGAGTTGGTTATTCGGTTTCGAGTAAAGAGATTGCACAGGCTTGTGATAAATTACAGGGACAAATTACTTCGGGTACTTCTTCTATTTCTCAGCGTGCAGCTTTAGCAGCCTATAATGAAGGTTTAGCTAGTGTAAACGAAATGAAAGCTGAGTTTAAAAAACGCAGGGATTTAGTTTACGGTTTATTAAAAGAAATTCCGGGTTTAAAAGTTAATTTACCTGATGGTGCATTTTATTTCTTTCCGGAAGTAAAAAGCTTTTTTGGTAAATCTGTTAACGGGCAAACCATCACGAACGCAGAAGATTTAAGTTTATACTTATTAAATGAAGCACATGTAAGCACAGTTACCGGCGAAGCTTTCGGAAATGAAAACTGCATCCGTATTTCTTATGCAGCATCAGAAGATCAATTAAAGAAAGCTGTGGCGCAAATTGCCGCTGCATTGGCAAAACTGAACTAATTAATTTTATCCATATCAAAACCCTCATCAATTAGGTTGGTGAGGGTTTTCTTTTTAAAAGAAACTTATTTATGAAAGCTTTATTAATTATCGATATGCAAATTGGAAGTTTTAAACCCTACGCTGCACGATACAATACAATGGAAGTGATTAACAACATTAACCAGATTGCAGATAATTTTAGAAAAAACGGTGATAAAGTAATTTTTATCCAGCACGACGGTACCAAAGAAAATTGTTTTTTACCCAATACCGAAGACTGGCAATTATTACCGGAATTAAATCAGGAAACTGATGACCTTTTTGTAAGCAAAACGGTTAACGACTCTTTTTACCAAACCGATTTACAAGAAATACTGGAAAAGCATAACATTAGCAATTTGGTAATTACGGGTTGTGCTACAGATTTTTGTGTCGATTCTACCGTCAAATCTGCTTTAACAAAAGATTACAAAGTTACCGTGGTTGGAGATGCTCATACTACAGCTTCCAGACCTCATGTGGATGCTTTAAATCTCATCAAGCACTATAACTGGTTGTGGAGCGAAACTACACCTGCAAAGTATAAAATAGACTTAATTTCTACTGCTGATTTAATTTCTACAGAGTAAATGGTCATTTTAAGCACAGCCTTTCTATTTTGAAAGTCTACAAAGGTTAGTTTAACAGATTAAAAATTAGGAAACGGGCAGATAAAAGCATTTCGGAAACAGCAATCCCGCTCCCGTTTCTGCCCCTGATGAAAAATCGGGGCATCTCACTCCTATCGGGTTTAGAAACAAAGTTTCCTCTGCAAAATGTCATTGATTTTATTTCACTATACGCATTTCTCTAAACCTGATTGAAGCGGCATCCCCTGATTTTTCATCAGGGATACAGCGAAAAGCAGGAATGCCGATAAAAATAGCGCAGAACCTTGCTTTCCAAATAAAAATTTTATCAATTAAAATTATAAACTGGCTTTTTAGAAAATCTACAAGCAAAGGTTAACAAATTAAAGATTAGGAAACAGGCAGATAAAAGCATTTCGGAAACAGCAATCCCGCTCCCGTTTCTGCCCAGGTGAAAAACCGGGGCATCTCACTCCGATCGGGTTTAGAAACAAAGTTTCCTCTGCAAAATGTCATTGATTTTATTTCACTATCCGCATTTCTCTAAACCTGATTGAAGCGGCATCCCCTGATTTTTCATCAGGGATACAGCGAAAAGCAGGAATGCCGATAAAAATAGCAAAGAACCCTGCTTTCCAAATAAAAATATAAAATCCTGTTCAACCAAAAAAGCAGAATTTGATATAGACCAAATTCTGCTTTTTAATGTAATTATAAACCTGAATATTTTAACTCCTGATGGCCTCCACCGGATCTAATCTCGAAGCTGAGTAAGCAGGCCAAAACCCTGATATAGTTCCGATTACAACAGAAATACTAATACCAAGCATGATGTTATTTAAACCTAAAATAATGTGGAAATCGAAAATTGCGCCAATAAGTAGTGAGAATAGGTAGACGAGTAATAAACCTAGCAAACCGCCTAAAATACAAAGGGATATAGATTCAAATATAAATTGAAGCAATATAAAATATCTTTTTGCACCTAATGATTTCTGAATACCGATGATATTAGTTCGCTCTTTTACAGATACAAACATGATATTGGCGATACTAAAACCACCAACTAAGATAGAGAAACCACCAATTACCCAACCTGCGATATTAACCATATCGAACATTTTACCCAGCTGATTAGATAAAATAGTTGTTTTATTCAGGGCAAAATCGTCTTCCTGTCCAGGTTTTAAACGGTGTATAGAACGCATTAAACCCTGCAATTCGCTTTCCACTTCTTCTAGTGATACCTTATCAGAACCCCTTACCGTTATTTGTGGGCCATATCGTTCATTCTGAATATCTAAAATACCTTTAGCAAAGTTTATTGGAATATTTACACTTTTATCCAAAGAAGTACCCAGCATATCTTCTCCTTCTTTTTTAAATACGCCAATAACGGTAACCCTTCTGCCTAAAATCTGAATTTGTTTACCAACGGGCTCATCACCTCCAAATAAACCATCTGCTATATCGGCACCAATTAAACAAACGGGTGTACCGTTTTTATTTTCATTTTCGGTAAAATAACGTCCGGCCTGAAGTTCAAAGTTCCAGGTTTTATTAAAATCCTGCGAAGCTGCAGAAATGGTAATGCCTTCAACAGAGTTGCTTCTATATTTTATGGTCCGGTTACTGGTTGCAATTTCAAAGGTAATGCCGTCTGAGTTTTCCATCCTTTCTCTAAGGGCCGCAAAATCACGAAGGGATGGCTGAGGGCGGTTCATATATTTCCACCATGGGTAATTATCACTAAAGCTCCATGGCCATTTTTGAACATAAATGGTGTTAGAACCCAGTTTATCAACACTAGCCTGCAATTTATTACGAAAGGTATCTACTGCAGAAAACACAGCAATAATGGTAAAAATACCAATGGTTATAGCCAGCAGCGATAACATTGTACGTAACTTATTTTGGCGCAATGCATCAAATGCAAATCGGAAACTCTCGCCTATCAGCCTAAAGATTATCATAATTAGAGTTTAGACACAACAAGTTTAAAAAGGTTACAGCTCATTTTCAAAACTAATTAATTTTGCAGAAGTAAAGCACAAAATTTAAGCAAACATAGGGGAATAAATTTTAGCTAAAACTTAAATAAGTACAAAAGCGTTGTTAAATACGAAAAAGAAGAATTAAATTCGTATTTTTGCACCTCAAAAAATTCATCAAGAATGAAATTATCACAATTCAAATTCAACTTACCTGAATCTCTTGTAGCCAATAATCCGGCTGAACAACGCGATGAAGCTCGTTTAATGGTTTTACATAAAGACAGCGGTAAAATTGAACATAAAATATTTAAAGACGTTTTAGGTTATTTCGATGACCAGGATGTTATGATATTAAATAACACTAAAGTTTTTCCGGCCCGTTTATACGGTAACAAAGAAAAAACGGGTGCTACAATCGAAGTGTTTTTATTACGTGAGTTAAATAAGGAGTTACGTTTATGGGATGTTTTAGTAGATCCGGCCCGTAAAATCCGTGTGGGTAATAAACTATATTTCGGCGATGATGATTTACTAGTTGCTGAGGTTGTAGATAACACCACATCACGTGGACGTACTATTCGTTTCTTATTTGAAGGTACGGATGAGGAGTTTAGAAGAAATGTTGAAATTTTAGGTGAAACTCCACTTCCTAAATACATTAAACGTAAAGCTACTGCTGAAGATAAAGAGCGTTATCAAACTATTTTTGCTAAACACGAAGGTGCAGTTGCTGCCCCTACTGCTGGTTTGCACTTTAGCCGTGAGCTAATGAAACGTTTGGAACTTAAAGGTATTAACTTTGCCGAAGTTACTTTACATGTTGGTTTAGGTACTTTCAGAACGGTAGAGGTGGAAGATTTAACCAAACACAAAATGGATTCTGAGCAGTTTATTATTGAGCAAAAAGATGCCAGTATTGTAAACAAAGCTTTAGAGGAAAAAAGAAAAATTTGTGCAGTTGGTACTACTTCAATGCGTGCAATAGAATCTGCTGTATCGGCAAACAGAACTTTAAAAGCGGCTAACGACTGGACAAGTAAGTTTATCTTTCCTCCATACGATTTCAGTATTGCAAACTCAATGATTACCAATTTCCATACACCTGAATCTACTTTACTGATGATGGTTAGTGCTTTTGGTGGTTACGAAAATGTAATGAATGCCTATGAAGTGGCGGTTAAAGAAAAATATAAATTCTACAGCTATGGCGATGCCATGCTAATTATATAGATTTGAGTATTGAGTGATGAGGTTTACCACAAAACAAATTTCATCACTCAAATTTATGACCTCATATCTTTAAAAATGAAGTACTACGCTATAATTGTAGCCGGTGGTTCGGGAAACCGGATGCAAACCGAAATCCCAAAACAATTTTTATTGCTGCAAGGCCTTCCGGTTTTAATGCATACCATAAGTGCTTTTTCCAAAAGCCGGTATAATCCTCAAATTTTAGTTGTATTAAATCAAGACCAGCATCAATATTGGGCTGATCTCTGCAAAGAACATAATTTTAATATTCTTCATAACATTATTGAAGGTGGTACGGAGCGGTACTATTCTGTAAAAAATGCTTTAGACGTAATTACCGAAGACGGAATTGTTGCAATCCATGATGCGGTAAGGCCCTTAATTTCAAAAGAACTAATCGATTCTTGTTTTGAAGCATCTTTTTCGGCAGGAAATGCAGTAGCTGCCATACGCCCTACTGATAGCATCCGAAAAGCTAAAGGCAACACCACAGAGGCTGCAGACCGCAATCATTTTTACCTGGTGCAAACTCCACAAACCTTTAATACTGCTTTAATTAAAAAAGCCTATAAACATCCGTATGAAAATTCATTTACCGATGATGCAAGTGTAGCCGAATATGATGGCATTTGCATAAACCTGATTGAAGGCGAAAGGAATAACATAAAAATAACCTACCCCGCAGATCTTGATTTTGCGGAAATGATACTCCAAAAAAAATCCTCCCGATTGTAAAACCGGGAGGATTTTTTTTATGCTGCTCTTCCTATAATTTTAAGTAGAATTGCTATTACTGCAATTACCAGTAAGACATGAATAATGCCACCTACGTCGCCAAAGCCGTGGAATACAAAGCCTATAACCCATAATATAACCAATACGACTGCGACTAAATACAATAAATTTCCCATAGTGTTAACTTTTTAGTAATTAAATATTGAGGTATTAACACGAACGATTGGAGTTTGTTTAAAAAATGTAAAAAAAATTATCCTTTCAAGACTAAATTTTACGATTCGATTTCAAAAATCCGGGAAGACATATTGTAAAATAGTATGAAAGAAGCTTCAGCGGGCAGCTTCTTTTATGTGGTGGAAACACAGATTTCCATGTAGCATGCCATTGGTAATTTTTACCGTTGCATTCTTTAATCGAAATTCAAGTTTTTCTAACTTAAAAATCTAAAAACAAAAAAGCCCTTTCGATTATTCTAAAGGGCTTTTTGATGGTTGATTTTAGTATTCATCCTCATTAAAGAAGAAATCTTCTTTAGTAGGATAATCAGGCCAAATTTCCTCAATTGTTTCATAAGGCTCACCGTCATCCTCTAATGCCTGTAAGTTTTCAATAACTTCTACAGGGGCACCTGAACGGATACCGTAATCGATTAATTCGTCTTTAGTTGCAGGCCATGGAGCGTCTTCCAAATGCGATGCTAATTCTAGTGTCCAATACATATATCAATTCAATTAAATTCTTACTTTGTAATATTGCGCAAAGTATATTAAAATTTTTGAGCAAAACAAACTTATTTTTCCACTATTAAACACGGGGAATCCAAATGTTTTCTTCTGCCTTAAAATCCATATTCAGTTTTCGTGCCAAAACGAATAAATAATCACTCAAACGATTTAAATAAATGGTTACTTTTTCCTCAACAAAACTATCCTGTGCCAATTCTACCGTTAACCTTTCTGCCCGTCTGCAAACACATCTGGCAATATGACAATAGGACACAACAGTATTACCGCCTGGCAAAACAAAATGTTTTAATGGAGGTAATGCTTCGTTCATGGCATCCATCTCATTTTCCAGCAAGGTAATATCTGCTTCATGTAAATCCGGAATTTTCATTTTTGATTTCTCCGGATCAGCTGCAAGAGAAGCACCAATAGTAAATAAACGATCCTGAATTTCTTTTAACAACTGCTGATAATTTTGATCAATATCCTGACACATAATTAAACCCAGATAAGAATTTAATTCATCAACAGTTCCATAAGTTTCTATACGTAAATGATATTTAGGTACACGTGTACCGCCAATTAATGAAGTTTGGCCCTTATCACCTGTTTTAGTGTAGATTTTCATATTAAAAAGGTTAATAGCAAAGGATTTAAAGGTATAGGATTTAAAAGCTTTAAACCTTATGCCCTATACTTACACCTTAATTTATTTTTTCCCAGTCGCTGCCACTTTCCTTTAAGGCCTGTAATCTTGGCGAAACATTTTTAATGTCTGTATTGACGTAATCGTTTTCAATCAAACCATCACGCATACGTACAATGCGGTGGGCATGTTGTGCAATATCTTCCTCGTGGGTTACCAGAATAATTGTATTGCCTTTACTGTGAATTTCTTCTAAAAGCCCCATAATTTCTATCGAGGTTTTAGTATCAAGGTTACCCGTAGGCTCATCGGCTAAGATAATGGAAGGATCATTAATTAAAGCTCTGGCTACGGCAACACGCTGACGCTGACCACCTGACAACTCATTTGGTTTATGATCCATACGATTACCTAAACCAACATTTTCCAAAGCTCTTTTAGCACGTGCATCACGGTCTTTCTTGCTGTTACCTGCATAAATTAACGGCAAAGCAACATTATCTAATGAGGTGGAGCGTGGCAAAAGGTTAAAAGTTTGAAAAACGAAACCAATTTCCTTATTCCGGACTTCTGCAAGTGCATCGTCCGTCATGTGGCTAACATCTTTATCATTTAAAATATAAGTTCCGCTGGTTGGCGTATCCAGGCAACCTAAAATGTTCATTAAGGTAGATTTACCTGAACCTGAGGGGCCCATTAAAGCAACAAATTCACCTTTGTTTATATCTAAAGAAACCGATTTTAGGGCATGAATTACTTCAGCGCCAATAACATATTTACGTCCAATTTCCTTTATCGTAATAAGTGGTTTCTGCATGTTTGTTTTTATTTTTTAGACACAGCTAAGGTTAGTTATGTTACAATGATTTTTAAAATAGATTAAATCTGCCTCACAGCAAATTGATAATCTCTATTTCTGAAACCTATTTTTCGATAATTTTAGGCACCATAAAGAACTGTTCAGTATGTTTTGCAGCATTTTTTAAACCGTCAGCCGTAGAAATTTCCTGTTTTACAACATCTTCTCTCCAAACATTAGCCGTTTCGTTCATATACACAAGCGGTTTAACCGTTGAGGTATCCAGTTCATTTAACTTTTCCATAAAGGATAAAATTTTATTCATTTCCGGAATCAGTGTATCTACCTCTTTATCATCGATATGAATTCGGGCCAGATCAGCTATTTTATGAATGGTTTTTGCGTCTAAAATCATTACTATATTAATTTACGATCAATTAACTTATAAACCTGTTCTTTTAAGAGATCAGAATCATCTGCTGTTAATCCTTCAGTATTTATGGGTTTGTGGATGTAAATATCGCAAATTCCCGGCTTACTTCCATACTTTGCGCCGTCATCCCAGCTAATTTGCCAAATATTAGCAATACTTACTGGTACTAATGGAATATTTTTATCAATAGCCAGCCTAAATGGGCCATTTTTAAATTCTCCAAGTTTTGGAGGATAATGATCATCAATTTTGCCTTCAGGAAAAATAATCAGGCTCATCCCTTTCTCCAGGTTCTCTCCCGCTTTTTTAAATGCCCTGAAAGCTGAAATTTTACTCTCCCGCTTCACTGAAATATCTATGGTTCTAAAAAAGATACTCAATACAGGGTTATTTAACAATTCGTCTTTACCCATAAAATGATATTTTCCTTTTGCAAGAATACAGAGCACCATAATATCGAGGTTAGAGCTGTGGTTTGCACAATAAATGTAAGTTTGCTTTGCTTCTAACTTTTCTTCAAAATGATAAGAGAAAAATACACCTGAAAAAAAACCAGGAAAAAAACTGTTGGCTTTTCTGAAAAAATTTAAAATACCATAATATTTCGGGCTTCTGGAAGTCAGAAAATATACCGGATAAAACAACAAAAAGAAAAACAGGATCCAGAATAAAAACCATAGCCTGTGTATTTGCTTTAAAAACTTTATCATTTTATTCAAAAGTATAAAATAGAGTGACATTTTCTAATTAGAGAAAATATTTTTTTTAGATGGATAACTGATTTTTTTAATGCTGTAACCCTGAATATGCAGGTATGACGAATTTGTTTAAAATGGGTTTGGTATTTTTATAATCATTTCCACGATATAAGTTAAAACCCCCACGCTATTTTATCAAATAAAACAGATGGGAATAAAAGCTAATTTACTTTTCAGAAAAATGATGTGATAATTTGAATGTAAAATACATTTTGATCATAATTTATTTTTAATTTCGGCCATTATGAAAGAAACAGTGGTGAGCGGCATACGGCCGACAGGAAAGCTACATTTAGGAAATTATTTTGGTGCGGTAACCAATTTTGTAAAAATGCAGTACGATTACAACTGCTATTTTTTTATTGCAGATCTTCATTCTTTGACCACCCATCCTACTCCTGCCGATTTACATGGCTATGTTAAACATGTTTTGGTTGAGTATTTGGCTTGTGGTATAAATCCTGAAGAAACCACCATTTACATTCAATCTGATGTTCCGGAAGTTTCTGAGCTTTATTTATACCTGAATATGAATGCTTATTTGGGCGAACTGGAGCGCAGTGCATCTTTTAAAGATAAAATCCGTTCGCATCCGGATAATGTAAATGCTGGTTTATTAACCTATCCAACGTTAATGGCGGCTGATATTTTAATCCACAGGGCAAATAAAGTTCCTGTTGGTAAAGATCAGGAACAACACCTGGAAATGACCAGAACTTTCAGCAACCGTTTCAACAGATTATACAATACAGATTATTTCCCTGAAGCTTTTGCCTTTAACTATGCTGAAAATCTGGTAAAAGTACCCGGATTAGAAGGAAAAGGCAAAATGAGTAAATCGGATGGCGATGGAAACTGCATTTATTTAGCAGATAGTCCGGAAATCATCCGTAAAAAAGTTGCCAGAGCGGTAAGTGATAGCGGTCCGACCGAAGAAAATCAGGCCAAACCAGAAGCTATTCAAAACCTGTTTGATTTAATGAAAATTGTTTCATCGGCAGATACGGTTGAGCATTTTGATGGTTTGTATAATAAAATGCAAATCCGTTATGGTGACATGAAAAAACAACTGGCAGAAGATATGATCGTGTTTAATACACCAATCCGCGAACGCATTGAAGAACTGGCTAAGGATGATACTTATTTGAGACAGGTGGCTAAACATGGTGCATTAAAAGCCCGTGAAAGTGCCCAAAAAACCATCAGAGAGGTACGCAGTTTAATCGGTTTTAAAAGTTTTTAATCAGTTTAATAGTTTTAAGATATGAGAAATCAGATTTTAGCGTTAAACTCACATCCTTATTTTAAATCTTCATCAAAATAATATGCACATAGCGATAGTTGGCAATATAGGTGCCGGAAAAACAACATTAACCGGATTACTGGCAAAGAATTACGGCTGGGAGGCTCTGTATGAGGCTGTTGACAACAATCCTTATCTGGAAGATTTCTACAGTGATATGAAACGCTGGAGTTTCAATTTACAAATTTATTTCCTGAACAGCCGTTTTCAACAGATTACTGAAATCGAGAAAAATAGCCGGAATGTAATTCAGGATAGAACGATATATGAAGATGCTCATATTTTTGCTGAAAACCTGCATGATATGGCGCTGATGACCACCCGTGACCATGATAATTATCGTGCGATTTTTCAAAACGTTACTTCATTTATTAAACCGCCTGATTTATTGGTTTACCTGCGTGCATCTGTGCCTACCCTAGTTAACAACATTCAGCGCCGCGGACGTGAATATGAAGCTGGTATCAGAATTGATTATCTTTCTAAATTAAATGAAAAATACGAAGCCTGGATTAAAGGCTACAATTTAGGAAAGTTACTGATTCTGGATAAAGACAAATTGGATTTTACCAATAATCCGGAAGATTTAGGTACTGTAATACAGGCTATTGAGGCTGAAATAAACGGACTTTTTTAATCTTATAAAGATGGGCAAAGATTTTGAGCACGATCACCCGGGCAATTGGAAATGGGGTATTTTTTATTTCAATAAAAAAGATTCCAGACTGATTGTATCTAAACAAATACCAATGTTGGGCTGGACGTTTAATTTTGCTCATCCCATTTCTTTTGTGGTGCTGGCTCTAATGATCATTATCCCTGTTTTATGGGTATTTTTTGTTAAATAAGATGAAAATTATAGGTATTATTCCAGCCCGCTATGCTTCTACCCGCTTCCCGGGTAAACCATTGGTGATGATTGATGGTAAAAGCATGATTCAAAGGGTTTACGAGCAAGCTCTAAAATCGATCTGTTTAAGTAAGGTTGTAGTAGCTACAGATGATGAACGTATTGTGGCAGAGGTTGTAAAATTTGGGGGTGAATATGCTTTAACCCAGTCTACCCATCAAAGCGGTACCGATCGTTGTGCTGAAGTTGCAGAACAATACTCTGATTTTGATGTGGTGATTAATATTCAGGGTGATGAACCTTTCATTGACCCGGCACAAATTGACTTGCTGGCTTCTTGCTTTGAATTGGATAACACTCAACTGGCTACACTAATTAAGCCCGTTACTCAAACAGAAGAACTCTTTAATACCAATAGTCCAAAAGTAATTGTTAACCATGCTGGCGAAGCGATTTACTTTAGCAGGCACCCCATTCCATTTATACGCAATGCTGAAGAAAGCGAATGGGTTAGCCAGTATCCATTTTTTAAACACATTGGCATTTACGGTTACCGCACATCGGTTTTAAAAGAAATTACCAAACTTCCGGCATCTGCTTTAGAAGTTGCCGAAAGTTTGGAACAATTGCGCTGGATAGAAAACGGATATAAAATTCAAACTAAAATTACAAAGATAGAAACGCTGGCCATTGATACACCAGAGGATTTGTTGAAAATTGTATTGTAATTTTAGTCTAATCCAATAGTAATTCCATTTGAATGTTACAACGGGTGTAAGGCGTTGGTTTACCCGCTATTTTTTGAAATCCTAATTTATGGTAAAGATTAATGGCTGGTTTTAAAATGGTATTACTTTCTAAATATAGTTTTGATGCGCCCAATGATTTTGCCTTCTCAACAATTGCTGATGCCAGTAAAAAACCAATATTTTTGCCCTGCGCCTTTGGAGATACCGCCATTTTAGCCAGTTCGTAGTCATGCTCTTCATCTTCCATTTTAATTAAAGCACACACACCCAAAGGCCCTCCATCATAAAGCGCAACCAAAATATAGCCACCCTTATCTAAAATGTAGCCTTGCGGATTATCTAAAGCTTTATAATCCGTTTCTTCCATTGTAAAATAAGTAGAAATCCATTCTTCATTCAGGCTTTTAAACGCTTCCTGATATTTGGGTTCATAATTGATAATTTCAACTTTATAACCTTCTCTTTCTTTCTTTTTTTCCATTACTCTTCTTAACAAATTTTTCTGCTCCAATAAAAACTCCCACTCCCCAATCGCTTCCCATAAATTATTTTGTGTTTGTTTACTAATCTCATCTACGGCTGCGTTCACATCAATCAGCTGATCTTCCAGTTTATCTAAAATTTCAATGCCCAGATCAGATAGCACTATAATATTTTTCCGCCCATCCATTTGATCCTTTTTTTCCTGAACATACCCCTTCTTCAACATTTCGCCAATAATTTTACTAACCGACGGATGTGAATGACCAATGGACTTTGCAATTTCGGTAATGGTTTTTTCCTCCCCTTTGGATAAAGAATAAAATACCGGAAACCATTTGGGCTGCATATCTATATTGTACATTTTATAGATTTGCTTTCCGTCTTCAGTTACTTTATCCGTTAACATCCTTAACCTACTTCCTAAAGCCACTTTCCCCGTTTGTTCAAAAAAATTCATACCAATAATTAATTACGTAACCAGTTACGCAAATATATTTATATTATATATTTTTACAAATTTTTATGCTGAAATTACTTCAACAATAAAAAATTGCTAATTTAGGTCGCGTTAATGCTTGACTATGAAAAAGACTGCCCTATTCCTTCTATTTACACTATTTACACTTTCTCTATTTACAGCCTGTACAAACCATACCAAAGAAGGAAAAGCGGATTCGATTGAATTTAAAAATGTAAACTCGAGTATAGCTCAATCCTTTTCGAGTCTGAAAACACTGGATTCGTTTAAAATTGAATTAACCGGCCGCAAGCCTGAGGATATGGTTTTGAACTTTACTATTACCACAGCTGAAGGAAAAGAGATTTATAATGTTAAAATAAAAGGAACAGATCTGGTTGGCAATACTGATCCTAATATTGATTTATCTAAAGAAAAAGACCAGGTAATTTTTTTAAAAACCATCGCTAATGATTTTTTTAGCGAAGATAATTTTTTGGAGCCAGCTGTAATGCCTGAGGATAAAGCCGATAAATATACTCCGGATAAAGCACTTTATGAGGAATTAAAAAAATCGCAGCTAAATGGCTTTAAATATCGGTTGGGTAAAGAAAATAACGTTTATATTGCCTGGAGTGAAAAAGAACAAAAGGTAAAAATTTATTATAATTGTTGCTAATTTACAAGAACCCAAATCAATCCGATTGTTGTAGTTTTTCATTTCATTTTAGAATTTTTAATTAATCTATCATGAAAAAAACGCTTTTCTATTTATTTTTCCTGTTCCTGCCTTATGCTTCGTTTTCGCAGCAGGTATTTATTAAAGTCAAACCTCAAAATTTAAAATCTGATGTCGCATTTGGTGAGCCTTCGCCCAGCGTTGCATTTTTTGGTATTGATGATGAAACCGATACTTTTAAAAAACATAAAGCCAATATAAAAAATGTTAATGCCTACTTTGGACCTGTATATGATAGTTTTCCGATATTTGATATTGGAAGCGGAAAATTGATTGAGTATCAAAACAAATCAGGGAAATATTTTTTCTACAGGGTAAATACGAAGAAACCTTTTGGGATGGTTATTTCAAATGGTAAAGATCAGCCCATAATGGTCAATACTCCGGATGCTTATTTAAAAACGATTAAAACCTACCTCAATATCGCAAATCCAGATTATCTTATTCCAAAAACGCTCGATGCCAACAATCAAAAAAGTGCACAGGTTGAGATGGAAGCCATTATGAAATCTACTTTTGTACCTGATCAAAAATATGCTGAATCACTTTTAAAAAACGCTAATACAGTACATTATACAAAGCCATCTAAAGCAGAACAGGAGTTAAACTGTAATTGTCTTAAAAAGGTATATCATATGTATAAGGATAGCTTAATGAAGGAAGAAACTGCCCAATCTATGGAATATATTTACAATGATAAGAAACAGTATCTTGCTACCATTAATTATACAGATGGAAAACCATCGGGCACTATAAAGTACATTCGTAATCCTAATGGCTTAATTAATAAAATGGTTATGGATTATGGAAATTCTTCTTCTGAAGTTCGCTTTATTTATGAAAAGGATAAATTCCATACGATATCGATGGATGGTGCAAAGCCTGATAACTATGAAACTTTTTTTCTGAATGATCAGATGCAATGTGTACGCAGACTTTCGAAAAGAAATGATGGAAGTTTGATTTGGGACATCAGTTATGTATACGATAAATTTGGACGATTGGTACGGGAAGCTCAAACGGATAGCGAAACGATTTACACTTACAAAAGTGATCAGGACGACGTATTTTCTCAATTTGAAGTTTATACTTTAAATCCCAGAAAATTGAGTATCAGTAATCAGATTATCCGCGAGAAAAATAAACAGACTTTTCTGGGCAGAGACGGCAATTTAAAACCAACCATGAAACACATTACCATTAACACAGATAATTGTACTTTTAAAACCTATGCTTACGATGCCAATAATAACCTGAATTATTTTATAGTGATTAAGTGCAAATAAGCACTGTTGGCTAAAGTTTATTTTTTGAAATCATGCATCAGTTAAATGACTTTTTCTGATTGATTATTTTTAATTTTCGATAGCAAATGGCTTAAAAAGGCAGTTTTAATCCTAAAATCATTAGTGGATTGTTTAAAAAGAAGAATTATTTTTTGAAGCTACCTCCTACTTTACTGAATTACACAACTTTATCATATTTAAAATAATTAATTTTATAGCGAATAGAAACCGGTAATTTTCTTACCTTTGTATCCCGTACAAAAAGCAGCAATTTTTGCATCTGCTGTAAAAAATCACAATCATGACTAAGTATATTTTTGTTACGGGCGGTGTTACTTCCTCATTAGGTAAGGGCATCATTTCCGCTTCTTTAGCTAAACTTTTACAGGCACGTGGCTACCGTGTAACCATTCAAAAATTCGATCCGTATATTAATATCGATCCGGGAACATTAAACCCTTACGAGCACGGCGAATGTTTTGTTACCGAAGATGGTGCTGAAACCGATTTAGATCTTGGTCACTATGAGCGTTTCTTAAATGTACCAACTTCTCAGGCAAACAACATAACCACCGGACGTATTTACCAAAATGTGATTAACAAAGAGCGCAAAGGTGAATATTTAGGAAAAACGGTTCAGGTTGTACCTCACATTACCGATGAGATTAAACGCAACATGCGCATTTTAGGCGAAAGTGGTGATTATGATATCGTAATTACTGAATTGGGTGGTACTGTTGGCGATATTGAGTCCCTTCCTTTTATTGAGGCTGTACGTCAATTTAAGTGGGAAGAAGGCAGCACCAATGCCATTGTAATTCATTTAACTTTAGTACCTTACTTAGCAGCTGCCGGAGAGTTAAAAACCAAACCTACACAACACTCTGTTAAAGCATTACTGGAGTACGGTATTCAACCGGATATCCTTGTTTGCAGAACCGAGCACCACATTAGCCCGGAAATCAGAAAAAAAATCGCATTATTTTGTAACGTTAACATCAACGCCGTAGTCGAATCAATGGATGCAGCTACAATTTATGATGTGCCATTGCTGATGTTAAAAGAGCAATTGGATAAAACTGTTTTAGCAAAATTAAAATTACCTACTAAAAACGAGCCGAACCTTGAAAACTGGAAAGACTTTTTAGGCAGACTAAAAAATCCTACGGCTGAAGTTAGAATTGGTTTGGTTGGTAAATATGTTGAATTACCCGATGCTTATAAATCAATTATAGAATCTTTTATACACGCTGGTTCTAAAAATGAATGTAAAGTAAAAGTAGAATATATTCACTCTGAAGGTATTTTTCCTGATAATGTAAAAGAGAAATTAGGACATTTACACGGTGTTTTAGTGGCTCCTGGTTTTGGTAGCCGTGGTATTGAGGGTAAAATTGATACCATTAAATACGTAAGAGAGCATAACATTCCGTTTTTTGGTATTTGCCTGGGTATGCAATGTGCAGTAATTGAATTTGGCCGTAATGTTTTAGGCTTAAAAGATGCACACACAACAGAAATTGAAGAAAAAGCAGCTAATCCGGTAATTAACATGATGGAAGAGCAGAAAAAAATTACAAATAAAGGAGGAACCATGCGTTTAGGTTCTTACCCTTGCGATATTAAAAAAGGTACAAAAGCTTTTGCAATTTATGGCAAACAGCACATTAACGAGCGTCACCGCCACCGTTATGAGTTTAATAATGATTATTTAAAACAATACGAAGAGGCTGGTATGATTGCCTCTGGAATGAATCCTGAATCGAATTTAGTGGAAATTGTGGAGCTTAAAAACCATCCTTTTTTCGTTGGCGGCCAGTTTCACCCTGAATTAAAATCAACAGTTGCTAATCCTCACCCACTTTTTGTTAAATTTGTGGCCGCTGCAATGGAGTATGCGAAGAAGAAAACCAATTAAAAGCAGTATAAACAACAATAATGGATAGAAATACCTTCACAGGACTGTTCCTGATTATGATCATTTTGGCAGGATCATTCTACTTTTTAAAGCCAAATACAGCTGATGTAAAAAAAGAGCAGGCAAGAATTGACTCTGCAAAAACAGCTGATTCATTAAAAAAGATCGGGATTAACCCAATACAAAAAGATACCGTTTCAGCAGCAGCAATTACGCCTGCAGTAGATTCATCAGCTTTAAAAGGTCCTTTTGGAACAGCTTTAAGTGGCACTGTATCTAATTCTGTATTAGAAAACGAAAACTTATTAATCACTTTCAGTAATAAAGGTGGTAAAATATCTTCAGTACAAGTTAAAGGTCAGAAAACGTTTAATGGCAAGCCCTTAATTTTATTTGATGGCAACCAGAATAAATTTGGCTTAAACTTAAATGCTGCTGGAAAAGTAATTAATACAAACGATTTATTTTTTGTACCAACCAAAACAGGCAATACTTTAAGCATGCGTGCTAATTATGGTGCAAACCAATATGTAGAGTACGTTTATGATTTAAAAGGGCTAAGTAACAAAGTTGGTTTCAAAATTAATTTAGTGGGTTTACAACAGATTATTTCCGGTAATAATATCGGTTTAAACTGGGAAGCTACTTTATTACAGCAAGAAAAATCGATTGAAAGCGAGCATCGTTATTCTGCACCTTACTACAAATACGTAAATGGCGATGTGGATCACCTTAGTGTATCTAAAGATGAGAAAGAAGATCTTGCCAAAGGCAAAATCCAATGGTTTTCGTTTAAACAACACTTTTTCTCTGCTGCTTTAATTGATAAAAATGGTTTCGAAAAAGGAAGTTTAGAGGTTAAAATCCCAACTGCACCTGGTCAGATTAAATTTTATGCGGCAAATATGCAATTGCCTTACAATCATTTAGCTGCTCAGAGTTATGATATGGAGTTTTACTTCGGAACGAATAAATTCTCTACTTTACAGGATCAGGGTTATGACCTTGAAAAACAAGTGGATTTAGGCTACTGGCCATTAAAATATGTAAACCGTTTCATTGTATTACCTGTATTTAACCTTTTAGAGCGTTTTAACTGGGGTTATGGTTTAATTATTTTCGCATTAACCATTCTTTTAAAGCTGGCTTTATCTCCCCTTACTTACAAGTCGTATTTATCAATGGCTAAAATGAGGGTTTTAAAACCTGAAATGGATGAAATCAAAGCAAAAGTAGGCGAAGATAATCCAACATTGGTGCAACAGGAATATTTAAAATTATACAAGAAGGCCGGTGTAAATCCGCTCGGGGGTTGTTTACCAATGGTTTTACAATTACCACTGGTTATGGCGTTCTTCTTCTTCTTCCCTAACTTATTTGAGTTACGCGGAGAGAGTTTCCTTTGGATGAAAGATTTATCAACTTATGATGAGTTTATCCGCTTTGGGGTAAAGTTGCCTTTCATTGGTGATCACTTAAGTTTAATGTGCGTATTGATGACCATCTCTACCTTAATTATGACTTATTTCAACAACCAGGTATCAGGTGCTACGGGTCAGATGAAATATATCGGTTATATTATGCCGGTTATTTTCTTAGGGGTGTTAAACAGTTATCCTTCGGGCTTAAACTATTATTACTTCTTAGCCAACTTAATGACTTTCGGTCAGCAGTTCTTAATTCGTAAAATGGTTGATGATGATAAGATTCATGCTTTAATTCAACAAAATAAAGCGAGACCAGCCGATGAGAAAAAGAAAAAATCAAAATTTCAGCAACGTTTAGACGATTACATGCGTCAACAACAGCAACAACCTAAAAAATAAAAGAAAAGCACCGGAAACGGTGCTTTTTTTAGTTAAAGGGTTATTTTAGCCAAAAACATTTCTTTTTGTAAAATTTGACGTACATCTTTCCGATTAAGCTAAAATTTTCCAATTTTTAAAGATTAAATCAACCAACAAATTATTTAACTCCTCCAAATGCATAAAAAACTTACTTTATTACTTCTTGTAGTTGTAAATTTTGCTTACGCACAAAAGAAACCGCTTGATCATTCTGTTTATGATACCTGGGAATCTGTTGGCGCCAAACAACTATCCAATAATGGACAATGGGCCATGTACAGTATTTTACAACAGGAAGGTGATGCCAACCTGTTTATATCAAATTTAAAAACAAATACAAAACTGACGATACCACGCGGTACAAATGCAGACTTTAGCAGCGATTCTAAATTTGCGGCTTTTGGTATTCGTGCTTTTAATAAAGATATTCGCCAGGCAAAAATTAAAAAGAAAAAACCCGATGAAATGCCTAAAGACTCATTGGGTATTGCAAACTTAACCACGAATACGATTACCAAGGTAGCCAGGGTAAAATCTTTCAAATTTCCAGAAGAAGGTTCAGGATTTTTAGCTTATCAGCTGGAAAAACTGGATACGGCTAAAAAAGTTACTCCGGCAACTAAAAAAGATTCGGATATTGATTTTGCAGACGATGAACCTGGTGCTGCAGGAAAAAAGAACGAAGAAGGAACAGACTTGATCGTTAAAAATCTTTTAACCGGGGTTGACAAAACCTATAAATTTGTAACAGATTATGCTTTCAGTAAAGATGGCAAGCAACTTATTTTCGCTTGCAGCGGATCTAAAAAAGATAAAACAGCGCCTCAGGGTGTATTTCTGCTAAGCACAGAAAAAGGCACACTTAAAACTTTGGTTAAAGGTAAAGGAAACTTCAAAAACTTTGCTTTTGATGAAGAAAGTGAGCATGTAGCTTTTGTTGGTGAGCAAAGTCCTGAAAAACAGGAAATCAAAAACTTCAATGTTTATTACAATTCTTTAACTTTAGATACCGCTCAAACTATTGTGGACTATGATATGCCGGGGTTACCAGCAAAATGGTCGGTAAGTGGCGATGCGAATGTGAAATTCAGCAAAGACGGTAAAAAATTATTTTTTGGCATTGCCCCTGTTAAAAAAGCCAAAGACACCACTATTGTTGATTTTGAAGTGGCTAAAGTTGATGTTTGGAATTACAAAGATGATTATTTGCAACCTATGCAATTGAAAAATGCAGATAAGGAAAGCAAAAGAAGTTATTTATCTGTAATTGATGTTTACAGCAGTGACCCGAAAGTGATTGCATTGACGGATTTGACTTTACCAGAAGCTACCATTGTGCATGATGGCAATGCAGATTTTGTTTTGGCATCAACAGATTTTGGACGCAGAATTGAAACCCAGTGGAGTGGTTCTACCTCAAAGGATTATTATCTTGTTGATACTAAAAATGGTCAGCGCAAAAAGATTATCGAAAACTTAAATGGTTATGCAACGGCATCTCCTGGCGGTAATTACATTTTATCTTTTGATAGAAAAACAGGCAACTGGTCTAGTTATAGCATTGCTACCGGAAAAAGTATTGTTTTAAACAGTGGCTTAAATGTAAAGTTTGTTGATGAAGAAAACGATGTACCGGATTTACCAAGTGCTTATGGCCTTGCTACCTGGACAGAAGAGGATAAAGCTGTTTTGATTAATGACAGATACGATATCTGGTCTTTCTCTCCGGATGGAAAATCGCAGCCTAAAAACATCACTAATGGCTTTGGCAGGGACAATAAAATCACTTTCAGATACGAAAAAACAGAACAACCTAACAGATTTGAAAGAAACAGTGCTGATAAATTTGTAAAAGCGAATGAGCTGATTTGGTTAAATGGTTTTAATAACGTAACTAAAGAAAATGGTTTTTACCGCAAAAACGTGGGTACTATTAAAAACCCTGATTTAGTAATTATGTCTAAAGCCAAGTACTCTAATTTGGTTAAAGCTAAAGATGCAGACCTTTACATTTATGATAAGGGAAGTTATGTAGAATCGCCTAACGTTTATGTAACCAGCGATTTTAAAACAGAAAGCAAATTGACAAATACCAATCCTCAGCAGCAAAATTATAACTGGGGAACAGCCGAACTGGTAAAATGGACAACTCCAAAAGGCCATCAGGCAGAAGGTATTTTATATAAACCGGAGAATTTTGATCCAAATAAAAAACACCCGATGATTGCTTATTTCTATGAGAAATTATCAGATGGTTTATATGGTTATCAGGCGCCTGCTCCTACGCCTTCACGCTTAAATATTTCTTTCTTTGTAAGCAACGGATATTTAGTTTTTGCACCGGATATTAGTTATGAAACTGGTCATCCCGGACAATCTGCTGTTGAATATATCAATTCAGGTGTGGAGAGTTTAAAGAAAAACAGCTGGGTTGATGGAAGCAAAATTGGCATCCAGGGACAAAGCTGGGGCGGTTATCAGGTTGCTTATTTAATTACACAAAATAATATGTATGCGGCTGCATGGGCTGGTGCGCCGGTTGCCAATATGACTTCTGCCTATGGCGGTATCCGTTGGGAAAGTGGTATGAACCGTCAGTTTCAATACGAAAAAACACAAAGTAGAATTGGCGCTACGCTTTGGGAAAAACCTGAATTGTATATCGAAAATTCGCCTTTATTTATGTTCCCGAAAGTAAATACACCAGTTGTGGTGATGGCAAACGATGCTGATGGAGCTGTGCCCTGGTACCAGGGAATTGAAATGTTTACGGGTTTACGCCGCTTGGGCAAACCGGTTTGGATGTTAAACTATAATGGAGAAGCACATAACCTGGTTCAACGCCAAAACCGTAAGGATATTCAAATTCGCGAACAGCAGTTCTTCGATTATTACCTTAAAGGGGCTAAAGCACCGGCATGGATGACATCTGGTATTCCGGCAACAGAAAAAGGAAAAACATGGGGTTTTGAATTAACAGATAATAAACCTTAAGTAAAATACTGAGCTTAATTAAATAGATCCTTCGCTACACTCGGAATGACAGATAATTTAATACATTTTGTTATTCTGAGCGTAGCAAAGAATCTTCAAGCTATAAAACCTAGCACAGTTTTACCTGTGACCACAATTTTAACTTAAAAATTCAATTTTAAAATATCAAAGTTCTTAAAATCAAATATCATCAACCCTTTTTGTTCATAAGTTCCTAAAACAATTTGTAAAGCAACATTAGCCATATACAAACCCAACAAACCCGGAACAACACCCACTACGCCATTTAAACTACAGGAAGGTGCTTCATCAGGATGGGGGGCATCAGGATAAATATCTCTTAAATTTTTACCGTTTTTATAATTAAATACGGCCAGCTGCGCTTCGTAATTCAAAATACTGCCATAAACCAGAGGTTTATTAAGTGCCATGCAAACATCATTAACGAGGTACCTTGTTGCAAAATTATCAGATCCATCTATAACCAAATCAAACTGATCAATAATTTGCTCCGCATTGGTTTCATCCAGTTTTGTTTCGTAAGCAATACAATTTACATGAGGATTGGACGCCTTAACCCGACCTGCGGCAATCTGTACTTTTGCCTGACCAATATCATCCGTTCCATATAATATTTGCCTGTGCAGGTTATGTATTTCAATTTTATCAAAATCAATAATACCTAAAGCACCTATCCCGGAAGCGGCCAGGTATTGAATTACCGGGCAACCTAATCCACCGGCACCAATAACCAGGATTTTTGCCGTTTTAAATTTAAACTGACCGTCCACACAAATATCTTCGAGCATAAAATGACGACTGTACCTTAACAGTTCATCTTTTGTAAACTTTTCCATTTAAAATGCTTTATCCCAGTCTTTCCAAACTGCTGTATATCCTTTTTCATTAATCATCTTTTCAAATTCGCCAGGGCTTCTTTCATCACTTATTTCAAATTGAGCCAATGATTGTTCATCAGCACAATACCCCCCAGGATTGGTTTTAGATCCCGCACTCATAGTTGTCGAGCCCAGCGTGATTAAATTATTTCTAAAGGTTTCTGTTTCACGGGTTGAGATTGAAATTTCAACTTCTTCATTAAATAACCTGTAAGCGCAAATCAGCTGTACCAATTCTTTATCCTGAATAGGATAATTAGAAATATCAACACCTTCGGCCGGACGAATCCGTGGGAAAGCAACAGAATATTTAGTTTGCCAATAGTTTTTTTGCAGGTATTCTAAATGTAAGGCGCAAAAGAAAGAATCCGTCCGCCAGTCCTCAAGACCTAATAAAACGCCCAAGCCTATTTTATGCATACTTGCTTTACCAATCCGGTCTGGTGTATCTAAGCGGTAGTAAAAGTTAGATTTTTTGCCTTTCGGATGATAATCTTTATATTTTTCTTTATGATAAGTTTCCTGATAAACCAGTACTGCATTTACACCCGCCTGCTGTAAAATTTCATATTCAGCTTCATCAAGAGGTTGTACTTCAATGGATACATTAGAAAAATGTGGTTTAATCACCTTCAATGCGTCTAAAAAATAATCAAGATGTACGGTATGGTTAGCTTCTCCGGTTACCAGCAAAACATGGTCAAACCCCAATTTTTTAATAACATTAATTTCCTGCAGAATCTCAGCGCCGGACAAGGTTTTTCTTTTAATGCCATGCTCCATACTAAAGCCACAATAAGTACAAATATTATTGCATTCGTTGCTTAAATACATTGGAGCAAACATTTGTATGGTTTTACCAAACCGTTTTTGGGTAATTTGATGACTAAGCTGTGCCATTTGTTCCAGATAAGGTTGCGCAGCGGGCGAAATTAAAGCTTTAAAATCTTCCAGGTTTCGCTTAGATTTTATTAAAGCAATTTCAACATCATCTTTAGTTTTATTCAGAATTGATGCTTTAACCTCATCCCAGTTAAACTGATCAAATAAATCTTTAAAATTCATCTTCCAAAAATTGAGTTAACGGGCTTGTTGCCCTACCAAACTTTATTTTCTCTCCTAACTTACTCTCATAAGCCATTCTTCCTGCTTGTACGGCCAGTTTAAAGGCGGTAGCCATTGCAACAGGGTTACCTGCAATTGCAATCGCTGTATTTACCAATACTGCATCTGCTCCTAATTCCATTGCTAAGGCCGCATCTGATGGTGCTCCAATACCTGCATCAATAATTACAGGAACCTTACTTTGTTCTATAATAATTTCAAGAAAATCAATTGTTTTTAAACCTTTATTGCTGCCAATTGGTGATCCTAAGGGCATAACTGCAGCTGTACCTGCATCTTCCAGTCTTTTACATAAAACCGGATCTGCATGGATATAAGGCAATATCACAAAACCCAGTTTTGCAAGTTCTTCTGTAGCTTTAAGGGTTTCAATTGGGTCAGGCATTAAATACCTGGGGTCCGGATGAATTTCGAGTTTAACCCAATTGGTCTCTAAAGCTTCTCTGGCAAGCTGAGCGGCAAACACGGCTTCTTTCGCATTACGAACCCCCGAAGTATTGGGTAGCAAGTCAACAGCAGGATGTTGCAAATGCAGAAGCAAATCGTCTGTTTCTTTTTCTAAATCCACACGTTTTAATGCTACAGTAACCAACTCAGATGCTGATGCTAAAACTGCTTCTTCCATTTGTTTTGCAGAACCAAACTTTCCGGTTCCCAAAAATAATCTTGAAGAGAAAGATTTATCGGCTATTGTTAACATTTTCATATAGGATTGTATTAAATTCTTTAATTAATTGTTGTTTGTTCGGATGTTGCGTAATCATGCCAGAAACGGCTATACCATAAATTCCAATTTCCATAAGTCTTAAAACATCTTCCTGTGTTACTCCGCCGATTGCATATAGAGGAACATTAAAAGAGTTCTTTTTAAGTTCGCGGGCAATTGTTTCATAACCCTTAAAACCCAAAACCGGACTAAGTTTAACTTTAGTTGGAGTAAAACGAAGCGGTCCCAAACCGATGTAATTGCAACCTTCAAAAATTCTTTGCTGTACATCGCTTAAAGTATTTGCAGTACCCCCAATTATTTTATCCGGCCCAAGTATATTTCTGGCCAGTTTAACATCAAGATCCTGTAAACCCAAATGCACACCATCTGCATGAACCATTTTAGCCACTTCAACATGGTCATTAATGATTAAAATAGCGCCATACCTTGAACAAAGTGGTTTTACCAGTGTTGCTAAATCTAAAACCTGCCTTGAACCGGCATTTTTAAACCTTAACTGAATCCATTTACATCCGGCATCCAGTGCCGAAATAATATTTTTCAGTTGGATGGCCGGGGTGTCACCCTGAGAGATGAATTGTAGTTTATGATAACCTAAATCCATAAATCTTGTATTTCTTTAAATTTTATTCTGGATTGAACCGGGTTACTCCAGATGGCACCAAGAACAGCCAGTCCATCAAAATCCAGTTTTTTAATCTCCAATACTTTATGTTTATCTATGCCTCCAAGCGCAATTAAATCTGTTTGCAAATTGAGATGTGTATTACTTTTACGCGGCAAACGCAATTCGGATTTAGCCGGATAATTCTTTTTAGAGATTGAATTAAACACCGGACCAATAAAACAATAACTAAACGGATTGCCTAAGCTACAATAAGCTTCAGGTTCGTGAATGGAGGTTGATAATATAAATCCTTCATTTACATACTGATCTAATAATGCAACATCTGTTTCTTTTCTTAATCGCTCTGTAAAATGTAAGCGTTTGATTCCAAATTCATTAGCCAGCTGATGCTGTTGATGCAGTGCAATTTTAGGATAATGCTCCTGATTTATTTTTTTCAGTAAGGCCTCTACTCCTGCTTCATCATAATCGGGTTTACGCAAATGGAAAAGCGGTAAGCCTGCATCAAACAAACCGTTAATGTATTGTGCTTCTTCCTCAATTTGAACCGGACTGGATATTACAATCAGCATGTTTTACAAATAGATTTCACTTCCCTTTTCAGTAAAAAGATTAGATTGTTCCAGCATTCCCTGTTCTGCCATATCCCTTATTTCCTGGGTAATTTTCATTGAACAAAACTTAGGTCCGCACATTGAGCAGAAATGTGCAATTTTAGCGCCGTCGGCTGGTAAAGTTTCATCATGAAATTCGCGTGCCGTGTCCGGATCCAAAGCAAGATTAAACTGATCTTCCCATCGAAACTCAAATCTGGCTTTACTTAAAGCATTATCACGGTATTGTGCCCCAGGATGCCCTTTAGCTAAATCTGCCGCATGAGCTGCAATTTTATACGTAATTACTCCATCCTTTACATCTTTTTTATTGGGTAAGCCTAAATGTTCTTTCGGCGTTACATAACAAAGCATAGCCGTACCGTACCAGCCAATCATAGCCGCACCAATTGCAGAAGTAATGTGGTCGTAACCTGGAGCAATATCTGTTGTAAGTGGCCCTAAAGTATAAAATGGAGCTTCTGCACAATATTCCAGCTGCTTTTCCATGTTCTCTTTAATCAAGTGCATCGGAATATGCCCCGGCCCCTCATTCATCACCTGCACATCATGTTTCCAGGCAATCCGGTTAAGTTCACCCTGTGTTTTCAATTCTGAAAATTGGGCTTCATCATTGGCATCAGCAATACAGCCCGGACGTAAACCGTCGCCAAGCGAAAATGAAACATCATACTGTTTCATAATCTGGCAAAGTTCATCGAAATGGGTGTAAAGAAAATTCTCTTTATGATGTGCCAGACACCATTTAGCCATGATTGATCCGCCACGGGAAACAATACCTGTTAAACGTTTGGCCGTTAACGGAATATAACGCAACAACACACCCGCATGAATGGTAAAATAATCTACCCCTTGCTCGGCCTGCTCAATAATGGTATCCTTAAAAATCTCCCAGGTTAAATCTTCGGCCTTACCATTTACTTTTTCCAGTGCCTGGTAAATAGGAACCGTACCAATAGGAACCGGCGAATTACGGATTACCCATTCTCTTGTTTCGTGAATATTTTTACCTGTAGATAAGTCCATGATGTTATCTGCACCCCAACGACAGGCCCAAACGGCTTTTTCCACTTCTTCATCAATAGAAGAGCTTATGGCCGAATTACCAATATTTGCATTGATTTTGACTAAGAAATTCCGGCCTATAATCATCGGCTCTAATTCCGGATGATTAATATTTGCAGGAATTATGGCTCTTCCCATTGCTACTTCATTACGTACAAACTCTGGAGTGATAAAGTTTTTAGGTGTATTTGCCCCAAAACTATGCCCCGGATGCTGATGGTTTATAATTGAATTTAAGCCTGATTCAGTATTACGCTGATTTTCTCTAATGGCAATATATTCCATTTCAGGCGTAATAATGCCCCGTTTAGCATAATGTAACTGGGTAACTGTTTTACCCGTTTTAGCACGTAAAGGATTTTTAACATGCTCGAAACGAAGATGATCCAATTGTTGATCTTCCTTTCTTTCTTTTCCGTAAGCCGACGAAACTGCATTTAACTGATCTACATCGTTACGATCTAAAACCCATTGTTCACGCAAACGGGGCAAGCCTTTTTTAATGTCGGTTTTTATGTTTTCATCAGTGTAAGGCCCACTGGTATCATAAAGTGTTACCGCAGCATTTTGTTCCGTTCCACCATTGCTAAGTTTTGTATCGGAAAGCGACACTTCCCGCATGGCAACTTTAACTTCAGGGAATAATGTTCCGTTTACATAAATTTTCTTTGAGCCAGAAAAGGGTGTGCAGGAAATAATATCCTGCTGAGGGATGCTTTCGTTCTTTTTCATACTGATTATGTTTAATTAGTGGCGTAAAGGATTGACTATTTTCAGGATGATTATCCGCCCTGCGTGGCCGTAATTACTAAAACCTGATCGTTTGGATGCAAAGCATGTGTAGCCCAGCGTTTTTTAGGTACAATGGTTTGATTGATGGCTACAGCAATTCCATTTTGCCTTTCGCCAAGTTTTTCCTTTAATAAACTTTGAAGAGAAGTTTGCGCCTCAATTGACTGTTTTTGCTTGTTAAATGTAATTTCCATTCCTTATAAAAATTAAATATAACTTTAGGAATGGGCGCAAAAACGCACATAGAAGTATGTTCTACTTTTCCCTTCGGCAGCATTATCCGCATCAGGTTCATAGGGTGTAATCTCAGCCGTAATGGCACCCCTAAAGTTGATTACAAACATATATAAAATTTCAGCTTACATTTTAAATTAATTAAGCATTAAAAAATAACTAATTGTTAAACAGATAAATAAAACGATCACATGATTTTTAAGATTAACCTAAAATCAACATTTTTTTAGTTATAAATCGTTGTTGAAATCAAAAACAGGTTGTCATTTTCATGAAATACATTCAAATTTCTTGTTAAAATTAAGCACGCATTTTTTATTTTAAAATGGTATTTTGCACATTCAAAATCAATATAACTAAACAAACCTAATGGCATTAAGTAGAATTTGGTCTGCATTTATTATTATAGCAATTGTAGTTGCCAGCATTAAATGTTTTTTCTTTGGGCAAAGCGATATTTTTAACTGGATGGTGATTGGCAAAGCCGATGATGCGGCTAATCCGTTAAAATTAGATGGCATCATTCAAACCTGCTGGGTTTCTGTAGAATTATGCTTTAAGCTGGTGGGTATATTAGCTCTGTTTATGGGTTTAATGAGTATTGCGGAAAAAGCTGGTGGCATTCGTTTATTGTCCAGAATTGTTGGACCGTTTTTTTCAAAGCTTTTTCCTGATATACCAAAGGGGCACCCCTCTATGGGGCACATGATTATGAACTTTTCTGCCAATTTATTGGGGTTAGATAATGCGGCTACTCCTTTTGGCTTAAAAGCGATGGAAAGTTTACAGGAATTAAATCCAAGTAAAGATACGGCTTCCAATGCGCAGATTATGTTTCTTTGTTTACACGCCGCAGGCTTAAACCTGATCCCGGTAAGTGTAATTGCTATTCGTGCCTCGCAAAATGCATCAAATCCTACTGATATCTTTATTCCTTGTTTAATCGTGACTTTTGTGGGCACCATTGCGGCTATGCTTATTGTTTCTTTTAAGCAAAAAATAAATTTATTACAACCGGTTGTAATTGGATGGATATTAGGTCTTTCGGTAATTATTGCCGCCTTAGTTCTTTACATCGTTTCTTTAAATGCCGATGGCATAAAATCATTCTCGGGTATATTGAGCAATGGCTTAATTTTACTGGTTTTTCTTTTAATTGTTATTGGTGCGCTTTATAAAAAAATTGACGTTTTTGATGCTTTTATAGAAGGTGCTAAAAATGGTTTTGATACCGCAATAAAAATCATTCCTTATCTAGTTGGAATGCTGGTTGCCATTAGTATGCTACGCACCAGTGGTACTTTTGATGTGGTTATTAGCGGAATAAAAAGCTTTTTCGCTTATTTAGGAGCAGATACCAGATTTGTAGAAGGTTTGCCAACAGCATTAATCAGACCTTTGAGCGGAGGTGCGGCCAGAGGAATGATGGTAAGTACAATGGAAACTTATGGAGCAGATTCTTTCGCAAGCCGTTTGTCAGGAATATTTCAGGGTGCTTCTGATACCACTTTTTATGTGATTGCAGTTTATTTTGGCTCAGTGAGTGTTAAAAACACGAGATATGCTATAGGCGCTATGTTATTAGCAGATTTAGTTGGGGTATGTACTGCAATTGGATTATGTTATTTATTTTTTGGATAACGATTAAAGTCAAATTCTTATTCTCCTATTGACAAATCATAAAAAAATCCCAGTTCGTTTATGAACTGGGATTTTTTGTTTAAAATTTTAAGTACTCAAATCCAATTAAGGCTTATCCCACCATACTCTCGTATTTAAATCGTCAGCACCCGGAAGATATGGAAAAGCTGCAACTGCCGCATTATAATTGGCCGAATTTAAAGAGCGTTCTTGTGTAGGATAACCTTCTCTCCTTGGTATTTGAGCACCATTATTATTTGGTGCAGGGCTAAGAAAATTAGGAAAACCTGTTCTCCTCCACTCCGCCCAACCTTCATAACCATGCAGAAACAAATGAATCCAGCGTTGGTTACCAATTTTTTTGAATCCATTGGCCGCATCATAAGCAACATCAGCATTCGCCATATATGCCGCTAAGCCTGTTACATCGTTATTCTTCCATTGACGGATAGAATACTCAATTGCTTTGTCGTAATTGGTTTTAGCTACAGCGTCTCCGCCACCTATCCAGGTAAGTTTTGCGGCTTCGGCCATTGCAAATAGCGATTGCGCATAGGTAACTAACGCAACAGGAGAATTTTGCAAACGTAAATTACTGCCTAAAAGCGAGTAATTATTAATTACAACTGTAACCGATCCGGGTAAACCATAATCCAGGCCAACATAATTGCCTGCCGTATTTTTATTTGCATAAACAGATAAACGAGGATCGTTTAACGGTTGCATATAATCTACAACAGGTTTACTTACCGCAAACCAATTCCGGCCTAAAACAGTGAAAGAATTGTACCAGTAATTTTCATTTGTTGCATTAGATAAATGCTGAAAAGTCAGATTATCAGCATTATCCGTCATCATTCCATTAGCAACCGCTTTATTAAATTCTGCCGAACCTTTTACAGGATCTACTTTAGAAAGCCTTAGCGCCATTAATGCATGAATTGTATTTCCTAATCTTTTCCATTTGTTAACGTCACCATTATAAATAATATCATTTTTTATTGTGCCAGATACAATTGCTGCGTTGGCTTCATCCAATAAAGTGAACAAGTTATTATAAATGGCTTGCTGTTTATCGTATTTTGGGGTAAAACTTCCATTTCCTTTTAATGCCTCACTGTATGGGATGTCGCCCCACCTGTCGGTCATGTGCCAAAAGAAATACGCTTTCAAAATTTTAGCCACAGCAATTTGATTCACCACAGCACCTTCATTTGCATCCAAGGTTGTGCTGTTAATCACGGTCTCTAAGTTTATTAAAGGTCCGTAATATAAGGAGGCAAAGTTAAAGTTAATTGTTACGTACCTGCTGTTATCTGTAAATGAGGTATTGGATAAATATTGAGGATAATGTACACCATATGGGGATGAACTTAATCCGGGTAAAAATAATTCAGCATTTGCGATCAGTTGTGTACCCGCTTTTGTTGGATTATTTGGATCTACTGTTACTGAATCGTCAAACTTCTTACAGCCACTTAATACTAATAGTACTAAAGAAGCCATATATATTTTTTTATGTGTAATTTTCATATGCTTAAAATTAAAAGGTTAGGCTTAAGTTAACACCAAAAGATCTTACAGTTTGTAATTCTCCTTTTTCTATCCAACTGATATCGGCGCTGCCTGAAGAAAGTTCAGAAGGATCTAATCCTTTAGGAGCTTTTTGCCAGATCATTACCGGGTTGCGGGCAATTACAGCAAATTTTGCAGCTTTAAAAGGTGTTTTCGCTAATATTTTTCCTTCAAATGTATAGCCCAGGCTTACTTCACGTAATTTGATATAAGATGCAGAATAAATCCATTCATCGTAAATCCGTGTACCCAGGTTAGTTCTGTAATAAGTTCTGGCATCTACATAAGCGGTTACTTCCTGACCTGTAGCCTGTGATATACCATTGATTTTAACACCACCGCCACTGGCTAATGGATCACGAACATTAAAGCCTTTATCATTTATTGCGGCTGTTTCTGCGGCCTGACCAGACTTAGCAGAAAGCATTTTTGACCAGCTGAAAAACTGACCTCCTTTTTGAAAATCAATCATTGCTGCAAGCGTAAAGTTTCCAATTTTAAAGGTATTTTGTAAACCGCCCGTAAATTGTGGTAATACACTACCAAAATCTTTTGCAGTGTCAAATAAAGGCATATAGTCTGTTCCTAATAAAACCTTACCTGTAGCTGCGTCAATTTTATATCCTGGACCTATTAAATTACCAAACGACTGTCCTTCCGTAGAATTTAAATAAATATTCTGACTGGAATAATTGGCCACATCATTTTGTAAAACAGGAATACCCGGATATAATTCTATGATTTTATTTTTATTGCGGGCAAAATTAAATGTTGCATCCCATGTAAATAATTTCGATTGAATTGGACGGCCTGTTAAAGACAGTTCAACTCCCTTATTTTCAATTAAACCAGCATTTATTACATATTTATCATAACCACTTGCGCCAGAAACTGATAAATCTAAAATCTGATCTTTATTTCTTTGCGAATAATAAGTCACTTCTGCTCCAATTCTGTTTTTTAAGAATTTTAAGTCTAAACCAATCTCAAAAGAGTTTGCGAAAGAAGGTTTTATAAATGGGTTTTTAAGTTTATCAGGAACGAGTATGGTATTAATTGCCCCTGTACTGGCATTATAACTGCTGCCAGCTCCAAAAGTATTAACAGTTTGATAAACCTTCAAATCAGATCCTGCAACTGCAAAACTTGCTCTTAATTTACCAAAAGACAATGCTTTCCACTTTGTAAGTTCGCTAAATAAAAAGCTACCCGAAACAGATGGATACCAATACGAATTATTATTTTCGGGCAAAGCTGAAGAAACATCATTACGAATAGAAGCGTCCAGGAAGTAAATATCTTTATATCCAAACGATCCCATTGCATAAATACTTTTAATTTGTTTTTTTCTAATTTCAGAAACACTTACCGGCCTGTCTACAGAAGCTGCAGCCGAATACCAACCCGGGCTAGATAATCCACCTACAGTAGCCTGATACTGACCTGAGTAATCAAGCGTATATAAATTGGCACCTACATTTATGTTTACAGAAAGATCATTAAAGTTTTTATTGTACTGTCCAAGAAATTCATAGTTATTTTCGGTGTTTTGATATTTACCAACCTGGTATCCATCAACCAAGCGCCCACCTAATCCTTCTTTATGCGTAATGCTTTGCGTATACATATCAGAGCGTACAAAACCACTCACTTTTAGCTCAGGTAAAATCTGATAGGAAGCATTAACATCACCAAATAAACGATCACGTTTATCATTATTTAAAGACTCATAAGCATCAAAAAAAGGATTGTTCCAATCACTCGGCCTGTTGTTGGTAATAATTCCGGTAGTTGTATTTGGATTTACATTCCAGTTTAAAATTGTTCCGTCAGCATATTTATAGTCTCTTAAACGATTAATATCAAGATTGCGCTGAAACCATTGTGATGCCCCTGTAAATGATCCCTGATAACCTTGGGTTGGTCGTTGGCCACTATTATTTGCATAATTTACATTGGCACCAACGGTAAGTTTTTTGGTTACATCAAGCGAAGCACTTAAATTTAAGTTATTCCTCTTTAACCAGGTATTTGGGTAAGTACCATTAATATAAGCATTGGTATAACCCATTCTGTAATTCATATTTTCGTTACCACCCGTTAATGAAACACCATTATTTAAATTATAGCCTGTTTCGTAAAAATCTTTAATATTATCAGGTTGAGGTACAAAAGGGGTTAATTGCCCAAACTGTGGATCTTGTGGATAAAAGCTATAATACATTCTAACGGGTGTGCCATCCATAACCGGGCCCCAGCTTTCATCATTCCCATTAATATATTTTTGCCCATTGGTTAGTGTTAAAAAGGTTTGGTTATTACCTACGCCATAAATATTTTGCAGAGGAAGAAAATTCCCAACCTTTTCAATTGAGAAAGCAGAATTTACACTTACACTTACATTTTTAGGGCCTTTAGCTCCTTTTTTTGTAGTAATTAAAATTACACCGTATTGCCCCCTGATGCCATATAATGCAGAAGCTGCCGGACCTTTTAACACATTAACACTTTCAATGTCTTCAGGATTAATATCCTGCGAAACATTCCCGTAATCTACACCATTTGCGTTTCCACTAAAATTATCCTGACTGGTTGGTGTACCGTCTATTACCATTAAAGGCTGTCCGCTTCCATCTATTGCGTTTACACCCCTGATTTTAATTTTCTGGGTACCTCCCATGCTTGCACCTGAAGATCCGGTTACCTGCACACCTGCAACTTTACCAGCCAGAGAACCAATTACGTTTTGCTCTTTGGTAAGGGTCAGGTTATCTCCATTTACCTGCTGTGTAGCGTAACCAATTGATTTTTGTGATCGCTTTATACCAAGTGCGGTAACCACAACTTCTGACAAATTTTCTGCGTCAGAAATTAATTGAACATTAATTTCTGTACGACTGCCGACAGCTGCCTCCTGACTGGCAAATCCAATGGATTTAAAAACCAATACACCGGTATTTGAAGGTATTGTAATACTGTACGTACCATCTCCATTTGTAGAGGTACCTGTAGTGGTGCCCTTTAGCAGCACGCTTACTCCGGGAAGTCCAACCTTGTTGTCGTCGGTAACCTTGCCTTTAATGGTAGTTTGGGCATAGGAAACTATATAACAGGTCAAAATCCCTAATAAAATTAGTAAAGATTTTCTGTTCATAATGATTTGATTTAGTTCCGGTATTGTTAAGTTCCTGTTAAAATACAAACTTTTAACCAAATCAATATTCAATAAAAAACCAGCTCTGTTAAGGAGGAACCTAAAAAACAATTAAAAAACTGCATGATGTTGCATAAACCCGCAAACCAAACAGAATGTTACCTATGCAACAATATTGCTACAAGCAGGTTAAGAACTTTGTTCTGGAAGGGAAATTCTATTGATAATTTCATAAATGGCATCACGTTCTATGGCAACGTTTTTTGAAGCATACCATTGTGATGATTTATTATCAAGCCAGATACAGAAAGAATGATAGCCATCCAATACAACCGCATACGTTTCGTGGAAGTCGTCCTGAATTCTCATGCAAAATCCTTTAAAGGTTTTGCCTCTAACAATAAATTGAAGGGTAGAATAGTTGGTTAACATGGCTCATACGGTTTTAAGTAAATCTACAACAATATCTTTATGAGAATGTTTTGTCAATTTAAAGGAATTAATAAATAATTCTACAATTGTAAATATTGGCTTAACCTATGTTTAACATATTGGAGTAGCCTTTTGCTATTAAACGTTTTTTTGAAGGTAAAAATATCTCGCACTGTAAATTTAATATGGTTTTACCTCGTTTTACAATAGCCGTTTCAGCAACAATTTCATCGCCTTCACTGGCTGGGGCAAAGTAATCAATATAATTGTTTACCGTTGTAAAACGATCATTCAATCCCATTGTATAAACTGTTGCGCCAATTAAATCATCAATAATGCCTGCCGTTACTCCCCCATGTAAAATGCCATAAGGATTTGTCATTTCTTTACGGATGGTGTAGCGGCAAACCAATATACCATTTTCAGCTTTAACCATTACCGGAGCCAGCCAGTTCATAAAATTTGATGGCGACGAAGTAATCACTGTACCAATTGATTGTCTTAAAATATTTAAACGCTGTTCGCTTACCGATTCTTCCATAAGGTAAATATAATAAAACAGAAGAGCTTTAAGTATTATAGATATTTTCTGTTTCCTTCTAAAATGGAACAATTACTTTAAAACTTATATTACGCCCCATATTGTAAATCCCTGAATGGCCATTTGGAGCAGATGCATAATATTCGAAATATTTTAGGCGGTTCAAATTTGACTGATAAGCCTTATTCAATATATTATCACACTGAATAAAAATATCAAACAAAGTTTTACCTGATTTATCCTGAACGGCAGAACCAATGCCTGCATTTAATAAAGTATAACCACCAGTAAAGGTTTCGGTATTATCCAAAGCATAAAAACGGTTTTGATCAGCAAAAATGGCGGCATCTACTTTTACATAAGGTTTATTAAATATGCCAATGTTAGATTGGGCGGTAGCTTTAAGTTCTGTTCTGATTTGCAAAGGTGGAATAAAAGGTAAATACCTGGCGGATTTTCCATGTTTTGCCAACAGGGTTTCATTCTTATTCAGGCCAACTACATAAGCCAAACTATTATTAAAGGTTAGCCATTTTAGATTTACAGGATGCAAATTAATGCTCATTTCAGCTCCATACAAGCGGGCTTTTGATTGCTGATACTGATAAGTAAGGTTTCCGGGTACAATAACAACAGGATTTCCACTGGCATCGGTTAAACGTGATTGATAAATATAATTCTGAATGTTGTTGTTAAACAGCTCCAAACTAATATCCACATCTTTCAGGTATGCAATAATGCCAATATCTTCCTGCAGGTTAAACTCAGGTTTAAAAGCCCTGTTTCCTAAATACACAATGTGTGCACCGGGATCTAAACCATTAGAACCAATTTCAGTAATGTTAGGCGCCCGGTAACCTCTGGCAATATTGGCTTTAATTAATAGTTTTTGAGAAATATTATAGGTTAAACCCACACTACCTGAAAAGCCGTAATAATTTTTGCTGAATGAAGGGAATTGCAGGTTAGCACCCGGTGTACCAGCGTTTACCTTTTTACCGAAATTGGTTTCGGGGTTATTCCCTACATAAAAATCTTTCCATTTCATATTCCGCCTGTCCATCCGGACACCTCCGGAAACATCTACCTTTCCGAAGGTCTTTTTTGCAAAATAAAATACGCCAGCATCAAATAAATTATAATCAGGAATTGGGAAATCCGTTGCATTTTTACTTCTGTTGCCCTGATACATTCCGTTAATACCAATGGTACTTTCAATACCTGAAAAGTCAGGAAGATTATATTTCAAATCGTAATTTAAAGTATTTAACACCACATATAATCCTGCCTGTTTGGCTAAAGTGGGGTGATTAAACTCACGCCTTATACTCTGTTGCCCGCCAATAAGTAAATTTAAATCACTGTTTCCAAATTTAAACTGACTGGCATTGTACAACCTGATGTGTTGAATATGCTGATGAAGCGGATTAATTTTATACGTATTTAATTCATCCTCCGGCACAATTGGTCTGTTTTTAATGTTATCACCATCGTCCAAAACCTGCCGGGTAAATTTACGACTGAGTGAATCCCGGCTTCCATCCGGAATTTCCATTAAATTATCGTAATAGGTAGCTGATGTTTTAGAAAAACCCCATTTCTTATCTACCCTTGCACTTGCTGATAAATTATATTCCCTAAAGGCCGTTCCATAAACCAATCCATCTATTTTATTATAGTAACTGTGCGCTGTTTTGCCTGTTGCACGAAAGCTATATTTCCAGTCATTTTTTACATAACCCAACCCAACCGAAGAACCAATCATACCATTATTAGTTTGATAATTCATGGTCACATCACCCTTTAGCTCACCATTTTCAAAATCTGGACTAAAAGGAATCATATTAATTACACCAGCCAAAGCGTCAGATCCGTAGGTTAAACTTGCAGGACCTTTAACCACTTCTGCCCTGCTAATGCCATACTCATCAACTTCAATACCATGCTCATCGCCCCACTGTTGTCCTTCCTGCCTCAATCCATCATATAGTGTTAAAACCCGGTTATAACCCAAACCCCGAATAAAAGGTTTAGAAACATTTGGCCCTGTTGTAACGGCTGTTACGCCTGGAACTCCCTTTACAATGGCTTCAATTAAGTTGGTGCTTACATTTTGATCCATTGTTTTTTTAGAAAGTACAGCTATAGGAACCGGACTTTTGCGCAATTGCGTAGCCCTGTTAACGCCAGTTATCACCACATCATCCAGGTTAGATTCTGTTTCTTTAAGTTCTATTTCCAAGATCAAAATATCAGCCTTGACTTCTGCTTTTTGTTTCTGAAACAGATATCCAACACCCGAAACAGATACCTCATAACGTCCGTAAGGAACATTTTCAATTTGATAATAACCAAATACATCTGTTTTTACAGATCTGTTAATACCTGATATTTTAACCGTTATGTTTTCTGCAGGAGCATTTTTTGATTTAACGAAACCTTTAATTAATCCCATTTGAGCAGATGCGCTAAAAAAAATTAAAGAGAACGATAATGAGACAATAAGGGATTTCATGTTTTAAATATTTATCTAAATTTATTTTTAGACAAATCTAAATTTATTTTTAAACTTATCAAATATTAATTACTAATGTTTAAAAACTGCTGCTCAAAAAGGTTATCAAAACAGATCTCCACTTCCTAAAAACTCACTTAATCACTGGCTGCAGTTTTTTATCACACAAATGCAATTAAGTTGCAAATATATTATTCATTTCTTTTTAATGCAATATAATTGCATTTATATTTGTTGCATTAAAACTTTAACTTTTATGAAATCATCAAGAATTACTTTTACGCTCGACAAATTGGGTATTACGGCGTCAACGGCCTGCGCTGTACATTGTGCTTTACTCCCCTTTTTACTTACACTACTTCCTTTGTGGGGTTTGGATTTTTTAGCAAATCCGGCTGTGGAAATCACAATGATCGGTATTTCTTTATGCTTAGGCATTTGGTCGTTAAGCCGGTCATACCGAAATCATCATCACAAAATTTTGCCCGTCATCCTCTTAACAGCTGGTTTTATCTTTATTGGTTTTGGTCATTTTTCGGGTATTAGATTTTTAGAACCTGTATTAATTCCATTGGGAGGGTTTACCATTGCTCTGGCTCATTTTATAAACTTAAAATTTACCAGATCATGCCCTCATCAGCACAATTAAGTTTCATTTAAAACCCTAATTGTATCATTCGTAACACAACATTGTTGCAATTAATAAAGATTATATATTTGTATTATGCAGAGAAAAATTAAACTGCTGTTTATTTCAGTTTTGATACTTATTTCCATGATGAATCCAGCCTGTAAGCACGGCACAAATGATGGAATAGAAATTTACAGGCATTATGCCATTAAAAACATTGCAGTACAACCTGCTATAAAAGTTAAACAATCAAAAAATTTATGATTAAAGTAGAATCTCTTAATCATCGCTACAACAACGGACCAATCCTACATTTCCCGGATTGGACCATTGGAGACAATGAACAATGGCTATTGCTTGGCTCATCTGGCAGTGGAAAAAGCACGCTTTTAAACTGCATTTCGGGTTTATTAAAACCTACACAGGGCAACATCGTTTTAAATGGAACAGATTTGTACAGCCTTTCAAGCAAAGCGATGGACCGTTTTAGGGGACAGCATATTGGCATTGTTTTTCAAAAGCCGCATTTGATTCAAAGTCTTAATATTTCAGAAAATATCGAGATCGCCTGTTCTTTTGCAGGTTTACCGGTAATTAAAAGTAAAATCTTTTCACTTTTGGAATCGCTGGGGCTTGATGGAAAAGCGAAAAAATATCCAAGCGAACTTAGCCAGGGCCAGCTGCAGCGTGTATCAGTGGCCAGGGCATTGATTAACCACCCAACGCTATTAATTGCAGATGAGCCTACTTCGAGTCTGGATGATAAAAATGCGGAGAACGTAATGGACATGCTGATTACGCAAGCCAAAGAAAATAGTGCTTCGCTGGTGATTGCGACACATGATACAAGAATAAGAAATCGGGTAGAAAGGGAATATTTACTATAATGAACATTTTTAAGATAAGCACAAAAAACCTACTCAGAAATAAGCTCACGACCTTTTTAAATGTTATTCTGGTTGCTTTTGGCGTTGGAATATTATCGATCCTTTTTCTGGCCTCTACCCAAATTGGCAATAAATTAGAAAGCAATTCGAAAGATATAGATTTAGTGGTTGGTGCAAAAGGAAGTCCGTTACAATTGATTCTGAGCAGCATTTACCACATTGATTTTCCCACTGGAAATATTCCGGCTAAAGATGCTTATGAGTTGATGCAAAACCCAATGGTTAAACGAGCCGTTCCATTGGCTTTGGGTGATAATTACAATGGTTTCCGGATTGCCGGTACCGATTCTTCTTTTGTTGGTTTATATGGTTTAAAACTGGCTTCCGGAAGTTTTTGGAACAAAGATCTGGAAGTCACCATTGGCAGCAGTGTGGCCAGAGAATCGAAATTAAAAATTGGAGATACCTTTTTTGGCGCTCATGGTTTAAATGATTCAAGCGACGAACATAAGCAACATGCTTATATCGTTAAAGGTATTCTCGTACCGCAAGGTAATGTAACCGATAATTTGGTATTGACGAATATTGGCAGCGTGTATAAAATGCATGAACCTTCAGGTGAAGAAGAACATCATGAAGCACCCGAAAGCAAAGAAATCAGCAATAAAGAAATTACCTCTATCCTGATCCAGTACCGATCGCCAATGTCTGTGGTACTATTTCCGCGGATGGTTAATCAAAGTACCAATATGCAGGCAGCCTCTCCTGCTATGGAAAGTGCCCGGTTATTTTCGTTAATTGGGGTTGGAATTGATACCCTAAAATGGTTTGCCATTTTAATTATGGCCATTTCTGCCCTGAGTGTTTTCATTAGTTTATACAACTCTATGAAAGAAAAGAAATACGACTTAGCGGTTATGCGTTGTCTGGGCGGTTCAAAAGTAAAAATTTTCTTCCTGGTTATGCTGGAAGGTTTACTAATTACCTTTGCAGGTGCCATTCTTGGTTTAATTATCGGACATACAGCATTACAAATTATTGGCTTATACCAGGAATCATCGCAAGCCCGGCTAACAGGTATTTATTTTGTTGGCGAAGAAATTTATTTATTGATTGCAGGACTATGCATCGGTATTGTTGCGGCCATTATTCCGGCTTTACAAACCTACCGGGTAGATATTGCTAAAACCTTATCCAAATAGTTTGATGAAGAAGCTCGTTTTTATAGCCTTATTGTTTATTCAGTTTAACCTCAGTGCGCAGGTTAAAGTACATAAGGATTTACGCACCACCAACTGGAATTTAATTGGCTTGCGGTACGACAAGCAGGTTGAAAAGCTTAAATGGGTAAGTGTTTTTCCAAATGAGTTAATGGCTTTAAACAATAAAGTAATTGAATTACCGGGTTATATTTATCCAACAAAGGCCGGAATGAAATTCAGCGAGTTTATGTTGTCTATTGTGCCTATTGAGTCTTGTCCGTTTTGTGGTACTGGCGATATTCCTTCAATGATTGAAGTTAAAATGACAAACCCGATTCCTTTTACAGATAAACCTATAAAAATCAGAGGAAAATTTATAATCAATACAACCGGAGATAACCGTTCAGACTTTTTCTTACTGGATGCAAAACAAATTTAAATGAAAAATTTAACCTCACTTTTATTGCTTTTTGTAAGTTTGAATGCTTTTCCGCAACAAAAAAAGCATCATGCTGCCGATCAGATCAAATCTTTAAACTGGGATGTAATTGGTACGGTTAAATTTGAACTGACGGATAAAAATGAATTGCTGCCCATTTATGGCGAAACGATAAAAAGGTTTAATAACAGTGAATTTGATTTAAAGGGCTATTTAATTCCAGTTAAAAATACGGCGAAGCATGCTAAATTTTTGCTGGCTACTTTGCCCATTAATCAATGTTATTTTTGTGGGCAAAACGGTATTCCAATTATGATTATGGTCGAAATGAACCAGCCGATAGAATTTACAGATAAGCCCATCAGGGTTAAAGGCACTTTGAAACTGGCCAATACCAATGCAACCTACGCTCCACCGGTTTCGATTACCAAAGCAACTTTAATTATTTAACTGTTAATGATTCAGCTTTATGGAAAATATTAAAATACAGAAATACGAAGATCTTTTATTAAAAAATGGTTTAAAAAGAACTGGTGCCCGTTTACAGGTACTCGATGTTTTATCAAACCGAAATTCGGCCACATCTCAGCCTTACCTTGAAAACATAATTGGTAAAGCGATAGACCGTGTGACCTTGTACCGCATTTTAAAAACTTTTGAAGAAAAAGGCATTATCCACCGCATACTCGATAACCAGGGTACGGCAAATTATGCCATTTGTTCCAATTCGTGTACAGCACACAACCACCATGATGAACATGTACATTTCAATTGCAACAACTGTTTGAAGGTGTATTGTTTAGCCGAAACAAAAATTCCACCCTTGAAAATGCCTGCCGGGTTTGAGGTGTATAGTATGAATTTAATTGTTTCAGGCATCTGTAAAGATTGCAAACAACATACTAATTAAGATTAACTGTAATTTGTAATTTTTGTTATTGTTAAAGCCATTATAAAATAATTTTCCTTAAGATTGGGACCGGTCAAAAGAGAAATTTAAATGAAAAAAGCAATAATTTTTGGTGCAAGTGGTTTTATAGGTTCTTATTTACTGAATGACTTGCTGAACGATGTAAATTATGAACAGGTTACAATTGTAGTTCGCAAAGATTTAAAAATAAGTCATCCAAAATTAAAAACCTTAGTTGGCGACTACCATTCTCTACCCGATTTAAAAGAAAACATTATTGGCGAAGAAGTTTATATTGCCATTGGGACAACTAAAAAAAATGTTCCGGATGAAGCGCTATATTATCAAATTGACCATGATTATCCCGTTTTAGCCGCTAAAATTGCCAGAGAAAATGGTGCAAAATCTGTTTTTGTGGTTACCGCTGTTGGCGCAAATGCCAGTTCAAATATCTTTTACATTAAAACCAAAGGGGAGATTGAACGCGACATAATTGCCCTTAATTTTGACCATACCCATATCTTCCGCCCCTCCATGCTGATGGGAAACCGAAATGAAAACCGTCCGCTGGAAAAAGTCTTTATAAAAATATGGTCGGTGCTTAATCCTATTCTTATAGGCAAGGTCCTAAAAAAGTATCGTGGTATAGATGGCCGGAATGTAGCTAAAGCTATGATCAATAGCTCAAACAATCAATCAGAAAAAGTAAGAATTTATCAATGGCAGGAAATGAATGATCTGTTATAAGTGATAGCACTTATCTGATTTTAACAGAACTATATAAAAGTAAAAAAGTCTTTAGCATAAATGCTAAAGACTTTTTGTACCGATCAGCAGAAATACTTTGAACATTTAAATCGCTTTTTATTGCTTATTGAGCCTATAATAGAGGATTTGGAAAGGAAAAATTTCATTTAAATTTAAAGGATTTTTAAGTTTTGTAAATGTCGTTGACACCATGAGAGGACTATTTTAGAACAAAAAAGTTGGCATATATAAATGGTACTAGTTTTAATTTGTCTTGGCTGTATGAGCCAAGGCAAATTGTAAGGGACTCCCCAACAAATGTAAAAGCTTCACATCAATAACCCCCTCAAATCTTTATAAGATATACCTAGATTAGATCATATTTATATTTTTGCAACAATTCTACGGCTTGTGCCAATTTATAGGGCTTAGAGCGATGCATAGATATAACATTGTCGATATCTCGCTTAAATCCGTTCAAGTAGAAAATATCATCATTATCATTTCCAATAAATCCCCTAGACAAAAAGCCTGTAAGAATGGATAAGCACAATACTTCATCATGAGTCTTTGCTATTGAAAGCAAAGCTTCGGTGGCCATCCGGATAGCTGAGGTTGTAGTACGATCATAAATACTTCTACCATGTAACCCAGAAATATGAGCAGCGATAATGTCCAGAAGTACTGGAACAGCCTCTTTATTGGAGTAGGATTCCCAAGATTTACCGTAACCACTTATAATCGGCTCGCTAACCTCCGGTTCTGTTTGCATCTTTTGATACACTAACTCGAAGGCAAACTTGCTGTTGCTTTTAATGAGCATCGAAATAAGAGTTGCCTCTTCGATAACACGTTCAATAATTAGAGTAGAATAGTTAGTTGAAATAAATAGCTCTACGCATTCAGAGTTCCCATTTTTCTTCAACTGATCGAGTAGAAAAGATATAAAATGCGAATGTCGATTATCTAGACCAAATTGTTGCAGAAGTAACTTCAAAAACGGCACGTCATTTTCAAAAAACAATTTAATTATTTCCCTAGGATAATAATTGTTGCCAATGATCAGTTCCGAAATTATTTCTCGTTTGAGCCTGCCTTCGTAAACTGGAACTTTAAGCTCTTTATCCTTTATATACTGATAAACAAAAAACTGCCCTGAGACTGACAGGTTATCATCCTCTAAAATCGACAATAGATATTGTTCTATTGTTTTTTCAGGGACGACCCCATCCATATAATCCAGATTCAGCTTTTCATGATCGGCGCTGTCCCAAATCATCTTGAGCAATAGCTCTGGACTCACCGTATTGAACTTAAAATACTTCTGAAAACCAAAAATTAATCTTGCGGTGTGTTGACCCGTGTTTTTCTCATCATCATGAGCACCGATATAGAAATCCAAAGCTCTTTGCTGGTGACTTTGACACCATGCTTCAATTTCCGATCTTTGTTGATCGCTCACAATTAACCCGGTTCTATCATTCGTAGGAAGATTAATTTGAATATCCTCGATACGTTCGAGGTCATTCTCGCTTAGGGCTGTCAATAAGCTATCTTTATGCAAGCCCTTTCCGACTTTGTAGCCTTTGTAGATTATCTCACTTAAAAACTGTTTGGAGTAAGCATGTATACTTTTACGTAAATCTGCCCTCTCATAATAAAGCTTGTTAAAAGCCTCCATCCTTTTATCGGAAAGTACCTGAACACCAAAATGCTCATAGATCTTTTCCATATCTGCCATAAGGCCATGTTTGTCAAACCTTATATCAAAATCCGCCTGTTCCCTGCTTTGATTAAATGTAATCTCATTTTCTCTCTCTTTTTTATCCACCAAGACATCAAAACGATAAGGAGTTCTACTTTGGATAAGTGATTGAAATTGGACACCAAGATCGATATTATCGTGGCTAGTAATATTTCGTAGCGAATTGATGAACGTTCCATCTAGTTTCCCTGAGTTATAGGTATTAATGACCATTTCTATAATCTTATCATTTAAAATGGCCGCGACAAAATGAACCACCATCGAATCTTGTGAAGCGTGGTTAAGTAATCGTGGAGCAATAAATCCCTCTAGCTGGCATACCTTTACCAGATTAACAAGCAGATCATCCTCAAAATGCCTGATTTTATCTCCCAAGACTGCATCGATTATCACTTCTGCCAACTTATCCTTGATATCATTAATATGTATTTTGAACACGGTAGTGATGTGTACATAAAATTCATTAACGTCCTTTTCTCTAAGTTCATAATTCTTATGCCTCTCAATGAGGTAGCTAAAAATCCGAATCAGTAGCAGAGGGTCTTCAACTTTGCAGAAAAGATTGAATATTTTTTCTTTGGTCGAAACCACTGAACCATATTTTGAACGATGATTCCAGGGTTTTTCCTTAATCGACTTACTCAAAATACCCAATACGTAATCTATGTATTGAAAAAGATTTGTTTCACTAATGCTGTCCAATACTGGCCTGACAATTTCTCGTTGATCAAATTCTTTTAGTTCAGTAATTATAAAGGTCAAAATGATCTCATTATGATATCTAGGTGCACCCAGAACAAGTTTCAGGACATCTTCCATTAGGTAGAGCATTTCTACCGGACTCGCTATAAACTCCTGCACCAGTTGCTCGCAAACGACTTCGAGTCTTTTTGGATAATTTAGAGTCAGCGGCATTTCTCTGAGTAAAGATGAAGCGGACATTCTTGGCCTTATATGCAAGGAAGAATCTCCAAGCTGATCAAAAAGATACTGCACATTTGCTTCTGTATTACCTAAAGTGGCAATAGCCGATAGATTTGGTAGCCACAAGCTTTGGTCTATAGTTGTGGACTTGAATATAGTTTGAAGTGCACTATTTTTGATGTCTTGTGGAATGCTGCCTGGGTCAGCAGAAAATACCAGTTCAAGATCATATTTCACAAGCCAGTCAACTAGCTTTAAATAGGTTTTACCATCGAAAGACATGTTCAGCAGGAAAGAAATCACGTTAAACCAACTCGGATGAACCTTATTACTACCATCGCCAATGCTGATAAGTTCTATTATACTCTCGAAACCTAATAAAGATAGGCTTCGGGCGGTTAGGAATTCTTGTATGTTCTTATGCTCAAAACTCCAGGTACCGGAAGAACTTTGTTCCAAAAAGGGATTTTTAGCGCAGTCTCTCCCCTCTCCGAGAACTGCTCTAATTTCGTTCTCCTTAAGTTCAGAGCGTTGCATCACTTCCATGGCAACGGCCAATTCTTTTGCTATTTGAAGTTGCTCCGACTTGCTAAAAGTTATATCATTCCTGTTCTTGTCTATAAAATCCTCTTCAAGCCTTTGATCAATATAAGACTCGATAAGCTTTGGTCTTGAGATGGCAATATCAGGATTGATCATCAGGCTCTTGCCAATCATTTCTAGATAAAATGGATTTTGGATAATATCCCTGAACCGCCAAAAATCAAATTCCTTTCGCCCGATCAAATCGATACTGTATTTGTTATACAAAAAGCGAACTGCCCCACCTTCTGTCACTCCGTTTAGAAAATATGGCTTAAGGTTCTCTATTACCTTGATATATTTTAGATAAATATTGGTTCTGCAACTCACGACGAACTTAATTGAGCCTTCATCTAAATACTCTCGTTTGTCCGAGAAAAATCGCCTAAGTTTATTGGTGAAATCGGCAATATCATAAATCTCGTCGATACCGTCCAAAATAACCACCAATGAGCCGATATGCTGATAATTATCGGGTAAAAGATCCTCAATTGCCATTCCAGAATTAAAGTCTCTCAATCTTTCATATTTCGGAATATGCATCCCCATCTCCCTAGTTTCCCACAATTCAATAGCAAAATCCTTCAACTCGCTGGTTTTGCCATAGCCAGGATTTCCCAGCAAGACCACACCCCATTTAGAAGAAGGCAAGAGGTCTATCAAAAATTTCCGATCATTGTCTCCCCATTCATAAATATCTTCCTCACTTTCGGCCCTCAGTGTTCTTTTGATGTGATGCGGATCTTTGGTAATAGTGCCAATATAGAGTTCTCTGTGAGTTTCATCGACAACTATCTTTTTAAGATTTTTATCTGAGAAGAGCAGTTTCTCGAACTTACCCAATAACCGTTGCCGTTGTTCTTTTCCGACGGGTTCAGGCTCAAGTTTATAAATTGGCTGGTATAATTCTGGATATAACGAAAAGTACTCCTTTACGAAAGCATTTGGCGTAAGAAATTCTACTGGGCAAGTATCCGATAGCAATTCATAAAAGCCTGCTAATTTTAAATCCTCGTTAGGATTAGAAAAATCCCTATAAGGCGATATAAATAATAATAGGTCAATCTTTTTATGGGTAGAAATTACATGTGGAATTTTCTCCATTGCATCCGCATGGTTTAGCTGAGAAGAATAATCCTTGCATTCCACATAGATACAGCGGTGTCGAAAATATTTATCAACCACAACAACTACATTATCATAACCATCCTGAGTACCAGAATTTTGATTCCTAGATCTAACTACCTCATAACCTAGTTCTTCTAAAATATTTTCTAAAAATAATTTCGCAAACCTTTCGAAATTTGCTCCCTTTTTGATCGCGTGCATTATGGTTATGGGTAATATAAATTATACTAGCAAATATAACATATACCAACCAAGTGATCTAACAAGATGATATATTGATAAACTCATAAAAGCAAATTCAAAAAATCCAAGATCTAAAGACCATTTACTAACAAAATATTATAAATTACTTGCTGACGACTAGGTTGTTAAATAGAGTTAATTATTGGCGGAATGGGATTAAACATATTGACTAGATCAAACTCTTAATATCAATACTTACACTAGCTAATATGAAGCATAATAATAAATCACATCTTCTCGAAACGTAATGCTTTGAGAAAATTTTCTTAGAACGAAGTCATAAAAATTGAAATTACAGATTGTCCTTCATTATCTGCAAAAATGTTTGCTTTTTTAGATCGATGCTTTCAGCCAATCTGATTATATATTGGTTATCCCAAAAATCTTGCATTCTACGAACAACAATTAACGCACTAAATGCCAGTGCTTAAAGTCATTTTCAAGGAAGCTGAATTTCTTCTCAAACAAGTGAGCCAATCGCATATTTGCAGTGGCAAAAAAAATCTGTTTGCCACTTGGCAAAACATACATCCTTAAGTAGTCTAAAAATGATAAGGCATTAAGATCATCTATAAATGCCACTGGATCATCAAACATGATAATTTCTGGTCCATTTTGTAATTTTTTATTTAGAGAAAGAAAAATCGAGAGAGCCAAAGCAGAACGTTGTCCTGTACTAATTTCTGTTACACTACGTTCCTTCCCATCTTCATCAACTAATAACAACTGCTTTCCGTCAATAAATTTGATATCCACGAATTCCTTCGGTATATGGATTGCTTTGAATATATCAATGATTTCTGCAAAATTTTGTGAAAAGAATTTATCTACATGATCTGATGCTTGTCCAGATGTCAATTCCTTCAGCTTAAAGTAGGCTTTTTCAAACCGCGTAAGTTTTGGACGATTATCTTTCAATAATTTGTTATTCAATTCTAAAGCTTCTTTTGTTTGATTTAAAATCAACTGCCCTTGGACGGCTTCTTTATAAGTTCTAATGTTTTCGTTAAGAAGATCAGACTTACGCTTATATTCTGATACCTGATCATTGAGTGCCAAATTAATAACTGTTTGAAGTTTGCTAAAAATATCTCTAAATATTTCAATTTCATTCGACTTTTGATCGATGATTTTATCCGTCTCAGTTATAGAAAGGGAGTTTTCAGAAGGTATATCTAAAAGTCTTTTAACCTCCATCCCTTTACTAAGTCTGTCTTTTAAAATATTTTGTAGTTGAAGCTTACTTTCACCTAGTTTATTTTCCAAAGACTTCATTTCAGATTCGAGCTTATCCTTATTGGCTGTTGTAAAAGTAAATTTTCGATCAAACGAATTTTCGATTTTAAACTTAAGTTCTTTGAGTTCCTTTTCGGAAACACCCGCCAGTTCAGCAAACTCAACCAGTTCCTTCATTTGTTTTACCTTACCGTTCCGTTCCTCCCAACTTGCTAACACAGTTTCCAGCTGATCGCTTAAAATTTTCAGAGTCTCTGTAGATGTGACGCTTCCGTAATACCCCAAATGTGTATCCTTAATCTTGTTAATTTCTAAGATTTTTTGCTCAATATTTTTCGTCTTAGATCTTAATTCTTCTAGCTTTTCAGAGTCAAAAGGCTTTTTTCCCGTATCTTCTTTGGGGCTGCCGAATATTATTTCTCTTATTTGTGTCTCTAAATCACTTCTCTTAAATAAGGTTTGGCACATCGGACAGTTTAATGCATTTGGATCTAACCTGATAAATTCCCTTCCCTGTAGTTTGATTTCAGAAACTAGTTGGTCTATTTTTCCTAACTTCTCCAGTTCGTTTTTTAACTGCATTTCGATTTCGGAAATTTCTTTACGGTATTTACCAGTTTCTTCTCGGTAAATTCTCTCAAGCTCAGAAACCGTCATTTCCATTTTATATTCTGAAATTGATATTTCTTTAAGTTGTTGACGAACAAAATCAATTTTCCTTAAATTGAATTCTTGTTCTTTTATATCAGATTCTATACCATTAAGCTTCAACAATTGCTCATCACCAAGATAGATTAATGATTTTTTGATAACATCAATATCTTGTTCGAGCTGCTTTTGTAGAGCAGTTTGAACAGATGCAAGCTGATTACAGTTTTTCACTTGTGCTATCAAATCATTATATGCTTTCTTTTTAGGAAAAAAATCAGATTCTGCTCGTTGAAAATCAATAATTGAATTGTAAATGAAATCCGAATCGGAAAAATTCTTGAAAATAACCGAAAGCTGATTATTGAGGTCCTCAACCTTAGTACCGTTTATAGTTATTTCCAAATTTTGTTCGACGAAGTTCAAGACAGTAATATTTTCCGCAACCTTTTGAGTGATGAATTTTAAATGTTCTGGCTCTTTATAACTCGCGATGACAGCTGAAGTCCTATCAACCTCTTTTTCTGCCTTGTCCATCAAATCCTTTATTTTATTATATTCAGGTCTGATTCTTTCGAGCATTTTTTGCGTTCTTTCTTCAATGTATCCAAATTCAGGACCAAGAACTATATTAAAAAGTGCATCTCTTATCTGTCCGTCTGTAGTACTGCTAGCAAAATCCTGTCCAGCATCTGCATTAAAATAATTGAAACGGTTAAAGGAGTTAAATAAATAATTCCCCTGTGGATATGTCGAACCATACCAACTTAAATCTCTTGACTGAAAAAGTTGGTTGTTGCTGTGTTGGAATTTTTGAATATGTTTATCATCATTGAACTGTGCTTCTATACATCCATCAGGATTTTTAAACGCCGAGTTTCTCATTGAGCGGCCACAAAGCATTAGTTCAATGGCTTCAAATACTGAAGTTTTACCTACACCATTAATACCTTTAACCAAATTAACTTTACCAAACGCAAATTCTCTGACCTTTGAAGGTTGTTTGCGATAATTATCCTTTAACAATACCTTATTTACAAAGTTTATTTTTGAAGCATCACTATTACCTTTTCTAATTTTACTGGGTTCGTCCTTTTTTGTACTGTTGCTTGAAAACCGGTTCAAAATTTCTACGTAAGATGCTTCAGTGTACACTTCTTGTAAATCAACTTCCTCCAATGCCGTTTTCCAATCAGCAACTATGTTCGTTTGACTTACCTTATCAGCTTCCTCATATTGAAAAAAATCTTCAAATCCTTTCTCATCCAACACAAATTTCCGAGCATATTTATCGTTTTTTTCAATAGTAGACTTTTCGTCCGCGTTGAGCTTGTCGTTCAAAAGGAATAAATAGTAATTCCATTGTAGATTACCGGGATTGCTATAAAATTCATCAGACAGTAAATCTTCCTGAAAATCTTCAAAATCATCACGTGACTTGTTACTGAAATCTATATAATAGATGCCTGCAACCTTGTCTTCAATATTTAAAGTTCCTTTATAAATATTATCCTTCACCAAAGCGAGATCAGGAATTACCTCTTTTGCAATGTTAATTAAGTGGGCTGTGTTCATCTATTTTAAAAATGAGTTTGAGTTATAATTATCGGCTGTGCCAAATCCACCACCTTCACCAGCAGACTTAGCCAATAATTGGCCACCATTGCGATAGAAGACAATGACACGATCTCGGGTAAAGCTATTTTCTGGATCAAACAAGCTTTGGAGTTTATTGAAGGCTCGGCCAACTTCTATCTGGGTAGCAGTTCCGAGGTAGCCTATGGTTGCGACGACGTATTCACCTTGAGGGGTAGTTACGTTAAATCGGAATCCTTGTTGCTCTATCTTTCTGATAGGACCACTCATTTCATCAGAAAATCCAACAATAAGTTCTTTCTTTTTTATTCCCTCTAATGCCTTCGGCAAATGCTCCTTGTCAGGAAGTATATCATTGTTCAATACTTCAATGGCTTCTAAATAATCTTTCCTAGCTCTTACACTTTCCGCTGACAAATCCTCTGCTACGGTTATTCGTCGATTAACTTCCACAGCATCCAGAATTTTTACACTCGATAGCTTGTCTACAGAAGCCCAACCTCTATGATAACGCGAATCCACATCTGCTGAACATAGACATGCTAACATCTCCTTTTCTATGACGCATCCTTCTGGATTAAGTAAGGCCGTTGTTTTACATCCGAGATCACCCATATATGAAATATGACTATCGCAAATATCTGTTACTTCTTCTAATTTATCGTCAGAAAATATATAAGAATTAATGACCTGAGGGCCATCTCTACGTCTCTGTGGCCCGGTTCCGGCAATGATATTTACAGATGTATTTTCAATTAGGAATGCATTGCAAGTACTATTTAATAAAAAAGCATGGCGATCCTTTCCAAAAAAGAAATAGTACATTCCAAGTTTATGGTTTCCTCTAATTCTTTTTATAGCAGTGAAGTCAATTTCATTAGATTTTACATAGTACCCACTACGTGAAGACTTATTTTGGACTAGCGAAGCATTATCGATTTTGGAAACATTATTCCAGTTTAAACCAAGTATTTCCTTTCTTTCACCATTTAATATATTGTTACGAAAAGCTATAAAATCAGAATGCGCTGGTTGCGGATTTGCTTGTGGGTTTAATATTAAAAATGGTGTATCTACCCATCGTAACCTTAGTTTTACAGCAGTATCTAAATTCTGGTGTAGGTTCATTGCTTCCGAACAGATAACCGTTAGTAGGTTTACAGATTCTTCGTCATTCCGTAATATATAAATTTCCCTACCTTTAACCATATTATCCCGTTCAATTACACCAGGTCCCCAAGTCCCCATGTGATGAGTCTTAAACTGCAAAATTACGAGCAACTTATCTTCACCTTTGATGTTAGCGCGAAACAGGTATGCAATTGGGTCGACGAACCTCTTAGTATCCTTGATTACCTCTCGATCAAAATACAAGCACACATTATCATTTTCCAAATTCGCAATTGTAGCCGTCAAATCTGATTTTTTTAAAGACTCTAGACCGACTACCCACAGCTTGCCATCAGATGGCCATTGATCCTGTTCTGCAATAATACTTATCATAATATTCCATGGACAGGAATACTCTGGGGTCATCCCAAGATCCGCATTAGTAGATCTTAATAACTCAAAGTAAGATTTAAGCTTGGTGGTAACATCATTCGAGTTTCCGATACGCTCGTTAGTAGCATTTAATGTTCCCTCATGTTGGTAAATCAACGCAGAATATCTTTCCGTATCACGTTTTAATACATTCAGGGTATAACTAACACCCTCAATAATCTCACTAATATATTTGAACTCCATGTATCGTACTGAATTAACTAAGCACAACTTCGTTCCAACGATGAAGACGTCAAGATAGGAGCGTTGAGATTAGACATGATGAAATTAGTTAATAATTTCTTTAAAAATTAGGTTTTGAAATAATTTCTTAATAAAAACGAAACCTTAAATTAAAATAGGTTTTATAGATTTAGTTTATTATAAAATCATTTTCAGATGAATACGTTTAAGCGTAGAGCAAAGAGAATCCCAAATCACGCAGGAAATGAGGATATGATTGTTTATGAAAACGAGAAGCCGCTTTTAAATCTGATTGCCCGAATTCTTGCGGATATTTTCTTAAAAGAAATGGAAGAAGAAAACCTTGAAAAAGAACCAAAAGTACCTGACTGGAAACGTCCTCAAAAAAAAAGCATTTAGTAGGGAAAAGCGGACGCTGTTTGAACAACTGAATATCAAGCAGTTAAACACAAAACACTTAACATCAATCATTTACAAGAGCTATTCTAGAATATTAAAAAAATTTCAAATAACTGAATATCAATCAATTATGGATCATCTATTTTTATGTTCAAAGATAAAATTTGATGAAAATAAAAATGCAACTATCTGACAATCAGATAATTGCATTCGTAATTTTAATATCCTGTACCCTGGAAGGGATTCGAACCCCTGACCCACGGTTTAGAAAACCGTTGCTCTATCCAACTGAGCTACCAAGGCTCCTTTTTTAAAGAGATGCAAATATAGAAGTTATACTGAATATGAGAAAATATTTTTCATAGAATTTATCATTTATTTTGCAAACACGCCAATATCAATACTTTCCGTAATCATTATTTTTCATTTCATTGACTATTCTAAAAGTTTGGCGCAAAAATACCTGAAATTTGTCGTTTATAACCCGCTTATTTTTAAATATGCTCCGTATGTTTACGTTAAGAAATTAAAATAAAACTCTTATTATGAATACCTCAGAAAAAACAATTATCACTGTTGAAAGTACCGTTAATGCTCCTGTAGAAAAGGTTTGGGCCTATTGGAATGCTCCTGAGCACATTGTAAAGTGGTGTAATGCTTCTGATGACTGGCATACCCCAAAAGCTGAAAATGACTTAAAAGTTGGTGGAAAATTTGAAACCCGCATGGAAGCAAAGGATGGCAGTTTCGGTTTCGACTTTGGTGGCATTTACGACCGGGTTGAATTACACAAACTTATTACCTACACGCTTGGAGATGGCAGAAAAGTAAAAATTATTTTTGAAGATGCTGGTGATGAAACTAAAATAACTGAATCTTTTGATGCAGAAACCACTAATAGTATTGAAATGCAACAAGGTGGCTGGCAGGCCATATTGAATAATTTTAAGAACTATACGGAGTCAAATTAACTATTCGGGTTAGAGGTTTAGGAACAAATTTACCGTATTAATTGCCAGTGCGGAAATGAACATCGTTTTTGTTATTGTGCAAACCAACGTTATTTAAACCTGATTGAAGCGGCATCCCCCGATTTTTCTTCGGGGATATAGCGGAAAGCAGGACAATCGTTTCAAAAGAACTTCAGACTTTGCTTTACAAATAAATAATGAAATCATATTAAATTTCATCACGCTCCGTTTTTATCAGTAAACCCGACGTGGTAGAATTAATTTATATAAAAAAACCTGCTTTGCGTATACAGAGCAGGTTTCAATTTATATTTTAAGCATCTTCGCCATTCCAGATGTCGTCATCGGCTTGTGTAAGTTCATCATGTAGTGAACTTTTGCTTCTGAATTCTTCATGATGGTAATTTCTTTCCGGGTTTTCAGGCAAATCTGATCCAACATTTGAAGATGTTTTACGCAAATGTTCCGGTTTCTTAACCTCAGGTAAATCGTCGTGTATAACCGAAGGTTTAAGGATTTTCTTGGTGGGATGCTGATTATTCTCCATAATTGTTCAGACTCAAATTTCAAGCCATAAACAAAGGTGAAGTTAAAAATCTGTAATCGGGCTATTTATTTATCTACAAATCACAACTCATCTGATTACCAACAAAAAAGACTGTATCATAAATCCTGAATTGTTATCCTGAGCTTGTTGAAGAATTTACTCAAAACATTTAGGTGTTTTAACTAGCCCAACGTGACAGAATGTAAGTAAAATTAGATTTATGATACAGTCTTTTAAAAGATTAGTAATTTCCGGTTACGCCAATTTCTAATCCCCTGAGTTCTGCCAGCCCTCTTAAGCGACCGATTGCCGAATAACCCGGATTGGTTACTTTGCCTAAATCATCCAGCATTTGATGGCCATGATCCGGGCGGAATGGAATAGATTTATCCCGGGTGGCATTTTCTGCTGAAAGTGCTTTCATGATTTCGTACATATTTACGTCACCACCTAAATGATCGGCTTCGTAAAAACTTCCATCTTCGTCTTTGGTCACATTGCGTAAATGCGCAAAATACACCCGCTCTTTAACTGCATTAAAAATTTCTAAGGCATTATTACTCATTCCGGCACCCAAAGATCCTGTACAGAAACAAACCCCGTTAAAAGCTTTATTTACCCCATTAATAATGTAATTAAAGTCTTCAAGGGTACTGGCAATGCGTGGTAAACCTAAAATAGGATACGGAGGATCATCGGGATGAATGGTCATTTTAATGCCTTCTTCCGTACAAACATCAGCAATAGCATTTAAGAAGTATAATAAGTTTTCCTGCAGTCCTTTTTTTCCAATGGCTGCATATTCGTTAATGCTGTTGCGAAGGGTTTCGAGCTCAATCTCTTTTTCGTTCGGAATTCCCATTAAAACATTGATTCTTAAATCGTCCAATTGCTGCTGATTTAAAGTGGCAGCCTTTTCTTTAGCACGTTTCAGGATAGATTCAGCATAATCGGCTTCTGCTCCTGCTCTTTTCAAAATGTAAAGATCAAAAATGGCCAGGTCGATCCAGTTAAAATACAAAGCTTTTGATCCGTCTGTCATTTCTAAATCCAGTTGCGTACGCGTCCAGTCTAACACTGGCATAAAATTATAACATACGGTCTTTATACCGCATTGTGATAAATTACGCAAGGAGGTTTTATAATTCTCCAGGAACAGATCAGCATCTGCCCTGCGGGTTTTAATGGCCTCGTGTACAGGCACACTTTCTACTACAGACCAGGTTAATCCTGCGGCTTCAATAATCGATTTTCTTTCCTGAATATCGGCCAATGGCCAAACTTCGCCGTGAGGAATATGATGCAAAGCCGTAACAATACCAGTTGCACCTGCTTGTTTAACATCCTGAAGGGATACAGGATCGTTGGGACCATACCAACGCCAGGTTTGTTCTAATTTTTTATATTTCGTTTCCATAAATTACACGCCGGAGAAAGCACTGAATCCTCCATCTACTTTAATATTTTCGCCATTTACAAATTTCGAAGCATCGCTTAACAAATAAACCATGGCACCAATAAGTTCATCAGGGTTACCAAAACGCTTAAAAGGTGTTTTAGAAATAATTGCCTGCCCTCTGGTTGTTAAGGAGCCATCTTCGTTGGTTAGTAGCGCTCTGTTTTGGTGCGTAATGAAAAAACCAGGCACTATTGCATTCATCCTGATTTTATCTTCATAACGATTGGCCAATTCTACAGCCATCCATTTAGTATAACTGTCAATTGCTGCTTTTGCAAGCGAGTAACCTAACACACGTGTGAGTGCCTGTGTAGCCGAAATAGAAGAAATATTGACAATGCTGCCTCCGTTTTTGGCAATTTCACGCCCAAAAATTTGGGTTGGCATAATGGTACCAAACAAGTTTAAATCAAAAGCTTGTTTAAGCGCAGAAACGTTAAGGTCAAAAACATCATTGCCAGGTTGAACCACCGCCTCGGCAACATTACCCCCTGCGGCATTAACCAAAGCATCTATCCTGCCGAACTCTTTTAAAATTTTGGTATTCGCTTCAATCAGATCCTGCTCATTTAATACATCGGCAATAATATAAATGGCTTTACAGCCGGCCTGAATCACTTCTTCTACTCTTTGTTTTGCAATGTCTTCGTTACGGCCAATTACCACTATGGATGCTTCTGCGGAGCAAAGCCCGTTTATAAAAGCCTCTCCCAGTACACCTGTAGCACCTGTAACCACTACAACCTTGTCTTTTAGAGAGAAAAGGCTTTCAACTTCTTTAATCATTATTTAGATTTTATTTTTTACTCAACAACTAATGTGGTTATAGAATGTGGTAAGCTGGTTGTTGTTGCCGCTTGTCCTTTTATCCATAAACTGTATTTTAATTTATCATCTGTTTGGTTCATAACCACCACAGCCAGCTTTCCATCGGCATTTAAAAATGCCGTAGTTTGTAATTTATCACGGCTTGATGCAGAACCAATTCTTTTTGCACCCGGACGGATGAATTTAGAGAAATGGCCCATGTAATAATAAGCATTGGTGTAAATCAATTTATCATTTTTAGTATCGGCGTGTACCGGAGCAAAACAGAAATTACCCACATGGTTAGGTCCGCCTTTTTCATCTAAAAGAATATTCCAGTCTGTCCATGCTGCTGTGCCCGCATTAAAATCGTTAATCATAGAGTAGCCATAGCGCTCACCTAAAGTCCAGTCGTCAAGCTTATTTACATCATATTTTTCTTTACAACCTTCAGTAAAAATTAAGGCCTTATCCGGATAGGCTTCATGGGTTTGTTTAACATTTCCAAACTGCATACCGCTGCCTGTCCAGGTTTCGTACCAGTGAAAACCAATACCCCAAACATATTTTGCAGCCTCTTTATCATTCAGGATTGTACTTGCCCGCTGGAAAATCTGATCACGGTTATGATCCCAGGCGATTAATTTTTTAGCGCCCAAACCTTCTTTTTGTAAAGTTGGCCCTAAGAAATTCTTGATAAAATCACGCTCTTCTTCTGCTGTGAACACACAAGACTCCCATTTTTGTTTAGCCATAGGTTCGTTCTGAACACTTAAGCCCCAAATTGGAATGCCCATCTTTTCGTAGGTTTTAATAAACTTGACATAATGATTAGCCCAGCTTTGACGAAATGCAGGCAGTAAATGGCCGCCTTGTATTAAACTGTTATTATCTTTCATCCAGGCTGGTGGCGACCATGGGCTTACAAACAAAGGTAATTTACCACCTGCTGCTGTCGTAGCCTGTTTAATTAAAGGGATTTTGTAGGTTTCATCATGTGCAACACTAAAAGTTTTCAAATCTTTATCGTTGTCCTGCACGTAAGTATAACTTCCGCTGGAGAAATCGCAGCTTGCAATATTGGTACGGGCTATAGTATAACCAATTCCTTTATCGGCGCTGTAATATGCGGTTAATAATTCCTGTTGATTTTTCTTAGAAAGTTTGGCAAAAGTTTCAGCTGATGCATCCGTTAATGCCCCACCGATCCCCACTAAAGTTTGATATTTAACTGTAGGATCAACAAAAATACAAGGCTCTGTTTCAAAGGGTTGTTTATTTTCTATAAAACTCAGCGTTTCTGTTTTACTTAATCTATAATCAGAGTTCTCTGCCGTAGCGTACACTGTAACCTTCTTATTTCCAACCGTATAGGCTTGTGCTGTTTTTGTATTGGTTTTAATTCCCTTTTTGTTTTGGGCGGATGCAGTAAATGCAGTAGCCAGGATCAAGAGAATACTTAGGTTTTGTTTCATTCTGTTTTGCGCTGTTTTCATATAAATTAGGTTCAGATGCTCAAAATAAGGCATTTTTAAAGATCATTTTGTATGCAATACTATTAAATAATTAAGGTGAATAACCATAATTGTGTAAACATTTATCATCATTTTTGTATTTGGTGTTGTATTTATCTTATTTCAAAGTTTTATTAATCTGATTAAGCAGATAACCATTTAAATCAGAATCATATTCCCAAAACATTACCCCACCCATATTATTTTTCAAAACGTATTTACATTTTTCCTTCACCGATTTCTCATCATCATAAGTCATATATTCGCGAGTTGCAGGATTATAAATGTAGGAGGCTACTGCTTCTTTATCGTGATATGCTGTAAAGCCTTTTTGATTAATCAAACTATCTTTAATAAAAGTATAACCTTTTCCATATCTGCTACTTAATACCGAATCACCTAAACCTTTTATTGAATTTTCTTTCAAAGTAAATGAACGGCTATAAAACGCAATTCCCATCACCAGTTTATTAGCCGGAACGCCGGCTGCAAGAAACTCCCTAAAGGTTTTATCTGCGTAATTTTCAGCGGGATATTTCTTAGAGTTATAAAGGTTGGTGTGGTGCCCGGCAAAATCTACATTATAAAAATCGTAGGTCATCAGGTTTACATAATCCAGGTATTGATGCACTTTATCCATTTCGCTATGGCGGATAAAATTGGTAAATCCGCCTACTGCAATGGTTAGCATCTTTTTAGCCTTATGAAGCTGTTCCAGGCTATCCAGTTCCAAACGAAGCTCTTTAAGCATAAAAGTAAAATTCTGTTTATCTTCAGGCCTGAATACATTGCCCTGTTCGCCTGCAATTGCCGGGTATTCCCAGTCAATATCCACACCATCGAGGTTATATTTTTCGATAATTTTAACGGCACTCGCCGCAAAGGCTTTTCTGGAAGTATCTGTCAAGGCCGCATCCGAGAAATTCTCGCTCCAGGCCCAGCCACCAATTGATATTAAAATTTTAAGGTCAGGGTTTTTAAGCTTTAACTTATTCAGATTTCTAAGGTTCACAGTATCTGTTGCTTCGCGATTCAGAAAGGCCCGGTTACCTTTTACATTCACAAATGCATAATTAATATGCGTAAGTTTTTCTGCAGCTATTTTGGTTACATCTGCAAGACCTTTATAGCCACCTACATAACCAATAACAACTTTCTTTTTCGGCAATTTTTCTGATCGCATAGCCATTAATGTAAAAGCAATAAGGGCAACAACGATAAAATACGACTTAAAAACCTTCATCATTTCTTATTTATTGCTTCTTAACAAAGCTTCCAGATAATAGTAATCGGCATAGTTAATTGGCACATCTATTTCAGATTTTGCAGGACGGTGCCCTGTGCTGTGTTCTAATATAAACCCGTAATTTTCGCCCGGTTTACTTACATATTTTGTACTCAAAGATTTCAAAATTTTATCGGCAGCAGCTTTATATTTCTTACTGTTGTTTTTACTATAACCAGCCAGCTCATACAATGCAGAAGCAGTTATGGCAGCGGCAGAAGCATCTCTGGATACATTTGGAATCATAGGATCGTTATAATCCCAGTAAGGAATGCCATCTTCCGGAGTTACTTTACTACTTAATATAAAGTTTACAATACCATCTGCATGAGCTAAATAAGCTTTATTTTTAGTTTCACGATAACACATGGTATACCCATACAATGCCCAGGCTTGTCCACGTGCCCATGCCGATTCATTTGCATAACCCTGTGCGGTAAGTTTTTGACGAACGTTACCGGTTAAAGTATCATAATCAATTACGTGCCACGAACTGTAATCAGGTCTGAAATGATTTTTCATGGTGGTATTGGCATGCAATACGGCAATTTTATAGAAAGAAGAATCTCCTGTTAATTTTGTTGATTCAAATAAAAGTTCAAGGTTCATCATGTTATCAATAATAACGGGATACTTCCACTTATCCGTATTATGATCCCATGATTTTAAAACACCCGCCTTTGCATTAAACCTTGTAGATAATGATTTTGCAGCCTGAATAATCACTGAACGATAGGCCGTATCCTGCGTTAATTGGTAACCGTTGCCAAAAGGGCAATAAATCATGAAACCAAGGTCGTGCGTTCCTTTATTGTACTGCTCTTTTTTTATGTCTTCCGTATATTTTTTAGCCAAATCGAGCCATTTCTTATCTTTGGTATACTGATAGAAATACCAGAGTTCGGCCGGAAAAAATCCACTGGTCCAATCCTTTGAGATAACCATTTTAAACTGTCCTTTTTCTACCGTTCTTGGAGAAACCAGATTAGGCTTAACTTTTCTTGCAGAATCCACATTTCTAACCAATATATCAGTTTGCTTTTCTGCAGATTTAAATGCTTTTGCTATATCAATTTTTTGTGCATTTACTACACTGAAAGACAATAACATTAAACCTGATATCTTAATCTTTAAGTTCATATATATTACAATTACTTTTTACTTTCTTCTACTTGTTTTAAATACAACGATTGAGGATTTAAACCTGCCTTATTTTGCCCTTCCCAAATGCCATCAGGCCGACCTTTTAACCGGCCATTATATTTTTTTGCTTTTAAGCCAATTGCATAATTTTTTCCGCTTACATAAGGGTTTTGTACGGCAGCTTTGGCCGCCGTACAATTCCATAATACCTGATTAACGCCCGACCAGCCATGCCCGGTACCCCAGTTTCCCCGATCCTGAATATTAATCTCACCATCGGTTATGATGTTATCATATAAGGTACCCATTGCCCAGCGGTGGTGTGGACCAATATCTGCCTTTGCATTTTCTGATTTGCAATTGTAAAACACGTTCGGGCCACAAACTTTAGCTCCTGTAACATAGTCGTGCCTGCCTTCAGAAGCATAACAACCCATAAAAAGGTTAAGCTGTCCATCATTATTGAAAGAATACCTTCTGCCTCCTATGATTTGAGATTTTGGTGCTAAACATTTACTATCCATCACCGTGATTTGTTTACTGTCGTGCCCCAGGTTAACACACGAATATCCAAAATAGCGACTGGTTACGTTTTTAATCCAGCTGTTTTCTATCTTATTGAATGAAATTGCATCCCAGCCATGCTCCTCGTCTGTATCACCTTTATATTCAGATTCCAGGTATAAATTTTCGATTCCAACTTCTGCAATTCTTCCTTCAAAAGTATATTTATAAATTTCGCCGCCCCCGTATTGATCTTCCATAGCCATTACAATTGGGTTATCAATCGTAATTTTATCGCCTTGTATGGAAGTAATTACCCTTTCAAATTCCAGATTGTAATCAGCAGGAGTCCATTGTATTGTTCCGGTGCCTGGTTCAATCTGATCCATTTTTAAATCCTGAATCCATTTGGTGGTTCCCGGACGGTAAATCATAATCTGATCTCCTACTTTTAAACCCTTTGAAGAAGCAACGGTAAAGCTTTTGGTTCCAACCGGAACATAATGGTCTGTTATTTTTATTCTTGAACCTGAAATTTCATTAGCTCTTCCACTTCCTGACGCCATAATTGTTTTCCGTTTTCCTTTGCCAGAGGCAATCAGTTTTGTTTCATCACCTTCTCCACGAAGTACGATTCCGCCAGTTGCTATTTTTAAACTCCCGGGAATTTTATATGTTCCTTTTTTAAGCAAAACAGCACCGCGAATACCATTTTCATCTGGTTGTTTTTTGGCCAGATCATCAATAGCCTGCTGGATTTTTTCCTGGTCATGATCGCCCGTAGCCGAAAGTACAATTACCGTTTTTACATCCGGAATAACTTTATCATTTTGATGATAACCAACTCTGCTAAAGTCAGGTATAATATTTTTATTTTTATCTGCAATGTACTTTAACCGGCCATTGGATTGTATTTTTACAAATTGAGATTCCCATTGTTGTGCAAATCCTGAATGTGTGATGACCATCATGATCAGACACAATACAAAGCCTGAAAAGTTTCTTTTAATCAGCTGAAGATAGGGATGACTCTTTGCTTTAAATTTCATTTTACAACCAGATTAAAGGATTACGAACTGGTAAATTGCGGATCACTTCTTCTACGTGCGGGTGATGTTCGAGCTTTGCCCATGCCGCATACCAGTCTTTTTGCTTGTATTGTACCGCACCAAATAACAAAAAAGGCTGCGCTACCGGCCAATTATTCCAATACATAACATCCGGCTGTAAGGTCCATTTGCTTTTATCAGCAATAAAAGGATACAGATAAGCTATGCCTTTTTTAATTGATTTGCCATCTGAAGTTTCAAAATTCCAAAGATTATCCTTTGGTGTAGATATAATCTGGCAAAGCATGGTCATGGCATCCAGGTTAAAAATAGAATAACCATAAGGCTTTGTACGGGCCAGTTCCAGCGGAAAACTTCCATCAACAGCCATTTGATTGGGCAATAAATTGGTTTTAAAATTCATCCGGATAGAATCAAGCATATTTTCGTCTCCGCAAAGTTTTGCAAACGAAGCCACCTGCATTGCCCAGCAAGTGGCGTGATTGTTTTTTACCGTTTTCTCCTGAATACCTGGTTTACTGGTATTGAGCCACAAAATATAGTCGGCAAACCATTTTTTAACACCTGCCAATGTGTTCTTATCAAATGCTTTTGCATTTTCCATGACTAAAGTACCCTGGGCCACTTCCATTAAATGAATGGTATCAATAATTCCATAATTGCGGCCCGTAAACTTACCTTTTACTGCCTGTGCAAAAAGTAAATTGGGATTCATTAAGGTTTCTGCATTTACAAACCATGCCTTTAGATGAGAAACTGCTTGTTTAACGTACTTTTCATCGCCTGTAAGCTTATAAGCGGATGCGAGTGCCCCAATGACCTTACTAAAGCGAATCATGGCTTTACGGTGCTCTACAAAATTATCAGGATTGGTTAGGCCATCTCTGTTGATATAGGGTCCTTCCGGATTTTTTGGATCAGGCCAGAAATAATCTGCTTCCGAAAAAAAATCATGTTTACCACCTGCGCTTCTTGGCGAAAAAGATGCTGTAACGGTTATGGGCTGCTGTTTCATTGCCCAGGCGGCTTCTGCTAAAATCTCCTTTTTTAAAAGTGTTGCCGCTTGTCTTTCAAAATCAGAGGCCGTTTTGCTTTCTTGTTTTTTGCCTGAAAACGCAGTGCCTGTTAAATAAACAAGTGCAATGAGAATAATAGAAATGCTTCTTTTCATAATTTATAGTGAGGTAAAAACAGTGGATAATCCTTCTGATCCAACAGAAACTATACTTTTCCCTTTATTTAATTTTACTTTTATAATGGCTCTGCCATTGTAAGCCTGTACTTTTCTCGAACCTGATGAAGTGCCCTGATTATCAATTAATTTCCCATCGCCAGTTAAACCAAAATTAATCCAGTTAATGGCATCAAGGCATTGTACCCCTTTGCTGTCGTAAAGTTTAACTTCTACTGTGGCAACATCATCTTTTTCCGCAATTTTAGTCAGCTCCATTTTTGCAGGTTTAGTCCATTTTTCAGTCTGGTAATTAAATTCAAACTCATCTGTAATCACTTCCTTGCCCTTTTTTGCAATAACTTTTACTGTATTTTTCCCTTTAGCAAAAGGCAAATTCCAGCGTAAACCTGCTGCCGGGTAATCCTGGCTGTTTCTTTTCTTGGAGCCGAAACTTTTTCCATTCAGGAATAATTCAGCTTCCGGGCAATTGGAATATACCTTTACCATTTTTTCTTCACCCTCATCACCCCAGCGTACCGGCCAGCTGTGCCCGTAAATGTGTGCCATTGGTTTTTCCGTCCAATAAGATTGAAAAACATAATAGGCCTCCTTTTTGGTAAAATCCCGCTCTACAACACCTTTTTGGTTCATGTAAGGCACCGGATTATCCGGTCTTACCGGTGTAGAAAAATCTTTGAAAGGCCAGTAAGCCGAACCACTTAACCAGGGCATCGTTTCCTGTTCTTTTAAATGCCAGTCGATTAAATTGGTGATGTAAGATTCACTCCAGTCACCATCTTTAGAAATTCTGGCTGCTCCGCCGTACAAGGATGCATCCCCAGCCCTTTCATCGGTGCTGCCACCTGTTTTAATCTTACTTAAAGCCTTATCCGGGTTTTCCGAATGGCGTAAAGCGTGACTGTCGCCACCCCACTCTGCATGTAAAAAGCGTTTAACCTTAGCAAACTCTTCTTCTGAAGATTTTTTATAATCTGTATAAGCACCACGGTACCAGCCTGCCCAGATAGAGGGCGAGTACACGTCCACAATGTCGCTGCAAAAATCACAACGCCTGATTGCAGTATAACGTGAAGCATCGAGTTTATGAGAAAGATCGTTAAGTTCTTTCATAAATGTTCTGATCTTTTCTTTATCAAATTCCGGAAAATCGCCAGGCCAGTCGTTTTCATTACCCATTCCCCAAATAATAATTGATGGATGATTGTAATGCTGCTCTACCATGTTGGTTAACATTCTCCGGGCTTGCTGTTTATACACTTCGCCGCCTAAACCGCCACGGCACCATGGAATTTCTTCCCAAACCATTATGCCTAAACTATCGCAAAGGTTTAAAACGATACGGGATTGCTGATAATGACCCAGACGGATAAAATTAACGCCCATATCTTTCATCATTTGCATTTCCTCACGAATCATATCCTCTGTCATAGCTGCCGCTACCCCTGCATGATCCTCATGGCGATGGGTTCCACGCAGCAATAAGCGCTTTCCATTAAGCATAAACGGTCCTTTCTCAACAAAGTTGATATTACGGAAACCAACTTTTTCCGCTCCTTTATAATTTCCGGCAGAAGAAATTACTTCATATATCAAACGGTACTGCTTAGGTTGATCAGTTGTCCATAAAATTGGTTTTTTAAGCTCAAAGTTCCATAAATCAAGGTCTGTGTTTAAACCGTTTATTTTTTTTTCGGTGCCGGCCACTATCTTTCCAGCCGGATCCATCAGTTTAAGTTTAACCGTTGCATCATTAATACCTGCAGGGTTATAAAATCTGGCTTTAACAGTCAGTTTACCTAATTTGCCTGCGGCATCCACTTCGGCTTTGGCAAACATTTTATCTACAGAAAGTGCTGGTACATAAACCAGGTTTAAATAGCGGTAAATGCCTCCATAGATGTTAAAATCAGCAAGATCAGAAGGAATCATTTCCAGATCCCTTGAATTATCTGTACGGATAGAAACCGGAATTTTACCTTTGAACTGCTTTTTAAAAGCTTCTGTTTTTTTAAATGCGGCAACGGCGTCTGTAATGTCGGCGGTCCATTCATCGTAACCACCTACATGTGTTGCAACTTTGGTGGTGTACACATAAACCTCTGTTTTTTGTCCGGCACCTTCAAAATGTAATAATGTTCTTCCGGCTTGATCGGGATTATCAATGGTAAGCTGCGTACGGTACCAGGATTGGCCCTGATAATAATTTACATCCGGATCTACAGCATCTTCTGCATTAACACAATGTGGCAGGCTTACCTTTTGCCAAAGCGGAACAGACTCGGGATTGCCCATGGTAACCGGACGAACAGCTTCCCAAACGCCCCCTAAATCCTGCTTTAAAAATTCCCAGTTATTATTTAAATGAATACTTTGCTGTGAAAATAGTAACGAACTGTAAAACAGTAAACTTATAGTAATAATATATTTAATATTTTTTAACATCATATTTAAAAATCAAACCTATGGACAGGGAATCGTTTCGTTTTATAATCCTGTTAATAAACTTTTCTTAATTGCAGCGCATTTAAAACCGGTTTACCTTCAATTGGTGTAAAATCGATGGTTATTCCTTTTCCATTTTGTACAGTAAGCCTTGTTTTTTTACGAATTGCAGTGGTATAGCCAAAATCTTTTGCAAGGTTAGTATGGGTTAAAAATGCTGATCCATTTATGGCTACACTGAAAATCCGGTTTTCTTCGACTTCTTTTTTGTGGGTATTATCTAAATTATACGCTAAAGATTCTTTAGAAATACCGCCAACCAGTTCTGCGAAATACAATGAAAGTTCATATTCTCCATCCGGAACATCCATTTTAAACTGCTGAATGCCTACCTGCTGGGTTTGGTAAATAGGATCGTTATCCGTTTCTAAAATATTTTTGTCACTACCGTAGGTAATGCGATTGTTGGTGCCTTTATAAGGTTCGCCACCAATCCAGCCCCACGAACCTTTTCGGTATGGCTGATCCGGCATCCACAACTGGTGTTCTTTTTCATCCATATAAAAACGTTTCGACCCCAATAAAACATTCATGCTTTTAAAAGAAAGCCCATCTGTAAAACGATATGGCTGTAATTGAAAGTTAATATCTTCCTGATCGCTATGAGTTGCTGAAACTACACGCAACTGATTTAAACCATCAGCAAATGGAACCTGCCAGCTACAAATGTGATCAACGGCTTCTTTTGCGCCTAAGCTTTTGCCGTTTAAAAACAATTCTGCCGATTTTAAATTGGTAGCCACCTGCAAAGGTTGTGTGCTAAACAGGGAAGCAGAATCTGCTACTCCTGTTCTGTCTTTCCATTGAGCTGAAGTAATTTTCAAATATGGTTTATCCAAAAGGTAAGCCTTATACAAGAAGTAAGTATCTTTTGGTACCCTGCCAATGGTTAAAAGTCCTTTATTATTGATGTGTGGCATAGTTTCTTCCCGGGTTTCCGAATTAAAATCAGCTAAATTCCAGGCCATTCCGCCACTTACAAAAGGACGTTTCAGCATTTCATTTAAATAAATCTGATTAAAATAAATGCCATACTCAACACTTTTATCAAAACGCACAGGCGAAAACGAACGGATTCGTGGATCTGCATCTGCACCATACTCGGTCACCAGCATTGGTTTATCCGCCAGTTCTTTATGATGACGGTCAAGGAATTTTCCAAAATCGGCTGGCGTACCCGAATACCAGCCTGAATATAGGTTCCAGCCTACAATCATTGGGATTTTAGTTAAGCCAACCTTGTTGTAAATGTCCCATGCACCATGATTAACTAGGAGTGTATAACGCGAAGGGTCTTCTTTACGGGTTAGGTCATCTAATTTTTGAGCCAGTTCGCGTACGTGGTCAAAATAAATTTGCTGGCGTGGCTTATCATTGGCAAACTTGGTGCGCAGTAAAACTTCATTCATATACGCCCAAATGATGATACTGGGGTGATTAAAATTCTGTTTAATCATTTCTACCTGCATATTCAGGCAGTTTGCCGTAAAAGCTTCGGATTCGGTAATGGTATTTACAACCGGAATTTCTACTGAAGCCAGAATGCCTAAACGGTCGCAGGCTTCAAGTATCATTGGATCCTGCGGATAATGTGCAACCCTTAAAAAATTACCGCCCATTTGTTTCAGCAGCTCAATATCCCTGATTTGTAAGGCATCAGGGGTTGCATTGCCTAAGTTTTCGTAGTCCTGATGGCGGCTTGCCCCAATTAACTTTAAAGGTTTGTCATTTAAGAAAAATCCTTCATTTGCATCAAATTTAAACCAGCGAAAGCCCAATGGGTTAGAAACCTGATCTAAAACTAGTTTTGTTTTGGGGTCGATAATTTTAGTAACCACCCGGTACAAATATGGATTTTCCGGCGACCATAGCTCAGGTTGTTTAATGTTATTTAAATCCTGAACTAAGGTACTATTTCCTCCGGAAAGCATATTCAGGGCGGAAATTTGGGATGAGATTTCCTTTCCCTGCGCATTAAATAATATGGTCTGAATTTGAACCTTTTTAGCAGTTCCTGATGTATTTTCAATAGTGCTTTTAACCTGAACCTTTGCTGTAGCTGAAGAAACCTGTGGTGTGGTGATAAAAACACCAGCACTACCATTTTCCTTTTGCGAAAAATGAACGGAATTGGTGATTAACAAACTCACATGACGGTATATGCCGCCAAAAAAGGTAAAATCTGCTGTTAAAGGTAGAATATCTTCGTTAAACCTGTTATTGGCCCTTACCTCGATAATATCTTCTTTATAATTTAAGAAAGAGGTAATCGGAACAATAAAGCGGGTATAACTGCCAATGTGTTTCGCCGCTGATTTACCATTAACCAAAACTTCAGCTTCTTGCGCTACCCCATTAAAAACCAAATAAATATCTTTTCCCTTTGCAGATTCATCTAATACAAGTTTACGTTTGTAAATGCCCAAACCACGGTAATAACCAGGTTCATCATCCAGCACATCTTTATCGTTCCAGGTATGCGGAAGATTTACCTTTTCTGTAGTGCCATTTTCTTTGTGAAATTCCCATTGGTCATTTAAGCTGATCAGTTTTCGGCCTGTATCCTGCGCAAAACTGCTTACAGACCAAATAGTGGTCAAAAATGTCCATAAAATGAATTTCATCAATGGTAGATGTTTCTCTTCTTTTCCCGACATGTAAATCTTGTTTCTTGCTATAGTGTTTTTGATGATTTCGTTTATTTTAGTGTAAAATCTTTTTCCAGTTTAATGTTGTTTGAGGCTGTACCAATCATGAGTTTAAAATCTCCCGGTTCTGCAGTCCATTTCAATTGCTGGTTATAAAAAGAAAGCTTTTCTTTATCAATATTGAAGGTGATGGTTTTACTTTCTCCTGCTTTTAGCATTACTTTCTGAAAATCTTTAAGTTCTTTAACCGGACGAACCACAGATGCAAACTTATCCTGCAAGTACAACTGAGCCACTTCTTCCCCATCGTATTTACCGGTATTTTTAAGGGTAAAGGAAACGGAGATTTTATCATTCATGCCCATCTCAGTTTTACTTAAAACCAAATTGCTGTAATCAAAGGTGGTATAGCTTAATCCGTAGCCAAAAGCAAATTTAGGACTGTTCTGTATGTCGAGGTAAGCAGAACGGTAACGGGTATCCTGATCATTTTTAGCCGGACGGCCGGTACTTAAATAATTGTAATAAAGTGGGATCTGACCTTCATCACGTGGAAAAGTCATGGGTAATTTTCCGGCGGGATTATAGTCTCCGTAAAGCACATTGGTCATCGCATTTCCAGCTTCGCTGCCCAACCACCACGTGTACATAATGGCCGGAACGTGATCAGCTGTCCAGTTGAATATTAACGGACGACCAGCCATTAAAAGCACTACAACAGGCTTTCCCGTAGCCTGAATGGCTTTAATTAAATCTTCCTGAACGCCGGGAATGTGAATATTGGCTTTACTTTTTGCTTCGCCACTCATATCCAGTGTTTCGCCAACGGCCATAATTACCACATCAGCTTGTTTCGCAGTTTCTACAGCTTCGGCAAAACCTGCTGTAGAGGTACCCTCAATTTCACAACCTTTGGCATATAACAATTCGGTTTGATTGCCAACTTTATTTTTTAAGCCCTGGTACAAAGAAACCAGGTTATCATTTTGCCATTGGATTGACCAAAAACCCTGCATATCTTTTTCAGATTTACCAAGGGGGCCGATTACTGCAATCTTTTTTAAGTTTTTAGCAAGCGGCAAAACCTGATTTTCATTTTTAAGCAGAACCATACTTTTCTCTGCCATTAACAAAGCATCTTTTCTGTTTTGAGGAGAATTTAATTCCTTCTCCTGGCGGCTTTCATTGCTAAAACGGTATGGATCATTAAATAAACCCAATTCAAATTTCTTACGTAAAATCCTTCTTACTGCATCATCAATTAAAGCTACAGACACTTTTTTATCGGCAACCAGTTTTGCCAGATTGGGCAGGTAACTTCTGCTTTCCATATCCATATCGCTCCCGGCATTAAGGGCCAGTTCGGCGGCCTGCGATTTATCTTTTGCATAACCATGGGCAATCATTTCACCGATTGAACCCCAGTCGCTTACCACAAAACCGGTATATTTCCACTGGCCTTTTAAAATATCACGTTGTAAATAAGCATTTCCTGTTGCCGGAATCCCGTTCAACGTATTAAAGGAGTTCATAAATGTTGCAGCTCCTGCATCTACAGCAGCCTTAAACGGTGGCAAATACACTTCCCAAAGGGTGTGTTCGCTCATATCAACCGGATTGTAATCTCTACCAGCAATTGCTGCACCATAGGCGGCAAAATGCTTTGCACAAGCCATAACAGCATCTAAATTTCCTAAACCTTTGCCCTGAAAACCTTTAACCCTTGCTGTAGAAATTTGCGAACCCAGATAAGTATCTTCTCCTGCGCCTTCCATCACCCGTCCCCAACGCGGATCACGTGCAATGTCGACCATGGGCGCAAATGTCCAGTGCACACCTGATGCGGCCGTTTCTCTGGCTGCAACCCTTGCACTGTTTTCAATTGCTTTTAAATCCCAGCTGGCGGCTTCTGCCAACGGAATCGGGAAAGTTACCCGATAACCGTGAATCACATCCAGACCAAAAATCAATGGAATTTTCATTCTCGATTGCATGGCCACTTCCTGTACTTCACGCGTTTCTTTAGCGCCACGAACATTAAGCATCGAGCCCAGTTTACCATCTTTTATGTCTTTTAGTTTATTCGGATTGTTGGTAATGGGTCCGGTAGCATCCCGGTCTCCGGTGTATTGATTAAGCTGACCAATCTTTTCATCCAGCGTCATCAGTTTTAATACGGAATCAATTTTCTTTTCAATCTTCTTATCCTGAGCTGATGCAGCAGAAAAAGTGAAGGACAAAATAAGGGCTAAGGGCAAGTAATGTTTCATCTATATTTTATTTAACACCGTCTAAAATTCCCTGATACGCCGCTTTGCGCTGATATTGAGCATCAAAGGGTAAAGGCCAGTCCGGGCGGCTATAATTTGAAGGAATCCAGCTGTCTCCATCGGTTACATTCCAGGTGGTTATTCCAAATTGCTGGCTTTTTGGAATTGCATTATAAGCCTTAACAATGACTTTATATTTTTCTGCCTGTTGATCTGCTAAAGCAGTCGTATAAGTCATGGTTTGTACATTATCCGGATTTAGAGCAATATCCAGTTCAGAAATGTGAATTTTTAAACCTGTAGCGGCAGCTGTATTAATGGCGGCGGCCAAATTAGCATCAGTTTGCGTAACACGGGTGTGCATTTGCAAACCAATTCCATCAATCGGAATACCTTTAGCCTTTAAACTGGTTACCAGATTTAAAATGGCCGTTCTTTTTGTTGGTCCAAATTCATGGCCATAATCGTTGTAAAAAAGTAAAGCATCAGGATCAGCTTCGTGTGCATACTGAAATGCCCGGCCAATGTAATCTGCACCTAATTTTTGAACCCAGATGCTATTTCTTAAAGTTCCGTCATCATTAATAGCTTCGTTTACCACATCCCAGGAAATTACTTTACCTTTAAAATGGCCAACCACAGTTTGAATGTGAGTTTTTAATAAATTTTCCCAATCGGCTGTTGTACCCTGAAAATTATTAACCCAATCTGGCAAAGATTTATACCAGTTTAGCGTATGCCCATGGACTCTTTTTCCATTGGCTTTGGCAAAATCAACCAGATAATCAGCATCTGTCCAGGTATAGGTATCTTTTGAAGGATGCACAGATGCAAATTTCATTGCATTTTCTGGCGTTACACTGTTAAACTCTTTAATCACCAGATTACGGTAATTGCTATTTCCCTTTAACAAACTCACATTAACCGCAGCCCCCATTGCAAAGGGCATATCTTTTTGCAGCGTAGTTTCTGTTATGGTCTTTATTGCAACAGGTTCAATACTGGTAAATCCTCTTTTTGAACAGGCCGTGCTTCCTAAAAAAATAATAAACAGAAACACAAAAGGACTTTTAAGCCTGATGATGCTGTACATGGAAGCAACAATTGCCAAAAAAGAATTGATAATGCTGATAGAGATGATGGTTAAAGGGCTCATACTATTTATATTTTGTTTGCATTTGGTTATAAAAGTCTTTGAGTACAAAAAATGCCTTTTTCTTTTTCCCGGTTTCACTGATTAAACCTTTACGGTTCCAAAAGTTTTGATAAACAGGATGTTGCCTCCTTGGCGATCTGAAGTCGGTTAAAATCCAGGGTGTCATTCCACGCAGTGCCTCAATTTTAGTCAGCATAGCAATTTGATTTTTATAAAGTGATTCCTGGTATTCTTCACTCCATCGGGTATTTTCATCGGCATGGAAACCGCCTAAAGCATCGCCCCCAAACTCAGTAATTACCACTGGTTTATTGTATTTGATATTGAAACTATACTTGGTAATTTCTGCAGGTGTACCACCCCAATACCATCCGGCATATTCATTAAAGCTAACCAGATCTATTTTTTCACCCAGCGGGTCATTTAAAATAATGGTGTTGCCATCACGATGTACTTCAAGCGCTGCAGCAACCAAACGGGTATCGTCAAGCGAGCGGGCGGTTTCTGCCAGATTGCTCATAAAATTTAAGCGGGGGGTACTTAATGGGGTTTCGTTACCAATAGACCAGACAATAACACTTGCCCGATTTTTATCCCTTAAAATAAGATCGGTTAACTGCTGCTTTGCATTGGCGTAGGTTGCGGGATTTTCCCAGCTGATGGTCCAGTAAACCGGAACTTCTGCCCAAACCAATAAACCCATTTCATCAGCCAAACGCACCATTTCTTCATTGTGCGGGTAATGTGCAAGGCGAACGTAATTGCAGTTCATATCTTTGGCCCATTGCAACATCATACGCATATCGCCTTCAGAACGAAGCCTGCCAGCCAGTAAAGGATTTTCATCGTGAATGGATATTCCTCTTAAAAAAACAGATTTACCATTTAATAAAATATCATTTCCTTTTACCTCAATGGTTCTAAAACCCACCTGATCCTGAATATTCTCGGTAGCAGATTTAATGTTAACTGCATAAAGTTTAGGATTTTCGGGTGACCAAAGGTTCAGGTTATTCCAGGTAAATTCATCTGAAATTTTTCCTTCTGAATCGGTTTTATATTTTTTCTCCAGTTTTAATTCCGGAATGGTTAAGGTAATTTCCTGTCCTGCAAAGGCATCAGCCAGTTTTAGGGAGAAGTTTATGGCATTTTTTCGCCCTTTAGACAACTGAATTTTATAATCGTTGATGTAATGTTCCGGCAGTTCGGCTAAAAACACATCACGGGTTATGCCTCCGTAATTCCACCAATCGGTATTTACAGTAGGTATTTCATCTTGTTTACGGGTATTATCAGCTTTAACTACTAAAGAATTTTCGCCTTTATTGAGTTTTCCGGTTACTTCAAACTGAAATGGAGTAAAACCACCTTTATGAACGCCTAATTTCTTTCCGTTCAGGTAAATATGCGATTCATAATTCACCGCAGCGAAATAAACAAAATACCTTTTACCAGCCTCTGGTGTTGCATTAAACTTTCTTCGTAACCAAACGGTGCCTTCATAAAGTTCGAGTTTTTCTGACTGAGAATTCCAGTCGCCAGGCACATTCATTTGTGGCGACAGATCAAAATTGTATTCAATTAATTCAGATTTATCTTTCTGTACTTTATCATCAAAAAAACCTCCGGTTCCGGTTTTAGACTGATCAAAGGGGTCATGCCTGTAATCGTAATATCCGTTTTCATAAGGATCAACAATGTAATTCCATTTACCGTTCAGGCTTAAAATTTTACGGGCCTGAATGTTTTGAACAGAGCTTACCTGGGCGTAGCTAACTGACGAAAAAAGGGAGAGGCAAATTATAAATACTCTACAGATCAATTTTGACATAATGTGTTTTTTTAGCTTTAAGTAATTGAAGTTTTAAAACTAACAATTAATATACGGCCGGTGTTTCCACCGACCGCCTAAATTCGAGCAAAATCTAGTTTTTCCTTAATATCCAGGGTTCTGACCTAAGGCCGGAGCTTTGTTTAATTCGTTTTGTGAAATTGGGAACAAGTAATTTCTGGCTGTAAATGTTCTGTTTTCTACCGTAAATGGTGCATAACTAAAAGTGGTTGGTGTAAGCTGAACAATCCTCATTCCGGTAACTGGCTTATTAAAAGTTACTTCTCCTTCTTTCCAGCGGCGAACATCATAAAAACGTTGTTCTTCAAAACACATTTCTACCCTGCGTTCGTTATGAATGCGTTTACGCAATTCCTCTTTTGTAGGGGCTACATAAGCATTGCCAGATGGATTAGTTGTTTGCAAAAGAGGCATTTTAACTCCAGTCCTATCTCTGATTAAATTCAAAACTCTTATAATTTCAGTCGTTTGAGCAGCACCCTGAGCTTCGTTTAAAGCTTCTGCATAATTTAAAAGCACTTCAGCATACCGAAAGAAAATCCATGGTCTGCGTACGCTAGCCGCAGTACCTGCCCAGGCTGCACTTTCACTTAAATATTTGCGCATATAATAGCCGGTTTTAGTAGCATTTACATTTAAGCCTAAACCATCCTTACCGCCCACATAAGTATCAACGGTTTTACTTTTAAAAGTTGATCCGTTGTACATAATTGCAAAATTTAAACGTGGATCGCGATTGGTGTAAGGATTTGTTGCTACATAACCTGAAGTTGCATCGGTAATTGGTTTACCTGTTGTTTTCATTTCAAAAGCATCCACCAGTTCCTGCGTTGGATTTGTACGTCCGTTGGCTGCATCGTAACTAATTGGTGCATTATTTACCTCAATACTGTTTGTATTCAGGGTTGCTGTAGCAAAAATAGTTTCGGAGTTAAATGCGCCATTGTTCCACAACCAGATATTAGGATAAGAACTATAAATGGCGTGTTTGCCGGTATCCATAATTCTTTTAGCCGCATCGGCCGCTGCCTGCCATTTAGTAATGTCGCCGCCTGGATTGTACTGCGGACTTGCTGCATACAACAACAATCTGGCTTTAAGTGCCATTGCTGCTGTTTGCGTTGCTCTACCCCTGTTGGTGGTATTCCATTCTGTTGGCGAAAGCGGTAATCTTGAAATCGCATCTTCACAATCTGCAGAAATTTGCTTTACACATTCGTCGAAGCTGTTTCTTGGAACATCCAGGTTATCACTAACGGTTAAGGTGCGGGTAACAATTGCAAAAGAACCGTAGCGTTTTAGCAATTCAAATTCAAAAAATGCCCTTAAAAAATACGCTTGTCCCTTTAAACGGCTAATCTGCGATTCGTAAGTTTGATTGGCAGGCACATTGGCCGGTAATAATTCATCTAAAGGAATAATTGCACTTCCATCTGCTTTTTCTAAAAACATGTTGGCTTTACGAATGCCGGTATACATAGAGGCATATACATCATCAAAAGTTTTAACGGCACTCCAGGTACCATTGTTAAAAGTGTTAATGGAGGAGTTTAAGTTAGAATTAACGGCTTCATCACATCCTGCAGCCAGTATTGCGCCATCATCAAGGCTATAACGATCTGTGAGTGAAGCATAAACGTTATTCAAAAAGTTTCTGGCATAATCCGGATTTGCCCAAAGCTGTGCTTCGGTAATATCATTGGTTCCACTAAATGAACCATCCTGAAGAAAATCTGATTTTTTACATCCTGCCGCATAGATGGCTACAATGGCAAGGGCGATATAGAATATATTTTTTTTCATTGTCTTATCTGTTAAAATTTCAAATTCAAACCAACCGAATATATTTTCATATATGGATAAGATGCGCTTGATACCCCACCAATATTTGAATTGTAACCTGATTCCGGCAATTCCGGATCAAAAGGAAGGCCATCCAGTTTATCAAACGTTAATAAGTTTAAACCGCTGGCATAAAACCTAACCTGACTAAGTTTTAATCTTTTGATAAATGATGCAGGTAAGGAATAACCAATTTCTATGTTTTTTAAACGGATATAATCGCCTGAACGGACCCAGAAATCTGAGTTTGCCGTATTGTTGCCGCGATCAGATAAAAGCAATCTCGGAAATTTTGCACCGGGATTATCTGGTGTCCATCTGTCTACACTAAACTGGTTTAAGAATCCGTTATTCGTTGTTCCGGCATTAACCAGTTGCTGAATGTAAATTGAACGGCCGCTGGTACCCTGGAACAAGAAGTTCATATCAAAGTTTTTATAGGCAAGTGATGCCCCAAAACCGAAATATCCTTTAGGCACAAAGTTGAAATCTGTTCTTACCCTGTCCAGATCATTAATAATTCCATCACCATTTTGATCTACATATTTAATATCACCCGGTTTAACATCTTTTGCTAACAATTGCTTTGGAGCAGCATCTATTTGAGCCTGGTTTTGGAAAATGCCATCAGAAATAAGCATGGTACTGATATAACCCGGCGTTGTAGATGCTGTTGCAGAAGGCGCAATAACACTTGATATTGGATGGCCTAAAGCTTTTTGATAAGCAGGCAGATTAGCTGCCTCATTAATAGCTAAAATTTTGCTGGTGTTATAGGTATAGTTTCCAAAAACATTTAGGTCTAAAGCACCAAATTTTTTATTGTAGTTAATTCCGGTTTCAAAACCACTGTAAGAGGCCTCACCCTCGTTTACATAGGTTAAAGTTTGACCTAATAAACTTGGCAGCTGTGAGTTTGTAGCCAGATTCTTTCTATCCTCATAAAAATAATCAGCGCTAACTGACAGGGATTGTTTAAACATTTTAGCATCAAAACCTACACTGGTTTTATATGCTTTTTCCCAGGTTAAGTATGGGTTAGCAGCGGCCAATTGTCCTGTACCACCAACCCCGGTATAACCCGTTCCGAAAGTATAACCAGTGGTACTTCTGCTAAAGAAATCGTTAAATGCAAATCTTCTTGCTGAACCCAGCGCATCGTTTCCAACTAAACCATAGGATGCTCTGATTTTTAAGAAATCCAAAAATCCGGTGGTTGCTCCTTTCATGAAATTTTCATCAGAGATAATCCATCCTGCTGATGCAGCGGGAAAGAAACCATACCTGTTGCCTGGTGCAAAGTTTTCCGAACCTGAATAAGCACCAATTAAATCAATAAAATAGCGTTGGTTATAATTGTACGATAAGCGGTTAGACCAGCCTTCACGTCTCACATCCAATTGCCCAAACTGCGCATAATTTTGTCTGGAAACCCTTGTACTAAATTTAACATCATGTTTTCCAAAAGTTCTGTTGTAATCAAAGCCAGCCCAAAATTCACTTTTACGGAGGTTGCCTGAAAAAGCATTCGGAAGGTAATCTACTTTCACTGCTGTACCGTAGGTTTGGTAAACACCTGTTGGCAACAGTTCTTGCGTAGCATACGATTGTGTAAAACCTGAACGGTATAAACCTGCAATATCATAAGCATAAAATACTTCGGCAGATAATCCTTTTAAAATTCCATCCATTTTTTGCTTTGCACTAATGGTTGCAATCATGTTACGGGTTAAATCTGTACTTGCACCTGCAGATTCTATCATGGCCTTAGGGTTGCTCGACGGAAATATAGAGGTACCGCCATAAGAACCATTAGGATTAATAATTGGAAAAGCATTGGGAGGTGTGGCATAAACAGCACTTAAGAAACCACCTGTACCCGGTCCGGGGAAAGTAAGGTTGGTAATTCTTCCACCAATATCTAAAGCTACATCTAAGTTTTTATTTACATGTAAATCAATATTGGTTCTTAAATTATACCTGGTAAAATTGGTGTTGGCATCATAGGTTTCATTTTCCCCACCTTTGTAAAAACCACCCTGCTGATAGGCGCTTAACAAAGTATAATATTTAATAAAAGCATTACCCCCTGTAACACTGGCTACATAACGCTGCGTTGGTGCTGCCTGTTTGGTAAAATCTTCAATAAAATTGTTATTTGGGTATTTAATCGGATCAGAACCGTCTAAATAGGCTTGTAAAGCAGCAGGACTATAAACCGCTGAACCTCCGCTGTTTACTGATGCTTCGTTGTATAAAGTTGCGTAAGTGTAAGAATTTAAGGGTTTAACCACCTGTAATGGTGCCTGTATACCTGCCTGAGCATCAAAAGTTACTTTGGTTGAAGTAGCACTTCCGCGTTTGGTTTTGATATAAATTACACCATTAGCGGCATACATACCATACCAGGCTAAAGTTGCGGCATCTTTTAAAACACTTATGCTTTCTATTTCTCCTAAATCCATCGATCTGAAATCGCGTTCAATTCCATCAACCAAAACCAACGGATCCTGATTACTGTTGTATGAAGAACGGCCACGGATCAGGAAACTTGAAACATCATATCCCGGTTGTTGAGATCCGCTTGGATAAATTGCTAAACCCGGTAAACGACCTGCAAGTACATTTGTTAAGGACGAAGATGGAATTTGCGGAAGATTAGTTGCACTCACCGTACTGATTGACGATGTGAGTTCGCGTCTTTTACGAACCCCGAAAGGAATATAAACATCGTCATCATCACCAGCATCTATCAGCGATTTGATTAATACCATTTCTCCATTGTTTGCTTCGGGTGCTGGTTTTAGCAGCATTCTGTAGCCAACAAATTTAAAAACCAATACGTCGCTGGTGGTTACATCAATGGTAAAACTCCCATCGGCACCCGTAGTTACTGATTTATTGGTTTTATCTTCCTGAACGGTTACAACCACACCGGGAAGCGGGCGTTTATCCTGATCTACAACTTTTCCATTTACAGTTAATTGCTCATCAGGAGTTTGCCCGTAAACCTTAAGCATACCAACGAGAAAAAACAGCAGGCATACAATATATTTTGAGTTTAATAATTTCATTTTGAATAAATCTTTTAGCGTTATTGATCAACTAACTATTCCCATCCTGGATTTTGCACCAATACTCCCTTACTTTTATAAACTTCGGTTCTTGGAATTGGATACATATTTTGCTTTTCTGCCCAGGTTTTTTGAAAAGTCTGGCTTAAAACAAATGGTGTATAAGTAAAAGAACCATTTGCATTTTTAACCACATCCATACCTTTCATCGGAACAGCGATGGTTTGAGCACCAATTTTCCAACGCATAATATCATACCAGCGGTGATCTTCAAAAGCAAGTTCTATTGCTCTTTCATGTCTGATTACCACACGCATCTCATCCTGAGTCATATTTGCTTTTAATCCGTAAAGATTATTAGCGCCTGCCTGTATGCCACCTCTTTTACGAATGGCAATCAGCTGATCATACACAGTGGCATCAGGGCCAACAGCTTCATTTTGTGCCTCAGCATAGTTTAACATCACTTCTGCATAACGAAAATAAATGTAGTTCAACAATGTTGTACTTCCACCTACGGTTCTGTAAACCTCCGGCCAGTATTTTTTACAATAATACCTGGTTGCCGTGAAAGTAATTGTTGGGTTATAATCTTTACCATAAAGTACAGTAGGTTTACCCTGTGCATCTAAAGTTGGGAAAGACCACATCTCAATTTTACCGCCCTGCCATGGCAAATCGTTGTAAATTATATTGTTGTAAAAACGAGGCTCTCTATTTAAATAAGGTTTTTGAGGATCATAACCTGATGTTGGATCAGTAATTGATTTTCCGTTTGCCATTTCGTACATATCCACGTGATTCTGTGTAGGATTCATTTGTCCCTGTGCTCCTCCTGAACCTGGTGACATAGAAAAATCCTGCATCATTTCGCCTGCAAGTGGTGTATTGCCTTTAATTCTGATCATAATGTACTCAGGTGATGATGGTACATTTAATAAATCGCCATAAGTTGCCTGTAAAGAATAGCGGCCATCCATAAGTATCGTTGCGGCATCGGCAGCAGCCTTCCATTTTGCTTTATCACCCGAAGGATTGTTTAAAGGACTTGCAGCATAAAGTAAAACACGGGCTTTTAGTGCCTGAGCTGCACCCTTTGTCGGTCTGCCATACATAGAAGCAGTATAATCTGCATCATTCCCCAATTTGGTTATAGCAATATCGATATCATTCAGAATGTATTTGGTTACCTCGTCGAATGTGTTTCTTGGCAAATTAAGTTCTTCATTTACATCGTAAACTCTGTTTACAATAGGAACGCCACCAAATCTTTTGGTCAGTTCAAAGTAAGATAAAGCACGTAAGAACCTCATTTCTCCCTCTACTCTAACCGGATCAAAAATTAATACCGTTGCAGGTGGCGCAGGTGGAACTTCTGATAATCTGGTTAGCATTTTAGTTTCAATTGCAATACCAGCATACATTAAATTCCAAACCCCACCAATATCATTTAAGATTGGCCCTGTTGAATGTTCGTGATATAAACCACGGTTTAATGAAGTAACCGAGCCTTCAGAGTTGCCTGAAACAGCTTCATCTGAGGCCTGCGCCGTACAACCACGGTGATCGTTAAAACGCACATATTTGGTAATGACATAGTTATATGCATTGTCTGCAAATTTAGCTGCTTGTGCAGGATCTGCAAAAATTTGATCTTCGTCTAAAGCAACACCCGGCGTTCTTTCCAGGAAATCCTTTTTACAAGAAATAGAAAAAAGCGTTATAAACAAGATTGCTATATATTTAGTATATTTTTTCATGCGCTTAAAAAGTTATGTTTAAACCAAAATTGTAAACCTTAGATGTTGGGTAAAGTGCCTGTAACGGAAAAGCTGTATTTACCGTATTTACGTTTTCAGGATCTACATACATCCTGTATTTGGTCCAGGTATATAAATTTTGTCCCTGCAGGTAAAGTCTAACATTACTTACTTTAAGTGCAGTACTCCATTGTTTTGGTAAAGTCCAGCCCAACTCCACATTTCTTACTTTTAAATAAGCAGAATTTTGTAAAGTAAAGTCGTTTAAAGAATAATTTAGCGACGAGGTACCTCTGGCGTGTAAAGCAGGCCATGTAGCCGTAGCAGCATTTTCAGGTGTCCAGGCATCAAGCATAAAAGGATACATTTGCTGACCGTTATTTTGCTCACTTAAAATCACATTTGAGCTTACATGTGCTACGCCCTGAAATAATACTGAAAATGAGAATCCTTTATAAGTTAAACGCGGACTAAAGCTATATACATATTCAGGATTGCTGGTGTAACCAATCGCCTGCTGATCAAGCGTGGTAATGATGCCATCGCCATCCAAATCCTTCATTTTTAAGTCGCCGGGAATTGGGTTAAAACCTTGCTGTTTCGGCGATGCCTCGATATCTGCCACAGACTGGTAAAAACCATCCGTTACATAACCAAAAAACTGACCTACGCTTGTTCCTTTTCTAATTGATGCAATTGGCATTCCATCTGGCTCATCGTTTTCAAGGATTTTGTTTTTAGCATAACTGATTTGTGCATTTAAACCTAACGTTACAGAACCGAGTTGTTTCTGAAAATCCACCTCAACCTCGTAACCTTTGTTGTAAACAATACCTTTGTTAAATTTAGGATATGAGTGTCCGAATAAGGCTGAACCACTTAAAGAGTTGGTTAAAATGTCTTTACGGGTTTCATCAAATACATCTACGTTCAGTTTTAATGCATTGTTAAAAAACATAGATTCTAAACCGATGTTTCTTTTGGTTCCGGTTTCCCAGGTTACCAAACCATTACCCAATGCGTTATCTGCAATATATAGTGTTGGGAAATTTGATATAGATTGCGGATTACCAAACGGAGCCGAAGTATTATTTGAATAACTGGTTAAGTATAAGAAACGTAAATCCGAAATCTTATCGTTACCCACTAAACCATAACTACCTTTAATTTTTAGGTAATTTAAAATGTTGTTCTTTTTCCAAAAAGGCTCATTGGTTAATGTCCAGCCTGCCGAAACTGCCGGGAAGAAACCATAACGCAATCCCGGAGGAAAGTTTTCAGAACCATTGTAACCACCATTAAATTCTGCAAAATAACGTTCGTCATAATTATAGGTTATACGTGTAGCCAAACCCTGTGTAGCTCTTGGAGGTGCAGTGAAAGCGGTGGCACCAGTTGTACGAATCAGTTGGCGGGTACCCAATGCCAAACCACCTACCCGGTGTTTCCCGAAGCTCCGGTCGTAATCAAAGCCCACCTGCATATTCATGTTTGTACTACCCGAAGTAACACCACCATCCTGAACACCACCCAAAGGCTCGTCGCGGTTTCTTGTATCGGTAGATAAAGTTGCTGTTCCGGTTGCTGCATTATATACATACGCCGCCCAGTTTGCATTTCTTCTTTCAATATTGTTATAATAAGAATCATAACCAAAAACAGTTTTGAAGCCCAAACCTTTGGTTATAAAATTCAGTTTATAATTCAGGTTAAATGTACTTTCTATTGTATTTGTATTATCGTTACGGGTACCAAAGCGGGTTAATACCGCATAAGGGTTCCAAATGTTGGTACCGATATTTGGATTGGCCGTTATTCTACCATCAGGCAGTGTAACCGGATAAGCATAGGCCGGAACCTGAAGAATACGTGAAATCATACCTTCAATGGTATCATAAGAAAATGCTGAAGCCGATAATAATCCAGCAGGTTGATACCGGTCAGAAAAACGGCCACCTAATTTAATCCCTACTGTAAAATCCTTATTCAGCGTAAAATCCAGGTTAGAACGGAAATTGTAACGGTTGTAATTTGGAACAGTATTAATGCCATAAGGAGAATCGAATTTCTTAAAAATACCATCCTGAAAAGCATAACCTGCAGAAACAAAATATTTTGCAATTTTAGTTCCGCCACTGATGTTAATATTGTGTTGCGTTTGCGAATAGAATTTTTTGGTCAGATAATCAAACCATCTTACATCCGGATGTCCAAGCGGATCAGATCCGTCTTTAAACTTCTGAATGTCATCCTCTGTAAAAAAAGGTTTTTTATTGTCATTTACATACGATTGGTTTAACAACACAGCACTGTCATAAGCACCTAAGCCAACCGCTAAACCGGTATAAGTTTGTTGTGCAAAATTTCCTGAATAACTTACTTTTGGTTTACCAATTTTGCCTTGTTTTGTAGTTACTACGATAATACCGTTTGCCCCTCTGATACCATAAATAGCGGTAGCAGCAGCATCTTTTAAAACCGATATAGATTCTATTTCACTTTGATCCACATCTGCAAAACTTGGGCGCTCAATTCCATCTACCACCACAATTGCGGCATTGTTTGCACCATACGTTGCTACCCCCCTTACTTTCAGCGAAGCGGCATCAGCCCCCGGTTGCCCGCTGGTTTGTACGGCCAGTAAACCCGGTAACCTTCCTATTAAACTATTGGTTGGATTTGGCGTTGGCGATTTCATAATCTCCTCCGAACTGATCTGAGCAACAGCCCCGGTTAAGGTTGATTTCTTTTGCTGCCCATAACCTACTACTACAACTTCATCCAGCCCCTGCGAATCATCTTCCATAACAACTGCAACGGAAGTTCTGTTGTTTAACGGTACCTCTTTACTTGTAAAACCTATGTAAGTAAGAACTAAAGTAGCATCGCCAGCCGCCTTGATTGAAAACCTGCCGTTCTCATCCGTTACCGCTCCTGTTTGCGTTCCCTTAACCCTTACACTCACACCCGGCAGGGTAACACCTTTATTGTCTTTTACCGTACCTGTAACAGTACTTTGTGCAAATGCACACAGACAGCTAAAAAGAAACAGGAAAGTTAAAGCGTAAAAGATCTTGGTCTTTTGAGCAAGCTCAAATTTAAAAGACGGCAAAACCCCTTTCAAAATGTAAAGTCTATCCATAATTTTTTAAATATTAAATCTATTTGGTTAAAAATTAATGCACTATAAATTCTATAGAATACTGAAAGTCAAGTATTTTAATAATCATTTTGAATACGTGCAAGCTATTTTGATATAAACGCAGGCTTATATCGATCTTAATTTTCTAAAAGGGTTAAGATTTTTTAAAATCAGCTTTTATAAATTTTCTGTTTTTCGGGTAGGTGTATACAGTTTTAGCCGGGTGCATAAGTCCGTTAGTAAATGTAGTTAGTAGTTGTTTGATCATATTTATTTGGTTAGTTAGGAATACTGATAAACGAATTTATAAAAGCTAAAACGATATAATGACTCCAAAACCAACAAAAATGGATAAAATCCACTACCATGGTATTTCAAACGTTTGAAATAATTTTTCCATTTTTTTTTCTTATCTATGCAATGAGATTGATAAAGATGATGAACCACACCCCTGTTACACTAAAATTCTTGGCAGAACGGCTAAAGATGTCAGTATCAACAGTATCTAAAGCCCTTAATAATTATCCCACCATTAACGAGTATACCAAGAAGCGTGTACAGGAAATGGCCAGAGATTTACATTTTACACCCAACAAATCAGCAATCAATTTAAAGGAAAAAAAATCTCGGATTATCGGCATTATTCTACCCAATCTTTTGGATCATTTCTTTACACGCAGCATTTATGGTGTAGAGCAATTTGCCATGAAACACGGCTACAATGTAATCATCAGCCAATCGCATGATGAGCTGGAAAAAGAAATACAGCTGGCAGATATGCTGATGAAAAGTCGTGTGGATGGTTTAATTATTGCCATCTCTAAAAATACCCAGGATTTTAAACACCTTGATCAGTTCGAGAATATGGGCGTTCCGGTGGTTTATTATACCCGAAACCCAAGTTTTAACTTAAACTGCCATAAAGTTTTAGGCAATACCTTTCAGGGCTGTTACCAGGCTACTAAATTCCTGATTGACAGAGGACATAAAAAGATTGCTTATCTGGGTGGTCCAAAAATGATTAATTTTACACATGACCGTTTTAATGGTTATATCAATGCTTTAAAAGATAATAATGTCCCTTTTGAAGCAGATTTGGTTGCCTATACCGATTTTGACAAGGAAAATACAGTTTCAGCCATACAGAATTTATTCACCAATCCGGATACCACACCTACAGCTTTAGTGGCCTTTAAAGAACCGATTTTATTCGACGCCATCAAATATTTGCGTTCCATTAATCATCCAAAGTTTAATGAAATTGAATGTATCGGTTTTGGAAACACACCTTTTATCAGTTACCTGGACTCTCCTCCTGTGGCTTCAATTGAAGAAAATCCTGAATCTGTTGGCGAGAACGCAATTAAATTATTACTACAATTAATTAACCGTGAAATTGAAATACAGGATTACCAAAAAGTAATGGTCGACTGTAAACTTGTTGTTCACTAATTGGCAAAATGTACTCTGTTTCTTTTTACTGAATGACGATTTTTTTCGTTGTAGATGTAAGCAACTACAATTAACAATCCTGCAACACCTTCAAAGGCAACAACGGTTTGCGTTCCAAACTGATGTGCAAAATAGCCCATTAATAAACTACCAATAGGCAAAACACCCTGATAAGCCATAATATAATAACTTAACGTTCTGCCCCTCATGGCGTCATCAGCATGGGTTTGCAGGTAAGTATTAATAGATGAGGTTTGCGCCATTAGGCCCAAAGCAGCTAAACCGGTACAAAAAAGTGCTAAAATTAATGAAGGCGAAATCGCCAGTGCAATTACAGAAACAGCCAGTAGTAAAGCAGAGAAAATAATGATTTTCTGCATATTGTTCCTTTTTTTTAAGGTCGCCATATAAATTGCCCCGAAAAATGCACCAAAACCTGCCGCACTTTCAAACCATCCAAAAGTTGTGGCTGTACCGTTAAAAATATCCTTGGCAAATACCGGTAATAAAGTGGTAAAAGGAATAACCAATAAACTGGAAGCGGCCATCATGATAATCATGGAAGCTAAATCAGGCGAAGACCTAAGGTATTCATAACCCTTTCTTAAATCTACCCAAATGTTTTCTGTAGATTTTTGAACGGCCTGCAAATTTAACTTCATCATTAACAAACAAACCAGTACTGCAATAAAGCTTACAAAATTGATCAGAAAACAGATATCTTCTCCTAACGTACTTAAAATAACCCCTGCAAGTGCGGGGCCGACCAACCTGGCAGCATTAAATACTGATGAGTTTAGCGCAATTGCATTTGGTAAATCTTCTTTATCTTCTACCAGATTAACCATTAAAGACTGTCTGGCCGTTACATCAAAGGCATTAACTAAACCCTGCACGAGCGATAAACCAGCAATCCAGAACATGTCATAATATTTAAACCAAATCATCAACGCCAAAGCACCCGCCTGTAACATTAAAATAATTTGGGTTATAATCAGAATTTTAAATTTATTATGCCTGTCTACATAGCTACCCGCGTACGGAGCCAGCACTAAAGAAGGAATTAAACTCAAAAAAGTAATTAGCCCCAATAAAAACGCCGATCCGGTTAAACGGTATACCAACCAGCTTACCGCTACACGCTGCATCCAGGTACCCACCAGTGAAATAGACTGACCTGTAAAAAACAATCTGTAATTATAATGCCTTAGTGAACGAAAAATTGTCATGTTTAAATTAGTAAAGTAACTTTACAAAAGTAAAATTTAAAAAAGACTTCACAAAACTAAAATCACTTCTATTTATCACATTTAAATCATAATACATAATTAATTAAATCATCGTCTCCTGATTATTAAAAAATAATGCTTTATCTTTGTAAAGTTTATTTACCATTATCATGCCTTCAAAAACACAGGAAATTGCTGCTAAATTAAGAAGCACCGTAACCCGGTTAACGCGTCAGTTGCGTAAACAAAATGTAAGCTCAGAGTTCAGTAATGCAGAATTATTAACCATGTCGCTATTAGAACAGCATGGAAAATTATTATCCACAGAACTTGCAGAAATGGAAAGAGTAAGTAAACAAGCCATATCTCAAATCATTAACCGTCTTTTTGATGCAAAATGCGTAGAACGTTTTCCTAGTGAAGAAGATAAAAGAAAAATATACATCGGTTTAACCAAATATGGCGAAAAACACATCATTGCAACGCGAAAAATTAAGGAAGAATGGCTAGCCAAAACGATGGAAGAAATCTTCTCGGCCGAAGAAATTAATTTAATCCAGGCCTTCCTTCCACTCCTCTCCAGACTTGTAGAATATAATGGCATAAGAGTTTAATTATTTTACGCAATAATTAATCTGGTGCTTTGCCTGCTCCATAAATTAGCCTTATCTTGCAAATCAAATGGCACTTTATTTTACATCAATAAATTCGGGAAGTAACGGCAATTGTTACTATGTGGGCAACGATCAGGAAGCAATTTTGGTTGATGTAGGTTTGTCTTGTAAAGAAGTAGAAAAAAGAATGTACAGACTTGGTTTATCTGTAACCAAAATTAAAGCCATCTTTATTTCGCACGAACATAGTGATCACATCAAAGGATTAACTGTTTTTGCTAAAAAACACAATCTCCCGGTTTATATAAGTGAAGCCACACTAAAAAGCAGTCGTTTGCTTTTAAACGAAAACAATGTATTTTCCATAACTCATTTACAATCTGTAACGATTGGAAAACTAAACATTTCGGCTTTTTCTAAATTTCATGATGCTGCAGATCCTTATAGCTTTACCGTAGAACATAATAATTATAGAGTTGGGGTATTTACGGATATTGGTTCTGTTTGTGATCGTTTAATCCATCATTTCAAAAACTGCCATGCTGCATTTCTGGAAGCTAATTATGATAAAGAAATGCTTGAAAACGGTCACTATCCTTATTATTTAAAAAGAAGGATAACCAGCGGACGGGGACACTTGAGCAATGCCGAAGCCCTGGATTTATTTTCAAAGCACAGACCGGAATATATGAGTCATTTATTGTTGAGCCACTTATCTAAAGACAATAATGATCCCCAGCTTGTTGAGCAGCTATTTAAAGCCGTTGCCGGTGAAATTGTAATTAAAGTGGCCTCGAGATATGAAGAAAGTGAAGTTTATTTTGTTGGAGATTCTGATTCTGCCAAAAAATACCATTTCGATCCATTACAATATCAACCTGAACAGTTAAACCTGTTTTAATCGCCTTTTTTATCGAAACAAAAATAACACCTAAAGAAATAAAACATTTTTTATAGCTGTTGGTTATATATACACTTCATAAATAGTTTGTTTGGTTTATTTGGGGCTTATGGATTTAAGCCCCTTTCTCTTGCCCAAACATTTTCAGATATCCTCTCAGGTGTGTGAAAAAATATTTTCAAAGTTGTGCAACTATTTATTTAGTTTTTCGTCTTATGGAATAAGAATGCTTCATGCATCAAATTAAAAACTAATCTAAACCGTACTATTTGCACTTACTTAACATGAGATTTAACTTCTACTCCCTTCTAATCGTTTTTATTTTATTTTCTTTTACACAGTTTGTTAAAGCACAAGACCTTCCCGGTATTATTAAGGGTGTCGTTATAGATTCAGCCAGTAAAAAGCCCATAGAATTTATGACAATTGCCTTAAAAAAAGATAATGTAGTTGTCAAAACCATCGTAACTTCAGCGAGCGGAAATTTTAGTTTCGAAAAAATTGCAGTTGGAAAATATACTGTACTGGCCATTGCAGTTGGTTACAATCCAAAAAACAGCTCTGTGGAGGTGACTACTCAAAATCCGGTAGTAAACCTGCAAAACATAACTGTGTCTTCGCAGGTAAATAATTTATCGGAAGTTTCAGTAAATGCATCAAAACCATTAATTAAACAAGAAGTCGACCGGATTTCTTACGATATACAAGCAGACCCGGAAAGCAAGGTACTAACTGCTTTAGATATGATGCGTAAAGTACCGTTGCTTTCTTTAGATGCCGATGATAACATTAAACTAAAAGGAAGTGGAAATTATAAAATATTAATTAATGGTAAACCATCAAGCATGGTGGCCAGAAGCCCTAAAGATGTTTTAAGAAGTATGCCTGCTGCTTCCATTCAAAAGATTGAGGTGATTACAACACCTCCGGCAAAATACGACAGCGAAGGCCTTTCGGGAATTATCAATATCATTACCAACAAAAAAATTGACAACGGTTACAACGGAAATTTAAATCTTCGTCACCAGTTTCCTGTTGGTGGTCCGGGTATTGGTGGAATGATTACCGTAAAACAAGGAAAATTTGGTGCAACAGCTTATGGCGGAACGGGATTCTATAATTCTCCTGAAACACAAAATGCCAGTTCAAGAATTACAACCGGGGCCAATCCAACCAATTTATCAATTTTAGGAACAAGAGAATTTCACAATAATTACCGTTATGGCGGTGCAGAGTTAAGTTACGAAATAGATAGCTTGAACCTGGTTACTGCAGAGCTAAATCCTTACGGAGGTTATAATAAATCAACAAATAACCAGGATTATAATTTAACTGCACTTAATCAAACTACATCTTATGATCTTTTTAATAAATCCCGTTTTGGCTGGGGTGGTTTTGATGCAACCTTAAATTATCAGCTTGGATTTAAAAGCGATAAAAATAGATTACTAACTTTTTCTTACAAATACAGCAACTCAAGCAATCCACAGGATAATAACCTGACTTTTAACAACAGGGTTAATTTTACGGATCCAAACTACATTCAACATAACGAGAGCAAATCAACAGAACAAACCGTTCAGTTGGATTATGTTCACCCGGTCAAAAAATTAAATATTGAAGGTGGATTAAAAGGTATTTTAAGAGACAATGACAGTAATTTCGAGTACAAAAGCCAGAATAGTTCAGGTGGCGATTACGTTATTGATCCTGCAAAAACTAATATTTTCAACAATAATCAGGATATTATTGGGGCATACAACTCTTATACTTTAAACTTAACCAATTGGGGTTTTAAAGCGGGCGTTCGGGTGGAAACCACTTTTGTAAAGGCCGACTTCATCAGCAATGCTTCAAATGTAAACACCGATTACACCAATGTGATCCCATCGTTTTCAGTAAACCGAAAATTTAAAGACAACAGCAATTTAAACTTCGGTTTTACTCAAAGAATTGAGAGACCGGGTATCGACAATTTGAATCCTTTCGTTGATCGCTCCACGCCTAACTTTGAAACTACGGGTAATCCCGATCTTAAGGCCGTATTGAGCAATAACTTCGAATTATCTTACAGCAAATTTAAAAAAGGATCTATCAACCTTGGATTAAGCTATAATTACGCAAATAACACTGTACAAAGTGTTTATGTATACGATAATTTAACCAAAATAACCCGAATGACTTATGACAATATCGGAAAGGACAAAACGCTGTTAACCAATTTAAATGTAAACTACCCAATTACACCAAAATGGAATTTAAGTGTAAGCGGTAATATTGGTTACATCTGGATTGAGGGGTTAATTAATGGTGTACTCACTAAAAACAAAGGAATAACGGGTTATGGATATGTAAACACAGGTTACAAATTTGAGCATCAATGGCGTGCAAATGCGAGTTTTAGCTACAACAGCGCTAATGTAATGCTTCAGGGTAAATCAGGCGACTATTACTACATGTCTTTCAGTGGCAGTAAAGAAATCATAAAAGATAAATTAACGATATCTGCAGGAATTAACAATCCATTTATGAAATTCAGGTATTACAGAACCAATACAGAAGGTGAAAACTTTGCTCAAACTTATAGTAGTCAAAACTTTGCCCGCTCTTTTAATGCCAGCCTAAACTGGAAATTCGGTAAACTTAAGGGCTCTATTAAAAAGAATGAAAGAAGCATTAATAATGACGACGTAAAAAGTGGTGGAAACAAATCGGGCAGTTAATTTCCTAATCCGTCAATACTTACAAACGGGTATTCAATTAGTTTTGGACACCCTTTTTTATTTGGAGAAATTCCATTTCAAGTGCATGGAATTTATTTGATGTTATTTTTAATGAAACCATATCGAAAATAACTTGTTGTAATACAAAAACAACATAACCATGAAAAAATTAATTTATGTATGCACACTAGGTTTGGCCGCATTGGCTTTCCAGGCTTGCAACAACACTAAAGACGCAAAAGAAAGCGCAGATAGTTTAAATAAAACGAAAGATACAACAACAAATGTTGCAGCTACAGGTGGTATTGCGGTGGATGAAGCAGATGCTAAATTTGCTACTACAGCAGCTAATGGTGGCATGGCTGAGGTTGCGCTAGGCAAACTCGCCTTACAAAAAAGTACAAATGCCAAGATAAAAGAATTTGCAACCATGATGGTTAACGATCATGGCAAGGCAAACGAAGAGTTAATATCTTTGGCAGCTACAAAAAATATTACCCTCCCTGCAGATATTGATGAGGAGCACCAGAAAAAAGCGGAAGAATTAGGCAAATTGACCGGAACAGATTTTGATAAAAAATATGTGGATGCGATGGTTGATGGTCATAAAAAAACATTAAAATTAATGCAGGACGAAGCTAAAGATGGCAAGGATGCAGAATTAAAAGCTTTTGCCGGCAAAACAACTACTGTTGTACAAACACATTTAGATGTAATTAATAAAATTCACGATAGCTTGAAATAAATCAGGGTAATCTGAAAGGAAATCCCGGGGGAAACTTCGGGATTTTTTAGGTTATAAACACTCTACTCATCCCAAAAATACATGATTAAAATTATTTTAGTTGAAGACCATAACATTGTAAGAAATGGCATAAAAATGCTGCTGGAATCTGAGCCTGGCATAACCATAACAGACGAAGCTGAAAACGGTAGCGAAGCACTGGAACTGATACGAGATAATGATGAGGTGGATCTTGTTTTAACCGATATTAATATGGCAGAAATGGATGGCCTTACCTTAATTAAGGAAGTTAAAAAACTAAATCAAAGCATAAAAGTAATTGTGCTTTCTATGCTTGATGACGAAAAACAAATTATTCAGGCTTTTAATGAAGGTGCGGAAGGTTATTTATTAAAGAATATTGTAAAAGAAGAACTCATTTTTGGCATTAAACAGGTGTATAGAGGCGGAAGATATTTAAGTGCCGAAATTGGGTTAAACCTGCTAAACAAATCTGCTAAAAATGCAACCTATTTAAGCGCTCACACACAACACTCTCTGGATTTTTCTTCCCGCGAACTTGAAGTACTCCATTTAGTAGCCGAAGGCTTTACCAATAACGAAATGGCAGACAAACTTTTCCTAAGTAAACGCACTGTTGAAGGACACAGACAAGCTTTAATAGATAAAACCGGAATGAAAAACACAGCGGCATTAATTCGGTTTGCTTTAGTGAATGGTTTAATTCAATAATTTTCTGGCTTTTGGCATTAAGTGATCAATCAGTTTGGTCATTCCTTATTTATGCCTGGAGCTGTCGTTATATTGCCAAAGCACATTAATAATTTTCCATGAATTATTCAGTTTTACAAGATGCATATAGTCAATCCATTCATCTGCCAATAGTTTTACTGAAGCAGTTCTGTCAGAAATATCAAGAAACTTAACTTCCTTTTTTGGAACAGCGGGAAATTTATCTTTTTTCTTGTTATAGCTTTCCGCTAAAATAACCATTGATTCTGCAGATGTTTCCCGAACATAATCTTTATTAGTTTCTTTGTCTTTCCAGAAAGTCCGTTTAACCAGCCTGGGATGCAATGCTCGCTCCATTTGTGAAGGGTTTGGTGTATGTTGAGATTCTATATAATCGAGAACTGCTTGTTTAATATCCAAACTGTCTTGTTTTGTCTGGCCGATACATTTTACACTTAAAATGAATAAAGAGATAAAAACGATGCTGCATTTCATATTTGTCTGTATTTTAATTGATTAATGACTTTATTCGGTTTCGGTTTGGTGTAAATCTTTTTACATTTTGGGTTAATCAACCGCAATCTACGCACATCTTTACAAACTTTAGGTAGCTAACGATTAACAAATTTTTAATACATTTATTTTGGACAAACATCTACTGGTAAAGTTGATGGAACAGGATAATATTCACAGCAATTAAAACAATACGATCGAAAAATGGCAAAAAAGACATTAATAATTTTGGCGCTTACAACATCATTCGGTTTTGGTTTCGCATTCAATTCAATTTTGGCTAAAACAAATAAAAATCAAATAAAAATGAAACGAGTAACAGGAATTGGGGGCATTTTCTTTAAATGTAAAGACCCTGATAAAATCAAAGAATGGTATAAAACTCATCTCGGTTTAAACACAGATCCATACGGAGCAAAGTTTGAGTGGAGACAAGAAGCAGATTCAACGAAGAAAGGCTATACTTTATGGACACCTTTTTCTGATAAGACCAAATATTTTGAGCCCTCACCACAGGACTTTATGATTAATTACCGGGTTGAAAACCTTGAAGCACTTGTTGAAGAGTTAAAAAAGGAAGGTGTAACAATTTTAGATAAAATAGAAACCTATGATTATGGAAAGTTCGTTCATATCCTTGATGTAGAAGGCAACAAGATTGAATTATGGGAAGCTAAAGATGAATAGTGTGTATAAAACAAAGAAGCCTCTGAATCAATGATTCAGAGGCTTCTTGTTTAAGTCGGGGTGGCAGGATTCGAACCTACGACCTCCTGCTCCCAAAGCAGGCGCGATACCGGGCTACGCTACACCCCGAAATGGTATCGATCTTTCAAAATAATTTGCAATTACATCTGCAAATTGTCGGGGTGGCAGGATTCGAACCTACGACCTCCTGCTCCCAAAGCAGGCGCGATACCGGGCTACGCTACACCCCGAACTGGTATCTTCTTTTCCCTTTTTCGAAGGGATTGCAAAGAAACGATTTTAAAATGACTAAAACCAATTTATTTTGCTTTTTAATTTGCGGAGAGGGCGGGATTCGAACCCGCGGTACCGTTGCCAGTACGACAGTTTAGCAAACTGTTCCTTTCGGCCTCTCAGGCACCTCTCCGTTTCCTTCAAACTTGTCCTACCGACTTGCTTTTGGGTGTGCAAATATAGTAAAACAACCTATTTTTCAAAAAAAAATTATGATAATTGTTGATAATCTATACGCACATGATAGATGCTCATTAGCATAGTCTTGAAAATCAATTTGATAGTTTCAATATCTTTTAATGTCAAATCGCAATTATCCAATTGATTTTGTTCCAATTTGTAATTAATTATCCGTTCAACCAGGTCATTTATGTTCTGAGCGTCGGGATTTTTAAGACTTCTTGAGGCCGCCTCAACTGAATCGGCGAGCATTAATACACCTGTTTCTTTACTAAAAGGAATAGGTCCGGGATAGCGGAAAATATTTTCATCCACGAATTTTTCAGGAGAGTTTTTTAAAAACGATTGATAAAAATAATCTACTCTTGTATTTCCGTGGTGTGTTCTTATAAAATCGATAATGGCTTCGGGTATTTGATTCTTTCTTAAAATCTCAATTCCTTTATGTACGTGCTGAATAATAATCTGTGCACTTTGCTCGTAAGGAAGTTTATCATGTGGGCTAACCGCTGTATTTTGATTTTCGATAAAATATTGAGGGTTATCTACTTTTCCAATATCATGGTATAAAGCTCCTGCCCTAACCAATACGGAGTTACCTCCTATTTTAAAAATCGCAGCTTCGGCCAGATTTGCGACCTGCAAAGAGTGCTGAAATGTTCCCGGCGCTTTAAAAGCAAGCTCTCTGAGCAGCCTGTTATTGGTATTGGTTAACTCAATCAGTGCAACATCGGAGGTAATACCAAATACCCTTTCAAACAAATATATTAGTGGGTAAGCCAACAGTGAAAGTAAAACACTGAAAATAAATGGAACAAAATTAACCCATTCAATTTCCCGGAAAGATCCTTCCCTCAGTAAGGCAATACCAACAAATGCCACAAAGTAAGCCAGGAGGATATAAAATGCGGACACCAGAAATCTCTCTCGCTTTACGAAATTCTTAATACTGAAAATGGCTACCATACCAGCGGTAACCTGATAAAACACAAATTCGAAGCTATTGGCTACAAAAAAACCGGCAATTAAAATAACCAGCATGTGCAGGTAAAGTGCCAGTCGGGTATCAAAGAGAATCCTGATAATAATGGGTACTACACAAAATGGAATGTAGTATAAACTAACGATGTTCATTTTGAGCGCCCAGGTAAGCGCAAGCAGCATTCCTGTGGTTACAATCAGAATTAAAGACAGCTGACGGTTATCTGCAAAAATATCTTTCCTGAATAGAAAAAGGAACGACATCAAAATTGTTAAAATAAAGCCAACCAAAACAACTTGTCCAAGATAAACAAGCGTTAAACTTCCAATGGTTTTGGTTTGGGCATCGTAAGTTGCTTTATAGGAATCCAGTTTTTGATAAATTTCGTCATCAATAACATCATTTTTAGCGACTATAAGTTCTCCCTTTTGTACCATACCCTTTGTGGTGGATACATTGCTTACGGTATTTTCCTGAATAATCTGTGTTAAACGATCATCAAAAACAATATTTGGAGTGATGTGATCTTCTGCCAGGTTGCTGATCAAATCATTCATGACCTGATTGGTTGCCTTAAAATTATCTCTAAAAAATTTTAGCGCCGTTTCTGCCGTAAAAACATCCTGTGTATTTCTTTGCTTCGAAACATTGTTTTCCAACATAGAAAAATCATAGTTTTTATCGCTGGTTTGATGCTTGACATTTAAGCCTATAATACCCTTTTCATAAATGGTTTGCAAAATTTTATAGGCTTCACCTTTATACAGAACCTTTTCTTTCTCATCAAGCTGCTTAGAACGCCACTTAATATCAAATTCGTTCAAAAAACCTTCAAGCGCATTAGCCGTAATGTCTTTATCAAACTGATAAACCGGTAAAACATCCTTTAAGGCATTCTTTTTATCTGTACTTACCTGCGGATTGGTTTTTAAAATTGCGAAACTAAAGGGCGAAATCAGGTCTTTATTCATCCACACTTTCCCTTTTTCAAATTCGTACCTGAAACGTGGTTGTTTTGGTAAAAAAAGCGTGATTATAAAAACCGTAAATATCATCATCACATACTTTAAATTGGATGAATACTTGCGGTAAAGGATCTTATGAGAATTTTTCTTGATTTTAGCCAAAACGGTACATTTAAGATAATGTCAAAAATAACATTTTTATCTAATATACATTTTACTGATTTTGTTTGCAATTACGGATTTTTATATTTTACTTTATGATATCAAATTAATATCACTATGTATCAAGAAAAAATTATTAACCCGCCATCCGGGTATTTAACATTTGCCTTGTTCCTGGCATTATTGGGAGCGGCTATCTTTTGTTTTGTTACAGAAAGCTTTATTTGGGGCGGCTGCATTCTGGCCTTTAATTTTTTTCTGGTTTTACCAGGACTCATTATCAATAACCCAAACGAATCTAAAGTTTTAACGCTTTTTGGCAAGTATGTGGGCACCGTAAAAACTGATGGTTTTTTCTGGGTTAACCCGCTAACAACTAAAAGAAAGGTTTCTTTAAGGGCTAACAACTTAAATGGACAGCAGCTTAAAGTGAATGATAAACTTGGAAACCCGATTGAAATTGCCGCTGTTGTAGTGTGGAAAGTAAATGAAACCGCAAAGGCCATTTTCTCTGTCGAAAATTACATGCAATATGTAAACATTCAAAGTGAGGCTGCAGTTAGACATTTGGCAAACATTTTCCCTTACGATCATGCTGAAGGCGAAGAAACCAGTATTACACTTAAAGATGGAGCAGAGAAAGTAAGCGAACTTTTGGAAAATGAACTGAATGAACGTTTATCAAGAGCCGGAATTGAGGTTTTGGAAGCCAGAATTTCACATTTGGCTTATGCCCCTGAAATTGCAAGTGCTATGTTACAACGTCAGCAAGCAACTGCAGTTATCGCTGCCCGGAAATTAATTGTTGAAGGTGCAGTGGGTATGGTAGAAATGGCACTAGAAAAATTATCTCAAAAAGGAATTGTAGAACTGGATGAAGAACGCAAAGCGGCCATGGTTAGCAATTTACTGGTTGTGCTTTGTGGCGACAGACATGTTCAGCCGGTTGTAAACACCGGAACATTATATAATTAAGGTAATGGAATTTGAAGAGAAACAGCATTTAAGATTATGGTGGCTTTACATTTTATTAGGTGTAGAAACCATCGTAGTTTTAAGTATTATCCTGTTTGATAAAGGCGGGATGAGCTTTCAGCAACTAAGGGAGATTTATTTTCTTCCATTTGCAGCTATTCTTCTTCCATTTATACTCATATATGTAATCCAGAAAAATACGTTGACTTTAAATATTAATGCTGATGGAATTTCTTACAAATATTTTCCATTCAGGATTTCAAAAAGACTTTTCGACTGGAAGAGCATAACCAAAGTATACATTAGAAAATATGATGCTTTAAGCGAGTACGGCGGCTGGGGCTACCGTACCCGCCTTTGGTTTAAATTTAAAGATAGGGCCTATCTATTAAATAATGAATCCAGAGGATTACAGATTGAATTTAGTAACGGTAAAAAGTTATTGTTCAGTTCAAATAAAATTGATGAACTGCAATTATTCCTCATCAATTTAAAAACAAAATATAATATACAAGCAATACATTAAGGATGGCTGAGAAAGATAAAAAAGCTTTTGTATTAAGAATAAGTCCTGCTCTGTTAAAAGAAGTAGAAATTTGGGCTGCTGATGAATTCAGGAGTACAAATGGACAAATTGAGTTTCTGCTGCACCAGGCTCTTAAATCCCGAAAAAGGGTTAAGGATAAAGAAAATAATGATTAATCAGATCTGCATTTAATTGTGTACATTAGATTTTAATCAATCTCACCTAAGGCGTATACGCTAAATTGCGATCTAATCGTTATTGCAATATTAAAAAATGCATAACTTAGCAGCCTAACCAAAAATTCATAAAATAAAATAGTACATGAAAGAAGTTGTAATTGTATCGGCTGTGAGAACGCCAATAGGTAGCTTTGGAGGTTCATTATCCTCATTTTCTGCCACTCAATTAGGCGGCTTTGCAATTAAAGCTGCAGTAGAAAAAGCCGGACTAAAGCCAGAACACATTCAGGAAATTTATATGGGCAACGTGCTTTCGGCCAATTTAGGTCAGGCACCGGCTACGCAAGCGGCTAAATTTGCCGGATTACCGGATTTACCTGCAACAACGATTAATAAAGTATGTGCTTCGGGCACAAAAGCCATTATGCTTGCTGCACAAAGTATTGCCAATGGCGATCAGGATATTGTTGTGGCCGGAGGAATGGAAAGCATGAGCAATGTTCCTTACTATTTGGATAAAGCCAGAAATGGATATCGATTAGGGCATGGACAAATAACAGATGGTTTGGTAAAGGATGGTCTTTGGGATGTGTACAATGATTACCACATGGGGTCTGCCGCAGAGTTATGTGCAGCAGCGTGCAATATCAGTCGTGAAGATCAGGACAATTTCGCTATCGAATCTTACAAAAGAGCTCAGGCAGCACAAACCGCCGGTAAATTTTCGGAAGAAATTATTGCTGTAGAGATTAAAGACCGTAAAGGTGATGTTACTCTTTTAAATACTGATGATGAGCCAACAGCGGTAAAATTTGACAAAATACCGTCGTTAAAACCTGTGTTTAAGAAAGATGGAACGGTAACAGCTGCAAATGCATCAACCTTAAATGATGGTGCCGCTGCTTTAGTTTTAATGAGTGCCGACAAGGCAAAAGAACTGGGCATTAAACCACTGGCTAAAATTTTAGGCTATGCAGATGCTCAACAGGCCCCAGAGTGGTTTACCACTGCCCCATCGAAAGCCATTCCTTTAGCTTTACACAACGCAAAAATAGATATTAAAGATGTAGATTTCTTTGAAATTAATGAAGCTTTCTCTGTAGTATCTATTGCAAACAATCAAAAATTAAACTTAAAAGAAAATCAGGTTAATGTTAATGGTGGTGCTGTTGCCTTAGGTCATCCACTGGGTGCATCCGGAGCCAGAATCGTAGTTACCCTATTATCTGTTTTAAGCCAGAACAATGGCAAAATCGGTGTTGCCGGAATTTGTAACGGTGGCGGTGGTGCAAGTGCACTGGTTATCGAAAAATTATAAGATTAAACAAATTGCTTCGCAATTTAAATATACGGGCCGTTAAAAGCGGCCCGCTATTATTCACAGATATATAAATGAAAATTCTCAGATTCTGTTTATTATTTCCGGCATTGTTAATGGTGTTTTGTGTTAAGGCACAACAAACGCCAAATAAATTAAATGCAGACCAGGATAGTTTAATAAAACTTTCAAACGCGGTAAATGCTGCAGAAAGCGATGAACAAAAATCAACATTAAACAGTGTTTTTGTAAAAAGACTTGTAGAAACATTAAAAACACCTAATTCTTTCAATTATCCTTTCGATTCACTTAAAAATGTTTCGGTTATTAAATCTCCTGATCAGGTTTTCCGCATCCTTTCCTGGTATGTGCAACAACAAAATGGAACCTACCGCTTTTATGGCACCATTCAAATGAATACTAAAAATGGCGAATTAAAATTATATCCATTAATTGATCAGACTGAGAATATCGCGGACGCAAATCAGGTTACAAACAATCAAAAATGGTATGGGGCCAGGTATTATGAAATTATTCCGATCAATTCTTCCGGTCGCCTGCCCTACTATATTCTTTTAGGCTGGAAAGGTAATTCGACAACTACTACAAAAAAAGTTATTGAAATTTTAGCTTTTGATAAAGATAATCTTACTTTCGGTGCACCTGTTTTTGATGGAAAAGAATTAAAAGGAAAAAACAGGATGATTTTCGAGTACAATAAACAAAATGCCATGCTGCTTAAAACAGATAAAAAGGCAGGAATGATTGTATTTGACCACCTCTCTCCTTTTGATCCTGAAATGACCGGCAGATATGATTTTTATGGAAGCGATGGAAACGTTGATGCCTTTAAAATTATTGGTGGGAGACTAAAGTTCCAGGACAATGTGATCTTAAAAAATGATCCGAATGCTAGTGACGAACTTTATGCTGATCCGGCAAAAAACCTTAAACCCATCAGAAAGTTTTAACTTAAGGATAATCTAACTCATTCATTACTTTAACAATAAGTGAAAAATTTGTGAGTTTGCCATTCGCTGCCTATATTGCGCCTTGCTAACTACCTTAAACAACACATAAATTCTGAATTCATAAACTAAAACCAACAAATGTTTTATGCAAACAACAATTGAAACCAAAGACGATTTCTTTAGCAGTAAAGTACTCGGTCACCCCTCGGGGCTGTTTGTACTTTTCTTTACGGAAATGTGGGAAAGATTTTCGTACTATGGTATGCGTGCCTTACTGGTATTGTTTTTAACTTCATCAATTTTAGGTAATAACCCGGGCTGGGGATGGCCAAGAGAGCACGCTCTTGCTATTTATGGTTCTTATACTTCTTTAGCTTATTTAACCCCCATTTTAGGTGGATACATTGCAGATAGATTAATCGGCTACCGTTGGGCGGTTATGATTGGAGCATTTTTAATGACATTAGGCCATCTTTCGATGGCTTTTGAGTTTAATCCAATTTTTATGTACCTGGGTTTATGCCTTTTGGTGTTAGGTAACGGATTTTTCAAACCAAATATGACGTCTATTTTATCTCATATGTACAAAAAACATCCGGAGAAAAAAGATGGTGCTTACACTATATTTTATATGGGTGTTAATTGCGGTTCGTTTTTAGGCATGTTATTATGCGGTTATATAGGCGAAAAAATAGGTTGGAGTTATGGCTTTGGTCTTGCAGGTATTTTCATGTTTGTTGGAATGTTACAGTTCTATTTCACTAAAAACATTTTTGGTTCAATTGGTTTAAAGCCGGTTAAAAATGAAACTAAAGTTGATGAAGACGAACATCCTGCGGAAGCAAAAAGAAATCCGTTTTCCATATTTGACATTGCATTAATTGTTTTTATTGCTGTAATTGGTCTGGTTTGGATTATTAACGATCCTTATTCGAAAGTTTCAGGGCATACTGTTTTTAACTTCAAAATAGGCAAATTAACGGGAGATAACTTCGCGATTATTGTTGCATTAAGCTTATTTATTTTCGTTCTGATCAAAAGAATTATACAATATACCCCACAACTCAGAGATAAAATGATTGCGGTTATTGTGCTTGCTTTTGTTGCCATTTTCTTTTGGGCTTCGTTTGAACAAGCTGGTGGTTCAATGACTATTTTTGCTAAAGATTATACCGCAAGAGTACTGGAAGGAAATGCAAAAATCATATTCAATATTACCAATACTTTAATCACGGTTATTCCCCTAACAATCATTTCTTACGTATTGCTTAAATTATTCAGGCAAACATTTTCCAGATTTGCATTGGGTAATATCATTTTAGCGGTTGGTTTCGCTATAATTTGGTGTATGGTAATCTATATGCTAAAAAACCAGTACAGTGATGTTAAAACTGAAGTACCTGCAACATGGTTTGGTATTTTAAATGCCCTGTTTATTATTTCCTGTGCACCTATTGTTTCTAAACTTTGGGAAAGCAAGTACAGCCCAACGGCTACGGTAAAAAACGGAATAGGCATGATTTTATTAGGTATTGGTTTTGCAGCACTGGCTTATGGTTCAAGTTCAATACCAGCAGGTGCAAAAGTTGCATCAGTAAGTATGGTATGGCTTATTTTGGCCTACTTTTTCCATACCCTTGCCGAATTGTTCATCTCTCCTATTGGTTTATCTTATTTAAGCAAATTGGTTCCGGGTCGAATGATTGGAATCATGTTCGGTATCTGGTATTTAGCCCTTGCCATCGGAAATAAAATTGCAGGTACTATGGGTGGTCTGATCGATAAAATTACAGCTCAGTACTCCATGTCTACCTTTTTTTTAATTTTCACATTAATTCCAATTGGTTTAGGTTTACTCATTATGATGCTTACTCCAGTTATGAAAAAACTAATGCACGGCGTTAAATAATGAATACAATGGAAGAAAAAACGATTTCAATAGAAGAAATTCAGAATTTCGAGGGGAAATATCCTAAACAGCTTTGGTATTTATCGCTGGTAGAAATGTGGGAGCGTTTCTGTTTTTACGGAATGCGTGGTGTACTGGCCTTTTTTATGGTGGATCAGCTACACCTTTCAGATCAAAAATCAAATTTACAATACGGTGCCATTCAGGCATTTGTTTATGCTTTCACCTTTATTGGCGGCATTTTTGCCGATAAAATCTTAGGGTTTAGAAAATCTCTTTTCTGGGGTGGTTCATTAATGATTATCGGAAATTTAATCCTGGCTTTTTCTCCTCAGGATTTATTCTACATCGGTATCACCCTATCAATTATCGGAACAGGTTTCTTTAAACCAAATATTTCGTCGATGGTTGGCGAATTATACCACGAGAAAGATAACCGCCGGGACGCTGGTTATGGCCTGTTTTATGCCGGAATCAACGTTGGTGGTTTTGCAGGTGGTGCACTTTGTATATACTTGGGTAAATATTACTCCTGGCATTTGTGCTTCCTTTCTGCAGCGGCTGTAATGGCTTTCGGATTGGGAACATTTATTTTTACCAAGAAATATTTAGGCCCGATTGGAAATTCTCCGCTGCTGCATCTTAAAAAATCTAAACAAAAGATTTTTGAAATCGCAGTTTACATAGGTTCTTTGTTATGCATTCCCCTGATTTATATCATGGTAAGAAATACAGATTACACCGATTATTTTATGTATACCATTGGTGTTTTTGCATTAATTTATTTCTTTATCGAATTGTTCAGAATTCAAGATGCAAAAGCCCGGTATAAGCTTTTAGCTGCTTTTGTATTTATATTCTGTTATTTTATATTCATGGCCATTTCTGAGCAAAGCGGGGGGTCACTCTCTTTATTTGCAAAAGATAACCTCGACCATAAAGTTTTGTTTCTGAATATTGATCCCAATGTGGTTAACAACAGTGTAAATTCATTTTTCGTAATTGTTTTTAGCCCTATTGTAGGTATCCTCTGGTTAGGTATGTATAAACGTAAAATTGAACCTAACACTGTGGTTAAATTTGGATTAGGCTTTATTTTATTAGCCGCAAGTTTTTATGTTTTTTATGCAACAAGATTTTTTGCCAATACAAAAGGTATCAGCTCATTAAACATTTTTACTTTTGCCTATTTATTATTAACACTGGGTGAATTGTGTATCGGTCCAATTGGAATGTCCATTATTACCAAATTATCTCCAAAAAGAATGTTTGGAATGATGATGGGGCTTTGGTTCCTGTTCAGTGCATTCGGACAGCTAGCCGCTGGTAAACTTGGAGCTAAAATGTCAAGTATAGAAAATGCTTCTTTAACAACTAAACTAATGGCATACACTGAAGGATATAAATCATTAGCCCTATATTCTTTAGTTGCAGGCCTTGCATTAATTCTCTTCTCTCAATTGGTTAAAAAGCTAATGGGCGAAGTGAGATAAATAATTTTAACAACATTTTAACCCGTATCAGCCATGTTGATACGGGTTTTTTCATATTTAATATTTACTTTCGCCCCATTAAAACTTTATACCATCACCAAGTGTCAGATAGTTTAGTCATCATTCCAACTTATAATGAAAAGGAAAACATAGAAAAGATTATCCGTAAGGTATTTTCTTTAACTCAACCTTTTCATGTTTTAATTATTGATGACGGTTCGCCGGATGGAACTGCTGATATTGTTAAATCATTACAAGCCGAATATTCAGGTCATTTATTTATCGAAGAACGTGCCGGTAAACAAGGATTAGGCACGGCCTACATTTATGGTTTCAACTGGGCATTACAAAGAGATTATGCCTATATTTTTGAAATGGATGCCGATTTTTCTCACAATCCTGACGATTTGGTTCGTTTACGTGAAGCTTGCCTGAATGGAGCAGATGTAGCCATCGGATCAAGGTATGTTAAAGGTGTAAATGTAGTAAACTGGCCAATGGGCAGGGTTTTAATGTCCTATTTCGCCTCAATGTATGTTCGCCTTATTACCCGGATAAATATTCAGGATGCTACCGCAGGTTTTAAATGTTACCGCCGGATTGTATTGGAAACCATCCCTTTAAATAAAATTAAATTTGTGGGTTATGCTTTTCAAATTGAAATGAAATTTACAGCAATTAAGTTTGGCTTTAACGTAGTAGAAGTTCCAATTATTTTTACCGACAGAACCGAGGGAACTTCTAAAATGAGCACCAGAATATTTAGAGAAGCTTTTTTAGGTGTAATCCAAATGAAGGTTAACAGCTGGTTTAGAAACTATAAAAAATAGCTAATCAATTAACTTAAAGGTCAATAAAATGCCTGAATAAGGAAAATAACTTAATTCAATTTGTTTTCCTATTAATTCTTTGTAATTGTTTTTCAACTTATAATCTTGTTGGTAATACAATTGACCATAAGAATTGTAAATATCAAAGCGATGCTGTTCTGGAAAAGGAATCGGCACAGATTCTTCTTCAAGCGTAATTTCAATAGTAACAAGCCTGGTTTTGTAGGCAACTAGTTTATTTACAGCAACTATTTTACCTGTTCTGATTATTTTTACCGCTTCATTTAAATCTTTTGAAATACTCTTTTTACCGCCAAATACATAAACTCCGAGAAAAATAAGCAGAATTAGGATACTGCTTCCATAAAAGATTTCTATTGGTGCCTTAAATATCCATGTAAATAAACCAAACAACGCCAGGTAAATCAATACAACGCCTATATATGATCTTGTGCCCTTTTTTTCTAGTTTTAAAATCTCTTCAGGGGTTATCTGTTCAACTTTTATCATATATTTTTACCTTTACTTTCTCTCATCATTGCACCAAAATCCTGTTGTTTATCCATAGCGGTTACCGTCATGGTAATACGTTTGGTTCGGGTGGTTTCAGTTTTAGCCTGATTGATCCAGTTGATATAATAGTTTTGATGTGATTTTGCCTGTTTTAAAAAGTTAGCCATCAGGTGTGTTTCTTCCAGCAAACAAATTTCCAGGTCTTCGGGCATTTCTATTTTAAAGTCTTTATCTTCTTCTAAGTGAAGTTCAACATTAGCACCCGCTTCTTTTTTGAGTTTTTTTCGGATTTCACCTTTTAAGGCAATAATAAAATCGCCCTCTCCCATTGGCATTGTTGCCATTCCGGAGACTTCCAGCTGATCTATCTTTCCTTTTACTCTAAAGCTTACTTTGCAATTTGCTTTTATCTGACTGGCTATGGCCGAAGGAATAAAAACGTAACTCCATCCGGTTTTTTCGCCCATACTTTCAAAACGTTCTATTTCTGCTTTAAAATAAATCATGCTTAAATATAGAAATTATAAGAAACTGTTTAAATTTCTGTTTAAAAATATACTCTACTCTGAATCTGCCTGAACAGGCATAAAATGAATTCAGGAATATAAAGATGTCTAATCAATGGCCACCGGATTCATGTGTATAGGCAGCTTGGCAAACTTAAGTACTTCAATGCTTGGAAAACCAAAATCCTCGACTACTTTTCCTAAAATTAAATAACAGCCCTTTCCTTTAAACGGATAAACCGGTGTGGCATTTGGAAAATGTGTGGTGTCAAAAAAATCACCGTTAACATCAACAAAGGTTCCAAACCACATTTTAGTATTCTTAACCGTATGCACTGTTTTTTCGCAAACATAATTACCCACCATTCTTACTGTTTCTCCAACCCGGTTATTCATTTCATTGGCCATTACATCTCCACGGTAATTGGTTTTTAGAAAATCGAACATCTTATAATTAAGCGGAAAACCCAAAAGTTCCAGTTCGGTATATGCATTTTCCAATTCAGAATCTTCTAAGGATGGTAATTCGTAGGTTTTATACTTTAATTTAAACAATTCAGCGTGATTAACTTTCTTTTGCTTAAAGCCAAGATAATTATGAATGTCCCATAACAATGTTTTACGATCCTTTCCGGTAAACCTTAAAGCACCTAAACGGATTAAAATAATGGCTTGTTCCAAAGTGATGCAGGTTCGTTGTACAAAATCTTCCAGGTCCAGGTAAAATCCATTCTGCCTGCGTTCCTGCACAATTCGGGTTACAAATTTATCTTCTAAACCCTGTATGCGGATAAAACCTAAATATGCATCGTTCCCTTTAATATTGACTACGTCATCACTGTTATTTACACAAGGTAAATGCACCCTGGCACCTGTTTTTTGTAACTCATACACATAAACCCATCTGCTGTAAAAGCCGCCATAGTTATTAATTACAGCCACCATAAACTCTTTAGGAAAATAGGTTTTAAGAAACAAACTTTGATAACTTTCTACAGCAAAAGATGCCGAATGTGCTTTAGAAAAACTGTAACCGGCAAAAGAAGATATTTGCCGCCAAACTTCGGTAATCAACTCTTCTGAATGTCCTTGCTTGCGGGCAGAAGCAAAAAATTTATTAACCAGTTCATCAAAGGCTAATTTAGAGCGGTATTTTCCACTCATTGCTTTCCGCAAGATATCCGAATCAGCTAAATCCAAACCCGCAAAATAGTGGCATACCTTAATTACATCTTCCTGATAAACCATTACTCCAAAGGTTTCCTTTAGCTGCTCTTCCATTTGCGGACACAAATATTGCACTTTATCCGGTGCATGGTACCGTTCAATATAAGCTTTCATCATCCCCGAACTGGCTACACCCGGCCTGATGATAGAACTTGCTGCAACAAGTGTTAAATAATTATCACATCTAAGTTTTTTAAGCAATTGCCGCATTGCAGGCGATTCAATGTAAAAACAACCAATTGGCTGCCCTTCTCTCAGTATCTCATTTAACCGGGCATCTTCTTTAAAGGTTTTAAAATCGTGAATATCGATTTCCTTACCCTGGTTAGATTTTATAAGATCTACCGCTTCGCGAATATGTCCTATGCCCCGCTGACTTAAAATATCAAATTTTTCATAACCAATTTGTTCTGCTTCATACATATCCCATTGCACTGTTGGAAAACCTTTTGGGGGCATATCCAGTGCCGTATAATAGGTAATCGGTTCTTCTGAAATTAATATACCACCTGCATGTATGGAGCGTTGATTTGGCATATTTTTCATGTAAGCATGCACAGCCAGCAATTTCTGATAAGTTGGGTTCTGCAAATTTTCACGTTCTCTTGTCGGATCAGTAAAACTATCAATCTCTTCTTTCGATAAACCCAATACTTTACCAATTTCCCGAATAATTGCCCGGTCTTTAAAAGTACTCATGGTACCCAAAAAGGCAACATGGCCCAATGGATATTTCTTAAAAATATATTCCTGTATGGTTTTTCGCTCATCCCAGGAAAAATCCAGATCAAAATCAGGTGGACTGGTGCGCTTTTCATGCAAAAAACGCTCAAAGTACAAATCCAGTTCAATAGGATCTACATCCGTAATCCTTAAACAATAAGCGACTAAACTATTTGCCCCTGAGCCACGGCCAACATGGTAAAAATTACATTCACCTATGGCGTGCCTGACAATATCAAAAGTGATCAGAAAGTAAGCACAGTATTTTTTAAACTCAATAATTCGAAGCTCTTTCTCCAGGCGCTCCCTGGCAATTATATTATGTTCTCCGTACCGGTATTTTAAACCAATCAAAGCAATCCTTCTGAGCAAAACCTTATCGTGGTCTAAACTTTTGGTATAGGTTAAACGGTTTTTAGATACAGGTTCACTCCCGGGCTCGAAATAATCAATCAAATCGCAACCATCCAAAAGCTTTCGGGTGTTCGCAACCATAAAAGGATATTGCTCAAATTGTTTAACCAGCCTGTTTTCGTCAATCAAATATTCATCTTTTTCGCATTTATCATTTTCAGCTACTTTACTTAAAAGGGTATTTAAGTCTATAGCTCTTAAGTATTCATGCAAACGATAAGTTATTTTATCTGCTACCGTAACCGGATGCCAGACCAGCATTTTTTCCTGTTGATTTAATATGGGGTGTTTGTATAAAGTGTTTAACTGATTGCTTCTGATCCCCACAAACTCATGTTCTTTTAAATCTTTTGCAAAAAGTTTATGGAAGGGATAAATAACATAAGCATCTTTAAAATCTGGTGGTACTTCAGGCAAAGGAATATTATGGATATTATGATGACTCAAAAATTCATTTAACTCCCGCATTCCTTCTTTACTTTTAGCAATACCAACATACAGTAAACGGTTCTGGATCCTGAATTCTATACCCACTACAGGCTTTAACTGATACGGAATATTACCTTTTTGCGCTTCATTTTTTTCTTTGGCAATATTTTGTTTATAACATTCCCGTATAAATTCTATGGCTCCGGTAGAATTGTTGATATCAGTAAGTACCATTTGATGAATATCCAGCTGACGGGCTGATTGTACCAACTGTCCGATACTTAACGTACCATATTTAAGGCTGTATGAAGAATGAACGTTTAAAAACATAAATTGAATTAATCATAAGATTTTCCGCCTGTGATTCCTTTTTCATTCATAAAATTTCTCATCCTTGATCTCTTATAATCTCCGGTCTGCTCCTTTTCGGCCCCCTCTCCCGTTTCAGTAATGATTTTCTTTTTCCGGGGATTATATTTAATCACCTTATTATACTGATCTCTGGGTGGTTGGGTTACAATACAGGCCTTAACCACCGCCTCATCGCCATAATGGTTGCGCACTTTATCCATGGCCTGATACAGACTATATTCTTCTTCACAAATATCATAAAGCCCAATTTGCTCATAACCACTCACCAGGTGTGAAAGTTTTACACCAATTAATCGTAAAAGCATCCGTTTAGCATAAAGTTTATCGAATAGATCGTGTGCTCTTTTAATCAAAAAAGAATCTAAAGACGTATAAGGAATGCGTTCTTGCCGGGTAACGGTTTCAAAATTGGTGTACCTGATGGTTACCGTGATGCAGGCCGTAAGTTTACATTGATTGCGCAGTTGAAAAGTTAAACCAGTTACCATGCCTGTAATAATGGCTTTTAGCTTGGCAATATCCATGGTATCGCTTTCAAAAGTTGCCTGTGTACCGATAGATTTTCGTTCCCGGTAAGGTACAACCGGAGCCAAATCTATACCGTTGGCTTTTTGCCATAAGCTTAATCCATGTTGGCCTAATATTTTAAACATAAGCTCTTGCGGGATTTGCGTAAGGGTTTGAATTTGCCTTACGCCCATCTCGCTGAGCTTTTTATAGGTAGAGTGTCCAATTCCGGGTATTTTGTGAATAGACAGAGGATTTAAAAATGGCTGAACTTCTGAAAAAATAACCTCCTTTTCACCTGCGGGTTTAGATTCGTTGGTCGCAATTTTAGCGACAGTTTTATTTACCGATAAACCGAAAGAAATTGGTAAACCGCTTTCTTTTATAATGGTTTGCCGCAATTCGGAGGCAAATTTCATACAACCGAAAAACTTATCCATTCCAGTCATATCGATATAATGCTCATCAATACTTGCTTTTTCAAATAAAGGCACCCGTTGTGCAATAATTTCGGTAATATCATGAGAAGCTTTGGAGTATTCATCCATATTCCCTTTTACAAAAATAGCCTGCGGACAAAGTAATTTCGCTGTACGGGCAGGCATAGCCGAGTGAATGCCAAATTTACGGGCTTCGTAACTGCAGGAAGCTACCACACCACGGTCAGATCCGCCACCAATAATAACAGGCTTACCAATCAGCCTGGGATTCTTTTTAATTTCTACCGAAACGAAAAAGGCATCCTGATCCATATGGATAATATGCTTATCTTTTTGCGTATTCATTGAAGTTTAAGCTTTTTCTCACGACACAAAAATACTAATATAATTAGTATTTAATAAAAAAATGAATATTTAACTAAAATAAATAGTTATTAATTATAGACATTGAACAACTGATTTGATAGAAGAAAGAATTTTTCTAATACTTATTGTAATCGTTAAAGGATTTCGATTTAGTATTTAAAGCTGAACTAAAACCTTTAATTAGGGTTTTAAGTAACTTTTTTGTTATATTTAACGCAAGTTTTTAAACAGCCTGGATGGGTTTATAGAAATGGAGACAATGCAGGGTACGAAAGTATCCTGCACATTTTTCAAATTTATTTAAGAATAAGAATGGTATCGCCATTTTTAAGCTTATAGTAATACTGTACTTCTTTTCCCTTTTTAAAAACTTCAACATTTTCCACTATCCCACTTTTTCCATGTTCATCCTGCACAAAATGCCCCGGTTTTATTTCATCAAGCTGCGCTTGCGCTAATGATCGTTTTATTATTATCATAATATGTAAATATAATATGCAGGCCAATCCGAATATGACGTATTATATTATTTAATTGACAATTATCAAATTTTTAACGTAAAACAGCATTACATTAAAAATATTACATTCAGGAATATAATAACCCAATCTCAGGTTTTTATGGTTTTCAGAGTATTTAAAAAGATCAAACTTTTTTTCAAATCAGGATGTTTTAATTTAAAATCAATCCTTATGAAAACTCCAGATAAAGTAAAAGACCCTGCGAATAAGTATCCTTCTCCCCCTTTTCCAAAGCAAAAACAAAGTCTGTCAGAAAAAGATATGAAACCATTAGTAGGATAAGTATTTAACAACCTGTGAATACCATTGATTCATTTAGTCATTTATTTCTTAAACAGTGCTTAAACCCTATTTTAATTTAAATTCTGATGACGCAAGAAAAGAAAAACAATTACTCCTTCTTCTACAGAAATGGTTTAACCATTTTTTTTATACTGATATTTTTAATTACTCTTTTTGCACAGGCTTTAACGGGTTGGCATGTACATAATGAAGAACTTTTGGAAGTAAAAGTTGAGGTAATAAGCTTTACAACTTATTTAAAATCAGGTCATTTTATTTCTGCAACCTTTGAGAATTTCGAAAGCGAATTTTTGCAAATGGCAATGTATGTTATTGCCACCATTAAATTAAGGCAAATAGGCTCTGCAGAATCAAAATCGTTAGAAGGTGATGAAGAAGTGGATCGGGAGCCAAAAATAACTAAAAATGCACCCTGGCCAGTTAGAAAAGGTGGTTTTATTTTAAAGGTTTATCAAAACTCACTATCCATTTGTTTTATAATTTTATTTTTAAGTAGCTGGTGGCTGCATTTTTATGGCAGCTGGCAAGATTATAACGTGGAGCAAAGGTTTAAAAACTTAAAGCCACCTTCTATGATGGATTACCTTACTGAACCCAATTTTTGGTTTGAAACCTTTCAAAATTGGCAAAGTGAATTTCTTTCTGTCGCAAGTATTGTATTTTTTACCATTTACCTGAGACAAAAAGGTTCACCTGAATCTAAACCTGTGGACGCACCTCATATGGAAACCGGAAAATAAAAACTTTAATATAGACTCATTGTTGTATTCAAAACATAACATTTAGAGAGATGAAAAATAAGAATCAGGAAAATACGGAGAAAAAAGACCAGGGTAAGACTAAAACTTCAGGGTCATCAAAAGGAAAAGCATCTTTCGATCAGAACGGAAAGGGAGCATCATCAAAATTTGGTGCAGCAGGAAGTACGACTAACGAATCCGGAGAGGAAAATGGTTTAGGCACTACAAATAAAAATCGAAATCAATAATTGGTGAATACCAATTATCAATTTCGATTTACAGTAAAAACAAGTTATTATTTTTCGTAAATACTCATTTTTTCAGCAAGTTCTATAATACTCTTAATTTTCAATTTTTGAAAAAGTCTAAGTTTATACGTACTTACCGTACCCATTTGTAAATTAAGTTTGTTGGATATCTCTAAAACACCAACACCTTTAGTTAATAATTCAGCAACTTCCAACTCTCTGCCAGAAAGTTTGGTAAAAGGATTATTAGAATCATTACCTAAGATACTGTTAAACATATTTTCTTTAACATTTCTGCTCGAGTAACGGCTTCCTGCTAAAATTGTGGTAATAGCAGTAACAATCTCAGATTCTTCAGCGTTTTTGGTTAAATAACCTGATGCACCAGCTTTTAAATAAGGAACGGCATAAATATTTTCATTAAGTGATGAGAATACCAGGATTTTAGCACCTGGTTGGGCAGTTTTAATCTGATCGATTACTTTAAGATTGTTTCCACCCGGAAGGTTTACATCTATAATAATCAGATTTGGGGATTTAGCACATTCTACAAGGGCTTGATCCATGTTTGATGCATTGATGATTTCAACGCCCGCCCAAAAATCAGAGATCAAGCTCTTTAAACCACGACGGATAATCTCATGATCATCAGCGATTAGAACCGTAAAAGTGCTTACAGCGTGTTTTGTTTTCATTTTGTGAAGGATAATTTCTTAATTAAGATTTAGGATATCTATTGTCAAAAACAAATGTAAGTTATATTTATGTATTAAGGACTTTTTTTGGTATATTATTTTGTATTAATCCCTATACACAAAAAACAAAATCTGTAAAAAGCAAAAAATTTGCAACTACAACCTTAACAAGAGGATAAATAATAATAATAAAAATAATTGAATTTTAGTTTGTTAAGTAACTGTATAGTTACAGTAAAACCGACTGTAAATTATATTTATAAATAAAAAACATGTTTGTACTTAAAGCTCTAAAATGGGATTACATCACAAATCTTATTTAAATTTAAGAGTAGCATTTATCGTACAAAAATACGTCATTATCAAGTATCATAAAAAATCTGAATACCTCAAAATTTAGATTTTTGCCCTCACCCTGCTTAATGTTTCCAATCTGATGGCTAAAAATGAAGCAATATATTTTAATGATACCCGGTTAATCAGGCCAGGGTAAGAAATCAGAAATCTCCTGTATCTTTTTTCTGCTGATGATATGCGGCACAGGTAAGCACGCTCTTCTGCAGCCCGATAATACAATTCCATCATTTTCCGTCCAACAATATTTGCTTCTGCAAAATTTTCATATAAATCATCGGATAATGAATGTGGAATGGCTATCAATTCTACATCTTCCAAAGCCTGTAAATATTCTAAAGATTCATTACCTAACCATAAATTACGGATGGTACCCACCACCTCATCCTCTTTAGCGATCCAGGTGGTAATTTCAGTCTTTCCATCTCTTATAAAACCCCTGACTACCCCTTTAATAATTAAAAAAAGGTATTCGTTACGATCTAAAGGTGAAATCAGGAATTTATTTTTCTTGTAGTTTATTGGAAAGGTGTACAGATTTATTCTTTTTTCAATCTCCTCATTAAGTTCGTGGTATCTTTTGAAAATAGAAATTAATGGAGAAAAGTTATTATACCTCTTCCATTTATCTTTATCAGATAAATTTAATGCAATCATTACTTCAGACTAGGGATGGATGATTTTTAACAGCTCGTTAAAAATAATACTGTAAGTATAGCAAGATAGATTTACATAAAGAAGTTTTTTTTGATTTTAACCTGTAAATATTCGGCTTACAGAATTTTTTCTACGCCTAATCCAAAAAGTGCAAAATCATATTTTACAGGATCGTTATGATCAAATTGCCTTAAATGTTCAGTTAATTCGACAGCCGTTAACCAATCGGTTTGCTTTCTGTTAATTAAGCCTAAAAGCCTGCCGACTCTGTCAACATGAACATCGCAAGGACAAATCAGGTCTTTTGGTTTTAATACATTCCAGATACCAAAATCTACTCCTTTATGGTCTTGTCTAACCATCCACCGTAAAAACATATTTAAACGTTTACAAGTCGATTTTTGTCTTGGCGAAGAAATATGTTTTTTTGTTCGGTGTGGAAAATCTTCGAGTGAAAAAAAATAAGACCGGAAATGATTTAAAGCTTCTTCAATACTAAAAGTAAGTTGAGCAGAGAGACAAACGTTCGAAAAATGATCGGTATCTTCTGAAGCTACGCCAGAATCTAAATAACCGGGTAAAAAGACATTATTGGAAGGCAAAAATGCTTGTTCCAAACTATCGAAGGCTGTATAATGTGCTTTAAAAAAGGAAATAAAATACAATAAATCTGTATCATTAAAAGTGCGGTGTTTAAAATTAAGCAACCGCTTTAAATCGTTGTCTGTATGCTGGAGAACAAAATCATGAGGAGCATTATCCATACGCTCCAACAGTTCTCTGCATTTATTAATAATGGTTTTCCGTTGTCCCCACGCCAAAACCGCAGCAAAGAAACCTGCTATTTCGATATCTTGTTTTCTTTGAAATAAATGAGGAATACAGACCGGATCGTTTGCTATAAAATCGGGACCGTTATATTGCTCAACTTTTTGATCAAGAAAATTCTGCAGCTCTAAAAAATCCATTAAACTAAATTGATATGATAATAAAAAGTCATTCAAAAAATACAGGTTACACCCGTAATTTCTGAATGACTACAATATAATTAACAGAAAACAGGTTATTTTAAAGCGTTTTCTAAATCTTCCAATAAATCATCGATATCTTCCACACCAACACTTAAACGCAAAAGATTATCTGTTACGCCTACTTTTTCTCTTTCTTCTTTCGGAATAGAGCCATGTGTCATCGTAGCCGGGTGATTTATTAACGATTCTACCCCGCCTAATGATTCGGCCAGTGTAAATACGTTGAAGCTAGAAGAAATTCTAAATGTTTCCTCTAAATCAGCACCTTTTAAAGTAATAGAAATCATTCCGCCAAAACCACGCATTTGTTTTTTAGCAACGGCATGATTAGGATGATCTTCAAAACCCGGCCAGTAAATTTTATCCACTTTTGGATGTGTTTTTAAAAAACGGGCAACACGTTCTCCGTTTTCACAATGCGCTTTCATACGCAAATGAAGGGTTTTAATACCCCTTAACACTAAAAAAGCATCCTGAGGGCCTGGTGTTGCACCACATGCATTATAAATAAACCAAAGATCTTTATAAAGTTTCTCATCATTGGTAACCAGTGCACCCATAACCACATCAGAGTGGCCACCAATGTACTTGGTTACGGAGTGCATCACAATATCAGCGCCCAAATCAATCGGGTTTTGTAAATATGGCGAAGCAAAGGTATTATCAACGGTTAAGATTAAGTTATTTGCTTTGGATATTTTAGCAACACCCTCAATATCAATAATCTGCATAGTTGGATTAGTTGGTGTTTCTATCCAAACCAATTTTGTTTTTTCATTGATATAAGGCAGCATATTTTCAGGATTAGACAAATCAAGAAAATGGAATTTAATGCCGTAATTAGCAAATATCTTGGTAAAAATACGATAAGAACCGCCATATAAATCGTTGCCTGTAATGACTTCATCACCAGGTTGCAAAAGTTTTAAAACCGCATCTGTTGCACCCATTCCACTTGAAAAAGCCAAACCATATTTAGCATTTTCTAAAGCAGCTAAGCAATCTTCTAAAGCTTTACGGGTTGGATTTGTACCTCTCGAATATTCAAAACCTTTATTATCTCCCGGAGACTTTTGCCAGTACGTTGACGTTTGATATATTGGGGTCATTACCGCACCTGTTGTCGGATCAGGTTCCTGACCAGCATGTATAGCTTTTGTTGCAAATTTCATTCTATTTAATTTTAAGTGGGAGAAATTAATCTTTAATCGTTTTGTTTTAGCTGAGCTTTAAATTGATAACCCAGTTGTTTTCCGGTTGGGTAACCGCTATTGCCCAACATAGATTGTTTTTGATTTAATGTAATGGCTTTTTCGGTGGCCATTGGCTGAAGTAACAAATCGTCACTTAAGCAGTGTAAAATAGCTTTTTCGAAAATTTCTTTTAAAATGGTTTCTGATACAACGTTTGCGGATAAATCTTCGTATAAAAAGCCAAGCTGCCCCTCGCCTTCAACCATAAAATGTTGCTCTTTATTGACCAAAATGCGGGCAATTAAAAATCCAACATCTGATAAACGATTGTATTTAATAGAGTCGGCTAAAAAATTATGAAGATATATAACACCAAAAAATGCTCTGGATTCGTCATCCTTAACATATTTGGTTTCGTAAATTGAATTGGCTTTATCAAAAGTAAAAATATTACTGTGCATAGAAATCACCAAAACATCTCCCGAAAACTTCAACTGAATTTCAAATTCATTGTTTTCTTTGTATACAATTTGTACCGAAATATCTTTATGGCTGTAATCTGCCTTTAATTGCTTTTCTATGCCACTTAAAGTCGATTTTGCAAGCTCAAATACTTCAACCGTGTTTCTATAAACCTGTTGTTTTAATGATGCCTTTTCTTCTAATTTATTTAATATCTGTTGATAAGGATTATTGCTCATTAAGTTATTTTTTTCGTTTTCGACCTTAGTATGCTCTGGCAAACAAAACGCGTTGTGTAGATGCTTTACCTGAATAAATACAAACTCCATCTTCTAGTTTATTATCTAAAGGAATACAACGAATAGTTGCTTTCGTTTCTTCTTTTATCTTTTGTTCTGTTTCAGGTGTACCATCCCAGTGTGCAGAAATAAAACCTGCCTTTTCGTCCAGTAATTGTTTAAACTCATCATAACTATTGGCTTCGGTAATATGCTCATCACGGTAAGCCAGGGCTTTATTAAACATGCTGGTTTGAATATCTTCGAGTAATTTGATAATGTAAATATCCAATCCTTCCTGCGGAACAGTTTGTTTAACTTTAGTATCCCTTCTGGCAACCTCTACCGTTTTATTTTCTAAATCGCGGCCTCCTATTGCAATACGGACAGGCACACCTTTTAATTCATAATCCGCAAATTTAAATCCAGGGCGTTGGGTGTCGCGGTCATCATATTTTACAGAAACCCCAAAACCTTTTAAACGCATGGTTAACTCATTCACGTAGGCGGTAATTTTAGCTAAATCTTCTTCACCTTTATAAATTGGAACGATAACAACCTGTATTGGAGCCAGTTTAGGTGGGATAATTAAACCAGAATCATCACTGTGTGCCATAATTAAAGCACCCATTAAACGGGTTGACACCCCCCAAGATGAGGCCCAAACGTAATCCAATTTACCATCTTTACCCGTAAATTTTACATCAAAAGCCTTGGCAAAATTTTGACCCAAAAAATGTGATGTTCCTGCCTGAAGCGCTTTTCCATCCTGCATTAAAGCTTCAATACAGTAGGTATCTAAAGCACCTGCAAATCTTTCATTCGGAGATTTACGGCCTCTGATTACCGGAACAGCCAGCCAGTTTTCGGCAAAATCTGCATAGATGTGCAACATGCGTTCAGTTTCTTCAATTGCTTCCTGTGCAGTAGCGTGCGCCGTGTGCCCTTCCTGCCATAAAAATTCGGCAGTGCGAAGAAATAACCTGGTGCGCATTTCCCAACGCACAACATTTGCCCACTGGTTAATTAAAATTGGCAAATCACGGTAAGACTGGATCCAGCCCTTGTAAGTGTTCCAGATAATGGTTTCGGAAGTTGGACGAACGATCAGTTCTTCTTCCAGTTTTGCGGTTTCATCAACAACAATATTGCCGTTACCATCATTTTTAAGACGGTAATGTGTTACAACCGCACATTCTGTCGCAAATCCCTCTACATGAGAGGCTTCCTTAGAAAAAAATGACTTTGGTATGAACAACGGAAAATAAGCATTGCTGTGCCCGGTATCTTTAAACATTTTATCTAATACGGCCTGCATTTTTTCCCATATGGCATAGCCGTTTGGCTTAATAACCATACATCCCCGAACTGCGGAATGTTCTGCTAAATCGGCTTTTATTACGATGTCGTTATACCATTGTGAATAATCTGCTGCTCTGCTTGTAATTTCTTTGCTCATAAATTGTATTTGGAACGTAAATTGTGTGTTAAATAATGTGAAACTTAAGGACAAATTTATAAATTTATGCCTACAAAACGATTAAGATTTGGTCAGCATTAATTTTATAACACTAAATTAACTGTTTTACATTGTTCAGGATACCAGAGGTATTCAACTTTTTAAGGATTGCACACACACAAACTAAATATAACACAATGAAACCAATTAAATTTTTACCCATTGTAATGATTGCCGCTGCTGGGTTGGTGGCATCATGCTCTACACCAAAATTGGCTCAAAATTCAGCCTCGGATGATGTATACAACACCGTTGCGAAAGCAAGGGAAATAGAACGCGTTGTGCCTCCTGCTCAACAGCAGCAACAGGGTCAGCAATATCAAACAGATTATGATGACGAATATTATGGAACCAGTAATCCATACTATGATATGGACTATTCTTCCAGAATAAACCGTTTTTATAATGGTTATAGCTGGCAGGGATATTATGATCCGTATTTTGATAATTATTACTACAACAACAATTACCTGGGTTATGGCCTTGGTGCGTATAATGGTTATGGATTAGGCTGGAATAGTGGTTTTGGCTGGAATATGGGCTTTGGTTGGGGCGGTGGCTTTTATGGCAATAACTGGGGCTACCCTAACTATGGCTGGAGCTCGTGGGGGCCATACTCTTACTACGACCGATTTGGCTGGGGTGGTGGTTGGTACGGTGGTGGCTGGGGCATAGGCGGCGGCTACTATGGCGGCGGTATCTATACCAATCGCAGCAATTACCACAGACCGTCTTATACAGATAGAAACACGGTTAATTCGAATGGATATTATCCTGGTAACGGAGGTTCAAGATCGAGCGCAAATAATAATGGTCGTCCGAGCCGTGTAAGCAGTAACGGAACCGTAAATAACGGCATTGGTAATAATGGAGTGAACTATGGCAGACCTTCAAGAGTAGATAGCAGACCTGCGGGAAATGGCAACGTTTATCAGCAACGTCCATCCCGTGAATATATTCCTCAACAACAACCTTCAAGAACTGAGCAACGTCCATCACGTGACTACAGCCCACCTTCTCAACCATCGAGAACAGAGAGCAGACCTAGTTATTCTCCTCCTGCTTCGTCTGGTGGCGGACAATCATCAGGCGGTGGTGGTGGTGGCAGACCATCAAGAAGCGGCAGGAATTAATTTTAACCAATACACACACAAATAATTATGAAAATTAAATATCTATTGGGTTTAGCATGTCTTTTGACGTGCTCCCAGATCAGCTATGCGCAATACGTAACCGATGCTTTAAGGTTCTCACAAACAGATAATACCACTTCGTCAAGATTTAAAGCTTTGGGTGGCGCCCAAACAGCAGTTGGTGGCGACATTAGTTCGTTAAGTGGCAACCCTGCAGGATTAGGTTTATTTACAAAATCTGAAATTAGTTTCACCCCCTATTTTGGGTCTTATGGAAATGATGGGACTTATTTAGGAGAAACCAGAAACGGAAATAAAAATCAGCTTGGAATTAGTCAGTTTGGCGGTGTTTTTTATGCCCCAACTTCTAAACAAAAGGGAGCAAATACTTCAGAGGGTATATTAAGCTTTAACGTTGGTATTGGTTATAATAAAACCAATGATTTTAACAATAAGATCGTTTTTGGTGGCACCAACAATAGCAGCTCAATCGCTGACTTTTTTGCAGACCAGGCAAATGGATTAAGTTCTCCTCCTCCTACTGAAGCACAACTGAAAGCAGGATACGATGGCTATTCTGCTGGTTATGATCTTCCTTATACAGCTTTTGAAAACTACCTAATTGATTATAATAATGTAAATGGTGCATGGTCTCCATCAACCAATTTAGGGAACAAACAACTTAATACGGAAACCAGAAAAGGTTATCAATCAGAGTTTAATGTAGGTTTTGGTAGCAATTACTCTAATAAGCTTTATTTTGGAGCGACTTTATCGTTCACTTCTTTAAAGCTTACCTCAGACCGTGTATTTAACGAAACCGGTACAATTGGCACCAATGCTTACGATATGGACTTTACAGAAAGTACTGAGACAAAGGGTTCTGGCTTTAATGCTAAACTGGGTTTAATTTATAAAATTAACAATGCTGTTAGAATTGGTGCTTCTTATAATACACCAACCTGGTACAATATTCAGGATAGTTACTTTCAGAATTTAGTTAATTATAAAAATACTTATAATGTACAAATCGATCCTTATAATGCTGAATTTAACCTTCGTACTCCGGGAAAAATAACAGCAGGTTTTGCTTTATTTGCAAACAACTTAGGCTTCCTTACTTTTGATGCTGATTACATTAACTATAAAGATATTAAATTAAGCAGCAGTGCAACTAATGATGCCAGTGTAATTGCTGCAAACAATAAAGACATACAGGATCTTTATCGTGATGCATTTAACATCAGGGTTGGTGCTGAAGGCAGATTGAGCGATAATTTTTCTTTAAGAGCCGGTTACAGCCAGTTAGGAAACCCTTATGAGGATAAATCTAATGATGCTTACCAAAGAAAAAGCATTAGTGGTGGTTTAGGTTACCGCAAAGATAATTTTTATGCAGATGCTACTTTTGTAAACAGCAAGTATAACTCTTACTATAAAGCTTATGATCTTGTTGGCTTAGCAGCTCCAACTGCTTCAATTAAAAATACAACTAACGCAGTATATTTAACTTTAGGCGTAAGATTTTAATCGCATTCACTCCATAAAAAAAGTCCTGACTTATTGGTCAGGACTTTTTTTATGGATTCTTAATTACAATTTCTTTTTCTCCGTAAACTATTCCGTTTCTGCTCAGGCCCTGAACAATTATTTTAAATCTTCCGGTAAGGTCTCCGGCATTAAATGTAAGAGGCGTTTCTGCATTATTTATTCCGAATTGATAATTCCAGTAAACGGTAGGAAAGTTTATCGGTTCATTTTTATTATCTACATCAGCAATATAAAATTCTTTAGGAAGATTTATGGTTTTTAAAAGTGTAATGTTTGGCGGTATCTCCTGCACCAAACAGCCTGTGTAAAAAATGGTTCCGTTTTCGCCAGAACGCCTATAGATTTTTCCCTTAACCGGTGCTTTGTTTTCGCGGTCATGCCAGTGATTCTCACAGTTTAGAATATTATATCTGCAAACATAATCACCACATTTATTGGCATATCCGTTCTTTTCAAATTCCAATCTCTCTTTATCTTTAACGGTTACCGTTACCTCTTTTAAATTAATTCCACCTCCCGGGTTAAAACTCTCATTTTCTTTATTGAGTACACTTGTTTTATTAAAAACCGGATCGTAAGTTTTCGAAACAACATACTTTTTTATTTCTTCCAGCGGATCATTAACCTTAACCTCATATTGAAAATAATTTTTATTACTCAGGTTTAACCAGGCCTTACCGGAAGTCGATGATAATATGTTTGAGTAAGGAATGCTAAAATGCCCTGTACTGTCTGTATTAAGTATAAAAATATTTTTATCCGAAAAAATGTTAAGTCCCATTGAAGTTTTTAAGGCCTTTTTATTTCTGGTTATTATTCCTGTAAGATCATAATTAGAGGTTAACGTATTTAAATCCGGCATGTTTTGTTTCTCTGCCGGCCATAAATATTTTCTCCATCCCTTAACTAATAATACTGCATTAAGATAATCCGGATCAGAATATTTTAATTGTTGTGTATGGCTTGGCAGCATACCCAAATGATATTGTAAATAAGCATAATCAATAATATTGAGGTTATTTTTTAAGGTAAACCTATTCCCCTGAACGCAGGCAACAGAAACCAGTCCGGGTATTAATTCATTATCTTTTCCAATGATTTTCAGTTTCAGATTTATTTTCTCTCTTGCATGATATGCTTCTTTATCCGCTTTAATTTCCATGCGGCTAATCTGATCGTAATGTGCAAAGAAAATTCTTTCTGCAAGAGGCTTATATAAACTATCTAAAATTGTTAATGTTTGTAAACCAACAGGAACTGAATCTAATTTAAACCGAACATTTTGAGCATGCCGACCAGTAAGATGAAGGCTGCTCTGTAAAAAAATCTGGTCAAAATTATGCACCAGAACATGAATTTTCATATTGGATGAGCTCTCCAGTTTGGCCAGCAATTCATTTGCAACAACAGCTTCTCCTACTTTTATCGTTATGCCATTGGTTAAAGCCCTTGGCAAATTATAAACAACATCCTCCAGATCTTCCTGTAAAAGCTTAACCGTATATTGCTGATTAACAACCGGAATTATAAAAAAAGAACCTAGTCCATTTAAATTTGTAGCAATGGTATCTTTCGCAATTTTATTTTCAAATAATACAGCCTTGGCTTTAATTGAAGTTCCTTCTTCATCCTTAATTTCAAACCCAACCCGACATAAAAGTCCATTTACCAAATGACCTCCTTCCGGATAGAACTGCACCTTATATTTTTTACTTTTTAAAATGGGGAGATTTATTTTGACATATCTTGTTTGATTTCCCTTTTTGATGGAGACGGTTAATAAATTGTTTTCAGCATTAACCTTATCTGCCGGATAATTAATCATTAATTCTCCGATAACGCTACTTTTAGCACTTCCTTTTTGGAGTGTCTGATTGGTTCTGCCTATAATGTATTTAATTTCAGCATCCGGTACAAAATGGTTGTCGCTGGATATGGCTTTGAGTAAAGCCGTTCCATTTTTGGTTTGTTCATCATAACTTTTAAAAATAGATAAAGTGGCAACCAGTGGATTGGTTGTTGTTGACCTGATGGTTATGGGTTGTATAAACTCTCCGTCAGGCTTTCCATTTACCTTAATATTTGTATTGGCAACAAAACTATAATCACTGCTTTGTAAAGAATCGGGTAATATTAAACTGCCGAAACAAAATCCTTCATTAATCAGAAACTTTTGTTGAAGCACTATTGTACTATCCTGATTATTAATTAAGGATAAATAGAGTGTATTATACTGATTTACATCCAACACAGAGGTAAGCAGATAGCCTGTAAACCAGACTTTATCATTATTTGTATAAACATTTTTATCAAAATGGATAAAAAGTTTTGAAGTATTGTGCCTTAAACCGTAATGATGGAGATTACTGGCAATACTATCCAGCCCTGTTTCCTGAGCTTTAGATTTACTAAACGAAAAGATGAAGAATATTAAAAAAGCAAATAAAAATCTTAACGACATATCGAATAATATGCCTAAAATTTAAAAAAATTAATTCAAATATTCAATTTAATTATGCTTTGTACCAATCTGATTTGCCTTTTAATAGATCAATTTTCTTTTCAATTTCAGCGTCTTTAATGAGTTCGGGTGCATGATGCGGCTTTTTACGGGCATCGATAATCATTGGCCCTTCGCAACCCCAATGTTTATTAACGGTAAACTCATTAATGCCATAAATATCGGCAGCCGGGTTGCTTCTTGTAAAAGTAACCCAAACCAGATTATTGATGTGTTTAGCTGCAAATGCTGCATCATCGCAAAGCACAATTAATGGTAAGCCATTTAAATCCTGATTTTTTAAAGCTTCATTTAATTCAGTTATCTCTGCCCGGGTTATTTCTTCATTTTGATAAGGGTTGCTTTCTAAGGTAAGTACACCGGCAATGGCTAAATGAGGATTTTTAAAGGCATCAGGCAGATTTAATCCTGCCGGAATTTCGGTGCTCAAGGTTCTTTTTACCTTACCTGCAGCCGCCATAACCAATTTTGATCCACTGTTTAACCCTGAACCACTGTAATCGAGTGTATCAATGGTAGTATTGGTATAAAAATGCAAATCTGTTTTTAAATCTATCCGGGCTAAAATATGTTTAAGAAAATCTTCTATGTTATGGGTATTTAAATCAGGATTATCTTCTTTGGCGGCAATCAGTAAGTATTTAGCAAGACTGAGTTGATTTTTACCCAGAATATGGTTAGCAATGGTTAATATTTCCTGAGGCTTTCTTTCATTCAGATAAGGCGTGTAACGTTCGCTCCCAATGGCAAATAACAAAGGGTGTACACCTGCTGCATCTACTGCATTTACTTCCTTTAAACCGTGGATTTCCTGTGGAATAGCCGATCCTGCAATTTCATGTATCAATGCTCCAAAGCTGGTATCTTCCTGTGGCGGACGGCCAACTACCGTAAAAGACCAAATGGCATCCTTTTTATGATATACGTTGTGTACTTTCATTAAAGGAAACGGATGCGTTAAACTATAGTAACCTAAATGATCTCCGAAAGGCCCTTCAGGTTTATTTTCTCCCGGGTATACAGTACCGGTAATGATAAAATCGGCATCCGCAGATATACAGAAACCTTCATCATCGTAAAAATACCTGAACCTTCTGTTACCTAAAGCACCTGCAAAAGTCATTTCAGATAATCCTTCGGGTAAAGGCATAACAGCTGCTAATGGATGTGATGGCGGGCCACCAACAAAAATGCTGACTTTTAAAGGTAAACCTAGTGCATTAGCTTTAGATTGATGGACACCTATGCCTCTGTGTATTTGATAATGCAATCCTATTTCCTGATCCTGAATATAATCGTTGCCTCCTAATTGAATCCGGTACATACCCAAATTGGAATTTAACACCCCCGGTTTATCTACATCTTCTGTATATACCTGTGGCATGGTTACAAATGGTCCTCCATCCATGGGCCAGTTTACAATTTGAGGTAGTTTGCTGATGCTGGTTTTCAAAAACTTATTTTTTGCGGAAGGCGTTTTCATGGGCAGGGCCGAAAGTGCCGACATTGCCGAACCTGCATACTTAAATGGATTCTTTAATGCTTTCATTGGATCAGAGCGCAAAGAAACAAGTTGTTGTACCTTTGGTAAGGTATCTCTGAATATAAATTTAGAGCGCTCCAGTGTTCCAAAAAGATTTGAAACTGCCGGAAAAGGACTTCCTTTTACATTTTCAAAAAATAAAGCAGGTCCTTTATTTTCAAAAACCCGCAAATGGATGGCAGCCATTTCAAGGTAAGGATCTACTTCTTCTTTAATTCTGATTAAATGACCATGCTTTTCCAGGTCATTTACACACGCTGCTAAACTTTTGTACGCCATGCGGCAAATATACAGAGTTAAGACGGGAAGTTAATTGGGAAATTGTAAGGTTATAAGGCTAATAAAATTAAAATCCCCCTACCCGTTTAACAGCAGATAAGGGGATTTTAATTTGTTGAAGTTGCTCTTTATTTTTTACCGGCAAACGAACGCAACATCCAGGTATTTTTCTCTTTAAACTGCATAAAGCGGTTCACCATATCGTTGGTACCGTCATCTCCTGCTTCATCAGATGCTTCCAATAAATTACGTTCAAGTTCAATTAGCTTTGCCATATCTTCTAAAACCGCATCAACCATACTTAAATCGTTTAAACCAATGGTATTGATTTCTTTAATTTCAGATTCATTTATATAATCAGCAAAACGGCTGTGTGGCGGTTTACCTAATGTTAGTACACGTTCGGCAATTTCATCAATTGTTAATTGTGCATTGGTATATAACTCTTCAAATTTTATATGTAATGTAAAAAAGTTTTGTCCTTTAATGTTCCAGTGGCAACCTCTTAATTTTTGGTAATGAATATGATAATTTGCAAGATAATCATTTAACAGGTCTACAACCGGTTTAACTTCTTTTTCGTTTAAACTTATTTCTTTAGCGTTCATAATAACAGTATTTTTAATTTGTTTGATGGATTAACAATTCAGAAACACAAAAGTTTTAGTCTAAAATACTATTTTAAACAATACCTGAATTATATGTTCGTTTATAATTTGTAATTATACAAAACCATTTTACGGCAAGTATTTGTTTATGAACAAAGTATAGTTTAGGTTATAAAGCTGTCATTAATTTTCGCTCAAATACGATACCTTTGTATGAAAATGGTTTATAATATTATTCGTATAATTGCTCCCCTTGTTTAGAAATTTTATATAGAAATAAATGCATAAAATATATTTATCTGCTGTGTTATTGCTTGCTTTAAATGCAGCAAACGCTAAGGCAAGCACAGTAATAGACTCCATTGGCGTAGAGAATAACAATGGAAAAAAACTAATTATCCACCAAACAGTAGCCAAAGACACTTATTATTCTATAGGACGGAGATATAATGTTTCGCCTAAAGATATTATGGCTTATAATGACAATAAGTACCTGCAGGTTGGGGTAATTATTAAGGTTCCTACTAATATTCCTTTCAATGCTACAAGTAGTAATCCAGCTAGTAATCATGCTTCGGGGCCACCACAAAATACAGCTAACGTGAGCGAGCATATCGTTGTAGCTAAAGATAACCTGAATATGCTTGCTGAAAAGTACGGCACTACCATTAATGAGCTTAAGGCCTTAAATAATTTATCATCAAGCAATTTAAGAATTGGACAGGTTCTAAAAATCCCTGTAAAAAGTGGTACTGCAACTGAAAGCAGTCGCCCGGCTTCTACCCCTCCTGTTGCAGAGAGAAACACTAAAGAAACGCTAACAACAGATAGTCCGGCTATGATTGAATACGAAGTTCAACCAAAGGAGTTTTTGGGTAGAATTGCGGATAAGTTTGGTACAACTGTAGAAGAAATAAAAAAAGCTAATAATCTTTCGGGTAATAATCTTCGTATTGGCCAGAAATTGAAGATTCCTGCAACAAAAAACATTGACCAAAATCAGGTTGTAAATACACCAACAGAAAAACCCGTACAGGAAAATAAACCGAGAGAAGCAAGTGGTACACATAAGGTTAAACAGGGTGAGACTATTTTCACTATTGCACAGCAATACGGCATAACGGCTTATCAAATCAGAATGCTTAATAATTTACCTGACAATACACTTACGATAGGTCAGGTTTTAAAAATGCCTTCAAACATTAATATTGAAGTTCCGAATCCAAAAGAAAAAGTAGCTGAGGTTAAAGAAAAAGCAGTTGAAAAAGTAAAAGAAGTGGCTGCCCCATCAAGGGAAGAAAGTTTTATTCATACCGTGGCTCAGGGCGAAACCATTTTTAGCATTGCAAAAAAATACAACTTAACGGCTTATCAAATTAGAACTGCAAATAAATTAAATGATAATTCAATTGCTTTAGGACAGAAACTGGCGATACCAAAACCACCAGAGCCTAAATCAGTTAATGACCTTTCAAAAGAAGATCAGGAAGGAAATCCGGATAGTACATCGGTTAGAGATCCAAAATTACGCCGTGATCCAAGTGTTTACGGTTTAAACCAGGTTGAAGAAAAAGGAACAGCCGTATGGATATCGGATGCTGACCTTGACGCTTCGAAAATGTTGGTTTTACACCGCACTGCTCCTATTGGAAAGGTGATTAAAATTACCAACCCAATGACCAACCGTACAACCTACGCAAAAGTTGTTGGTAAATTTACAGAGAACGAATCCACAAAAGATGTTATAATTGTAACCACTAAAGCTGTAGCCGATTCTTTGGGCGCTTTAGACAAAAGATTTTTTTGCAATATAATGTATAGCCCTCAATGAGTTTGAATAAAAAGCCGTTTATAATTGGTATTGCCGGTGGCAGTGGATCTGGCAAAACGTTTTTTCTAAATTGTTTTCTCCATCATTTTAAGCAGGATGAAGTTACGCTGGTATCGCAGGATGATTATTACATCCCGGCTGGCGAAATGACACAGGAAGAAAACAAACTGTATAATTTCGATCTTCCGTCTACTATAGACAGCGAGCAGTTTTTAAGAGATATTAAGCAGCTGATTAATGGTGAGGTTGTTTACAAAAAAGAATATAACTTCAATAATCCTTTAGCAGTTGTTAAAATATTAGAGATTAAATCTGCCCCGATTATTATCGTTGAAGGTCTTTTTATTCTCCATTTTAAAGAAATAGCCGCTTTGCTGGATCATCAGATTTTTGTTGATGCAGATGAGCAAATTGCTTTGGACAGGCGTATAAAACGTGATGGTTTAGAACGGGGATATCCTGAAGAAGATGTTTTATACAAGTGGGATAATCATGTTTTGCCTGCATACAAAGAATATTTGTTACCATATAAAGAAACCTGCAACCGGGTGATTATAAACAACACGAACGAGCCGGATGAGATTATCAGTATCACAGAAGATATTTCCTCAGAATTAAGAAATACAATACTGGCAGATAAATAAAAAAAGGGATGGCTAAAACCATCCCTTTTTTACCTTAATCAAGTTTCATTTCAGGAATTTCGCCTTCCACAATTAATTTCCCGGCAGTGGATTGCCTGATGAATTCTACACTTACACCGGGTGCTCTTTCTAAAAGTTTAAAACCTCCTTCAGGCAGCACATCTAAAACGGCTAATTCTGTTACAATTTTTTTGATGCAATTTACACCCGTTAAAGGTAAAGTACATTTAGCAAGCAACTTGCTTTCGCCGGCTTTATTTACATGCTGCATAGCTACAATAATATTTTTTGCCGAAGCAACTAAATCCATTGCACCTCCCATACCCTTAACCATTTTACCAGGGATTTTCCAGTTGGCGATATCACCATGCTCAGAAACTTCCATAGCCCCTAAAATGGTTAAATCTACCTTTTGTGCCCTGATCATTCCAAAACTCATTGCCGAATCGAAAATAGACGAGCCGGGCAGCGTTGTAATGGTTTGTTTACCGGCATTAATTAAATCTGCATCTTCCTCTCCTTCAAATGGGAAAGGCCCCATGCCCAACAGTCCGTTTTCGGATTGCAATACAACGTTAATTCCTTTTGGAATGTAATTAGCAACTAATGTGGGTATGCCTATACCAAGATTAACGTAAAAACCATCCTTTATTTCTTTAGCGATCCGCTGTGCGATCTCTTCTTTTGAAAATGCCATGTTATTTATTTTTTCCAATAATGCCCAAATGCGTATGATTAAAGGCATCAAAATATTTTAAGCCGTATCCCAATGCCCTATCCATACTCGAATGTGCAAAAAGAATAACGCCTGTAAGTTGAACAACTGATGATTTTGAATAAAATCCGATAATAAAAATTGCTATTGCTAAAGCTTTGTGGTGAGCAATGTTATACAATATTGCCCCCGTTTTAGAATTAATAGCATAACCGATCATGCTTAAATCGGGTACCAGTAGCAAAGCCAGAAAAAGCCACCAGGAATATGGCAAATTGTAAAAGCCAAAAAGCGCCAGTAAAAACATAGCGATTTCTTCTATAGCAATCGTTTTCTTCATTAGGTTTTAGCTCTTACGGTTCTTTGTTCTATTCTCTTTTCGTAATTTTTTCCCTGAAAAATGCGATGAACATAAATCCCCGGTGTATGAATGTAATCCGGATCAAGCTCCCCCGCTTCTACCAGCTCTTCTACCTCAGCAATGGTTACTTTACCCGCCATTGCCATTACAGGATTAAAATTACGGCTTGTAGAACGAAAAATCAGGTTTCCGGCGGTATCACCTTTCCATGCCTTTACAATTGCAAAATCTGCATCAAATGCATATTCCATTAAATAATCTTTGCCATCAAAATTCCTTACTTCTTTTCCTTCGGCAACCTCTGTACCTACGCCTGCAGGTGTAAAAATTGCAGGCATTCCGTAACCAGCAGCCAAACAACGGGTAGCCAATGTTCCCTGCGGAATTAAATCTACCTCCAGCTCGCCACTTAATAACTGTCTTTCAAACTCTGCGTTTTCACCTACATAAGAAGAAATCATTTTTTTTACCTGACGTTGTTTCAGCATCAAACCAATACCAAAATCATCAACGCCGGCATTATTAGAAATGCAGGTCAGGCCCTTTACATTCTTATTCACCAGTGCATTAATACAATTTTCAGGAATACCGCACAGGCCAAAACCACCTAACATGATTGTAGCGCCATCAGATATATCTTTAATTGCCTCTTCCGCACCAGATACAACTTTATTTATCATTTTATGAATTTTTGGTTAGGCTGCTAAAATACAAAAGCCATTGCTAAAACTGCCGTTTTCACTAAAGTATTTGACTAAAACTTTCTGAAGTAAATTATTAATTGTAATTAATCTAAATAACAACTACCTTTGCAGTGCAATGTTGAACGAGAGAGAGCAAAACATCTTCATTTTACCTACCGACCCTGAGTTTCAGAAAGGTATGGGTTATATTTTTAGCTGTACAGCAGAATTTAAAAAGTGTTGTAAAAAATATAAAGAGGGCAAGCGCTGTAAAAAATGCCCGGGCAGAAAAAAATAAGTTCCCCTATTTATAAATTTCTATAATTTTATCATCACTTCCGTTACTGGTACAAATATAGATCTTCCCTTCCGGCGATTGACATACGGTTCTTAATCTGCCATACGCATTTACATAAAAATCTTTGGTACCAACAATTTTAGTTTGTGCATCATCTAATTTTAGCTGTATTAATTTACTGCCTTTTAATATGGCCAGTAACAAAGAATTTTTAAACTGAGGAATATATTTATTATCATAATAAGTCATGCCGCTTGGTGCAATAGTCGGTGTCCAGTTGATTAATGGTTCTACGACATTATTTGCTGCGCAAAAGGCCGTTTCATTCGTCTCGTTACAAAATCCTTTAATATTTGGCCAGCCATAATTTCTTCCTTTTTCTATAATATTGATTTCATCATCAGCATCCGGACCGTGTTCAGAAGAAAATATCTTGTTGCCAACTTTTACCAATCCTTGCGCATTTCTATGTCCGAAAGACCATAAAGGATTATTAGGATAAGGATTATCTGCCGGAATTGTTCCATCTAAATTTATCCTTAGTATTTTACCAGACAAAGAGTTTATATTTTGTGGCGTACTGGTGTCAGAAGCGTCGCCGGTACTGATAAATAGCTTATTATCGCTAATTAATAAACGCGAACCATTGTGAATAGATGCCGCAGAAATTTGATCTAATAGAATTTTGGGGCTATTTAAACTGCCATTTTCATAATTGTACCTGACTACTTTTTCTTTATAATTGCTGCCATAATCGTAGACTACGTACACATAAGGGTTAGAGGTAAAATCGGGATGAAGTGCCATGCCCAATAAACCACCTTCGCCGTTTACTCTAACCTCAGAGATGGTCAGTAAGGTTGTAATTTGTCCTGTTGCCGGGTTTAACCGACTGATTTTACCAGATTTCTCTGTAAACCAAATCAAGTTATCAGGGCCATAAACCATTTCCCACGGCAGGTTTAAACCTGAGGCAATTACTTTGGCTTTTAGCTCAACATCAGGTAATGTTTCATCACCATTATTATTGTGATTATTCTTTCTGCAATTTATGCAAATTACCATCACAAATATGCAGAGTAATATTAGTTTCATAGCCGTAACATTTTAATAATAACAACGTTACGGCTAATTGGTTTTATATAATCTTTAGTTCAAATATACATAGGTAATCCCATCTCCGCCTCTATCGGCATGCTCGTCTTCCATTCGGTTTACCTGACTGTATTTCCTTAAATATTCGCGAATCATTTTCCTTAAAATACCATCTCCTTTACCGTGAATAAGTTTTATAGATGGAAAACCAAGCATAATGGCCCTGTCCAGGTATTTCTCTACCTCATGCAGCGCATCTTCAGTTCTTTTACCCCTTAAATCAAGTTCTGCTCTGAAATCACTAACGGCCTCATTCATACGACCCGCAAAAGAATTGCTTTGAACAACTTTTTTAGCTTGTTTATTGCTGATTTTCTGAACCCGGTTCTTTTTCACAACCGAACGTAAATCGCCGATTGCTAAAACCAGGTTATCCCTATTGATCTCTAAAACCTGTCCTGTTGTTTCACTGTCTAAAAACTTAACCCAGTCGTTTACCTCAATTTTCCCATCCACAACAACTTGCTGAGGTTTTGGTTTTTCTGCTTTAACCTCATTTTTAACCAATTCTTTTTGCAGGTTCTGCCTAAGTTCTTTGGTTGCAACTTTATCGGCCTGTTTCTCTTTAATCTCTGCAATCGTATTTTCTACAAGCTTATTGGCATTTTTAATAATATTTTGTGCTTCCTGCTTGGCTTCCTTGATTAAAACTTTTTTGTTCTCTTCTAAAAATGATTTCAGCTTTTCATTTTCCGCAACCAAATTTTTAGCCTTATTTTGTTGATTGGCTAAACTCACTTTAGTATCGTAAATGGTTTTCTTTTCACGCTCCAAATCAACCAGTAAAGTATCCATCCGATTTTGATTGGAACCTGTTTTTAACTTCGCCAGTGCGATAACTTCTTTTGGTAAACCAATATTTTGGGCAATTTCAAAGGCATATGAACTTCCGGGCTTACCCATTTCCAAAATGTAAAGTGGCTTCATTTTGGTGTTATCAAAAAGCATAGAAGCATTTTCCAGTCCTTCTGTATTACCAGCAAAAAGCTTTAAATTAGAATAGTGGGTTGTTATTACACCCCTCACCTTTTTATTATTTAATACTTCCAAAACGGCTTCTGCCATCGGGCCACCAAACTGCGGGTCCGTTCCGGTACCAAATTCATCAATCAGTACCATGGTTTTTGGCGAAGCATGTTCAACAAAATAACGCATCTTTTTCAAGTGCGCACTGTAAGTACTCAAATCACTTTCAATAGATTGATCATCGCCAATATCTGCAAAGATATTTTCAAATATGCCAACCTCACTATTTGCATCAACCGGAATAAGTAAACCAGTTTGCAACATAATTTGCAGTAAACCCACCGTTTTCATACAAACGGATTTACCGCCTGCATTTGGGCCCGATACCAGTACAACTCTGGTTTCAGCATCAATATGGATATTTAAAGGCGTTACCGTTTTCTTTTCTGCTGCAAAAGAAAGCATCAGTAAAGGATGTCTTGCATTAATTAGTTTTGTTCTGGGTTCTTTTTTTAACCCGGGCATTTCTGCTTCAATATCCAGGGCAAATAAAGCCTTTGCCCTTACAAAATCTAATTTAGTCAGGAAACCATGATAAGACAAAAGAAGTGGGGAATACGGCCTTAAATCATCTGTTAAAGCAATCAGAATTTTTATAATCTCCCTTCGCTTATCAAATTCTAAATCACGAAGTTTATTATTTAGCGCAAAAACCTCTTCCGGCTCAATATAAACGGTTTGGCCCGTTGCAGATTCATCATGCACAAAACCTTTTAACTTACGTTTATTTTCAGCCAAAACCGGAATACACATTCTGCCATCCCGGATGGTTAAACTTCCATCAGCCACCCAATTGTTAGCAATGGCCTGTTTATAAATAGAATCCATGCGCTTGCGCACATCCTGTTCAGTTTTTGCTATTGCAGTGGTAATTTCCTGCAATTCCTTTGATGCATTTGGCTTTATCTTGCCCTTTGCATCAATTACAGTTTCTATTTTCCGCAGAATATTTTTTTCTATCGGCAGGTGCTCAAACAGCGCCTCCAGTGTAGGATAAACTTCTGCTCTTTCTTCAAAAAAGCGTAAAACGGAAAACACAGTTTGCAGGGAAGTATAAACCTGAAACCATTCGTCTTCCAATAAATAAGTGCCTTCAACTCTGATTTTATCTACTAAAGATTTTATATCAAAAAAAGTATTAATCTGCAAAGGCTCCTGATTCTGGAGTATACTTTTAAATTCGTTGGTTTGTCGTAAAAACTTATCAATCTGATCAAAGCGGTTCATCACCTGCATTTTCTGCACCATTGCTTGTCCCATCGGACTTAAACAATGTTTACTGATTAATTGCCTGATCTCTATAAAACCTAATCTTTCTAAACAATTTTCGGGATATAACATAACTATTGAGCTTTAACTTGCTCAGGTTTATTTTTAGGTAATGAATCTGCTTTTTCTAATTTCTTAGGCGTTTTTTTTAAACTTTCAACAGCCTTATCCTGTACAGCCGGCTTTGTCGCCTCACTTACCGTAGGTCTTTTTGCAGATTCAATTTTTTGCATTTTATTTTTTTGCCATTCCAGTTTTCTGGAAATGTTCTTATAAATTTTACTTAATTCTTCAGTATTCGAATTATAATACTTCATACTTCTGTTGTATTGAACAGAATCTATACCAAATTTCTTATAAATGCCTTTATAAAATGATGCAGCTACTTTTTTTGCTGAATCTGTTACATAAATGGTAGAAATATAACCATCGGCAACATGAATATCATATAAAATTTCTTCCATTTTATCAGGTTTAATCACATCTTTTGGAATACCTGATTTACAGCCAATCCATAAAATTGCAAGCACTAAAACCCATATTAATCTTCTCATCTTTGAATTAAAATATTATTTTTTGCCCAAATTGCGGCAAGGTTATTAATTTTACCCAAAAATAGTTATAAATGAGCATAGCTGATAATCTTAAACAATATAAAAGCGAAGTTGAATCTGACGGAGTAAAGTTAATTGTAGTTTCAAAAACACAATCCATCGAATCTATACAGGAAGCCTACAATGCCGGACAACGCATTTTTGGTGAAAATCAGGTACAGGAAATGGTTGATAAGCAAAGTCAGCTGCCTGCGGATATAGAATGGCATTTAATTGGCCATTTACAAAGTAATAAAGTAAAGTATATAGCACCCTTTGTTAAACTAATTCATGGTGTAGACAGCCTTAAACTTTTGCAGGAAATAGATAAACAAGCCGCTAAAAATAAACGGGTAATTGATTGTTTATTACAAATTTACATTGCGGATGAAGACACCAAATTTGGTTTGGGCTTTGATGAAGCAATTGAACTTTTACGCTCAGAAGAATATGCCCGATTGCAAAATGTACGGATTGTTGGGGTAATGGGAATTGCAACAAACACTAAAAACGAAAAACAAATCGCAATTGAGTTTAACGAATTAAAAGTTTTGTTTGATGGACTGAAATTAAGCTTTTTCAGAAAAGATGATTATTTCAAAGAAATTTCGAGCGGAATGAGTGCAGATTATAAAATTGCAATTGAAGAAGGCAGTACAATGGTTCGTATAGGAAGTGCTATTTTTGGAAAAAGAGTAATCAAACATTTTAAAACCGACATATCCATCAACTAGGCAATAACCAACAAAAGAAGATAAAATGAATATAAATATAAGAACGGCACAGGAAGCAGATTGCGGAAGATTGCTCGAATTGATTAACGAACTTGCTGTTTATGAAAAAGCACCTGAAGAAGTTACGGTAACCTTAGAAGAATTTGCTGATGCTGGCTTTGGCTTAAAACCAGTTTGGAAAGCTTATGTTGCCGAAATTGATCATAAAATTATAGGTTTTGCCTTGTTTTACACTAGGTATTCGACCTGGAAAGGTTGCCGGTTATACCTGGAAGATTTTATTATAACTGAAGAATACCGTGGAAAAGGCGTTGGAAAAATTCTTTTCGAGAAAGTTGTTGAAGAAGCAAAAGAAGGAAATTATAACGGTATGGTTTGGCAGGTTTTGGATTGGAATGAACCAGCGATTAATTTTTACAATAAATATAGCGCCGATTTGGAAAGCGGCTGGTTAAATGCATCACTTTCTAAAACGCAGGTTAAGGCATTTTAAAATATGGATATTTTTAAGTTTGGAGGTGCTTCGGTTAAAGATGCTGCAGGTATAAAAAACCTGGCTAATATTGTTCGGGATTATAAAAAAGGAAATCTACTGATTGTAATATCGGCAATGGGTAAAATGACCAATAAGCTTGAAGAGCTTACGCATGCCTATTTAACCCAGAATGATGATGCGCACGCTATTTTTGAAGAGATTAAACATTTTCACTTTAGCATTATAGAAGAGCTTTTTGAAAATAAAACCAATCCGGTTTACAACGATGTAGCAAATACTTTTGTCGAAATTGACTGGCTTATTGAGGATGAACCAGATAATAATGACGATTATATTTACGACCAGATTGTATCTATTGGCGAAGTTGTATCGACTAAAATTGTAGCAGCCTGGTTAAATGAAACCGGAAATAAAGCACTTTGGGCAGATGCCAGAAATTATATCCAAACAGACAATACCTATCGCGAAGGAAAAGTAGACTGGGATAAAACAAATCAAATTATCCAAAGAGATTTAGTGCCTTTATTAAACGACAACATTATTGTAACTCAAGGCTTCATTGGCGGAACGAGTGAAAATTACACCACAACTTTAGGCAGAGAAGGTTCCGATTATTCGGCGGCTATTTTTGCATCTTGTTTAAATGCGGCTGCCTTAACCATCTGGAAAGATGTTCCAGGTGTTTTAAATGCAGACCCGAAATGGTTTGATGATACCGAAAAAATTCCTCAGCTTTCTTATCATGATGCGGTTGAACTTACTTATTATGGTGCAACGGTTATTCACCCAAAAACCATTAAACCTCTGCAAAACAAAGGAATACCCCTATTTGTACGTTCGTTTTTAGAGCCTGAAGCCAGTGGCACAGCCATTACAAAAGATAGCAACCCTTTACCCGTTCCATCTTTTATTTTTAAAATTAACCAGGCTTTAATTTCTATTTTCCCGAAAGATTATTCCTTCATTATTGAGGAAAATCTGAGCAATATTTTCGAGCTTTTTCATAAACATCAGGTTAAAATAAATACGATGTTAAATTCTGCCATCAGTTTCTCGGTAAGTGTTGACGATAATGAGCGCAAAATCGAAAAATTAATTGCCGATTTATCTGGTGATTTTACAGTGAAATACAATAAAGGTCTGGAGTTGGTAACCATCAGATATTACAACCAGCAAACCATAGAAAGGGTTACGGTAAATAAAGATATTTTGCTGGAAGTAAAAAGCCGTCATACCTGTCAAATGGTTATGAAGAATAAAACCTCTGGTTAATGAAGCAGGTTTGATTTTTCATCAACTTTAGAAGTCATTTAAAGATAACATGAACAAGAATATTTTAGATAAAGCTGTACAGAATTACATTAATGAAAACTTAAATTCGAATGTAAATCAGATTGCTTTATCTAAAAGCTTATTCGAAAACGTTACTTCTGCCGAACTTGCAGGCCAGATAATCGCTAAAAAAAAATCAGAAAAGAAACTACCTACCTGGTTTAAAACTGCAAATATCTATTACCCACCTGCCCTTTCTATTGAACAAACTTCTTCAGAAATTACAGCACAATACAAATCTAAATTAGCAAAGAGCAACCTTCTGATTGATTTAACCGGAGGTTTCGGGGTAGATAGCTTTTACTTTTCAAAAGAGGTAAAAGAGGTCATTCATTGCGAAATTAATGCTGATTTATCGGAAATCGCGGCACATAATGCACAAGCGATGTCGGTTGAAAATATTACTTTTAAAGCGCTAAACGGATTAGATTTTATTAAAGATACAAATCTAAATTTCGACACCATTTATATCGATCCGGCAAGACGAGCAGAAAAAGGCAAAGTTTTTATGTTAAGGGATTGTACACCTGATGTAATTGCTAACCTTGATCTGATCTTATCAAAATGCAAGAGGCTGATTATTAAAACGGCTCCGCTTTTAGACCTAACCGCAGGATTAAAAGAACTCGGAAAGGTAAGTGAAATTTACATTGTAAGTCTTAAAAACGAATGTAAGGAAATTTTATGGGTGATTGACCAAAATTTTACTGGTGAAACGAAAATTACAGCATCAACACTAAATGAAACTATAAAAAGCTTTAGTTTTCTGCCATCAGAAACAGAGGTAAAAATTGATTTTACAAAAGAAATGATCACCGGCAATTATTTATATGAACCGGATGCAGCACTGTTAAAATCAGGTGCTTTTAACTTAATTGCCAAAAGATACCAGTTAACCAAGCTTCATCCACAAACACAATTATATACTGCTCCAATTTATAAAGCAGAATTTCCCGGAAGGATATTTAAAATTGAAGAAATACTTTTAAGCAGTCATTTAAAGAAACAACATAATTTAGCTGGTAACGTAATTGTGCGCAATTATCCGGCAAAACCAGAAGATTTAGTTAAAAAATATAAGATCAAATCTGATAAAGATCAGTTCCTGATTTTCACTAAGACTGCAAATGGAGAAAATATAATTCTCCAAACTAAAATTATGCAATACTATTAAACGTAAAAAGCCACCCTATAATAGAGTGGCTTTTTATTGGGATGTAAATCTGTATAAGTGATTAAACTTTCTTAACATTTACAGCTTGTAAGCCCTTTCTGCCATCAGCAACTTCATACTCAACTTCATCGTTTTCCTTAATACCTTCTATCCCACCTAAAACATCTTTAAAATGTACAAATAAGTCTTTATTGTCTTCTTGAACAATAAATCCAAAGCCTTTTTGAGTGTTAAACCATTTAACTTTTCCGGTTGCCATAAAAAAATAAAAAATATATAAAATAAATAGGGTGATTTATGTTTTGATCCGCATTTACTTCAACGAATTGAGCATTAATATGGAAACAAAACAACCAAATATAATAATTTACCTAAGTAATTCAACCGGTTTAAAATTATGGCACAATAAAGTTGCAAAAAGTTCAAAATTATTTGTTTGGTTGCGGTGTAGTGCGTAAATATGGCTTTATAACCCGGTGTCCTTTAGGAAATTTCGCCGGAATATCCTCCGTTTTTATACTGTTTACCACAATAACATCTTCCCCATCTTTCCAGTCTGCAGGAGTAGCTACGCTATAGTTGGCAGTCAATTGCAAAGAATCAATTACCCTTAAAACCTCATTAAAATTTCTTCCGGTTGATGCTGGGTAAGTGATGGTTAATTTAACCTTCTTATCCGGGCTAATTACAAATAAAGATCTTACCGTTAAAGTTTCGGATGCATTTGGATGAATCATATCATATAGATTCGCTACTGTTTTATCCGGATCTGCAATAATTGGAAACTCTACAGATGTATTTTGAGTTTCATTAATGTCATTAATCCAGCCCTTGTGTGATTCAGCTGAGTCGACACTTAAAGCTAAAACCTTCACATTGCGTTTTTCAAATTCACCTTTCAAGGCAGCTGTACGTCCAAGCTCAGTGGTACATACAGGCGTATAATCTGCAGGGTGAGAAAATAAAACACCCCAGCTATCGCCTAAGAAGTCGTAAAAATCTATTTCACCAATAGAGGTATTGGCTTTAAAATTTGGTGCGGTATCGCCTAATCTTATACTCATGATTATATTATTTAATTATTGGATTAACACAAATCTAAACAATAGTATACTAAATACATAGATTTTATATTATTTTAAGACATCCAGATTATATAAAACGAAAAACCCCGAAGGATTATCCATCAGGGTTTCAGAATATTAATTTGTTTGGGTAATTAATTAATAGGCTTTGATCATAAAAACGTAATCCTGTAATTTTTCAATTTGTTTGGTCCGTTTTAATCCCGCCAGCGAGCTTTTCCTGTTTACTGTAAGTTTCTTACCTAAAGAATCTTGTGGAATGGCCCTCATGGCTTCTAAAATATATTTTGATTTAATAGCAAAGGCAGCACCATCTGCTAAATTTTTCGCACTGATTACCCCAACAAGATTTCCGTTATTATCTAATAAAGGGCCACCACTATTACCCGGATTAACAGGGATAGAAACCTGATATTGAGTAGTATCTCCTGTAAAACCATTTTTAGAGCTGATATAACCGTCTCCTAATACGGCATCATCTTTAGGATAACCTAAGGTATACACGTTCTCTCCTACTCCAGTTCCGTTTCTTTTAATGGTATAAGGTAAAGCGGATAAATTATCAAAGTTTTTATCGTTAATCTTCAAAATCGCAATGTCGTACTGCGTATCTGAGTAAACTGTTTTTACTTTAAAAGAATCGCCTTTACTATTTTGGATATAAACTGAATCTGCCCCGTTAATAACATGCAGGTTGGTTAAAATATAGCCATTTGAAGAAATTGCAAAACCGGTACCGCCAAAATTACCCGGATTAACCGGATTTGGATTCTGATTGTTTTGAGGATGACTCGTTTTAATATTTCTGATTAAGTTACTTTGCGATTTTTTGATATTATTCACTTCCAGGCGCATTTGTACTAATCGGTCACTTTGCTGACTGTTGTGCTGCAATGAATATATGGAAACCAATGACAATAACACAAATGAAGCTGCAATAGAGATAGCTGCTTTATTTGTACGCCACATTTTAACAATGCGTGAAGGATGCGGTCTTAATTCTGAAGCTAATTTTTCAACATCAATTTCCGAATGAATACTATTTAACTGTTCCTTTAAACGCAGTTGAACAGCAAAATCTTTCATTGATTGTAAAAATACCTTGTGCGAAACCACTTTATGATCAACAGCAGCATCATTACGGCGCAGTTGTTCAAAAGCTTCAGTTTCTTGCGGGTTAAGTTTACCTAAAAGATAATCTTCAATAATTGCATCTAACTCTAAATCGTTTCTCATTTCAATTATTATGGTTGAAAAAATATTTTCTTTAACCTTTGCAGGCATTTATATTTCTGTGTTTTTGCATTATCAGTATTGGTATAACCAAACTTTTCGCAAATATCCTGCATGGATAAATTTTGGATATAAAAATCCTGAATAATGGTTTTACAGGGTTCGCCAAGATGATCAAGTGCAGATTGCATTTTTACAAACTGTAAATCTTTTTCTTCGTGGTAATCTACATCTTCCTCTACAGCAAACACATCTTCATAATCTGTTATATTACCGGCTTTTTTACTATTCTGACTTAATTTCTTTAGCCAAATGCGCCTGCATACCGAATATATATATGTTTTAAGCTTGCTGCTAAGTTCAAAATTCCCTTCTTTAATTTTGTTATATAAAATAATTATAGCTTCCTGATAAACATCTTTTGCGTCATCTTCATTGCCATTATTATTGAGTATAAATTGCAAAATCATTGCAAAATATCCTTTATATAACTTATTTAATATATCCTCTGAGTTATTTAGTATACCTAAAATAACCTCTCTATCTGTTGGAACTGAACTGTTTAAACTGTTATTCACTAATTAATACCTTTTTCTGTAAATAGTAACCCAATATTAGACAAAAATATTTACAGCTGCTATAATGCTTAATACAATACCTGCTAAACGGTAACCCAAAATGCCTTGATAAAAATTATTTTTATTTTTTTTCGATTTATCGGGTTACCTTTTTACCTTTGCGGCATTAATGGTAAATTAATTAATTACTTAAAAAAATTCAAAAATGAAAAATGCATTCAAATTAGGCTTTTTAGCTTTAGCTTTATCTTTATCAGTTGTTGCTTGTAACTCAGAAAAAAAAGCAGAAGGTTCTGATACTACTTTAACTGATTCTTCAACTATCATTACTGATACTAACAAAGTTGATACTACAGTTAAAACTGATACTTCTAAAAAAGATACTACAGTTAAAACTACAACAACTACAACTGAAGTTAAACACTAGTCTGATTTTACTTTATACAAAAAAGCCCCGATTTTATCAGGGCTTTTTTATTGCCATTTATTTTTTTTAAAATAAATGGGTTACCTTTTTAAGATAGTGGTATTAATAGGTAAATTAATTAATAAAAAAAATATCAATCATGAAAAATGCATTCAAATTAGGCTTTTTAGCTTTAGCTTTATCTTTATCAGTTGTTGCTTGTAACTCAGAAAAAAAAGCAGAAGGTTCTGATACTACTTTAACTGATTCTTCAACTATCGTTACTGATACTAACAAAGTTGACACTACAGTTAAAACTGATACTTCTAAAAAAGATACTACAGTTAAAACTACAACGACTACAACTGAAGTTAAACACTAGTTTAAACTTTACTTATATAAAAAAGGTCCCGGTGAAAATCAGGACCTTTTTTATTATATTTTATTTTTATTTAAAAAAATGGGTTACCTTTTTAATTTTCTGGTATTAAGCAGTAAATTAATTAATTTAAAAAATACTCAAACATGAAAAATGCATTCAAATTAGGCTTCTTAGCTTTAGCTTTATCTTTATCAGTTGTTGCTTGTAATTCAGAAAACAAAGCTGGAGGATCTGACACAACTAAAACTGATTCTTCAACTATCGTTACTGATACTAACAAAGTTGATACTACAGTTAAAACTGATACTTCTAAAAAAGACACTACTATTAAAACTACTACAACTACAACTGAAGTTAAACACTAGTTTAAACTTTATTTTTAAAAAAGTCCTGGTGAAAATCAGGACTTTTTTTTTGCCTAAAATATTGGTTACCTTTTTATTGATCAGGTATTAATGATAAATCAATTTATTTAACCCAAAAATTAACCAAGATGAAAAATGCATTCAAATCTGGCTTTTTAGCCTTAGCTTTATCTTTAACAATTGCAGCTTGCGGTGGTGGCACAGGAACCAATAATGGTGGTGCTGATTCTACTAAAACAGATTCTTCAACAATCATTACAGATACCAATAAAGTTGATACGACGGTTAAAGTAGATACTTCTAAAAAAGATACTACGATTAAAACAACTACAACAAAAACAGAAGTTAAACACTAGTTAAAGTCTGTTAAATAAAAAAGGCATGAGAAGATCTTATGCTTTTTTACTTTCACACCAATTCTTTACATCCCAAGGCCTTAAAATCCATCAATTGTAGTAAATTTGCGCCAAATATAATCCGCATAATGAATTTAACCACACTACAAGCTATATCACCTGTTGATGGCCGTTACCGAAAAACAACAGAAAGTTTAGCCTCTTACTTTTCAGAACAAGCGCTGATCAAATATCGTGTTTTTGTAGAAATAGAATATTTCATCGCCCTTTGCGAAATTAACCTGCCAGGCTTAGAAAACTTTGATAAAGGTTTGTATGCTGAATTGCGTAAAATACACCAAAATTTTTCAGAAGCAGATGCACTTGAAATAAAAGAAACTGAAAAAGTTACCAATCACGATGTGAAAGCTGTAGAATATTTTATAAAAAATAAATTCGATGCACTTTCTTTACAAGATTATAAAGAGTTTATCCATTTTGGGTTAACTTCTCAGGATATTAATAACACAGCTATTCCTTTCTCTATTAAACTAGCTTTAAACGAAAGTTATTATCCGGCCATTAATGCTTTAATCGAAAAAATTAATGCTTTAGCCATTGAATGGGCAAAAGTTCCAATGCTGGCGCATACACATGGTCAACCGGCCTCTCCTACCAAATTGGGTAAAGAATTTTTAGTTTTCGCTGAGCGTTTAAGCATTCAGCTGGATAACTTAAAAGCCATTCCTAATAATGCAAAATTTGGCGGCGCAACAGGAAACTTTAATGCACACCACATTGCTTATCCTCAGGTAAACTGGGTAGATTTTTCAAACCAGTTTGTAAATGAAACTTTAGGATTAACCAGAGCACAGCACACCACGCAAATAGAACATTACGATCAGTTTGCGGCGCAATGCGATGCTTTAAAACGGATTAACAACATCATTATAGATTTAGACCGGGATATCTGGACATACATCTCTAAAAATTACTTCAAACAAAAAATTAAAGCAGGTGAAATTGGTTCATCAGCCATGCCACATAAAGTTAATCCAATCGATTTTGAAAATGCAGAAGGAAACGCCGGAATTGCGAATGCTTTATTCGAGTTTTTTGCTGCTAAATTGCCAATTTCCCGTTTACAAAGAGATTTAACAGATTCGACGGTTTTAAGAAATGTTGGTGTTCCATTTGGACATACACTAATTGCTATACAAGCTACTTTACGCGGTTTAAATAAAATTTTATTAAACGAAGCTGCTCTTCATGCCGATTTGGATGATAACTGGGCAGTAGTTGCTGAGGCCATTCAAACCGTTTTACGCCGGGAAAATTACCCTAATCCTTACGAGGCTTTAAAAGAACTAACCAGAACAAACTCGAAAATAAATGCAGTCAGTATTGCTGAATTTATTGAAGGATTAGCAGTTGCTGAAAACATTAAAGCACAGTTAAGAACAATTACACCATTTAATTATACAGGTATTTTTTAGTCTGAATTAAATTGACGCTAAACAGACAGCAGTACAAAGCTTTATTAATGAGTAATTGTTAATTTTGTTTATTCAAATTGATTAAGACATGACGATTAACGTATATACAGAACAAACGCCTAATCCGGCAACCATGAAATTCATGGTAAATAAGCTGTTAATTAATGGAAGTGAGGATTTTGCGACTAAAGAAAGCGCTGAACACTCTCCTTTTGCAAAAGAGTTATTCAAATTTAACTTTGTTTCAGGTGTATTCTTTGCTAGTAACTTTGTAACGATAACGAAAACTGAAGATGCAGAATGGGCTGACATTGAAGCTATTTTAAAGGAATTTGTTAAAGGTGCTGTAGAGTCGGAATTAAAAATAAAAGATGCAACTGCTGATGAAGCTCCAACCTTTGAAGGTACAGAGACAGAAATCAAAATTCAGCAAATTTTACATGATTACGTTCGTCCTGCTGTTGAGCAAGATGGTGGCGCAATCAGCTACAAATCTTTTGATGAAGGTGTAGTAACAGTAGAATTACGCGGATCGTGCAGTGGCTGTCCTTCTTCTACATTAACCCTAAAATCAGGTATTCAGAATTTATTACAAAGAATGGTTCCTGAGGTTACTGATGTCGTATCAGAAGCATTATAATTGAGCATTTTTCGTAGTACATAAGTAAAAGGCTTACTGTTTTAGTAAGCCTTTTTTATTTCATTATATTTTCAGAAAAAATCCGCCGCGATAAAAGAATATAATTTATCCGAAGTATTTCCTGATAGAGGTCAGAACTCCAGCAGTGAGTTTGCCGTTGGTGGCCAATATCTCTCTTTTATTGAAGAAATCAGTACCACCTGAGAAATCAAGAACCTCTCCGCCGGCTCGCTGAACTATAAAACATCCTGCGGCAAAATCCCATGGTTGAAGATTATATTCAAAAAAGGCATCAAAACGACCGCAAGCCACATAAATTAAATCTGTAGCTGCTGAACCAATACGACGCAACCCATGTGTTTTTTGCATCATTTCAGCCAAAAGCTGCAAATATTGAGGCTGTTTATCAAACTGATAATATGGAAAGCCTGTAGCGAGTAAACTCGATTTTAAATCAGGATTTATAGAAACGTTTATTTCCTTTTTATTCAAAAAAGCAGGACTATTTTTCCATGCATAAAACATTTCTCCTCTGTTGATTTCATATACAACACCCAAAACGGCTTTATCATCTTCGTACAAAGCTATACTGATGGCGTAAGCCGGTATACCGTGAATAAAATTGGTTGTACCATCCAGCGGATCAATAATCCAAGTGTATGTTTTCCCAGTTTTGTTTATAGTTTTCTCTTCCGTTAAAAAGCCAGCATCAGGAATTAATTTCTCAAGATTACGAACCAATTTTTCTTCTGCAGTTTTATCTACATAAGAAACCATATCGTTAAGTCCTTTGTATTCTATTTTCGCGGCATCAAACTGTAAAGATTCTTTACGGATAAAATTAGCCGTAAGTCTTACAATTGAAATTACCTTATTGCAGAGTAATTCGTAATCCATATCCTTAAATTCTTTAAAGTGGAATCTGTTAATTTATGATGGGTTAAGCCAGCGTATTTTTATTTCTTAATGAATATCCGCAAAGGATTATACCACCTAAAACTAAAAATGTCGAGATCATTTCGGCTTGTGTAAAATGTAAGCCAAACACATGATATTTTGAATTTACACGGATTAATTCGATACAGAAACGCTCCATACCATTTAAAATCATGTAAATACCAAACATTAAACCTGGTGCTTTTATTTTATCTCTGATGCTCCAAAGAAATGCAAAAAGAATTAAACAGATAATTACTTCGTAAATAGGTGTTGGATAAACGCCTTGCGCAAGTTCATTACAAAACTTACCCGTACATCCTGGAATAGGAATTCCCTCGCCTACTACGTTATTTGGATATTTATAAGACCAAAGCCAGTCTGGTAACCAAGAAAATGGTTTAGGATTGCTATTCACAATTCCCCAGTCTCCGTCTCCAGCTAAATGACAACCGATACGACCAACTGCATAAGCAAGCATCATGCCTGGCCCGCCAACGTCGAGCATGTGTAAGGGCTTAATATTATTCTTTTTGGCAATGTACAATACGGCTGCACCGCCACAAATTAAACCACCATAAAAGGTTAAACCACTAAAAGATAAAAGCCGCTCAATTGGGTGCTGAACAAAATCATCCCAATATTCAAGGTTATCAAAGAATTTAGCCCCTAAAAAGCCCCAGACTGCCGCCCATACGATCATGTTACTCATTAACTGATATGGATGGATGGTTACAACTGTTTCTTTCGGCGCAGCAAGTTTATTTTTTTCTTTTTCCTTATAATCCCAGTAGGCAAATAAACCGGCAAAAAACAAACCGCCGATAATATTTCCTTTGACAGATAATAAGATTGTTTGCGCATCACTTACAAATAAGCTATAATTAACAAATGCATAAACCAGTTTGTATCCGATAATAAAACCAAATAATCCGTTAAGGATTAATTCGGATGTTGTGGCAGGTTTACCAACGGTAATGGTTCTTTTTATCGGGTGCAGAATACCTAATGCTTCTTTACGTTTTAATTCTTTGGTAAAAGCCCAGTAACCGGCAATAAATGCAAGTGCAACAAAAACACCAAAAGTATTAAAGGGTAAAGGCAGGTTAATGCCAAATAAATATTGTAAGAAATGCGAAACGGTAGGAAACATAAAAATAATTTGATGCGAAGATAGTAAAGAAAGCTGAAAGGCTAAACATCAAAGATTAAGTGCATACTAAATCCGTTGTTAAGCGTAAACGCTAAGCTTAAAATAACAGGAAGTGAAATAAAAGAAATTTTAAAGCGAATTCTTTAGACTTAGTGATGAGCGTAAGCAGTTTCTAATTCTGCCACTTCCACTTCTCCATCAGCGGTAATTTCTAAAAGCTTAACTGCCTTTAATTCATTAACCATAACAGGATCGTATTTAGCCCTAACTTTAACATAGTTTTTGGTAAAACCATGCATATATCCGGCTTTGTGATCGGCTTCAAAAAGAACTTCTGCATTACTGCCTATCTGAGATTCGTAGAATGCTCTTCTTTTCTTATCAGATAAAATATGAAGCATTTTACTGCGTTCGTTACGTTCGCCACCACTTACTACGCCTTTCATATCGGCAGCAGGTGTTAATTCCCGCTCAGAATAAGTAAATACATGCAAATAAGAGATATCCAGCTGATTCAAGAATTGATAAGTATCCAGAAAATCTTCTTTAGTTTCTCCCGGAAAACCTACAATAACATCAACGCCAATGCAGCAATGTGGCATAACTTCTTTAATTTTTGCTACGCGTTCCACATATAAATCTCTGCGGTAACGACGGCGCATTAATCCTAAAATTTTATCAGATCCGGATTGTAAAGGAATGTGAAAATGTGGAACAAACCGTTTAGATTGAGCTACAAATTCAATAATTTCATTACTTAAAAGATTGGGTTCTATTGAAGATATTCTGATCCTTTCAATTCCCTCAACTTCATCCAAAGCCTTAACCAGGTCGAAAAATTTATCCTCACGGTTGCCATTGCGGATACCAAAATCGCCAAGGTTAACCCCTGTTAAAACAATTTCTTTAACACCGCCTTCAGCAACCAGTTTAGCCCGGTTTACTACATTTTCTATGGTATCACTCCTGCTCGCACCACGTGCCAAAGGAATGGTGCAATAAGTACATGGATAATCGCAACCATCCTGAACTTTTAAAAAAGTACGGGTACGATCTCCGATAGAGTAAGAAGCAATAAAGCTATGATTTACTTTTTCTATACTTTGCTGATGAACAATGGCTTTGGGCTGTTTAGTTAAATCAGAAATGAATTCAACAATTCTAAATTTTTCTGCAGCACCCAACACCATATCAACACCTTCTATTTCGGCAATTTCCTGTGGTTTTAGCTGTGCATAACAACCAACAATGGTTATATAAGCATTTGGCGAATGCTTTAACGCTTCTTTTACTACTTTACGGCATTTTTTATCGGCATGCTCCGTAACAGAACATGTATTAATCACATATACATCGGCCTGATCCTGAAATTCTACAACACCATAACCTGCATCGGTAAATAAACGACCGATGGTGGATGTTTCTGAGAAATTTAGTTTACAACCTAATGTATAAAATGCGACCTTTTTCATTGAGGGTGCAAAGATAGGAAATTTGTTCGGAGTTGTTGGTTTTGAGTTTTGAGAACTGACAAATTACAGACTATAAATTGTTTGGAACACAGATTGTAGTACCATCTTTTAAACGCTGCTCGTGCATGCCTTCGGGGCAAGCTCTTTTTTCACAGCCAAACAAACAGATAACTGAAACGAACAAAACAACTACAATAAAGCTTAATTTTAACATGAGTATCGGCTACTTAGTTTGAGTTATATAATTTAATTCATTCCTTTACAGCTTCAAAACTATAACTATCATCTTTTTTAAATTTCTCTAAAAGCTCGAGTTTATCACTGATTAAGCTATATAATCTATCTTTACGTTCAGTGCGAGAACCGAAGATATGGTTACTTTTTACCTCAAACAGTTCTCCATTTTCTTTACTCGCATACCAAACGATATCAACCTGATTATTACCCGTCTGTCTGTAATATTCAAATAAATCAATTTTGCCCTTAACTAATCTTTGTAAAAAATCAGGGCTTCTTTTGTCGGGACGTATTTTAACCAGATAGTTTATCGCTTTTTCTACTTTATAAAACTCTTTTGTTTCACGGATTGGGATCTTATTAAAGCTGGTGCCTCCTTCAGGCTTGAATCTATAAAAACCAATAAATTGTTTTTTTATATCACCTTTTAAAGTGTCGTTTTTTGAATTAATTAAAAAATCCTGCTGAGCATTAACCTGAGAAAAAAAAGTGCATAACATTGCACAGCATAAGATAGAGCGTAAAAACAGTTTCATGATATTGGTTTAATCAAGCCAAAAATATCTAAATTTTGGTAAAATACCAACTATTTCTCCTGCCACCGGTAACTCTCCTGTTCGAAACCTGCCAGATCTAAAACCCTGCTCACCACTGTTCCCGCTACTTCCTCAATACTCTTTGGTAAACTATAGAATGATGGATTTGCAGGACAAATAATACCTCCGGCTTCAGTTACCGCTTTCATGTTATTAATATGGATTAAGCTAAAAGGCGTATCACGAACAACAGCAATTAGTTTTCTGCGTTCTTTTAGTACCACGTCTGCAGCTCTCGAAATCAAATCGTTTGATATTCCATGAGCAATTCTACCCAATGTACCCATAGAGCAAGGTATTATTATCATGGTATCGTATTTTGCCGAACCTGATGCAAATGGTGCATTAAAATCATTTTTACTGTAGAAAGTAAAATTGTAGTTGCTGTAATTTTGATTACCGAGTTCAAATTCCCAAACCTCTTTTGCGTTATCACTCATCACCACGCCCACTGCCTCAATCTGATCTTTAAGTTTGGCTAGTTCATCAAATAAAACTTTAGCATAAACAGATCCGCTTGCACCCGTAATGGCAACGATTAATTTCTTCTTGATCATAACAAAACAAATTAGGGTTTACTAAATAAAAAAGGGCCGAATACAAGTATTCGACCCTACATCTACCTATGAAAAACATACCCTCGAAAGGGTAAGAACAAATATATAGATTTTTTTAAAAAAAGATAATGGTTAAATGTTAAATAGTGTAAAACACATACCAAAATAAAAACAAGCACACAATCAGCTGATATACAATTAATTAATTTTAAAAAAGTTGAAGTTATTTCAATAAACCTGCGCTTAAATGGATTAATCAGCTCTTAATTATTGCTTTAACAACCTTATAACAAGATTGATTTTGGCATTTTTAGACATAACTGCGCTAAAAATGTAAATAAAAATATACTTTTTCAACCATACACTATCCTAAAAAAGTTACAAACAATTTATCTTGTAAATAAAATCAGGGGCTTTAATTTATTGATCTAATTTTGATCTCAAGCGGCTAAGAGTCTCTACCCGCATCCCTAAAAACGAAGCAATATATTTAACTGGCACACGGTTTACCAGGTCGGGATATGACTTAATAAATCGCAAGTATTTTCTTTCTGCCGATTGCAAACGGGATATAAAGGCCCTTTCGCAAGCCTGTAAATAATACAACTCGGTTATCTGTCTTCCCACATAATTTGCGATCTCAAAGTTATCGTACAATTGCCGGGTCATGGTATGTGGAACAGCAATTGCAATCACCTCTTCTATTGCTTGTACATATTCTTCCGATTCACTTTCTTCATCCATTAAATTACGGATATTCCCAACCAGTTCATTTTCTCTTGAAATCCACGTCGTTACCTCATCCGCTCCATTTTTCATGTAGCCTCTAACCAATCCTTTTACAATTAAAAAGATGTATTTATTGCGATGAATTGGTGAAGAGATAAATTTATTTTTCTTAAATATAACCGGAAAAGTTTGGGTATTAATAATGTGTTCTATTTCGGGACTTAAGGCATGGAAAGATTTGAAAGCGGTTATTACCGGAGAAAACCCATTATAAATTGCCCATTTATCTTTGGAATAATTTTTTTCCGGATTCATTTTTAATTTGTTGGGGCATAAAATACGATAGCTTTTTTATATCTATAAAACTATAAAAATCACAAAACGATTAAATACACTGTTTGGAGACAAAGCTATTGAAGCCTGAATTTAAAGAAAAAAGGCTAAATATCAGGTTTAATCTTTTTTAAATATTTTAGGTTAAAAATCAAAACCCGATGATTCATCGTTTTGTTAATCTTTTTGCTTCATCTTACTCCTCACCCGGCTTAAAGTTTCGAGTCGCATACCCAAATAACTGGATAAAAATTTAACAGAAACCCTGTTATTAATATAAGGATGGTTGGCGAGGAACTGCCTGTACCTTGCTTCTGCTGAAGGTATGCGGGATAAAATTGATCTTTCCTGGGATAAATTGTAATGAATTGCCAGCAGTTTCCTCCCCAATGCATTGGTTTCAGGAAAATGGGTATATAATCCGTCAATTATATTATAGGGAACAACCAGGAGTTCAGTATCTTCCAGCGCCTGCAAATATTCATTGTATAATGCTTGCTGTACCGATGGATTTCTAATCTTGCCGATCAGGCGTTGTTCTTCATTTAAAGAAGTGGTAATTTCTTTCCCTTCTTCTACTATGTATCCTCTTATAAACCCCTTAATTACAAAAAACAAACAGTTATCGTATTGATTTACAATATCTAAAAGTTCATTCCTTTTAACTGTAATTACAAATGTTTCTGTCCTGGCAAAAGAAACGATATCCTTTTTTAAAGGTTCCAGCTTATTAAAAAAATCCAGTAAAGACTCTCTATCGTATCTTACCGGAGCTATATTTGACTCCATCCCGCCCTGCAATGTATTATTTACGTTGCAAAGTTACGAATTCAAACAAGCTAATGCATCATAAAGTATTTAAATTTAAATGCATAAAGATTTGGCGGTCTGTTTACAAACCACCATTGAATCTTTAATTACTAAATTTATAAACCGAACTGGTTTTATATAAAGCGCCCGCCTTTAAAACGGTGCCTGGAAAATCAGGATGATTTGGAGAATCTGGGAAATGCTGTGTTTCCAAACAAAATGCGGTTCTGAAACCATCTTTTATACCAGTTTTAAAAATATTTTTGCTTTGCATAAAATTACCACTGTAAAATTGTAAACCAGGTTCCTGGGTATAAACATCCATAATTATCCCCGATTTATCACCTTTAACTGTAGCTGCATGATACATGTTCAGGCCTTTGGTTTTGTTTAAAATATAATTATGATCGTAACCTTTGCCGTAAGCAAGTTGCTGATTGTTATCGCGGATACGTGCACCAATATTTGTTATTTTTGTGAAATCAAAAGGTGTACCGGCAACTTTCTCTATTTTTCCTGTAGGAATTAAAGTTGAATCAACTGGGGTATACTCATCTGCATAAATTTGTAGAGAATGGTATAAAATCTGACCACTTCCTTCTCCATTTAAATTAAAAAAAGCATGATTGGTTAAATTAACCACTGTATTTTTATCTGTTTTAGCTTCGTAATCCATTTTCAGTTCATTATCATCCGTTAAAGTATAAGTTACCTTAACCTCTAAATTACCCGGAAAACCTTCTTCCATATCTTTAGATAAATAATGAAGTTCTAGCGTATGATCATTTATTTGCTTCGCATCCCAAACTACATCCTGAAAACCTTTTTTACCACCGTGAAGCGCATTAACTCCGTTATTGGTAAATAACGAATATTCTTTTCCATCCAACGTAAATTTGCCCTTAGCAATGCGGTTTCCGTAACGACCAATGGTGCCACCAAAATAAGGTTCAGTTGATTTCACATAATCATTTACACTTTTAAAACCCACTACAACATCCACAAGTTTCCCAGAATGATCCGGAATAGAAAGACTAACCAAACGCCCACCATAATTGGTGAAAACTGCTTTGGCATTTTTAGCATTCTTTAAAATATAAAGGTCTGTTTGTTTCCCATCAATTTCTTTTTTAAAAGAATCAGGAACAAGTTCGACTACTTTAAGGGTGTCTGTTTTAAGGCTGTCGGTTGATGTCTGTTGTTTATTTTCAGATTGACAAGCCGAAAAAGCAATACTTGTTGTAATCGCAATGCCGGTTAATGTTTTTAAATTCATTTTGAGGATACCTGGTTAATACGAATTAAAGATTTAAATATAATTATTACTTTGAAGAATACAAATAAATCGATTTAGTATAAACATTATGAACGCAGATAAATTGTTTATCGAATAACGAATATTTAAAAATTAAAGACTGGTATTAACTTAATAATTCCCAAAATCTGCTTAACATTGTTCTTTCAACTAAAAAGATGAGTCAAAATATATCAGAAAATCGTTACAACAATATGCAATACCGCCGTTGTGGTAAAAGTGGTTTAAAATTACCTGCCATATCACTGGGTTTATGGCATAATTTTGGGCATGTTAATGTTTTCAGCAATAGCAAGGATTTAATTTATACTGCATTTAATAATGGAATTACCCATTTCGACCTTGCAAATAATTATGGTCCCCCTCCCGGATCGGCAGAAGAGGTTTTCGGTAAAATAATAGCAAGCGATTTTAGAAAATACCGGGATGAGATGATTATTTCCAGTAAAGCCGGTTATACCATGTGGGATGGTCCTTATGGCGATTGGGGTTCTAAAAAATACCTGGTTTCCAGTCTGGATCAAAGTTTAAAAAGGATGAAACTGGATTATGTTGACATTTTTTATCATCACCGCCCCGATCCTGAAACGCCATTAGAAGAAACAATGGCTGCTTTAAGTTTAATGGTACAACAAGGTAAAGCACTGTACGTTGGGATCTCAAATTATGAGGCTTTGGAAGCTGAAAAAGCAATCCGTATTTTGAAAGAAATGGGCACATCTTGTTTAATTCATCAGCCCAGATATTCGATGTTTGACCGTTGGGTGGAAAATGGTTTGCTTGATGTTTTAGAAAACGAAGGCGTTGGTTGTATTCCTTTTTCTCCTTTGGCGCAGGGCATGTTAACGGATAAATATTTAAATGGCATTCCTGCAGATTCAAGAGTGGCTACAAGTGGCGTATTTTTGAAGGAAAGCAATATTACAGCAGAGAACATTCAAATTATTTCCAGGCTGAATGAAGTTGCAAAATCAAGAGGTCAGAAATTAGCACACATGGCACTTTCATGGATTTTAAAAGACAAAAGAATTACTTCTGTATTAATCGGAGCCAGTAAATCCGAACAAATTACGGATTCTATAAAAGCTTTAAATAATATAGAATTTAGTACTGAAGAGATTACATTGATTGATCAGATTCTAAAGGGGTAAATAATTTCCGGGATTAACTAAATTGATCCCGGAAATTTCAAAATGTCCTTTTGTTCGCTTTTAACCGCAAAACTAAATGCAATAATTAACCAAAGATGCTTTTAGCTTTGTTAATTGCTTTTTTCAAATCTATTCCTTTACCCAAAACACCCTTAAATAAATCGCCTTCTATTTTTAAACGGTCTATTGTATTAAAAATATTAAAATCTTTCATTTTGAGCCCCGGCTTAACTTCGTCCCAGTGTAAAGGCATGGATACGGTAGCGCCAATTTTAGGTCTTAATGAATAAGGCCCAGCAATGGTAGCCCCCGGTCTGTTCTGTAAAAAATCAAGGTACATTTTGCCTTTTCTTGCCGAAACCATTCTTTCTAAAGAAGTATATTCCGGAATTTGATCATGAACCAGATTCACTATAATTTTTGCAAACATCTGGCTTTGATCATAACTATATTTAGCATCCATCGGAATATAAATATGCATTCCGGTTGAGCCGGAGGTTTTACAAAAACAAGGCACTTCAATGGCATCTAAAACTTTTTTAACTTCTAATGCTGCCTCAACAACCTGATCAAAAGTATTTTGATCAGGATCAAGATCAATTACACAATAATCAGGATTGTCGGGGTGCTGAATTCTGCTAAACCAGGGGTTCATTTCTATGCAACCCAAACTAGCCATCCACAATAAACTTGCTTCATCTGTTCCAACCAAATATTCTTTATGTTCTCCATTGCCGGTTTCATAAGGAAAAGTTTTTACCCAGTCAGGAGCTTTCCCTTTTACATCTTTCTGATAAAAACTAGTACCGTGTATACCACCCGGAAATCGATTTAAAGACTGAGGGCGATCTTTTAAATAAGGTAAAATATAATCTGCAACCTGATAATAATAATTAAACATATCTCTTTTGGTTACCTGATCTTCCGGCCAGTAAACCTTGCTTAAATTGGTAAACTTAAGCTCATGTCCTTTTATTTTCCTCACCTGAGTTTCATCCTTCGGATTAAGCAACGTTTTAGGTTCTTTACCCTTTGGTGACTTTATAGCTTCCAGATGCTCATTCTGATTGATCTTATCCAATACTTCGCCGGTTGGTTTTTCAGTTTCCAGCACTACATCCTTAGCTTTTTTATCTATTCTCATTCCGCGAAAAGATGGATGACGAAAAACACCATCACCTGTAACCTCAGCAAAAGCGACCTCACAAACCAATTCGGGTTTAAGCCAGGTGATTTTTGCTTTTGGAGGATTTGGTCTGAAACGTGAAGATTTATTTACATCCGGCAAAATTTCAAAAGGGCTTTTCTGTACAATAAGTGGTTCAAATTGTTTCATCATTTCCTTTTGGCTATGATCAGAAAATCCTGTCCCTACTTTTCCAACATATTGCAATGCCCCTTTAATAAAAACTCCAAGCAATAAGGAACTAAAATGTTTACTGGTATTATCGTTTTTTGTAAAACCGGCGATAACCACCTCCTGTGTTTTGTTCACTTTAATTTTTAACCATTCTTTCGATCGTTGGTCAGGCACATAAATACTGTTGCTTTTCTTCGCAATTATACCTTCTAAGCCCATTCTTTCAGCGGCATCAAAAAAGTCTATTCCACTGGCTTTAAAAACCTTTCCCAATCTTATCCGGTCATCATTTGCGGGTAAAATCTCTTTTAAAATTGCCTGTCGCTGAAAAAGCGGCAAATTCATTAAGTTTTTACCTTCGTACCAGAGCAGATCAAAGACATAAAAAACCAATTCTCCATCTGCTTCACTCCGCCAGTTTTGTAAAGATCCGAAGTTTGAAATTCCTTTTTCATTCAATACCAGTAGCTCTCCATCCAGTAATGCATTAATTTTCCATTCGTTGAGCAAGTCATAAATTGGATAAAATTTATCATTGAAAGACTTATTATTTCTGGAAAGTAAATCGGTCTTCCCTTTATTTAAATAGGCCAACGAACGGTATCCATCCCATTTTACTTCATATTGCCAATTCGGGTCATTAAAAGGTTTGTCGACCAATGTGGTAAGCATAGGCTTTAATTTTTCCGGCATAGCCGATTTTGGAGCCTTTTTTAATATTGCTTCGACATCAATTTCAACATCATTACTAATTTCGTCTGTGCCTTTCTCAACCTTGTTCTTTTTTGGTTTAAATTTTTGCTCATGCCCCTCTTTCCATACTTTATCAGTCGTTTTCTCTATGTTTTCGATTGTCTTGCCAGAAATCACTGACTTATCTGATTTAGTAATATCTTTTGTGGAAGCAAAATCATCATTATGTTTAATTAACAGCCAGGCATTCTCTGCCATCCCATGGGTTTTAACCAAGGCAAACTCTCCTTTAAGTTTTTCGCCATCTAACCTGATTTTCAGTGAACCCGTATCTAATTGATGTAAAAGATGTTTTTCTTGCGCTTTTTTACCTTTTATTGCGTCAATGGGCTCATAAGTTCCTTCATCCCAAACAATTACAGTACCCCCTCCATATTCTCCTTTCGGAATAATTCCTTCAAATTCACGGTAATCATAAGGGTGATCTTCGACCATCATAGCCAATCGTTTCGTTTTTGGATCTGTTGAAGGCCCTTTAGGTATTGCCCAGCTTTTTAACACACCATTCATTTCTAATCTAAAATCATAATGTAAACGCGATGCATCATGTTTTTGAATTACAAATAACAATTTATTGCTGTCTTTACTTTTTCCTGATTTTGGTTCTGCTGTTTTTGAGAAATCTCTTTTGGATACATACTTTTCAAGGCTCATATTAATTGGCTGTTAAGGATACATATTCTTAAAACTACGGGAGTTTAAAAAAGGTTTTAAGCTTCTCATTAATTATTGAAAATCTAATCTATAACACCTTAATAAACAATGTATTTTGATTAAAAATTCTATGAATCATCATCAATTTGTCAAAGAAAAAAAACTCAAAACCAAATTCTGTAGGCAGCTGTTCTATCAATACCAATATATAAACCCATGGATCTACAAAATCTCCCTAAAAATCCACACATGGAACTGATTGAAGTTGCCGAAGAAAGTGACCGTAAATACTGGGCAGACCGGCTTGGTGTAAGTTGTGAAACATTAAAATCCGCCATACGGGCAATCCGTAATATGGAATTTAGTAAGGTACAGCAATATTTAACTTCCAATAATTTAAATAAAACACCGTTCAAAGAATCCTTTATTTAAAAATAAGTACATCAAACAATGAAAATCAAGAAAAAACCCGGTGTTCAAAATTTAGCTTTTCCCAGTATCAGGCCAATTACGGATTGTGATTATCTTATAGATTTATCCTCCATAGAAAATCCATTTCCAAATAGAGATGGTATTTTTAGTAAGAACAATCAACCCAAAGGAGAAATTAAACCGCTTAGTAAATTCTTTCCAAGAAATGGACTCTATAGTTTATTATAGCAGCTGATTATTTAAAAAAGGCGAATGATTAAAACCTTATAGGAATATTTTTGTTTAAGATATTATAGTACATCTTTGGAATATATTGCTGAAGCGTTAACGAAGCCTATGAGTAAACAATACGAGATTAAGAACCATAAATCCCTGCGTAACCAATTAGAAACCATAAAAAACCAGCTAAAAGAAAAAGAATATTCAATACCAAAAGATAGTTTTGCTCTTGTAGAATCAAAATTTGTCCGGTTAACCGCCAGAAAAAGAAGAGACATACATACCCTTAGAAAGATTCAACACAGAAAAAATCTAATAGGAAATTTCTTATCAAAACTATTCAAAAATAAATTATTCAAAAATCAGGGCTTTTTAATTAAATTCCTTGCAGGATTGCTGGCAAAAAGAACTGGTAAACACATCCACAAAAAGTGGTTATCTGAATAAAAGTTTGATCTGGAAAACGTAAAAACCTTTCTGAATACGACTACTTCGCTTACTGAAAACAAAAAAGCGACTGTTGCACAACTGGTATTAAAATGGACTACCTTACAAAAAGGCGTTCGTATTGTTTTGACTGGAGCCAAAGATAAAGAACAGGCAATTGCCAATGCTGGAGCAATGAACTTTGACCTAACTGCAAATGAACTATTGTCCTTAATTTATTTTTAAGGTTTAAAAAACGAATGCTGCGTATAATACTATTTGAATGAAGTAATTATGCAGGTTCAATGCCATTTGCAACCAATCCGGTTTGGCTCATTTCAATTACAAAATAGATATCCATACCAATCCAAACCTGATTTTTATAATTTTCTAATGAAAAAGTGATTTCCTGTTCATTTTCATCAGTAATCACACCACTCCTGTCCTCATCAATAAAAGTGATTGTACCTTTCCTAATCATATACTTTACATTTAGGATTAATTTTATCAGATATTTTCATAAGCTCTTTTATAAAAAGCTAATTGTGTGTATTCAATAACTGTTCCATGTTTATAAAATAGTTATTCTTTAACTTTTCAATACAAAACCAGGTTCTAAAATTGAAATATGAAAAATATAGGTTGCTATAATTTCACGTAAGCGAATCATTTAATATCGCTTAATCATCTGTTGCAAAGCTAAAACCACGAAAATAAGCGAGATTGGAATACGTCACTTTTGAAGTATTTAAGCTTAAAAATTTGTGAGGATTGTAGTGCCTCCCTTACCCGCATCCTATTTCAATGCGGGTAAACAGGGCTTTATTTATTAACCAAATATATGCAGGACTAAAGCTTGGTCTGATATGAAACAAATATATACTATTTAGATTAATTCCAAATAATAATTTCATTCTTTTTATCAACATTTGATTAGTAATAATAAAGCCTTAATTTTCAGCGTAGGCTGAAGAATCTTTAAACAGCTTCCGGCCTTTTGACCTGATTCTGCTTAAAGTTTCCATTCGAATACCTAAATAAGAAGCAATACATTTTAATGGCAACCGGTTGATCATAATTCCAGAAAGTTTAATAAAACGCTGATAACGTTGTTCTGCAGATGGAATACGGGCTAATATGGCCGATTCTCTGGTTCGTTCATACTGAGCAGAAAGAATGTTTAAACCCAATTCCTTAGTCTCTGCAAATTTCTGATATAAATCATTAATCAGGGTATAAGGAATGGCAAGAAGTTGCGTGGTTTCAAGGGCCTGCATAATTTCCGGATCGTCCAGATTTTTACCTGTTTCATCTAATCTCCCGATCAGTTGTCCCTCTTTAGCAAGCCAGGTTGTGATATCCCGACCTTCTTCTTTAATAAAGCCACGAGCAATTCCTTTAATAATAAAATAAACACTGGGCTCCTGTGTTGCATCTGAAGCAATAAATTTATTCTTCTTGAAAGATACTGGATAACAACGCTTGATAATTTCGTCACCAATTTCCTTAGGGATTCTGGTCATGGCGTTTAAAAAATCTATAAAGATTCCCGCTTCAAAAGTTGGATTTTTTAATCTGGACATAGGGATGAACATTTAGTTATCTATGTTAATCCAACATTTAAGCCAAAGGATAATCTAATTTAAGAGATCCGAATAGCGATTTCTCGTTAAATAGTTCTATTTATATTTTTGATAAACATTTATGAGTCTCTAAAAATTTGATGTTTATCAATTTATTCCTGTAAGTGATACTTTTCAAAGCCCTTAAAAATCCCCACTGGCAAATATTTACCCGACTTGGGGAAATATTACACAGCACTCTACAAATTCCACAATTCGTTAAGAATTTATAAGCACTATAAATTCATGATTAAATCCAGCATCGCAAACCCTAAAAGTAACCTGCCATTTATCTTTAACTAAATTGTCAATATAATTTTTAAAAGCCTTTTCAAAGCGATCGAAATTAATTTTAGGTTTGGTTACAACCAAATAAAAATCATCCGAAGTAGCCAAAACTTCTTCTACATATTTTACCCAATGCATTTTAATTTCGTTTGGTAATTTCTGATAGTTTTGATTGTTTATAAATTGTCCAATATTTAGTAAAAGTTCAGTTTCTAAGTTTTCTCCTGAAACCTGAATCCATTGACCTTTCACTTCGTCAATTACGGCTACCATTTTCTCCTCCAGAAAAACATTAAAAGGCTCGTTTCTTACTTCTTGTTTTAAACCGTATAAATGAGTTTCTCCATCTATATCATAGAGAAAATTTAGTGTAATCATAAATGTGATTAATTTATTTGTCTGATAACCAATTATGGAGTTAATTTTAATTTGAAGGAAGCAAAATCCACCAATCCATTTACTTAACTTTAAAGCATGACAATCTCTGAACTGGAAGAATATTTTAAAAATGCTCCAAAACCTGAAGAGCCTTTATATCTTAATCCTGCAACGAAAATCAACAATATTGATCATTTTTTGGAGAGTCATTTTATCCCGCTGCGCATTAATCCGGATAGTCGTGTAAATCAATCTTTATTATTCAGACTTAAGGCTTTAAAATTATTGATCGAATCTAATTAACAGTTTTAACTGACTGCAATTACTCGTTTCCTTTAAATACATTGATTACCGTGGTTTTCCACTGAATATAGCCAAGTTTGCCGCAAATATTGGCTACAGTATCTTCCACAACAGTGGGCACATCATTTACCACTCTCCAGCGGATTGCATATTTTGGATTATAACTAATGTAAACCACCAAATCATCAGTTCGCTGACCGATGCTTTCTAAACCTTTCAAATGCACCTCCTGAAGTTCGGCTGCCGCCTTTTGAAGTCGCTCATTCATTATTTTACCCAATGATGCATCAGGCCGGAAATCTGTTTCTAATATTGCTAAAACGGTAACTGTCATATTGTAAAATCAAAAGCTTGCTCTTTAATATCCCTAAAGGCCAAAATGTAATGGACAAAAATGTCTATTATTTGGCTCATTTCGGTTATATTTTTCTAATCCGCTTTAATAACACACAAATTTATACTAAAATTATTAGTAATCAAAAAACGTGCCTGATATTTTTAATAATGTTATTTTGATTTTACAGTTAATAGATGAATATGAAATTTCAACATCTTTAAATTAATCTATTACCGATTAATAATAGTTGATATATGTAACCGCATTTTTTCTAAAGAATCTAAACATATTCGCAAGTATGGAAGAAAAACTTTGGGTATTAAAAACGGTACATAACGATGATCGTGCACTGCAGACTGTTGATGATTATAATGACAAAATAGATGAATATTATAATTACGATAGTAAAGTTGCAAATTCCAAAAATATTAAACCTAATGATTATGCAATCTTAATCAATAAAACAAAAATCTTAGGATTTCTAAAAATAAATAGCATTAATGAAGTTGAAGCCCAAAAAGTAATAAGATATTGCGCAGAATGCGGTTCATCTACTATTGATAAGCGCACAAAATTAAAACCAACTTACAGATGTAATAAAGGACACACATTCAATATACCGGAAGAAAAGACTATCAATGTTAAAAAGTTCAATGCTCAATATAAAAATAATTTCATCCCATATAAGCTTAACAAAGTTGGATTATCAGATCTGAGACCTTTTTACAAAAAAAATTACAATCAAAACATGTCAATGCAAGCACTTGATATAGATGCATTAAGATTATTTTCTGAAATAAAAGATAAGCTGTTATTAAAGAATACCGCTTATGCTTTACCACCATATGAGGGTTCTAAATGGAATGAACCAGAAGGTGAATATCACAAAACTGAAGAAGATGAGAGAGAAAGTGTACTTAGGCAAATTAAAGCACGAAGAGGTCAACAAAAGTTTAGAGATGATTTAAGAAAGTGCTATGGAGACCGTTGTATGGTTACTGGCTGTGAGATTTTAGATATTCTTGAAGCTGCTCACATTATTCCTTATCGTGGTAAAAATGATAATCATCCATCTAATGGTTTATTGTTAAGGGCTGATGTACATACATTATTCGATTTGGATTTATTAGGCATAAATCCTGAAGATTTAACAATCCACGTAAATAGAATTGCAGAATCACAATATGGTATTTTTAACAACGAGAAATTGTTAGTTAAAACTCGAAAGCCTAATAAGAAGGCCTTAATTCAGCGTTGGATTAATTTTAATAAAAAAATCAAATATTAGTATCTATACTAAAATAGGTTTATAGATAAAGTAATTCAAACAAAACAGATTTATCAATTAATTTAAATTCCGAGTTTTTTTCAATAATTTCGCCGCCCGGTTTTGGCCAGGCACTCCCCTTTTTTTGTTAATTAAATTCCTTCTGTGATGAGTAAGTATTTGTATGGTATTGATTTTGGAACCACCAATTCGGCTTTGGCTATTTACGATGAAGAAAAAAAAGAAATTGTCGATACGATTATTATTCCCTCGCTTATTTATTTCTTTCACGAACTAAATACGGGTGGTTTAAATTATGTGGTAGGCGAAAATGCCATTTCGGCCTATTTAAATGACGGAATGAAAGGGCGTTTTATTAAATCCATCAAGCAAATTTTATCCCGCAGCAGCTTTACTGAAACACGTATTCAAAATAAACGTTACAATGCTGCCGATTTGGTTGCTTTAATTTTAAAAGATTTAAAATTAAAGGCGGATCAAATTATAGGTCTGGACTGTAAAAAAGCTGTTATTGGTCGCCCCGTATTTTTTGATGACGACAGCACTCCAAAAGATACACTTGCACAAAGCCGTTTAAATAAAGCAGCAGAATTAGCCGGTTTTACTGAGGTACGTTTCCAGTTTGAACCTATCGGTGCTGCCTTTGCTTACGAGAAAACCATTAAACAAAAGGAAAATGTTCTGGTTGCCGATTTAGGTGGCGGAACAACAGATTTTACCTATCTCATTCTTGATCCGGAGAAAGTTGGCAGCAAAAACCGTAAAAACGATATGATGGCTACGGGTGGTATTTATGTTGGGGGCGATAGTTTTGATTCTGCTTTTATGTGGGATAAAGGCACACCGCATTTTGGCAAGAATACACAATATGAGGCTACACCCGGCAAAGTACTTACAGTTCCGAAGTCTCTTTTTGCAAATATTTGTACCTGGGATAAAATGAATTTTTTTAATGGCAACCGCATTAAAAAAGATATAGATGATTACTATTATTACTCGGGTAATGATCCTCAGTTTAAAAACCTGATTACTCTTATCGAAAATAACCTGGGTTATTCGCTTTTTCAATCAATAGAGAAAACAAAGATTACTTTATCCGGTGCAGTGCATTCTGATTTTAAATATTCTAATATGGGAATTGAAATTAACGAGCCCATCTCTATTGAAGAATATGGCCGGATTATCGAAAAGGACATTGATAAAATCAGCGGTTACCTGAATGAATTTCTAATCAAAAATCAGATTGATCCATCGGATATAGACAGTCTTTTTTTAACGGGCGGTACTTCTATGGTTACAGCAGTACAACATTTATTTAAAAGCAAGTTTCCACACATCAGCCTAAATTCCGGAGATAATTTTAAAAGTGTGGCCAAAGGGCTCGCTTATAGCGGATATCTGTTTGAGTCTTAATTTTATTAAATAATATCCATACTCCAATTCTTTTTGTGCTTCATCATAAACCTGTTGATAGCTGATTTTTCATAAACCGGACAGGCGCCTTCCTGCGTCGTAATGTAAGCACTTAATGCAACGGCAAAATCTAAAGTATCATTGATGTACTCGTTTGATAGTTTCATAGAAAGTAAACCTGCTAAAAAGGAATCGCCACTACCTACGGTATCTTTAACCTTAATATTATAAGCAGGCCAGTGGTGTTCTGTTTTAACTCCGTAATAAGATGCGCCCTTGCCTCCTTTGGTGACCACCATTTCGGGGATGTTGAACTTGTTTTGCAGCAAATCTACCCGGTCTGTTTCAGTTTTACATTGCTGACTAAACCAATTGCTGATAATGCCTAGTTCATCTAAATTTAATTTCAGCAGGTCTGTTTTATGCAATAAGCTTGAAATATAACTTTCATTATAATGGGGAGCTCTTAAATTAACATCCATTACCCGGTAAGGTGCCAATTCGAGTAAATGTTCAAGTGTTTTTCTGCTGGTTTCAGTTCTTCCGGAGAGACTTCCATAAACCAAAGCATCGGCTTGTGCCACTAATCTGGTATGTGGGTTTTCTGGTGTGATAAAATCCCAGGCTACGGGCTGCACAATTTCATAAGTTACTTCATTATCTTCGCCTACATGTACCTCTACCGTAGATGTTTTATGTTTTTCATCAATTTGCACGTAAGTATCATCAATGCCTAAATGATTAAGCACCTGCTGTAGTTCGGCACCATTTCCGTCTTTTCCTATTTTGCTGATTAAATGGCTGTTTACACCTAAATTTTTTAAATGGTAAGCTACATTCATTATCGCGCCTCCGGGTTTTTTGCCCGACGGGAAGTTATCCCATAATACTTCTCCAAAACAAATTACTGTAACATTATTTTTTCTGCTCATGCCATTTTCTTAATGTCCAACACCCATATCTTCTTTTACTGCAATAAATATTTCAGTTTTAAATGTAAAATAAAAATTAATGGATTGATTAAAACAATGCAAAAAATTGGCCTTCTTTTTAGAATTGAGTGATAAACAGATTGACTTATCAGGTTGTTAAGGATTCTATTTTGGCAATTCAATAAAAAACTTAGTGCCTGCATTTTCTTCACTTTCAAACCAGATTTTGCCGCGGTGTAATTCTACAATCGCTTTAATAATCCCCATGCCTAAACCGCCAGATTCTTCTCCTTTAAGCCCGGGGCGAAGTGCCTGATGAAGCTTGTCAAATAAATGTGGTTTTAAATGATCAGGAATACCAATTCCATTATCGCTTACGGTAACGAGCACTTTAGTATGATGGTCTTCTATATGAATTTTAATATAACCACCGTCTGCTGTAAATTTTATAGAATTGGAAATCAGGTTATTAATGACCTGCAAGAACTTCATGCTATCAATATTTAAATACAGCTTATCTACAGAACTGCTGAATTCGAAATTTTTAACATCACTTAAACGGGAGCGTTTGTAAAATTGCAGTACATCTCTGATCTCGGAGACCAGCTCTGCCCTTTCCTTCTTGATTTCTATTTCAGCAGATTTAAGAAATTCATAATTAATTAAACTTCTGATAAACAAAATATTACGCTCGCACATATCCTGTATAAACCGGAGCAATTTCAACATGTAGTCGCTGCCTGTTTCCTTCACTTCATTTTCTATGGCCGATGCGGCCATTTTCATCATACCCAACGGTTCTTTCAAATCGTGAGAAAGAATTTCAAGCGTTGTATTTTTCCGGGCGTTAATTTGCTCAATGTGAATTTTATTGTGCTTTATTGCTGTATTATCTTCTGCAATGCCTGCAATAATGATTTCATCTTCCCATTTTAAGGGATAAATACTAATCCGAATGTGTTTTTCAGTTCCATCAGCCACACAAATTCTGAATTCATATTTCTTAGGCTTAAATTCCTCCAAGCATTCTTCATAGCAATCTTTTACATGTTCTTTATCTTCTATGTGTACCTGTGCGATTAAAAGCTCAGGCGACTGCCATACCTCAGCTAAACTCAGCTCCCATATTTGTTCGAAAGCCTGATTTAGATAAGTAAATTTGTGATCCTTTATTTTATAAATGAAGTAAGCGTCGACAGAATGTTCTCCAATTGCACAAAAAAGTTCTTTGTTGATTGATGACTTTTCATATATCATAATGTAGCGATAATTTTATGTAACACATTTAACTTATGGTTAATGTAATACAGCACAAACAGCATCTATTCTTAAAAGTTTTGTTTAGTCCATTTTTATCTCCAAATAACATGGAAGCTTAGGAACAAGAAAACCCCAAAAGGCTAAGGTTAATTGCTTTTAGGGTTTATCTATTTTTGAAGAAGCTTAAAATCCTATTTTAAACTCCAGATCATCTCGTCGGTATAAACCTTACCGTTTTTTACGGCTTTGGTTTTAATTATATTTTTACCTTTTTTCAAGGTTACATTTTCAAAACGGTATAAAACGCCATCGGCGTTAGCTGCTGGTAGTTTCTTTCCATTAATGTAAACCTCTGGTACACCAATATTAGAATAAACCACAATTTGTGTATTGGCATGTTTACGTTCTACAGCCCGGCGCTCGGTTAAATACAATACCGGATTTGTACTCCAATTAACTTTGTACCAATAGAAAGCATCTTTTTTTAGTTTCCGATCGAAAGTAACAAGACCTTTCATGTTTCGGGCGGGCATGCTTCCCCGGTTCCACATCGGTGTAGCAAAGTCAAACATATTCCAGATGTAGGAAGCCGTAATGTAAGGGTGTTTAGCAATAATTGGCCACTGTATTTCGTGTGTCTTCGTTTCATAAGTTTCAGGGTAAAACGGAGAACCATAATCAAATGTATCTTTTAATTCAGTCTGCTCCTGTTGCTGAAACACATTTCCATCGGCACCATATTCTGTAAGCATCACTTTATTATTTGGATACTTACTTTCCAAACCTGAGGCCCAGTTTTCTAAATCTCCAATTTTCCCTTCGTACCAGCCATAATAACGATTCATTCCCTGGATATCGGCATTTAAATTTGTAGGGCGTGTCATTTCTCCATAACCACTTACACTGGCGGTATAACGATAAGGATCAAGAGTTTTAGCAATGTCATCCAAATCACGTGTTAATGCCGCAGGATAATCCGCAATGGTTTTACCATAAACCTCATTATGTAAACCCCAAACATAAATAGATGGGTGGTTGTAATTTTGTTTAATCAGCTCAGTCATTTGTTGTTTGGCATTTTCGCCCTCTTCTCCGGTTGAAGTATTTACAAAAGGAATTTCTGCCCAAATTACAAAACCCATGCTATCACATTGTGAATACAAATATTCTGCCTGCTGATAATGCGCAAAACGAATGGTTGTAGTTCCCATTTCCTTAATAATATCCAAATCTTCTTTATGTTGAGCATTACTTAAAGCATTACCAAATTGCCAGCGATCCTGATGACGGGCTACACCATACATTTTATACGGTTTGTTATTAAGTAACATGCCTTTACCGGCAACAATTTCAAATTTACGAATCCCCAAGGGCTGACTAACTTCATCGATAACCTGACTATCTTTTATAACTTGCGTAACTACTTTGTACAGGTAAGGATTATTGAAACCATCCCATAATGTTGGATTGACTAAACTAAAATCCTGTGTAAATTTTTGTCTGCCTTGAGTAGTTACATGCTCCTTCGTTGTTTTTTCGAGCACCAGTTTTCCCTTTTGATCAAATACCGAACTTTTAATCTGGATATCTTCTGCCTGAGGAGATCTGTTTTCAATTTTAACCAATACACTTAAATCGGCCATGGCATGACTTACATTTTTCTGCGAAATATAAATACCAGGCGATGCATAATCTGTGGTTGTAATGTTGATCTGGTTGGTTACAATTAAACTTACGGGGCGATAAATTCCACCATAAATCCCGAAAAGAAAGTGATTTACCGGAATAATATCCTTTCTGGCTGTATTATTAGCCTTTACCACAATTTTATTGGCCTTACCCAATACAACAGCATAGGTAATATCTACGCAAAAAGCACTGTAAGAGCCTTTGTGCACACCTACTAACTTATCATTAACATATACCTGTGCCACTTGCCCAACACCTTCAAAGCGTAAAAAAAGTCTTTTGTTTTGATATTCGTTACCAAAAACAATTTCCTTTTTATAGATACCTTCGCCTTCATAAAAGTTTTTACTGAGTTGCATATCTGTTGCATTCCAGGTATGTGGCAGGGTTACTTTTTCCCAGTTCTGGTTATGATCTGCAGTATCTTTAGTTTTTTTAAAAGACCAGTCGGTATTAAAATTAATATCCTGTCTGGATTGAGCTTGTACAGTTAAAATTTGCGCTACAAATAAGGCTGTAAACAGTATAAATTGTAACTTTTTAAAATTTTGCATTTATAATAATTATTGGTTTTAAGGGTTACAGCACTCTTTTATGTGTTGCATATTTTAGTTTTTATAGTTTAAGGACAATTTTCCCTCCGGGAAGGTCCAGAATTTTCAACCGGTTTAAATGGATTGTAATAATATAAAGCTGCTGCTTTTATACAGAAGCAAATGTACTTTAAGTCGCTCCACAAAATCACTAAGATTTTTATTTTCGTGACCCGGATTTAAAATGGAGTAATAAAATATCGAATCCGGCTTTGAATGGTTATCTGATAACATGTTTTGTGTTGCTGCTTGGTTTAAGCAAGTTAATTATTATGGAAAACCCATGCTTCACTAAATAATTACGCAAACGTTTGATATTGTATTTCAAACGTTTGAAATAAAAGTGCTTACAGACTATAAATTTGAATTACAGACGATTTCGCTAAACAAATTGCTGATCAAATTTAATTTCGGCAACTTTCCTACGTCTATTCTGAAAATACTTTGAATAAATGATGTTATTAATTCAGCCGGCTGGAATTACCTGTTCTTTGAACAAAAAATCCTCGTAATTAGCTTTGTTTGTTCAGTTTTGCAAAATTGCTTAACCACACAAACGTTTGCGTAAAAACCCATCCCAAAACCATACATTATTTTAACTTCAAATGATATCTATCAAAATAATAATCAGCCAGTTATCGAACTTTTCTGTATTTAATGTCCAATATTTGAAATAAAATTTAAATACCTTACGGTACTCCTCACAAAAAAATATTGATTGCATTTTGTTGCGTTTGCGGTTGGCCTTTCGTTTTAGAAACAAAAAACACTAAAACATGAAAACAATTTCATTCCTAAAAAGCGGATTAACAATCCTGACCATTGCAGCCACTTTATCGGCTTGTAAAAAAAGTAACAACGTAACACCCGTTCCGGAAATTGCAAACTTATCTGTTGTTCACGTTGCACCCGGATTACCAGAACTATCATTTTATGTTAACGGAATGAAGGCAACGACCAAACCTTTAATTTATACCACAGCTTTAGACTATGGTCAAATTAATGTGGGAAAATCTGAATTAAGCGTAACTAAAAAAGATCAGACCGATGTTCTGACCAAATCTGTAGTTGAATTTAAATCAGGTAAAAATTATTCTCTTTTTATAGCTGATGTTCCCGGAAAAACAGCTTTTGTATTTGCCGAAGATGATTTAACTGCTCCTGCTGCTGATAAAGTTAAAATCCGTTTCGTAAACATGAGCCCGGATGTGGAAGCCCTTGATTTTAATGTACAGGGTAAACAGGCTTTATTTACCAACCAGGCTTTTAAAGCAGTAAGCAAATTCGAATCTATGGATGCAGCCAATGAAATTACTTTTGAAATTAAAGCAACAGGAAAAACTGAAGTTTTATCAACGCTTTCGAAAGTGAAAATTGAAAAAGGTAAAATTTATACCATTTTAGTAAAAGGACTTAAAGGCAGTACTGATGAGGCGACCAAACTGGCTCTAACCATGATTACAAACAAATAATGGCATTTCTTGTGTGGCATAATCTGGTTAATTTTAGTTAAAACATAGTTTGGTTTTAGGTTAAAAGGCAAGTTCTTTAATGATGCAGCGTTATATAAGCAATCATTTAATTGCAAGCGTTATATTTTTAACACGCTTGTGAACCTTAAACAGAAAATTGAAATATGAACATCCTTAAAAAACTTTCATTTACAGCACTCATCACCTTGTTTACACTTGGTATGTATTCTTGTAAAACAAAAAAGATGGTTGCCAAACCAGATCCTGTACCCGCAGCGAAACCTACCCCTCCGGTTGAAGAAAAAAAACCTGAGCCGGTGAAGGAGCCTGAAAAACCTGCTCCTGTTGAAAAACCGAATTATAATTTCGAAAACATTCAGTTTGAATTCAATTCTTTTGTTTTAAAAACAGCTTCTTTTCCAATTTTGGATAAGATTGTGGTTGAAATTAAAAAAGATCCGGCGGTTAAGTTTGTTTTAAACGGACATTCATCTGCCGAAGGTACCCCAGAGCATAATATGTCACTATCTGTAGATCGTGCCAATGCGGTAAAATCTTATTTGATTAATGCCGGCATTGATCCGCAGCGTTTTACTATAAGCGGGCACGGCGACAAAGAACCTGTAAGTACCAACAGCACCGAAGAAGGCAGGGCTTTAAACAGACGGGTGCAGATTAATGCTCAGATTTAAATAATACTAAATTGTCATAAAAGGTCCTGAATTAATTTTCAGAACCTTTTTTATGCAATAGTCGTTGCCAATTAGTATCCAAAAATGCCATTAGCTGTTATTTCCATTGCATTCTGATTTTAGCATCATAACCGGCGGTTTGCTGCTCTAAAAACTGAATAAAGCTCTTTTTATCTTCAAATCTTTTATCTGTAGGCTCCCATGCTGCATAAAAACGAAACGTGGTCAATTCTTTATCAGGAATTTTAAGTGAAACGATGTAACTGTTTTTAATATCCTTTTCTGTAGCCGCAGATTTACCTGAAGCCATAAATTCGGCTTTTGGAGCCATTATAGCCAGTCCTAAATTGTCTTTATTTTCACTCTGTAAACCGTAACTATAAAATGCCTGGGTACTTTTTCCGGTAACACTGCCTGCCTCTATTTTAAATAAATCGGCAAAACCAGTTACCAGACTTGCGTTTTCAGGCGCTCCAATCAGCTTAATCTTACTTTCATAAAAATACTGACCACCCCAAATGCTTATTTCTTCTTCTAAAAATATAGGATTATAGCCTGTTGCAAAATTCCATTTTGGGTAAGTTATTTTAAATTTGGCTACTAATGGACCATCAGCGATTTTCTGATAAATAACCGCTCCCATATTCTTGCCGCCCAGTCTGATTAACGAATCTTTACCGTTTTTAAGTTTTATATTGAGTGCTAAGGCACCGGCACTTAAAGAAGAACCCACTTTATAAACATCCATGCCCCAGACTGCCCTGTTGTGATAAATAAGTGAAGGATTGGCGCCAACTGTATCCATCATCATCGCTGGTGTCGTTTTCCCCCAGATATCTTTACCATTACGGACATCAAAATATAGCCTAAAACCAACCTTATCATTTTCCCAGGCTGGCCCTTCAGTTAAAAAAGGTGGCAATTTAGTTTTAGAAAAATCGGTATTGGGTTGCCCTGCAGGGATAGAATCCCGGTTAATGGCAGCTGCAAAGGTATCATCAGCATTTTTTCTGCGATGCCGGACATGCGCCCTTACCACCGCACCTTTATTTTCCTGATTCGTTCCTGTAATTTTGAAACTTATCTTTTCTGAAGGTTTAAAGGAATGTAAAAACACAGCTTCATCCCAAATTCCATCTAAATTGACATCATTATACTGAACAAATACAGACTTACCAGAAGGATCGGTAACATTCAAAAAAGAAAATTTATTTTTTCCATTTAGCAAATTCTGAACTGAAAATCTTTTAATCACGATCAATTCATCCACTCTGAATTGCGCAAGGGGATTGATTAAAGTAAGTTCTTTTTTTTGTGCAAAGGCCATTGCAACACAGAACCATAGGAAGATGACACAGATTATTTTTTTCATGAAGGTGATTTGAGCCTCAATATTAAGGATTTTAGTCTTTATCCCTAAGTAAAACTTCGTTTACTTAAAAAAGCCTTGTTAGTTTGCCTCTGCATTGATGAATCCTCCACTATCTAAGTTTCTAAAGATATTCATCAAAGTGTTTTAAAATAAAACTTTCTGATTAAGCTGGGCAATACAATCAATAATAAAGGCAATGCAATAATAAACCCACCAATTACTGCAATAGCCAGCGGTTGATGTAATTGTGCTCCTGCCCCTATACCTAGTGCCAAGGGTAAAAGTGCAATAATGGCCCCTAACGCAGTCATTAGTTTTGGTCTTAAACGTGTAGAAATGGCAAAGGTTATGGCATCATCCATGCTTTTATCCTGCAAAGATTCTTTAAACTGAAGAAAGGTAAAAATGGCGTTTTCACCGATAATTCCAACAATCATAATTAACCCGGTATAGCTGCCCACATTTAAAGGTGTATGGGTTAAAAAAAGTGCCAGATAACTGCCCGATATCCCTAAAACAGAAATCAGCAGGATTAGAAATGCAATTTTAAAATCTTTAAAAAGGAACAATATTACGCTGAATACCAATAAACTGGAAGCAATAAGAATGCTTAATAATTCAGAAAAAGACTGTTGTTGTTCTTTATAAGCCCCTCCATATTCGATATGATAACCTGAAGGAAGATTTATTTTGTTGTTTACGGCAGTTTGAATATCTTTCATTACGCCTCCTAAATCCCTGTTATCCAGTCTTGCAGTTATTACTCCAATTGTTTGCAGATTTTCCCGTTGTACTTCTGCACTTCCAGATTTAAGTTCTATTTTGGCTAAATTTTGAATAGGTATAGCAGTCCCATCTGGTAAAAATACTTTCAGGTTACTGATGTCTGAAATTCCAAATTTCCGGCTTCCGGGATAAACCATTCGTATCGGTGAAAGCTGTTGTTTATCGTATAAATCGCCAATTATATTTCCCTGCATGGCAGTTTGTAGCTGAGATTGGAAGGCCACAGGTGTAATTCCGTATTGAGCCAGCATGGGAAAATTTGGCTGAATATTAACCGTAGGACCTGATAGCACAACTCCATCGAATACATCAGCCGTTCCCTGAATTTTTGAAATAAGTTCGGATACCTGTTTGGACAAGTCTTGCAGTTTTTGCTGATCATTTCCAAAGACCTTAATCTCAATGGGCTGTGTTGAGCTCATTAAATCGCCAAGCATGTCGCCAATTACCTGACCAAAATCTACAATCAAAGCGGGTTGTGTACTTTCAATCTGCATTCTGATTTCTGAAATGACCTCATCCGTACTTTTACTCCGGTTGTGTTTAAGCTGAATCAGATAATCCCCTGTGTTGGGTTCAGTAATAAAAAAGCCCATTTGTGTACCCGTACGTCTGGAATAAGCCTCTACATCAGGAATCTTTACCAATTGCTTTTCTACTTCTTTCAACATCCGGTCTGTTTCCTCTAAAGAAGTTCCCGGAGGAGAAGCATAGTCTAAAACAATACTTCCTTCATCCATTTCAGGTAAAAATCCGGTTTCCAATTTTGGAAAAACCAAAACAATTGAAACAATAAGTACCAGTATAAAAGCAAAAGCTAAATATGGCCTTTGTATAAAATAAGGTACCCATTTTTGGGCCTTAACTTCGTGTATAACTTCTTTTTTACCGGAAGTATTACTTTTTGAGTTTTTGGTAAGCAGTAAATAAATCACAGGAAGGCCAATCCAGGTTACAAAAAAAGAGCAAACCAGGGTAATAATCATGGTGTTGGTCATTACCTGGAAATAAGAACCTGCAACCCCTGTCATGAATACAAATGGAACAAAAATTACAATTGTACTGATGGATGAACCCAGCATGGCTGGAAAAAGATAGCCAACCGCTTTATTTAACAGTTTTACCGTTGGTTCTTCGGGATGTTCTTCATGAGTCCGGTGAATTTGTTCTACTACAACAATGGCATCATCAATAATTAAACCTATTGCAGCGGCTATGGCACCTAATGTCATGATATTGAGCGAATAACCAACTATATACAGCACAATTACAGTTAAACAAAGGGTAACCGGAATGGTTATTAAAATTGTTGCACAGGCTTTTAACGACCTCAGAAAAATAACGGCAACAATAATGGCAAGGGCTAAGCCTATCCACAAGCTATCTTTTACACTTTTAACCGATTCATTTACAAAATCTGCCTGTACATAATAGGGTTTAATGTTAACACCTGCGGGCAAAATACGCTGAAGCTGAGAAACCCTGGCCGTCATTTGGCTCGAAAGATCAACCAGGTTAGCATTAGGTTGCTTAATTACAGCAATCAGGATTCCATCTTTTCCATTAGCATTGATTCGGGTGTATTCAACACTTTGCTGAATATTTACCTTTGCAACATCACTGACTTTTATAATCCTGTTTCCTTTTCTAACCAAAACCAGTTCTTCCAGGTCACTTTTTGTTTTAACGGTTGCATCGGTTACCGAAAGGTATAAATAGTTGTGATCGGAAAGGTAACCGTTTGATTTTATATAGTTTGTTTGTGCAAGGTCATTGCTAATCTGATCTGGCGATATGCCCAGTGCCTGCATTTTCTGAATATCCAGTTCCAGCCAAAACTCTTTACTCTTGCCTCCTATTACCCTAATTTCAGAAACCCCAGCCACCTGCGAGAGAAAAGGTTTTACGGTATAAGTGGCTATCTTTTTAAGCTCGGCAGGAGAATAATTATGACTTTCTAAACTATAACCGCTTACCGGAAGAATGGAAGGGTTCATTTTTTCGACCGATACATTTACACCCGGAGGTAACGAAGCACTGATTTTAGCAATTTGTGCCTCGATACGCTGCTGGCTTAAATCGATATTTGCACCGGGATTCATAAAAGCAGAAAGTTCACAACTGCCTCTGCTGGTGGTGCTTCTTAACGATTGAAGATCAGGAACTTGCTTTACTGCATTTTCAAGCGGACGGGTAATGGTAACCACCATTTTATCAACGGGTTGCAGTTCTGCATCAGCAATAATTTTAATCTTTGGGAAAGTAATTTCAGGGAAAAGCCCGGTTTTCAACTGTTCAAAGGAATAAATTCCACCCGCAATAATAATAACCAGAACAGCCAGAATGGGGTTTTTATGAGAAATAAAGAAGTTTTTCATCTGTATATATTTGTTTCAGGTTCTTCTTTATTTCTGGATTTTAACCCTCGCCGTATCTGCAATTCCATAATTGCCTATTGTTATTATTCGGTCTGTTTTACTAAATCTTGGTGCTAAAACTTCCGTAGAAGTATTGCTTTCAATCCCTTTTTTTACCTTGATTTTTACCGCAGTAGAATCGTTAATCATTTTCATCACCCAAAATTCGTCTTCGGTTTCATTAGAGAGGACAGCTAATTTTGGCAGAATCTGTGCCTGCACATGGTTAGTCTTCATTAATCTAACTCTGGCAATCAATCCTTCCGGAATTTCCTTTCCGGCAGCAACTTTTAAAATATACCGCTGTGTTTGAGCAACAGAATCAACAGCGGGCATCGTTCCGGAAACCGAGCCATTAAGCTTTGTTCCATCCGATAAGAGAATTTCTAATGTTCTGTTTCGGTTAATCATTGGATTAAGCTCATAAGGAAGATCCAGCAGAAAAACCAAACTATTGCGATTGCTAATGGTGGCCAAAGGTTCTCCATCCTGTACATAATCACCTTTTTGGTGGTTAACCTGTACAATAACTCCGGCCTGATCTGCCCTGATTGTGGATACACCTGAAAAATTAAAACCGGGATCAAGTTTATTTACCGTATTGCCTATTGATCTTGCTTCTTTAGTAACCAGGCTAAACAACAACTGGCGACTTGCAACCTGCTGCCCTGTTCTTACATTGGCCCCCTCTACGTATCCATTGATATTTGCTTTAACAAAGCTTTTTTCGAGGTAAGCGGAAACTGCCGAAAGCTCTACGTATTCGGCTAATGAGCTGTCTCTGATATTGGTAACCTGCACAGGGGTTACCGGCAAAGATGCATCTGTGGCCTCTGTTGGATTCGAACTACTACAGGCAGAAAGAATTAACAAACACGGAAAAATGGTAAATATGGATTTTAGATAAGTATTCATGATTATTTATTCCAGTAGTTGTATTGGTTAATCAATTTTAACCGGTTAATATTCGTTTGTCTGAGCAGATTTTGTGCAGCCATATAATTATTAATGGCAATTATGAAATCAGCCACTTTAAGATCTCCCGTGTGCAACAGTTTACTATCTACCTCAATAAGTCCTTTGCTGAAACGGATTTGTTCATTTATTTTTCCAAAAAGTGCATCCGTTTGAACAATTTGCTGTCTGATTAAATTCAGCTGCTGGTTTTGCTGACGAAGGAAAAACGCTTTATAACTTGTCATTGTGTTGGATGAGAGTTTAAGTTTATCGTATTGCATCTTTTTCTGATGCCCATCATATATTGGAACAGAAAAAGTAAATCCCACACTTGTTCCAAAATTTTTATAAGGTTGTAATACCAGAGAGGAACTATAGCCACCATTTGCATAAACCCCGAGTTTTGGTTTATAGTTCAGATCAATACCGTTTTTAAGGTTAATATTTTTTAAGCTATCCAGTTCAAAACGTTTGGTAAAAAAAAACTGGTTGTTTTTAAAAATTTCTGCTTCCAATTTTGGTTCAGCAAGTTTGGTTGTTATGGTATCGGTTATGCCAGCTAAATAATTTAGTGTAGCATAATCATTTTTAAACTGAAGCTCGGCCTGCTTCAGCACCAGCTGCTGTTGTTGCAGGGTAACCAGAAAAGTAAGATACTCTGATTGTTTATAAATATTGCTTCGGGTTAATGTTTTAAGCAATTGTTCTTCCTTTTTCAAAAGTGTAACTACCTCACGGTTAAAATCAACCTGTACCTGACTTGCATAAGCCGTAATGTACTGATCAGCAACAGATCGGTTTAAATCATATAAAGATAACTGGTCGGCATATTTAATGGAATCACTTTGAATTTTTATCCCTTCCAGCTGATTATTAATACGTTTTTTATTCAGCAAATCGTAGTTTACATTTAATAAAGCTTCCAGCGCCTGCCCATTTGTAATCACTTCGTCGTAACCATAGCCTCTGATAATGGGTGCATACATACCCGCTCCGCTTGCGGTAACCTGTGGGCGAGCGGTTGCACGAACAATAAGGCTATCTATTCCGGCCGATCTTTTCTGATTTTCAAAATCTTTAAGTACCGGATTTGAGGATTGCGCTTGCTTTAAAAAATAATCCAGGTTTTTAACTGGCATTTGAGCCTTCACTTTAATAAAAGAAAAGGTTAAACAGCAGATGATAAAATATTTAAGAATGACGTTCATTTTTTAGGTTTTAAACGTGTTTGATAAGCCATAACCAGAACTATATACTAAACTAATAACCAATTATGGAGCAATCCTGTAGTAGAAACCTTAGAAGAAAACATAATCGTTGCCTTATGGAAACAGAAATAAATGCTTTCTCCTTTTAAACATTAAAACCTGCCGGATAACATTAAACCAGTTTCTCCTTGCTGATGAAAGGGCATTATGGTAAAATGATCCGTTTTTTTAGTGGTAAAAATGCTTTTGACGTAGGGATAAACCAGATAAGCTATTTTTGTAGAAGCAATTCCAAAGCCCGCCCCCGCTACCACATCACTAAACCAGTGTTTATTATTGTACATACGCAGTGTGCCGGTAGCTGTAGCCACGAAATAACCTGCATAACCAATCCATGGATTTACATCTTTATATTCCTGATGCAAAAATTCTGCTGCCATAAATGCAGAGGCCGTATGTCCCGAAGGGAAAGAGTTGATCCCTGATTCATCTGGTCGCATTCTGCCCACACCATGCTTTACAAAATGTGTTGAAACACCCATAATCGCAGCCGAGGTAACATATAACATCGAAGCATCAAACAAATTATGCTTGCCTTTAATGCCAGACAGATTTAATGCATAAACAGCTGCTGCCGGAGCAAATTGCAAATAATCGTCTACATGGGCAGCAAATAAAGGATGATCTTCCTGAAGTTCTGCCCTCGTACTCACGTCCAATTGTTTAAGTGCGCCGTGATCGTAAACCGCCGCAAATCCATAGCCCATTAATACAACGGGTACAATAAAAGTTGCAGGTTTAAATTTATTTTTAGGGATTTCTTCTTTTGCATTCCATTGCCCGGCAGAATCAACCGGGAAGGTTTGAACAGAATCTATTTTTTGAGCAAAACAAGGGGATAATGTTGCGCCAAAGATCAGCCAGGTTAAAAAGGTTTTGTACATTTTTAAGGTTTTACAGGGTTTCCTGAAGCATCAAACAATAAATCTTTTCCTTTTACTTCAGCTTCATAAAGTACAGTACCATTGGCTTTGGTAATTTTTGCCGTTTCAGCAATCCTTATTCCCTTAAGCTTTGTAATCACCAGGATAGGCAATTCTGACTTATTGATTTCTACTTCAGTTTCTAAAAGAATACCTTTTGCTGAGTAAAGCGCTGATGTTTTCTTGCCATTTAAAGTAAAACCAGCTTCATAGTCTTGTTTTTCCATTTCCCAATGCACATTTGTGGTTGCAGGATGTGATTTAGAAAATGCAGATTTAACTGCAGCGGGTACCTTTAGTGCATTTAGCTTTTGTGCTTGTGATGTGGTTATAAGGCTGCCGATTAAGATAAAAACTCCAAAAATCTTTTTCATAATTATAAATTTTCATCAAATCTATAATCGAATTATGGAGGAATTCTGTAGATAAAATCAGGAATTAAAATTTATAGTAAAAATGTGTTTATCCGCTACTTGTTCGTACTGAATATCAAACGCATACAGATTACAAATTTGCTTGGTTATGGCCAGTCCAAGCCCCATCCCCTCTGATTCTGCTGATTTAGAAAAACGATCAAAGATGCGGGGATTTTGCATCGTATTTTTTCCCGTGTTAGCAATGGTTAATCTTGTGGAAGTAAGTTTTACATTAATTTGCCCGCCATTTACATTATGCCTTACCGCATTGCTGAGTAAATTATTTAATAATATATCGCCAAGGTACCGGCTCATTTTCAACTCAACTGCTTCAAGGTTTTCTTTTAAAACAAGGTTATCTCTTTCAAAAAGTTCCTGAAACTGACGAATTTTGCTCTGCACCATCTCTTTAAAGTCAATATCCTGATAATCAGGAATAAGATTGTTTTCAATTTTCGCCAAAAGTAAAAGCGATTGATGCAATCTGGAAAGTCGTCCGGTGGCATGATAAATATCTTCCAGTAATGCGCCTTGCTGCTCTGTAAAAGATTCAGTTTGCAACAGTGAATCGAGTTTGGAGTTGATCACCGCCAGTGGTGTCATCATTTCATGCGATGCATTATCGGTGAAACTTTTAAGTTCTTTATAATCTTTCCGAACTTTTTCTGCCATGGCGTTAACAGACCTATTCAGTTCATTAAACTCGTCGATGGTGGTTGGTTCTTCTTCGATGTTTTCCATCCGGGTTACTTCAAAAGCCTTCATTCGGCTTAAAATGCTATAAAAAGGCTTCCAGAGTCTGTTTAATACAAGACGGTTAATTAACAGCAGGGATAAAAGTAAAATGATGGTAACGGCAAGTGTAATGAACAGAATAATCCTCACCAAATCTTCTGATTCTACCCTGGATTTGGTAATGTTTACGATAACGGTTTTCCCGTTTAAGTTAACCGTTGTAATTAATCTTCGGCCGGGTTCCGTTTCGTTTTCCTTTGCATTATAATAGGTTGTATAAACGAATTCTCTTTCTGGAGCCTTCTCTTTTACCTCTTCATAAGAAATTTGCTGATCCAGGTAACTCGCCGGAAGTGGAAGGCGATGATAAGTAGCCGTATATTGCCTGATCTCGTTCTCTTCTACCGCTAAATCCCGATCCAGTTTCTCTGTTAAAATAAAATGGATAACAACATAATATATAACCCCTGTAATGATCAGGACAATAAGGGAGGTATAAATATTAACCTTGTTATAACGGTTAGAGAGTTTCATATTGCTCCAAATTTATAACCAATTCCGTAAACCGAGCGAAGGTAATCCGCTGCTCCTGCTTCGAGCATCTTTTTTCTGAGGTTTTTTACATGCGTATAAATAAAATCGAAGTCATCAGAAAGATCCATTTCGTCACCCCAAAGATGCTCAGCCATTGCATTTTTGGTAACCACTTTATTTTTATTGGAAAGAAAATAAACCAGTAAATCAAATTCTTTTTTGGTTAAAACAACCTGACTACCATTAATAGTTGTCTTCATCGCAAAAACGTCTACATTAATTTCATTAAAGACAATTACATTATCGCCGTCAAAGTTTTTACGTCGGACAATTGCACTCACCCTGGCTTTTAATTCCGACAGATGAAATGGCTTAACCAAATAGTCGTCAGCTCCAAGATCCAGTCCTCCAAGTTTATCATCTAAAGAGTGCCGGGCAGAAATAATGAGTACACCATCTCTTTTTTTTAACTGTTTAAGCCTGGTTAATAATTCCAGTCCTTCTCCGCCCGGGAGCCCAAGATCAAGTAATATACAGTCGTAATTGTACATTGAAATTTTTTCGTAAGCGGCATTGAAATCAGAAGCACTTTCACAGATATTTCCTTCACCTGTAAAATAGGTTAAAATACTTTCCAGTAAAGCCTGCTCATCCTCAATGACTAAAATTTTCATGGATATAAAGTAATAAATAAAATTTGAAAGTTCTTCCGGTTGCTATAATTCAGGTAAACCGTTGAATCAGTTTTTCTATGTTCAGGTTTTTCTTAGGCTGAAGAAATTGTTTACCGTAAGCGGTAAAATATTCGTGCCGGGCCAGCATTTCAAGGTTTAAAGCATCCCATTGCCGACCGGAATAAATCAATCCTAATTTTTCTTCCCACTCCTGTTTCAACCGGTGTGCGTAAAGTAAATAGTCTTTAAGAGCGAAATGATAGAAATCGGCATCACAAATAATCATTTCAAGTGTATTTGATGGAAACTGTGGGTACGATGTTGCCATAATGCAAGCTTTAACCTGCATCACTTTTTCGGGTTCCAATCCATTTTCGAGTAAAAATGTTTCAGCAATATTTGCACTGCTGAGTTCGTGGCCAATATATTTTTGAGTATAACCAACGTCATGCAAAAATGCGGCAACCGTTAAAATAAACTGGTCATTATCAGATAAACCGGTTGCTTTGCCGATAAGCGTAACCCCTTCAACAACGAGTAAAGTGTGTTTGTAATTGTGAAAATACATTGAATCGGGCAGATTGGTTTTCAACAAGTTTTCAGTAAACCATCTAACCTTTTCCAGTAAAATCTCTTGAGGAATTTCCATGAACCAACCTAATTTTGCAGTTGTAATTATAATGGCTAATTCTGAAGAAAAACTGTAGTAAATAGATAAAACAGTTTTGCTACAGAATTAAAAACTATCTTTAAGATAAAACGCCATCTCCGGTTTTTTTAAGGTATAACTTGTATAAATAAAATAACATGTGGAAGTTTTATGCAATATTATCGGCCTTTTTTGCAGCCGCAACTGCAATTTTAGCCAAAATGGGTATTAAAGGTGTTAGTGGAAATATGGCAACTGCCATTCGCACCATAGTCATTCTTTTTATCGCCTGGGGGATTGTTTTGGCCACGGGAGAAATCTCAGAATTAAAAACGCTGAGCAAAAACAACCTCATCTTTTTAGGGCTTTCTGGCGTGGCCACCGGCTTATCCTGGATTTTTTACTTTAAAGCACTCGAAACCGGAAATGTATCAAAAGTTGCCCCCATAGATAAACTGAGTGTGGCTATTGCCATGGGACTGGCTTTTTTAATATTAAAGGAGCCAATAGATGCAAAAACGCTGATTGGCGGATTAATGATTGTTGGCGGCAGTTTGGTAATTTTACTATAATTGATCAATAAAAGGACATATTAGCCCTTTTATTGATCAAAGAAATTTTTTAGGTTGATCCTGATTTTTTAGGCGTACGGTTATAAGCCAATAAGCGAAGTGCATTAAAAACTACGATTAAAGTAGATCCTTCGTGCGCAATTACAGCTGGCCCTATTGAAGCGATCCCCAGAATGGTTAATGGAATTAATACCGCTACCACACCGAGAGAAATCCACAGGTTTTGTTTAATAATTCCTCTCGCTTTGCGGCTTAACCCAATGGCAAATGGCAAGCTTTCCAGCTTATCGCCCATCAGGGCAATATCTGCGGTTTCCAATGCTACATCAGAGCCTGCAGCCCCCATCGCAATGCCTACCGTACTTTTAGCCATTGCCGGTGCATCGTTTACACCATCGCCAACCATTGCAACCATTTTTTCAGATTTTGCCAGTTTCTGTACAGCTTCTACCTTATCTTCGGGCATCAGATTTCCCCAGGCTTCGGTAACGCCGATTTGTTTTGCAACTGCTTCAGCAACCTGCTGATTGTCTCCGGTGAGCATAATCATTTTTTTAATCCCCAAATCAGTCAGTTCAGCAAGCACCTGTTTAGCTTCCGGTCTTGGTACATCCATTAAAGAAAGTATACCTATAAAATCATTTTCCCGCTTTACCAGCATAGAAGTGTGACCACCTTTTTCAAGGTCTTCCACTTGTTTTAAAAGATCCTGCGGAATGCCTTCTTTTTCGAAAAGTGCTTTATTTCCGATCAATATCTTTTTACCATCTACCTCAGCCTGCACTCCTCTTCCTGTAATTCCCTTAACATTTTGAGCTTCTTTAACCGTTTGATCTTTCATTTTTTCAAAGGCACCTTTCACAATGGCTTCTGCCAACGGGTGATCACTAAGTTTTTCGACCGAAACCGCTACCGACATTAATTCTTCTTCTGAAATACCATTTAATGGAATTACATTGGTTAATTTGGGTTTTCCTTCTGTTAATGTTCCGGTTTTATCAAATGCAATGGCATTTAATTCACCTAAATCTTCTAAAGGCCGTCCACCCTTAATCAATACACCTGCACGGGCGGCTCTGGCCACTCCACTCAATACAGCACTGGGTGTAGAAATTGCTAAGGCACATGGACTTGCAGCCACCAAAACCGACATTGCCCTGTAAAAACTTTTGCTAAAAGGTTCGTCGATGACTAAAAAAGCAAAGCACAATAACGTTATCAGGACCAAAACAGTGGGTACAAAAAACTGCTCAAACTTATCGGTAAAAAGCTGTGTGGGAGATTTTTGCTTCTCTGCTTCGTTAACCATTTTAATTAAACGGGAAATGGTTGAATCTTTCGCTTCCCTGATTACTTTTACCTCAAGCACGGATGTACCATTTATCGTTCCGGAGAAAACGCGAAACTGAGGTTTTATATTTTTGTCGGTCGAATAATCAAGGTTTGCATCTGGTACTGGAGATTTATCTACCGGTACACTTTCACCTGTAATTGGGGCCTGGTTAACACTGCCTTCTCCCTTTACAACAACACCATCGGCCGGAATTTTACTGTTCGGTTTAATAATAATTACATCGCCAAGTTTTAATTGTTCGATACGAATTTCAGATTCCTTTCCCTCCCTTATCACAAGAGCAGTTGGAGGAGCCAGACTTGTTAATGCAGCTATAGATTTGCGTGCCTTACCCATGGCATAGTGCTCCAGCGCATGCCCAAGGCTAAAAAGGAATAACAATAAAGCGCCTTCAGCCCAGGAACCCAAAATTGCAGCGCCAATGGCTGCCACCAACATTAGAAAATCTATTTCAAAGCCACCTTTTAAAATGGTTTCTACAGCTTCTTTTGCTGTAAAGTAACCTCAAAAAAAATAAGCGGCAATGTATAACACCAAACTTGACCAGGATGGCAAACCATTTATATAAGTAAAGCCATAGCCTATTGCTAAACAAACACCACTTAAAATGGCAAAATACAATTCTGTATTGACACCAAAAATACCACCTTCGTGGTTATGGCCTTCTTCTGACTCCTGATCACTGTGCACATGGTTATCGTGATTTTCTTTATCTTCTTTTTGTGTTTTCATCTTGCTAATTTTATTTATTCAGAATCAATATTTCACATTTTTAATGTTCATGCTCTCCTGCATTACTCATTTTGGCCAGTACAAAAAATGCACCCTTAACCACAATTTCAGCGTCCTTCGGAATTTCTTTAAGTAAGGTAATTTCGGTATACCCAACATCGGTAGTTCCTTTAGCAACAGGTATTTTTTCAAAGGTCATTCCTTTTTCATCTTTATGTCCAGTTGTTTCATTACCTTTTTGATGTTCAGCTTCCACTTTCCGCACAAAGATGAAGTCCTGTCCACCTAGGTTCACAATCGCCTCTGATGGTACGGCTGGTTTTGTACCCGTTTCTAAACTAATTACAGCAGTAACCGTCATTCCATCAATTAACCCTGCTTTGTTTCCCTGCACTTTAGCATGTACCGTTACAGCCTTACTTTCTCCCTCAAAAGAAGAACCTAAAGAATAAATTTGCGCATCATATTCTTTACCCGGATTATTGGTCATTGTAAAGTGAATTAACTGGTTGTTTTTAAGCTTTGGAATGTCTTTTTCATATACAAATAAATCCAGGTGCAGCTGACTGTTATCTACAATTTCGGCTATTGGTGTATTCACATCAACATAACTTCCCATTTCTACTTTTACATTGCTGACTACTCCATTTATCGGGCTTTTTACAGACAACACTGAAATCAATCTCCCTTTACTTAAACGACCAGGATTAAGTCCCATTAGCTGTATTTGCTGTGCATAAGTGGCTTTTGCCGTTTGCAGCGTTTTCAACTCTGTTTCAGCAGATTGCAGGTTTTTTAAGGCTCCGGCATTACCTGCATTTAATTCTTTTTGCCTTTTCACTTCCAGCTCAACCAGACTAATTTTCGCACTGGCATTTAAATAATCACTTTGCACCTGTATAAATTCGGGATTTGAAATGGTTGCAATGGTTTGTCCTTTACGCACAAGATTGCCGGGCTGTACTAATAACGATTTAATTGCCCCACTATAAACAGAATTTACACTTGCCCTGTTTTGATTCGGCACCTGCAATGTTCCATTGGTTTTTAAAGCCGTTGTAAGTTGCTTATTCTCAATACTACCCAATTTCAAACCTATGCTTTTCATCTGCGAACCGGTTAGCATAGCTGTATTGGTGTTTTCTTCTTCGTGTGCTTCTTCTGTGCTTGCTTTTTTTGAATCTTCAGTTTCTGTACTGCTTTTTCCACCACAGGAAACAATTGTGGCCGCAGCAAAGCACATCACGAACATTATAATCAGATATTTTTTCATTGAGGTATAATTTTTATTGATTGATGTAATAATTGTATTGGATAACCGATTGATTATAGGTATTGAGCACCTCTAAATAATTTTTCTGGATATCAATGGATTGTGTAAGGTATTGCGACATCTCGGCAAAACTTATTTCGCCTGCTCTATAGGCTAAAGTTGCAGCTTTTATAATTTCAGTGGCTTGTTTTAATCCTGTAGTTTCATAAAATGACAACATGCTATAACCTTTATCTACTTCCTGCAGCAACTGTGATTTTTTATTGTTAAAAAGCTGCGCATCATAATCGTATTGCTTTTGCTGTACAGCTTTTTCTGCCTGTGCAACTTTTACCTTATTGCGTGAAGTACCAGCATTGAACAGCAGAAATGAGGCGGTAACCGAAAAACCTGTAAATGGATCTTTAGCACCCCATAAACGCTGACTAAAAAAGCGACCTGAAAAATCGGGTCTGTTTTCATTTTTAATCACGTCTATTCCAGCATTTGCGATATTAATATTTTGCGATTGAAGGGTTAGCACGGGATGAGTATTTTCGTCCTGCAGATTAGGAACGGTTAACTTTGCCAGAGGTTGCTCTAATGGCAAAATATATGCTGAAATATTAAGCAGCTGCATCATTGCCTGCTGTTGTATTTTGGTTTCCCGATCCATTTGCAGAATTAACGCACCTATTTCTTTCATGCGCACATTCGATGCAATACTGTCTAAACCAGGACTATCGCCTGTTTTTACCTTCAGTTTTGCTGCAGCATTAAGCGATCTGTAAATGCTATCCAACCGATGATACAGTTGTTTTTTATCCTGCAAGTACCAAAGCTGATAATACACAGCCCTGATCTCTCTTTTTACACTCACATCAATCGCAGCTGTATTTGCTTCATAGTATTTCAACTGCTCCGTATAAAGATTTTTTTGTGCTTTATATAAACCGGGCCAGGCAAGATTTTGTGATAACCCTATTTTTAAAACACCAGCATGATCACTTGGTCTAAGGTCCTCATTCTCTGCAAATACACCAGTTTTTGTTAAAATAGAAGCCGTTTTTGTCTGCGCCTTTCCTTTATTTAACTGCTGGTTATTTACTTCGTATTGAAGATTACCTTTTGCCAGTGCAACAGCTTCTTCTATACTCATCCGTTTTGAACTGCTTTGTTGTGCCTTAACGGAATTTGAAAAACCGATAAACAGTAAAATAACTGTAGCTATTGCAGTTTTTGGGGTTATTTTTGTTTTTATTTTACCTGAAAACAGGAGATAAAGTAGTGGCAGCACCACCAACGTTAAAAATGTTGCGGTAATTAAACCTCCAATAACAACTGTTGCCAAGGGTTTTTGTACTTCTGCCCCCGCTCCACTGCTTAATGCCATTGGGATAAAACCCAGAGAAGCAACCGTAGCAGTCATCAACACAGGCCTTAACCTGATTTTTGTTCCTTCCAGTATTCGCTGAATAATATCTTCCATTCCTTCTTTTTTTAATTGGTTGAAGGTTCCAATCAATACAATACCATTTAATACGGCAACCCCAAAAAGGGCAATAAAACCAACACCTGCTGAAATACTGAATGGCATTCCCCTTAGCAAAAGGGCAAATACCCCGCCAATGGCACTCATTGGGATGGCTGTAAAAATGAGTAATGCATCTTTTATGGTACCAAAAGTGAAAAACAACAATAGAAATATCAATGCCAATGCAACCGGCACCGCCACCATTAACCTTGAAGAGGCTTCTTGTAAATTTTCAAAAGTACCTCCATAAGTATAATAATAACCGGTCGGTAAAAGCTTAGCTTCATTCAGTTTTTGCTGAATGTCAGTAACTACGCTCTGTACATCTCTATCCTTTACATTAAAACCGACCACAATTCTGCGTTTTCCTTCTTCCCGGCTAATTTGAGCAGGACCTTCCTTAAAAGAAATGGCTGCCACTTGTGAAAGTGGAATTTGATTGCCCTCGTTAGTGGCCACATATAAATTATTTACGTCATCTATAGAGCTTCTGCTGTTACTGTCCAGCCGAACCACCAAATCAAATTTGCGTTCATTCTCAAATATCACACCCGCAGCTCTACCTGCAAAGGCAGTACTGATGGTATTATTAATGTCTTCAATATTTAACCCATACCCTGCAATTTTAGCCCGGTCGTACTGAATGGTAATTTGTGGCAAACCCGCGGTACGTTCTACCTGTGGCTCTGTTGCGCCTTTTACGGTCTGAACAATTTTTGCCACTTTAGGTGCAAGTGCCGCAAGGGTGTCAATGTTTTCGCCAAATATTTTAATGGCCACATCCTGTCTTACCCCCGTCATTAACTCATTAAAACGCATTTGTATAGGTTGCGAAGCTTCAAAGAAAACACCGGGTATTGATGCTTCCAGTTTCTCTATCATCAGTTGTGCCAGTTTATTATAATCCTGGGTAGTTGTCCACTCACTTTTGGGTTTAAGGTTAATAATCAAATCGGTTGCTTCAGGAGGCATTGGATCAGTGGGCACTTCTGCACTGCCCGTTTTGCCAACCACCATTTTTACTTCAGGAAAGGATTTTATAATCCGGCTGGCTTGCATAGAGGTTTCCACACTTTGGCTAAGTGATGTACCTTGCGGAAGAATACAGTGAAAAGCATAATCCCCTTCCTGCAACTGAGGAAGAAATTCTCCCCCCATCCTGCTGAAAACAAAAACGCTAATGCCCAGTAAAACAACCGCACCTGCTACCACCACATATTTCATTTTAATAGCCCATTTGATTATGGGTGTATATCCTCTTTGAAAGAAATCCATCATCCGGTCTGAAAATGTTTTTTTATGGGATATATTTTTAGAGAGGAATAATGCCGACATCATCGGAATGTAGGTAAGTGATAATAACAAGGCACCGAATATGGCAAAGCCTACCGTCATGGCCATAGGGCGAAACATTTTACCTTCAATACCTACCAAAGTTAAAATAGGGATGTACACAATGAGGATGATAATTTCTCCAAAAGCGGCACTACTGCGTATTTTAGATGCAGAAACAAATACTTCTTCATCCATTTCGTTTTGTGTAAGCTTTTGAGTTGATTTTCTTAAAGCTAAATGATGTAACGTTGCTTCAACAATAATTACAGCACCATCTACAATCAATCCAAAATCAATGGCTCCTAAGCTCATCAAATTGGCGCTCACACCAAATACATTCATCATGGCCAGTGCAAAAAGCATAGCCAGCGGAATAGCCGACGCCACAATCAAACCTGCTCTGAAATTGCCTAAAAACAGTACTAAAACCAGTATTACGATCAGGGCCCCTTCTATCAGATTGGTTTTAACGGTATTAACGGCCCTTTCAACTAAACTGGCCCGGTCGCTAAAAGCTTCTATTACTACATCTTCCGGCAGGGCTTTTCTAATCACTTCCATTTTAGCTTTAACCTTTTCAACAACAGCGGCACTATTGGCTCCCTTTAACATCATTACAATACCACCTACAACTTCTTTTTCGCCATTATAGGTAACCGAACCGTAGCGTACCGCATTGCCCAGTTTTACCTCGGCAACATCCTTAACCAGCACCGGAATATGGTTTACTTTTTTTACAACTGTATTGCCAATATCTCTCATAGACCCCATTAAGCCTATTCCTCTGATGAAATAAGCATTTGGCTTTTTATCAATGTAAGCACCACCAGTATTTTCGTTGTTTTTTTCCAATGCGGTAAAAATCTCGGCAATGGTTATATTCATGGCCTTTAATCGGTTTGAATTTACCGATACTTCATATTGTTTTAATAAACCACCAAAACTGTTTACCTCAGCCACACCGGGTGTGCCATAAAGCTGCCGGGCTACAATCCAGTCCTGCATGGTTCGTAAATCCATCGCAGAATATTTATTTTCTGAGCCTTTTTTTGGGTGAACAACATATTGGTATACCTCTCCAAGTCCTGTACTAACCGGAGCCAGTTCTGGTGTTCCAAGCCCTTTTGGAATTTTTGTTTCTGCTTCTTTGAGTTTTTCACCAATCAGTTGCCTGGCAAAGTAAACATCTACGTCTTCGTGAAAAACCACTGTAATTACCGAAAGACCAAACCTTGAAACAGACCTTATTTCCTGAAGATCGGGTAAATTAGCCAATGTTTGCTCTATTGGATAAGTAACCAATTGTTCTGTTTCCTGTGCGGCTAGTGTGGGTGTAAGGGTAATAATTTGTACCTGATTATTGGTAATATCAGGCTGGGCATCGATAGGCAGCTTGGAAGCACTCCATATACCCCAGCAAATAAGTGCCAATGTAAGCAAGCCAATAATGAGCTTATTTTTTATGCTGAATTTTATAATATTATCTAACATTTTTAAAAATGGTATGAATTGGTGAATAACCGGATTACAGGCTTAATAAGGCCATAGCTAAGATTTTAGAATAAAAAACCATAGCATAACCAGATCATCTGCAGAGGTTATTCAACTGAAATAAACAGTTTCAATTGTTGACGATCAAATACAATTTAGGCACAAGCAATCTAAAGATTGTCGTTGCCGCCGATCATCAAAGAAGGAATTAAGCTAGTTTAGGCGGTTGCCAAACATCCACAGGTTGTTTTTTAATATTGGAAATACAAAAAACCTGATAAGACGTGTAATGAAGTAGTTCTATTTCAGCTGAAGTTTGGTCAATTGGAAAATGCTGACCAACTGAGCAACAAGCACAACTACAAAATGGCGGACAAGATTCATCCTGAGCATGTTTTGTTCCGGAATCGGCATGCTGTACGGAGGTGGAATATTGGGCACTTACCACAAGATCTGCCCTATCCTGACAAGGCAAAAGCCCTAAAAGGATCAGATAAACAGAAAATATAATTATTGAACACCTCATTTTTTTCAAAACTAGCAATTATTATTCTAAATCTTTCAGTTTTAAATTTAAAGATTAATGGGTAGTGCCTGTTTATTTATCAAAACATGAGCATGCCGATCATTTTTATTTATTTTCACATGTATAAATTTTGCTTCAACAGCTCATTTTAATAGTTTAACGTTATTCCTCCACCATAGCCCATATCGCTATCGTAGTGTGTAGAAAACGAAAAGTATTTGGTTACAATGTAGCGAAAGCCTGCCATATATTCCTTGTCTGTATTACCCATGATATTAAACCTCAGTCTGCTGGTAAGTGGAATATCTTCTCTGGCCAATTGGAAACGCACTTTCCCTTTACTGTCTAAACGGGCCTCAGCTATAAACAGCATTGGCAAGGTATATTGGAAACCGATTACAGCTGCTTTTCTATTGTGCTGATTACTGATTTGTCCGAAAAGATTTTTTTCAGACTCATTATTCATCTTATTGTAGTGATAATCAAAACCAATAAAAGGCATAAACATCTGCATTTTCCCAATATAGCGACCAAAATAGGTTTCGCTTTCGTAACCATGTTCGGCTTTTAAGCCAAGTCGCCACTCTGTAGAAAAACGATAACGGGTATTGGACAGCATGAATTCTCCGTCACTCCCACTGCTTTCCAAACCTATTGTAGCCATTGGATGAAACAGTCTGTCATCACTAAACAATTTGCGCTGAGCAAATTTTGGGTTAATAATTTCAGGGTTAGGTGCTGAATTTTCATAACTAAAAATCCTGCCCATGCCACTCATCATATGGTATAAAATGTGACAATGAAAAAACCAGTCTCCACGCTCTGTAGCTGCAAATTCAATGGTATCAGTTTCCATTGGCATAATATCCAATACATTTTTCAGCGGCGCATATTCCCCTTGTCCGTTCAATACTCTAAAATCATGACCATGCAAGTGCATGGGATGGCGCATCATGGAATTGTTATACAGGACAATTCTAATGTTTTCGCCTTTTTTAATTAAAATTTTATCACTTTCAGAAACCGTTTTGTTATCAATCGTCCATACATAGCGATTCATGTTTCCGGTTAGTTCAAATTTCAATACTTTTAAGGGCCCTTCTCTTAAAGTTGTTTTTTCAGTTGCCCTTAACATGCCATAATTTAAGGTTACTATTTCTGCATCTTCAGTTTCTTCTTTAACGGGCTCATGTCCATTCTCATTTTTGCCCTTCTTACCATAATCATAACCGGTAACCTCAGGATACATCACATTATTCATATCCATCTGCTGATTTGACATTTTCATACCCATAGGTTCCATATCTCCACTCATCTTCATCATCCCATTCATCATTTTCATACCCTCAAAGTATTTGAGCTTCGCAAGCGGTTTTGCAGGTTTTTTAGCCCCACTACCCAGCCACAAAGAGGTTGAATTGGTCCGGTCTTCGGCTGTGGAAAGAAATTCGTAACTCCCATCTGCCGGAATCGTTAAGATAACATCGTAAGTTTCTGAAGGTGCAATAAGTAAACGGTCTACTTCAACAGGTTCCACATCATTTCCATCATTAGCCACAACAGTGATTTTTCCTCCTGCCCAGGTGAGCCAGAAATATGTCGAAGCGCCACCATCAACTATCCTCAATTTTACCTTATCACCTGCTTTAAACTGAGGCTGGACGTCAACATTTTTTCCGTTGGTCAGGAATTTTTCATAATATACATCACTTACATCCATGGCTGTCATGCGTTTCCATTCGTTAGTTACTTTTGTTTTAAAATAACCTTTACTAATGGCTTCACCATAACTCTGGGTTGTGCCTTTTTTAATGGCAAACCAATCTGATGCATTATGAAGCAAGCGATCTGCTTCTTTCGGGTTCATATCCGTCCAGTCGCTAAGTACCACAGGAATAGCCGGAATTTTTGGCTCATTCTTTTTATTAAAGATTAGCGCACCATACAGGCCACTCTGTTCCTGAAGCATGGTATGACTATGATACCAGTAAGTGCCATTTTGAATCACCGGAAATTTGTATACATAGGTAGAGTGAGGTTTAATAGGCATTTGTGTTAAATATGGAACACCATCCATGTTGTTTGGCAAAAATACGCCATGCCAGTGAATTGAGGTTTCCATATCCATTAAATTATGAACATACACTTCTGCGGTATCTCCTTCGGTAAATACCAGCGCAGGACCAGGAATAAGACCATTTATAGCCATCGCCATTCGTGGTTTTCCTGAAAAGTTAACCGTGGTATCTTTTACATAAAGATCATACCGGACGGTTCTGGATTTTATATGCCGGCTTTCAGTATTATTTTTAGAGCCAGAATCTGAAGAAGATGAAGTTTTAACCTGCTGTTTGTTTTCTACTGGTACATTAGCTTTTATTTTCTCTCTGATCAAAGCCATTCCACATTTTGGACAAGTACCAGGCTTGGTACTTTTTACTTCGGGGTGCATGCTGCAAGTATATACCACCTGCTGTAAGTTGGTTTGAATGCTAAGGCGTACATTTTCACGTGCATAGGTAATTCCATAAACGCACACAAAAAATAAATACAGGGTAATCTTCTTCATTTTGAAATAGGGTAACGATTAAATTTTCGATCCTGCAAATATAAAATGAAGCGCAGCCAGTGATTTTACACAATTCCCTGAAAATTATATACAATTCTTAGCAGCAAATTATGTTGGTGTAACACAAAATCAAGGCGTATGATAATTTTAGTTTAATCCTTTTGGAAAGCGATCGCCAACCAGATTAAGTTTTATGCCAAACTCCAGATAAGCTTTTAGTCCGGCTAATACAAGGGTAAAACCTTCGGTAGATTCTCTTACCAACGAAAGAACCCGATCAGCATTGCTGCTGTTAATCTGGTTCACAACCGATACAAACGTGGCTTCATCAGGCATCGCTTTAAATGTCCATTCAACTGTTGTTAAATCTTCATAATTGCCCCATTCAACTATAATTTGTTTATCTTCTTCAATCTTTTTAACTGTAACCAGAACCGTAACGTTATACATTTCCCAAGTCCATTCTACTTCCTTGCCTTCTTCCAGTTTTCCTGAACTTTTTGTAAACCAAAATTTAGTGGTCACCTCAGGGTTAATGAATGCCTGAAAAACCTCACGAACCGGTTTTCGGATTAGCATTTCTGCTTTTGCAAATTGATTGTGCTCTGCCATATTTAGTACAATAAGCTTAAATCTAATTAAAATTTTTGAGAAGAAAAGATTTCGTCCAGACCTTCCAAAGCTGATGTAAAACCTTCTTTGAAACCCATTTCGATTATAGCTTCCAAATCTGAAAGTTTTTCATGTTTAATAGCAACGGTTACAATAGTTGTACCATTTGATTCTGTAAAATCAACACTCCAGTCTGAACGGGGAAAATCCGCATTTATATTTCCTTCCGGATCACAAAAAGCATCAAAAAATTTGAAATTTGTTGCCGGTGTAATGGCTTTAAAATCGGCTAAAGCCCAGTGTTCCTCGCCTTCAGGACCAACCATAGCGTACAATCTTCGGCCGCCAACTTTAAAATCCATTGATTTTGTTCTTGATTTCCAGGGCTTCGGTGCCCACCATTGGTCAAGTAAATCTTTCTCTGTCCAGGCAGCCCAAACATTTGATATAGGTGCTGCAAATTCTCTTTTTACATTTACAATACTGTTTTCTCTGTCTACAGAAAAATCCATGAATAAATTATTTTTCATTTTCTTTTATTTTGCATTGTTAATAATAAATTATCTGATTCGTCAGGCAATCTTTTCATTAGTAGCCTCAACCCCATATCGTATTGCCGCTTCAAGCACATCAATATTTATATCTTTCAGTGTTTTAAACTTAATACAATATCCGGTTACACTTGCCTTCCCTATTTTTTCTCCATACGTCTGGTTTAAATATTTCTTATCTTCTATACCAAGTATATATACCGATATTCCGGTTTTATTTGCACTCAAACCAATTTGATAAAACATTCTGGTTGTACCATCAGCATATTTCATAGTGTAAGCTCCATATCCAATATTAGGATTAGAAACAATTTTACTTTCATCGTTTCTACCATCCAGAAACCATAATTTACATGCCGGCATGATTTGCTGAATCATGTGGTGCAATGCTTGCATATCAAGCTGTTTGGCTTCAGGTTGACTGGCAATGTATGCCTCAATTTGCTTTTCTATGATCATTATTATTCAATTTTTGAAGTACAGGCCAAGATTTATTTTGTATCCTATCGTTTCTGCGATAAGGTTGCCAATAATTCATCCAGATAGTTCAATGTCATTGTAAATCCTCCCTCAAAGCCCATTTCAATCATTTTTTCCATACGGGCAAGTGATTCATTGTAAATCTTAATACTGACTTTTGTGTTTCCGTTTTCTTCGCTGAAACTCAAATTCCATTCAGAAGCTGGCAATTCTGGGTTTTCAGCTGCATCTGCAAAAGCATTCAAATATTTGAAATTGGTTTTTGGAGTAATGGAAGTAAATTGCTGCAATGACCAATGTTCCTGTCCTTCAGGGCTTACCATGGCATAAAATCTTTTACCGCCAACTTCAAAATTCATAAATTTTGTTTTTGATGCCCAGGGTTTAGGTGCCCACCATTGGTCTAAAATTTCTTTTTTGGTAAAAGCATCCCATACCAGCGAAAGGTCGGCTGCAAATTCTCTTGTTACCAATACCGTTTTTGTAGCTTTATCAACGGTAAAATCAAATAATAAGTTATTTTTCATGATTTTTATTTTTTAAGAGTTAATAATACTTCGTCAAGTTGATTAAACCGGTCTTCCCAAATTTGCCTGAATTGTTCCAGCCATTGGTCTATCTCTTTCATTTTTTTTGCTTCAAGTTGATAATAAATTTCACGTCCCTGCTGTTCTTGTTTAACCAAGTGGCATTCAACCAATATTTTTATATGTTTTGATATGGCCTGTCTTGAGGTATCAAAATGCTCCGCCAAGGCATTTGGCGTCATTGCCTGTAAAGCAATTAACCCAATAATAGCCCTGCGGGTTGGATCAGCTATAGCTTGAAAAACATCTCTCCTCATTTCTTTATCCTAATTACGAAACCAATTGATTGCAAATATATAAGCAACCATTCGGTTTCGCAAATATTTTTTAATATTTTTTCAATTTTGCAATCAATAATGCCTTACTGTAACTATTTAACAGGTTTAACTTTGAGCTGTGCTTCGGTTTCAACTAAGTTTCCCTTGTTAATGGCATCGATAATCAGTTCAGATGCGGCTTCGCAAAAATCTATACCTGAATAGTCAGGATTATATCCGCCAATATAAGGTACGGCCATAATGTAAATTCGTTTATTGGCATGTCCTTTTTCATCAACCACCTGAAAAGCATCGTTTATAGTAATTCCAGGTACTTTAAGATAATACCCTTTCTCAGTTTTGCCAACATTTTCATTTCCCTGCTCCATTTCTTTTTTTCCAATATGGGCTGAATGAAATTTAATGCGGGCTTCGCTAATCGTTTTTCGATCAATAAGCCTTTGAAAAGGAAATTCATTAAAAGATAAATGTGGCTGGCCTGTACAATCGATAAAAGTTTTAAAATGTTTATCTACTTCAACTCCTTCCTCATTTGTGTAAGCATACGTTGCCCCTTCTTTAGTTCCAGGCACTACTTTACTATCATCACCAACGGCTATTAGTTTCAACAAACCGGCATCATATAAAGCCATTATCTCGCGGCAGGAACTCTGCGGCACAAAAGCTATAACTATCGAAATTAAAGGCATCAACACTTGTTGAAGTCTTTGCATATCTTCAGCTGAAAAGTATTTTGCAGGGTAATTCATAGCAAAGCTTAATACAGCGAGCATTTCTTTCCAATAAACAGACTCTCGTTTTTTGATAGATTGTTCCGCTTCCTCATATTCTTTTTTAAAAAGCTCAAATGAATCTTCTTTTTCTCTCAAATCCATCATAGCATCTACAAAAGTTTCGATACTCATATTTTTAATTTGCTTATAAAAAGCAGGCTCTTTCTGCACAAACATTTCCTTGAAATTTTTATCAAATACATAATCAAGGGAAAGAAAACCATCATTTTCTTCAATATTTTGAGCAATTTCTTCTTTACTTAATGTTGCATCCTTACCCAAATGAGAATCTTCGAGGTGGAAACGAATGGCTGGGAGCAATCCATTTCTGGAATGCATTACAATTCCAAATCCTTCGTGTTCAGGATTAATTTTATAATATAGTTTACCATCATTGCCTTCATAGAAATTTCCATTATAACGGGCAAGTGTCCTTACTGCATCTATTGCGGTTAATGCAGCGCCTTTTATTCCAACTTCGTGGTTTAATTTTAATGCCAGTTTTTTTGGTGGGTATGGGGAATCGAAATAATGTGGAATTTTATCTTCGTAATTTTTAGGCCAGTTATGTCCAATGCAAATTATTGCAAAATCAAAAAAAATATCTTCTCTGCCTTCTACCTTAATTTTTACTTTACCCTTACCGGGTAAGTCTATCATATCCAATACATTGGAATGGAGATTTATTTTGACCGAAATGCCTTCCTGATCAGCACGTTTTATCAACAGGTCAAATTGAGCAGAAAGATATTCGCCAAAGAAAAGCCTGGGCAATACTTTGTATTCATTAAATTTTTCGGGATTAATGTTAAACCGTTTAAGGAGCGATTTTGGTGCAACTTTTACCCAATCTTCAATATTGTTGAAAATCTTAGGAATTTCATTATCTGAAACATTGGTTATGTGTTCATCATTGGCACCCTCCGCACTATAGGGCATACCCATTCCCAGATGACCTTTCCGTTCGAAAATCTCTATTTCATAATTTTTAGGGCCTGACTCTATTAACCTTTTAAACATAAAAAGTCCACTGGGGCCACCACCCAATATTGCGATGCGTTTTTTAGTTGTATTTTTACTCATCTTTTTTGATTCTGAATTATATAATCCCAAAAAAGAATAATTGTTTTAGAAATCGCAGAAAGCCGGCAATTTTGGATAAGAAAACATTGGAGACAGAGAAATGTTTAAGATTTATTAGTGCAGCACTCGATTTGTTATTTTAAATTTTAATTAATAGATAAAAACTTTAAATAAAATACACAATTAACTAAAAATCAAAATTATATAAATATTATAATTAGCTTTTTGTTATCCTTATATTATCAAAAAGAGATAAAAATATAGCCATAATTTCAGTTACTGATAAATTTTTATGGAGACAAATGTCTGCACCTGCTTTAATCAAATTTTCGATTCTTTCATTATCGCCTTGCTGACCGGAAAAAATAACGATCTTGGTTTCCTGAGCAATAAACCCAATTAATCCTTCTGCAACATCGATATTAGGAATACCAATATTAAGCACGAACAGGTTAATATTGGTTGTTGATAGAATTTCAACAGCTTTATTTAAATTATCGGTTTCAAGTATAATTGCATTTGCCCAAATGCTTTTAAGCAATGATTTTAATCCATGCCGGATAATTTGATGATCGTCTGCAATTAAAATTTTCATATTTTTACATCATCATCAAAGCCTGAAAACATCCCTCATACTTAGTATATGAAGGATGCTTTTAAAAAGAATTAGAATTATTGTTTTGTAATTTTAAACTCAGTTCTTCTATTTAACTGATGTGCAGCCTCAGTACATTTAATACCATTACTGCAATTGTTTAGTAACACGCTTTCGCCATAACCTTTTGCAGTTATACGACTTTTATCAATACCTCTGTCAATGATATACTGAACAGCGGAGTTAGCTCTTTTTTGAGATAACCATTGATTGTACTGATCATTACCTCTGCTATCGGTATGAGAACCTAATTCTATCCAAATGGTTGGGTTTTCTTTTAATATCAATACGAGTTTATCAAGTTCTACCGAGGCGTCTGCTCTGATGTTAGATTTATCAAAATCATAATATATATTTTCAAGTTTTATGGCTTTACCGATAATGATTGGTTCCAGAAAAAGATCTCTTTTTAACGTGGATGATGCTAAAAGTCCTTTTGTCGTTAAATCTTCTGCAATAGCTGATCTGTAATTGGTTTTTCCTGCTTCAACTGCATAATCTGCATTTTCATTTAAATTGAACTGATAATGGCCTGCAGGATCAGTTTGCACTTTTAATGTACTGCCATTAGATTGACTTAAACTTACAATTGCATTTTCAAGTGGTAAATTTGTTTTGGCGTCAAATACTTTTCCTTCCAATTTGAAAGCCATTATTTGTTTTTCGATGAAAGTATAAATATCATCACTCCCTAAACCACCAGCACGGTTTGAAGCAAAATAACCTTCATTTTTATGGTCTAAAACTAAAGCAAAATCATCATCGGCAGAATTTAACGGATAACCCATATTTTGTGGCGTTGTAAAAACCTCATTTTCGCTGGTTTCTGTTTTGAAAATATCCAAACCACCCATGCCAATTCTTCCATCACTACTGAAATAAAATCCATTGGCATGATCAAACATTGGACTACGCTCATTTCCTGGTGTATTCATGTCGCTAAGATTTTTTGCGTCTCCCCAGCTTCCATCCTCATTTTTATTACTTACATAAATATCCGTTCCGCCTTTTCCGCCCGGCATATTTGACACAAAATAAAGTTTTTGGCCGTCTTTAGTTAAAAAAGGATCGCCTACTGAATAATCATTAACCTTATTGTATCTAAAAGGTACTGGTTTTGTCCATATTCCATTTTCTCTTTTACTGGAGTAAATCTCAATATTTATTGTGCCCGGTTCTTTTTTTCCCTTTTTAATTTTATCAGGGATTCTTGTCAATGTGAAAAACATTTCATTTCCATCAACACTAAAACTGGCAGCACCAATATGATAATTTGTCCCTGCATTTATTGGAAACAAGTTCAAACTATCCTTTTGTTTTTGTTCGTATAAACGTAAATATTTATTACCTGTCCAACCATAAACATTTTCATCCGGTAATTTAGAACCATCAAATTTCAAAAACGGACGATTAACATTCTTTTCAGAATTTTCTTTTTTATCTGCTCTATCAGATGTAAAAACGATTCCATCATTATATTTAACCGCCGCCCAATCAGACTGCTCACTGTTTAAGGTCTTTTCATTTTTTATCGTAATCATTTTAGGATTTTGCATCCATTTGACCGCAGAATCACACGACAATTGCCACATCGCCAGCTGACTGGAATTAATTGATTTCTCAAGCGCTGCATATCTGGCATACTGTATCTTAGCTTCGCTATACTTAGCATTGTGTTTTAGCGCATCTGCATATTTCAGAAAGGCATCAGAACCCACTCCTTCCATTCCGGTTAATAACGAAAACCAACTTTCAGCTTGTTGGTAATCCTGCATTAAGCGATAACATTCTGCTACACGCTCAGTGGCATGTAAACTCTTTTTCTTTTGATAAGCCTCCGTGTATAGCTTAACGGCCTTGCTATAGTTAAACAATTCGTATTGAGCATCTGCTTCTTTTAATACATACTGTGCCTTAACAATCTGTCCTTGTACAAATAACAATGCCAGCGTAATACTTATTCTTATAGTTTTTTTCATTTTAAAAATACCTAGGGGTTAACATTCTTACTTTTTTAGGTTTAATGTAAAAACCTACCGATATTTCGTGACTGCCGCCACTGTAACCTTGCAGTTCACTTAAACTATAATCAAAAGCGTATCCTAATCTCAATTGAGGAGTAGCAAATATTTCAGTCATGGCAACAATTGAATTCTTCTTATCCAAATCTCTTTGAAGATAATCTTTGCTATATAATTTTACGGCAGTTCTATAACTTCCGCCAAGCCAAATGCGATCTGCCAACAATACAAAAGCATTTAAATCTAAACTGGTTGGACCACCTCTGTCATCTTTAAGCAAAAATGAAGGTTTTAGCTGAATACCTGCACTTAGTGGTACCAGCATACCTGCTGTTAAATAATAATGTGGCTTGGGCTGAGGAAAATTTATGCTCAAGTCCCTATTCTTCAAGATATACTGTGCAATTAAATTATCTACAGAAAAACCTGCATAAAACTTATTGTTTGAGAAAAAGACTCCGGCTCTTGCGTCTGGAGCAACTTGTTTTTCGGTGCCTACCGGAATGTATTGATCTCCTCCATCCAATGGATCGAGCATATCACCATTTAATCCATTTTGAATAACACCAAGCCCTAAACCGAAAGCAAGTCTTGAAGAACCATCTGAGTTTGTTTTTATACGGTAAGCATAATTCGCATAAGCAGACAAGCTACTTTGAGCACCCAATTTATCAGATGCAACTTGCAAGGCCAGGCCCACATTCCCATCATTGGCAATGGCATCAACAGCCAAACTCATACTTTTGGGGGCTCCGGTTATCCCTGTCCATTGATTACGGTAAAAACTGTGAATATTTGTTTGTTCTTTATAACCTGCGTAAGCGGGATTAATATAAATGCCATTAAACATATACTGACTGTATTGTGCATCTTGCTGACTTTTCGCAAAGAGCGAAAATGCCATCAGCACAAATAATATAATTCTTTTTTTCATTTGATATGTTATTTAAGAAGCAGCTAAATCATGTATTAGTTTAGCTGCTTCCTGTTTTTGTTATTGATTTTTTAACAGGGTAATAAAACCTTTATATGCCTGCCATGTACCGCTTCTATCTTTTATTTTAAGTAAATAGTAATAAGTCCCTGCATTTAGTCCTTCACCCGTCCAGTTGTTTTGGTAAGCGCCATTACTATGAAATACTTCATTTCCCCAGCGATTAAAAATTAACATGGTATTTTCAGGATACAGTTCTAATCCACTCACTTGAAAACTATCGTTTTTACCATCCCCATTTGGAGTAATTACATTTGGTATTTTGAAGATTAATACTTCTTTAATATCTGTTGCTGTATTATTATTAGTATTTGGATCTGTTTCGTTTCCTTTTACATTTACTGTATTTACAATTGAGCCAGAACGATCTGACTTTACGGTAAGGGTTAATGTAGCCGTAGCACCGGGCTGAATAACCCCAACAGTCCAGTTTAATGAGCGGTTAGAAGATTGGTATTCCGCTGATCCAACTGAAACCAGATGTGAGATGTAACTTATTTCTGAAGGTAGTATATCTGTAACATTTACGCCATTTGCAGTAAACAAGCTATTATTTTTAACCTCAATGGTGTATTTATATTCGTAACCAACTCCTACTGGTTGCGTTTCCGATTTTTTAGTAATGCTCAGATCAATTCTAATAACCGGATCAACATAAGGTGATGGAATGCACGCCGGGCAATTCGGATCAGGATCTGTAATTACATCAGGTGTAGGGTCTAGTGTTGCAGAACTAACAGCAACCAGATTTCTAAAGCGTTGTGTAAAATTATCTGGAGTTTTTACACTAATTTCATAAACCAGTGTTGCACCATTTGGCAGGATAGCTATACTTTCATTTAAATCACCCGAACCACTTGCATTTGGAGGGGTTACACTTGTTCCTTTTACGGTCCATGATGATATTACCGTTCCTGCAGGTGCGGTATCCTTAATAACTACATTTTGTGCATCACTTGGTCCATTGTTTATTACCTTAACAAGGTATTGTACAATTTCGCCAGGAATATAAGTAGTTTGATTAGCGTCTTTTAACGTTTTCGTTATAATCAGGTTAGCTACAGGATCGGGTGTATCGATATCTGCAGCAGAATTATTTACCACATTAGGATCAGTAATTCCTGCCGGCAATATGATGTTTGCTGTATTAATTAAGTTACCCTTAAAGCTTGCAGGTACATTAATCGTTACCGTATAAATTAAACTGGCGCCATTAACCAAACTAGTTATAGTATTATTTAAAGCACCATTTCCACTGGTACCATTACCTGTCCAGCTCATTTGAGCAGCTGTTATGCCCACTGGTAAAGCATCCATAACTATTATTCCTGTTGCATCACTTGGGCCATTATTGGTTACTTTAATGGTATATGTGGTAACCGTTCCCGGGGTAAAAGTTGTTTTTCCATCTGTCTTGGTAATTTCCAAATCAGATTGAGGAGAAGGTGAAACCGGTGGAGAAGGAATACACACTGGACAAGATGGATCAGGATTTGCAATTACATCAGGTATTGGATCTGGTGTTGCAGAAGTAACGGCTACTAAATTTCTAAAGGTTGAATTTAAACTTGCAGGTGTTTTCACAGTAATCAAATAAGTTACTACTGCCCCATTTCCCATATTGCTTATCGTTTCATTGATATCTCCTGTTCCATTTGTATTTGGAACAGCCACCCCAACCCCGCTTGCTGTCCACGATGATATTACCGTTCCTGCAGGTGCGGTATCTTTTATAACCACATTTTGTGCATCACTTGGGCCATTGTTCGTTACAGTAACTACATATTCCACAGATTGACCCGGTATATAAGTTGTTTGTGCCGGATTTTTTAATGTTTTTGTCGTAACTACATTTGCACTTGATAATTGTGTATCAGTATCCGTTGCTGAATTATTATTTGTATCAGGATCAGTTATACCTGCTGGCAAAACAACCGAAGCCGTATTAACCAGATTGCCTGTAAAATTTGCAGGTACATTAATCGTTACCGTATAAATTAAACTGGCGCCATTAACCAAATTAGTTATAGTATTGTTTAAAGCACCATTTCCACTGGTACCATTACCTGTCCAGCTCATTTGAGCAGCTGTTATGCCCGTTGGTAAAGCATCAGTAACTATTATTCCTGTTGCATCACTTGGTCCATTATTGGTTACTTTAATGGTATATGTGGTGGCCGTTCCCGGGGTAAAAGTTGTTTTTCCATCTGTTTTAGAAATCACCAGATCGGAAACAAAAGAGGGTTGGATTGGTGGAGTTACACAAGGACCACATTCAGGATCAGGATCTGTTGGTGTAGTAACCATTGTTGAGTTACTTAATGGCGCCGTGAAACTAGATGGAATACTTAAAACTATGGTATATACCGCAGCTGTACCTTTTAACAAAACAGGAATCGTTTCATCAATATTGCCTGTGCCTGATGTTACCGGAACACCTGTTGCAGTCCAGCTTTGTATTGATGTACCTGATGGAGCCACATCCTTAATATTAACATCTTTAGCATCAATAGCGCCGGTATTACTTACGGTAATGGTATAAGTTACGGTTTGTCCTGGTACATAAAAGGTTTGGGCTGTTGTTTTAGCAATTTTAATATCAGTTGTACAATCTTTTAAGGTAGCCATTACCGCTAACCTGTCGTTACCTTCGCAACCATTTATAGTTTGACTTGCGTAATAAGTTATTCCACTTACCAATGCAGTTGTTAATGGCAAATCGGTAGCTATGTTTGCATCCGAATACCATTTTATACCCTCGCCAGTAACTTTTAAATCTGCCAGAGTATATGAGGTGCTCGTTGTACAAAATTCCTGATTGGTTTCGCCTGTTGGTGGAGGAGTTACATTAAACTGAACAGAAATGGTGGATTCATCTGTTTGATTGCAATAACCAGTAACCGTATATTTAAACTGGAAAGGCCCTGCAGTTGGTGTTAATCCATTAGGATCAAAGATATTACTATTTAATTTACCAGAAGTATTTACTTCAGACCAAACTCCATTTGCCTGCGCATTAGCAGCAAGAAAATTGGTTAAATTAATTCCGGTTAATGGCTTACTGTAACATAATACCTTTACAACATCATCTCCTGCATTAGGCACTTCATTTTTAAGCTCAATACTATAGGTTTCATCAACACAACTTCCGTAGGTAATGTGTACGCTATAGGTCCCTTCATCGGTTGGTGCAGTAATATTAAATGGAGCAAATTTAAGTTCGTAAGTGTTGGTGCCACTAATATTTCCACCATCAGCTAAAGCTACTCCGTTTTTAAACCACTGGTAATTATAGCCCGGTACAAAATTTACAACCAGAGATCCGTTACCAGCCGGACAAATATTATTTTTACGGATGCTTGGTGTAGAAATTGAATAAGTAGAAAATATGGTTGACGCTGTAGTACAGTTATCTTTTGCCATAATGGTATAAATACCATCACTTAAATTATTAAAAGCACTGGTGGTTTGCCAAACTACAGGACTTACCGGCACGCCATCTTTTGCGGTAATGGCATATTGTAAAGTTCCGGTACCTACGGCATCAATAACTACATTAAATGGTGTAGATGCTGCATTAGATTTACAACGGAAACCTGACGGAGAGTTGATTACAGGTCCGTTATTTGCAACTGTAATTCGTCCAACTACTTTATCATGACATGCTGTACTTGGTGTTCTGTCAATCGTTAACAATACATCATAAGTACCGTTGGGCACGTTTAAAAAGGTATTACTTGCCTGAAAAACAAATGCTAAAGTACCCGGCTTTGAAATATCTCTTAATGCATAGCGCATTCCAGAAGGGCTATAGCCTGGTGGAACCGGGATATCTTGTCCACCTTGTTGAAAGCTGTAAAAAATTTGTACGTCTGCGGCATTACAGCTGCTTGGAGTCATTATGCTATTCGTCATTCTAAGCCCCCCTCCAACTGCATCAACGGTAACCACATCTACTTCGCAGCCCATTGTAAATTCAAAAACATAGTGTCCCTGAATAACCATGCCTCCGGTAAAACTCCACAAGGTGGGATTTCCGTCAATAATTTGTCCCACAGCCAGGCTACTTCCTGCCGGAGATTGTAAAACTTTTATCTGATCAATTTTTTTATTACCAGTCGTACTATTGGTTCCGTAATTAGGAATCCAATAACCATCGGCACATCCCGGAATTACCTGCACCCATGCCTTCTGCCCTGCATTCGAAGAAGAATTAGTCACAATATTCGCTGTTCTTACATGTCCGCAAGCATCTGTAATGGTAACTTTATAAGTTGCGTTAAGCGTTAATCCTTTAATAGTTCCGGTATAAGGCGTACCTCCGGTTGTGGTTTCACTGCCAAAATCACTTGCATTTGATGTATTTACCCAGCTTATGATTAATGGCCAAACAGCATTAGGATCTCTGTCGGTTGATGGCATAATATCCCAATTGGTAATATCCCATTCAAAACCTATATTAGGTGCGCAAATTCCTTTTAACGCAATTTGATTATAACGCATCATATTATTGTGTGTTCTTACTTTACCACAGCCATCTGTAGTAGTCACATTTATTTTAATAGGATAAGTATATGCAGGGTTCGTAAAATCTATATTTTGGATCAAATTTGCATCTGCTCCATTAGTAACCCCAGTGTAAGTATCTGTTTCAGTCGCTACAATCGTGTTAGTTGCATCTGTTATGGTTGTTGTTATCGTAAAAGGATATTTCGGCGCTTGCATGTAATGTCTAATACTTGCTTTTTTGCAATCTGTCTGACTTACACGGAAATACGCATAATAATTAGCATAATCACCTCTTGTAGAGACCGTTGCCGTAATGGTATTGTATAAACCACAAGCATCATAAACCTGTATCTGGTATATACCTGCAGGTAAACCGGTAAAAACGTTAGAACTTTGCTGATAAGGTAGTGTATTGGCCAAATAGGTAGCCGGAGCTGAAACCATAACATACTTATTGCCACTTACTCCGGCCGTTACGTTCACTGTAATTTGTCCATCTGTTCCTGTAGTACAAATAGTATTTACAATGGTTGATGTTGCCTGAATGGGTTTGTAAGTTTTAATGATGGTAATTTCTGCAACTGCTTCCTCTACTACTGCCGCACCATTTACAATATTTGTTGATATGGCTTTAACCCTGTAAGTACCTGCTCCCAAGCCTGATATAGGCATTGTAGAAGTAATAACATTACTTGGGTTATTCGTATTCTGATATTCATAAGTAATTACAGCACCTTCATCAGTACCGGTAACTGTGGCCATTATAGTACCATTATTTGGGCAGCTTTCGTCCGTTTTGACCAGATTGATACTGATTTCCCTACCTTTTTTAGAATTGGCAATGGACTTGAAAAGGCCAAAATTACGTTCCGGTTTCAGTAAACGGGTTGAATTTGTTTTTGAAGTCCCGGTAATTAAATGAGTACCTGGATGTATAAACTCGGCTGAAGATGATTTGGCAGCCAAAAAGATTAAACATACAAATAATACGTGCCGTAAAAATTGTTTCATATTTGCTTCTTTGTTATATTGATTATAACCTGCATTTATCAACTAATTATGCGTTGAAATAAAATGGGTTATTAATCCACAAATTTGGACCAAAGAAAGGTTGCTCAAACAACCCAAAAACATGAAATCAATACCCTAAAAATAAGGTAGTATAAATCTGTATTAACACGTACTTTTGACAAATCAGCTTAACTCTAAATCCATAGAAATCAACCGTATCCAAACAAACAACTCTATCACTCATGAAGCTAAAGAAAATTACGGCAATCAGTTTTTTTTGTGTTATATTCTACCTCTCTCCCCTCGTTGTTTATAGCCAGATCAGTTCTGAATTCTATTCTTTCCTTCAGGATAGTTTAAAACCTAAGGATCGGAACGACCTGACCATCAAAGAAGCATCATTGTTACTTAACAAAAACATGTTTCTTGATCAGAGATTTAAACCTGAGTTTAATAAAATTGAAGAAATCCTTAAAAAGAAATTAACCATAAATCCAAATCGGAATGAACAAATATTAGGTTATTATGCCTTAACTATTTACGAGTTTAACTTATTGAGGCCTACAAGTGTTATCAATGCCAATTTGACAAAACTGTTATCTCTAATTGAAAAAAACTATGTTGGGTATGAAAAAGAATTGTTCAATGCAAAAATAATTGCGGCAACCGTGATTTTATTCAATGAGCAAAATCACGGCTATGAAAATGCAATTATTGAAATTAATTCAGCACTAAAATTAAAAAATGTAGTTAAAGATAAGCGTGTTATACCAAGTGCATTTAAATTACTGAGCAATATATACAAAAAATTAAATCAAACAGACAGCTCTATTTACAACTTAATTAAGGCAGATCGTTTTTCTATTAAAACATCAGAAAACTACTTAAAATCAGATTTCTTTTTTATTAATCAAAGTATTGCTTCAAATTACCTTTGTTTATACTATGAAAAAAATAGAGACAACAGATATTTAGATAGCGTGAGCAAATATGTTTTGAAAATTAAGCAAAACAAAAACCTAAATGGCAGGTGGTTATCTGAAAATCTATCCTTATCAGGTTATCTCAATTATGCTAAGGGCAATTATAAACAAGCATTATTATATGCCGATTCTGCATTAGCAATAAGTTTTGACGTTGCAAATGAACCTATTATCAAGACCCATAAAATTGCTTTAAAAAGCTTTGCCCTGATAAAGCTGGGTGATACTAAAAAAGGAATAAATTTATTAGAAAATCAAGAAATAAGTGATGATGATACCTTTTATAAATCGCTTATTTTAAAAACCCTGTCTGAGGCCTATAAAAATACAGGTGATTTTAAAGCGGCCAATAAATACCTGCAGGAATATATTAAGTTTCAGGAAACTGAAAATATAATGCAATACCGTGGGATAGTTTTTACAACAAATCAAAAATTAGCTACGACAGAAAAAGAAAACATTATAGCCAAACTAAAAAGTGAAGCTCTTTTTAAAAAGAAAGAAAATGAGTTCATTATATTCGTTAGTCTTGGATTAATCTGTCTTGGATTCCTATTTCTTTATTATCGTTTCAGAATCAACCGTATTCATACAAAAAGAAAAGAAATTTTATATGCACAAAAAATTTCCTTAATGGATGAGCAGCTTATTCAGCAGGATATTAAAATTAATGCAGAAAAAACAGAATCTGCTTTAAATGAACGAATCAGCATAGGCAAAAACTTACATGATAATCTAAGTGGCAGTTTAATTGCCCTAAAGTATTTAGTGCAGGATAAGCGCAAAACAGCAACAAAAGAAGAAAGTCACATTCTTGATGAAATTAAAGATGAAATAGAAACAATTTATACAGAAACGAGAAATTTTAGCCACATTTTATCTAAAAAGGAGAATAATAATGAGGTTTACATTTTCAATATTGAAACTTATTTAACAAGAATAAAACAACGGTTCGATGATCTTGATTTAATTAAAATAAACACGGTTTACGACAAAGAATTCATCAATAAATTCCCTCCAGTTCTTTCAAATCAACTATATAATTTTATTAAGGAGTGCTTATCGAATATTATTAAACACAGCGAAGCAACAGAAGCCTGGGTAAGCATTCAAATTGAAAAACATAGCTGTATTATAATTATAAAAGACAATGGCACTGGGTTCAATACCAAAAAGACAATTCACGGTATCGGAATTAAGAACTACACCAGTACAATTGAGAATTTAAATGGAGAATTGATTATAAAAAGCAGTAAAAAAGGAACTACCGTTAAAGCTACTATACCCCTAAAATAGCTTAAAATCAGGAAACATAATTGGGGTGAAATAAGCCATATTTTATGGCTTTCAATATCAGATCAGGTGTACGGTTTACCTCCATTTTACGCATCAGCTGTTTTAAATAGCTTTGAATGGTATTAATGCTCAAACCAAGTTCGGGTGCAATTTCTTTTACCGTTTGCCCTTTGCAAATGTATTGTAAGAGTTCTTTTTCTCTTGGTGAAAGGTTAAATTCAATGGTTTCAAATAGCTGTGACTGTACAAGAATATCTTTTAAGCTCTCCCCAATATAGGATCTCTTCTCTTCATTATGGATAAATTTAATTGCTCTGATTAGTTCTTCAATAGATGCATTTTTACAGAGATACCCATTGGCTCCACTTTTGAGTGCTTCTTTAATTACATGTGGATCTATCACTGTAGAAAGCACCAGAATTTTTAACTGAGACTTATTTTTGATCTTCCTGCATCGTTCAATAAGCTCTGTGCCATTTATTTCGGGCATTAATATGTCTGTAATGAGCAAGTCTGTTTCCAGCTTATCCAAATGAGCAAATAATTTATCAGGTTCATGATAAAGATTCACGGTCTTAATAAAATCAAATTCCATTAATGAACGCTTAAGCAATTCAGACAACAGTTTATGATCGTCAATAATAGAGATTTTCATTACTTATATGTAAACAAAAACGAAACCATAAATAAATATACTCATTTTAAGTTTCAAGCGCTATATGCCTTTTTCTTCCAGTGTATAATTGGGCAAATAATTCTACATATAAATAAAAAAAACAGGCTTAACGTAGGGATAATCCGACAAATTAATCAACAAGCTATGCTAAATATCTTTCCAGTGATTCCTGCATAATTTTTTTCGCATCTTTTGTTATGTTCTGATAACTGTGCGTAATGGCGAAATGATTCTTGCTCAGCGACAAATAAACAGTATCACCGGTAAGCATTGTGCCCTATTTTGAAAATGCAAGAATATGAATAATGCAACTTCCCGAAAAATGTCCGTCGATGTTAATTATTTTAATCCCATCCCAAAGCACTTGTTCTCTTCTTCATTATAAACTCTGATTCCTTTTTTTTCATCCAATAAGTCTTTTAATTCCTCTGTCATTTTAAACTAAAAATCAGACCCAAACCGAAGTCTGAGTCTGATATCTAATAATTAACCGGAATTTGAAGTTTAATTCTGTTGTATTGTTTTAAAACTGAACTGAATTAAGATTTTTATCCACTAAAAATCCTTCACGAACTTTTAACTCAAATTTTACCTTACGTTTTGCTTTTAATTTGAGGATAAATAAATCTGCAGTACCCGATAAAGCTTCTTTATTACCTACGTTTACAAACGTTGGGTATAAAACCTTGTCTCCGTTGGTATGTAATCTATCATTAGTCAGGTTATCCATTTGCTTTACATTTAAGTTTTGAATGCTTAGAAAATCATAATCCTGCGCATAATATGGTAAAGCGAAACTCAGTGCGTTTACCGATTTAAGATCGATGCCTTTTACCTTAATTTCGACAACCTCATCCTTGTTATAGCTTGGTTTAGCAGTACTGATTTCGATCTTACCCGCTACTTTATCAATTTTACCATTATTTACACCATCTTCCAGCTGTGTGGCCACTACTGAAATGTCGTAAGCATCAATCAGGTTATTTTTATTAATGTCTCCATTGCTGATGTAACCTTCAAAATCGGCATCACCTTTTCTCAACCCCGTATAATTGGTGTAAGATGTCAGGTCATTTTTATCGATTAAACGATCATTATTAATGTCTCCCGGAAGATAACTTTCTGTACCCGGAACTTTAAATACATACAATTCACGACCTGAGCCAAAGCCACCCACCCCATCGGTAACTGCAATTTTAATGTAACGGGCGGTTGGCTGACCGGCAAATTTGAAAACTTTAACCTCGCCACTGTTTACCCATTCAAACAGGCCAGCTTCTGTCCAGGTTTCTTTATTATTGCTGTAAAACACCTTACCCTTCAATAATATGCCATTGCCTCTTCCGGTACGTGGCAGGTAATGGAATTTCTCCAGCTGATTAATTGATTTTAAGTCGATAACCATATCAAAAGGAACAGATTTGGTGCCCCATTTAGTATGCCACATGTTGCCCTCATCAAAATCAAATAATTTATCTATTTCGTTTCCATCCTGATTTTCGGCTGTTGTTTGTGCCGCAATTCCCTGAATGGCAAACTCTAATGGATTATTTTTAGTAGTTGCTTTAATTTCTGTCCAGTCAGAGTAACCATCTTTATTTACAGCACGCAGTTTAAATGAATAAGGCGTTTCTGCCGTCAAACCATCAAATAACAGGGCTGTATCTTTAATGGTTGTATAATGCATATCGTTAAAATCTATTTCATAAAAATCTGCGTTATTCACCTTGCTCCATGTTGGCTTTAGTGTATAGGCTTCCCTGTTTTGATCTGTAACAACAGCATTAAGTGGAGCTGTTAATCGTCCTGCGGATACACGTTGTTTATCAGCTGGTTCAAATATAAATCCTTCTATTGTAAGTGTAACCGGGTTTACAGTAATATCCGTAGCTTTTAATTTGACCAGAACCTGAGGGTTTTTAGTAATAACCACTTTTTCAAATTCGCTGTCTTTTGTTGCAAATTTATTTAGGTTTGGAGCAGTTTCGTAAAAATAAACGTTCTCATTTTTCAAAAAGTCATCCATAGAATTGACTTCTGTTAATTTAATTTTGTTATCCCCAATTTTGGCAAGCAGTTTCTTTGGTTTTTCAGTAACGTTGATGGTAAACTCAGTTGTTTTTTCTTTTACGAAACCATCAAAATCGCCTTTTGCAGGATGAATAGTAACCGTAGCCTCATCTTTATTCTGCTCAGATTCGATTAGTGTAAAGGCCCCTCTGCCCAGTTTGTACGCTTCAGTTGTTCCATCGTCGTCATATTCTGTAAATGAACTTTTGTCCGATGGGTAAAGTTCATATTTCCGAATGCCTTTATTGATTTCTGCAACGTTATTATTTGGGTTTGACATTGGAATAATTGCACCTTCTTTAACAAAGACCGGCAATTTCCATAAAGGTGCATCAAAGCTATTTAAAATACTATTTCCGGTATATTTATCTCCTGTAAAATAATCAATCCACCCTCCTTCAGGCAGGTAAATTCCGTTGCGGATATCATTGCCTTTGTCATCTGATTTTGTAGCCTGATAAATTGGGGCTACTAAAAAAGATGGCCCATACAAAAATTGATATTGAGTTGCTGTTCCTTTGGTATAAGCATTAGGATATTCCAAAAACATCGCTCTGATCATTGGTAAGCCTGTAACAGCTTCCCTTGCAATGCTATAGGTATAAGGTATTAATTCTGATTTGAGTTTTAAATAGTTACGGTTTATCGAAGCTATAGGTTCGCCTAAAGCATGTGGATACTTTTCATTTGCTCCCCAGCCATCCATATTTAATTCCATTGGCGTAAAAGTTTTCCATTGGAAATCTCTGGTATTAATGGTGCCGTTTTTACCTCCAAAAATACCATCCATATCTGAGCTAATATTAGGTTGACCTGATAAACCAGAACCTAAATAAGTAGGAATGTGAAAACGAATATACTCCCAAGCGCCTCCGGTTTGATCACCAGACCAAATGCCGGCATATCGTTGTGTACCTGCCCAACCATCTAAAGAGATAATGAAAGGCCTGCTGCTAGTCCCGTAATAAGGCATAATCTGAGCAACATCAGCAACGCCATTAAGACCAAATGAATAACCTGCTCCAACCCAGGCAACGTCCGTTTTAAGTACCCTAACACCAGCGTCTCTCGCCTCTTTTATAATATCTCTTTGCAATAAAGCACTAACTTCAGGTTTAGGATGAAGATCCGATTGTGTCCACAAACCAATTTCTACTCCATTTTTGCGGGCATAATCACCTAAATTTTTAAGGTTTTGAATATTTCCATCTAAAGTTTCTGTTTGTCCGTAACCCGCACCGTAGCCATCATTAGGTAATAACCAGCCCAAAGGCATATCATGTTTTTTATACCGGTCTATAACCGCACGGGCTGAAAATTGATAATTATTTTTTTCGCCGTTAAGAGATTCTTTTACTCCTCCATTATCTTTTTGGCTTTCTTTATATCGCTTACCATCTTCAAATAAAGTACCTTTTTCATCTTCTTTCCAAAAATCACGGTTATAGGCATTTAAATGTCCCTCATAAAAACCAAATTTTGGCAACAACACCGGGTTTCCGGTTAATTGATAAAAATCGTTCAATAAAGGTACGGCACCATCACTGATCATAAAAAAAGCATCCAAATAATTTGCTTCGTGTGATAGCTTCACTAATCCTTTTTCTTTTCCGCCGAAGTCATAATTACCCTTCGCAAAGGTATGCCACATTATGGCATAACCATTGGTAGACCAGTAATAAGGTGTTGGGGAAGCTACGCCACCATCTGTCCAGCTGTTTTGGTTTTCTATCGCTATTGCTTTTCCTTTATGAGAGAAACGTCCATTTTGTACACCACCACCATAAAAGTATTCCTGGGGATTCTCTTTTAGTAAAATGGTCACTTTTCCTTTTTCGAAACGAATTGGCTCCGTTTCTTCCAAAACAACAGCTTTAGTTACCTGGTTGATAACTTTTAGCAGGGATGTATTTTTATCTATCTGAATGGCAATCTTCTCGGTAGAAATTACAATCTGGTTATTTTCTTCCGTAATATTTAATTTAGAAACTGGTCTTCTTGGATTTTCTACTAAGATTTTGGCTGCTGGTTTAGCCTCAGGATCTCTTATAAAACCTCCTGTGTTATCCTGAAAAAGCCTGAAAATATTCTCCCCATAAAAATCTAATGTCATTCTTTGATTATCCGAAAACAATATTTCAACCGTGGTTGAATTGATCTTCTTTACACTTATTACCTTTTGATTTTGTTTAATCTGCCGTACAAAACTTATTTTCTCTGTTGCGGATAAAGGTGTAGAAGAAACGAATAACGGGAAGGCAAAGGCAAGCAAAATTGCTTTTTTTGATTTAGGACTCAAAAATATTTTCATTATACTTAGTTAGGTAATCCCTGATATTTTTCAGAGATTTTTAATTGATTAGGGCTAATTTAATTATTATAGCAGATTAGTTATGATGAAATCATAGCGCAAACGTTTGATATTTTATTTACAGCGTTTGAAATTTCAGATAAAAAGATTGTTTCAGTTTAAAACAAAACATTAATAACACACTCTTTTTGTTCGTTACTTACTTTTATTTTATTGGAAATGGTAATCCTTAACCCTTCCCCATCTTGTTTCCACGAAAGTTTTTCCTTGTTTTCCTGCATCACTACACCTTTAACGGTGATCATTTCTGTTGATAAAGATTTTATAAACAATTCGCCTTCTTCTACCTCACTTAGGTGTACCTCCAACTCATCATTTTTTGAATAAAAAATAATCGGATTTAGCTTTTTAAGGTTTAATGGATTTACAATGCGATTAATAGTCATTTCTAATTTGTATTTACAGTTGATAAATTCGGGTTTCGTTTAAATTAGTTTGTTGTATTCGTTTTTTGCTAAAAATTATGTGTCTGTTTATAACAGCAATCATGCTGCAGATTGTAACGGCTTTTCGCATCAAACCCAAACACGTTTTGCAAGCAGCTACTAAAATTGCTACTGCTACCTACCTTCTACTACAGTAAATGAATGGTATGGACTTAAATTATAGGTTAGGTTGCCCTTACTATCCTTCCCGCCTATTCCTCTTACCAGAACTTGCAATGTATATTTAGCTTTTGGATTATAGTGATCAACTTTTAAGTGATACAAAAACGTTTTGGTTTTATGGGTTCCTCTAAATTTATCAGCTATTCCGGTGTGTTCATCTTCCGAAACAACAATACCGTTTTCCAAAAGCACGGCCTTTTTAATTTCTAAAAAATTAGCCCCACCGGTATAAAAAAGCCCTGCAGTAATGCGTCCATTTGCATACGTTTTTTTAGTAACGTCCCACTCAATATTGTTGTAATCTGATTTAATTTGTGATGGATTCCAGTTTCCTGCAATGTAGCCACCTGGTCTGTAATAGTCTACCTTCAGTACATCAAGGCGGTTTAAATTTGAATTTAAACGATTCTTGAATTGATCCAGATTTTTATGTTCTTTAGGAATCCAGCCTATTTCTGCCAGAGCCAATACCCTTGGGAAATTCTGGATGTTCATATCTTTCACCTCCTGTGTAATGGCTGTCCACTGGTTTGCCTGCACACCAAGAACAAATTTCCCTTCCTCCGGAGTCAAACCTTGTTCAGGTTCGTAGTTATACACTTTGTCTATTGAGTTTATATTTCCATAAGCTAAGTCACTCATGGTCCCATCATTTCTGTCGGCCTGTGTAATGTCGAAATAAAGCGGATCAGTAGGCGTGGCTACCACATAAAAACCATTTTTTGCGGCATCTGCAATAGCTTCATCCCCCAACCAGGACATGATTGCTGTTTCTTTGGTTAAATTTTTCGCATCACTTAAAATATCGTTCCAGCCTATTGGTTTTTTACCCTTTTGCTTTATAATGGCCGAAACCCTGCTTACAAAATAGCTTTGAAGTTCGTTTGTGTTTTTCAAAGATTTTTCTTTCATGAATTGTTGTACATGAGGTTCTTTTTCCCACAGAATATGACGAACCTCATCCCCACCAAAATGAATGTATTGTGCCGGAAAAAGTTCAGCTAATTCTGTAAAAACATCATTTAAAAACTGATAGACTTTTTCATTGGTCGGATCAAGTGTATTTGGCGTAAACTGATTGCCCCAATAAGACCATGAATCCAGAAAAGGAAAAACAAAATTTGGTGTGTGGTTATTATTTATGCCCAGCGCCGGGTATGCAAGTGTAGTTGGCCACGAGTGCCCGGGTACATCAATTTCAGGAACAATTGTAATATTGCGTTCGGCTGCATATTTAACTAAATCTTTTATTTGTGCCTGGGTATAAAATCCACTTCTTTCTGCAGGTTGATTAGAATTTTTAGAAAATACCGTTGTCCGTTCAGAAGTTAGTTCAGGATATTTTTTAATCTCAATTCTCCAGCCCTGATCATCCGTTAAGTGTAAATGCAATACATTTATTTTGTATAAAGCCATTACATCCATATACTTTTTCATCACATCTACTCCATAAAAAGTCCGGCTAACATCCTGCATATACCCACGCCAGGCATACCTTGGTTTATCTATTATGGTGCCGCAAGGGATAGTCCAGGCAATTTTAGTGGTATTTTTGCCTTCAATCTCTGCAGGTAAAAGTTGTCTTAAAGTTTGGGTAGCATTAAATATCCCTGCATTAGTTTTGGCCAGTATATTTATTCCGTTTGGTGTAATGATTAATTTATAACCCTCATTTCCCAATGATTGCAAAGTATCCACCACTTTAAAACTAATTCCTTCTTTTTTCTGATCAGGTGTTTCAATTTTAAATTTATAACCGGTAGAATTCCTAATTACACCTGCAAAGACTTTTATGGCTGGCTGAACATTCGCTTCACAAATTAAAGGCGTTGTTGATTTTAATACAAAATTTCCACTTTGTTGTTTTACCTCCAATAATTTAGGGATAACATGATTTGTTAATAAATCCTGAGCATATCCTGCAATAATGATTAAACAAAATATTAGCGTAAATTTTAGCCTTAACATGATAGGGATGATTTGTTAAAAGCCAAATTATAGATAAATAATCAATTGGATAAGATGAAAATTAAGTCAAACGTTTGTCTGTATATAAATTCAACTTAATTTAAGGGATTATCTTTTTAACCCGCATTTCATCAAAAAGATCATAGAACATTTTTTCAGTGTCAATAAATTCATGGAAACCCATTCTTCTGGCCTTTGTTCCATCAGCAAAAAAATCATAGTCCCAGCTAAATACAAAATCGCCAAATGCCCATGAAGATAAATCGCTATATTTATACCCCAGCTCATACTTCTTTTGTATAACTTGCCAAAGTTCTTCTTTATCTGCCATAACCGTTTGAAGCGGCATTTGTAAAGGTGCAGCCGTTTCCATATTAAAATAAGCCGCTATTTTTGGCCAGAGATCATTCCAGCGAAACAAATCGCCGTTATTTATATTAAAGGCCTGGTTTGCACCTTGCGGATTTGTTGCTGCCCATACCGTTGCTTTGGCCAGTAAACCCGAGTCTGTCATTTCCATCAATTTATGATAAGCTTCAGGTTTGCCTGGAAAACGTAAAGGAATACCTGATTCTTTAGAAATGGTTGCATATACAGCAATAACCATAGCCAGATTCATGGGGTTGCCGGTTGCTGTTCCGCCAACTACAGAAGGACGTATAGCAGACCATGTCCATGACTTACCTTTTTGCCTGTTTTCGATAAAATTTTGCTGATCTACATTAAATTCAGGAGGCATATGACCAGGATCACTTTCTTTAGCAGGTGTTTTAAAAGGGCCAAGATGTGCCCCATAAACTTTGTATCCCTGCATTAAACTGATATGTTGCAGCGATTTTGCAATGGGCTCAATGGCGTTGATTACATTTTCGAGCATAGCCATATTGGGACGAACCAACTCTGCCCAGCTTCCCCTATCCTGATAAGCGGCATAAAAGATATGTGTAACCGCTGATAATCCGCTAAGCTGTTTGCTGGAATCTGCCGGATCCAGCAGATCAACCGCCACATAACGCACTGTATTTGTATTAATTCCGCCCCTGCGTGACAAGCCTATGATGTTCCAATTTCCTGATTCCTCTAAATAATTGATCAGGTTGGTTCCAATTACACCGTTAGCTCCAACAACGAGTGCTGTATTTTTTTCCGTTTTCATTTTCTTTCTCTGTTTAACAGACAAAGATTGCAAGGTTAAGCAAGTAAAATTTGTAAAAATCAAATATAATATTGTACTTTTCCTATATGAAGCGTTACAGACAATTTGAACCTATACTCATTTCAGATTTTGAAGTTTCGAAATGGCAGCATCCTGTGCATCAGCACAACCATTATGAAATGATTTATATTAAAAAAGGATCAGGCATACATGTGATTAATCAAATCAGCATTCCTTATCAAGCTGGCGATGTTTTTTTGCTTGGCCCGGAGGAAGCACATTATTTTGAAATCGACAAGCCAAGTCGTTTCATTTATTTAAAATTTACGGATCTCTATCTTAATAAAGAGGAAAATAACACCTACGAGTACATTCAGAACCTCGAATATTTAATAAAAAGCAGAGAAACGCATCTTTCCGGGTTTAAATTACGGGCAGATGACCGCTTAACAGTTGAACTAATCTTTGATCTAATTTTAAGCCTGAAAAATAATATGCTTTGGAACCGGGAATTGATCTGGATGCAAATTCTGACCTTATCGCATATTTTAAAAAGAAATATGCCAGAATTACTGCACCTTGAAACCCGCAGCAGAGATATGCAGGCAATCTTTTGTTATATTCATAAAAATATTTATCTGCCTGATGAACTCAGGGTTAATGTAATGGCGAAATATTTTAATATCACAACAGATTATATGGGCCCTTATTTTAAACGAAATGCGGGAACTACTTTAAGAGCATATATTCAGCATTACCGTTCTGCCCTGCTTAAACAAAGAATTGCCAGCGGAAAATATAGCTTAAAACAAATTGCCGCCGAATTTGGGTTAACTGACGAAAGTCATGTGAGTAAGATCATTCAAAAGGCAAATTCTGACATGAGCTCAAATTAAAACACAAGAGAGATTTTAAAAACCTCTCCTGATAAAATTAATTGTTCAGCATGCCGGAAATTCCAAGTTCCAGTCCACGCAACTCTGCGAGGCCTTTTAATCGTCCGATAGCTGAATAACCGGGATACGCATTTTTATTTAAATCATCGAGCATTTGATGACCATGATCTGATCGCATTGGAATTTCCCGATTTTCGCTCTGCATTAATTCAACTACAGATTTTACCACCTCAAACATGCAGGCATTTCCTTCCAGGTGGTTAGCTTCATTATAGCAATTTCAATGAAAATTGACCGTTGAGATTTCAGACAGGAAACAATAATCTACTGAAAGTAACTATTCTTCCAGGACATTAATACTTGTGTAGACAGCACCCTTATTTTAACTGATAGGCCTTCATTATTTTATAAAAAATCTGATCGTTAGGATAAACGCCTTTAAAATCTTCAGCCCCTGGCCCGTATGCAAAAACCGGAACCATAATATTAGTATGATCATTGGTACTAAACTCGGCCCGGATCATTCCTTTTTTTACGTCTGTATCCAAAAGCGTTAAACCGCCTGTCTCATGGTCTGCAGTAACAATAACCAGTGTTTCCCCGTCCCGATCAGCAAAACGAAGTGCCTCTTCTACTGTTTTATCGAAATCATGCAATTCAGTAACTACAAAAGGCAAATCGTTAGCATGACCGCCGTGATCGATCTGTGCACCTTCGGTCATGATAAAAAAACCAGTCTTGTTTTTAGAAAGAATTTCAAGACTATGTTTAAGCGATTGTTTCAGCAGATCTCCTCTACCCTTATTTACGGGCCGGGTAGCTGAATCGGGCAATAAAACCAATTGCTTTCCATCAAATTGCTTTCCAAAATCAGCCATATTGGTATTTAGTTGAAAACCTTTTGACTCCAATTGTTTTAACAGATTGCTGTTTTTATTTTTAAAAAAGCTCTTTTGATTAGAGCCCACTAAAATTTCAACTTTACTTTGTAATAAGTCATTGGCGATTTCATTGCTCATTGCCCGGTCTACCTGATGCGCATAAAAAGCTGCTGGTGTAGCATCTGTAATATCACCCACACTAATAACACCGCTTTTAATTCCATAACCGAAAAGCGTATCCACGAGGTTTGTCTTCCTCAAATTATCCGGAGTTAACCCAATATATCTGTTATTGGTTTTAAAACCGGTTGCCAAAGCAGTAGCACCTGCAGCAGAATCTGTATTTCCGGCATCTGCGGCATTGGTTTGTGCAAAACCAATGTTTCGCATTCCGGTTATGTTTAAGTCACCATGGTTGGCCATTAAACCCGCATGAATTTGCGCTAAACCCATGCCATCACCAATAAGCAGAATTACATTTTTAACTTTTTTGTGGACACCATCTTGCTTATAAGTTGGCGTATACACGGAGTAAGGTGTAGCACTCGTGTAAGTTAGCTTAATTTTGTCCAGATAAAAATCACTAAGTTTCGAAGGCTTATCGGTGTTAATCCAGTCTACACCTAATTTTTCTAATACAATCCAGGTATTTGGGCTGTCAGGTGTGGCCCAAAACCTAAAAGGTTTGGCTTGTTGATGTGTTTTATTAATTACAGCTGTTAAAAGGGCTTCATCTGTTTTTGTAGGGTTGCCCTTCCCGTTCCATTGCGTATAATTTTTGAGATTGTCGCTTATCATGGCCACCCTTTTAAGCTGCTCATGGGTATAAGTCGTGTAAGGGCGACCATCAAAAGAAATTTGCTCCGGATAGTTTTTAAAATCCGCAGGTTTTGGTACATCACCACTAATCACAATACGAATGGCATTGGGGTTTTCATTTCCTTCAAATACACCAGGATAATCCTGAAGTTCTTTTAGCAATTGTGGCAATACATGCTGATAATCCTGTTTTACATCAATAACCAATTGAAGTGTTAAAGCTGTTTTTTTATATGGATGATTTCCATTTGATTTATAAAAAGCAGCGAGCGGCTCCAGGTAAAGTTTTTTAAGGGTAAGTCCAGGCTTAATTTCTGTACTGTCATGGGCTACATACAATTCGCCCTTTCTTAAAAACACATCAGCTTCAATAGAACCCATTTCAGCATAATAAGCCGTTAAAAGTGGAATGTTTTGTTTATAATCATTATGGCTATGCCCGCGATTTGCCGTTAATTCCGTTTGCGCAGAAGCATAGTTTAACGCTAATCCGAAAGTTATAACTAAACAATTTATCCATATTTTTTTTGTCATTCTTTATTGTATTTAATTACCCCTTGCGTATAAATTTTTGAGGGATTTAGCAGATTTACTTTGAGCAAAATTACCGCAACCATATTCCCTTAATATTAATAAATCTTAAAGACTATAATTCATCAGGAATTACCATTTTAGGTAAAACTCTAATTACAAACCTAAAAAACAGACATAACACATTGTAAATTAAGCGCAAACGTTTGACTAACTCACGAATAACTAAAAATACGACAGTTGAGCATTATTCACTTCTTTTCGCCTCAAAAATAACGAACAGTTCAAACCCAGCTCATGAAAAATTCATTAATCACTCATTTTTAAGTGGTTAAAAAACATAAATCATGTACTAAATCATAGATCACGAGCAACACAATCGTTTGCGTTGAGAAAAAATAACACAGCCCTGGTATTATAAGTAACTTGAAAATAATATTAATCACCTAAACTTAAAACTATGAAATCAACTCCTTTTCATCCCTGGTCTTTAATGGCCATTTTTTTCCTTTTATTCGTGCTCATGTCTTGTCAAAAAGATATTATTGCTGAAAATCCACAATTATCTAAATCTGCCTTGAGTTCAACCAGTACTACCCTGGTAAGCGGAGAAAATGCAGCACCATCAGAACATCTTTACTTTTCTTTTCCATCTGATGCCATTGTTAAACTGCATAAAATAAAAATTACGCAATCAGCCAATGCTGAATATTTTTCGGTCCACAATTACTCCGGAGGCTATGCCGGCTTACAACAAACGCCCGATAACTCTTTCGGAACGCCTAATATTTTAATTTCCTCACTATGGGATCCTAATACTGCCGGAGGAGTTTATTCCGAAGTTGCCTACACAGGCCCAGGAACCACAAGCAGCAGATTTGGAGGTGAAGGCGATGGATACAAAACGATTAATCCGTACCAATGGGCACTTAATACCTGGTATAATGTAGCGCTGAGAGCATGGAAATTAAATGGAAAATTATACATCGGTACCTTTATTCAAAATCAGTCTACCGGAATTTGGTTCCATACTTCCACACTGGCTATTCCTGAACGAACCACTTTTCTGGGTGCCAGCAATGATGCTTTTTTAGAAAACTGGACAGGAACTAATCCTGCTTATGATGGCAGTTATATCAGAAAAGCTTTTTTTAAGGATTGCTGGAATCTAAGTACAACCAATACCTGGCAGAAGCACACCAGCAGAAGTTTTAGCGCCAATGCCGGTGACGAAGGCAGAAACGGAATATACGACAGGGCTTTCAATTCTGGCTATGATGCCACAGAAGACGCTTACTTTATGGAACATGGCGGTAACGTTCAACCAAGCGCTGGGTTTGGCACCGGACGTACATTAACGCTTCCGGCACAAACCAATCAGGGATCTGCACCAACATTAACCATTGCAGAGGTTCAATCTGCAACAGCAAGCAGCAGTGGCAATACGGTAACCGTAAACTGGACAAACAACAGTATCAAAAGTCCACAGTTTTCTTCAAAAGTAGAATTGCTTGATCCTTCAGGAGCTGTAGTCAGTACCGTAAATGAAGTACTGCCTCAAAAAAGATCTGCTACCATTACCAGCACATTAGGCACAGGAACCTATTCGGTACGAATTACCATCACCGATATTTTCAACCAGAATTCTGCTCCATTAACAATACCGGTTACTTCAGGTATTTCAGGAAGTACCTGGTATAAAATTAAGAATGCATCGAGTGGTCTTTACTTAGCCCTTGAAAATAACAGCACGGCCAACAGCGCTTTTCTTGTACAAAGTACCAGCACTACCGGCAACGGACAAAAATGGAAGTTTAACACCCAGGGAACAGCTTATGTAATTGTAAATGCCAACAGCAATAAGGCACTCGATATAGCAGGAGGAACACAGACGTTAAGCGGAAATATTATTCAATACACCATCACCAATGGTGCTAACCAGCAATGGAATTTGGTTCCGGCAGGCACTAACAAATATGTAATTCAGAGTAATTTGTCTAATCATTATGTATTAGATAACCCGGGAAGCAGCACCACAAGCGGTACTAAGATTGTTCAGTACAGCATTAACGGCACTACGGGCTCTCCAAACCAACAATGGATATTAGAAGCCCAATAAATTAATGCAAACAAAAGAGATGGTTATAAAACCATCTCTTTTGTTTTTAATACATCCTTAATGCTGATACAACAACTAAACTATTAATATATCGCAAATATTCAGAAGATAAATTATTTTAAATACATTTTTGAATGATCATTCAAAAATGTATCTTTGTAGTATTATGGCCCGCAATAAGGAATTTGATATAGCTGAAAGATTGGGAAAAGCAAAAGATTTGTTTTGGGAGAAAGGCTATAACGCTACTTCCATGCATGATTTAGTTGATACCATGAAACTGAACCCAGGGAGTATATATGGTACTTTTGGAGGCAAACATCAGTTGTTTATGGAAAGTTTAAAAATGTACTGTGCACAATCATTGGTTCATTATGAAAATGCAGCAACAAAAGCGAAATCGCCATTAGATGCAATAAAAGCAATTATCCAAAAAGCAATAGAACGTGCCTTTACAGAAGATAAAGCTTGTTTACTCGTAAAATCATCTTTTGAACTGGCAAAGAGCGATGCAGAAGCACATGCTCTTTTGAAACAAGAAAGTGCTGCACTTATTTCAATGCTCGAAAAATTAATACGCTTAGCTCAGGCAGCTGACGAAATCAATCCAAATAAAGACGCAAAAACAATGGCAACATTTATAGTGGTAAGTTTTGCAGGATTTTGGCAAATGCAATTGCTTTTTAATGACGAAACAATGGTGCGAAATATGAGCAAATTATTATTGGACAGTTTTCGCTAATTTTTTTGCTTCAATTATTGAATGATCACTCAAAAATTAAAAAAAATGAAAACACAACAAAAAGTATGGCTGGTTACCGGTGTTTCCGGCGGATTAGGAAAGGAATTGGCAAAAAGTATCTACCTGTCTGGGGATATTATTATTGGTACAATGAGAAGCGAAAAGGACAAAATGCTTTTTGAACAGGATTTTCCTCAGCGGAGTAAAGCATTCATTTTAGATTTATCAGACACCGGGAAGATACCGGTTGTGGTGGAAGAAAGTGTAAAAATATTTGGAAAAATTGATGTATTGGTCAACAACGCTGGTTATGGACTTTTTGGGATGGTTGAAGAAGCTAGCGAAGAAGAAGTACGTCATCAGCTGGAGGTTAATTTTTTAGCCGTTTGGAAATTAACACAAGCAGTACTGCCCATAATGCGTCAACAAAAAAGCGGACATATCATTCAGCTATCTTCAAGGGTTGGTATTTCAGCTGGTGTTGGTGGTGGTTTGTACGCTGCCGGAAAATTTGCCATTGAAGGGCTTAGTGAAGCATTAGCACAAGAAGTGTCTGCCTTTGGCATTAAAGTTACCTTGGTAGAGCCTGGTCCGCTTCGTACTGATTTTTTTGGCAGGTCAGTTGTTTTTGCCCAAAAAGAAATCACAGATTATCATGCTGCCACAGGTAATATCAGAGAAAGAAGTAAACAAATGGATGGTAAACAACCCGGTGACCCTGCAAAAGTAGCAAGTTCCATTCTTGAAATCAGCCGTTTGGAAAACCCTCCATTCCGCTTGCCTTTTACACAAGCGACATTAGATACTTTGCAACAGAAAATAATTTCTTATCAGCAGGTTATTGATGATTGGAAAGAAATTGCTGTGCAGGTTCAATATTAATACTCAGATCTTTTTTAAATGATTTTAACCTTAAATATGATTAACAAATTCAGGTATTTCATCTTTTTTAATAGAATTTTCTGATGTAATAAATGATTCACGTGCTATTCTGGCTGTTTTGTGATCGCCGGTATGACTCCATCCCGGCGGCATTACAATATACAGTAATTTGGTTTTTAAACCAGGAGCCGCGGCTATATCTCTTCCCAAACAAATAAATTCCCCAAAATAAACATCCCACAAGCTGTTCGGGTTCATTTCTCGTGTAATACCGTATTCTATTTTAATATCTCTCCGTTCATCCTGGTAAGTTTTAAAAATGCGATCCCATATATTCAAAAGATTACAAAAATTAGTATCCATGTATAAAGGATTTTTTGCGTGATGAACCCGGTGATGCGAAGGCGTAAGTAAAATGCGGTTTAAAAACCCAAGTCTGCCATCTTTAATTACGTTTTCGCCAATATGGATAAATGAACCCCAAAAACCATCAATAAACATAATGAAGAATAAGAGCGCAGGATGAACACCAAGCAGTATACAGATTGAAGTACGCACAACATCAGCATAAGGCGCTTCTAAAAAGAAATGAGCAAAATTAACAGAAAGGTTCATTTGCTGTGGCGCATGATGTGTGGAATGCAAACACCACAAGATTCTAACTTTATGGCCTAAAAAATGGTAAACAAAATGCGAAAGTTCCCAAACAATATACCCGTAAATTAGCCAGTACCAGGTAAATGTGGTGGTAAAAATAGCCCATCTTTCCAGTAATCCTATGCAAAACGCAACCGCAGCAATCGAAATAAACCTGGAGATAAAACGATTTAAAACAAATACCAAAAAAGGTATTTTGTATTCGTCTATTTTAAACCGCTTATAAAAAAAAGCCCTTACAATCTCTAGTAACAGTAACAAAGGAATAATCGGTCCCATGAGGGTTTGTATGCCTTCTAAAGTGGTTAAATAGCCATAATTACCAGTCTGTACTATTTTTATTATACCACCAACACCAAAGAAACCAATTAATTCATCGTATAACGTTTGTCCAATATTCATTAGTTGATCAAGTTTTATATAGTTTAAAGATACCTTTTTCGCCAGGTCTGCATCATATATACATTTATTGCCCACTGATCAGCAACCGGAAGATTAGTAAAAGGAATTGTAGGCATATAGCTGGGTGGTCCAAATTCAGTTAACATGGTTAGTACCTTACCCTGTTTCTTTTTTAAATCCACTACTTTGTCCCACCAGGCGAAATGAGCTTCAACTGCAGCTTTCCATTCAGGTGCCCTCGGATCACTAACCTGCGGTCCCTCCTCATGCCCCACCCTTGCATGCACATGATCTGTACGGGAAATAGCAAGATTAACGGTATCAGGCTGGTCTTCAAGTAAACTTTCGCTAACATTACACCAGTGAGAAATATCGAGCGTAAGCCTCAGGTTTGGATTTTCTTCTAAATAAAGCAGTGAAGCCGGCGCAGAGTAAAGCATACGCGACCGGTGTGTTTCATGATAAATAGGAATACCGGTTTCCTTTGAATACTGAATGGTAAAATCGATGAACTTTTTGTTGTCTTCATACTTAAAAAAATCCTTTCCGGAGTGAACATTTATATACAAAGGTTTTTGCGCTTTATTATGGATGGCCTCGTTAAGTACTTTTTTAAATGTTTCAAAATTTGGTCCCGGTTGTGGTTCATCTCCACGACAAAGAAATCCCACTTCCAGTTGATATTCTTTTAAGGCGTTAAATAATTCCTTTGCAATTTCTGCTGACCATAAAATTTCCACTCCATCGTATCCATCTTGTTTTGCCTTTTTACAAAAATCCGTCACCGAACCGTTAAAGCCCCAGTAAGGCGCCATAATTTTTAAGGCAAACCCCTTGGATGTTGTTTTTGAAGGTGCTTTTGACGCTCCGAATACATCCATTGAGGTTAAAAAAGAAGCCGCTGTAATGGCAATGCTGCCTCCGATAAAATCCCGTCGGTTGTATCCCATAGTTAATGTATGTTTTGAATACTCAAGTTACTTATTTTTTTATTATTGTTGCCATTTATAAACTTTAGCTATTGATTTGAGCATAAGTTTAAGTCCGGTTTACAAAAAAGAGCATAATTGATTTAAGTCCAATTATGCTCTTTTTGACCAGTTCTAGTCCTTTTTGTTGTCTTTTGCAACTTTAAAAGTCTGATAAAATTCTCCTTTTATCCATTGGATTTTATTCACATCATACATGGATGGTGCAATAATATAATTTCCAGTTTCGCTATCAAGAATTACGACAACGTGATCATTTACTTCTGTGTGAAACCTGCCACTACCTTGATCTTGTGCACTTTTGAAACTGATGGCGGCAAACATCAATCCTGTTCCCAAAAATCCCAGCAAGAGGGACTTTGTGTCTAATGTAATTTTCATATCTTAAGATTTTATTTGTGTGTAAATCAAGATAGGAAGTTTTATATTAAAATTAGTTCACAGCTTCAATTCTATCAGAAATATTGCAATTTTGGCTAATTTAATGTCACGAATGGTAAACAGTTAATTTTCTCTGTCCTAATAGTTTGCAAGATTGATTCCCCCAAAACTATTGCCTGTTTTTTTTATTTCTTTCTGATACTTTCTGTTGAATATTAAATAATCGATATCAAAAACTGTTTCTTTGGCCGCTGCCTTATCCTCCTCACTATCAAAAGATAAAATATCTTCTTGTTCGCTTTCAAACTTTTTAAGCTGGAAAATAAATTTTTCGGTTGCCCAGCCAGTAATTTGTTCATGGCTACGTTCTGATTCTATAGATTTTCCTTTTCCATATTTTTTGTCCAAAAAATCTTTTAATTTGTTGTAAGTGTCTATATTTTTAGAAGATTTTGAAGCCTTTACAAGTACAAGGTCTCCATCTTCACTTTCTGTCATATTTAACTGTGGAAAAGGCACTTTATTAAGCACAGCAAGGGTATCCCGTTCCGGATTCCATGAAACTGTTCTGTAATTATATCCAAATGTTTTTTCAGGTGTAAGTTTTTTGGTCATCCAATCATTTTTTGATTCTATGTAAATCCCACCCCCTAATCGATTATCAACATCTTTAAAATAACACAATGTGTCTTTTATAAACATTGGATAATCCATAAGCTTCTTGACCTCCTCTTTTTTCAGCTTTTTAATGTCAGTCGAAATTATATCATTGGTCAATTTTAGTTTATCCTTATAAAACTTTGATACATCAAAATCAGTGTTAATTTTTTCCAGATCTACTATTTTTTGCTGTTCAGATGAACAGGAAACTATACTAAATAGTAGCACCACCATTAATGCATTTTTAATTCTTATTTGTTTTAGCATACTTCTATTTGTTTCTATCAATATATAATTTTCTCTTTCACTTGCCATTTGGTAGCGATAGTTAATTTCTTTATAATTTATTCCCTAACAGGCTTACTCCGCTTGCTATAGTTTCAATTTCAAAAGGTCTTTTAAAGTAAAAAATATTGTTTTTATTTAGAGCCAAAACATCTGCTCCAAAAATTACCAGTGCAGCTAAACACCACCATATTACTGTAACTATTTTGTAAGGTTTTATGCTTATCAGATAACGATTGGTTACAAAAATTAACCCAAACCAACACAAAAAATAAAACAGGAAATCAACCATGAATGCGGCTATAAAAAATTGAAAAGCCATAGAAGTGTTCCATGCTCTGCACACAAATGGTAAGGGAAAACCTGTTAAGGTTTCGTCTGGCGCATCAACAATTTTAACAAGCCACCATTTTGTAATTACAACAAAAGAAATAATCGTTAATGGAAGAACTAATTTGACCGTTAAACGTTTCATTTTTATTTCTTCGGCATAAAAGGTTATCTTAAATATTTATTAATTACTCTAATTTCTTTTTTCAATTTCATCTCTTCGAGGCATCCTCCCCCTATCAAAACCCCAAATAAATAGTCCGATTATACTCCCTATAATAACAATAATAACCAATAGTATTACCACGATTTTCTTCCATAGTGGCCATTTGGAAATCAGGATAAAGATACACAGAATTGAAATAATTAGAAGAGCAAATATAGTCATCTATGGATCTGATTTTTAATTTATAAACTAATGTACTGCAGGGTAATTCATTATTTTTCTTTAATAAATTCATTTTTGATGACCGAATTAGAACGATACCTCAAATCATTCTTTTGTTCAATCATTTGTATGCCCTCTGGGGTTATTTTAAATTTCACACCCGTAAAGTCATAATAGTTGTTGTAAACTCTTGTAAAAAAATGAAATGAATTATATGGAATTTTATCAAAATCAAACAGATAACTTTCACTGGTAATATTATCTTTTGAACTTATAATTAGTAACTTTTTGCTGAGGGGCCTTTCAATTAGTAAATAATGAAATAAAGGGATTTGGTTATTTTTCGTTTGAATACTTTTCTCGCCCGTCAGTTTCAGTCTGCTTTTAATTTTGAGGGGTTGTAGCTTATTATCAATCAAGGCATATGCCTCGTAACCATCAATCTCTGCTATATTATCGAAGTAAATTTTAACATAACCAGCTTCCACACTTTCTATCACAGGGTAAATATAAGAGAACTTGTTCTTTGTTATTTCATCTAGAGTTAATTCATGCATATGTTCGGGCAAAAAGTCATTTCCGGGCATATTAGAAATAAAGGTTAAGGTATCATTATCTTTTTTAAAGGTCCCGTTAGATTCATAGTGATAACCAACATCGTCACCAGGTTTTAAAATGTATTCTTCATCATAAGTATAAGTCGAGTCTGCAAAATTCAGTTTAAACTTACTTACCGTAAGCTCGTCATTACTTTTATAAACCACTGTTTGCGAACAGGATAATAAAGGAAAAAGCATTAAAAGGCGCATAAATCTGCTGGCTGGTTTTAAATATTTAAACACCTCCATATTCCTTTTTAGTTAATTTTTATTTATCGTAAACTTTACAAGTAATTTAATACAATTTAACTACAATAAAACATTTACAATTGATACATTACAGTTCTTTATTTTGCACGATTTATTTCAAATTTATACTCCTGTATTTTTTTTTTCCAATCCGGTTTATACCCTATCAAAGTATTATTTATTACTTTTAAGGATAAATTCTCAACAAAAGTGTTTTTCAGCTTATCCCTATCCGGGAATATCACTTCCCGGTTTTTATTTAAAATCCATTTAGTTTTTAAATGAAATTTTGTATCCTCGGTTTTACAGGTTCTAATATTCTTTTCTATAATGGTCACATATTCTTTCTCAAAATTTAATAGTAAATAGATATTGTAACCGGCACAAGGATTTGGCTCAGAAGTTTCCTCACAAACTGTTCCGATTTGCGCAATAAACGATTTATTTATGATCTGACTTTGTGCAGAAAACATCGTTGTGGTTGAAAGAATTGCAACAAAAAATATCGTTTTCATAATTTGCGGATTAGAGCTGTAACTAACGATTTTAGGCATTGATCATACTGTATCAAAAGGCTAACTCTTAATACTGTTAGGCTAACATTATATATTAAATTTATTTCATTAATATATTTTTCAATGCTGATTTATAATCTTCATTATCTGTTATTTCATTGTGTCCCTGCCCGTTAAGCGTTATTAGTGTATCCTGAGGCTTAAATTCATCTTTCAATTTTAATGAAGAACCATAATAAATTACTTCGTCCCGGTTTCCATGAAAAATCACAACCGGCATTTTGCAATTTTTCAGATATTCATTTGTCTCTAATTTATATTTTAGAATAAAGGTCGGAATAAATGAAAACCGTTGTTTCATCATATCCGTTAAATTATAATAGGGCGCTTGTAAAAGCAAAAGCTTTGGTTTGTTTGTCGAGGCAAGTTTTGCAGCAAGTCCTGTCCCAATTGAATAACCCAAAACAATAATTTTATCTTCACTATATCTTTTCTTTAACAGATTATAAACAATCTGGTTATCCTTAAAAAACTGGTTTTGTCCAGTTATATTACCCTCGCTCTTTCCATAACCCTTATAATCAAATATGAAAACATCATAATTTAAGTCAGTATAAGTTTTTGCAACCTCGCCCCATGAACTTAAAGATCCTGCATTTCCATGCAAATAGAATATCAGTCCTTTTGAGTTTTCGCTCTTGAATAACAATCCATTTATAAGTTCTCCATCCGTCGTTTTCACATTAATTTCTTCAAAATTTTGGGCGAATTCAAACTTATAATCTTTGTGTAATTTTTGCGGAAAGAAGATAAGTTTTTCTTGAAAAAAGTATAGCAGTCCACACAATACAATATATAAGCCAATTATGGTAGCCAGTATTTTAATAAGTCGTTTTTTCATTGCCGGAAAACTCTTTTATTTTCGTCATAAAATAAGGTTATTTCCTCCCACATTACGCATACTTATTTAAATCGTGCTAACTACTTATTATTTTCCTTATCATAAAACTCGAAGAAGTCTTTTAAGCGAAATATTTTAGACTGGAAAGCATAATCCTGACTAATGCGATTGTAATCCTTAAAAGCTGGTTCCTTATCATCAATATTGCCCTTACCCATTGTGAGATCGGGTATAAACAAAGTCGAGGTTACCTCAGGCTCACCCAACAGAGAGTATATTTCCCTACCCTCAATCTGGTAAGGCTTAAACTGGTCGCTCAAATCTTTCTCCGTATAAACAATATTATAAATAACGTATTTAGATTTTGTTGGATTAATAACACCATATTCTATGTCTTCAATATTAAACTCCTGGTTATGTATATTGTGTTCTTTACAAGTGATGTGGTGAATGCCCTTCGTTATAGATATTTTTTCATAACTATTAGCAGGTACGGTGTAGCTTTTGTCATCGATTGTTACGTTAATGGCCTGCGCAGTTGGATTATCAATCAAAGTAGAACCCGTTATCTTAGGTTTCAATACCAAGTCATAATAACCGTACCCGCCCATCAATACAAAAACAAGCAGGATTGGTAACAGTGATTTCCACGTTAGTTTCTTTTTTTCGTTATTTGGTGTCATTGTTATTATTATTTTTATAAATGATAGATTATGGTTTGCTACTAATCATACTGATTAGGTTATTAATCAATTCTGATAAGCCGCTCTTTAATTACTCAAATTTGGATATTTCGAATAAAATTTTTCCTTGAAATATTTCCCCATAAGTTTGAACTGTGCAATTGTATCAAAGCCATTGCGTTCAAAGGCTAATACCGAATCAGGATAACGTTCTATGGCATCATAATAGATAAGGTCTATCTTTTTACCGTCTATATCGATGGTTATCTTATGACTTTGCCTGCCCATAACAGAACCCATACGGGCTACCTTTTCAGTGTTGCTAATGTTACCTATAACAGCATTTGACAAACGGCTTCGGTCAAGAATAAGATGTTCCTTAATTTCGTTTTCTTCAAAGAAGATATAATGCAGTTCATCACCGCTCAGTACAAGATAAGAAGCATTGTCAGCTTCGTTGTAACGTGCTTTAACGCCTACAGCTGCCCATGCAACAGTTTTTGCAGTAGTAATGGCTGCGGATGTCGCTTTTTCTGAAAGACTTGTGATGTAAGCACATTGCGTAAAAGCATCTACAGGTGCTCCTTGTAATTGTTTGGTAAGGGCCGAAAACCGGGAAGAAAGGAAATTTTCCATAATCTGTGGAACTTGTTTATAGGCTTCCGGATTATCGTACTTTTGCAACGCTTCCCTGCGTTTTTTCATCATAAAATAAATGAATCCGCCATAAGCTATAATGGCAATTACTGCAATGGTAATAATAAGTGGTAAAGACATAATAGTTGTTATTTTGTATTTTTATAAACGTTTTGTAGGAATAGTTTTTTCTTTGTTATTGTCACCTTTATCCCGAAGAACAAAAATGAAGCCTGCAATACCTAATAAAGCAGTAATAATGGCGCCTGCTACCTTACCAAAAATACTCACCATTGTTCCTGCAACAATAATCGCCAGTGCAAACTGTCTTCCACTAAGGTTATCGAAATTGTACACCATGTTGGCAAAGTACAGGAATATGCCCAGTACTATAAGTGCAGGAAAAATTTTTGTAAAATCTAGCTTCATAATAATTCGGATTAAAAGACCCCCAAATGAACAAGTTTCAGCCATTTCATTCAAAACCGTTTACAATTCGTTAGGGTTGAATTACAATTCGTAGTTAATCATCCATTTCAGATCTAATTCTCCATAATTAATAAGGCCCGCAATTCATTATCTACATTCGATAACTGTTGTGTACTAAAACTTTTATCTATAGTTTGTTCGTCTTCTTTTGTGCTTATAATTAAACTGGTATATATTGAGATTCCATTTAACTGGGTGTCACGTACTATTATTTTTTCTATTGCAGAAAACGGAAATTCCTGAACTGTTCCGAATCTTTTTTGAGCCAATAACCTAGATTGGGTATTAACATATAATACAGCAGAATTGGCATAAGCAAAAAACAATAAAAACAACCCTGCTACAAGAAAAAGGATTCCTACGAATATTAAAGTCCATGTCTGCATCATAACAAATACCAAAACAGCAAACGCCAGGCAGCCAAGAGAAAAAATCAAATTGCAAATGGAAAATATAAGTTTTGAAACGGACCGGTACCGATAAATATGAGGAGCCGTTTTTTTAAAATAGCGAAATGTTACTGGTAACTTAATACCAGGTTCATCAATACTACTATAAGTTGCCAGTAATTCTCTGATAAGTGGCAAAATTTGATTGTAGAAAGCAGCTTTCTCGTAAAATTGTTTTTCACTATAAGTTGGACTAACTCTAATGCTGCTACCTATGTGATTTGTTTTTAAAATAATATAAAATGCAGGTATTAATGAACCGGAACGCTCTTCAACACTTAAAATCTTGTTAAATGGGATTTCTTTTATTATAAATCCAAAAAATGAAACTTCAATTTTTTGCTTAGTGCTATTGATAATTACTTTTTTGTAAGCAGTAGCCATACCAATCAGTAAAAATAAAATCGTTCCTGCAAAGATGTAATACAAATTGATTGTACCAATATTATTATATTTTGCATTGGTGTTATAAAGCGCATAACAAAACAGCAAACATAAAACACCAATAATTGTAAATCCCTTTATATTTCCATAGTCAGGATAAAGTATTAAGTTTCCGTTAACCTGCTTAAACTTATTTCTTTTAAACATTATTCATACAAAATTTAACATTCTTTCTTATAATCACTTTATTATTTGAAGTTAATGCATTTTAAAAACTTTGAGGAATAGCATTAGCGCTTAAAACTAAAATATATAATACCGGGTAAATCCACAAAAAGTGTTTACGAAAGCCATAAAACCTTCGGGTAGTAAAAAATAAACTTATTACACAAATCAGCCAAAGCACTGGCAGTAAAAACGGAAATGGAAGAAATATCAATAATAGTGGCGCCCATGCTTTGTCAACACCATAATTGTCGTTATATTCTCTTTTCCAGAAAGGTTCCAGATCTTGTTTGTTAAGGGCGGATTCCCATTGTTGTTTATTTACAAATCGCTGTACCACAGCTGTTTTTTCATTAACAATATAAAACTCAGCATCGCTGTATGCTACCGTATAGTGTTTGTAAAAGTAAAAATTTTGAAAAGTTATAGAAGTGCTATCCAATTGCATCCTGATCCACCCACCTTCAGTTCCATCATGTTCTATTTCATGCCCATAAGGAGTTTCCTCCTGCCAGGCAGAAAGTCCGCCGGCAAAGGATTTGAAAGGTGCAAACCAAAATAATAACATCATAAGAACAAGAAAAGATCTGTAATTGTTCATTTTTAACGGATCATTAGTTGGTTTATTTATCAGGTTTATTATATAATTTTATTGCTCATAGTATATACAGGTATCTGTTATTTTTGCTTTAAGCATCACAATATAGAGCCTGTTCTTTGCCATCAATCGGTAGTCCCGCTTTACAATTTTTGCAATTGGACGCCATGAATTATAAATAGTATCGCCCGATAAACGGGTATTTTTGCTGTGTGGTTCAAAACTCAATACATCCTGTAATCCACAGGCCTTACCACATTTCCAGAAATGATCTGCAATACGATCATTAGAAACTGTACAACTTTGTAAGCTCAGGGAAACAACTACGATCAGGGTATATCTCGTCTTCATAATTCTGTTACAAACCTATTTTTTATTGATATTTATTAGTCAACATGATTGCATAAACAATAATTAATGCAATAATTACAAGAAGCGATAAAGCAATAACAACTAACCAAACTTTTACTTTTCTTCCGGTTTTCAAATAAGAAAAATAGGCTATTATCGACATCAAAAAACTGGTTAATGATAAAATGTTCAGTTCAATAAAAGCGGCAGGAATATGACTATCTCCATACTGGTAAGTATAAAGCAAATGTACTATGCTAATAATTTGCAGGGTAATTAAAATAAAAGGCACAACAATTATCCTCTTCATACTAATTTAGATTCTTGGTCTGCCTTTTCTTAAAACAGATGGTTACTTTACGCTTTTTTTTATTTTGAAATCTTTATACCTGGGGTATTTTTCCTTTTCTATTTCCAAACACATGTTGGCTGGGGCCATTTTACCTGTTTCAGGGCACATTCCTGATGGTTCGTTCCATATAATTTCTAGTGTATCGTTTTGAATTTTTGCTTCCATTTCCCCAGGCTTTGCACTAAAACAACCTCCTCCAATCACAAAAATGTACTGTGCTTTTTTATTATACATACTATCTAGCTGTTCTGTTGTAACAGACAGGCTATCCAATAATAATAACTGTTTTGCTTCTGTTACAGTTGAAACCCATTTGTTTTGATTTTCATATTCAAAAGCGATTTCTTTAAAATTTATCCCTTTGGTTTGTTTATGAGTATTGCAATTGGTAAACAAAACAGATAGTATTAAAATACCTAATATACTTCCGGTAATTGTTATTATCAGCTTAATTTGTTTCATTTTAATACGGCAATTGTTTTATAAGATGCGAGTTCATCTTTTTCTAAGTCAAAAATCAGGTAGTCCGGGGCGGGTTCTGCCCAGGGTATGGTTTCTTTAACACTTGTTTTATTTCCATTTACATCATAGGTACTGATTATTACTATTTCAGCGTTTTGATTCTTATCCTCCCTGAATTCCAGAACTTTACTGAGCTTACCAGACTGATATTCCTCTACTTTATCCTTTAAATAAACCTTTTTAAAATAAATCTTACCGTCGCTATCGTATTTTTCTTCTATATTATCGTAATGTTTTTCTTGTAAATTTCCATACCTGTCATATATAACGATTGTACCTTTTTCTCTGTTATTTTGGATCATTAATTTCCCATTGCTATACTTTTCCTTTAGTAAAGGTTTTTCATTTATATATTTTTTAATTGTACTATCATTTTCAAGACCTCTTTGATAGATCTCAGTTTCAGTAATCAGGTAGTTATTTTTATCTTTTTTTACCTCAATTTTTTTAGTAATTTTAGTATCAGCATAACCATATACTGAAGAAATCAAACTTCCATTGATGTATTTTTCATTAGAATAATTTTTGTTTTTATCAATTGAAGAATATACTCCATCCACGTAGAAATTTTTGTTTAAAGAAAATTGGATTTCCCTATCCTTTGTTGTGACTTTGAAAGTACCCACCTTTCTAAGTTGTACATTCCTTTTTGTAAAAACGATAGCCTTACCAAGTGCGGTAGATGACAGTTTATAAAAATCGCCCTCAGCAAGTTTTATAACATTTTGTGCATAGCCTGCGAGTGAACTTATCATTAAAAACAAAATAATAATATTGATTTTCATTGCAATGTATTTTTAAAATTTTCTATCGTTAATAATCTCTGAAAGTTATTTCTTAAAAGTAGTGATGAATATCTTTTCTCTGTTATTCATTTACAATTCGCTCGATTTGAGTTACGATTCGTAGAATAATGGATTAATTATTAAATCTAAATTTGTAAAGTGAAGCAAGTCCATAATATTATGAAAGTATTTCATCTAATCACAGCTTTATACATTTTAACAATCTTAACATTGACATTCTCTGCTTGCCAAAATAAAAAAGACATTAAAGTTAAAAGCAGAAATAAGATTGAGCTGCCTCAAAATAATCAACAAAAAAACGATTTGCCTAAAATAAATTCTGTAAAGAATGATACCATTGTGGTTTCTAAAAAGCACAACCCGAATTTTATAATTTGCAATTTAGATGACGATCAACTGGCTGATACTGTAAAAATTGTTCAAAATACAATGAACAAAAAATATGGCTTAAAAATAATATTCGGTAATAATAAGGTCGTTTATTTAGGCATAGGTAAGGATATACTGGGGCAAGGATTTGATGACCTGGAATGGGTTGGTGTTTTTGAAAAAGTGCCAAAAGGCGAAATATACTGGAATAATGTAAACGACAAAGGCGAAATTATAACAAAGGAAGATGTTAATGAAAAGGACAAGATAAAATTACCACATGATGGAATCTTTATTCATCAGGCGGAAGCTTGTGGTGGCGGTGTAATTTATTTAAATAAAGGAAAATTTGAATGGATACAGCAGGAATAAACTTGTTGAACATGTTTTATAAAACATTTTTAGAGATTAATTTATTTTTAAGCTTGTTCATGATGAGTTTCAGGGTTATTATAATCAGCGATAAAGAAATTAATATAGTCGCGAACAATTGAGTAAGGGCTTCGCCAAAAGCTTGATTTTCGCAACCACAATCTATTTCATCACCAAAAAAGGTTATTCCTTTTTCTCCTTCGTACATTGTTTTATTACAGGCCATGTATTCTGGCAAAACAAAAACCAGAAACAATAGCAATCCGGTAACAAAAAAAACAATTAATAGTACATAAAATATTTTTAACACATTCATTTTAATACCTTTAAAAGAAAAACACTGATTTTTTATTTCTTTGCAATGATGTTTGCTAGTTTTTTTATGTCTTCGAAATTGTCGATGCTCACCGTTGACGGATTGATATCTTTTAAAATCTCTAAATTGTTTTGCCCGCTCTGGTAGGCATAAATCGCATTGTCGTCCTTAAAAAAGTAATCGTACTTCACCACAACCGGATGCTGGCCCCTGCCCCCATCACAAGGCACAAGTACATTAGCTATAGCCCCCACAAAAACCATTTTCTCCCGGTTTCCCGGATTTTTTATCAGCTTATTTTCTATCAGCAATTTATCATCAAATGCATAAGCTTTTACCAATGGCTTGATCCCTGATTTATGACTGATGCTATCCTTACTTTCTTCCCTAATAATAAAATCAGGAGTTATGAGTAGAGCCGGTGTATAGGCTCCATACGATCCAATTGGCAATAACTTTTGCATCCCCTTTTGGGTAGACAATATACTATCAGGCAATAAGCGATAATTTTCAATCCGATAATTCTGGTATTGATCTGCAAATGAACCATCACTCAATATAGCCAAACTGGCTTTGTCTTTTACCAAACTTAAATCAAGATTTTCTACCTCATATCCAGCGGCCCATCCATTGCTGTAATATTTACCTTTATGTATTATAATTGTACTGTCTGCATTTAGAAACTTGCCTTCAATCGGATAAAAATTGGGATCAGTTCCATCCGTTAAACTAATCCCATCTTTAAAATAAATCCATAAAGTATGACTTCCATCACTAAAAACAGGCTCATGAAAACTGTTCAGGCTAATGCGCATTTTATTGAATCCTGTCTTTTTTTCTGCAACAAACTGACTGGTTACATCCGTTATGTTCAGATCATAATTGATAAGATAAAAATGCCGGTCATCACGTAAAAAATTATTGTCTACATCACTATCTGCAGCCGTAAAAACCGTTGTAAGCGGGTTCAGTTTTGCTATTGGGCTATAACTGTAAGTATTATGCTGATATTCGATGCTAATGTTTACCGCAGCTACCTGTTTACTGCTTTTAATAAGGTAATTGGCACCGCTATCCCGATTAAAAGCGTATAAAATTTCGAAATTCGCTGGCAGTTTGTCTAACAATACTTCTTCAAAACCCCGTTTTGCATAATTATTAGGTATAATATAATGCCATTTACCAGCGGAGCGTATTAGCCGACAATTTTTGACCATAACGACAGAACTCACTGCAAATAATTGTTTAGCTGTTACTGGTTGTTCGTAAGGTATTTCTTTCGCAACTAAATAGTAAAACTGGCTGTCTTTAACTACTATACTTTGCTCATCTTCGCAAACCACTGTTACAGGTGTATTTAAGTTCTTAATGGGATAACGTTGCTGCGATACATAAATGATATTATCAGGATCTTTTATGGTAAGCTGGAGATAATTTTTATCTGCCGAATATACCAGATTGAGGCGTTTTAAAGTATGATAATGGTAACATTCACTGGCTTGCGACTTATAATTGGTCAGCATTAAAAAAAGTGAAAACAAAATGAGTAGTTTTTTCATTTTTATTGTTGTTTTTTATGCCTTTTCAGGGCGTATTAAAGTACCTGAAGAAATGTTCAGTGGCACCTTGTATCTTATCAGGATTCTGCATATTCAAATTATTGTTCTACCAATTTTATAAGGTGTTTAATAATTTGGTAGCTTTAGTTTTTTCATTCAGTTTACAATTTATTTACAGATGATTTTATTTTAAATAATCCATAATATCCTACTCAATTTTTAGTTGATGTACCGCCTGAACACTATCCTTTTCAAAGAAATATTTTACAGTAATATTGGTATCTGTTTCTTTTATCAGTTTGGCGCTTTCTGCTTTTCTGATATCAAACCATGTGCTATCATTTAACTCAATTTCATCACTTGTTTCTAATTTAATTTTATCAAACAATATCCCATCCGCAACAAGTTGTAATCTTGGTCTGCCCAAAACGCCATAGTTAACCACTTGTAGACGGTAATTATTTTTAAGGTCGAAATGCTTCAGTCTTCCACTTCCTGTGGTTGATAATAGAATGGCGAAAAAAGGCAATCCCATTGGTAATACAGTGAGTACAAAACCAGCTACAAGTAACCAAAAGTATATTTTTGTCCATAGTTTTTTCCAGAAATTAATAACCAGGAGGAGCGTTGCCAAAAGCCATGTCAAAAATAAAATTCTATCACTCCAATAACCGGCAAAACTTATTTTATAACCCATATATAAACAGCTGTTAAGCACAATTAATGCCGTTAGAAAAAAATAAGCAATAAGCTGATTTTTCTTGTTTTTCATACTTAAATCATTTTTTAAGTTCAACCCTTATAAAACATGAAGCGTCTAACATCAAAATCCGGACGACTATTTTTTCTTCAAAAATTCTTCTGATTTTATACGCTCAAATTTCTTACTTTCCTCATTCCATAAATAAGCCAGGTAGTAGGCTTTTTTATCATCTATATTTTCCCTGCACACTGCAGAAATAAACAGCAAGCTACTGGATTCGCAAATCGCTTTATCATCAGAGAAAAAGCAAGAGTTTTCTTCGCCTAAGGGTGCGTCATAAATTTTCCCATCTCTAACATCAATCATAAAACCTGCTATGCAATCTGCACCGCAACCAAATATTACACCGATATAATGTCCTGCAAAATCTATAGTATTTGATTTATAAGCATCAATAATCCGGGTTCTAAAATACCTTGCGCTTGGATTACTTTCCCAATCTAAAGGTGCTTTTGTAAAATTTTGAGATACAACTGCTGGATATTGATCGAAAGCAATACTGTCTTTGCAACCTGTGCTTGCTTCCTCATTTTCAAGTGGTTTGGTACTATTAGCAACGGTATCAATTGGACTGACAGGTTCTTTGTAAACAGGTTCAACAACATATTTTGCTGTATCTGTCAGGCTTTGCTTATCATCAACAATTGATTGTTTTGTGGTTTTTGTTTTAGTATGGCAAGCCATTAAAACCATAGCAATAAAAGCCAGGCATATATTTTTCATAATTAATTAATTCAATTTTTGTACAAATAGGCGGCTTTTAAAGAATTAACCAATTCCATTTACAATTCGTTGGGTTTCACTTACAATTCGTAGTAATTGTGTCAATAAAAACATAAAAACGACTATCACACTTTTAAGGATATCAAGAATGATGCTATCGCAATGATGGCGTTGATTATAAGCAAAACCAATGCACCATTTCTATGCCCAAACCAATGTTTCCTGGTAAACTGAATGCATTCCCAATAAATAAAAGCACTATAAATCACCGCAAACATCATGGTTAGTATAATGAAAATATCGAGTTCTCCAACAAAAGAAAATTGGTCCCTGGCAATGTGATTTGGCAATAAATATACTGCGCAGTTATAAAAAATGGTTATTGCAAAAGCCAAAATGGTTAGCCTTATGCTAAAATACAGAATGGCACCTTTCATTTTTTAAAAACCGTATTTGTCGAAATCAATTACACCGTAAAGCGGCTTTCTTTCAGTAATTATAACAGGTTCTACAATTAGATTATTTATTATTTGACTTTCCTTTTTCCCTGTTTTTTTAATTGTTTTGGTAATGGATAGTTGTTTAGTATTGTAATTCAGCGAAAATGTTTCCTGACAATCTTCAGCAAGGGGCTTGCCCCTCCGAACGCTGCCTTTTTGTTTCATACTGGAATAATCTTGTCCGATAATGTAAAAATTATTTTGCTGATACCGCATTACATCTATTGAAATTACATCATTACAAATACGTTTTAGCTTCAGTACACCATTTAAACTGCTTAAAGTATAAACGTTATCGTAATAGCCTGTCGCAGTTTCAGTCAGTTTTTCATCAATTACAGCTACACCGTATTTTTTGTCTTTAGTACCAAGTAAAATGTAAAAAATACCCTTATTGTAATTTCTTGTGCCAGGTAATTGTTGTGGTGTATCGTACCGTATAATACTTTTAATTTTTTGAGGATTGTTTTCAAATACCAACATGGCTACATCCGTTAAGCCATCTTGATTAAAATCATCTTCGGTTTTTAGCTGTAATTTCCACCCAACCGGGATAAGTTCATTTATGTTTTTTACCTGCGTTAAATTGGCATTGCCATAATTTACACAAAGGTTGCTGTAAGTTTGCCCATCTTTATCCGTACCACCACTTTTATAATATAGATTTATAGCAGTGCAAACGCTGTCCATATTTATTCTTTTCTGTGAGTTTAATTCCGATTGATAAAGCATATAAAATGCTCTGGCCTTTACCAGATAGGCATCACTGTATTTATTGTTGATATTTATAGCCTTATTTGCCGTTTCAATTGCTTTTTGATATAAATCATTCTCTTTTAAACCTGTATTTTGTGCCTGTTTTACATATAAACGGGCAAGCGTAGTTTGGTAAAGCGGTTGCTGTGGTGCAAGTTTAATACTGGTTTTTAAAAGTGTTTCCGCTTTATCAAAATTAAAGTTATAATCATACATTAATATGGTGGCATAATTATAAATGGTTTTATCATTTGCCGGTGCCAGCTCATAAGCTTTTTTAAAATAATAGGCTTCATTACTTAGCCCGGCATCATCTTTTATCATTTTTGCTACTGTGCCCATATTTAAATAAGCTAAATACTGATTTGGAAACAACTCAATGGCTTTTTGCAGATAAAAACCCGCAGCCCGATATTGTTTCTGATCATATAAACATAAGCCAATGTTATTTAAAGCTACGTCCAAATAACTTTTATCGATGCTGGTTAAAATTAAAAACTTGGTACAAGCATCATCATACCGCTTATTGCGCATATCAATTTTAGCACTTTCGAAAAGATTTTCAGCACTAATCTTTTTACCGGCCATTAAAAAGATAATTGCTTCCTGATAAATACTATTCTTCAGCATTCCGTCTTTAATCCAGCTAAAAGCAGGTGTTTTAGTGTAACAGCGGATATCTATCTTTAAATCGATTAAAAAAATACTGCGTTTATAGATAATACCATCTCTGATACTATCGCCAACTTTTACATAACAATTTGGATTTAATGTCGCATCATCATACTTTTTGTTAGCGTAATGGTAAGTGCTATCGACCAGACTATATTTATCAAAAATATTCTTATAAGGTGAAGATTGCGGATTAACCGCATAGCTTTTGAATTCTTTTTCAAAAGCTATTTGTTGGGCATTTGCCTGATGAATAAACAAAAAAAATAGAAAGGAAAGCAAATATTTCATTATGCTCATATTTGTAATTTATGTTTATGGGGCCAATTCGTTGTACCTGTATCTCCATCTTCTCCTCTTCTTCAATCTGAGTATTTTTAATTTCACCATCCTGTTTTGACTAAAAATGACAGACTAATCAAAAATATAAATGGATATTTTCAAGGTGCAAAGCATTTACAATTCGTTAGAATTGAATTACGATTCGTACCAAAAGATTGAAAAAACAAACCTCAAGACCATTTTTATTCTAAGTGTTTCAACAAAACCAGGATGATATTAAGAAGGATTATGAATAATGGGGTTTTGAAATTAAAGAGCGGGCTTCTATTGAATAGATTAACGATTTAAGTTACCAACCGGAATATTAAGTGAAACCGTGGTTCCGCCATTTAAGTTTACATCAGACTTAATACCAGCTTCCTGATTACGCTCTTTGCCCAAAAGCTCTAAACGTTCTTTACTAATCATACCTGACAGTGATTGGTGTTTGTCAGTTTTATTTTCGACTATAGCTTTCCCACTATCGGTGATATTTACTTTTAAGGTCTTTTCTTCCAACATGAAATCTATGCTGATAAAACCATTTTTATCAGACAAATCAACACCATGCAAAATGGCATTCTCTACAAAGGGTTGTACCAACATGGGTGGAATCATCAGCGTATCCAAATCTTCTTGTTCGGGCATTTGGATATTGAAGCGGAACACATAGTTATAACGCATTTGTTGCAGGCTAAGGTAATTATTTAAAGCCTCTATTTCCTGACCAAGCGGCACCAACTTCTCTCTGCTCAGTTCTAAGCTGCTCCTCAAGAGTCGGCTAAATTGGTTCAGATATTTGATAGCTTCATCTTTTTCATCAAGTCGTATAAAACTTTGCAGTGCCGATAAGGTATTAAAAATAAAATGGGGTTCCATCTGGGTACGCAATAACTGTTGCTGCAACTGTACGTTTTCTTTTTCTTGTTTTAGTTTCCGTTGTTTGTAAATGCTGTAAAACAAGACGATAAAAATGAGCAAAAGCAATATAATGAGGGCCGTAACGAGTAGAATCAACCGGCTACGTTCTAACTGCAGCATATTTAGTTTTATATCTTCATTGAGGCTTTTAATTGAATTATCTTTAGCTTGAATCTGATATAAGGCATTCATTTCGGCAACAGCTTGTGTGTTTTCCGTTTCAAAATTTTCTTTTTGTATTTCTAGCGCTTCTAATGATGATTTTAATGCATTATTAGGCTCCCCAATTGCAGAAAAATAGGCTGAAATGGCTTCTCTGTTCCTTATCAATTCTTCGTATGCAATTATTTTGTAGTTTTCTTTATAAATTTCATTGGCTTTTTTTGCAAATGAACCTGCAGCTTTATAATCTCCTATTTTGGTATAATTATTAAGGAGATTGGTATAGGTGGTATAAAGATTACCGGCTGAAGTTTTTTCTGTGGGGTAGTTGTGATAGGTTTCCTCATCTATTTTGACATTTAATAAGGAATATTTCAAAATTGAGTCCACCTGGTTGCGCTTACTGAAATAAAGTATTTTACTATCGTATAAAAACCGTGGATTAAACTGGTCAGGATACCTGGTCTGTAATTCCTCCATCCTTTTTAAGTATTTTACGATATTATCCGTTGGTAATTCAGAAGTATAAATAACAAAAATTAGCTGATGAAGTACACGTTGCTGATTAACCGAATTTGGTGGCAATTGTGGCATCAATTTCAAAGCGGCCAAATTCATTTTATAAGCCAGATTATACTGATACAGGTTTGCATTACTTTGAGCTGCCGCAAGTAATATAATACATTTTGCTTGTGGCTTTAAATTAACCGTAGAGTCCGAAAGTACAATAATAGCGGCTTTGTTATAATAATAATTGGCCTGATGTTCTGATGCCTCGCCATTGGCCAGATTGCCCATTCCATTATAAATCCGGGCTTTAATATCTAAATAACCCTTTGTTTGTTCAACAAGTTCCAATCCCTGTTGCAGAAAATTCTTCGCAGAATCTACATTTCTCTTTGCATAAACTCTGCCCAGGTTATACTTTACATTGGCATTCAAATCTGTATCAGCAAGCACGATTGAATTTTTATTGTATTGTTGCCATGCATTTAATATAGAGTCTGCTGATTCAAGTGTTGACTGTTTATCTGCAAGTTTTTTAAAAGCAGCATTATACTGTTTAATCAGTGTTTTATTTTCGGCTGTATTATCATGTTTGCATGCGAAAAAAAACAATAGCCCAAAACCTAAAAATAATAACCTTAATTTCATTAAGAAGTTGATAAAGCATTAAGGATATAGTTTTTGCGCCGGGAAGAAACCGGAATTTCCTCTTTATTTTTAAGTACAAGGCAATCTGTTTTTGAAATTTTTTCTACATAATTTTTATTCACCAGATAAGATTGATGCGTTCTTAAAAACCACGGTGCAGACAACATTTCTTCATAATGTTTTAAAGGTTTTGAAACCAAAAGATTGGTTCCATTAGCCAGGTAGAAAAAAGTATAAGGTCCATCACCCTTGCAATACACAATCTCCTGAACCAAAATTATATGCATTTGGTTTATGGTATGCAGCACAATGCTTTCGGGCAAATCGTCGTTATCGAATGACTGCTGAGCAATAGAAAGTTGCTCGTTCCAATGTATTTCTTTAGCTCTTTTTTTGCGACAACGGTCAAGTGCCTCTTTTAGTTCGTCTTGTATAATAGGCTTTAGCAAATAGTCAAGCGCACCAAATTTAATGGCTTTTATAGCAAACTGATTGTAAGCAGTAATAAAAATGATGTTTTCGGGCACTTCTTTTAATGCCCTTATTATATCAAAAGCAGTACCATCTATAAGTTGGATATCCATCAATATAACATCAGGCTTTTGTGTTTCAATTAAGCTGAGTGCATCCTTCACATTATCGCTATGACCAACAATTTTAATATCACTTTCACTTTCAAGCAACCAGGTTAATTCTTTCCTAATGGCCATTTCATCTTCAATAATGGCGAGCGTAAACATGTCCATTTCAATTATTTTATAGTGCTAATATTACATTTTTTTACCACAAATATTTTTTTCTTACTGATTATTTTTTTGATGTCTGCTTAACTTCTTTGAATTGCAACGGCACGCTGAATTTAAACTTGTTTATTGTTATCGTTTCTTCCAATGTTATCTCTTGTTTTAATCATGATAGTGTCAGGATGATGCTGATAAATTGATCAGACATCAAATGGCTTAAATCTGTGTAGTATTAAAGGGCTATTGTTCCAATATGCCGTTATTGATACTTTCGTAATACTCAAATTATGATTTTTAATTTTCTAATTTGACATAGAGCTTAACCATCACGATTCAATGCAAATAGCAATTTTAGGTACAAGAGGAATTCCAAATCATTATGGTGGATTTGAGCAATTTGCTGAATATCTGGCTTTAGGATTAGTAAAAAGAGGGCATGAAGTAATCGTTTATAACTCACATAATCATCCATATAAAGAAACTACCTGGAATGGAGTTAAACTAATACACATTTTTGATCCGGAATTCAAATTTGGAACGATTGGACAGTTTATTTATGATTTTAATTGTATAAGAAATTTAAAAAAACATAATCTCGATGTTATCTTACAGTTGGGCTATACCAGCAGTTCGGTATGGTACAAATTTCTTCCGGGTAAACCTGTACTCACTACAAATATGGACGGCTTGGAATGGAAAAGAACCAAATTTGGAAAACTGGTGCGCAAGTTTCTTCTGTTTGCCGAGAAATTAGCCGTCAAATCAAGTGATCATTTAATAAGTGATTCGATAGGCATACAAAAGTATATTAGTAAAAAATATAATGTTAATTCTACATATATTCCTTATGGCGCACATTCTTTTGATAATCCGGATGAAAATAAATTAGATGATTATAACGTGTCAAAGTATCAATACAACATGCTTGTAGCACGATTAGAGCCCGAAAACAGTATAGAAACAATACTTGACGGAATGGCTAAGTCTGATACCGATAAATTATTCCTGGTAATTGGCAAACATCAAACAAAATATGGAGAATATTTAAAGGGCAAATATAAATCTTATAGCAAAATTAAATTCATCGGCGGTGTATATGATATAGAAATGCTAAATAACTTAAGATATTTTTCTAATTTATATTTTCATGGGCATACCGTAGGCGGAACAAACCCCTCTTTATTGGAGGCTATGGCTTCATCCAGTTTAATTTCAGCAAACGACAATGATTTCAACAGATACATTCTTGGTGATGATGCCTTGTATTTTACAACACCTGATGAAGTTGCTGAACAACTAAATGACACAAATAAATCATCAAAAAAATATCTGGATTTTGTTATCAACAACAATTTAAAAATAAAAGAACAGTTTAACTGGCCAAAAATAATAGATCAGTACGAACATCATTTTTTTACAATAAATACTTTAAAAAAATCTAAGCTTCAAATTCATAATGAAAAATAAACATAATTATTATCTACTGCTTTTATTGTCATGTTTGCTGTTCTCCTGTAGCGCATACAAGCAAGTACCTTATTTTCAAGATGCTGAGGCAAATTCAACGCTTCCCATCCAAAATTATTCTCCTTTGACTGTTCAAAAAAATGATATCCTTGGAATAAACATTACCAGTTTAAACCCTGAGGCATCTGCAATTTTCAACAATAATTTAACAAGAACAAATGGAAGCAACTTTGATGTGAGCCCGGTTAACCCTGTTTTGGGTTATTTAGTGGATCAGGAAGGAAATATTAACTTACCCATACTTGGAGAAACCAAAGTTGCTGGAATGACCACCTCAGAGGTACAGCAAAAAGTTTTTGCAAAAGTTTCATCATTATTAAAAGAAGCTAATGTAACGGTACGCATATTAAATTTTAAAGTTTCCGTTTTAGGTGATGTTGAGCATCCTGGTGTTTTTCCAATTACGAATGAAAGGGTTACCGTTACTGAAGCTTTAGCACTTGCCGGCGATTTAAATATCACTGCAAAACGAGGCAATGTTATCCTGATAAGAGAAATAGATGGACAAAGAACAATACTACCAATAGATTTAACCTCAAAAAGTGCTTTTACTTCCAATCATTATTATTTAAAAAATAATGATGTTATATATGTTCAGCCAGGTAAAACAAAATATGCACAAGTTAGTCGTGGCTTCCAGACAGGAACTTTAATCGTTTCTGCACTATCAGTAATTGCCATCGTATTTTCCACTTTACATAAGTAATCGATGAATAACAAAATATCAAATGGAATGAATTCGCAGGTTAAGAGTCAAAGTGTATTGACCATAATCTTGTTAAGATATGTACCAAAATGGCGTCTTTTCTTAGCGAGTATAATCATTGCACTTTTAATCGCATTTATATACCTGAAAATTGTAAACCCGGTGTATGAAATTAAGGCATCGCTGGTGGTAGCGGATAAAGATAAAGTTGAAAAGCAAAAAGCCGCCCTGGATGAGATAGATCTGGCCAACACGTCTAAAAAGGTTGAGATTGAGATGGAAGTGCTTAAATCGAGACCATTGATTAAAAAGGTAATAACAGATTTAAATGCCTGGTCTTCTTACTATGATTCAAACAAAAAGGAATTATACAACGCATCGCCAATAGTTTACAAACCCATTGACAATCAACCTCTTTACAAAGGAATGGTGTACGTAAAAATACTGGATGCAAGCAATATCGAATTGACTTTAGGCACAAATACCATCAAAACCGGTTTCGATAAGGCATTTAAAAGTGCTATTGGATTGGGAATGATTAAAAGTACAAAATCCATTAAAAACTATATCGGTTCTACAATTGGGATGAATTTTGAGAATGCAGAAGATGTGATTACAAAATATCAATCAAATCTTGAAACGAGGCTTGTTGATAAATTGGCCCCTATAATTGAATTAAGTTATAAAGATCAAAATAAGGAAAGAGGAAAGGATTTTTTAAATTATTTAATTGCAGAATACAAGAATAACAGTACCGACGAAAAAAACAAACTTATAAAAAACACTTTGTCATTTATTGATGAGCGTTTGGGTTTGTTAAGTGGCGAATTAACTACAGTTGAAAAGGATATTGAGGGTTACAAAAGTAGCAGGGGATTAACCGATATTTCAGCTGAATCGAACATTTATTTACAAAACATGCAGTCAAATGATGGTAAATTAAATGAGGTTAATGTTCAACTGCAGGTAATTGAAGGTATAGAAAACGCCATTAACAAAAATAGTGTGCCTGCCACTATTGGTATTGAAGACAAGGGTTTAGTTAACCTGATTGATCAATTGTCCAGACTTCAGCTTGAGCGTAATAAATTACTGGCTACCACACCGGAAACAAACTATTTATTTGCGCCCATTAAAGAGCAAATACAAACGACAACATCAGCCATTAGAGAAAACGTAAAAAACATAAAGCTATCGCTTCTGGGCATGAAAAGTAGCTTGCAAAATGTTAATACAAGGGTAGAATCTTCTATTAAAAGTTTGCCTGGTCAGGAACGTGGTTACATCAGCATTAAAAGACAACAGGGCATTAAGGAAAATTTATATACCTATCTTCTGCAAAAACGGGAAGAAGTTGCGTTAAGTTACGCTACAACATTGGCCAGCGCAAATATTATTGAAATGGCTTATGTAAATGCTGCTGTATGGCCAAAAAAATCTTTTGTTTATGCAATTGCATTAATTATAGCCTTAATAATCACTGCATCAATTATTTTTATAAGAGAAATATTTAGTAACACAATCTCTTTTCCAGCTGAAGTTGAAGATACGATAGAAAAGCCTATTTTAAGTGAAATTACTTCTCAAAAAAATGGCAAATCATTAGCCCTACTGGGTGGTGATCCTACCCTTTCACAACAATTCCGTGTACTTAGAAGTGAAATAGATTACTTACACGAAAATAAAGAAAAAGGACGCATCACGGTCATAACTTCAAGCAAACCTGGCGAAGGCAAGAGTTTTATAGCTTCTAACCTATCCGCCTCTCTTGCTTCTTCTGGTCGAAAAACAATTGTAATAGAACTAAATTTGCAATCGCCTTGTTTTGTAGAATTGTTCCAATTACCAAATGGAAAGCCAGGTATTACAAATTTCTTAAATAAAAAGGTTTCAATAAATGAAATTCTCCAACACTCAAAAATAGAAAACCTGGATGTAATTACCTCTGGCGAGGTAGCGAAAAATCCTTCAGAACTTATTGAGAGTAAATTGATACTGGAGTTATTAAGCCACTTAACAACAATTTATGATGACATTATCATAGATACACCTGCTCTAAAAGTTTATACAGATGTTTACGCTTTTGCTTCGCAGGCAGGATTAACATTATTTGTGATTAGAAAGAATGTTACAAAAAAATCTGAGTTAAGTTTTGTTAATAAATTATTTAATGAAGGCCGCTTGCCTAAATTAAATCTTATTCTTAATGGATAAAACCTGGGTAGTTAAATAATTAAGAAAATAATGGACATTAAAAATATAATAAGCCTTCTTTCTGTATTTAGCTATTTCATTTTTGTTTTAATGGGAACTGATATAAAAAAGAATTATTTATTATATGCAGTTTTTCTCTTTCCATTTATGGATCTATTTATAACCACTCAAGATTGGGGCGGTTATAAAGTATTTGACATCATAAGCTATTTTACAGTGATTCTATTAATTGGGAAGCCTAAAAATTTGATCAGTTTAAGAACCTTTTATACTGCTGTAAGCCTATTGTTAATGGTGGTTTTAATCATTGGAGGTTTACATTCCGAATTTATTGCCAGGTCTTTTGTTTTCTTATCTCAATTTATAACTGTATTTATTTATGCGAGTATATTAGTCAGACAATTGCATCAGGAACCTACCTTTATTTACGACGTTTTAAAAGGACTTAAATTTTCCTGTTTATTTTCATTGGCATTTTTAGCAATGCAATTAATTTTCGGTCTGTCTGTAGCACTTTATAAACTTAATCTTAACGCATCTGCATACGATTCAATTATAAGATACCCCAGTTACTTTGAGGATCCTCAGAAATACGGACAGTTTTTAGCCATGAGCAGTTTTATATTTTTAATTGAAAACCCAGCCAAAAAAATAAACAGTTTAATCAATCCGGCTTTATTTTTTCTTGTCATAGTTGCTCTTTTTTTAACAGGGGTTCGGGCAGCCTTTACGGGGTTATGTGTAGGCATGATTATCATATTTATATTTGGAGATAAAAAATATAAATTATTGGGCATCGCCTGCACTGCAGTTGTTATCATAACAGCAGTATTTTTCTCCAATCATTTTGCCATATTTAACAGAGGTGCGGATGTTAACGATACGGCCAGTGTTAGATATGCTTATTGGGCAGGTGCTTTTAAAATATTTCTTCAAAACCCTTTTCTTGGCATAGGTATTGGCAATTATCAAAGTTATGTTTCTTTACATTCACAAGACCAGTTCTGGCTTTTTTTCGGAACGTACGAATACATGGATCATCCGGAGAGTGGCTACCTTAAACTATTAGTCGAGTTTGGAGTTCTTGGATTTATATTACTTCTGTTCTTAATATTTCTACCCATAATTAATGCATTCAGAGTGATTATAAACCCGGTTTTCGCTAATGAAAAAAAATTATTATTGTTTGTTTCTGCTAGTCTTATTTGTTGGTTAGTTGCATTTGTAACCGTTTATTCATTTAGTGATTTAAGAATAGGAATATTTGTGGTAACACTTGTTTCAATCTTGATATCACCTCCTCATATTTCCCCATTTTATACTTCCGATGAAATTTAGTTCTGCGATACTGAAGATAAATGAATCTCCGGTTCTCAAAAATAGTATTTGGGGATTGGCATCAAGCGTTACGCAAAACGTTTTGCTCAGTTTGTTCTTTGTAATAGTGGCCAGAAAGTATTCCACATTTGATTTTGCTCAGTTTTTAATTGCAAATACATTATATCAAATCGTAGCTGCTTTTTCTACGCTGGGTTTAGGCCAATGGTTTGTTCGGGAATACCTGATTAGTGAAGATAAAAAATCCCTGATCAGTAAATTTTTAAAGATTCAATTCTATTCCGGCACTTTTTTTTACCTCATTAATTTAGCATTAGCCTATTCTATTTATGATGGCAATCTGGTTAGAGAATTATCAATTGTATTGGGGATAAATGTTGTTTTCGACAATATTATTTTTGCAATAAAAAGTTTAAATATTGCCGATTTTGAACAACAAAAAACATTTAGAATTTTATTAATAGATGCTGTTTTAAGATTTTTGATTGGGGTTGTATTAATGTTTTATCCAATGCCAATGATGGTTTTATGCCTAATGATTGTTGCTGTACGTTTTGCTACGCTCTATCTATTTATAAATATTGGGGTAAAACACCTGGTAAATTTTACAACTATACTTAAAACCAAAGTAAGCTATTCAGACTTAAAAACCCTCATTTCTAACAATTGGTCTTTCATTGTAATAGGAAGCATCTCCATCATATACTGGAGAATAGCGAGTATTATTATTTCTAAATTATTAACAGATACGGACGTTGCCAATTATGAAATTTCATTCAAAATATTTTTGCTTGCGCAGTTAGTTCCACTAATATTATCATCCTCCGTATTTCCATCGCTTGTAAAACTTTTCGAATTGCCAGATAAGACTGATTTTCAGGTACATTACAGGAAATTTTACATGATTTATTTAATTTTTGGATTAGCATCATTCACTTTCATTTTTTCTTTTTCCAGTTTACTAATCCCTTTCGCGTTCGGTTCTACCTATATAGAAACTTCAAAGTATACCGCTGAAATGTTTCTGACTATGATTGTGTTTCCAACCTTTTTACTACAAGCTAATGTATTGATAGCAATGAAGCTGGAAAAGTTAGATATGCTTTTAAATATCATAGGAATCTTCGTCTATTTAGTACTAACATTTATAGGATTTTCTTATGTTAAATCTTTGAGCGTAATAAATTATTCAATTTTTATTTCTTTCGTTGTTTTACACATCATTCAGGATATCATACTGATCAAAAGGCGCATTATTACTTTAAAATACTCAATACTTGTTTATTTCTCTATAACCAGCATCGTATTATTGTACATATTCCTATCCGATACGATAAACCCATATCTATTATTTACAGTATTTTGGTTATTGCTTCTGGTGGTTGGTTTATCAGTAAAAGGAATTTTTAAACGCATTTTTTAAACATACAAATACCGACTCGAAACTTAATTTAATGAAAAATCAGAATTTAAATATCTTAATGCTGCATAGTTCTTCCGATGTTTATGGAGCGAGTAAAATTTTCTTGATTACCGCTTCTCTGCTTAAAAAAAATAACTATAATGTAACGGCGGTGCTTTCTGATGATGGGCCATTGATACAGCAATTAAGAGACCTGCAGATTGAAGTTATTATATTAAAATTAGGTATTTTAAGACGCAAGTATTTCAATATAAGCGGATTAATTAACCGGTATTCGGCCTTTAGCACCGCCAGGAAAAAACTGGTTGAAATTATAAAGCAAAAAAAAATTGGCACTGTATATTCTAATACGGCAGGTGTTTTGGTTGGTGCTTTTGCAGCTAAAAAGTGTAATGTTAAGCATATTTGGCACATTCATGAGATTATTGAAAAGCCTGCTTTATTTAGTTTAATCATTGGGAAGGTTATCAACAATTACAGCGATAAAGTATTGGTTGTATCTGAAGAGGTAAAAAAACATTGGTCGAAACACATCAGTGTAAATAAAATTTTGACAATCCACAATGGCTTGGATTATTCAGAATATTCAATTGGGGAATCATCTATCCGGGAAGAATTAAATATTCAGCCCAACGAAGTCTTAATTGGTATGGTTGGAAGAGTAAATGCGTGGAAAGGACAAAAATACTTTCTGGAACTGGCTACTGGGCTCACCAAACAATTTAATAACATCAAGTTTTTAATGGCTGGTGATGCTTACCCCGGGTATGAATATCTCCAGGATGAACTGAAAGAAATAATAATAAATAGCGGACTTCAGCATACGGTTTTAGATTTAGGTTTCAGGAAAGACATTCCAAATATTTTAAAAGGTTTAGACATTTTTATATTACCCTCTATTTTACCAGATCCTTTACCAACAGTGGTATTGGAAGCCATGGCCAGCCATAAACCTGTTGTTGCAACAGAGCATGGTGGCGCATTAGAAATGGTAGATAATATGAATACCGGCATTCTAATTCCATGGAATGATGCTGAAACTGCAGTTAAACGCTTTTCTTATTTAATAACTGATTCGCAGGCCCGCGAAAAAATGGGAAATAATGCCACTAAAAGAGTTCACGAGTTTTTCTCAAAGGAGCGTTATGAAAAAAGCATTTTAGATGCTTTGAAATTCAATTAATTAAAAGAAAAGTAAATGAAAGAACTATCCATTATTGTTCCCGTATATAATAAAGCTCAATATCTTGATGTTTGTATTGAATCAATATTAAAGCAATCCATTTCTGATTTCGAGCTGATTTTGGTTAATGATGGATCTACAGATAATAGTGGAGAAAGATGTGATGAATTTGCAAAAAAAGATGATAGAATAATTGTCATACATCAAGTTAATAAGGGGGTATCATCGGCACGAAATGCAGGCTTAAAAGTGGCAAAAGGCCAGTATATTGGTTTTGTTGATGCCGATGATGTTTTGTATACCAGGATGTATGAAGTTTTAATCAGTAACATCAAAAAGTACGATGCCGATATTTCAATGTGCGGAGTAAGAAGGGTTTCTCCAGGCAAAGTTCAATTGTACGGCGGTAACAATACCATAAAAACTTACACCCGGGATGAAGGCATAACAGGGTTATTTAGTGGTGAAATTTTGTTGAGCAATTACGATAAAATTTATAAAAAGGAAACCGTTCAGGAAATTCTTTTTGCACCAACATTGTCAATATTTGAAGATGCGTACTATAACTTTGAAGCGTTAAAAGCTGCAACCAAAACGGTTTATGACGACACCATTTTGTATGATTACATGATTAGAGATAGTTCTCTCAGTCAAGCCGCATTTAGTCAGAAATATATGAAGGCATTACTTCTTACCAAAGAAATAGTAAACACCTGCAAAAAAGAGCTTCAAAATCATGTGGAAGAAGCAAAGGCTTTCGATTTTAATATAAACATGATAAACCTGAATATGATTCTCGTAGAATCCAGCAAAACACATTATCAGGATTATAACATCATTAAAGCAAACCTCCGGAATTATAATAATTTTTATAAGGGGAACCAGTATGTAAGCAAAAGGTACAAATACGGATATACCCTTTTTAGATTTTCACCTTTGCTTTACACCAGGATTTTGAAATTTTATAGTGCTTTAACAAATTCTGAACACTTAAACAGGAAAAAAAAACTTTCTCAATAATATAACAAATTCAATATCTGCATGGAAGATTTTAATAATATATCAAATAATATTGTACAAGAAAAGACATATAATATTTTTCAAGACTGGAAAATAAACAAGGGAAATATTAAAGGACGGATAGTATTGGTTTTGTATCGGCTTGCCTCACTAATAAGAAGCAAAAAAATACTTGTTATATTCTTTTTTTGGTACCTCCTATTTTACCGGATTTTTGTTGAGTGGTTCTTAAATATTGAACTGCACTGGAACTCTAATATTGGTAAAGGGCTTAGATTAGAGCATGGGCACGGAACGGTTATACATGGCGATGCTACTTTAGGAAATTACTGTACAATCAGACATTTAACAACTATTGGAATAATAAAACATGAAGATGGAAGTTACAGTACCGCACCAAAGCTAGGCAACAATGTAGATGTGGGTGCTAGCGTAACGATTATTGGAAGTGTTAATATTGGAGACAACGCTTTAATTGGAGCAGCCTCTCTGGTTGTTAGAGATATTCCGGCAAACACTACGGCCTTAGGCAATCCGGCACGCGTTATTAAAAGGCATAACGAAGCAGAACCGTTTAAACAACCATCGCATGGCACTGAATAAATACATCACGCAACTAAAAAACAGATTTTCAGGGTGGTCCAACCGGGATATATTTACCACCATGTTAACGATCCTAACTTATATTTTAAGAGGTTGTTATGCCAGGCTATTTATGGGTAAAACGAAGGGCCTGGTAATGATTGGAAAGGGAACAAACATTCGATATGCTAATCATTTATATGCTGGCAACGATTTAATCATTGAAGATTATGCGGAAGTTAATTGTATGTCATCAAGAAACATTACAATCGGTAACCGGGTAACCATCGGGCGTTTTGCCATTATCCGGCCATCTAATGCTTATGGAGGTGAGGTAGGCGAAGGACTTAGAATAGGAAATAATTCCAGCATTGGCACCTACAATTACATTGGTTGTTCGGGATTTATTGACATAGGCAACAACGTTATGATGGGCCCCCGGGTAGGTCTTTTTGCTGAAAATCATAAGTTTGAAAGAACTGATATTCCAATGCACGAACAAGGAGTTGAGAGAGAATTTATTACGATAGAGGATGATTGTTGGATCGGGACAAATAGTGTGATATTATCCGGAGTAACCATTGGTAAAGGATCAATTATTGCAGCAGGCAGTGTGGTAACTAAAAGTGTTGAACCCTATAGCATTATGGGTGGAGTTCCGGCCAAATTAATAAAGAAAAGATAAATAAAAGCTTTAAAAATAATTGAAATAGACTTGAAGTAAACTATTAGATGGACTTAATTAAAATATTAAAAACACATTTTGAAAACAATGGGATTGCCGTCTCAGAAAAATCAGGTGATTATTCGTATTCAGATTTTTGTAAACATTGTTTATATGCCAGGGAGTATTTCTTAGAACACAACATTAATAAAGTTTTAATTACTGCGCCTCAGGGATTTTATGCATATACCCTAATTTGGGGTGCATACTTAGCGGGTACCACTTTCTGCCCTGTTAATGTAGGTTTGCCTGAAGACAGAAAAGATTACTTTATTAAGCAGTTTGAACCTGACTTAATAATTGACACGGAGATACCAGTCAGTGCTAAAAGCGAACGATTAACAACACCTGAATCTTTTTTTAAAAATGCAGACCAGATCCTCCCCCATTTTGAGTTCGAAGTTCCACAAATCGACTCCACGGCGTATATTATTTTTACATCAGGGTCAACAGGTTTACCTAAAGGGGTAATGATTCCCAGAAAATCCTTAAATAACTTCATAGCATTTAGCACTCAGGAGTTTACCTCATTACCAAATGATGTATGGGGGCAGTATTCTAATCTAGGATTTGATATAAGCATACTGGATATATTTACAGCAATAATAAGCGGTGCTTCTTTAGTACCTTTTTCCGGGACCGCAGAAAAACTACTTCCTGCCAAGAATATTAAGGATAAAAAAATCACTATATGGCATTCGGTTCCAAGCGCAATTGATTTAATGCTCAAAACCAATCATATCAATAAAGATATTTTTGGTCATGTTAAAACAATGATTTTTGGAGGAGAAAGACTATTTCCTTCGCAGGTACAATTACTTTTTGATGCAAATCCCGAATTAATCATTTATAACTGCTACGGGCCAACAGAAACAACAATATATGCTACCTATCAAAAATTAACCAAAAATGATTATATGGAATACTGTACTCATACAGTTTCGATAGGAAAGCCATTGCCAAACTACGAATTAGTTTTACAGAATAAAGAAGAGAATCTTGGTGAGTTGGTTATTTTAGGCGATTACATTGCTAGTGGCTACCTGGGCTTAAAAAACAATTCTGCAAATACCGCTTTTAAAGAGATATTTATCGACGAAGTCAAAAAATGGTCTTATGCTACCGGAGATTATGTTGAGTATGTAAACAACAATCTTTATTATGTGTGTAGAAAGGATTCTCAGATTAAAATAAAAGGTAATCGCATTGATCTTAGTGAAATTGATTATGCACTACGTGAATATGGATGTATTACCAATATAACAACCTGCGTAGATGATAAAATTATAGCATTTGTTGTTTTAAAGGATTACAGCGAAGCCAGCCTTCAGGATTATTTAAAGAAAAAACTTCCGTCATACTATGTACCCAATAAAATTATTAATAAAACCAGTTTGCCATTTAATAGCAGTGGAAAAATAGATATAAAACAATTAACGTCAGAATTAATACACAATCAATAAAATGAACATCAGTCAATCAGAAGTACTGCAAACTATAGCTATGGCTTTAGAATGCGAACCGGAATCATTAAATTTAAATTCAGCACTTGGCCAACATTATAATTGGGATAGTTTTGGGCATTTGAGCATTATGGTCGCCTTGGAACAAAAATACAACATTGAAATCAGTGAAGAAAATATAATTCGCCTTCAATCTGTTAATGACATTATCAACTTCCTAAGCGATAAGTAATTTAAATTATTTATCGACGGCAACGATAAAAACTACTCCGTACTTTGGAACTTTTACATTGATTTTTCCATCGGAAACTGTAAATCTTTTTGCCGCCAAATTTGTATAGTCTGGAGGTCCGCCTGAAACTCCGGTTGGACCTCCAGAATTAATAAATACTTTCCGGGAAAAATCCGTATTCCCTTCACCTTCGAGTGTATAAGTATAATAGTGTTTCAATTTAGATGAATTGTCAATATTTAAAGATACAATTTCATCGGATTTTGCCTTATTTACGACAACAATACTCGTTTCGCCAGACGAAAATCTGGAGGCATACGATAAAATATCATTGCTCCCGCTAACAGAAGTTTCAATTAATTTATCACCAAGTAGCTTCTTAAAATAGTACATGTAGAAAAAAATTGGTCTTGGATTCCATTTTTCCGAATTATCAGGTTCATCACCGATACTTATAGCTCCAAAATCATTCCCATTATCGTATTTGCCTAATAAATCCCATCTGGCGGCCATTGCCAGGTTTGCTTTAAGCATTTCTCCCATACAAATGGTAGCATGTACACCAGCAATTGCCGAAATTTTCTGCTTGCTACCCGTCGAAAAAATATTCCATTCTGTCATAGCAATAGGTTTCTCTTGTCTCCCACTTTCCAAAAAAGAATTCCGCAAATAATTTTTTATAGCCTCTGTTTGAATGGTTGCAGAGTTCAATATTGTTTTAGCAGAACTGTTCTCTCCAAAATCAGTATAATAATCATGTATGATATAATAATCGGCATCATCTTTTGCTTGTGCAAAATAACCTTTATTCCAGGAGCTTTCTGCCGGATTTATACTATTATTCGTAGGTCTACTAATCAATTGCGCACCAATGTTTATTTTGTGGCCTTTCTCTGCAGCGGCTTTCCTCATTGAATCTGCAAAAATTTTGAAGTGTTTGCCATAAAGCTCCCCAGTCATTAATTGTGGTTGTTTATCTTTATTTAAAGAAACATCAATTTTCCAGCCCGGTTCCCAATAGCCATAGCTTTCATTTCCCACTTCCCAAAACTTAGTTCTTCCATTATCATACCGAACCCAATTGGCAGCTAAATGAGCCGCTTCCTGAACTGGATTTGCGCCTAAGCCATATCTCGCATATCCATAATTTACGGTAATTATTCCTGTTGAGGATGTAAGTCCCAATAATTTATAATAATTTTCTAAGGATAAAGTCCAGGGTTCATTATTTTTACCATACCAAACATCATTTGTGGTACTGTCTCCGTTTGAAGCAAATATGGCCGAAGGAATATCAGAGGGTTTTTCCTTGTTACTTCTATCCCAAAAATATAAACTGCTAATATCCCCTCCCGGGAAACGAATTATTCCTGGGTCAAGGTTTTTAATATGAGAAATTAATTTACTTTCAGTAACCATTTGCCCTGAAAAGGGATTGGCATTATTCCCATTAATATAGGGTGTAATTTTATTTAAAACTTTACTGGTGTTAACATTTATTATTGTAGCTCCGGCATTTGATATCGGATCTGCATCCTGATAAGCTGGCAAGGTTAATTTCTTTTCGGTCCAATCACTAAAAAAAGCGCCTTGAGATTGAAATGGAATACTATCAACCGGAATAGAGCCTGTGAGAGCTGAATTTACAGATTTTTCACAGCCTGTTATGGAACATAAAATAAGAAAAAAGATATGAATTAAACCTAGTTGTGCCGGCATCTTAGTTGCAAACATGAAAATAGCTTAAAGGGATGTTAAAAATTAAAATAAATTTGAAGGTAAAACCTTCAAATTTATTTTACACTTTTTTTACACCAACCCCCTAAAACTTCGCACGTTTCTTTTTTAATTATTATTTTAAATTTTTATTAAAATGCATTTTCTTCTCCTTTAATAGCATTAACAACCGTTTTATAAATGATTTTGATATCCAAAAACAGCGACCAGTTTTCCATATACCAAATATCATGTTTTACACGTCCAAGCATTTGTTCATGATGTTTGGTTTCGCCACGGAAGCCATTAATTTGTGCCCATCCCGTAATACCTGGTTTAAGAAAATGACGTACCATATATTGGTCAATTAGCTTGCTATACTCTTCCGTATGTTTGAGCATGTGCGGACGTGGCCCTACTACACTCATGTTACCAAAAAGGACATTAAAAAATTGCGGCAATTCATCTATACTGGTTTTCCGCATAAAAGCCCCGATTTTGGTAATTCTGGGATCGTTTCTGGAAGCTTGAAGATTGTTACTATCCTTATTCATATTCATACTTCTAAACTTGTAACAGTAAAAGGGCTTGTTTTTCTTTCCTGATCTAAGTTGTAAAAATAAAGCATCTCCTTTTGATTCCAGTTTGATCAAAAGCGCCATTAGAGGTAAAAACCAGGAAAGCAGAAAAACAATTACAAAGAGGCTAAATACAATATCAAATAAACGCTTTGCAATCCGGTTTCCAATAAAACTTAATGGTTCCCTCCGGTTTACTAAAATTGGAATCCCATCATAAAAATTATTAAAAATATAACTGGAATTGGCAAAAGCTTCTTCTTCCCTTTTATACCGGATGAAAGAGGTTACATATTTAACTCTGACACAATTTTTTTCTGCAAGATTTAGTACCCCTTGAAGATCCTGACATTGCTCTGGAAACTGAGTAGTATAAACCTCATCCAGATTATTTTCTATTGCAAACTTAACGGTATCTTTTAATTTATTGATTTTCTTACTATTCCTTTCATCTACCACCTCGGTATTAAAATCAGTAAAAGAACCAGCCAGATTAAAGGATAATTTATTTTTCAAAAAGTATCGCTCTAAAAGACTGGCTAAATCATGATTGCCAATAATTACAATTTTCTTTTTGTAAAGATTCAATTTAGGATAGAGTCGTTCTGAATAATAAATGACTAAACGCACTGTGGAAGTTCCAATAATCTGGGCCAGTAAAATATAAAAGGTATGGGCATTAAAAAATTGGATGTGTTTTATAAAACTCAATCCCACCATCAATAACAAAACCTGAATTAAAAATGTAATGCTCATTTTTTTAAAAAGTGCTTTAATAGATTGCACATTGGCTTCATTATAGGTTCGGTTAATCAAAGACGAAATTAACCAGGTAAGATTTAAAAATATGAGAAAAAGAGTAATCTCCCCTCTTGAATAGTGATCATCCAAGATCCCGGAAGCATAAATTAATCCAAATGAACTGTTTAGTGCTAATGCATCTAAAACGATTAATAATATGATTAAAATAAAAATATGACGGCTTTCCATAACTTAAAATAATAAATTGAAATCTTTCTGATTTAAAATCAGATTGGTTTAATAATACTATGTAAGTCACCCAATATCAATGATTTAGACCATCTTTTATTTGGGCTCAAATTAATAACCTGTTATGGTTATTTTTTTGGTGGGATGTGATTTGGAGGGAATGATTTAAGATGCGTAAGCCTGTAAATTGTAATTACTAAATTTATTAATGGCTTCTATTTTATTTTGAACATGCAGCCGTTTATAAATATTTTTGCAATGATTTTTTACAGTGTTGGCACTAATATTTAATTGATCGGATATTTCCTTGTACAGCAATCCCCGACTCAATAAAGACAGCACCTCTAATTCTCTGGAGCTTAAACCGAGGTTATTATCGCTGGTTTTTTTCCGATGTAATAAATTAATCACTTTACGGGCAATGTAAGGGCTCATGGGAGAACCTCCATTATGCAATTCTATTATTGCATTCTGTATTTCCTCTTCAGTAGAACCTTTCATGATGTAGCCTGAAGCACCTGCTTTAAGAGCATTGAATATGTTCTCATCATTTTGAAACCCGGAACACATTAAAAATTGCGTGTTAGCGAGGTATGGCTTTACTGTTTCTATGAGTTCTATGCCTGATTTTAGCTTAAGCTTAATATCAACTATAGCTATGTCTGGTGCATTTGCAGGAAGCTCTTGTATAGCTTCTTCCGCAGAAGAGTAAACACCATAAATTTTAAGGAAATGCTTTTCCTTCAGTACTCTTACTAACAATTCACGATAGAAGTTATTATCTTCTATAATAGAAATTGAAATCATAAATTTACATAATTTAAATTAATAGCATATTTAACAGCCAATAGGGTTAAACTATGCTATTTGAAAATTTTTAATTTTCATTGTTAAACTTTCAAAATTTGGGGAGCCTAGTACATGAAAGACAAAAAGCTTGCCAACATATAGATTTTCCGTATTATTAATAATGCTTTTTAATATGTTTTTGATATCCGAAAACATTTTTGCCACATAAAAAATTGATATATATACTTTTAAACCTATTTTTAGCCAATTTTTTAACTACAAATTAAACATGTCTATCTGCATTATAATTTTATCAACAATTATCAAAACATCAGAATCTATTCTTCTTCTCAATCCATGTAGAACTATAAAAGAATCACTTTTACCCCAACTAAATTGTTTTACCCCCATTAGCGATAGACTTAGTATACTTTTTTTATCTATTGGTTTATTAGAAAAATGGTGGCCTGAAATATTAATTTTTACAGGCTTTATATTGCTTCTTGCTTACGTAGTGTACAGAAATTATGCATTTTCAAAATCTAAATATTTTGAACAGCAAAAATTTATAAAATTAGAACGCCAAAGAATCAGCGGCGAGATACACGATGAGATCGGCGCAGGCATTTCTGCTATAAAATTATATGCCGAACTTGCTACCAAAAAACGTGAAGATGTTGATGAAATTAAACAAATTAACATCATGATAAATGAACTAGCCCTAAAAATTAATGAGATTGTTTGGAGTACAAATGCAGAAAGTGATGATTTGGAAAGCTTACTATACTATATAGAAGAGCAAACCAGGAATTTATTTAAGCATTCTGAAATTATATTTGAGGCTTCTATTCCTCAAAACATCCCGAATTTAGCTATGGACAGTCAGAGTAGACGAAATTGTTATCTCCTGGTTAAAGAAGTTGCGCATAATACGATCAAACACTCTAAAGCAAAAAAGGTAAAATTAGAAATTGTTATACAAAATGGCATTATAATATTTTCAATTAAGGATGATGGTATTGGTTTTGATCCCAATTTAACTAAAATAAACAGTATGGGCTTAACGAATGTCAAACAGCGAATTGAAAAATTGAAAGGAGAACTGGTAATTGAAAATTACAAGGGCACCGAAATTTTAATTCGCATTCCACTTGAAGGAAACGTTGCCCCTAATTCCAAGCCAATTTTTGAATAAATGAGATAAAGGCATTAATGTTATGCTATTCAAAATAATCGAATTTCAATTTTAATCTACAAAAAACAACCAGGCATAATATTTCTAAACATTATGTTGAATAAACTCATTTTTTATTAAATCATAAAAATAGCGCTCGTATCTTTCGCCAATGTTCTTCCACGAATAATAGTTTTTAATTTTAAAAGCATTGTTATCAAGGTAATAGCTATACTCCTGGCTTTCCTTACCTTTTGCTAACATTTGCTTGGTAATGTCTTCTACAGTTTGAAAATACATAGCATCATTGCCTACAATAAACCTATTAAACTCGTTATCGTTAGCAGAAATCAAACTTCTACATGCCATTGCTTCTAATAAGAGCGGGTGTGTTCCGCCCAGGGTATGTCCATGAAAATATAAGTTTGAAAAATACCTTAAATTATTAAGCCCTTTATCATCATAAATACTTCCCAAAAACTTAATGTTAGCGTACTTTCTATACTTGTTTTGTAAAAATTTTCCATTTCTGGTTAGACGATTTCCCACAACCAAAAAATCGCGGTCTACTTGGGCCTTTACAACACCATCCAAAATGATTTCCAAACTGTTTTCAGGCTCAAGACTACCAATAAACAGATCATATTTATATTTTGAAAGCTGGAAGTCTGCCAGGATTTTTTCATCTGGGTCATTAAAAATATAAGCTCCATAAGGAATATATTGTGATATTTTCTCAAACTTCTTTAATAAATAACTTTGGATACCTAACGAATCTGAAATTAAATTATCACAATTATATACGGCTAACTTTTCGGCTAAATGAATAAATTTTCTTAATAATGGCCCATATTTTGATCTCTTCCATTCTAAGCCTCCCATATTGGTCACCAAACTTACATTCTTTGGCATTATAATTTTCCAAACCGGACTACTTCTGTATCCAAATTGTAATATGATGTCGCAATTTTGATTTTTTAAATCACTGATGCATCTATAGTCATATATAAAACGTCCAAGTGAGCCCAATTTAAATTCCGGATCATATATATGAACTATTTTAACTCCATTCCACAATACTTTTTGGTTCGCATGATTATGAGAGTTGTACATTATCACCTCATGCCCTCTTTCCACCAAGCTTAATGCGATATGTTCTGCACATTTTTCAAAACCGCCGTATTGACTTGGAATACCTCTTGTACCTAAAATTGCTATGCGCATTAAAATTCTTGGTTGTACCTGTTTACCTAGGCCTTAAATACATATAATCTATCAAAACGATATTTTTAAGACCGCCACTAAATTATTAACAACAGAAAAGGTCTACAATAGCCCTTAAAGACTATGTTTCAGAGAATATTAACCCAGATATTTAGATTTATTTATTGCCCTTAATTTCATGCATTAAAAGGGTAAAACGTAGGAAAGAAGTTTAATAAAGACAGTATTTTTGAGTATAAGCATTTTGAAAACGAAACATCAAGCAATTTAATGAAGGATATAGTACTCTAAAAACTACATATTAATTATTTAAGCAAAAAAACAAGCCTTTTCAGAACTGCTTTTAATTAGGAGGGCAGTGGCGTTACGGAATACAATTCAATCATTTTTTAGTTGAAACATTATCTCATTACCTTTGCTTCAACAAATAGATGGTTCCGTCCAAATCTATTTGATGATAAATCTTTAAGCCTATCTTTTCGTAAAAAGGTAACATTTCTTTTTCAGAAGTCTCCAGGAACAAAGTTTTACCAAATGATTTACTTTCTTCCAGCATTTCCAAAAGAAGTTTAGTTCCCGAACCCTTTCCCTGGAAGCTTGGATGAACTCCCCATAAACGGATGTGATAAATTTGGCCTTCACCAGCTACTGCATTATGAGCTATCTTAATGTATCTCTCTAATTTTAATATTTGCGAGAGCCGATCTAATCCTGTTACTTTAAATGCCAGCATAAGACTGTGATATAATGAAATAGAATAGCTTTTTTTATTTCTAAAAAAAACAAGAGCGCATGCACTCCTATCCTCCGAAATCAAGACCCTCCCGGTTCGCAAACAATGATCAAAAAGAAATTCGATCAATTGCTCTATTCTCTTAAAACGTACTTGATCCTGTTTAACCAATCTATTAATCCAACTATTATTTATTAAAGAATTGGAAAGGATGCTCACCACCCTTACCTTATCTTTACCTTTGGCATTTGTCATATTGTTTAATCATTCATCTTTCTTAGCCTTTTGATAGCCATTAAGCGTTCATTTGGGGATTGGCTTTCCAAAATCGTATCGATTACCAGTTTTCTTAGACGTTCATTTTCAATTTTAAGTTCTATTAATTCCAAAGCGACACATTTGTACTCTTCGAGCCAAATAGCAAATACCTCTTGCTCTATTTCATAGTCTTTACAAATTTCTATAATCTGTTTACCACTATAATAATCTTCGATTGCCTTGATAATGGTTTTTGCTGTAATTTTTTCGGGTTTCATAAGGCTCATTTTCCTAAAACTTATTTAATAACTTAAATGATACTGCCTTATAAGGCCATGCCAACAGGATTTATAAAACCATCCCTAATCTTTTATTGTCCCATCCGACATGGCCAAGGCTTTGAATTTGAAGAGCGTATATATAATATTTATTGCTTCACGATTTTAAACTCAGTTCTTCTGTTGAGCTGATGTTCAGCAGGGGTGCATTTAACCCCGTTGGTACAGCGGTTCAGTAATCTCGTTTCTCCATAACCTTTCGCCTCAATCCTGTTTTTACTAATGCCCCGGCTAATGATGTATTGTACCGCAGATTCTGCCCGTCGCTGTGATAAAGCTAAATTATAAGCATCATTGCCTCTGCTGTCGGTATGAGAGCCCAGCTCAATCCACATCGTCGGGTTATCCTGCATAATCTTCACCAGCTTATCCAGCTCCACAGCTGCATCTGCCCGGATGTTCGATTTATCGAAATCATAATAAATGTTCTCCAGCCTGATCGCTTTGTTCAGTTCAACAGCTTCCAGGTAAAGATCCTTTTTGATTTCTGCTGAGCTGGTCAGGTTTTTTGTCGTTAAATCCGTACCATCACTCCTGAAGTTTGTCTTTTCACCCGTCAACCCATAATCAGATGCCTTTTCCAGCTTAAACTTAAAAGCACCCGTTTCATCCGTTTCCACCCTCAGCACCGAACCGCCCGTTTTATTCAGCGTAACCATGGCCCCGCTAAGCGGTTGCCCCGTAACTTTGTTGTACACTTTCCCGCTTAAGCTAAAAGCCAGCACCTGCTCCCGGGTAAAGCTGTAAATATCATCCGATCCCAAGCCATCTGTCCGGTTCGAAGAAAAGTAACCGCTG